>NZ_CP063070.1:1200000-2400000 GCF_047305825.1 Citricoccus nitrophenolicus | reverse complement strand
TGCGCCGTCACCACGAACCCACCACCCACGGAGTAGTAGTCCTCCTCGGCCAGCACGGAGTCGTCCGCCGCGTAGGCGGTGATCCGCAGGCCATTGGGGTGGCCGGGGAGTGACTCCCAGCCGTTGAGCACCACGTCCTCGCCCTTGTTGAAGGAGACCTCGTGGGTCCCGTCCAATGCCAGCAGGCCGGTGTTGACCGCCTCGGCCACCACCTGCGGGGCCTCCTCCGCACCGATGGTCTCGGGGTCCCGGCCGGCCAGGCCCATGATCACGGCGTTGTCCGAGCCATGCCCTTCGCCAGTGGCACCGAGCGAGCCGTAGAGGACGGCCTTGATCCGGGCCACCTCCGGCAGGGTCTTGTCCTCGGCCAGCCCCCGGGCGAAGAGGCGGGCGGCCCGCATGGGCCCCACCGTGTGGGACGACGACGGCCCCAAGCCGATGGAGAACAGGTCCAGCACGCTCAAGGTCACAGCACGTCCTCCTGCCGGAACTCCTCCATGGAGTCCACCAACCAGCGTACGAGATAGTCGGCGAAGGACGCACGGGGGTAGACGCGGTACTCCTCCTCGCCGGAACGGTGGAGCAACACCGGGACCACGCCCACGGCCGTGACGATCGCCTGGCCCACGGGGAAGGCGCGCGGGTGCAGATCCGCCTGACAGCCCTTCTCCAGGACCGCCCGGGCAGAGGGCCCGGCCAGCACGAGGATCGTTCGATTGGCGGAGAGGTCCAGGGCCTGGCCGGGCAGACCCTGCAGGGCGGCCTCGAGGGAGTCCACGTCCCCCGCGACCTGTTCACGGGAGACGTCCACGGCCAGGAACTCGTCCGGGGACAGCCACAGCACGTGCTGGCCGGCGCCGTCACCGGTCACCTCTCCGTGCCGGGCCGGGAGCCCCACCCCGAGGACGTCCTCCAGGGCCTGGGCAGAGACGCTGTCCGGGCTGGCCCGGAGGCCGATCTGGACGGCGAAGGGCAGCTCCCTCAGGGTCACGGCGCGAGCACCGGTCACGTCGGCGGCCTCCATGAAGCCCGCCAGGTGGGCCGCCGGAGAGGTGCGCAGGGTTCGGGTCATCAGGTTCTCAGCCATCACGGCGGTTCCCTTCGGGGTCGTAGAGGATGGGCGAGGCGATCTCCACCTCGACGTAGTTCTCGCCGTCCGGACCGCCGGCGCCGATCGGCGAGCGCACGATCTCGCCGATCCGGTTCCGGCCGTTGTCCACCAGGGCCAGACCGAAGGTCCGGCCGAGCGCGGGCGAGTTGTAGGAGGAGGTGACGTGCCCGATCATGGCGACCGGGCCGGCGTCGGGCGTCAGGGGGGTCCCGGCCGTCACCAGCTGGGCACCCTCCGCGAGACGCGTGGTGCGGTCCACGGGCAGAACACCCACCAGGTGGCGGCGATCCTCGCGGGCGGTGTGCGCCCGGGAGAAGGAGCGGTTGCCCACGAAGTCCTTCCTCGTGGACACCGCCCAGTCCATCCCGGCGTCCTGCGGTGTCACCGTGCCGTCCGTGTCCTGGCCGATGATGATGAAGCCCTTCTCGGCGCGCAACACGTGCATGGTCTCGGTGCCGTACGGGGTGATCCCGAACTCGGCGCCGGCCGCTGCCACGGCCTCCCAGGTGGACAGGCCGGAGAAGGCCTCCACGTTGATCTCGAAGGCGAGCTCCCCGGAGAAGGAGATGCGGCAGACCCGGGCGCGGGTGCCGTTGGCCAGGGTGGTCTCGCGGAAGGCCATGAACGGGAAGGCCTCGTTGGAGACGTCCAGCTCGGGGGCCAGCTTGGCCACCACGTCCCGGGACTTCGGTCCGACGACGGCGATGGTGTTCCACTGCTCGGTCACCGAGGTGCACACCACGTCCAGCTCCGGCCACTCGGTCTGGTGCCACTCCTCCAGCCAGTCCAGGACCTTCGCGGCCCCGCCGGTGGTGGTGGTCATGAAGAAGCGGTCCTGCTCCAGGCGCATGGTCACGCCGTCGTCGAAGAGCATGCCGTCCGCCGAGCACATCAGCCCGTAGCGCCCCATCCCTTCCTTGAGCTTGAGGAAGCCGTTGGTGTAGATGCGGTTGAGGAACTCGGCGGCGTCCGCCCCGCGGATCTCGATCTTGCCGAGGGTGGAGCCGTCCATGAATCCCACCGAGTCACGCACGGCGGCGCACTCGCGGTACACGGCGGCGTCCAGGTCCTCCCCGGGCTGCGGGTAGTACCAGGGGCGCTTCCACTGGCCCACGTCCTCGAACTCAGCCCCGGCCTGTACGTGCCAGGGGTGGATCGAGGTGACACGCGCCGGGTCGAACAGCTCCCCACGGCGGCGTCCGGCCACGGCGGCGAAGGCCACGGGGGTGAAGGGCGCCCGGAACGTGGTGGTGCCGATCTCCCCGAGGTCGCCCTCGTTCAGGGCCGCGGCGATCACGCCGATCGCGTTGACCCCGGAGGTCTTGCCCTGGTCATTGGCGGTGGAGATGGAGGTGTAGCGCTTGACGTGCTCCACCGAACGCATTCCGGCGCCGGTGGCGCGCAGCACGTCCGCCACGGTCTGGTCACGCTGGAGGTCCACGAAGTGGGTGGTCCAGTCAGCGGGCTCCCCCTGCAGGGCCGGGGCGAGCCAGACCGGCCGGATGGCCCCCTGCACGCCGGCCGCGGGCGCATCCGGGATCAGCAGCGGGGCGGAGGAACCGGTCGCCTGGGCCGCGCGGTGCCCGGCTTCGGCGCCCTGGACCAGGGCCTCACGCAGGCTCCCGGATCCGGTCATGGCTCCCGCGGTCTGCTGGTCCTTCACCGCGGCAGCCGGCACGAACGCCGCGAGCGTCTGATCCCAGCGGAGCCGGCCCTGACGCTGGCTGTGCAGGTGCACCACCGGCGAGTGGCCGCCGGAGACGGCGAGCAGATCCACCTCCAGGGACTCCGGCTGGCCGGTCAGGGCGCCTTCGGAGTCCAGGGCGGAGACGGTGATGCCGCTGATGCGCCCGGCGGGGCCGTCACCGGCGGTGTCCACCACAGCGGCACCGAAGATCCCGCGCACGCCTGTGGCCTCGAGGACCTTCAGCGCGGTGGCCGAGGCCTCCGGCCGGGAGTCGACGACGGCCGTCACGGTGACGCCGGCGGCCTGCAGGTCCGCGACGAGACGGTAGGCGGAATCGTTGGTGGTGGCCACCGCGATCCGCTCGCCGGCCAGCGCGGCATACCGGTTCAGGTAGGTGCGTACGGCGCCGGCGAGCATGACCCCGGGGCGGTCGTTGTTCGCGAAGACCAGCGGACGCTCGTGGGCGCCGGTGGCCAGGACCACCTGACTGGCGCGAACGTGCCAGATCCGCTGGCGGGACACCCCGGGCCGCTCTCGGGCGGGCAGGTGGTCCGTGCGGGACTCCACCGCCACCACGAAGTTGGCGTCATAGGAGCCGAAGGCCGTGGTGCGCGGCAGATAGGTGAAGTCCTCTGCGTGGGCCAGCCGGTCCAGGGTGGACACCGCCCAGGAGCGGGCGTCCATCTCGTCGATCGTGTCCTCGCCGTCGCCGGCGCGGCCCGAGAGCAGGGAGCCACCGGGAGTGGGCTGATCGTCCATGAGGATGGTGCGGGCACCCGACTTGCCGGCCTCACGGGCGGCGGCCAGTCCGGCGGGGCCCGCCCCGACCACCAGCACGTCCGCGTGGACGAACTTGTGGTCATAGACGGCCTCGTCCCGGGCAGGGTCCATGACGCCCAGCCCCGAGAGATAGGTGGCCCGCATCCCCTCGGTCAGTCCCACCGTGGTGGCAGGCAGCATGGACTCATCGGCGTGGCCGGGGAATCGTGAGGCCACGGTGACGAGGGCGTTGGACTCCTCCACACCCGCCGCGAGGATGCCGCGCGGGCGGCGTTCATAGAGGGAGTCGCCGCAGTCGAGACGGCCGTTGGCGATGAGGGCGCTGGCCAGGGTGTCCCCGGGGTGTCCGGTGTAGTCGGTGCCGTCCACCGTGAAGGTGATCTCGCGGCTGCGGTCGAGGCTGTGGCCGGGGGCGAGGCCGGGCTCGAGGCGCCGGGTGTTGGCGGTGCTCACAGGGATCCTCCATCGGTGCTGGCAGGGATGGCGCCGGCGTCGGGCCGGGACTGTCCCGCGGGGTAGGTGGCCTCAAACTCATAGGTATGCGTGTCCCGCAGCGCGTTGAACCACTTGCGGCAGCCGCCGCCGTGCTGCCAGCGCTCGGCGAACATCCCCTTGGGGTTGTCCCGGTAGAACAGGTACTCGGCCCAGCCGCGGTCATCCAGGGCGTGCGGGTCCTCGGGGTAGGCGACGTGGGCCTGGCCCCCGTAGTGGAATTCGGTCTCGTTGCGTGGCCCGCAGTGCGGGCAGTCGATCAGCAGCATGATTCTCCCGTCAGTGGGCCACGGCTGCGGCGCCGTGCTCGTCGATGAGGTGCCCGGTCTCGAAGCGGTCCAGCGCGAACGGTGCGTTCAGGGCGTGGGCCTCGCCGGTGGCGATGGTGTGGGCGAAGGTGTAGCCGGAGGCCGGTGTGCCCTTGAAGCCGCCCGTGCCCCAGCCGCAGTTGACGTAGAGCTCGTCGATCGGGGTGGGCGAGATGATCGGAGAGGCATCGAAGGTGGTGTCCACGATCCCGCCCCAGGTGCGCAGCAGGTGCGCCCGGGAGAAGATCGGGAACAGCTCGCACGCGGCGGCCAGCTGCTCCTCCACCACGTGGAAGGCACCGCGCTGACCGTAGCCGTTGTAGGCGTCGAGGCCCGCACCCATGACCAGCTCGCCCTTGTGGGCCTGCGAGACATAGACGTGGATGTGGTTGGACATCACCACGGTGGGGTGGACCGGCTCGAAGAGCTCGGAGACCAACGCCTGCAGCGGGTGGGACTGGATCGGCAGCCGGAAACCGGCCAGGTCGGCCAGGACGGAGGAGTGCCCGGCCGCGGCGAGACCGACCTTGCCGGCGTTGATCCGGCCTCGGGAGGTCTCCACGCCCACCACGCGGTCGCCGTCCTTGATGAAGCCGGTGACCTCGCAGTTCTGGATGATGTCCACACCCATCTCGTCACACTTGCGGGCGAAGGCCCAGGCCACGTGATCGTGCTTGGCGATCCCGGCGCGAGGCTGGTAGGTGGCGCCCATGACGGGGTACCGGATGTCATCCCCGATGTTGATGATGGGGCAGGCCTCCTTGACCTGCTGCGGGTCCAACCACTCGGCGTCCACGCCGTTGAGCACGTTGGCGTTGACGCGGCGCTGGGACTCGCGGACGTCCTGCAGGGTGTGGGCCAGGTTCATCACGCCGCGCTGGGAGAACAGGAAGTCGTACTCCAGCTCCTCCGGCAGGCCCTCCCACAGCTTGAGGGAGTGCTCGTAGATGGCGGCCGACTCGTCCCACAGGTAGTTCGAGCGGATGATCGTGGTGTTGCGGGCCATGTTCCCGCCGGCCAGCCAGCCGCGTTCCAGGATGGCGATGTTCGTCATCCCGTGCTGCGAGGCCAGGTAGTAGGCGGTCGCCAGACCATGGCCGCCGCCGCCGACGATCACTGCGTCATAGCTGGACTTCGGGTCAGGGTTGCGCCACAGGACATCAGGGTGCTCCGGAAGCTTCTCGGCCATGTCAGGCTCCCTTCGTGTTCGAGTTCGGGGTGAGGTGGTCGGTCAGGTTCGGGTACAGCGGGTGGGCTGCCGCCAGCACCCGGACACGCTCCCCCAGTCCATTCAGGACCTCGGTGGGCACCCCGGCGCCGCCGGCCGCGGCACTCGCGGCGCCGGCCGTGAGCGTCTCGGCGATGATGTCCGCGACCTCGAGGAAGGCCTCCTCGCCGAATCCGCGGGTGGCCAGGGCGGGGGTGCCGATGCGCAGCCCGGAGGTGACCATCGGGGGACGCGGATCGAAGGGGACGGCATTGCGGTTGGTGGTGATGTCCACGGCCGCGAGCAGGTCCTCGCCCTGCTGACCGTCCAGCGGGGAGTCCCGCAGGTCCACCAGGGCCAGGTGCACGTCGGTTCCACCGGTGAGGACGGTGATGCCGTGCTCGGCCACGTCGGGCTGCGTGAGCCGCTCGGCGAGGATCCGCGCACCGGCCAGCGTCCGTTCCTGGCGGTCCCGGAAACCTTCCGAGGCGGCGACTTTGAAGGCCACGGCCTTGCCGGCGATCACGTGCTCCAGGGGACCGCCCTGCTGACCGGGGAACACGGCGGAGTTGACCTTCTTGGCGATGTCCGCGTCATTGGTCAGGATGATGCCGCCGCGCGGTCCGGCCAGGGTCTTGTGGGTGGTGGAGGTGACCACGTGGGCGTGCGGCACCGGGGACGGGTGCAGCCCGGTGGCCACGAGCCCGGCGAAGTGGGCCATGTCCACCATCAGGTAGGCGCCCACCTCGTCGGCGATCTCGCGGAAGCGGGCGAAGTCGAGCTGACGCGGGTAGGCGGACCAGCCGGCGATGATGAGCTGCGGCTTGCTCTCCCGGGCCAGGCGAGCCACCTCGTCCATGTCCACCTGGTGGGTGGACTCGTCCACCCCGTACGCCACGATGTTGTAGAGCCGTCCGGAGAAGTTGATCTTCATGCCGTGGGTCAGGTGGCCGCCGTGGGCCAGGTTCAGGCCGAGGACGGTGTCCCCGGGGCGGATCAGCGCGTGCATCACCGAGGCGTTGGCCTGGGCGCCGGAGTGGGGCTGCACGTTGGCGAAGTCGGCGCCGAACAGCGCCTTGACCCGCTCGATCGCCAAGGTCTCCACGGCGTCCACGTGCTCGCAGCCGCCGTAGTACCGGCGCCCGGGATACCCCTCCGCGTACTTGTTGGTCAGCACCGAGCCCTGGGCCTGCATGACGGCGGCCGCGGTGTGGTTCTCCGAGGCGATCATCTCCAGTCCGTCCCGCTGGCGGCCCAGCTCGGCATCGATGTGACCGGCGATCTCCGGGTCCAACTGGGCCAGCTCGGCGGTCAGTTCGGCGGGGACGGTCTGGGCGGACTCACGGGTCTGGGTCACGGTGCCTCCTGCGGCGCGGATCGAGAACTCATGGAAGTTCTGGAAGACAACTGATATATCAAGATGCGGTCAAGAGTATGATGGGGATCACAGGCCGTCAAGGCCTGCCGACCACTCGCCACCTCTCACGGTTCGCCGAGAGCCCACCCGAAGGACGCCATGAGTACCGCCACGGACCTCGCCAGCCCGGAACTCTCACTCGCCGAGCAGGCCTATCGCACCCTGCGGGACCGGCTGATCATGCTGGACATCGCCCCGGGCGAGCCCCTGAACGAGGGTCAGCTGGTCGCCGAGCTCGGCTTCGGACGCACCCCCCTGCGGGAGGCGATGAAGCGCCTGGAGACAGATCACCTGGTGATCTCCTATCCCCGCCGAGGGACCTTCGCCACCCGCGTGGACATCACCGAGTTGGCAGCCGTCTCCGAGGTCCGCCAGCTCCTCGAGCCGCTGGCTGCCCGCAAGGCGGCGGAGAACGTGGACCCGGAGACCCGGGAGGCCTTGACCCAGGCCCGCGGCAGCATCGGAGCGCTGGGGCACGACGCCGCCCTGCGGGACGTCATGGCGCTGGACCTGGAGGTCCACCGCCTGGTCTACCGCACCGCGGGGAATCACCATCTCGAGGAGTCACTGGTCCGCCTGGACAACCTCGCCACCCGGATCTGGTGCGTGGTGGTGGACCGCCTCCCGGACGTCACGGGGCATATCCGCGAGCACCTGGGACTCCTGGAGGCGATCCTCGACGGCGAGGCCGAGCGTGCGGAGCAGATCGCCGCCGAGCACGTCCGCCACTTCAACGCAGCGGTCCGCAGCGTCATCTGACGTCCTCCCGGCCAGGCCTTGACGGTGACCTGGGTCACTGTCATTGTTTAGTGCAACCGCGTTGCCATAAGTGCAACAGCCAGCGACTGTGCCGCCTGGAGGAAGTCGACATGTCCACCCCTGAGAAATCCGCCACCCGCACCGAGTACAGCCCCGCTGCTGGGAGCGAACGGAAGGTCACCCTCCCGCGATTCCGAGGCCGGATCATCCCACCTCTGGACCGGGCCATCATCATGGTCCTGCCGCCGGTGCTGATCATCGCCGCCGTGGTGGCCGTGACGGTCAACCCGGAGGGGGCCGCCACCCTGATCGGGCGCCTGCGGACCTTCGTCACCGGCGGATTCACGTGGTGGTTCGTGGCCTATTCGCTCATCGCCGTGGGCGTCTGCGCCTGGCTGTGCATCAGCAGGGTCGGGACCGTGCGCCTCGGCGGACCCAAGGCCCGGCCCGAGCACAGCAATTTCGCCTGGTACTCCATGCTCTTCGCCTGCGGGCAGGGCATCGGGCTGATCTTCTGGTCCGTGGCAGAACCCATCATGCTGCGTGAGGAGACCCCCGTCATCCCCACGGGTGCCAACCCGGGCGAGGGAGGCCTCGTATGGACCTACTTCCATTGGGGCCTGACCGCCTGGGCCATGTACTGCATCGTGGCGGTCTGCCTCGCGTACTCCCACCACAACCTCGGCAAGACCCTCACGTTCCGCGAGGCGACCGTGGACATCCTGCCGCAGCGCGCCCAGCGGCCGGCCGGCGTCGTCATCGAGCTGCTGGCCATCATCGCCACCGTGCTCGGCCTGGCCACGTCCTTCGGCTTCGCCGCGATGCAGTTCACCTCCGGCGCCACCAAGGTGCTTCCATTCGAGGGCAGCACCGTGGTCTGGATCATCGTCATCCTGGCCTTCGGCATCCTGACGGCCGCCTCGGCCCTCGTCGGAGTGAACAAGGGGATGAAGCGCATCAGTGAGACGAACTCGATCCTGAGCATCGCCCTGGTCATCGCCGTGTTCGTCTTCGGTCCCACCGTCTACCTGCTGTCCAACATCTCCCAGACCTTCGGCTCCTTCGTCCAGCACTTCATCCCGATGAGCTTCTTCGCCGGGGCCGAGAGCGCCGGGACTCCGCTGGCGGAGTGGTCGGACAGCTGGAACGGCTGGTGGACCGTCTTCATCTGGTGCTGGGTGATCGCCTTCTCCCCCTTCGTGGCCGGCTTCATCGCCCGCATCTCCCGCGGCCGCACCATCCGCCAGTTCGTCCTGGGCGTGACCATCATCCCGTCCCTGATCGTCATGGTCTGGGTGGGCATCATCGGCTCCGCCGGCATCCACTATGACAACGAATCAGGCCAGATCTCCGCCGACGCCGCCGAGGACACCTCCTCCGCCCTGTTCTCCATGCTGGACATGGTGCCGTGGATCGGCACGCTGCTGGTCATCGTGGCGACCGTCCTGGTGGCCACCTACTACGTCACCTCCCTGGACTCCGGCACCTATGCACTGGCCGAGTTCGTCTCGGCACCGAAGAAGTCCGGCCCCTGGTTCCGCGTGGTCCTGGTGGCCAGCATCGCCACCGTCGCGCTGGTGCTGCTCTCGATCGGCGGCGTGGATGCCATCGACACCGTCCAGACCGGCACGATCATCGGCGGCTTCCCGTTCTCCTTCGTCATCGTGCTGATGATCGCCAACCTGATACGCAGACTCCGCGCCCGTGACCGCGAGGTACGGCAGTTGGAGAAGGACATCAACGATCCGGGGCGCCGCGAGGAGGACGACACCGTGGACGCGGACGGCATCCCGCACCTCGACCCGCGCCTGGGCGTGGGCCCGGGGACACTGACCGACGTCCAGGACCCCTACGGTTACCACACCCACACGGAGAGGAAGTCCCAGCAGTGACCACCGACCCCACAGCCCAGCCCACCCGGCTGGCCCACCTGGATGCCCACACCTACCGGGACTGGGTGGCCGGAGCGCACTCCACCGTGATCCTCCCGGCCGGCGCCTTCGAACAGCACGGCCCCCACCTGCCCCTGGGAACGGACGCCACCCTGTCCTCGACCCTCGCCGAGGCCGTGGCGTCCCGGATCGGCGCCAAGGTCGCCGAGCCGTTGTCCTACGGCTACAAGTCGCAGCAGAAGTCCGGCGGCGGGAACCACCTGCCCGGGACCGTCAGCCTGGATGCCGGGGCCCTGATCGCCCAGGCACGCTGCCTCATCTCCGGGTTCCTGTCCCAGGGCGTGAAGAACCTCGTGATCCTCAACGGACACTACGAGAACTACCAGTTCCTCTACGAGGCCGCGGACCTGGCGCTCGGTGACGTGCGCGCCACGCCACCCGGAGCCGGCCTGCCCGATCCGGCCGGCCCCACGGTCCTGCTGCTCTCCTACTGGGACTACGTCACCGAGGAGACCCTCAGCACGGTCTACCCCAACGGCTTCCCCGGCTGGGACATCGAGCACGGCGGGGTGCTGGAGACCTCGCTCATGCTGCACCTGCATCCGGGGCTCGTCGCCATGGACCGCGCCGTGACCCACCCCCCGGCGAACCTGCCGCGGTTCGATCGCCTTCCGGTGGACCCCTCGAGGACCCCGGAGACCGGGTGCCTCTCAGCCCCGGACGGCTCCTCGGCCGCGAAGGGTCGGCTGCTGTTCGAGCAGGTCATCGCGGAGCTCACCGGGGATCTGATCGGGGAACTCGGCCTGCCCAGCTGAGGTTTCTTGCAGAACCCCTTGACGTGACCCGCCACACATCACAGAATCAATGCAACACCGTTGCGCTTAACGCAACCCAGTCTTGAGGAGTACACCATGACCACCACCTCCAACACCGCCCAGTCCGTCTCCGAGCTGGAGCGCCTGAAGACCCTGCACAACGGCTCCAAGCAGCAGCTGACCTTCTCGGATGCCGAGTTCGAGCGCCGCCTGACCGGCCTGCGCCGGATCATGGCCGAGAAGGCCATGGACGCCGTCATCCTGACCAGCTACCACGGGATCAAGTACTACTCGGACTTCCTCTACACCACCTTCGGCCGCAACTACGCCCTCGTGGTGACCGCAACCAATTCGACCACCGTGACGGCCAACATCGACGCGGGCATGCCCTGGCGTACCAGCTACGGCGAGAACATCGTCTACACGGACTGGAAGCGGGACAACTTCTTCCACGGGCTGCAGGAGGCCCTGAGGCGGGACGGCGTGAAGGCCTCTCGGATCGGCGTGGAGGACGACTTCCTGCCCGGACTGACCCGCCAGCGCATCCAGGACGCCTTCGAAGGCGCCGAGCTGCTGGACGTCTCCCAGGACGCCATGCGCCAGCGCATGATCAAGTCCGCCGAGGAGATCGAGGTCATCAAGCACGGCGCCCGCATCGGGGATCTCGGCGGCGAGGCCATCAAGGCCGCCATCCGCGAGGGCATCTCAGAGTACGAGGTCGCCCTGATCGGCACCGAGGCCATGGTCCACGAGATCGCCCAGACCTTTCCGCACCGCGAGGTCCGGGACACCTGGGTCTGGTTCCAGTCCGGCATCAACACGGATGGCGCGCACAACTGGGCCACCACCCGGAAGCTGCAGCGCGGGGACATCCTCTCCCTGAACTGCTTCCCCATGACCTCGGGCTACTACACCGCCCTGGAGCGCACCCTGTTCCTCGGCCAACCGGACGAGCGCAGCCTGGAACTGTGGAACGTCAACGTGGAGGTACACCGCGCAGGCCTGGAATTGATCAAGCCCGGCGCCGTCTGCAAGGACATCGCCCACGAGCTGAACGAGATCTACATCGGCCACGGCCTGCTGCCCAACCGCACCTTCGGCTACGGTCACTCCTTCGGCGTGCTCTCCCACTACTACGGGCGCGAGGCCGGCCTGGAGTTGCGCGAGGATGTCGATACCGTGCTCGAGCCGGGCATGGTGGTCTCCATGGAGCCGATGATCACCGTCATGGACGGCGAGCCCGGGGCCGGTGGCTACCGCGAGCATGACATCCTCGTGATCGGCGAGGACGGCGGCGTGGAGAACATCACGAAGTTCGGCTTCGGCCCGGAGAACAACATCATCGACGCCTAGACCGGTCGGTCGTCCACACCCCGCCCTGGCCCGGTTCCCCCGCAGGGGCCCGGGTCATGGCATCGTGTGATGGACACCAAGTCAGCGCCGCGTTCCGGAAGGATCACCATGAGCACCACCAGCACCGGGAACGACGCCGGCCCGGAGAGTGCCAGCGCAGCGCGCGGCACCTCGGTGATCGTCAACGTCCTGCAGGTCATCCGCTGCTTCACGGTGGAGGAGCCGGTCCTGGGCGTCACCGAGATCGCCGCCCAGGTCGGCCTCCACAAGTCCAGCGTCTCCCGGATACTGGCCACGCTCGAGCAGGAGAAGGTGGTGGAGCGGGACGAGGCCTCCCGAAAGTACCGGCTGGGCCTGGGGCTGATCGCCGTCGCCGGACCCCTGCTGGCGGGCCTGGACGTCCGGCGCATCGCCATGGCCGATCTGCGCGAGCTCTCGGAGACCACGGCCGAGACGGCGGCGCTGAACATCTGGGACGGCACCGCCGCGGTCACCGTGGAGCAGGTCCCCAGCCGCCAGCAGGTCAAACACACCTCAGTCCTCGGCAGCCGCTACACCACCGGCCTGAGCGCGAGCGTCCAGGTGTTCATGGCACACGAGCCAGCCGAGCGCGTGCACGCCCTGCTGGGCTCCGGACGCATTGCCTTCGACTCCCCCAGCGAGGCCACGCAGCCGGCGGCCTACCTCGAACGGCTCGCGGCGGTGCGCCGTGAGGGCCACGCCGTCAACCACGGCGAGACACAGGCGGACGAGGTGGGCATCGCGGCTCCCGTGCTGGACCACCGTGGGGAGGTGGTGGCCACCGTACTGCTGGCCGCCCCCCGCTACCGCGTCCCAGCCGAGCGGATCCCCGAGCTCACCGCCCACTGCCGGGATGCCGCCACGCAGATCTCCCGGCGCCTGGGTGCTGGGCCCACGTAAGCGCAGAGGCCACCGGACACACCGGAGCCATCCAGAAGGCAGGCGCCGCGATGCCGCGCGCCTGCAGGCCAAACCCTCCGGCGTCGCCACGCATCAGAAGGCCCTCGCGGCCGGGCGGGCCACCCCTTGACGTGACGGGAGTCACATCGCCACACTAGTCCGGACACGCACACTGCAACTCATTTGCAATGAATGCAACTCCGGAGAAGAGGCCCCATGAGTCCCGAGCACCACGAGCAACGCGCCACCGCGATGGCCGAACCCGCCACCAGGACCACCCTCAGCGGTCAGACCCACAAGCCGGTGGACCCAGCCACCCGGCGGCGCGTGGTGGGAGCCAGCTTCATCGGCAACTTCGTCGAGTGGTTCGACTACGCCATGTACGGCTACCTCGCCGTGACCATCTCGGCGGTGTTCTTCCCGGACTCGGATCCTGCCACCGGGCTGATGATGACGTTCTCGCTGTTCGCCGTGTCCTTCCTCGTCCGCCCACTCGGCGGCTTCTTCTGGGGTCATGTCGGAGACCGCTTCGGGCGGAGGGTGGCATTGTCCTGGTCCATCCTCATCATGTCCCTGGCCACGTTCCTCATCGCCCTGATCCCCGGCTACGCGGCCATCGGCATCTGGGCGCCCCTGGCCCTGCTCGTCCTCCGGCTGATCCAGGGATTCTCCGCCTCCGGCGAATACGCCGGCGCCTCGGCCTTCCTGGTGGAATACGCACCACCGCGGAAGCGCGGGATCTATGCGGCCGTGGTCCCGGCCAGCACGGCCACCGGACTGCTGCTCGGCTCGCTCATCGCGACCGTGCTGACGGCCACCCTGGACGACCAGCAGATGATCGAATGGGGCTGGCGGCTGCCCTTCCTCCTGGCGGCACCCATGGGCCTGATCGGCCGGTATATCCGCTCCAAGCTGGAGGACACACCGGCCTTCCGGGAGATGGCGGTGAAGGACGAGGCCGTCAAGGCCCCCGTGAGCGCCCTGTTCCGAGAGCACTGGGGACGGCTCCTGCAGGCCTCCGGCGCCGTACTGCTCAACGCCGTGGGCTTCTACGTGATCCTCTCCTACATGCCGACCTACCTGTCCGAGGAGCTCGGCCTGGACAGCACCTCCTCCTACCTCGCCACCACGGTCGCCCTGGCCACCTACATCGGCTTCATCTTCGTGACCGGCTCGCTGTCCGACCGCTTCGGCCGCAAGCGGGTGCTGATGAGCGCCTCGGTGTCCTTCATCCTCTTCACGGTTCCCGCGTTCTACCTGCTGGACACGGACAACTTCCTGGTGATCCTGCTGGTGCAGATCATGCTCGGTGGCATGCTGACGCTCAACGATGGGACCCTGCCGAGCTTCTTGGCCGAGATGTTCCCCACGCAGGTCCGCTACTCGGGCTTCGCCGTGAGCTTCAATCTCTCCAACGCCCTCTTCGGCGGCACGGCACCGCTCGTAGCCACTTGGCTCATCGCCACGAGCGGCAACGTGGTGGCCCCGGGGTGGTTCCTCATGGCCGCCGCCGTGGTCTCACTCGTGGCTGTCGCACTGTCCCGAGAGACCAGCAGGGACCCGCTGCGCGCCGAGTGAGGGGGCGTCAGACGGCGGAGCTGGCCGACTCCTCGATCGCTTGACCCACGGACATCAGGTGCTCACGCATGGCTCGGGCGGCGGCCTGCGGCTCCCGGGCGCAGACGGCCTCGATGATGGCCAGGTGCTCGGGCAGGGACTGCTGCGAACGCCCGGGCTTCGCGAACAGCCGGTACTGGAACCGAACGGCCTGGGCCCGGAGCCTGTCGATGGTGGCGGCCGCCGTCTGCTGCCCGGACAGCCGGATGAGCGTGGAGTGCAGTTCCGTGTTGCCCTGGGCATAGGCCGCCTGATCTCCAGCCTCCACGGCGGACTCCATGTCGGCACCGATCCTCCGGAGGACCAGGGCCTCCTCGTCCGTGAGGCGGTTGGCCGCGCGGGCGGCGCACAGGGCCTCGAGGGCGGCGCGGACCTCCACGATCTCCAAGGCCTCTGCCAGGGGCACGGAGCGCACCCGGGCACCCCGGTTCTGGATCCGCTCCACCACGCCCTCCACCGTCAGTTCGGCCAGCGCCGCGCGTACGTGCCCTCGGCTGGCCCCGTACATCTCAGCCAGGTCAGCCTCCACGAGCCGCTGGTTCGGCACGAGCTCGCCAGCGAAGACGGCGGCCCGGATCTGGTCCGCCACCGCGGTCGCATTCACTGCGGCGCTGGCACGTATCGCTGTGGCCACTGGAAATCTCCCCCGATCGTCCGCCATGATGGATCTGATTGTGAACAATATTGTCACAGAAGCAGCCCACCCGGGAGTACCGGAGAAGAGAGGCCTCATGTCTGCCACCATCGAACCCTCCACGCAGGTCCGGTGCATGCAGATGCGCGGAGGCACGTCCAAGGGACTGTACTTCCTCGCTGAGGACCTGCCGTCCGACCCTGCCGAGCGGGACGCACTGCTGCTCCGGCTCATGGGCTCACCCGATGCTCGGCAGATCGACGGGCTCGGCGGTGCCCACCCGCTGACCAGCAAGGTCGCCGTGGTCTCGGCCCGCCCGGACGGCGGGGTCGACTACCTCTTCCTGCAGGTCTCCGTGGACCGCGCCCTGGTCTCGGACCAGCAGAACTGCGGCAACATCCTGGTCGGGGTGGGCCCCTTCGCCGTTGAACGCGGACTGGTCCCCGCCCAAGACGGCACCACCGAGGTGACCATCCACATGATCAACACCGGATCGGTGGCCCGGGCCCTGGTCACGACGCCGGGCGGCCGGGTCTCGTACGCCGGTGACACGGAGATCGCCGGGGTCCCCGGGTCTGCGGCCCCGGTGGTGCTGGATTACCGCGGGACCGCCGGTTCCAGCTGTGGGGCCCTCTTTCCCACGGGGAACCTCAGCGATACCTTCGCCGGGGTCGAGGTGACCTGCGTGGACAACGGGATGCCCGTCGTCGTGGTCCGCGCGGCCGATCTGGGAGTGGACGGCACCGAGGAGCCGGCGGCACTGGAGGCAGACGCCCAGCTGTGCGCCGCGGTGGAGGCCATCCGGCTCGAGGCCGGCGCCGTGATGGGGCTCGGCGAGGTCACAGACGCCACCGTCCCCAAGGTGTGTCTGGTGTCCCCGGCGCGGGACGGCGGCGCGTTCAACACCCGCTGCTTCATCCCGAAGCGCGTGCATGAGGCGATCGGGGTCTTCGCCGCCGCCTCGGCCGCGGTGGCCTGGCAGGTGCCGGGCACGGTGGCTTCGGCGCTGTCCGGTGATCACACCACCCGGGATCTCCGGGTGGAGCACCCCACGGGGCACACGGACCTGGTGGTGGAGACCGCGGCCGAGTCAGCTGCCGGAGGCGTCCCGGGTGATGACGCCGTGCTCGTCACCGGCAGCGTCCGCACCGCCCGCAAGCTGATGGACGGCGTGGCCTTCGGCTGACGCGCCCTCGGCCCCGCCGGTAGACTGGCACGGCCCTCGCGACACCGCCACTTCTGGAGCCCCACCCATGACCACGCCCATTCCGGTCAAGCCCAGCCGCCGCACGCGGCCTTCCTCCGGGCCCCGCGCCCGGCTGAAGATGTCCCTCTACGGGTTCCTGGTGGCCTGGTTGGCACCGAACCTGGCCATGGCGGCACTCGTGCTGGTCCTGAACCTCATCCCGGCCCTGCAGTCCTACGGCTCCCTCGCACCGCTGTTGACGGTGGTCGGCGTGGCCGGCATGGTGATCGGCCTGCCGATGTGCCTGCTGGTGAACTGGCTCTTCCGGTTCAAGACGAATCAGTGGATCCACGTTTTGGGTTACGCCCTCGTCGGCATGCTCTACGGCCTGGCCGTCCTGTTCTCCGGCGCCGGCGGATTGGTCCCCATGCTCATCCCCGTGGTCGGCTTCCCAGCCGCCATCCTGATGGCCTTGGGCCGCGCCCTCGCCCGGCCTCTGGTCAGCCAGGTCCGCCCCGAGGCCGCCGCCGCTGCCTGACCGGCCACCGCCCCCGAATGGGATTAACATGGTGGGCATGTCTTCCACCGACTCGCATGATGCGCACACCTCCGGTACCCCCGCTCTCGCCCTGACCATCGCCGGCTCGGAGGCGACCGGCGGCGCCGGGGCCCAAGCAGATCTGAAGACCTTCCAGGAACTCGGTGCCTTCGGCATGGTGGCCCTGACCTGCATCGTCGCCTTCGACCCGAAGGACGACTGGAATCACCGCTTCGTGCCGGTCCAGCAGGACGTCATCGCCCACCAGTTGGAGGCCATCCAGGCCGACTACGCCGGCACCCTGAAGACCACGAAGCTGGGCATGATGGGCTCTCCGGAGACCATCTCCACGGTGGCCACCGCCCTGAAGGCCCAGGAGTGGGACCACGTGGTCCTGGATCCGGTGCTGATCTGCAAGGGCCAGGAGCCCGGCCACGCCCTGGACACGGACCGTGCCCTGAAGGCCGAGCTGCTCCCGCTGGCCACCTTCACCACCCCCAACCACTTCGAGTCCGAGCAGCTCTCCGGCGTGCAGATCCGTACCCTGGATGACCTGAAGGAGGCCGCGCAGCGCATCCACGTGGTCTCCGGCGCGGCAGTCCTGGCCAAGGGCGGCATCCGGCTCGACGGCCCGGACGCCCAGGACGTGTTCTACGACGGCGAGACCCTTGAGGTGCTCTCCGCCCCGAAGATCGGCGATCATGCGGTCTCCGGGGCCGGCTGCTCCCTGGCTGCCGCCGTCACCGCGGAGCTGGCCAAGGGCGCCACCCCGCTGCAGGCCGCCCGCCGCGCCAAGGAGTTCGTCACCGAGGGCATCAAGCAGCGCGTCGCCGGCAACACCCCCTTCGACGCCCTCTGGCAGGGCGGCCTGCGCCGCGCCTGAGGCGTCCGGCCGGTGCCCTGCTGATTCCCGACGCCGGCCGGCCAGGAATACCCCCGGCCCACCCCCGGTTGTGCCTGAGGTGAAGATCGAGATTTTCTCCGACGTCGGCTGCCCGTGGTGCTTCATCGGCAAGCGCCGGTTCGAGAGGGCCCTGGAAACGTTCGAGCACCGTGACCGGGTCGAGGTGGAGTGGAAGAGCTTCCAGCTCGATCCCACGCTGCCCGAGCACGATCACCGCCGGGAGATCGACTACCTCTCCGAGGCCAAGGGCATGCCCCGCGAGCAGGTGACCGCGATGTTGGCGCATGTGACCGAGCAGGCCGCCGCGGAGGGACTGGACTACGACTTCGACTCCCTCGTGGTGGCGAACTCCCGGAAGGCCCACCGCGTCATCCAACGCGCCAAGTCCGCCTCGCTGGAGACCGCGGAGCGGCTGGAGGAGCAGCTGTTCCGGGCCCACTTCGAGGACGGCAGGAACATCGGCAGCGAGGACGTGCTCATGGAGCTCGGCACCGCTGCCGGGCTGACCGCCGAGCAGGTGCGCGAAGCCCTGGAGGAGGACCGGTGGGAGACCGCCGTCAGTCAAGACCTCGCCACGGCTCAGACCCTGGGTGTCACCGGCGTCCCGTTCTTCGTCCTGGAGCGCAAGTACGGCATCTCCGGCGCCCAGCCCGTGGAGGTCTTCGCGCAGGCCCTCCAACAGACCTGGGCCGAGTCCCAGCCGCTGCAGATGGTGCAGCCCGATGACCTCAACGGCCAGGCCTGCGGTCCCACCGGCTGCGACTGAGTCTTCTTCCTGCCCTGAGGCGGCCAGCTAGCCGCGGTGCTGGTAGTCGATGCCGAGGCGGCGGGCGGTCAGGAACCGCCAGGCCAACAGGACACCGATCAGTGTGGCCCCCAGGGTCATGACCCAGGAGTAGTGCCAGCTGCCCGCCGCGGTCGCGATCGCGGCCAGGATGATGGGTCCCACGAAGTTGGCCCCGTTGTAGATCTGGACCATCAGGCCCATGGCGGCGGCCCCGGATCCGTTGGGCGGGGCGATGTCCACGGCGATCCGGTTCAGGGTGGCGGGGACGAGCGCCCCGACGCCGGAGAACAAGGCGACCGCTGCGATCTGGACGGCCAGCCCTCCCGGGACACCGGTCCAGTCCGGCGCGAACGTGATGACCGAGGTGAGGCCCATGGTGGCCAGGCCGATCAGCACGAGCCGCCGCATCGGCACCCCGCGCTGGTGGAGCCGGCCGGTGACGATGTTGCCCACGCCGTTCACCCCACCCACCACGGCGGTGACGACGCCGGGCCAGAGTCCTCCGACGCCGGCCTCGTCGAAGATGGTCGGCAGGAAACCGATCACCGATCCCCATTGCAGCGAGTAGCAGGCGAAGACCACCCCGGCGATCCACGGCGTCAAGGTCTTGACGGTGGCCCCCACCCGCCGGGCTGCGAGCCGGACGTTGGAGTCACGGTCAGAGGGAGGAGGCGGGACGAAGGTCAGGATCATCGGAATGGTGGCTGCGGTGATCACCGCCATCAGGATCCACCAGACCTGCCAGTTGACACTGGTCAGCAGCAACGTGGAGACCAGGACCGCCGTGAAGGTGGCCAGGCCCTGGAAGGAGCCCCACCAGCCCATGGCGATGTTCGTCCGGGCGGGTGGCGTGATCAGGCGGATGAGCGGCGGGCACACCACCGTGGCCATCAGGAAGCCGACGCCCTCCACGGCCCGGGTGGTCATCAGGAATCCCGTGGTCTCGGCGAACGCCCCGGCCAGGGACCCGGCGGTCAGCAGCGAGAGCCCGATCAGCAGGGTCCGGCGTAGCCCCAGGACCTCGGAGAAGAGCGAGACGCCCAGGCCCAGGAGCATCGAACCGACTTGGACGATGCCCAACAGGACACCCGATTCGATCAGTGTCATGCCCAGGTCCGCTTGGACGAAGGACAGGGCCTCGGGCAGCTTCCAGATGTGCATGGCTGCGGCCACGCCAGCGATGACGATGGGGATCCAAGCGGTACGCGCGCTTGCTGGCTGTCCAGCGACCGCGCCAGACGGGGCGTTCATTCACGACACCCTAATACCGGTTTCGGTCCGAGAGTGGCGTGCTTCCATCCAACGCCTTAAACACCTGAGAGGCGGTGGCTAGGCCACCGCCTCTCAGCGGATATTGGATTGGTGGGCCCGTATCCCCCCGGGCTAGTTCCACCGTCCGATCCGTGTGCACCGTCTCATGGGGCCCTTCTAGGTTAACCAGTCGGTGGAGATTGCCGCCATTGGACCATTGGACAGTCTTTGAAGGCACAATGTGACGCATGTCACATTGAGCCGATTCAGGCCGCTGCCCCATGGAGCGGCACGGAGGCGCGGACCCTCCACCAACGCCCGTCACGCGCGGAGGACATCGTCCCGCCGAAGGCATCCACGCGGTCCCGCATACCGATCAGCCCGCTGGCGGAGGAGTTCCATCCCGCGCGATGGGCCGTCCCGGGCGAAGGCAACGTGTTGTCAACGGCCAGCTCCAGGTTGTCCCCCAGCACGCGAACCTCCAGGTGGCACTGGCCGCCTTCCGCGGAGTGCTTGGCCACATTGGTGATGGCCTCCTGGAGCACGCGATACAGAGCCGTCTCCACGCTCTGCGGGATGTCCTGGTCCAGGCCGGAGGTCTCCACGGTGGTCTCGATGCCGAGGCCTTCCAGCATGCGCCCGAACTTCACGGCCCCGTACTCGAGATCCAGGGCCGAGGCGCCTTCCCCGAGGTCTCGCTGCGCGCTCTCCTGGTCTCCGGCCACCAGCCCCTCGGCCTGAAGCAGGGAGAGCATGCGGCGCAGATCCACGAGAGCCTCACCCGCAGAGTCCCCGATGACGTTCACCGCCTCGCGGGCCGAGTCATCAGTGTCGGCATAGCTTGCGGCGCGGGCCTGCATCGAGATGATCGTCAGGTTATGCGCCACGATGTCATGGAGATCCCTGGCCAGGGACCGGCGCTCGTCCTGTGCAGCCCTCGCCGCCCTCCGAGTGGCATCAGCCACGCGGATCTGGTCCTGGCGCCGGCGATCCACCATCAAACCCACGAAATTGCCGATGCCCCACCCGACCAGGATGAGGATGAGGGCCATCCACATGGCTTCAGCGCTCTCGGGCGTGGACCAGGGCACCAAAATAGCCCACAGGGCAGCCGCGCCAAGTGCCGCGACGCTGAACCAGCGAGTTGCCGTCGCGGCCACGAAACCCAGCATGACCGGTAAAGCCAGCATGATCAGGGCGAACGAGTCCACCAGGTGACTGGTGACGAGTGCCGGGAGCATGGCCGTGAACGCAAACGTGGATCGGGTCCAGAGCACGTAGAAGGACAAGCACGCCAGCAGCACCACCAGCGTTCCGCCTGCATCGATCCGGGCATCGCCTGCCGCGCTCGTTGCCAGATCGGAGACCATGGACACCGTCACCACCAGAGAAATGATGATGAGCGAGCCCCGGCCCAACGACCGAGAAGACCAAAAACCGGCCAGCTCCTCGACGGAGCCGGCCGGTTGGTAGTTACCCATACTGCGTCTGGCTCAGCAGAACCATCCCCAGTAGTTGCACCAATACACCTGCGAACCGTTACCGGCCCCCATGGTGGACATGCCACCCGTGGAGCTCTTGGGCTGGGTCTGGAACGTGGAGGGGAGCACAGAGCCGGAGGTCGGGGCGTCCGCGGCAGCAGCCGGGGCAGCGAAGAGGGCGGAGGAGACGAGCACAGCGGCCGCAGCGGCCTTGAAGGGGAGTTTCATGCCCTCATTATCACTGGCGCGAGTGATGTTCTCCACATTCAGCGCGTCCTCTCAGGATATTCAAAGGTTCAGGTTCTCCACCCCGCCCGACGACGCAGCGTCGTCTCCGCTCTGATCAGGCTCGGTTGCCCGCCCGGCCGCTACGCTGTATCCATGTCGGAATCCAGCACATCCCACCTCAAGGTGCTCATCGTGGACGACCAGCCCCTGATGAGCGGAGCGCTCAGGATGCTGGTGGAATCCTCCTCCAACATGGAGTGCGTGGGCATCGCCGCCAACGGGGAGGAAGGCGTGGAATCCAGCCGGGCCACCCGGCCGGACGTGGTGCTGATGGACATGCAGATGCCCGTCATGGGTGGGGTGGAGGCCACCGAGCGGATCGCCACCGAGCTGCCGAACACCAAGGTCCTCGCCATCACCACCTTCACCTCCGAGCCCTACCTGGTGCCCGCCCTCCGCGCCGGCGCCGCCGGATACCTGCTCAAGGACGCCGCCCCGGAGGCCATCATCGGTGCCATCTGGAGTGTGCACCGCGGAGAATCAGTCCTCTCGCCCGCCGTGACGCGCAAGCTGCTCTCCTCCATCGAAGGCGACGGGGCCGGCGTCGGGAGATCCGCCGTCTTTCCCGGCGATCCGGACGGCTCGGACCTGACCCCACGGGAGCTGGACGTGCTCCGGCTGCTCGCCCGCGGCCGCTCCAACCCCGAGATGGCTGAGGAACTGCACATCTCCGAGTCCACCATCAAGGCCAACCTCACCAAGATCATGGACAAGCTCGACGTCCGGGACCGCGTCCAGGTGATCATCCGGGCGGCCCAGCTGGGACTTGTCACCCTCGCACTCGACTGACAACTGCCGCAGCCGGCTACTAGCCTTCGCTCTCACTCTCCGAATCGTCCGGGCTGCTGGCCGACTCGCTGCTGGGTGACGGGCTGGACGGCGGGGGCGTGGAGGACGGAGTCGGGGATGGAGTCGGAGATGCCGACTCGGACTCCTCCGGAGTGGGGCTCTCCTCTGCCTTGGCACTCTCCTTGGCCTCGGCACTTTCCTTGGCCTTGGCGCTCTCCTGAGCCCGCTGCCGTTGTGCAGCCTCTTCCTGCCGCTGCTGCTCGGCCCGCTGGGCGGCAGCCGCGGCCTCCTGGCGTTGGCGCTCGGCCTCGGCAGCCGCGGCAGCGGCCGCCTTGCGAGCTTCCTCCTCCTTGCGGGCCTGCTCCTCGCGTTCGCGGGTCAACAGGACGTCGCGAGTGGATCTCAGCGAGTCGAGGTCGGACTGCGCCGAGGACAGCGCCCCGTTCAACCGATCCTGCATCCGCGGCAGGTCCTGGCCCCAGGCGAGGGAGGCGAGCGAGCTGCCCTCCGGGTCGATGGTCGCGAAGACCTTCTCGGCAGAGATGCCCTCCTCGACCGCGGCCTCGACCGCCTCGATCTGGGTGTCCGCCGTCCCCGAGGAATCAGGGTGTGCCTCCGGCAGATCCTGCAGCACGGTCAGGGCGGGGGCGATCCGACCGGCCAGGGTGCAGGGCTCCCCCGGCGAATACAAGCCGCCCCCCTCGGTGCGGGCGGTCTCCTGGGCCTCGCGCAGCTCGGTGCCGAAATGCTCCATGGGCTGCTCACGCAGGGGCACGGCCAGTCCCGCCTCGACCTGCTGGGTGTTGGTGGTCCGGCCGCCGTGGTGAACCAGGGCCAGCCGGGTGCCGCGTGGTCCGTCAGCGTCATCGGGGTACTCCAGGCGCACGGTGTCCCCCGGCTCGAGCAGGCCGGAGAGGTTCGCCGTGGACTCCTCGCCCAGGCAGTTCTCCACCGTGGGTTCCTTCCCCTCGCCCGCCGGCACCGGCGCCAGCACCCCGGCGAGCGTCACGGTCTCCTCCGTGCCGTCCCTGTTCACCACGATCGTCTGACCATCCTGCACCCGGACCACCGTGGCGTCAGAGGCCGCGGTGCGGACACTCTTGATGGTGCTCAGGACAGCCAGCGTCAGCAGCAGGGCGGCCACCAGGACGAACGCGATGATGGCCGGGACGGGGAACCGTCGGGCGGTCTGCTGTTCTGTCATGGTCTTCCTGCAATGGGGTGACGCCGGGTGGGCGAGGGACGAGGCGGGCCCGCAGGCTCAGCGAAGTCTACCAAGCGGGTAGCCGCGCCACGGAATCATGCGCGGCGATAGAACGGTGCCTCCACCACGGTGAACGGCTCGGCCTTGCCGCGCAGGTCAACCGCGAGTTCTGTGCCGGCCTCCCGGAATCCGATGTCCACCCGGGCGAGCGCGATCGGGTAGCCCAGAGTCGGGCTGGGGATGCCGGAGGTGACCTCGCCGATCCGTTGACCTTCCGCGTCCAGCACGGCATAGCCGGCCCGGGCCGCCCGGCGGCCAGCGCCGCGCAAGGCGACGACGGCCTGTCCGGTGGTGATACCGGTCCCGGCCTCGCGCGCCGCCAGCAGGGACTCCCGGCCCACGAAGTCCGTCTGCTTGGACTTCAAGGGGACAGCACCCCCGGCCCCTGACTCGCTGGGCAGGTGACCCAGGTCCAGCTCGTTGCCGTAGAGAGGCATGCCGGCCTCCAGGCGCAGCGAGTCCCGGCTCGCCAGACCGCACGGCAGCAGCTCGACGCCGAGTTCCCCCGCGGCGTCCAGCAGGACGTTCCAGACGCCGGTGGCCTCGGTGGAGAGCACGCCGCGGTCTGACACGGGCCCGATGATCAGCTCGAAGCCGTCCTCGCCGGTGTAGCCGGTGCGCGCCATGAGGACCGGCACGTCCGCCGTCTCCCCACCGGTGCGAAGGGTGGCCCGGCGGGCCGAGTAGTAGTTGAGGCCCTCGAGCGCCGCGGCCTCGCCCGCCGAAAGGACAACCGCCACGATCCGTGCCGCCTCCGGCCCCTGCACGGCGACCAGGGCAGTCTGCGCGGACTCGTTGTGCACCGTGGCCTCGAACCCGGCAGAACGCTCCGTCAGCGCGGCGGCCACCGCGGAGGCGTTGCCGGCGTTGGGCACCACCAGGAACTCGCGGGCCGCATCATCCTCCCCGCCATCCAGCCGGTAGACGATCAGGTCATCCAGGATGGTCCCGGATTCCGTGCAGATCAGGGAGTACTTGGCCTTGCCCGGCGCCACGGCGGTGATCCGGGCGGTGAGGGCGTAGTCCAGGGCCTCGGCCGCCTGTGGCCCCGTCACCCGGACCTCCCCCATGTGAGAGAGGTCGAAGAGCCCGGCGGAGGTTCGCACGGCCTGGTGCTCCGCCAGTTCCGAGCCGTACTTCAGGGGCATCTGCCACCCGCCGAAGTCCGTGAAGGAGGCACCTGCCTCCTCATGGACCCCCTGCAGCGGGGTGGTGTTCAGACTGCGATTCTCAGACATGAGCGGGTTCCTCTGTTCGGGCCTAGTTCTCGAAGGACTCGATCGGCGGGCAGGAGCAGAACAGGTTGCGGTCTCCCCAGGCACCGTCGATGCGGCCCACCGGCGGGAAGTACTTGTCCCGGCGCAGCGAGTCCACCGGGTAGGCGGCCTGTGAGCGCGGGTACCTCCGGTCCCACTCGTCCGCGGTGAGCACCTCGGCCGGGTGGGGGGCGTTGCGCAGCACGGAGGCACCCAGGGTCTCCGGGGTGGTGGCCTCCATCTCGGCGTGGATGGCGATCATGGCGTCGATGAATCGGTCGATCTCCGCCAGATCCTCGGACTCGGTCGGCTCCATCATCAGGGTGCCCGCCACCGGGAACGCGAGCGTGGGGGCGTGGAAGCCATAGTCGATCAGCCGCTTGCAGACGTCCTCGGCCGTGACACCGGACCTCGCGGTGAGCTCGCGCAGGTCCAGGATGCACTCGTGGGCCACCAGCCCGGTCTCCCCCGTGTAGAGGATGGGGAACTTCTCGCCGAGACGCTTGGCCACGTAGTTGGCGTTCAGCAGCGCGTGGCGGGTGGCGTCCGTGAGGCCCTCGGCGCCCATCAGGTACAGGTACGCCCAGGAGATCGGCATCACGCCGGCCGAGCCGTAGGGAGCCGAGGTGATCGGCCGCTCGGCGCTGGGCAGGTAGGGCTTGAGGTGCTCGGCCACGGCCACCGGCCCCACGCCCGGGCCGCCGCCGCCGTGGGGGATGCAGAAGGTCTTGTGGAGGTTCAGGTGGGAGACGTCCCCGCCGAACTTGCCCGGCTGCGCCAGTCCCACGAGCGCGTTGAGGTTCGCACCGTCGATGTACACCTGACCGCCGGCCTCGTGGACCTTGCGGCAGACCTCCCTCACGTCCGCGTCGTAGACGCCGTGCGTGGAGGGATAGGTGATCATGATGGCCGCGACCTTGCCCGCGTTGGCCTCGATCTTGGCCGTGAGGTCATCCGAGTCGATGGTGCCGTCCGGGGCGGTGGCCACCACCACGACCTTCAGTCCCGCGAGCACGGCGGAGGCGGCGTTGGTGCCGTGCGCCGAGGCGGGGATCAGGCAGACGTCCCGCTCGCCCTCACCGTGGTCCAGGTGGAAGCGGCGGATGGCCAGCAGGCCCGCGTATTCGCCCTGTGACCCGGCATTGGGCTGGATGGACACGGCGGCGTAGCCGGTGATCTCGGCCAGCTTCTCCTCGAGGTCGCCCAGCAGGAAGCGCCAGCCCTCGGTCTGATGGTCCGGGGCGAACGGGTGGATCGAACAGAACTCCGGCCAGGAGATGGACTCCATCTCCGCGGTGGCGTTGAGTTTCATGGTGCACGAGCCCAACGGGATCATGGTGCGGTCCAGCGCCAGGTCGTAACCCGAGAGGCGCTTGAGGTAGCGCAGCATCTGGGTCTCAGACTTGTAGGTGTTGAACACCGGGTGGGTCATGAACGCACTGCTGCGCCGCTGGGTGGCGGGGATGCGCGCCGAAGCCGAGGGGCCGGCGTCGCCGGTGGCTTCCGGCCCGCCGATCCTGCCGGGCAGGGACTCCCGCGGGGCTCCGAAGGCCGAGAGCACCGCCACGAGGTCCTCGTCCGTGGTGGTCTCGTCACAGGAGATGCCCACCGTTCCCGCGTCCACGAGGCGCAGGTTGACACCGGCAGCCTCGGCCGCGGTGACCACGGTGCGGGCCAGACCGGGAACGGAGACCTGGACCGTGTCGAAGAACGCGTCCTGGGTGAGCGTGAATCCGGCGGCCTCCAGGGCGGCGGCCAGCCGGGTGGCCTGGCGGTGGGCGTGCTCGGCGATCGCGGTGACGCCCTCCGGGCCGTGGTAGACGGCGAACATGGAGGCCGTGATGGCCAGCAGCGCCTGGGCGGTGCAGATGTTGGAGGTGGCCTTCTCCCGGCGGATGTGCTGCTCGCGGGTCTGCAAGGCCAGGCGGTAGGCCGGGCGGCCGGCGGCGTCCTGGGAGACGCCCACCAGGCGGCCGGGCAGCTGGCGCTCCAGGCCCTTGGGCACGGCCATGTAGGCGGCGTGGGGCCCGCCGAAGAACAACGGCACACCGAAGCGCTGGGTGTTGCCCACGGCGATGTCCGCGCCCTGCTCGCCGGGAGGGGTGATGAGGGCCAGGGAGAGCAGGTCGGCGGCCACGGTGACCAAGGCACCGCGCTCCTTGGCCTGTGCGATGACCGCGGTGTGGTCCTGGACCCGGCCGGAGTCACCGGGCTGCTGCAGCACGATCCCGCACAGGCCCTTCTCGTCCAGGTCCGCGGCGAGCTCGGCGGGCAGGCCGGCAGCGAGGTCCGCGGTGCGCACGTCCAGGCCGAGGGCACTGGCCCGCCCCTGGATCACCGCGCGGGTCTGCGGGTAGAGGTCTGCGTCCAGCAGGGTGATGCCGCCGGACGCCGTCCTGGCGGACTTCTTGTTGGCACGGTGCATCAGCAGCACGGCCTCGGCAGCGGCGGACGCCTCATCCAGCATGGAGGCATTGGCGATCTCCAGGCCCGTGAGGTCCGAGACCATGGTCTGGAAGTTCAGCAGGGCCTCCAACCGACCCTGGGAGATCTCCGGCTGGTACGGGGTGTACGCGGTGTACCAGGCCGGGTTCTCGAGCACCTTGCGCAGCACCACGGGAGGGGTCACCGTGTCGAAGAACCCCTGGCCGATCATCTGGGTCTTCACGATGTTGCGGTTCGCGATGGCCCGCAGGTCCTCGAGCACGGCAGCCTCGGTCAGGGCCGGGGGCAGGTCCAGCGGGGTGTCCTGGCGGATGTCTGCCGGGACGGCGGCGTCCACGAGATCCGCCAGGGAGTCGAAGCCCAGCACGGAGAGCATGTGCTCGGCATCCGCGGGGCGGGGCCCGATGTGGCGGGAAGTGAACGGTGCCGAGGCGGTGTCCCTCGGTTCGTGGCGCTGGGTGTTGGCGTCAGTGGAATACATGGCGTTCATGGGGTCTCCTCCAGGGCGCGGCGGGCACGGATCAGTACCTCCCCGCTCTGTCATGGACCTGAGAGATTCCGCCCGTATCTGGAGGATACGGGCTTGCACCGTCGGTGTCCGCCGGGCGCTGACCCCACGGAGCTTTCCAGAGTCGTCATGCCCTGCGCGGTACCTGGGCCTGAGAGATTCTCGGGGAGAAATTGCTCCTTCGGCGGCCGCGTGCCCGGTCTGCGGCGGGGCCGCTGACCGGTTCACGGCACTCTCCCGCGCGGGGTGCGTGACGTGCGCACCAGTCTGTCACAGCCCGGCACACCCCGGCACCGCCGGGGCGCAAAGTGACCTCACCCCCACTGGAATGACGTGGTTCGGTCACTCTGTGCCCGAGCCCGTCTCACCGCCTGCGGCGCAGCCAGAGCGGGATCCCCGCGAGCAGGATCAGGCAGGCCACCCCGCCGAAGGTGACCTCTGTGCCCAGGTAGGTGAACCCCACGCCGCCGAACACCCCGGCCAGCCCCAGCCCGGTGTCGAAGCTCATGTTCCAGCCCACACTGGCCCGGCCGTGGTTGCGGGACCGGGCGAAGGCCATCACCAGGCTGGCGGACTGCACGGTGCCGATCCCCACACCCATCAGCACCAGGCAGCCGGCCAGGAGCCAGGGTGAATCCACCAGGGCCACGGCCGCCATCCCGGCCGCCGTCATCACGATCCCGGCCGTGTAGACCACCGTGGGGTCGAGCCGGTCCGTCAACGATCCCGAGACCCAGCGTCCGGCCACGGAGGCGGCCTGCATGGTCGCAATGAACAGTGCGGGGTTTGCGGTGTCCCCGCCCGGCCCGAAGGCGATCACCAGCCCGTAGGCCGCCATGCTGACCAGGAACGGCAGCAGCACCGGACCCAAGGCGGCCCACCACCGCACTGCTGCCGGTCCGGACCCGGTGCCCGACGCGCGGGCCTCGCCACCCTGCCCGGCCTCGCCCTCCGCGGCGCTCCCCAGAGGGTCCACCACCGCTCCGGAGACCTCAGCGGCACGGTCCGGGACGCCGCCCAGGGTCGCGAACGCCAGCAGCACACAGGCCGCCGCCACGAGCCGGAAGGTCTCCAGTGGCACCTCACCGCTGAACCACAGCCCCAGCGGGGCACCCACGGCGGCGGCGGCCGAGGTCGCCGCCCCGAACTGCCCCAGCGCACGCCCCGCTCGGCCCGGCCGGGAGACCGCCGGGACGGCCGCCGTCGCCACCACCACCAGGATCCCGAAGCCGCAGCCGACGGCCAGGCCGGTCACCAGCAGTGCCGCCACCGGGTGAGGGATGAGGAGGCTCGCGCCGTGGCCGCCGGCCATCAGCAGCAGGGAGGAGCCGATGGTCCGGCGTGGGCCCCACCTCTGGCGCAGCGCGGGGGCCGCCGGCTGCACGGCGATCACGCTGAGCATCATGACGGTCAGCAGGGTGCCACCGGTGACCGCCGTCAGCCCCCGTTCGAGGCTGATCGGCACCATGGTGGAGTAGCTGAGGAAGAAGCCTGAGAAACCCCACACGGCGATCCACATCAGGCCCCACAGGGCTGGCTGACCTCGGACTGCGGGGTATGGAGCGCTCACCCCAACACCCTAGGCATCCCCCGGTACGCATAAAGACAACTCCCGGCAACCCTCCTGGCACCGTCCCGTTGCCATAGACCAAGACACTGTTCTGGCGCACTCCAACCACGTCTCGGCAATCCCCGATCGGTACCTTGCCCCTTCCCGTAGGAGAACATCATGGATTTGAACCGCAGGACCCTCGTCACAGGCTCCGCAGGCGCCGGGCTGCTGGCCATGGGCGGTCTCGTGGCCTCACCGGCCGCGGCCTCCCCGGGCCGCCCCTCCAAGGCTGGCAACGCACTGCCCAAGCCGCCGAAGGGTTCTCCGGAGCATGTCGCGGGCCAAGAGCGCTTCTGGGCATCCGTCGCCCGCCATTACGACATGACCGATGACGTGATCAACTTCGAGAACGGCTACTTCGGCGCCAATCCGAAGAACGTGCGGCGGGCCTTCACCCAGGCCACGGAGAAGATCCAGCACGAGAACTCCTGGTACATGCGCCGTGAGTACGGCTCGGAGGTCGAACAGGTCCGCGTCCGCATCGCCCAGGAGGTCGGCGCGTCCGTGGAGGAGATCGCCATCACCCGCGGCGCCACCGAAGCACTGCAGGCCCTCATCGCCGGGTACAACCGGCTGGGTCCCGGGGATGCCGTGGCCTACGCCGATCTGGACTATGACTCCATGCAGTACGCGATGGAATGGCTGCGGGACCGCCGAGGTGTCGAGGTCATCAAGACGAACCTGCCGGAACCTGCCACCCGCCAGGCGGTGCTGGACCACTACGAGCGGCTGCTCACCACGAATCCGAAGATCAAGCTGCTCCTGCTGACCCACGTGTCCCACCGCACCGGACTGGTTCCCCCGATCGCGGCCATCACGGAGATGGCCGCCGCACGCGGTGTGGACACTGTTGTTGACGCCGCCCATTCCTGGGGCCAGTTGGATTTCAGCGTCAAGGACCTCGGCAGCCCCTTCGTGGGGTTCAATCTCCACAAGTGGATCGGCGCCCCGCTGGGCTGCGGTTTCATGTACATCCAGGAGGACCGCCTGCCGGCCATCGACCGCCACTTCGGAGACCAGGACTACGGACCCGAGGATGTTCGCTCCCGCATCCACACCGGCACCGCCAACTCGGCGAACTACCTCGCCGTACCGGCCGCCCTGGATTTCCATGCGGCCGTGGGCGCCCCATACAAACAGGCACGGCTGCGCCTGCTGCGCGACCGTTGGGTGCATCAGGTACTGGAGGTGCCGAACGTGGAGATCCTGACCCCGGAGGACCCCCTGACCTATGGCGCCATCACCGCCTTCCGGATCACGGGCAACACCACCTCGGCGCAGACCACCGCCATTGCGAACTACATGACAGACGAGTGGGGCGTCTTCACCGTTCGGCGTGGAGGGGTGGCGGCCGGCGAGGTCCTGCGCGTCTCACCGGCCCTGTACAACGACGTGAAGGATGCGGACCGTGCGGCCGAGGCCATCCGTGCGGCCGCCCGGCGTTTCCGAGTCGCTGACTGACGAGCCCCGAGGGAGAGGAGCGCTCAGCCCGGGAGGCCATCCGAAACGTGTGAAAGAGTGGCCACATGCCCGTCTTCGAACGCCGCACGTTGGTCCCCCATGACCGGTCCACCGTCTTCACCTGGTTCTCCCGGCCGGGCGCGCTGGTCCGCCTGACGCCTCCGTTCGCCGGATCCGTGCGCCGAGAACCGGAAGGGCTCGACGTCGGCTCCGTCGCCCGATTGGGTGTGGGCGCCCCGGGCTCGTTGGGCTTGGGACTGGAGTCCACGGCCGGGCTGGCCAGGACTGTCCTCCCCTTCCGGCTGCCCCAGTGGTTCGCCCCCGAGGCACCGTGGACCTCACTCCACACGGCGTTGGAGCCTGGGCACATGTTCCGCGACGAGATGTCCTCCGGTCCGCTGAAATCCTGGGTCCACACGCACTCCTTCGAGGACGCTGCTCCCGGCGAGGCGGACACGGCCGAGGGCCGGCCGGGCTGTGTGGTCGTGGACCACATCGAGTACGAGCTGCCCGCCGGCGCCGTGCTGCGCCGCAAGGGTGCCGCCTGGTCTCGCGCCGGACGGTGGACGGAGGAACGCCTCGAAGAGGAGTTGGCTCGGCAGTTCGACTTCCGTGCCGCCCAGCTCCGCAGTGACCTGGACTTCCATGCCGGATTCCCCATCGACACTGCCGACGGCGGCCCCCTGACCATCGCGGTCTCCGGAGCCAGCGGGCTGATCGGCAGCCAGTTGTGTGCATTGCTGACAGGAGGTGGACACCGGGTCATCCGCCTGGTGCGGGGCGGCTCCCGGGCCGTGACACCGCCGTCAGCGGACACCGTCATCTGGGATCCGGCGGCCGGCCGCTTGGATGCCGAGGCACTTCGGGACGTCGACGCGGTGGTCAACCTCTCCGGCGAGACCATCGGCGGGCGCCTGACGGAGAGCCACCGTGACGAGATGCTGCAGTCCAGGCTGGCTGCCACCGGGCTGTTCGCCCGCACTTTGGCGGAGTTGGCCGAGGACGGCCGCCAGCGCTCACTCATCAATGCCTCGGCCATCGGGTACTACGGCGCCGAGGCCGGAGCCGGCCCGGACGGCGAGGGGCTGCGAGAGTCCGCTCCGCCCGGCGACGACTTCCTGGCCGAGATGTGCCTGCAGTGGGAACGGGCCACCGCCCCGGCCACGCGCGCCGGGGTGCGGACAGTCATGATCCGCACCGGACTGGTCCTGACGCCCGCCGGCGGCATCCTGCAGCAGGTGCTGCCGCTGTTCCTACTCGGGGCCGGCGGCCCGCTGGGCACGGGCAAGGACCGCAACCCATGGCAGAGCTGGATCTCCATCGAGGACATCGCGGGACTCTTCGCGCACGCCGCCCTGACCGGCACCGTGGAGGGCCCCGTCAACGGTGTGGCGCCGCATCCAGTGCAGTCGCGCGACTTCGCCGCCACCCTCGGCAAGGTGCTGCGCCGCCCCTCGGCCGTGCCCCTGCCATCAGCCGCCCCCACCGCAGTCCTCGGCTCCGAGGGCAACCGGCTGCTCGTCGAGGCGGACCAGAGAGCCCGTGCGGACCGCGCCCTCGACTCGGGTTACGCCTTCCGCCACACAGGCTTGGATGACGCCTTGAGACACGTGCTGGGTCGCTAATACCAGCTACACCCAACCGCGACCCGGGCGTTAATAGTTCGATTTGCCTTAGTGCTTCGGTCCAGCGGCTCCGAACTCGGCCTAAAGGTATCTGCTCACGGACGCCCGCAGTGCGTCTGCATGGGCATAGATCTCGACGAGGCTGGTGATCGGGATTCGAGTTTCTGCCTTGTTCTCATCGAAGATACCCAGGTACTACTGAGCTCGGTTGAAGTGCAACCTCGCGATCGGCTTCCGATTGTTGTCGTCGAGGATGACAGCGAAGTAGGACTTAGCATCACGGTGTACTACGCGGCTGGGTTCGACGTCACTGCACACAATGGCACGAACAATGTGAAAACCCTCGAGTTCCTCGACGGTGGTTTCGATACCGTCATCGTTAGCCTCTTCGAGATCGCGCTCGACGATCTCCTCACTCTTCACGTTCTCAACGAGTTCCGCCGAGACAGAACCCGGCGCAGCTTCACCCAGTGCCGCTTTCAATCGGTCGTTGACTTGGTCCTTGAGGAACTGGCGACAAGCCTTGGCCACCAGCGGAGTGAACTGGTCTCGCACCTTCTGGGTGATCGGACGTTCGTAGACATCGGTGACCAAGAACTTCACCCAGTCTGGGCTCGGCTCCGCGAAGTACCCGCCGATAGCACGTTTCAAGGCGCCGATGTACTTCAGCTCCTCGGCAGCGTTGACCACTGAGTCGAGATCGAATTCTTCTTTCGACAGCTTCCGTAGCTCTGGGATCAAGGACTCGTCGATGTCATTCAGATCGAGAACGAGGAACGGCTTCGAGTCCATGCGATTTGGTGCATCCAGATCTGTGTAGAACTGGTACTCCTCACCATTAGTCAGAATGGCGATTCTCGCGTCCGTGGCCGCGAAATACCGGTACAACTGAGAGGCATTCTCGACCGTCAACTTTCCAGCCGACTTCTTACACTCGACGAGCATCTGCACTTCACCGCCATGAACTATCGCATAGTCGATCTTCTCGCCCTTCTTGATCCCCACATCGGCAGTGAACTCGGGGACCACCTCCAGAGGATTGAAGACGTCGTACCCGAGAATCGTGGAGATGAATGGCATGACGAGGGCGTTCTTAGTCGCCTCCTCGGTCTCCAGGATGGACTTTTGTTGTTGAAGCTTGGCTGCCAATGAATAGAGACGTTCGGTGAACTGCATGTTTGCTCCCCATGAAAAAATTTTGGATGCTTCGAGACTATCCCGTAGGTCATACGCCTTAGTCAAAACACACCGGCTATATTTTTTAGGTCGATTGGAGTCCGGTGATCGGCTCAATGAATGCGGTCACCGGTGACTCCCGAGCATCCATCTACTGCGGGGGTGCACTACTCTCCAGTGGGGTGCCGACGTACGCTGGACAAAAGCGCATTTCCACCGATGAGAAGGTCGTCATGACCAGCACCGAACCGCTGCTCACCCCGCTGCCCGACTCCGCCTGGTCCCGCATACTCTGCGTGGTCGCCCATCCGGATGACATGGAGTACGGCACCTCGGCGGCCGTGGCGGCGTGGACCGCTCGGGGCGTGGAGGTCACCTATCTGCTACTCACCGCGGGTGAGGCCGGCATGGCCGAGCCACCGGACGTCGTCGCGCCCCTGCGGGCTGGCGAACAACGCAACGCCTGTGACGAGGTGGGCGTGGGAGATCTCCTGATCCTGGACCATCCGGACGGAATGCTGGAGTACGGGCTGGGCCTGCGGCGAGACATCGCCCGCGTGATCCGCACGGTCCGTCCCGATGCGGTGGTGACCGCCAACTTCGAGGTGGAGGCCTACGGAGGACTGAACCAGGCGGACCACCGCGCGGCAGGGATGGCCGTGGTGGACGCCGTCCGGGACGCGGACAACCCGTGGGTCTTCCGCGAGCTTGCAGAGGACGAGGGCCTGCAGAAATGGCACACCTCCGCCCTGTTGGTGGCCGGCCATGAGCGCCCCACTCACGCGACACCCGTGGATCAGGTGGCGGTGGACGCCGCCGTCGCCTCGCTGAGCCGCCACGAGGCCTATCTACAGCACGTGACCGGCCACCCGAGGCCCGAGGACTTCATTCCGGAGATCCTGCGGGAGGGAGGCGTGTACGCGGGCACCGATTACGCGGTGACATTCCGGGTGTACGACTTGGGCGGGCTGGGCGGCTCCGGAGACTGACCATCAATCCCCGGAGCTACCCTGCGGATCACTCACTCAGGGGATCGCCCACACCACGGGGTCGCTGCCGAAGTCGAGCTGGTCCTCCACCCGCACTTCAGCACCTTCGGCCGCGGCCTCGGGGATGTCGAAGCACACCTGGAAGGAACTCGAACCGCCGGCGCGCAGACCATCCGTCTGCTCGGAGAAGTCGCCCAGGGAGGCCATGCACTCGTAGGTGGCGTAGTTGCGCTGGTCGCCGCCGAGCAGTTCCACGTCCAGGTCGAACAGGGGCATGCCCTCGTCCGCGCCGTCCCCCTCGAAGGTCACGGTCAGGTCAGCCGTGACGTACTGACCGTTCTCCGGAGCCTCGTTGAAGGTGTTCGCGGCGACCACGGCGTCAGTGGCCTCCAAGTCCACCGCATCGACCGTTACCAGGTAACGGCCGGCCGTGGCCTGCTCACCGAGCGACAGTGACGTGGACGCGGGGCCAGCCGCCGGCTCCTCCGCTGCGTCACCGCTGTCACTGCCGTCACTGCTCGGCCCTGCCGTCCCCTCACCCTCGGATCCCGTATCGGCGACCGATTCGATGGAGGATTCGGACGAGGTCTCGTCCAGAGCATCCGAGACGTCCTCCAGGACTGCACTGTAGAAGGCCTGCGTGGCGAACACGACGACCAGGGAGAGCACGGACAGCACCACCGCGACGATGGACAGTGCCTTGGCACCGTGCTTGCGGATGGCCAGAACTAGGCCAATGATGCCGAGGACCAGCCCGACCAGGCCGAGCACGAAGGCGAGGTTGTTGACGATGGGGACCCAGCTCAACAGCAGGGCCAGTCCGCCGAGGACGATCCCGACGATCGAGAGCGCCTTTCCGGGGGTGCCGGGACGCGATGGTGGCGCCGGGGGCAGCGGCGGCTGTGCCCCAGCTGAGTGCCCGGAAGCCCCGTACTGCGGTGTCCCGTGGGTGGTGGATGACATGGGATCCTCCTCATGGATCAGGTGCGATGGCCACGCGGGGGGCGGGGCCGGGAAGCGCATCAACCTTCCGTTCCGCGTTGCGTCGAGTGCCGGTGGTTGAGGCACGGCAGACACTACGGAGGGGCACGGACGGGATAAGGAGGCGTTGCCGGTTGGCCCGGAACGTGAAACGGCCCCTCCCGACATCACTGTCGGAAGGGGCCATCCTCAGGGCCGAAGGCTGGAGCCGGATCAGGCCATGGCGGGCTCAGCACCGGCCGCGGAACCGTCAGCGGCGAAGCCCAGCTCGTCCAGTGAGGCGCCGTTGGCCACGGCGTCGATGACCTCCACGGCCTCGTCCTCGGAGACGTCCAGGGCCAGGGCCACCTCGGAGGCCAGCGGGGCCTGGGCGCTGCGGAAGAGATCCTTCTCCGCCATGGACAGCCCCTTGACGTCCCGGCGGCGCCCCAGGTCCCGGACCACCTCGGCGATCTGCTCCAGCAGACCGGAGGCCACCTTCTCCTGGTTGGCCTTCATGCGGCGGGACCACTGCTTCTCCTCCACGCCGCTGGGCTCCTGTACCACCTCGAGCAGCGTGCGCAGGTGGGCGAGCCCGTACACCTCGCGCACGCCGATCTCCTCCACCTTGGACTCCGGGATGGACACCACCAGATTGTTGCTCCGGATGGTGAGCTCGATGTAGGTCACCTCCGTCCCCTTCACGGTGCGATGCGTACGGTTCGTGACCGCCGCGGGACCGTGGTGGGGGTGAACAACAAGCTTGCCGGGGCTCAACTGCATGTATATGTCACTTTCCTTCGGTGCGAAGGCCTCCCCCAGCACCTGACCCGTCCACGGGCCGGGTGCATTCCGCGAGTTTGGCTGACCTCCATTTTCGCACAAATGCGAGACATGTGACGTTGCGTGGCCTAGGCTTCTCCCCCTCCGTGCGACTGACCTTGCTGGGCCCGTAGGAACTCGAAGACCTCCACCTCATCCACGCCGGGGAACGCACCGGCCGGCAGGGCCGCCAACAGATGCGCGTTGGCACGGGCCGCCGGCCAGGCGTGCCCACCCCAATCGGCCTCCAGGTCCGGTGAGGGTACGCGGCAGCACGTGGGATCCGGGCATCGGGACACGGAGCGGGACGTGGTGTCCGCTCCCCGGAACCACCTCGCCTGGTCAAAGGGCAGGCCGATGGACAGGGAGTAGAACCCCGAGGAGTGGCCCTCCACCACGGCGGTGCACCAGTACGTGCCGGCCGGGGTGTCCGTGTACTGATTGAAGGCGCGGAAGCGGTCCCCCACGCTGAACACCTCACGAGAGGTCCAGTTCCGGCAGACCTGTTGCCCCTCGATCGCCCCGGTGTGGTCGGCAGGGAAGGACACGCCGTCGTTCTCATAGGCCTTGTGGATGATTCCGGACTCGTGGACCTTCTGGAAGTGGCAGGTGATCCCGAGGTGTTCGGTCGCCAGATTCGTGAATCGGTGGGCCGCGGATTCGTAGGAGACGCCGAAGGCATCCCGCACGTCCTCGATCGCCAGGTCCCGCTGCGCCTTCGCGTTCTTGAGGAACTTCACCGTCTCCTTCTGCGGCATCATCAGCGCCGCAGCGAAGTAGTTCGTGTAGACGCGCTGGCGCAGGAAGTCCGAGTAGTCCACCGGCTCCCCGTGACCCAGCACGTAGGAGCCGATCGCCTGCAGCAGCACCGAGCGCTGATCGTGGTCCGGGTTGCGGGCCCGGGACAGGTAGAAGCGCTTGTTCTTCAGGTCCGTCACGGATCGGGTGGAGTGCGGCAGGTTGGAGACGGAATGCACGGAGAAGCCCAGGTGCTCCGCCAGGTCGGCCGCGGCGTGATGGCTCAGCGGACCACCGGAATGCCCGACGGCGTCCAGCAGGCCTTGCGCTTTACGCTCCAGTTCCGGGTAGTGGTTGTTGCGCTCCTTCATCTCCTGCCGCAGTTCGGAGTTGGCCCGCCGGGCCTCCTCCGGGGTGGCGGCCTGTTCCTCCATGCGCCGGTTCAGCTCGGATTCCAGCCCGGCGATGACCTCGAGCACCTCCGTGGGCGTGCGCGGGGAGATCTTGATCTGGGGTAGGCCGAGGGTGGCGTAGTGCTCGGTCCGCTGGGCCTTCTCCACGGCGATCTCCAGTGCGGCCCTTCGGCTGGGCGCCTCGGTGGCCAGCAGGTCCTCGACCGTGGCGCCGTGGAGTGCGGCGAGCTTGGAGACCAGAGAGAGCCGGGGCTCGCGCTTGCCGTTCTCCACGAGAGAGAGGTGGGAGCCGGTGGCGCCGACTGCTTCTGCGGCTTGGTCCAGGGTCAACCCGGCCTCCTTACGCAGGTGGCGCAGGCGACGGCCGAGCACCACGGGGTCGAGGTCAGGGGCGGCCTGGGGCTGGGGGGCGTTCGCGGTGATGGCCATCACCAGAGTTTAGTCAAGATCACGTCACTTTGGAACCAAATTTATCGTTCCGCAGAATATTCTCCGGTGGTTCCGTACTTCTTGACGATGTGAGCCGCCAGTGACGGTGCCTATTCACCGGCTCACATCCCTGCGTGAGTTCGGTGACAAAGCCCGCCATTGCGGGGTTCAGGGCCCGCAGCTCGGCCTATGGTCAGATCATGAGGAGTCCTGAGTCCCCCCGCCCCGCGCACGCCCGCCCGTCGCGGCGCCCGAGCATCCGGCCCTTCACCGGCGCCACCGGGGGAAGCCTCGGCGAGGATATCCTGCTCGCCCGCCACGGGGATCAGATCTTTCGCCTCCGCCAGGAGCACCGTACCGGCCTGACGGTGGCCACACTGCGGGACGGCACCTCGGACGCCGCCCCGAACCGGATCGACGGCGGCACTCTCGCGCTCGATCCCACGGAGCGCGCCCGCCTGGGCTGGGCCACCCTGACCAACGATGGCGACCCTGAGAGCCTCCGGGAGCTGCGCTTCCTCGGACGCCTGTCCGCGATCTGGATCGCGGTCAGCGTCCTGCTCGGTCTGCTCATGGTGTGGGGCATGGCCACCCTCATGGAGCCCGCCACCGCCGAACAGCTGATGTCCTCCTACTTCCAGACCACAACCTTCGAGGCTCCGAGCAGTACCCCATAGCGAGCTCTCAACGCTGCTCGTTGAGGTACACCACCTACCGGCCGCCCATGATTCCAGCCTGGATCGGTGGTCCGGTTGCCCGCAGGTTCATGATTGCGCAGATGGAGACGATGTCCCTTGTCGGAGCGAGATGGAACAAACTGCCCATAGGGGTTGTCACGATCGCGTCAGGACCATAGCTTGATTTGGCTTGCACCAGTTGCGGTCCACCTGAACAAGATCGAAGGAGACTCATCATGACCAATGAAACCAACTCCGGACAGTTCGAAAACGAAGATCAGGGCCAGTCACAGTTTGGCGGCCAGAACGACAGTGGCTCCAACGACGGCGGCTTCGGCGGCAGCCAGCAGAACGACGGTAGCGACAACTTCAACCGGGGCAACTAGTCCAACGGACTAGACGCCCCTCCGAGTAAAAGGGTTGGGCCCGGCGCACATGCGCCGGGCCCAACCCTTTCTGGTTCTGCACTCCGTGGATCGACGGTCAGGCGTCCGCCAACAGACCCACCGGGTCCTCGAAGCAGTCGGCCACGAATCGCAGGAAGCCGCCGGCCGTGCCGCCGTCACAGATCCGGTGGTCGAACACCAGGGACAGTTGCATCACCTTGCGGACGGCCAGCTCGCCGTCCACCACCCAGGGCCGGTCGATGATCCGTCCCATGCCGAGGATCGCCACCTCGGGGTGGTTGATGATCGCCGCCGAGCCGTCCGTGCCGAAGATGCCGTAGTTGTTGATGGTGAAGGTGCCCCCGGACAGGTCCTGCGGGGTGCCCTTCCCGGAGCGTGCCAGCTCGGTCAGTCGGCGCAGTTCGCCGTCCAGCTCGCGCGCACTCATCCGGTGCGCGCCGCGGATGGACGGGACCACCAGTCCCCGCTCGGACTGCACGGCGAAGCCGAGGTTGATGCCGTCGAAGGACACGATCCGGTGCCCGCCGGAGCCGTCCTCCTCGAACCGCATGGCCAGTTCGGGGAACCGGGTCAGGCCCGCGAGCGCGAACCGGGAGGCGAAGGCCAGCAGGCCCGGCACCTGCCCATCGCCGCGCGCCTTCATCTGCGCGCGGGCCTGCAACATCGGCGTGACGTCCACATCCACCCAGATGGTGGCCTCGGGGATCTCCTGCCGCGAACGGGTCATGGCCGCGGCCGTCACCTTGCGCACGCCGGACACCTTCTCGACGCCCGCCACGGTCAGCCCCGTACGCGGGTCCAGTGCATCGGTGGGCTCTGGGGCCCACGAAGTCCCGGCAGCCCCGCCCTTGCCAGCGGGGACTGCGGGGGGTGCAGCTGCGCCAGCCGAGGACAGCACATCGGCACGCATGACCAGCCCACCGGGCCCGGTCCCCCGCACGGCGGTGAGGTCCACCCCATGCTCTCGGGCGAGCCGGCGCACGAGCGGATTCACCACGCGCGGCGCCTGCCGCGCGGGTTCATGCACCGCAGGGCCGGCCGGGGCGGCCGGGCTGACTGAAGCGGCCGCGACCTTCCGCCGTCGCGTCCGTCCCGTGGCGCCACCACCCGGGGTGCCGTAGCCGATCAGGACGTTGCCGGAGCCGGCGTCGGGCCCGTCCACCTCGCCGGCGGCCGCGGCGGGCTGCGCCGCGGCCGCCTGCTCCGGCCGGGCTCCGGCCCGCTCCTCCTCCGCGTAGCTCAGGGCGCCCTCGGCGGGTGCGGCACCGTCCTCCACGGAGATCAGCGGCTGGCCCACGTCCAGGGTGGTGCCGGCCTCGGCATGCAGGGTGGCCACGGTGCCACCGAAGGGGCTGGGCACCTCCACGAGGGACTTGGCGGTCTCCACCTCGGCGATCGGCTGGTCCACCGCCACGGGGTCACCGGCGGCCACGAGCCACCGGACGATGTCGGCCTCGGTCAGGCCCTCCCCCAGGTCGGGGAGCAGGAAGGTACGGACGGTCATCTCTCAGTCCTCCCACTGCAGATCGTCAACGGCATCGAGGATGCGGTCCACCGACGGCAGGTAGTGGTGTTCCAGCTTGGGCGCCGGATAGGGGATGTCGAAGCCGGTCACGCGGAGCACCGGCCCGGCCAGCGAGTGGAAGCAGCGTTCCTGCACCCGCGCGGCGATCTCACTGGCCACGGAGGCATAGCCGGACTCCTCGGAGATGACCAGGGCCCGACCGGTCCGGCGGACGGACTCGGTCACGGTGGCGTCGTCGAAGGGCACGATGGTCCGCACGTCCACCACTTCCAGCGAGCGCCCCTCCTCCGCCGCGGCGGCAGCCGCGGCCATCGCGGTGGGCAGGGAGGGCCCGTAGGCGATCAGCGTCGCATCGGCTCCGGCACGGGCGACGGCGGCCCCGCCGGATTCCAGCGCTGCGCGCGCCGACGTTCCGGCACCGTGCCCCGACTCGTACTGCTCCCGCAGAGCGTCCAGGTCCACCCGGTCCTTGGCGAAGTAGAGCTTCTTCGGCTCCAGGAACACCACGGGGTCGTCCGAGTCGATGGCGGCACGCAACAGAAGATAGGCGTCCGTGACGGTGGCCGGGGTGACCACCTTGAGGCCGGGCGTGTGCGCGTAGTACGCCTCGGAGGAGTCGCAGTGGTGCTCCACGCCGCCGATGCCCCCGGCGTAGGGGATGCGGATGACGATCGGCAGGGGCAGGGCCCCCCGCGTGCGGTTGCGCATCTTGGCGATGTGCGAGGCGACCTGCTCGAAGGCCGGGTAGGCGAAGGCGTCGAACTGCATCTCGATCACGGGGCGCATCCCGTTGATCGCCATGCCCACGCTCATCCCGGCGATCCCGGACTCCGCCAACGGCGTGTCGAAGCAGCGGCCTGTCCCGAACCGGTCCGTCAGTCCATCGGTGATGCGGAAGACCCCGCCGAGGGTGCCCACGTCCTCACCGAAGACCACCACGCCGGCCTCGGCCGTCATCGCATCTGCCAGGGCCGCGTTGAGCGCCTTGGCCATGGTCACGGGGCCCGGTGGCACCGGGGCAGCCGGGGAATCGGGCCGCGGCTGGGGAACGCCTGCGCCGCCGGCCCGGGTGGACGCCTCACGGGCCGCCTCCACCGCAGCCTGCGTGGCCGGCGCGTCGCTGGGGGTGTTCTCGACCTCGGTCTCGGGGTCAGTCTCGGGGACGGTGCTCATCATGCCTCCTCGCGGGTGAGTTCCTCGGCCAGCTGAGCGGACTGCTCGGCCAGTTGAGGGGTGGGGGTGGAGTAGACGTGGGCGAAGAGGTCCTGCGGATCCGGAGTGCTCTCCCTGTTCATGCCCTCGCGCAGTGCAGCGGCGGTCTGCTCGGCCTCCTGCTCGTACTGGGCCTGGAGCTCATCGGTGAGCAGCCCGCGTCCGGTCAGATAGGTGCGCATCCGCTTCACCGGGTCCCTCGCCAACCACTCCTGGACCTCCTCGTCCTCGCGGTAGCGGGTGGCGTCGTCAGCGTTGGTGTGGGCCTGGATGCGGTAGGTGTGGGCCTCCACGAGCAGCGGACCGGCTCCGCCACGCACCAGGCGGACCCCGCGTTCGAGGACAGCCAGCAGGGCCACCAGGTCATTGCCGTCCACTCGCTCCCCCGCCATGCCGTAGCCCACGGCCTTGTGGGCCAGGGAGGGGGCCACGGTCTGGCGGGCCAGGGGCACGGAGATGGCGTACTGGTTGTTCTGCACGAAGAAGATCACCGGCAGGTGGAAGACGGCGGCGAAGTTCAGCGCCTCGTGGAAGTCCCCCTCACTCGTGGCACCGTCACCGCACAGCGCCACCACCACGGTGTCCTCCCCGCGCAGCCGTGCGGCGTGGGCCACCCCCACTGCGTGCAACAGCTGCGTGGTCAGCGGCGTGGACTGGATCCCCACCTTGTGCCGGCGCGGGTCGTAGCCGCCGTGCCAGTCTCCGCGGAAGACCGTCATGGCCTCCTCCGGGTCCACGCCGCGGGAGATCACCGCCACCGTGTCACGGTAGGTGGGGAACAGCCAGTCGTCCTCCGCCAGGCACACCCCGGCGGCCACCTGGCAGGCCTCCTGGCCATGACTGGACGGGTAGACCGCCATCCGCCCCTGGCGCACCAGCGCCGAGTTCTGGTCATTGATCCTCCGCCCGGCCACCAGGCGGCGGTAGGCCTCGAGCAGCTCATCGTCGGCAGGGATCGGGTACTCGTGACCGGGCTCGGCGCCCTGCTGGTCCTCGGGCAGGACCGTGCCCTCCTGATCGACGATCCGGATCAGGTGCCGCGCCGGCAGCATGTAGTCCTCCGGCGTGATGCCGAAACTGCGGGCGGCCTCGGTGATGTCCGTACGGACGGCGTCGCTCATCGTTCCTCCTGGAGGTTTCCCGCCGGTGCACGCTCAGGATGTGCATCAGGTCACGGTGGAAGCCATTTTGTTCCTCCAGTCTGGATCAGGTCGATGGTTCGTCGCGCACATCCCCGCGTATTGTGGACGGAATGGAGATACAGGCATATCCTGATGGACGAATCATCCGCCCCTGACCTCGGTGAGTGGCTGCCGTTCCACGGTGGATCCACCCCGCCGCCGTGTCCGCTCCGAGGAGGACTCGTGGAGAAGGTACCCGCACGGATCGACCCCGTGGACGAACTCATCCTGGAGGAGCTGACCCGGGACGGCCGGCAGTCGGTCACCGCACTGGCCCAGAAGGTGCACATCTCCCGGGCCCACGCCTATGCGCGGATCAGCAGGCTCCAGGAGGAGGGGGTCATCACCCGGTACGCCGCCGTGGTGGACCCGGTCCTCGCCGGCCTGCGCGCCTCGGCGTACGTCACGCTGAAGCTGCGCCAGCACGGCTGGCGAGAGGTGCAGGAGGCGCTCGCCAGGATCCCCGAGGTCTATCACGTCAGTCTGGTCGGCGGGAATTTCGACGTGCTGCTGCTCGTGCGCGCCAGGGACAACCAGGACCTGCGCCGCGTGGTGTTCGACCACATCCAATCGCTGCCCGGGGTGCTGGACACCCAGACCTTCTTGATCTTCGAGGACATGGACACGCGGTGAGGGAAGGACAGTGAGGTGCGGGTGGAGGGGGACGCGGTGAACGCGGGGCCTCAGCCGAGGCCACTGAACTCCGGCTTGCGCTTCTGCTGGAACGCGGCGAATCCCTCGGCGTAGTCGGCCGTGCCGCACAGGTCGGCCTGCGCCTGGTTCTCCCGGGCCACCGAGTCCCACAGGCCGAGTCGCTGATCGCGCACCTGCGCCACGAGCTCCTTGGAGGCCATGAAGGCCCCGGTCGCGCCGGTGGCCACCTTCGCCACGATCCCCCGAGTGTCCTCCAGCAGGGTCTCGGCGGGCAGTGACCGGGAGAACAGCCCGGAGGCCACGGCCTCGGCGCCGCTGATGAGCTCCGCGGTGTAGATCAGGTCCAGGGTGCGGTGGGCCCCCAGCCGCTCGGTGAACAGCCAGTGCCCGCCGGAGTCCAGCGTGGCCCCGAGGTTGGCGAACGGCGAGCCGATCTTGGCGTTCTCGGCCACGTAGACCACGTCCGTGGCGATCGCCAGGCCGAGCCCGACGCCGAGACAGGCCCCCTGGACCGCTGCGAAGGTCGGCGCCGGGAAGGAACTCATCTGCTGCAGCAGCGGGGTGACCCTTCCGCCGAGGTACCCGAGGACGTCGTCGTCAGCGGGGGTGACCCCGGAGATGTCCCGGCCTGCGCAGAACCCGCGGCCCTCGCCGCGCAACAGCAGGGCCCGCACCTCGCCGCGGGAGGCGGCGGCAGCGGCGGCGTCGTAGGCCTTGCCCAGCTCCTCGAGCGCCGCCGGATCCAGCGCGTTCATCTTCTCCGGGGCGTTCAGCAGGACCTCGGCGATACCGTCCTCGATGGTCAACTCGATCATGCGTGTGCTCCTAGGCGTCGTAGTTGACCACGAGCGTGTCCGTGGTCGGGTGGGACTGGCACGTCAGGACGTACCCCTTCTCGATCTCCTCCGGCTCCAGCGCGTAGTTCTCATCCATCTCCACCGAACCCTCGACCACCCTGGCCCGGCACGTCCCGCACACGCCGCCGGCGCAGGCGAAGGGGACGTCCTGGCGGACCCGCAGAGCGGCGTTGAGCACCGACTCGCGCTGGCCTTTGGGGGACTTCACCTCGCCCTGCAGCCCGTCCAGGGTGAAGGAGATCTGGAAGTTCTCCCCGGCCTCGTCCACCTCCACGGGGCGGCCGATGTTGCCCTCCGGGCGGCCCTGCTTCGGGTCGCCCGTGGTGAACAGCTCGTAGCGGACCCTGCCCGCATCCACGTCCAGGGCAGTCAGCTCGTCCCGGACCAGCTGCACCAGTTCGAACGGGCCGCAGAGGAACCACTCGTCCACCGTCTCCGGACGCATCACGGTGGACAACAGGGTGGAGAGCTTCTCATGGTCGATCCGGCCGGACAGCAACGGTGAGATCCGCTGTTCCCGGGTCAGGATGTGGTGCAGGGCGAAGCGGGAGGGGTAGCGATCCTTGAGGTCGGCCAGCTCCTCGAGGAACATCACGTCCATGGCGGCCCGGTTGGAGTACACCAGGTCGAACCGGACCTGGTCATTGGACGCCAGGACGGTGCGGGCGATGGCGATGACCGGGGTGATGCCGGATCCTGCGGCCACCGCCACGAAGGAGTGCTCGGTGTCCGTGTCGATCGACTCCGGATCGTTCAGCTCGGTCATCCGGTGCTGTGAGATGAACGCACCGGAGGGGCTCATCACCTCGATGACGTCCCCCGCCACCAGATGCTCGTTGGCCCAGCTGGAGAACAGCCCGCCGAGGTCCCGCTTGATGGCCACCCGGATCTCTCCGGGCCTCGGCTCGGCGCAGATCGAATAGCTGCGGCGCACCTCGTGCAGCGTGCCGTCCTGGTCCGGCAACTCCTTGCGCAGTGCCACGTACTGGCCGGCCGCGTAGTCGTAGCCGTCCACCAGCTCCTCGGGTACCGCGAAGGTGACCTCCACGGCGTCGGCGGTCAGGCGGCGGACCCCGGCCACCTCAAGGGGGTGGAAGGTGGCGCGGCGGCGTGCGGGGGCGGCGGCCGCCGTGTGGGTGGAGCTGGCGGTCATGAGAGCACCTTGAAGTAGTCGAAGGGTTCCAGGCAGTCCCGGCAGGAGTACAGGGCCTTGCAGGAGGTGGAACCGAAGCGGGCGAGTTCGCGGGTGTTCAGCGAGTGGCAGTGCGGGCACTTCACGGCCAGGCCCAGGGTCACGGTGCCCCGGTGGCCGGTCCCGGTGGGCGGGGCGATCCCGTACTCCTCGAGCTTGGCCTTGCCCGCGTCCGTCATCCAGTCCGTGGACCAGGCCGGGGACAGCACCAGGTCCACACGGACCGTCCCGTAGCCGGCCGCGGCGAACTCGTGCTCAAGGTCCTCCCGGATGGCGTCCATGGCCGGGCACCCCGAGTAGGTCGGGGTGATGGTCACGACGACGGCGCCGTCACCGTCCTGTTCGACGTCACGCAGGATGCCCAGGTCGGAGATGGTCAGCACCGGGATCTCCGGGTCGGTGACCCGGGACGCGATCTCGTGCAGGGATTCGATGGTGGTGGCGGGTGCCATGGTGGTCCTCCTGACGTCTACCAGGTGGCGCCGGGATGCTTGCGGGCGAGCACCTGCATCTCGGCGAGGATGTAACCCAGGTGTTCGGAGTGCTCGCCGCGCCGGCCGCGGCACAGGGCGGCGGGAGCGTCCGGGATGGCCAGTTCGGACCGGTCGAGGATCTCCCCCAGCCGGTGGTCCCACTCCGCACGCAGCGTGGAGGGGCGCACGGCGATGCCCTCGAGCTCGCCGTGCAGCGGTTCGTCCTGGAACAGTTCGCCGACGTACGGCCAGAGCTTGTCCAGGGCCGCGCGCATCCGGCGGGCCGATTCCTCGGTACCCCGGCCGAGGCGCAGAGTCCACAGCTCGGCGTGCTCCAGGTGGTAGTCGACCTCCTTGAGTGCCTTGGCGGAGATGGCGGCGGTGGTCTCATCAGCCGAGTGCACCAGCCGGGAGTAGAGATGGTGCTGGTAGAGCGCCATGAACAGGCCGCGCACCATCGTCTCGGCGAAATCCCCGTTGGGCTGCTCGACCAGGTGCAGGGAGGTGAACTCCTCCTCCTCGCGGAAGTAGGCCAGGTCGTCCTCCGTCTGACCCCAGGCCTTGCCGGCGTAGCTGAGGAGGGAGCGGGCGTGGCCCAGTTGGTCCAGGGCGATGTTGCCCAGGGCCACGTCCTCCTCCAGTTCGGGCCCGCGGGAGATCCAGTGTGAGAGCCGCTGGGCGAGGATCAGGGCGTCATCGCCCAGGTGGAGGGCATACCGGGCGACGGCATCACCGGAGGGGGCCGTCTGCTGCAGGGCGATGTCCTCGGGACGCAGCGCGTTGCCGGGAGTGACCCGGGTGGCCGAGGCCGCGGCGTCGCCGAAGCTGTCGAGGCTGTGGTCCGGCAACTGGCCTGTCCCCTGTTCGGTGGAGGTGCCGCTCACAGGTGCCTCACCCCTTCGCTCTCCTTGTAGTAGGTGGCGTGGCGGTAGTCCTTGCCCTGGGGCGATTCGAACATCATGTCCTTGGCATCCGGATCCGAGGTGGAGATGTCAGTGGAGCGGACCACCCAGAGGGAGACGCCCTCATTGCGCCGGGTGTAGAGATCCCGCGCGTTGCGTACCGCCATCTCAGCGTCCGGCGCGTGGAGCGAACCGGCGTGCACGTGGGCCAGACCCCGGGACGATCGCACGAAGACCTCCCAGAGTGGCCAGCCGGCCGGCGTCGGGGGGTTGTGGCCGCCTTGACCGGACTGGTTGCTCTGACTGCTCTGGCTGTCCTGGCCGCTCTGGCCTGACACGGTGCTGCTCATGGTCATGCCACCTCTGCCTTCTGGTTCTGTTCGTCCTGCTCGTCCTGCTGCTTTCGGGCGAAGGCGGCTGCCGCCTCCCGGACCCAGGCCCCGTTCTCATGGGCCTCCCGGCGGCGGGCCAGCCGCTGGGCATTGCAGGGGCCTCCCCCGGAGAGCACTCGCTTGAACTCGTCCCAGTCCAGCTCCATGTGCAGCCACTGACCGGATGCCTCGTCATAGCGCAGGTCAGGATCGGGCAGGCTCAGGCCGAGGACCTTGACCTGTTCGACGATCATGCCGACGAACCGCTGACGCAGGTCGTCATTGGAGAAGCGCTTGATGTTCCAGGCCATGGACTGCTGCGAGTTCGGCGAGTCCAGATCCGAGGGACCGAACATCATCAACGCCGGAGCGTAGAAGCGGTTGATGGCGTCCTGGGCCATCTTCTGCTGAGCCTCGCTGCCGCGGGACAGCTCCAGCAGGATCTCGAATCCCTGGCGCTGGTGGAACGACTCCTCCTTGCAGATGCGCACCATGGCCCGGCCGTAGGGCCCGTAGGAGGCACGGCACAGCGGCACCTGGTTGGCGATGGCCGCCCCGTCCACGAGCCAGCCGATGGCGCCCATGTCCGCCCAGGTGCGAGCGGGGTAGTTGAAGATCGACGAGTACTTGGCGCGCCCGGTCAGCAGTTGATCGTTCAGGGTGTCCCGGTCGGTCCCCAGCGTCTCGGTGGCCGAGTACAGGTAGAGCCCATGGCCTGCCTCGTCCTGCACCTTGGCCATGAGGATGGCCTTGCGCTTGAGGCTGGGGGCGCGGGTGATCCAGTTGGCCTCCGGCTGCATCCCGATGATCTCGGAGTGGGCATGCTGGGACATCTGCCGGGTCAGCGACTTGCGGTAGGACTCAGGCATCCAGTCCCGGGGCTCGATCCGGGAGTCCTCGGCGATGACCGCATCGAACCGCCGCTCGCCCTCGATGTCCTCCGGCGTCCGGACGGCAGTCAGGTGCCCGCTGGAGCTCTTCTGTTCGGCCATGGTGACCACCTCATTCTCGGATTCGCCGTGTGCGGTGCGGCGGGTGTCTTCTCACGGTGCCGCAGGGCCCGGCCGGGAGCCGTCATATTTACCGACCGTTCGTTCAGTATATAGGCATCGAGTCGCCGTTCGTCAACACGCGCCCTACGCTGGCCGCGACCCGGAACTTGACCCAGGTCACAGATTGAGATTACCTAATGATCGTTCAGTAGAGAATGATTGGAGCGCCATGACCACCACGGAGAAGGCCTCGCCAGCACCGTCTCGGCTCGGCGACTGGCACGCCATTCTGAGGAATGACCCGGCCAGCGAGTGGATGGGCATCGAGGTGGAGGCGATCGCCGATGGGCACGCCGTCATCACCATGACGCTGCGCCAGGAGATGCTGAACGGTTTCGGCATCGCCCACGGGGGCATGGTGTTCGCCTTGGCCGACTCGGCCTTCGCACTGGCCTGCAACCCGGCCGAGGGATCGGACGATACCGTCACGGTGGCCTCCGGTGTGGACATGAACTTCCTCAAGCCCGGCATGCCGGGGCGGCTGCTGACGGCGGTGGCCGACCGGCGCCAGCAGAACGGCCGCAGCGGCCTCTACGACATCCAGGTCCGCCAGTCCCTGCCGGAGGGCGGCACCGAGGTCATCGCGGAGTTCCGCGGGCGGTCCCGCACCGTCCCCAAACGCTGAACTGAAGCGCAGATCCGGAGCTCACACCGGCGTGCCGCCGTTCCAGCACCCACTGCACACCCCCGAGCAGCACCGCACACATTAAGGCTTCCGACGATGACCGAGACCCTTTCCACGGCCGACGCGACCCTCGGCCTGGACCCTGAAGAGACGATGAGCCGCGACCAGATCGAGGCGCTGCAGCTGGAGCGCCTCCAGGACACGGTGTCCTACGCCTATGAGCGCGTCCCGCTCTACCGCGAGAAGTATGACGCCGCAGGGGTCCACCCCAGTGACCTGAAGGAACTGTCCGACCTGGCGAAGTTCCCCTTCACGGACAAGGAGGACCTGCGCCGCTCCTACCCCTTCGGCATGTTCGCCGTTCCGCAGGAGCAGGTGGCCCGCATCCATGCCTCCTCCGGCACCACCGGCCGCGCCACCGTGGTGGGCTACACGCAGCAGGACCTGGACGACTGGGCCAAGCTGGGGGCCCGCTGCCTCCGGATCGCCGGGGTCACCCCGGGCATGAAGGTCCACAACGCCTATGGTTACGGGCTCTTCACCGGCGGCCTGGGGGCCCACGGGGCCGCTGAGCGCCTCGGCACCACGGTCATCCCGATGTCCGGAGGGCAGACGGAGAAGCAGATCACGCTGATCCAGGACTTCCAGCCGGATGCCATCCTGTGCACCCCCACCTATCTGCTGACGATCGGCGATGCCATGCAGCGCGCCGGACTGGACCCGCGCAAGACCTCGCTGAAGGTCGGCGTGCTCGGCGCCGAACCGTGGACCGAGGAGATGCGGCACGAGCTGGAGGAGATGTTCGCCATCGACGCCTGCGACATCTACGGCCTCTCCGAGGTCATGGGCCCCGGGGTGGCTGGCGAGTCCGGGCAGACCAAGGACGGCTGCCACATCTGGGAGGACCATTTCCGCCCGGAGATCGTGGACGCCTTCGACGACACCAAGATCCTCGGGGACGGCGAGCACGGTGAGATCGTGTTCACGGCACTGACCAAGCAGGCCCTGCCCATCATCCGCTACCGGACCCACGACCTCACCCGGTTGCTGCCCGGCACCGCCCGCCCGGGCCACCGGCGGATGGGCCGGATCACCGGGCGCTCGGATGACATGATCATCCTGCGCGGGGTGAACCTGTTCCCCAGCCAGATCGAGGAGCTCGCCCTCACCGTCGCTGGCCTGTCCCCGCACTTCCAGTTGGAGATCACCCGTCCGGACCGGATGGACGAGCTGGCGGTGAGGATCGAGCGCCGAGATGACTGCACCGCGGACCGGGCGCTGGCCGCCGCCGGCGAGTTGCAGAGGCTCATCAAGATCCACGTGGGCTCGAGCTGCCGCATCGACGTGGTGGACCCGGAGTCCCTGCCTCGGTCCGTCGGTAAGCTTAAGCGGATCCACGACCTGCGCACGCAGTAGGGCCGCTGGACCATGCATCCGCCCCGACCAGGAGTCACCTCATGACGACCGCTTCCGCCGAGCCGAAGTCCCCCCGGCGGGGCCGGCCCGGCTATGACCAGGACTCGGTGCTGGAGATCGCCGTCCAGGTGTTCAACCGCCATGGCTATGACGCCACCTCCATGGGGATGCTCGCCGTGGAGCTCGGGGTCAGCAAATCGGCGATCTACCACCACGTGCCCTCGAAGGGGGACCTGCTGCGGCTGGCCCTGGACGAGGCCCTGGTCCCCCTGGAGGCCATCGGCGAGGATGAGCGCGCCCAGGACGGCGGCACCATCGAGCGCCTCGAGTTCATCCTGCGCTCGACCATCCGCGTCCTCATCGACCGCCAGCCCTACGTCACCCTGTTGCTGCGCCTGCGCGGCAATACCGAGGTGGAGCGTGACGCCCTGCAGCGCCGCCGCTCGGTGGACCACAAGATCGTGGACCTGGTTGCGGCTGCACAGGCCGAGGGCAAGGTGCGCCGTGACGTGGAGCCCCGCACCACCACCCGGTTGATGTTCGGCATGATCAACTCCCTGGTGGAGTGGTACCGGCCGGAGGGGCCGGTCTCGCCCGCGCAGGTCGAGGAGAACGCGATCGCCATGATCGTGGACGGGCTACGCGCCCGCGCCTGACCCGGCGGGGGCCTCATCCGGTCCAGCCCCGGTAGAGGGTGTCCTCCTTCTCGACCAGGGTCAGGACATGGTAGGTCGCCACGATCTCGCCCTCCTGGTTGTGGATCACGGCATCCCAGGCGACCTCGCCATACTCGTCCGTCACCCGCGGGGTGATCTTCATGGCGGTCAGGGTGATGCGGATGGAGTCACCGGCGGCCACCGGGGTGACGAACCGCAGGTTCTCCAGGCCGTAGTTGGCCAGTACCGGCCCCGGGGCCGGCTCCACGAAGAGCCCGGCGCCCCAGGCCACCAGCAGGTAACCGTGCGCCACGGTGCCCGGGAAGAAGGGGTTGGCCGCTGCCGCCTCCGGGTTCGTGTGGGCGTAGAAGGTGTCCCCCGTGGTGTTCGCGAAGGCCGTGATGTCCTCCTGGGTGACCTGGCGCAGGTCCGAGGCCAGGGCGTCGCCGATCCGCAGTTCGGCCAGCGATTTGCGGAACGGGTGCACGTTTCCGGCCTCGGCCCCATAGTCCGGCGAGCCCGCGATGCGCCGGTCCGCCCCGGTCTGCCACACGCCGGTGACGGCCGTGACCAGGTTGGGCGAGCCCTGCAGGGCGGTGCGCTGCATGTGGTGCATCACGGCGCGGATGCCTCCGAGCTCCTCGCCACCGCCGGCCCGGCCCGGCCCGCCGTGGACCAGCTGGGGCATCGGCGAGCCGTGGCCGGTGCTGGACCGGGCGGTCTCCCGGTTGAGCAGGTGCACGCGGCCGTGGTGGCCGGCGATCCCGGTGGTCAGTTCGCGGGCCACCTCCGGGTCGTTCGTGCACACCGTGGCCACGAGTGAACCGGCGCCGCGGGCGGCCAACCGGACGGCCTCGGCCACGTCGGTGTAGCCCAGCAGTGAGGTCACGGGCCCGAAGGCCTCGCGGGAGTGCACGGCCTCGGCGTCCCCGTCTGCCCAGGACAGCAGTACGGGAGACATGAAGGCCCCGTGCTCGACGACGGCCTCCTCACCTGAGGCGGTACGCACCGTGGGTGCATCCAGGGTGCCATAGGCGAGTTCACCCCCGGCGGCGATCAGCTCCTCGACGGCACCGCGCACGTCCCGCAACTGATCCAGGGACGCCAGGGCGCCCATGGTGACACCCTCGGCCCGGGGATCTCCGAGGACCACGCGGGAGTCCAGCCGCGCGGAGACGGCCCGGGCCACGGCCTCCCGCTGGCCCTCGGGGACGATGGTGCGCCGGATGGCCGTGCACTTCTGCCCGGCCTTGACGGTCATCTCGGTGACGACGGCCTTGACGAAGGCCTCGAACTCCTCGGTGCCCTCCACGGCGTCCGGGCCGAGGATGGCGGCGTTGAGCGAGTCGGTCTCGGCGGTGAAGCGGACGCCCCCGGTCACCACGTTCGGGTGCGCCTTGAGCGACTGTGCCGTGGAGGCCGAGCCGGTGAAGGCCAGCAGGTCCCGGTAGTCCATGACGTCCAGCATCCCGCGGGCGGATCCGGAGATCAGCTGCAGCGAGCCGGCCGGCAGGATCCCGGATTCGATCATGATCCGCACGGCGGCCTCGGTGACGTAGCCAGTGGGGGTGGCCGGCTTGACGATGGTCGGCACACCGGCGATGAAGGCCGGCGCGAACTTCTCGAGCATGCCCCAGACCGGGAAGTTGAAGGCGTTGATCTGCACGGCGGCGCCGGGGATTCGCGTGTGGATGTGGGTGCCGATGAAGGATCCGTCCTTAGACAGCGGCTCCACTCCCCCGTCCTGGATGACGTTGCTATTGGGCAGCTCACGCCGCCCCTTGGACGAATAGGTGAACAGCACGCCGATACCGCCGTCGATGTCCACCATGTTGTCCACCGCGGTGGCCCCCGTGCGGTGGGACAGGGCGTTCAGCTCGTCACGCCGGCTGTTGAGGAACAGCGCGAGCTCCTTGAGCTTCAGCGCCCGCTCGTGCAGGGTCAGTGCCCCGAGCTCGCGCTGGCCGACGGCGCGCGCGTGCGCCAGCACCTCGCCGAGGTCCAGGCCCTCGGCCCCGAAACGAAGCATGGCCTCGCCGGTGTTGGCATCGCGGACCTCCGCGGTGCGAGAGTCCTCCGCGGGCGTCCACCACTGGTCCAGGACGTAGCTGGGGACGGTGGCGGTGATGGTGTGCGTGCTCATCCGACAGAGGCCTTTCTGAACGATCGGTCAGTAATGACCATCACCCTAACAGCAGGGTGGCCCAGCGCACACCCATGGGACGGACCGCCGGATTCGCCGCCATGACCACCCCGGCCATCCTGGACAAAGGTCCAATTGAAATACGACCCACCCCTGTGCGTTTAATAGACGCTGGTTAGGTAAGGCTAACCTCATCGACGAAGGGACAGTATGACAGCCCCCAGCTCCACCGAACAGATGGCGCCAGCGGATCCGACCGGTCAAACCAGCCCGGACCACCGCACCAGCCCTATGCGGGCGCCGGACACCCCTGCCCCACGGCACCCGACGGCGGACTCCGCCCTCCTCTCCGCCGACAACGCGCACCGCTTCGTGCAGGACACCGGGACCGCCGCACTGCTGGCCGCCGCGGCCATCGTCCGGGCGCAGTCGCCGACCACCGGGCCGGACCCGGCGGACCTGCAGGAGTCCGTCTCAGCCATCGACCTCGCGGCTCCACTCGGATCGACCGAGGCCGCACTGGCCGAGGCGTCCTCGCTCTACCTGGACGATGCGGTGTACTTCCACCACCCCCGGTACGCCGCCCACCTGAACTGCCCGGTGGCCCTGCCGGCCGTCGCCGCGGAGGCGCTGGTCACGAGCATCAACACCTCCATGGACACCTGGGACCAATCCGCCGGCGCCACCCTGATCGAACGGCGGCTGGTGCGGTGGGCCGCAGACCTGGCCGGACTGGGCCAGTCCGCGGACGGGATCTTCACCAGCGGCGGGACCCAGTCGAACCTGCAGGCCCTGTTGATGGCCCGCAACCATGCCGTCCCCCCCGGGAGCGGCCCCCTCCCGGAGCGGCTGGGCGGCTGGCGGATCTACGCCTCCCAGGACAGCCACTTCAGCATCGTGCGGTCCGCCGTCCACCTCGGCCTGGGCGAGGATGCGGTCGTGCCGATCCCGGTGGACCGCAACCACCGCATGGACCAGGTGGCGCTGGAGCGGGCCATGGGCGAGGACGCGGCGCGGGGGCTGCGCGCCCTGGCCGTCGTCGCCACCGCGGGCACCACGGACTACGGGGCCATTGACCCCCTGCAGGATCTCGCCTCGGCCGCCCGGAGGAACGGCGCCTGGTTCCACGTGGACGCCGCCTACGGCTGCGGGCTGCTCGCCTCCCCCACTCGCCGGCACTGGCTCGCGGGAATCGAACGGGCCGACTCCGTGACCGTGGACTTCCACAAGTCGCTCTTCCAGCCCATCGGCTCGAGTGCACTGCTGGTGGCCGAGGGCAACCGGTTCGCCCACATCACGCACCATGCCGACTACCTCAACCCGGATCAGGACCCGGACAGCCCCAACCAGGTGGACAAGTCACTGCAGACCACCCGGCGCTTCGATGCCCTGAAGCTGTGGGTGACCCTGCGGTCCCTGGGCTCGGACGTTCTCGGCGGGCTCTTCGACGCCACCCTGGACCTGGCCGCCGAGGCGGGCCGGCTGGTGGAGGACACCGAGCAGCTCACCCTCGCGGCCCCCGTCCAGCTCGGGACCGTGGTGTTCCGGTTCGAACCGGGCTGGAGCCCCGGGACGGAGGAGTCCGCGGTGGACCGGCTGCAGGACGCCCTCCGGCGCTCGCTGTACCGCTCCGGCGAGGCCATGGTCGCCGCCACCACCGTCGCCGGCCGGCGTCACCTGAAGCTGACCCTGCTCAATCCGCGCACCACCGTGGCCGATGTCCAGGCCATCCTGGAGGCCGTGGTCCGGCATGGGAGTGCCGTGGCCGGATCGGAGGTGGCGGCATGAGCGCCCCCGCCGTCCACGACGCCATCGCGATCGGTGCCGGACCGTTCAACCTGGGTTTCGCCGCCCTGGCCGGCCCCGCCGGTCTGGACGTCGTGGTCCTCGAGGGGCGGGACGCGCCCCAATGGCATCCGGGGATGATGCTGGCGGGCACGCACCTGCAGGTGCCGTTCCTCGCCGACCTGGTCACCCTGGCCGATCCCACCCACCCCCTGTCCTTCCTCGCGTTCCTCAAGGACACGGGGCGCATCTACCCCTTCTACATCCGGGAGGACTTCTACGCCCTGCGGACCGAGTACGCGAGGTACCTCGCCTGGGCCGCCGAGCGGTTGCCGGTCCGGTACGCCCACCAGGTGACGGACCTCCGCCATGACGGCTCGGCCTACCTCGTCACCGCCCACACCCCGGACGGTCCGCGGACCCTGGCCGCACGGAACCTCATCCTGGGCACCGGCACCGAACCCCAGATGCCACGCGCCGTCCCCGGCACCCTGCGTTCCGACCCGCGCGTCGTCCACTCCTCCGGCTACCTGCCCGCCCGGGATCGGCTGCTGGCCGCCGAGCGGATCGCCGTGGTGGGCAGCGGGCAGAGCGCCGCCGAGGTCTTCGACGACCTGCTTGCCGGAGCCGGCGAACACCGGCATGTGGAATGGCTGACCCGGTCTCCGCGGTTCTTCCCACTCGAGTACACCAAGCCGACGCTGGAGATGACGTCCCCGGACTACATCGACCATTTCACCGCCCTGCCCCAATCCGTCCGGGACCACCTCGGCGCGGAGCATCAGGGCCTGTACAAGGGTGTCAACGCGGACCTGCTGAACAGCATCTACGACCACCTCTACGCGGCCAGTGTGGACGGCCCCGCCCCGGCCACCCTGCGGACGGCCACCGCGCTCGAGGGCATCCGCGAGAGCGCCGGCCGCTTGGTGCTGACCCTGCGCCACAGCGAGGACGGCGGGATCCAGGAGACCGAGGTGGACGCCGTCGTCCTGGCCACCGGTTATGGCTACCGGCAGCCGGACTTCCTGGCCGGCGTCGAGGAACGGCTGTCACGCCTCCCGGACGGGCGCTGGGACGTGGACCGTGGCTACGGGATCGGCCGGCACGGAGATGTGTTCGTCCAGAACGCCGAACTGCACACCCACGGGTTCACGGCGCCGGACCTGGGCATGGGCGCCTACCGCAATTCGGTGCTCGTCAACCGCCTATGCGGACGCGAGCACTACGTGGTGGAGCGCCGGATCGCCTTCCAGGAGTTCGGGACGCCCGGCGGCCACACGACCTTCGGCCCTGCGGCCTTCGACCCCGCGGCCGATACCGCCGGCGTCCCCGCCGAAGCCGCAGCACAGACCACCCCTCTCACAGACCTCCAGGAGTCCCTTCGATGATCGACCAGACCACCATCCCCACCCCGGTGCCGGCGGGCACCACCGCCCGCACCACTGCCGGCGCCTCCCCCGCCTCGCCCCGCTTCTCCTTCCGTCCCGTCCACCCGGCGGCCGATGCCGAGCTGCTGCACTCCTGGGTCACCACGGAACGGGCCCACTTCTGGGGCCTGACCGGAGCGGGCGTGGCACAGGTCCGCTCCGAGCATGAGCGGATCGCCTCCGATCCGCACCATCACGCGCTCATCGCCCTGGACGAGCACCGCGGCGCCACGCCGTCCTTCCTGCTCGAGACCTACGATCCGGCCCACTCCGTGTTGGCCGGCTGCTACGCCTGGCGGCACGGGGACGCCGGCCTGCACCTGCTCCTGCCGGAGCCGGGCAACGCGGACCACGCCGGTGGTCCCGAGTCCGGCTACAGCGCCGCCGCGATGGCGGCCTCGCTGACGCATCTGTTCGCGGATCCAGCGGTACTGCGCGTCGTGGTCGAGCCTGATGCACGGAACACCGCCGTCCAGGCGCTCAATGCCCGGTGCGGCTTCCGGCCCGTCGAGCGGCTGGACCTGCCCGCGGTGGACGGCGCCCCCGCCAAGACGGCCCAGTTGTCCTTCTGCACCCGGTCCGACTTCGCCACCGCCACCGGCGGTCCCGCGGAGACCGTCGCCCACCTGTCCCCGGCACGCTGGGCCACCGCCAACCGCCATCTCCTGGCCAAGGCCCTCGCCGAGTTCACCCACGAACGGCTCCTCGATCCCGTGCTCCGGGACGGCACGTGGCACCTGGACGGTCCCGGCGTGCGGTACCGGTTCGGTGCCCGGCGCTACGCCCTGGACCACTGGGACATCGACGCCGCGTCCCTGCACTGCGAGGAGCAGACCGGGAACGACGCCGGCTGGGTACCGGCGGTGCCCGACGTCCAGCGGTTCGTCACGGCCTTCCGAGACGTCCTCGGCCTGTCCGCGGCGCAACTGCCGGTGTACCTGGAGGAGATCGGCAGCACGCTGGCCTCCCACTGCTACAAGCAGCTGCACTCGGTGGCCAGCGCGGCCGTGCTCGCCGCCGGAACAGGTGACGCAGTGGCCGACTTCCAGCGGATCGAGGCCGCCATGACCGAGGGCCACCCCTGCTTTGTGGCCAACAACGGCCGGCTGGGCCTGGGCTCGGACGACTATCTTGATCTGGCCCCGGAGACCGGCTCGGCCCTGCCCCTGGAGTGGGTGGCCGCCCACGTCTCCCGGACCCGATTCACCGCTGTGGACGGGCTGGACCTGGACGGACTGCTCGAGGCCGAGCTCGGCCCGGAGCTGCGGTCCGCATTCCGTGCCCGGCTGGAGCAGGCCTGCCGGGACACCGGACTGGACGCCGCGGACTTCCTGCCCCTGCCGGTGCACCCGTGGCAGTGGCGCCACCGCCTGTCCGTGACCTTCGCCGCGGACGTGGCCACGGGGCACCTGGTGCATCTGGGGGCCACGAAGGACCTCTATCAGCCGCAGCAGTCCATCCGGACGTTCTTCAACCGTTCAGCCCCGGAGCGCCACTACGTCAAGACGGCCCTGTCCGTCCTCAACATGGGCTTCCTGCGAGGCCTGTCCGCGGAGTACATGGATGCGACGCCGGCCATCAACGACTGGCTGCAGGGGCTGTTCGCCGCGGACCCCGAGCTGGACCCGGGGCGGGTTCAGCTGCTGCGCGAGGTCGCCGCCGTCGGGTATGCCAATCCGCTGTTCCATGCGGCCACCGAGCGCGATTCGGCCTACCGGAAGATGCTCGCGGCCCTCTGGCGCGAGTCACCGGCCACGCGCATCGGTCACGGTGAGCAGCTGGCCACCATGGCCTCCCTGCTGCACACGGACGCTGACGGCGCCTCCCTGGCCGCTGCCTACATTCGGCGTTCTGGGCTGGGGGCCACCGAGTGGCTGGAGCGCTACCTGGACGCCTACCTGGTGCCTCTCCTGCACTGCCTCGTCCGCCATGACCTGGTCTTCATGCCTCACGGCGAGAACGTCATCCTGGTGCTGCGTGACGGCGCCCCCGAACGGGTGCTGCTCAAGGACCTGGCGGAGGAGGTCGCGGTGCTCGGTAGCCGGACGGACCTGCCACCGGGCGTCGAACGGCTCCGGGCCGAGGTGGCCCCGGAGGACCACGGGCTCTCCATCCTGACGGACATCGTGGACTGCTTCCTGCGTTTCCTGGCCCCGCTGCTGGACCGCGAGGGACTGATCACCGAGGGGCAGTTCTGGGCCGTGGTGGCCGGACGACTGACGGACTACCGGTCCCGGCACCCGGAGACGGCCGAGCGCTTCGATGCGCTGCGTCTGCTGGAGCCGAGCTTCCGGCTGTCCTGCCTGAACCGCCTGCAGTTGCGGAACAACCGGCAGATGGTCGACCTGACGGACCCCGCCGGCTCCCTGGCCTATGCCGGGGACCTCAGCAACCCCCTGGCCGGCCGCTGAGTCTGAGCTGGGCGGGGGGGGGAGGGTCAGGTCCAGGTGAAGAAGCCCTGACCGGTCTTGCGGCCGAGCTCGCCGGCGGCGACCTTGTCCCGCAGGATCTGGGGCGGGTCAAAGCGCTCACCGAGGGTCGAGGCCAGGTACTCGGCGATGCCCAGCCGCACGTCCAGGCCCACGATGTCCGTGGTCCTGAGGGGCCCGGTGGGGTGCTTGTAGCCCAGGACCATGGCGTTGTCGATGTCCTCGGCGGTGGCCACTCCTTCCTCGACCATGCGCATGGCCTCCAGTGCGATCGCGACCCCCAGACGCGAGGACGCGAACCCCGGGGCGTCATGGACCACCACGGGGGTCTTGCCCAGCCCCTCGGTCCACGCCCGGGCCGCCGCCACCCATTCAGGCGCGGTCTGGGCACCCACCACGACCTCGATCAGGGCCGAGGCCGGGACCGGGTTGAAGAAGTGCAGGCCCAGGAAGTTCTCCGGGTGCACCAGTTCGGCCGAGAGCCCGGTGACGGACAGGCTCGAGGTGTTCGAGGCCAGTACCGCCCCGTCCCCCAGATGCCGCTCGACATCCTGGAGGGAGGCGACCTTCAGCTCCCAGTCCTCCGGGACCGCCTCGACCACCAGTTCCCGGTCCGCGAAAGCCTTCCGGTCCAGGGACACCACCAGCCGGTCCAGGACCTGCTCCAGCGGCCCCTGCAGTACGCCGCGCTCGATCGAGGCGGCGGCCGAGGTGCTCACCCGTTCACGGGCCGCCGCGGCAGCGGCCTCGTCACGCTCGACGACGACCACCTCAGCGCCCTTGATCAGGAACGCGTGGGCGATGCCCGCGCCCATCCGACCGCCACCGAGCACCCCGACCCTGGCCGGGACCGTTGCGGACTCTGCACTACTCATGACTGCTCCCGACTGGTGTTGTCCTTGCTGGTCTTGCTGGTCTTGCGGTCGAGGAAGGCCTGCATGCGCTCGAACTTCGCCTCGGATTCGAAGAGCATGCCCTGGGCCAGGGTGTCGATCACCGGATGGGCCTCACGTGGGGCATGGAACACCGATTTGGTGATCCGCACCGCCAGCGGGTCCTGCGCACAGATCCGATCCGCCAACTGCTGCGCGGCGTCGAGGAGCTGTTCCGGCTCGACCAGCTCGCTGATCAGTCCGGCCGCCAGGCACTCGGCCCCGGTGAGGACTCGGCCGGCCAGCAGGATCTGCTTGGCCATGGGCTCGCCGACGAGTTCCTTCAGCCGCCAGGTCGCCCCCGCGGCGGCCATGATGCCCAGGTTCGTCTCCGGGTTGCCCATCCGCAGGGACGCGGTCCCGATGCGGAAGTCCGCGGCATAGGCCAATTCCGCACCACCGCCCAGAGCATAGCCGTCCAGAGCGGCGATCACGGGCATCGGCAACCGAGAGAGCCGGTCGAAGATCGTGGAGTTGATCCCCGCCAGCGCGTCCTCCCGGCGGCGCTGGCGCAACTGGGCGATGTCCGCTCCCGAGGCGAAGACCCCCTTGACGCCGGCATCGGCGTCCGAGGGCGTGCCGGTCAGGACGAGCACCTTCGGCGTCCGCTCCAGGTGGGCACAGACCGCGTGCAGCTCATCCACCATCACCTGGTCGATCGCGTTGCGCACCTCAGGACGATGCAGGCGAACCACCAGTCGGTCCTCCCCCTCCTCCACCACCAACGTCACGAGGGTGTCCGGGTCCAGGGCATCCAGCGAGGCCATCAGACCGCCTCCACCAGCAGCGCCGCACCCTGACCGACGCCGACGCACATGGTGGCCAGGCCCTTGGCACCGGGGCCGGCCTCTCGCTCGAGACGGCCCAGCAGCGTCACCACGATCCGGGACCCGCTGGAACCGAGCGGGTGCCCGAGGGCGATCGCGCCGCCGTCGTTGTTCACCGTTCCGGCATCCAGGCCCAGCTCGCGCAGGCTGGCCAGGGACTGCGAGGCGAAGGCCTCGTTGAGTTCGACGGCGGCCAGGTCACCGACCGCGGTGCCGGTGCGTTCCAGCACCTTGCGGGAGGACGGGACCGGGCCCATGCCCATGACCTCCGGTGCCAGTCCGGCCGAGGCACCCGCCAGTACACGGGCTCGAGGCGTGAGCCCGTACCTCTCCACGGCGGCCTCGGAGGCGACGATGATCGCCGAGGCCCCGTCATTCAGGGTGGAGGCGTTGCCGGCGGTGACCACGCTGCCGCCCTTCACCACGGGACGCAGACCGGCGAGGATCTCCGCCGTGGTGCCTGCGCGGGGGCCCTCGTCCGTGTCCACCACCGTCTGTGCGCCCTTGCGGCCCCGGACGGTCACGGGCACGATCTCCTCGGCGAAGCGCCCGGACTCGATGGCCGCGAAGGCACGTTCGTGGGACCGGACGGCGAAGGCGTCACAGTCCTCGCGCGAGGTGTTGTAGACCCGGGCCACCTCCTCGGCCGTCTCCGGCATGGAGTAGGTGGCCTTGCCACCGCGGGAGTACTCCCCGGACAGGAAGGCCGGGTTGGTGAAGCGCCAGCCGATGGAGGTGTCCACGACCTCGCCCGGCTTGGCGAACGGCTTCGCCGGCTTCTCCATGACCCAGGGGGCGCGGGACATGGACTCGACGCCGCCGGCCACCACGATCTCGGCCGCGCCGGCCTGGATCATGTGCGTGGCCATCTGGATGGCGCTCATTCCGGAGGCGCAGAGCCGATTGACGGTGATGCCCGGGACGTGGTCCGGGTAGCCGTTGAGCAACCAGGCCATCCGGGCGACATTGCGGTTCTCCTCGCCCGCGCCATTGGCATTGCCGTAGATGACCTCATCCACCGAGGCCGGGTCCAGTCCGGCTCGCTCGACGGCTGCGCGGACGGTCAGGGCGGCCAGGTCGTCCGGCCGGACGGAGGAGAGGGCACCCCCGTACCGGCCGACCGGTGTGCGGGCACCTCCGATCAGGAATGCTTCGCTCACTTCGACTCCGTTCAACGAGGATGCGGGGGGCACTGACCGGACGGCAGACAATTACCGACCAATCGTTCACTAAGAGATTCGCACCCTCGGCAGGCAGGGTCAACCACGCATGATTTCACGGGATGCCTGTGGCGTGACTCACAAGAGTCGATTATCATCGGCCCGGTGACCGAACGGTCAGTCACTAATCCGCACCGTCCTCAGCATCCCACCCGTCGTCTGGAGCTCACCATGGCAGATCCACAGACCGCAGCGGCAGCCAGCCCGCGGCGCAGCGCCGAGGAGCGCAAGGTCCTCGCCGGCACCCTCGTCGGTACCACCATCGAGTGGTACGACTTCTTCATCTATGCCCAGGCCGCGGCCTTTGTGCTGGCACCCCTGTTCTTCGCGCCGCTGGCCGAGGAGAACGCGCCACTGGCCCAGGTGGTCTCCTGGGCCTCACTGGGCATCAGCTTCCTGTTCCGTCCCCTCGGCGCCATCGTGGCCGGCCACCTCGGGGACAAGTACGGGCGCAAGATGATCCTGGTGCTCACCCTGGTCGGCATGGGCGGGGCCACGGCCCTGATCGGCCTATTGCCCACCCACGCCCTGATCGGCGTCTGGGCTCCGATCCTCTTGATCTTCCTGCGGATCGTCCAGGGCTTCTCCGCCGGCGGCGAGTGGGGCGGCGCCGCCCTGATGTCCGTGGAGCACGCCCCGCGGAACAAGCGCTCCACGTTCGGCTCCTACCCGCAGATCGGCGTGCCGATCGGCATGCTGTTGGCCACGGCCTTCATGACGCTGCTCACCAGCTCCATGAGTGATGAGGCGTTCATGGCCTGGGGCTGGCGCATCCCCTTCCTCTCCTCCGTGGTCCTGATCCTCGTGGGGTACCTGATCCGGCGGGCCGTGGACGAGTCCCCGGTCTTCAAGGAGATGCAGCTGCGCAAGAAGGAGTCCGCCGCTCCGCTCGGCGTGCTGCTGAAGAACCACAAGAAGAACGTGATCCTGGCCGCTCTGATCTTCGCCGCCAACAACGCGGCCGGTTACCTGGTCATCGCCTTCTTCGCCTCCTATGGCGCCAACGCCCTCGGCATGAGCCGGGAGGCCACCCTGGTGGCGAGCTTCGTCGGCGGACTCGGCTGGCTGGCCTTCACCATGCTCGGCGGCCGGCTCGGTGACCGCATCGGCAAGATCCGCACCTTCCAGATCGGCTACGGGATCATCATCCTGTGGGCCATCCCCATGTGGTTCCTCCTGGACACGGCGTCACTACCCCTGTTCACGCTGGCCATCGTCATCCTCACCATCGGCCTCGGGCCCTCATACGGCCCGCAGTCAGCGCTGTACGCCGAGATGTTCCCGGCCCACGTGCGGTACTCCGGGGTGTCCATCGGCTATGCCTTCGGCTCGATCATCGGCGGCGCCTTCGCCCCGATGATCGCCCAGCTGCTGCTGAACCAGACGGGGGCGAGCTGGACCATCGGCCTCTACATCGCGCTCCTGGCCATCGTCTCCTTCGTGGCCGTGTCCATGGTGCCGAAGTCCGTGGAGGGCAGCGACCTGCACGTGGAGGAGGTCCACGAGCAGCACCTCGCCGAGCACCCGGAGGACGCGGCGCTGCTCGCGGAGGCCGAGGGCTCCACCCGCCCCGACCACTCCCGCTGACCCCTAGCCCGCCGGGGTGAAGTCCGTGGATCCGGCGAACTCGGGGCGCGGGCTCGGCGCGGCGTACGGCGCCTCCGGGGTGTTCTCCACGGAGTTGAACACGATGAACACGTTGGAGCGCGGGAACGGCGTGACGTTGCCGTTGGAGGCGTGCATGCAGTTGCTGTCGAACATCACGGCTCCGCCGGCCGGGCCCTCGAGCACGTCGATCCCGTAGCGGTCGTAGAAGTCCGTCAGGATCTCCTTGCTGGGGGTTCCGGCCCCCTGCATGACCAGGGACTTGCGGTAGTTGTCCTCCGGGGTCGCGCCGTCACAGGACACGTACTCGCGGTGTGAGCCGGGCATGATCATCAGCGGCCCGTTGTAGGAGTAGTTGTCCGTCATCGAGATCGAGATGCTCACGGCCCGAGGGGTGGGCATCCCGTCCTCGGCGTGCCAGGTCTCGAAGTCCGAGTGCCACATGAACTCCTTGCCCTCGAACCCGGGCTTGAAGTTCACCCGGGACTGGTGGATGTACACCTCCGAGCCGAGCAGCTGCCGGGCACGGTCCACCACGCGGGGATCGTTCGCGATCCGGCGGAACACGGGGCTGATGCGGTGCACGTCGAAGACCGAGCGCACCTCCTGACTGCTCGCCTCGATGACGCAGCGTTCATCCGCCCGGACCTCCGGGTCGTTCGAGAGGCGCTCCAGCTCGCGATGGAACTCAGCCACCTCCTCGTCGCTGACCAGCCGCTCGACGGACAGGTAGCCCCTGGTCTCGAACCCGTCGAGGGTCGCCTGGTCCATCGGACCGCCCTCGGCCGTCCCCCACACCACCGCGCCATCGCGGGGCATGACCTTGGCCTCACCGTTGTTCCGGGTGGGGTAGGCGTCGATTCTGTTCTGCGTTGCCGTCGCAGTCATCGGTCTCCTTCCTATCCTTGAGGTTCGCGGTGCTTTTCACCGCCGGGGGTCGGGCCCTATGATGCCCCGGCCCCTCCTCCCACTGTGGACCGAACCACCCGTCCCCGCAACCGCCTGAACGGATTCACCGGTCCCGCGGGGGCTCTCCCTGAGCGCACCGTGAGCGCACGACGGCGGCGCGTCACCCTCTTCAAGGTGACGCGCCGCCGCGGTGGTGGTGGGTCCGATTCAGACCATCAGGTCGTCAGACCTTCAGGCCATGGCCTCGGTCTCCACGTTGGCCTTCTTCGGCACCTTGCGGTCCGAGCCCTCCTCGAACACCAACTGGTAGATGCCGTTCTCGTCATGGGTCTCGCGGCCGGTGACCGGCGGGTTGAAGACGCACGCCATGCGCAGCTCCGTGGTGGCGCGAACGGTGTGCTTCTCGTGGCCGTCCAGCAGGTACATGGTGCCGTCCTTGAGCTCGTGCACCTCGCCCGTCACCTCATTGGTCAGGGTGCCCTCGCCCTGCACGCAGTACACGGCCTCGATGTGGTTCGCGTAGTGGAACGTGGAGGTGGTCCCGGCGTAGATGACGGTGTCATGGAAGGAGAAGCCGACGCCCTCGCGGGCCAGCACCATCCGGCGGGAGCGCCAGGTCTCGGACTGGATGTCCCGTTCAGTGCCGTTCAGGTCATTCAGGTTGGTCACCTGCATGGGAGGTTCCTTTCGATGGGGATGTCTGTGGAGTCTTGAGGGCGGCGCTCAGGCGGCGCCGGCCAGCTTGGTCTCGCCGGGCTTGTAGTCTACGGAGACACCGGTCACCGTGGTCACGGCTGCGGCCACGATGCCCAGTCCGCGCTCCAGCTGATCCTTCGGAGTGTTCAGCGGCGGCAGGAACTTCAGGACCTCGTCGTCCGGTCCGGAGGTCTCCACCAGCAGACCCTGCGCGAAGCACTCGGCGGCCACCTTGCCGGCCACCTCGAGGTCCTCGAAGTGCAGGCCGCCGAACAGGCCGCGGCCCCGGACGGTGGCGCCCTCGGCGGCCCCGGCGATCTGCTCGAGTCCGCCGCGGAGCACCTCGATGTTCTCCGCCAGCTGGCCCTTCTGGAAGGAGTCGTCGGCCCAGAACTCCCGCAGGGACGTGGTTGCCGCCACGAAGGCGAGGTTGTTGCCGCGGAACGTACCGTTGTGCTCGCCCGGCTCCCAGACGTCCAGTTCGGGGCGGAACAGGGTCAGGGCCATCGGCTGCCCGTAGCCTGAGATGGACTTGGACAGGCAGACGATGTCCGGGGTGAAGCCGGCCTCCTCAAAGCTGAAGAAGGTACCGGTCCGGCCACAGCCGGCCTGGACGTCGTCCACGATCAGGAGGATCTCGTGCTTGTTGCAGAGGTCCGCCAGGGCCTTGAGCCACTCCAGCCGTGCGGCATTCACGCCGCCCTCGCCCTGGACGGTCTCCACGATGATGGCGGCAGGCTTGTCCACGCCGGAACCGGAGTCATCCAGGACCCGCTCGAGCCACAGGAAGTCCTCGGTGGCCCCGCCGAAGTAGTCGTCATAGGGGATCTTGGAGCTGTTGGTCAGCGGGATGCCGGCGCCCTTGCGCTTCATGGAGTTGCCCGTCACGGACAGGGCCCCCAGGGTCATGCCGTGGAAGGCGTTGGTGAAGGACAGGATGTGCTGCCGGCCGGTCACCTTGCGGGCCAGCTTCAGTGCAGCCTCCACCGTGTTGGTGCCCGTCGGACCGGGGAACATGACCTTGTAGTCCAGGCCACGCGGCTGGAGGATGACATCCCGGAAGGTCTCCAGGAAGTCCCGCTTGGCCGGGGTCATCATGTCCATCGAATGCACAGGAGCATCCGTGGTGAGGTAGTCGGCAACAGCCTGCTGAACCTTCGGGTGGTTGTGGCCGTAGTTCAGCGCGCCCGCGCCGGCGAAGAAGTCCAGGAACTCCCGGCCGTCCTCGTCGGTCTGGACCGCGCCCTTGGCCTTGACGAAGACGGTGGGCCATCCGCGGCTGTAGCTGCGGACCTCTGATTCGACGGTGGTGAAGACGGTGGTGTCCATGGTGTCTATCCCTTTCGTGGACGGTGGCGGCCGGCGCGCGAAGCGTGCGGCCAGCTGGTGCGGTGGACTGGCGAGTGGGCAGGGGCTGAGGCGATCCGGCGTCCGTGGTGCGGCGCCGGGTGCCGATGTGCACCTAGGTGGCGAGTGGGGCGATCCGGTGCAGGAACTCCGTGTCATGGCCGTCCGGGTACATCTCCGCGGTGATCAACGGGGTGATCTCGTGACCGGCCCCGAAGCGTTCCGCGAAGCTGGCGAACAACCGCTGGGAAGCCGCGTTGTCGTCCGTGATGGTGGTCTCCAGAGCCTGGGCGGAGGTGCGCTCCACGAGCTCGTCCAGCATCCGGGAGGCCAGCCCGTAGCCCCGGGCGGCCTCGGTGACGGCCACCTGCCACACCATCAGCGTGGTGCGTGCCTCGGGCCGGAGGTATCCGGTGACGAATCCGGCCGGTCGGCCGTCGATCTCCGCGATCACGGAGGTGTTCGCGAAGTCCCTGCACCACAGGAGGTAGTAGTAGGACGAGTTGACGTCAAGGACCTTCGAGTCCTTCGTGATCTGCCACAACGCGGCACCGTCCTCGGTGATCGGAGGACGGAGCACGGGGGCTGTCGGTCGGTTGGTCAGTGCTGTGTCTGCATCATCTGCCATCCCCTACAACCTAACGAGATGAGATTCTATTTCAACCCCACTTCAGCGGAATACCGGGGATTCAGCCCCTCGCCACCCCTCCGGACCCGGGCTCCGGCATGCCGCCGCTTCCCAGAGCTGACGCGGTTGCGCGGGCAAATTGTCCGTGCACGAAAGAGAGCACACAGATCTTTATCAATCCGTTACTTTTGCGCGATGACAACCTACCTGTTATGAACGCGGTCACATGACGTCAGCCCTCCCCACCGGCACCCGCCACTGCGCTAGGTTGCTGGGGTGACCCACCCGACGCCTTCCACTGCCGAGGACACCCCACGGGCCGCCGCCAGCGCCTCCGCGCCGAACGGACAGCACCCACCCCAGGCTCGCCGTGGCAGGAACGGTATCTCCCCGCTCGGCCGTACGGAACGGTTGATGCGCGTGCGGATCCACGGGGCAGACAGTGGATCCGCACCGGAGCGGGTCGGGTCCCTGACCACCGGGCCGTGGTCCCGGGACACGGACGGCCGTCCCACCGCCCTGTCCGCCGCCGTCCTGCTGGACAACACCCTGGCCAAATCCGTGCACGCCGCCGCGCCGGAGCTGGACTGGCTCGTGACCACCGAATTGCAGCTGAACTTCACCGGCTCCTACCCGGCCGACGGCACCGCACTGGAGGCCTGGACCCGGTCCCCCACCGTGGATTCCCTGGGCGGGGTGGCCCGGGGCACCTTACTGGGACCCGATGGCACGGAGTACGCCCACGCCACGGGATGGTTCCACGCCGTGGAGAAGAACAGTCAGGAGGCCCTGGACCACTATCAGCGCGAGGCCGTGCGGCCGCTGGGGCCGGAGACCGAGGCGCCGTTGCCCGCACTGCTGGGGCTCCAGGGAGGCCGGCCCAGTCGCGAGGGAGAGCGGCCGGCGGCGAGAGAGGACTTCCAGCCAGGGGTGGCCTTCGCGGCCGATGACTCCCTGAGAAACCCGCACGGCGCCACGCACGGCGGCGCCCTGAGCATCATGGCCGGGCTCGCGGCGCAGCAGGCCATGCCGGACCGCACCGGCTACGAGCTGCAGTCCCTCCAGGTACGGTTCCTGCGGCCCGCCTCCGGGGCGATCGCCACCAGGACCCGGGTCCGGCACGCCGGCCGCACCCTGCGGATCGTCGAGGTCGAGCTCTCCTCCGGCGTGGCCGAACCCACCAAACCCTTCGTGCAGGCCACTGCGGCCTTCCGCGCCCGCCCCTGAGCCACCCCGCCACGTGCCCTAGCCCTGGCGCCCTGGCCCTGCCCCTCCCTGCACGTCGAACGGCACATGGAACGGCACATGAAAGAGGTCCGTGCCACGCCCCATCAGGGCGCGATACGGACCTCGTTCGGCCAGTGAACCTCCAGGGTCAGGCGGCCTGGCGGTCCCGCTTGATGTCCTTGCCCCGGTCCAGCCCAAGGTCCTTCAGCGGGACACCGTCCACGGCCTGGACCATGACGTCCTCGGCCTCGACCACGGAGATGTCCAGGACGATGGCGACCTCGGCGGCCAACACCTCCACGGCATCCCGGTAGAGCGTGCGCTCGGCCATGGAGAGGTCCTTCTCAGCCTGCCGACGATGCAGGTCGCGGACCACCTCGGCCACGCGGGGCAGGTCACCGGTGGCGAGCTTCTCCTGGAAGGCCTTGAGCCGGCGTGACCACTGCTCCTCCACGTGCTCGCTGGGCTTGGCCAGCAGGGACATCAGCTTGCGCACCTGGGTGTGGCTGCTGACATCCCGGACGCCGATGTCCTTGACCATTGACTCCGGGACGGAGATGCGCAGACCCTTGTCCTGGATGTCCAGCTCCACATACGCAACGTCCTTGCCCTTCAGTTGCCGGACCTGACGATCGAGGACCACCGCGGGGCCGTGGTGGGGATGGACAACGAACTGACCGGGAACCAGACGCATGGGTGGGATGCACCTTCCTGTTGCTAACACCGAGATCTCACCGGGGCAGGGCAGAGCGCGCCACCGGGAAATAGACCTATTTATTTTCTCATTATTCGTTTCAGAAAACAAATCGGTGGCGTGTCCTTGAGCCTGCCGGGCGGCGGGATGCCTTATGCTCTCGGCAGCCTGCGCCGCTTGGGCCTGACCGGTTCTGCCGCGGCCTCGGCAGTCACCGGACCCTCCGCCCCGGAGGCACCGGCACTCGGGGCCTCCCCCTCATCGGTCGAAGCCTCGTGGGACCCGGCTGCAGGACCCGCGGAGCCCGCAGCGGGACCCGCGAGGCCGGCGTCGCCCCCGGTTCCCGGACCCGCACCGGCCGCGGCCGCACCACCCATCAGTGGGCTCGGCTCGGAGAAGTCCCCGGCAGCGAAGCGCAAGGTGCCGAGGATGCGGTTGAGGTCCGTCAGCTCCCCCGCGGGCAGGCCGAGGTCGGAGAAGACCTCGCGGTTGAGCTCCCGGGCGGCCTGCAGGGCCAGGTCGCGCCCCTGCGGGGTGATGGCGATGAGGTTCGCCCGGCCGTCCGTGGGGTGCGGCTTCCGCTCCACGAGCCCGGCCTGCCCCAGACGCTCCACCGTGTTGGTGACCGAGGTGGGATGGACCTGGAGCCTGCTGGAGGCCTTGGCCAACGGCATCGCCCCGGTCCGGGAGAACCCCAGCAGGGTCAGCATCTCGAAGCGGGCGAAGGTCAGGTCAAGAGGGCGCAGCACGGCGTCGATCCTGGCCATCAGGATCTGCTGAGCGCGGAACAGCGAGGTCACCGCGGCCATGGCGTCGGCGGACTCGGCCCACCCGTGGCCCGCCCAGTTCTGGTGGGCCTGCGCCACGGGATCGTGTTGGAGCGGCGGGGTCACTGCGCGGGGCCCCCTGTCCTGCCGTGCCGCTGGGCATCCCGTCCGCCATTCCAGGTGAACTCCGGGGTCCGCTTGGCCAGGAAGGCCCTGACCCCGGCCTCGGCGTCTCCGGCGGTGGTCATCAGGTGCTGCCAGTGCTCGTTGGCCTGCGCGAGTTCCGCCCCGCTGTCATCCCCGGAGACCACCGTGTCCACGATGTCCTTCATCGCCTGGATGGACAGCTGGGAACGGGACGCGAGCCGGTCGACGAACTCATCCACCTCATCCCAGAAGGCCTCGGCGGGGTACACCGTCTGCACCAGCCCGAGCACGCGGGCCCGTTCGGCGTCCACGAAGTCGCCGCTGAACAGCAGGTACTTGGCGGTGGCCGGCCCGGCGATGCGCACGAGCCGCTCGATGCCGGCGGTCGGATACACGATCCCGATCTTGGCCGGGGTGATCCCGAAGGTGGCCTCCGATGAGGCCAGCCTGATGTCACACGCGGCCGCGATCTGCCAGGCCCCGCCCAGGCAATAGCCCTCGACGGCGGCGATGGTCGGCTTGTGCAGTCCAGCCAGGGCCGCCTCACCCCGGGCCACAGCCCCGCCGTCATGCCGCCCCGAGTCCTCGTCCCGCAGGATCGCGCGCAGATCGGAGATGTCCGCCCCGGCGGAGAAGTCGGACCCGGCCCCGCGGACCATGACGGCCCGCACCGAGGCGTCGTCGGCCAGTCGGGCGCAGACCGGTTCCAGGGCGAGCCACATGGCCTCCGTCATGGTGTTGCGCCGCCCGGGATTGGACAGGGTCACGGTGGCGATCGGCCCGCGCTGGGAGACCTCCACCGTCCCGCCGGGCAGGGTGGCCGCGGGTACCGTCCCCGCGCTCACTGCCGACCGCCCACTGGAGGGGCCGCCTGCACGATCCCCGACTCCACGAGGCCGGCGATCTGACCCTCGTCCAGTCCGAGCCCCTCGAGCACGGCCCGGGTGTCCTCGCCGAGAGCGGGCGGCGCCTTGCGCACCCCGGCCGCGGCGCCGTCGATGCTCAGCGGCCCCCGCAGCAGCGGCAACGCCGATCCGTCCGACCGCTGGACGGTCTGCACCATGTCCAGGGCCTGCACCTGCGGGTCCTGGAAGGCCTGGGCGTAGGTGTAGATGGGTCCGGTGGGGATGCCCGCGGCACGGAACGCCTCGATCCATTCGAGCCCGGGCCGGCGCACCAGCTGCTCTTCGATCAAGGCGGTCAGCTCCTCACGGTGCTCCGAGCGGCTCCGCCCCACGGCGAAGCGGGGATCGTCCTCCAGCTCGGGGGCATCGATGATCTGGCAGAACTTCTTCCAGTGCGCCTGATTGCCCACCGCGATGATCGCCGGGATGTCCGCCGTCCTGAAGACCCCGTAGGGGGACAGCACCGGGTGGTTGTTGCCCTGTGGGGTGGGCACGGCGCCGGTGGACAGGAAGTTCTGCCCCTGGAAGGCCGAGACCGCCAGGCCGGCCTCCAGCAGGGAGGTCCCCACCTCGTGTCCGGTGCCCCCGTTGCCCGCCCGGCCGGCCAGTGAGGCACAGATGCCCACGGCGGTGAAGACGCCCGCGTACAGGTCCATCACGGGCACGCCGACGCGGGTGGGGTGGTCTGAGTCCGGGCCCGTCACGGACATCAGACCGGACATCCCCTGGGCCACCTGATCCAGCCCCGCGGCATGGGCCAGCGGCCCGACCGTGCCGAAGCCGGACACCGAGGCGATCACCAGTCCCGGATTCGCCTGGCGCAGCTCGGCCGGGTCCAGCCCCATGGTGGCCAGCACACCGGGCCGGAAGTTCTCCACGAGCACGTCCGCGCCCACCGCGAGGTCCCACAACAGCCGGCGGCCGGCCTCGGAGTAGAAGTCCACCGCGATGGATCGCTTGTTCCGGTTCGTCGAGTCGAAGTAGAGCGAGTGCTCCTCCTCGAACGGCGGCCAGGATCGGGTGGAGTCCCCGCCCTTGGCGGACTCCACCTTGATGATGTCCGCTCCCAGGTCGCCCAGCAGTGCCGTGCAGTACGGCCCCGCCAGGGCCCGGGACAGGTCCATCACGGTGATCCCGTCCAAGGGCAGAGCAGATGCCTTGTCCACCTCGCTCAACCCCGCAACTTAACGTTGACCTGCTTGATCTGGGTGAAGCCCTCCAGCATGCCCTCCAGCGAGGCCTCTCGGCCCATGCCGGACTGCTTGTAGCCGCCGTAGGACTGCCCGACGACCTGACCGCCGCCCTGGTTGACCTGCACCCAGCCGGACTCGATCCGGTGGGCGGTGTTCAGCGCGTTGTCCAGATCATGGGTCCAGACATAGGCGGCCAGGCCATAGTGGGATTCGTTGGCCATCCGGACCACCTCGTCCACGTCCTTCCACTTGATGGCCACCAACACGGGACCGAAGATCTCCTCCTGGGCCAGCCGGAAGTCGTTCCTCGCTCCGCCGAAGATCGTCGGCACATGGTAGAACCCCTCGGTCAGGTGCCCCTCCGCGGGAGCCGATCCGCCGAGCACCGTGGTCAGGTCCGGGTGGTTCCGCCCGTCCTCGAGGAAGCCGTTGATCTGCTCGAACTGGCTCGCGTTGATGACCGCGCCCATGTCCGAGGCCTCATCCAGCGGGTCTCCGACCTTCATGGCGCCCAACTTGGCCGCCAGCTTCTCCAGCGTCTCGTCATAGATGTCCTCGTGCAGGAACAGCCGGGAGCCGGCGGTGCAGGACTGGCCCTGCCGGGCGAAGCGGGAGGAGGCCATGAGCCCGTCCAGGATCCCCTCGTCCTCCACCGCGTCCGGGAACACGATGGACGGGTTCTTGCCGCCCAACTCCAGGGACAGGTGCGCCAGCCGCTCGGAGGCCTGCGCGGCCACCCCGCGGCCCACCTCGGTGGAGCCGGTGAAGGACACCTTGTCCACGCCCGGGTGGGTGGACAGGGCGTTGCCGATGACGGAGCCACGGCCGGTCAGGGAGTTCACGACGCCGGCCGGCAGGTGCCGCTGACAGACCTGGGCCAGGTACTGGATGGTCAACGGCGCGTCATCCGCGGCCTTGAGGATCACGGTGTTCCCCGCCGCCAGTGCGGCCGGCACCTTGAAGGCGGCGATCATCAGCGGGGAGTTCCACGGCAGGATGCAGGCCACCACGCCCAGCGGCTCGCGCCGGGTGTACTGCAACTGGTCATCCCCTGAGGGCAGGGTGACGCCCTTGGACTCGGCGGCGGCGCCGGCGAAATAGCGGAACAGGGAGACCAGGGTGGCGACCTCAGGCCGGGCCTGGGTGCGCAGTGCGTTGCCGGTGTCCAGCGCGGTCAGGGTGGCGAACTTCTCGGACTCGGCCTCGATGCTGTCCGCGATGGCCAGCAGAGCCTTGGACCGGGCGGTGAAGTGCACGGACCGCCACTCGGTGAAGGCCCGGCGCGCGGCGGAGACCGCACGGTCCACGTCCTCCACGCCGGCCGCCGGCACGCGGCCGATGACCTCGCCGCGCCGCGCGGGGTTGCGCACCTCGCGCCACTCACCGGTGGACGCCTCCGTGGCGCGTCCGTCGATCCACAGCAGCTGCTCGACGCCGGCCAGGATGCCGGCCGCGCGCTCGTCCAGGTTGATCTCCGTCATGGGGTCCTTCTCTCCGTGATGCTCAATGAGGTTCGGTACTGCCCGGTGTCCGGTGGGGGCGGGCTCAGCGGTGGGTGAAGGTGGCCTGGCGCTTCTCCACGAAGGCGGCCATCCCCTCCTTCTGGTCCTCGGTGGCGAAACAGGCGTGGTTCATGCGGCGCTCATAGAGCAGGCCCTCGCTCAAGGACGACTCGTAGGAGCGGTTGACGGACTCCTTGGCGATCATCGCGATGGGCTTGGACATCCCCGCGATGGTGGCGGCCAGTTCCGCGGCCTCGGAGGCCAGCGCGGCCACGGGGACCACGCGGGCCACCAGCCCGGAACGCTCGGCCTCGTCAGCGCCCATGACCCGGCCGGTCAGCACCATCTCCATGGCCTTGGACTTGCCGATGGCCCGGGTGAGTCGCTGGGAGCCGCCCATGCCGGGGATGATGCCGAGCTTGATCTCGGGCTGCCCGAACTTCGCGTTGTCCGCGGCGAGGATGATGTCGGCGATCATGGCCAGTTCGCAGCCACCGCCCAGGGCGTGGCCCGCCACGGCGGAGATCACCGGCGTGCGCACCGCGGCCAAGCGGTCCCAGGCACCGAAGAGGTCGGCGCTGTAGACGTCGGAGAAGGTGTGGGTGGCCATCTCCTTGATGTCCGCCCCGGCGGCGAACGCCTTCTCCGATCCGGTGATGACGATGGCCCCGATCTCCGGGTCCGCGTCGAAGGCCTCGGCGGCCTCGAGCAACTCCTCGGTGAGCTGCAGGTTCAGTGCGTTGAGGGCCTTCGGCCGGTTCAGCGTGATCGTGGCGACGCGTCCGGTGACGTGGGTCAGGATCGTCTCGTAGGTGTGGTCTTCTGCGGTCATGGTGCTCCTCGTGTCTGCGGGGCGGATGTCTGGTGGCGGATGTCTGGTGGCGGGCGCCTGGGGATCAGGCTGTCTCTGAGGACTGTTCGCGGATCAGCTCGATGATCCCGGAGAAGTCCTTGGAGCCCCCCTCGCCCTGGGCGAAGGCGGCGTAGATCTCCTCGGCCAGCAGGCCGATGCGGCCCTCGATGCCGGTGGTCTCGATGGCGCTCTTGGCCAGGCCGAGGTCCTTGGCCATCAGGGCACCGGCGAAGCCGGGCTGGAAGTCGCGATTGGCCGGCGAGTTCGGCACGGGGCCGGGGACCGGGCAGTTGGTGGTCAGGGCCCAGCACTGGCCGGTGGCGTTGGAGGCCACGTCGAAGAGGGCCTCGTTGCTCAGGCCGAGCTTCTCCCCCAGCACGAAGGCCTCGGAGACGGCGATCATCGAGGCGCCGAGGATCATGTTGTTGCAGACCTTGGCGGCCAGGCCGTTGCCCGCGGGACCGCAGTGCACGATGCGTTTGCCGACCACCTCGAGCACGGGCATGGCCTCGGCCACGTCCTCCGCAGCCCCGCCGACCATCATCGCCAGCGTGCCCGCCTCCGCCCCCACCGTGCCGCCGGAGACCGGTGCATCCAACACCCGGTGCCCGGCCGCCGCGATGAGTTCGCGGACTGTCACGGAATCCTCCACCGCGATGGTGGAACAGTCCATGAAGAGGGTGTTGGGGGCCGCTGCAGCCAGCAGGCCCTCCACGGGATTGCGCCCCTCGGAACCGTCGGATCCCTTCAACGCGCCCACGACGTGGCGGCCGGCCGGCAGCATGGTGATGACCAGCCCCGAGCCCTCACCGGCAGCGGCCCGGACGGCCTCGGCCCCGGAGTCAGCGATCACGACGCCGTCTGCGCGGGCCTGCTCGAGGGCGGCCGGGACGAGGTCGAAGCCGTGGACGGTGTAGCCGGCCTGGACGAGGTTGGCGGCCATGGGCCCGCCCATGTTGCCCAGGCCGATGAAGGCGAGGGTGTTGGTGGTGACACTGGTGCGCTCGGTCATGTCAGGTTCTCCTGGGGTGGGCTGGTCAGTTCCGGGCCTGAGCGGCCACCGGATCAAAGGCTGAGGTGACGGCGTCGGTGGGGACGTCCTCGAGGGCCCGTGGGTTCCACTGCGGATTGCGGTCCTTGTCCACGAGTTGGGCGCGGATGCCCTCACGCATGTCGTGGCCGCGCAGCAGGTGGTGGGCCACGGTGGCGTCCTGGTCCAGCACCTCGTGCACCGTGGACATCTGCGCGGCCCGGCGGATGAGCTCCAGGGTGATCTTCACGGAGGTCGGCGACTTGGCCAGGATCGCGGCGGCGGCCTCGGCCGCAGCGGGGTCGCCACTGGACGTCAACGCCGCGACGATGCCTTCGGCGGTGTCCTCCGCGTAGGCGGTCTCGATCCACGCCTGGTGCTGCATCAGCGGTGACTCGGGCTCTGCGGCCCCCGAGGCGGCCACGGCGGCGATGGCCTCCTCCGCCCCGGTGGCCTCCAGGGTGGTGGCCAGCTCGGCCAGCCGGGAGGAGTCCACGAAGTGGTCGGCGAAGCCCAGGGCCAGCGCGTCAGCGCCCGTCACGTGCGAGGAGGTCAGGCCCAGGTGGTGGCCGAATCCGGCAGGGGCGCGGGAGAGCAGCCAGGCCCCGCCGACGTCGGGAAAGAAGCCGATGCCGGTCTCCGGCATGCCCAACCGCGTCCGTTCGGTGACGATCCGCTGGTTGCCGTGCGCGGAGATCCCCACGCCGCCGCCCAGCACGATGCCGTCCATGAAGGCGACGTAGGGCTTCGGGTAGTCGGCGATCAGCGCGTTCATGGCGTACTCGTCGGCGAAGAAGGCGTCACCGACCTCGGGGCGGCCGTCCACGGCGGCACGGTAGAGGGAGACGACGTCACCGCCGGCGCACAGCCCCTTCTCCCCCGCCCCCGAGATCAGGACGGTGGCGACGTCACTGTCCTCCCGCCACTGCTCCAGGGTGTCTCGGACGGTCTGCACCATCCCATGGGTCAGGGAGTTCAGCGCCTTCGGGCGGTTGAGGATGAGGTGTCCGAGGTGGCCCGCGCGGCGGACGAGGACCTCGGGTTCAGGGACGCTCGTGCTGGGGTTCTGGTTCGTTTCGGTGCTCATGGTTTCCTCTCAGCCGTCGACCAGCATGCGGCCGATGATCAGCCGCATGATCTCATTGGATCCCTCGAGGATCTGGTGGACCCGGAGGTCCCGGGCGATCTTCTCGATGCCGTACTCGTGCAGGTAGCCGTAGCCGCCGTGGAGCTGCAGGGAGGTGTTCGCGGCCTCGAAACCGGCGTCCGTGGCCACCTTCTTGGCCATGGCACACAGACGGACGGTGTCCGGATCCTTCCGGTCCAGCGCGTCCGCGGCGCGCATCAGCAGGGTACGGGCCGCCTCCAGGTTCATGTCCGTCTCCGCCAGGTCGAAGACCAGCGACTGCTTGGTGGTCAGCGGGGCACCGAACGCCGTGCGTTCCTTGAGGTAGGCGGCGGCCTTCTCCAGGGCCGCCTGCCCCCCGCCCAGGGAGCAGGCGCCGATGTTGATGCGCCCGCCGTTGAGGCCCTTCATGGCGATGTGGAAGCCGTCGCCCTCCGCGCCGAGCCTGTTCGCCACGGGCACGCGGACGTCCTCGAAGATCACCTGCCGGGTGGGCTGGGTGTTCCACCCCATCTTCTTCTCGTTCGGCCCGAAGGAGAGCCCCGGGGTGTCCCGGTGGACCACCAGGGTGGAGATGCCCTTGGACCCGGTGTCAGCGGTACGGCACATCACCACGTAGTACTCGGAGGAACCGGCCCCGGAGATGAACTGCTTCACGCCGTTGAGCACGTAGTCGTCGCCGTCGCGGACAGCGCGGGTGGCCAGGGCGGCTGCATCCGATCCGGCACCGGGTTCCGTCAGGCAGTAGCTGCCGAGGTTCTGCATCCCCACCAGTTGCGGCACCCACTGGGCCCGCTGCTCGTCGGTGCCGAAGGAGTCGATCATCCACACCACCATGTTGTGGATGGAGATGTAGGCCGCCAGTGCGGGGTCCGCCTTCGCCAGTTCCTCGAAGATCAGGACAGCGTCCTTGCGCTCCAGGCCGGCCCCGCCGTGCTCCTCACCCACGTAGATGCCGCCGAGGCCGAGCTCGCCGGCTTCAGCCAGGACGTCCACGGGGAAGTGCTTCTGCTCGTCCCATTCCAGGGCGTGCGGGGCAATGCGCTCGGTGGCGAAGTCGCGGACGGCGTCCACGAGGGCCTGCTGGTCTTCGGTGATGCGAAGCATGCTGTCAGTCCTTTACGCGTGGCCACGCCCGGATCGCGGGGTGGCAGCTGGGATTACTTGGAGACCTTGCCCATGCGGCTGGCGATGGGTGTGGTGAAGAGCGGCTTGGACAGGAACCAGGCCGCAGCGATGACCACCAGGGAGACCAGAAGGATCACCAGGCCCCACCAGTCCGTCACGTCGCGGGATGTGTACATGTGGTTCAGGTTCCGCAGGGCCCCGGTGAAGAACACCAGGAACACGTGCACGATGATGAAGCCCACGAAGTAGAGCATCACCGGGAAGTGCGTGGCCCGGGCCCATTCGACCGGGTAGATCCTGTTGAGCCTCTCCGCGTGGTCCGGCCACCAGGTGGAGAACCGGATTCCGGAGAGGATGGCCAACGGGGCCGCGATGAACACCGTGAACCCGTAGGCCACGGTCTGCAGGGCGTTGTAGTGCACCCACCCGTTCTCCGTGGGCCAGTCCAGGGAGGCGTACTGGATGGCACCGGAGAGCATGTTCGGGAACACGTCCCAGTCCGTGGGCACGATCCGCATCCAGTGCCCGGTGGCGAACAGCAGGATGATGAAGATCAGACCGTTGACCACCCACAGCACGTCCAGGGACTGATGCAGCCACTGGGACAGGGAGACCTTCTTGGGGGTGTTGCCCTTCGGTGAGAAGAACGAGCCCTTCTTCGCCGTCCAGTAGCCGGGGGGCTTGCGCTCGTGGCGGACCTGCAGTCCGGTGCGGATGATCAACACCATCAGGAACATGTTGAAGAAGTGCTGCCAGCCCATCCACCACGGCATGCCTTCCGGAGCCGCCTCCAGCTGGGTGGAATGACCGTCATAGGTGGCGATGAACTCCTGGACCCCCTCCAGGGTCCGCAGCCAGCGGGCACCCAACACCACCAGGGCAGCGAGCACCACCAGAGATCCGATGATCAGGGCGGGCTTGAGCCAGGCCGGGCGTTCGGGCTTCGGCCGGGTCGCCGCACCAGCCGGGCCGGGGGTCCCCGCCTTGCCCGACGACGGCCGGGTGACCGCGCCGGTCGAGGCGGCGGTTCCGGACGTGGAGGCGGCAGCTGCAACGGGTGCGGTGCCGGAGGCAGCGGCCGGGGACGCGGAACCGGTCTCGGCCGTGGGCGCCGGCGCCGACCCGGCAGCAGGGGCACCGCCCATCCGCTTCTTCGGTGCCGCTGCTGTCTCACCGGTCCGGGACTCCGGGGCTTCGGCCGCCGGCGCAGCCGGCGATGAAGCGGATGAGGTCGGCGGGTTCGGCGTTGACGGGGTAGTGGCCTGAGCTGCCGGAGCGCTGCCCATGCGTCGCTTCGGCGCGCCAGTTGCCGGTGCGGTCGAAGCGGCCGGGGCCGCCGTGGACTCACCAGCGGAGGGCTGCTGAGTAGTCGGTGTCTCCTGACCGGCCGGCGAGGCGTCCTGACCGGCCGACGCGGCCGTCGTGGCGGCTGCCGCCGGAGCCGGGGCACTGCCCATCCGACGTCTGCGCGTCGGCGCGGACGGCGCCGGAGCGGACTGCACCGCGTCGGCCGGGGCAGCCGGTTCGGCTGCCGGCTCCGGAGCCGTGTGACCGGACGGCTCGGTCAGGGGTGACTCGCCGTCCGCGGTCGCCGGAGCAGCAGCGGCAGGTGCGGGGGCCGGCGTCGTGCCCGGTGTGTCGGATGGGGTGGATTGCAGGGGCGCCGGGGCGCTGCCCATGCGACGCTTCCGGGCCGGATGGGCCGGAGCGGCTGATACCGGGTCCTGATCCACCGGTTCGGCCGGAGCCTGGACCGCGGCCGCACGTTCCGGCTGCGAGACCGGCGCTTCCGTGGCCGGTTCTGGCGCAGGGGCCGGGGAGGCCTGCGGCTCAGGTGCCTGGGCCGCGGGTCCGGCCGGCGCCTCGGGCCGTGCGGCCTGCGGTGTGTAGCCGGCCATACGGCGCCGTGCCGGAGGCTGTCCCGGGTTCTGCTCGCTGCTCATGGTGGTGTCAGTCCTTCGGTGCGGTCGTCACGGTGTCAGGTACCGGCGGGGATCAGTTGCGGCGCTTGCCGATCTCCTCGATCAGCTGCGGGACCACGGAGAACACGTCCCCGACGATCCCGAAGTCTGCGACCTCGAAGATCGGGGCGTCCTCGTCCTTGTTGATCGCGATGATCGTCTTGGAGGTCTGCATCCCGGCCCGGTGCTGGATGGCCCCGGAGATGCCCAAGGCCACATACAGCTGCGGGGTCACCGTCACACCGGTCTGGCCGACCTGGTAGGACTGCGGCACGTAGCCGGCATCCACCGCCGCGCGGGAGGCGCCGACGGCCGCACCGAGCACATCGGCCAGGTCCTCGACCACGGAGAAGGCCTCCTTCGAGCCGACCCCCCGGCCACCGGAGACCACGGCCTTGGCCCCACGCAGCGCCGGCCGATCCGACGTCGCCGGAGCCTCGCGGGCCGCATCGATCACGGCGCCCTTCGCGGTCTGCGTGGACACGGCCGCCGTGGTCACCTCCGGGGAGGCCACGGCCTCGGCACGGGCCTCGATCGAACCGGGGCGCACCGTGGCGATGAACAGGCCGCCCTCGATGGCGGACTCGGTGGTGAAGTCCCCACCGAACACCGCGTGGGAGGCGATGACCTCCTGGCCCTCCTCGTCATAGGCGATGCCGACGACATCACTGGCCACCGACCCGCCGGTCACGATCGCCAGACGACCGGCCACGGCCTTGGAGTCGTTCGTGGCCGAGGCCAACACGACCGGTGCCGAGAAGGTCTGCACCGCATCAGCCAGAGCGCCGACGGCGGCGGACCCCAACTCGGTGGCCGCGGACTCCGACTCGGCCAGGTAGACCTGGGCAGCGCCGAGGGCACCCAGGTCAGCGGCCAGGTTCCCGGACGCTCCGGGGGCGGTGACCGCCACCGCCACGGGGTTCCCCAGGCCGGCGGCGGCCCCCAGCAGGCTTGCCGCAGTGGCCTTCGGGGCCCCTTGCTCGGTGGTCTCGATCAGGACCAGGACATTTCCGATGTTCGCCATGTGTGTGCTTCCTTCAGCTCAAGAGTCTCGTGTGGTTCTGAATTCCGAATCAGGTGCCGACCGGATCAGATGAGCCGGTTCGTGGCCAGGAACTCGGCCAACTGCGCCGCAGCGGTGCCGTCATCGGCCACCTTCGGCCCGGCCTCCTTCGGCGGGCGGGCGGCGGCGGAGACCATCACCGACCGGACAGAGGCCGCCTCGGGGCCGGCCTGGATCCCCAGGTCTGCCAGCGACCAGTTCTCCATCGGCTTCTTCTTGGCAGCCATGATCCCCTTGAAGTTCGGGAACCGGGGTTCGGCGGTCTTCTCCGTCACCGAGACCACCGCCGGGTAGACCGAGGACAGCTGAAGGGCCCCGCCGTCCACCACAGCCTCTCCGGAGACCTTGTCCGCGGCGATCTGGATCTCGTCCAGGCCCGGCAGCACCGGCAGCCCCAGCGCCTCGGCCACCATGGCCGGGATCATCCCGCCTCGGCCGTCCGTGGCCTCATTGCCGGCCACCACCAGGTCGACTCCGCCGACCTTCTCGATCGTGGCCGCCAGAACCCGTGCGGTCTGGACCATGTCCGACCCGGCCAGGGCAGCATCACTGACCAGGACTGCGGAGTCCGCGCCCATCGACAGCAGCTTCCGCAGCGTCTTCGTGGCATCCTCCGGTCCCATGGCCACCACCACGATCTCGGTGTCCTTGTTCTCGTCCTTGAACGCCAGCGCGTTCTCCAGCGCCCGCTCGTTGATCTCGTCCGGCACCGGCTCCGAGGCGGCACGGTCCAAGAGCCCTGACTCCAGGTCGATCTTCCGGTCCGACCAGGTATCCGGAACCTGCTTCGCCAATACGACAATCTTCATGGAGCGCTCTCCTCGACACGGGGTGTTATTCGATCTGCGCACCAAGGTACTAGGGCTTCCTTGTAATTACTAGGGAGTCCTAGTAAATTCCGCAGAGTGATCGAGCTCACCCTCGCACCCCCCTCTCGGGGCAACTGGTGTAAGCATGGAGATCTGGATCACCACCTGCCGGACCACCGAAAGGCCACCATGTCCGCCTTGACCAACGCCGACCAGTTCCGCGCCGCTCGGGATCAGTTGCTGGACTGCCGCACTGATCCGGACACGGCCCACCGAACGTTCGCATGGCCCCGGTTCGAGCACTTCAACTTCGCCTCTGACTGGATCGACGACATCGCGGCCGGGCCCCGCGGCGGGCAACCGGCCCTCGTCATCGTCGAGGAGGACGGCCGCACTGAGCGGCGTAGCTACCGGGAGCTCTCCGAACGGTCCCATCAGGTGGCCACCTGGCTCTCACAGATCGGGGTGCGCCGCGGCGACCGGGTGATCGTGATGCTCGGCAACCAGGTGGAACTGTGGGAGGTCATGCTGGCGTGCTTCCGGCTCGGTGCCCCGGTGATCCCCTCCACGCTCATGCTCGGAGCGGCCGACCTCGCGGACCGCGTGGAGCGAGGGGAGGCCACGTGGGTGGTGACGAATGGGCCCGAGGTCCCGAAGTTCCGTGATGTCCCCGGCGACTTCCAGATCGTCCACCTGGGTGAGGTCCCGGATGGAGAGGCACCCGCTCGTCCGCTGCACGATTGGCAGGACTCCTTCAACGCGGCGGCCGAGTTCCATCTGGACATCCCGACCCGTGCGGATGAGACCCTGCTGCTCTACTTCACCTCCGGCACCACCTCCCGGGCCAAGCTCGTGGAGCACACCCACACGTCCTACCCGGTGGGCCATCTGTCCACCATGTACTGGATCGGCCTCGAGCCGGGGGACGTCCACCTCAATGTGGCCTCCCCCGGCTGGGCCAAGCACGCCTGGTCCAATTTCTTCGCCCCGTTCATCGCCGAGGCCACCGTGTTCCTGTACAACTACGGACGGTTCGACGCCCTGGCCCTGATGGACCAGATGGAGCGGGAGAAGGTCACCAGCTTCTGCGCCCCGCCCACGGTATGGCGGATGCTCATCCAAGCCGACCTGTCGCAGCTGAAGACGCCGCCGACCAAGATCGTGGCGGCGGGCGAGCCGCTCAACCCTGAGGTGATCGCCCGAGTGGAGTCAGCCTGGGGCAGCCAGATCCGCGACGGATTCGGCCAGACCGAATCCACCCTGCAGGTGGCGAACACCCCCGGCCAGCCCGTCCGTCCGGGAGCCATGGGCCGCCCCCTGCCGGGGTACGACGTCCTGCTGATCGACCCGGACACGGACGAGGAGTCCGCGGAGTCGGGCGAGCTGTGCCTGCGGCTGGATCCCCGCCCGGTGGGGCTGACACCGGGATACTGGGGCGACCCTGAGAAGACGGCGTTCGCCTTCCGGGACGGCCTCTACCACACGGGGGACCTCGTCTCCCGTGACGCCGAGGGCATCATCACCTACGTGGGGCGCAACGACGACGTCTTCAAGGCCTCCGACTACCGGCTCTCCCCGTTCGAGCTGGAATCCGCCATCATCGAACACCCCGCTGTGGCCGAGGCCGCCGTGGTCCCCTCCCCCGATCCGATCCGCCTCGCCGTGCCGAAGGCCTACGTCCGCCTGGCCGAGGGATGGGAGCCGAACGAGGAGACCGCCGCTGAGATCCTGCAGTACTGCCGGGACCACCTGGCCCCCTACAAGCGGATCCGGCGCCTCGAGTTCCACGAATTGCCCAAGACCATCTCCGGCAAGATCCGCCGGGTGGAACTGCGCCGCCGCGAGGACCAGATCCATCCCGACGGCGGGGCCGCGACTGCCGCTGCCCCGGAACGCTCGGCCTCGGTCGAGTACTCGGACGAGCTGCTGCGCTGAGATGGTGGCGAGCGCAGACCGCATCGTCACGGCCGAACGCACCGTCCATGCCAGCGCCTCGTCCCTGTTCGTCCTTCTGGCGGATCCGGCACGCCACGTCGAATGGGGCCGCCGGGACAACCTCGCCTCCGCTGCTGAGGGACAGACGATCACCGCAGCGGGGGACACCTTCGAGGTGAACCTCGTCAGCGGCGTGACCACCGTGAACACGGTGGTCGAGTTCGTTCAGGACCGCCGGATCGCCTGGGTCCCCGCGCCGAAGGGTGAGGACCCCTCCGGGCAGTTGTGGCGGTGGGAATTGATGCCCAGTTCGGCAGGTACCCGGGTGCGTCACACCTACGACTGGACGCACCTGACCGGAGAACGACGACTCATCCGGGCGCTAGCCCTCACGGCAGAGGACCTGCGACGTTCCGTGGACGGTGTGGCCTTGGCGGCCCTTGACAGCTGAAGCGGCCCCTCCGGCCTCACTCGACCCGGCGGGCCTCAACCCACGATCCGCCGCGCCTGCCGCAGGATCGGCTCGTCCACCATGCGCCCGCGGAATCGGAAGACTCCCGGCTGACTCGCCGCTTCATTCAATACCGCCTCGGCCCATTCCACCTCTTCAGCACTCGGGGCGTGGGCCTGCCGGATCGTCTCCGCCTGCGAGGGGTGGATGCACGCGGTGGCGGCGAACCCGGAGGCCACCGCGTCCTCGGTCTCGTCCCGCAGACCGTCCAGATCGCCGATGTCCATGAACACCGTGTCCACCGCCACCTTGCCGGCGGCGTTGGCGGCGATCAGCACCCGTGAGCGCGCATACCGGGCCACCTCGCGGTACTGACCGGCGCGCGGGCCGCCGGCGAAGCGGCTGGACTTTCCCGCCATCGAGGCCACCAGGTCCTCGGCGCCCCACATGAGCGCGACGACGGCCGGGTGCCGGGCGATCTCAAAGGCCCGTTCCACCCCGGCGGCCGTCTCGCAGAGGGCGATCACCCGGTATGCGGCCGCATGCAGGTGGTCCAGCTGGACCGGATCCTCGACCTTGGCGACCATCAGTGTCCGGTACCGGCCGCCGTCGAGCGCCGCGAGATCGAGCCGATGCTCCTCCGCCGTCTCACCGCCCACGGGATTCACCCGGACGATGGTGCCCTCCGGGTCCAGGGAGGAGGCCACCACATGCCCCCGCGCCGCCGCCTTGTCCGCGGGGGCCACGGCATCCTCGAGGTCCAGGATCACCGCATCTGCCGCCGCAGCCGCCTTGGCATAGCGATCGGGCCGGTCGGCCGGGCAGAACAGGATGGCTGGCCCGACCTCGAAGCTGTCGAATCCGCTCATGCCTCCCCCTCCGCGGCCAGCGCCTCCGGGGAGACCTGCATGAGGGTGGACCGCTTCGCCGTGGCCACCACCGTCCCGTCCTGGTTCCTGGCCGTGTGGTGGAATTCCACGATCCCCTGGTGCGGGCGAGACGTGGAGCGCCGCTTCCCCGCGATCAGCGTCTCGGCGTACAGGGTGTCCCCGTGCCGCATCGGTGCCGGGAACGTCACCTCGGAGAAGCCGAGGTTGGCCACGATGGTCCCCTGCGTCAGCTGCGCCACGGACAACCCCACCAGCGTGGAGAGCGTGAACATGCTGTTGACCAGCGGCTCCCCGAACTCGGTGTCCGCGGACCAGGCCGCATCCAGATGCAGGGACTGGGTGTTCATGGTCTGGGTGGTGAACAGGACGTTGTCCGCCTCGGTCACGGTCCGGCCGGGGCTGTGCACGTAGACGGCGCCCTCTTCCATCTCGTCGAAGTACAGTCCCCGCTGCACGATCCGCTGCCCGCTCATGCCGCACCCTCCTCGTCGTCGGTACTCGCATTCTCCTCCGGGGTGATCACCGCGAGCGCCTGCCCACGGGACACCGCATCTCCCACGGAGGCATGCAGTGCCACCGTGCCCGCCACGGTGGACCGGATGACGTGTTCCATCTTCATGGCCTCGACCACGATCACGGCATCGCCCTCGGCCACCACGTCACCGTCCGCCACCGGAGTCACCAACACCGTGCCCGGCATCGGCGAGGTCAGCGTGGGGTTGGACTCGGCCTCGCCCTGGATGCTGTGGTCGGCGTGGACCCGGCGGATGTCGAAGAGGGCTCCCAGCCGGGTGAATTGGACCCCCTCCGGCCCGACGACAGCCGTGAAGCTGCGCCCGACGCCCCCGATCGTGACGGTCACGTCCTGCCCCCGACGCTTGACGAGCGCGGGCAGGGCACCGGACCGGCCGTCGTCGGGCGCTGGAAGGACCGCGGGGGCGTCCACGGTCCCGGTCAGCAGCACGGTCCGGCGGGTCCCGTCCGCCGCGACCAGCGGGAACCGCCGAGGTGCGGGGGCGCCCAGCCGCCAGCCGTCGCGGCGCTGCCACGGTGCGGCAGAGGAGCCCCGCGCGGCGTCCATCAGCAGGGCGGCCTCGCGGAACTCCCGCTCGCCCGGCACGGCGAACTCGATCGAGTCGAACGCGCGGGCGATCAGGCCGGTGTCCAGGTCTCCGGCGACGACGGCCGGCCATTGGAGCAGGGCGCGCAGGAACTCGATGTTGGTGGTGAAGCCGACCACCGCCGTGTTCTCCAGCGCGGCGACCATGCGGGCGCGGGCCTCCTCGCGGTCCCGGCCCCAGGTGATGACCTTGGCGATCATCGGGTCGTAGTCGATGGAGACGGTCAGCCCGTCCTCCAGGGCGGTGTCCACCCGGACCCCCTCCCCCTCGGGATGGCGCACGTGCTCCACCCGGCCGCCGGTCGGCAGGAAGCCGGCGGCCGGGTCCTCGGCGTAGATGCGGGTCTCGATAGAGTGGCCATTCAGGACGATGTCCTCCTGGTCCAGCTCGAGCGGCTGGCCGGCGGCCACCCGCAGCTGCTGCTCCACCAGGTCGACTCCGGTGACCTCCTCCGTGACCGGGTGCTCGACCTGCAGGCGGGTGTTCATCTCCATGAAGAAGAACTCGTCCGGGGAGTCGGCCGGCACGATGAACTCCACCGTGCCGGCCCCGCGGTAGCCCACGGACCGGGCGGTCTCGCAGGCGGCTTCCCCGATCCGGGCCCGGGTGGCCTCGTCCAGCAGGGGTGAGGGCGCCTCCTCGATGACCTTCTGGTGGCGGCGCTGCAGCGAGCACTCGCGTTCCCCGAGGTGTATGACGTTGCCGTGGGCGTCAGCCAGGACCTGCACCTCGATGTGGCGCGGGGTGGTGACGTAGCGTTCGATGAACAGGGTGTCATCGCCGAAGCTCGCGGCGGCCTCACGCCGGGCGGCCTCCAATGAGCCGGCGAGTTGGTCCTCGGTCTGCACCACGTGCATGCCCTTGCCGCCGCCGCCCGCAGAGGGCTTGATAAGCATCGGGTAGCCGATACCCGGGGCCGCCGCGGCGAGCTCGCCGTTGCTCAGGCCAGGCTTCGCGATGCCCGGGACGGTCGGCACTCCGCGTGCTTTCACGGCGTTCTTCGCGGTGATCTTGTCCCCCATGACCCGGATGGATTCCGCCTCGGGTCCGATGAACACGATCCCGGCGTCAGCGCAGGCCTGGGCGAAGGCTGCGTTCTCGGCCAGGAAGCCATAGCCGGGGTGGATCGCCTCGGCACCGGTCGCACGGGCGGCAGCCAGCACCGCCTCGATGTCCAGGTAACTCTGGGAGGCCGGGGCCGGCCCCAGCCGCACGGCCGCGTCGGCCAACCGCACGTGGCGCGCGCCGGCATCGGCGTCCGAGTACACCGCCACGGAACGGATGCCCATCGAGCGCAGGGTGCGGATCACGCGGCAGGCGATCTCGCCGCGGTTGGCGATGAGGACGGTGGTGAACATGGTGTGGGTCGTCTTCTCTGGCATCGTGCTCACATCCTGAAGACGCCGAAGGACGACGTCTGGTTGGCGGAAGTCTGGGCGGTACGGTCTGACGGCGAACGCATCACGACATCGAGGGCCAGGCCCAGCACGTCACGGGTCTGGGCCGGCTCGATGATGCCGTCGTCCCAGAGCCGGGCCGTGGAGTAGTAGGGGCTGCCCTGACGTTCGTACTGTTCACGCGTGGGGGCCTCGAACTCGGCCTGTTCCTCGGGGGTCCAGGAGCCACCGCCGGCCTCGATCTGATCGCGGCGCACGGTGGACAGCACAGAGGCGGCCTGCGGGCCGCCCATCACGGAGACCCTCGCGTTCGGCCACAGCCAGAGGAACCGGGGCGAGTACGCGCGGCCGCACATCGAGTAGGTGCCGGCCCCGAAGGAGCCGCCGACGACGACCGTCAGCTTGGGAACGGAGGCCGTGGCCACCGCGTTGACCATCTTGGCGCCGTGCTTGGCGATGCCCCCGGACTCGTACTCGCGGCCCACCATGAAGCCGGTGATGTTCTGCAGGAACAGCAGGGGGATCTGGCGCTGCTCGCACAGCTCGATGAAGTGGGCGCCCTTCAGGGCGGACTCGGCGAAGAGCACCCCGTTGTTGGCGAGGATGCCCACGCGGTGGCCGTGGATCCGGGCGAAGCCAGTCACCAGAGTGGTGCCGTACTCGGCCTTGAACTCGTGGAAGCTCTCCGCATCGATGGTGCGGGCGATGATCTCCCGGGCGTCATAGGGACTGGTCAGTGACACCGGCACCACGTCCGTGAGCGTCTCCGGTGCGTGCTCGGGTTCCGTCACGCCGGCTGGGGTGTAGGGCAACGCCGGGGACTCCGGGAGGGTGGCGACGATGTCCCGGACGATCTGCAGGGCGTGCTCATCGTTCTCCGCGAGGTGGTCCGTGACGCCGGAGACCTTGGAGTGCACCTCACCGCCACCCAGATCCTCGGCCGTGACGATCTCGCCGGTGGCGGCCTTCACGAGCGGCGGGCCGCCCAGGAAGATGGTGCCCTGGTTCCGCACGATCACGGTCTCATCGCTCATGGCGGGGACGTAGGCGCCGCCGGCCGTGGAGGAGCCCATGACGGCGGCGATCTGCGGGATGCCGTCCCGGGACATCCGCGCCTGGTTGAAGAAGATCCGGCCGAAGTGGTCCCGGTCCGGGAAGACCTCGTCCTGCATCGGCAGGAACGCGCCGCCCGAGTCCACCAGGTAGAGGCAGGGCAGCCGGTTCTCGGTGGCGATCTCCTGGGCCCGCAGGTGCTTCTTCACCGTGATGGGGTAGTAGGTCCCGCCCTTCACCGTGGCGTCATTGGCCACGATCATGACCTGACGGCCCTCGACGATGCCGATGCCGGCCACCACCCCGGCGGCCGGGGCGTCTCCCCCGTACAGTTCGAAGCCGGCCAGGGGCGCCACCTCCAGGAAGGGGCTGCCCTCATCCAACAGGAGGTCCACGCGGTCCCGGGCCAGCAGCTTGCCGCGGTCCGTGTGCTTCTGGCGCGACTTCTCCGGACCGCCGAGGGCGGCCGTGGCACGCCGCTCGCGCAATTCGGCGATCAGTTCTGGGTAGGTTGTCGACATCGACGGCGCCGTCCTTTGGGTGAGCGATCGGTAACTGAAATCAGGTTAGCGGTTAGTAACCGAAGTTGTCTATGCTGGAGTCCCACACACCCGGGAGCAACCAGATGACCGCAACCTGGCGGGCCACCCAGAAGGCCCATCGGCGTGCCGCACTGATGGAGTCCGCGGCCAGGCTGTTCGCCGAGCGCGGCTTCGCAGCCGTGTCCACCGCGGACCTCGGCGAGGCCGTGGGCATGAGCGGCCCGGCCCTCTACAAGCACTTCTCCAGCAAGGACGCGCTGCTCGCGGAGATCCTCGTGGACGCCTCCGAGCGACTGTTGGACGGTTGCCGCGCCATCCTGACCGAGGAGAGCGGACCCGGCCGGGCGGGAGACCCGGCCCTGACCCTGGCACGACTCGTCCGCTTCCACCTCGACTTCGCCACCTCGGATCCAGACGTCATCCGCATCCAGGACCGGGAGTTGCCCTCCCTGGCATCAGAGGACAACCAGGAGGTGCGCCGGTTGCAGCGCGAGTACGTCCAGCTCTGGGACGGGGTGCTGGCACGTCTGCGCCCGGACCTCGACGGCGGCGAGCGCCAGGTCCGTCTGCTCGGCACCTTCGGACTGCTCAACTCCACCCCACACAGCGCCGTCGATTCCCTGGTCGACCGGGCCGAGCCCGCCGAGCCCGCCGGTGCCATCCTGGCCGGGATGGCCTACCGCTCCCTGGCCGGCAGCTCACATCCCGCCGCCACGACTGACCCCGGAGACGCGGCATGACCACCACGGACGCCATGCCGCCGATCGCCCGGGCCGCAACCGTCCTGCTGCTCCGCCCCGGAACGACCATCCACCCCGACTCCCCGGGCGCACGGCCCCCCGAGGTCTTCACGATCACCCGGTCCACGAAGCTCGCCTTCAGCGCCGGGGTCTCCGCCTTCCCGGGCGGCCGCATCGACCCCAGCGACGAGCTGCCCGGCCGACTCTGGGAGGGCACGGACCTCGCCGCCTGGGGCCGGTTGCTGGGACTCAACCCGCATGCGGCCGGTCAGGTGCTGGCCGGCGTGGTGCGGGAGACCTTCGAGGAGACCGGGATCCTCCTGGCGCAGCACCGGGACGGCACGCCCGTCGACGCAGCCCTGGTCGAGGGACTGCCGGCCGACACCCGAATCCGCGTCGAGCGGCACGAGCTGGACTTCGGGGCCCTCCTGACCGACCTGGACCTGCGCCCTGCGGTCAGCGGCCTGAGGCCGGCCTCCCGGTGGATCACCCCGTCGGGCCAGTCCCGCCGCTACGACACCTTCTTCTTCCTCACTGCCCTCCCCCGGCACCAATCGCCGGGCACGCTGTCCTTCGAGGGGGTGGGCAGCCGGTGGACGACCGCAACGGCCGCGCTGGAGGACTTCCGCTCCGGACGGCATCAGCTCCTGCCGCCCACCTGGGCGCAGTTCCGGACCCTGGAGCCGGTCGGCAGCCTGCAGGAGGCCTTGGCCCTGCCGGGCACCATGGAACCGGTTTCCCCGGCCGTCGCCACCGCGCCACCGCAGGCACTGGTCGGCTTCCCGGACCACGAGGCCTACGCCCGGGACCTCGCAGAGGGCCTGACCTCGGGATAACCCGACCCCTGGAAAGACATTCGCCGATCTTTACTGATGAATCACGGTTATCGTCAACGAAGACGGCCACTGTCGCCAAAGATCGCCTTTCTTGACTCCTGTCATTTGCAGCGGAACTTTTCTCGAGAATCTGCCCCAACTCGCTTCCATCGCGTCAAGACTGGATCTCAACGAAGCAGAGACGTACCGCTTCGACCACAGGATCCAGAACCCAGACCCGAGGAGACTGCCATGACTGAGCAGACCAACCAGCACACCCCGGCCTCCGCCGAGCAGATCCAGCACGACTGGGACCACAACCCCCGCTGGGCGAACACCGAGCGCACCTACACCGCCGCGGACGTCGTCAAGCTGCGCGGCCGGGTCCAGGAGGAGCACACCCTGGCCCGCCGCGGCTCCGAGAAGCTGTGGAAGCAGCTCACCGAGGAGCACGCCGAGGGTTCGTACACCAACGCGCTGGGCGCCCTCACCGGCAACCAGGCCGTGCAGCAGGTCAAGGCCGGCCTGCGCGCCATCTACCTCTCCGGCTGGCAGGTCGCCGCGGACGCCAACCTCTCCGGCCACACCTACCCGGACCAGTCCCTCTACCCGGCCAACTCGGTGCCGCAGGTCGTCCGCCGCATCAACAACGCCCTGATGCGTGCCGACCAGATCGAGTTCTCCGAGGGTGTCCAGACCGTGGACGACTACCTGGCCCCGATCGTCGCCGACGCCGAGGCCGGCTTCGGCGGCCCGCTGAACGCCTACGAGTTGATGAAGTCCATGATCTCCTCCGGCGCCTCGGGCGTGCACTGGGAGGACCAGCTGGCCTCGGAGAAGAAGTGCGGCCACCTGGGCGGCAAGGTCCTCATCCCGACCGGCCAGCACATCCGCACCCTGAACGCCGCCCGCCTGGCGGCCGACGTGGCCGATGTCCCCTCCGTGGTCATCGCCCGCACCGACGCGGAGGCCGCCACCCTCATCACCTCTGATGTGGACTCCCGGGACGCCGACTTCATCACCGGCGAGCGCACGGCGGAGGGCTTCTACAAGGTCCGCAACGGGATCGAGCCCTGCATCGCCCGCGCCAAGGCCTACGCCCCGTACTCCGACCTCATCTGGATGGAGACCGGCACCCCGGACCTGGAGCTGGCCAAGAAGTTCGCCGAGGCCGTCAAGTCCGAGTTCCCGGACCAGATGCTCTCCTACAACTGCTCCCCGTCCTTCAACTGGAGGAAGAACCTGGACGATGCCACCATCGCCAAGTTCCAGCGCGAGCTCGGGGCCATGGGCTACACCTTCCAGTTCATCACGCTGGCCGGCTTCCACGCCCTGAACCACTCCATGTTCGATCTGGCCAAGGGCTACCACGAGCGCCAGATGTCCGCCTACGTGGAGCTGCAGGAGCGCGAGTTCGCCGACGAGGCTCGCGGCTACACCGCCACCAAGCACCAGCGCGAGGTCGGCACCGGTTACTTCGATGCCATCTCCACCGCCCTCAACCCGGAGAGCTCCACCACGGCACTCGCCGGCTCCACCGAGGCCGGGCAGTTCTGATCCGGGTTTGACCCACCGGTTCTGAACCACCTACCCCAGGGCGACGCCGGCCCCCACCTGACCGGCCGGCGTCGCCCCTTTCTTCCCCGCAGTTTTCCCCACCACCACCCCTGGGGCTCTTCACTCTCTTTCCGCTTTTCCGGTGCGCACCGCGCGCCAGCGCCGCCGGCACCGAGGCCGGCAACGCACGACTCCCCGAGGAGACTCCCATGTTCCCCACCGACCAGCCCATCACCCTCAACTCGGTGACCATCACCGGACCGCACCAGCCCCGCCAGGAGGAGATCCTCACTCCTGATGCGCTCGACTTCCTGGCCACCTTGCACCGCCGCTTCAACGGCCGCCGGGCCGAGCTGCTGACCCGGCGCGAAGAGATGCGCCAGCGGATCTCCGAGGGGTGGACCCCGGACTTCCTGCCGGAGACCCGCACCATCCGCGAGGACGACTCGTGGCGTGTGGCCCCCCTGGCGCCGGGACTGAAGGACCGCCGCGTGGAGATCACGGGGCCGGTGGACCGGAAGATGACCATCAACGCGATGAACTCCGGGGCCAAGTGCTGGTTGGCCGACTTCGAGGACTCCTCCTCGCCGTCCTGGTCCAACATGCTGAACGGCCAGGTCAACCTGCGGGACGCCATCCGTCGCCAGATCGACTTCACGTCCCCCGAGGGCAAGGAGTACAAGCTCGGCGGGGTGCAGCTGGTGGACCGCCCCACGATCATCGTGCGCCCCCGCGGCTGGCACCTGGACGAGGACCACCTGCTCGTGGACGGTGAGCCGATGGCCGGTGCGCTCGTGGACTTCGGCCTCTACTTCTTCCACAACGCCAAGGAGCTGCTGCGCCGCGGCGTCGGCCCCTACTTCTACCTGCCGAAGACGGAGAACCACCTCGAGGCCCGCCTGTGGAACTGCATCTTCGTGGTGGCCCAGGACCTGCTCGGCATCCCGCAGGGCACCGTGCGCGCCACGGTGCTGATCGAGACCATCACCGCGGCCTTCGAGATGGAGGAGATCCTCTACCAGCTGCGCAACCACGCCGCCGGCCTGAACGCTGGCCGTTGGGACTACATCTTCTCCATCATCAAGAACTTCCGGGACCGCGGCGATCAGTTCGTCCTGCCGGACCGCGCGGACGTGACCATGACGGCGCCGATGATGCGTTCCTACACCGACCAGCTCGTGCGGGCCTGCCACAAGCGCGGCGCCTCGGCGATCGGCGGCATGGCCGCCTTCATCCCGAACCGCCGTGACCCGGAGGCCAACGAAAATGCCCTGGCCAAGGTGCGCGATGACAAGACGCGCGAGGCGGGCGACGGCTTCGACGGCTCCTGGGTGGCCCACCCGGACCTGGTGCCGGTGGCCATGGAGGTCTTCGACGCAGTGCTCGGCGAGACACGCAACCAGATCCGCACCAACCGGCGCGAGGACGTAGTGCCGGACGCCGCCGGACTGCTGGCCGTGTCCGAGACCCCGGGCTCCATCACGGAGGCCGGCGTGCGGATGAACATCGAGGTGGGCATCCGGTACGTGGAGTCCTGGCTGCGGGGCAACGGCGCCGCCGCCATCCACAACCTCATGGAGGACGCCGCCACGGCGGAGATCTCCCGGTCCCAGATCTGGCAGTGGATCAACGCCGGGTCCGAGGTGGGCCTGACAGCAGGTGGCACCCGTACCGCGACCCACGAGTGGATGCAGGAGCTCATGGACGAGGAGTTCGCCCGGATCGAGCGTTCGGAAGGTGACCGCTTCGACAACGCCCTCGAGGTCTTCGCCGGCTCCGCCCTGGCCGAGGAGTACCCGGACTTCCTGACCCTGCCGGCCTACCGGAAGTTCCTCTCGGCCAACGCCCCGTCCCGTCAGGAGCTCGCCGGCACCCCGGCCTGACCCCTCGCCCCTCAGGCACAAAGTGACCCCACCCCCACCGTTGTGACGGGGTGGGGTCACTTTCCGCCTGAGAGGGGGTGGGTCACCACGACGGCAGCTCCGGCAGCGGGCCGTCCGCCTCGACGCCCTCGGTCTCGCCCCGGGCCAGCCAGGCCAGCAGGCCCTCCCGGTCGGAGTCGACCCTGAGGGCACCGTCGCCGATAACCCACTCGTCGCGTTCCTCGGTCACCAGGGTCATGCCGGGGGCGTTGCGGACGCGCATGGCCCGCACGGCGGCCTCCACCGCGTTGAGCAGTGAGTCCGGGTCCGCCTCCTCGATGGTCCAGGCGGTGTCGAGGTCCGCGTGGTGGACCACCACCTCGGAGATGCGCACGGCCACCAGCGACGTGGCGGGGATGGGCGTGGCGCCGATCCGCACCTCCTCGGCCTGGACCTCGCCGGCCAGGCGCTCGGACTGCTCGGCGAAGAACCGGGACGCCTCGACCAGTTCGTTGATGAGTTCCCTGCGCGGCATCGCCGCGATCCGGGCGATGTCCTCGTCCCGGGCCGCCCTGGAGGAGTAGATCTGCTGCTCCTCACCGGTGACCGCCCAGTCCACCATGCGCACCAGGGCGCGGGCGTTGGAGGCCAGATGGGCCACGACATCCGCCCGGCTCCAGCCCTCGCACTGGGAGGGGGCTGCCAGCTCGTCCCCGGAAAGTGACTCCACGGTGGCCAGGAGCATGGCGGTCTCGCGGTCCAGCCGCGACTGGTCGGAGTGCAGGCGTGCGGGATTGATCATGCCCCCCACCCTAGCGATCCGGCTGTGACGCCCACCACCTGACAACGCCACCGGGCAAGACGCATCCACCGGCGATCCAGACGCGGCCCGACCTGATGCCCCGCATCCGCAGAGACCCCCGGGGCACCCCCTGACGAGTCCCCGGGCATACCCCTGATGTGACGGCCATCACCCCGCTGTCACGCTGGATCCCGGCCTGAAGTTCACGCGCCACCGTTGACCCGAGAGGACCCCGGTCATGACCCTGCACTCCCCCGCCCTCGGCGGCTTGTCCCCCGCCGCCGGCGGCACCACACACGATCCACGGAAGGAGACCCGCACCGCCAACTGGGTGGCCGCCATCGTCTGCATGGCCCTCGTGTTCGACGGTTTCGACCTGACCATCTACGGCACCGTGCTCTCCACCCTGCTGGACGACCCCAGCCACCTCGGGGCCGTCGACGAGGCCGCGGCCGGCGCCCTCGGGTCCCTCGCCCTGATCGGGGTGCTCATCGGCTCGCTCACGTGCGGCTTCCTCGGCGACCACTTCGGCCGCCGCCGGCTGATCCTGGGCGGCATCGCCTGGTTCTCCCTCGGCATGTTCATCACCGCGCTGACCACCACGGTGCCCGCGTTCGGCGCGATGCGCCTGCTCACCGGGCTCGGACTCGGCGTCATCCTCGCCACGGCGGGGGCCACCATGGCCGAGTTCGCGCCCGCCGGCCGCCGCAACTTCTACAACGCCGTGGTCTACTCCGGCATCCCGGCGGGCGGCGTGATCGCGGCCCTGCTCGGGATCCTCCTGCTGGAACCCCTCGGCTGGCGCGGGCTCTTCATGCTCGGTGCCACCCCCATCCTGTTCCTGCTCCCCCTGGCCTGGTTCAAGCTGCCCGAGTCCCCCCGTTGGCTGCTCTCCCGCGGCCGGACCGAGCAGGCCCACGCCGCCTCCGCGAGGACCGGAATCCCGCTGCTCGAGGAGGAGATCGTCCAGCAGAAGGGCGCTGCCCCCGCCCGCCGCGGCTTCGCCGCCGTCTTCTCGCGGCAGTTCCTCGTGGCGACGGTCCTGCTGGGATTCATGTCCTTCTCCGGGCTGCTGCTGACCTACGGGCTGAACACCTGGCTGCCCCGCATCATGGAGGGCTACGGCTTCGGCACCAACTACTCACTGGCATTCCTGCTGATCCTCAACTGCGGCGCCGTCCTGGGCGGCATCATCGCCTCGAAGGCCGCGGACCGGCTCGGCGCCCAGCGGATCGTGGCCACCACCTTCGTGCTGGCTGCCATCACGCTGGCCCTGATGACCTTCTCCTTCCCGGCCCCGATCCTGTTCCTGTTCATCGCCGTGGCCGGGGTCGGCACCCTGGGCACCCAGGTGTTGATCTACGGATTCAGCTCGAACTACTACACCACCAACGCCCGCGCCGCCGGAGTGTCCTGGGTGGCCGGATTCGGCCGGATCGGCGGCGTCCTCGGCCCGCTGGTGGGCGGCTGGCTGGTGGCGCTCGGCATCGGGGGCGGCTCCGCGTTCTACATCTTCGGCGGGGTGGCCCTCTTCGGCGCCCTCGTCACCCTGGGTGTCCCCCGCCAGCGAGCGCTGGAGCAGGCCACCCGCGCGGTGGACGCGCCGGCAGAGACGCCCGACGACGGCGCGTCCCGTCAGCCCGCTCAGCCGGCTCAGGCGGTGGGCCGGTAACGCGCGGCGAGCGCGCTGCGGGAACGGATGCCGAGTTTCCGGTAGATCCGGGTCAGGTGGTACTGGACAGTCTTCTCGGCCACGAACAGGGTCTGCGCCGCCTCCTTGTTCGTGGCCCCGGTGGCCACCAGCTCGGCCACGGCCCGCTCCTGCGCGGTCAGCTCCGGGCCGGCCCGGTCCGCGGAGACCGGGCCGGCCTCCGCAGGGTCGCCGGCCAAGCCGACGTCCACGCCGCTGGCCTGCAGCTCCCGGTCGCAGCGCTCCACGTAGGTGGCCGCGCCCAGGCTGTCATACAGGTCCCGGGCGGAGTGCAGCACGGAGGAGGCCACCCCGCGCTTGCCGGCACGGCGCATGCTCTGGCCGAAGGCGAAGCTGATGCGGGCCCGCAGGTAGGGCCGTTGCAGCCCGCGCAGGTGCCCCAGCGCTGACTCGAACTGGTCCCTCGCGGCGTCCGGATCACCCTGGGCGGCCGTGATCCGGCCCCGGGCCCAGGCGATCCGGGCCTGGTCGGACGGCACCGCCCGCTCCCGAGGGACGGCCTCGAAGTCCGTGAGGAACCGGTCCGCCTCCTCGACCCGGTTGGTCATGACCAGGGCATTGACATAGGTGTCCTGCCAGGGCCAGAAGGAGACCCGGTCCTTCGTCCAGGGGTCGATCTCCACGAGCGCCTCCAGGGCCTCCAGGGCGCTGGCGTAGTCGGCGCGGGCCTCGTGAAATCGGGCCCGGGCCAGGATGGAGGGCACCTGCATGGCGCGGTAGGTCCCGGGCTGGACGGCGGCCAAGGACACGTAGCGCCGGGCCCGCTCCCAGTCCCCCCGCATGGACCACAGCTCGGCGGCGGTCCAGTACAGCAGGGGGCGGATCAGCGGCATCCTCGAGGTCTCCAGCCGCACGGCGGCGCGGGAGACGGTGGCCGCGGCGGTGTCCCAGTCGCCCAGGGTGAGCTGGGTCCGGGCCAGCCAGGCCTCGGCCCACAGGGAGATGCGCAGGGATCCGCCCCGCTGCTCGGTGGGCACGGCCGCCTCGAAGTTCACCAGGGCCGTCTCCACTCGGTCGGTCCGCAGCGCCAGCCAGGCCGAGCCCATCTGGATCCGTTGCTTCTGGGCGTTCTCGGCCACCTGATCGAAGGCCCGCGCATAGCTCTGCTCCGCCTCGACGGTGCGTCCCTGGGCGTAGAGGCCCAGCCCGTAGATCGCCGCGGACTCGATGTGCGCCGGGGTGCCCGGTGCGGTCAGGCTCATGGCCCGTTCGGCCCATCGGCCCATGGTGGGCCCGTCCCAGGAGGCCACCCCGTGCAGCACCAGCCGCTGGGCCACCGCGGCCGCCGCCGCCGGGTCCCGCTCGGGATCGCTGTCCGCCCAGGCCTGCTCCAGCTGGGTCCGGGCCGTGTTGTTGTGCCCGGAGGCGGTGGAGAGGTAACCCAGCACGGAGGACCGCAGGGGCGAGGGCGGCATGTCCTCCACCGCCGCGGCCCACATCTGGGCCTGGGCGATATTCCCGGAGGCCACGAGCGCATCCACGCCCCGCAGCAGCCGCTGGCTTCGCGCCACCGGGCTGGGCGAGAGGCGGGACGCGGCGAAGAGCGCGGTGGCGACGTCGCTCCACGCCCCCACCTGGGCCCGGCGGCGCACGAACGCCTCGAGCTCCGCCGCCAGGTCCTCGTCTACCCCCAGGGTGGCGGCCGCCCGGTGTCCGAGGCGGTCACCCTCCTGGGGGACGACGTCGGCCGCCCGGCAGTGCAGCCGCTGGCCCCGGCTGGGCGGCAGCTGGCCGTACACCGCCTCGGCGGCCCCCGGAGCCACGAACTCGACCAGGGCCTGGGTGGGGTCGACGGCCAGGCGCAGCAGCCGCACCCGGTGGCCCTCGTCGAGGGCATCCACGAGGGAATCCACTCCGCTGACATACCCGACCGCATCCGTGGTCGCGGCGCCGCCCAAAACCGCCACGGCCTCCGCCACATGCACGAGCTGTTCCGAGGAGGCCTCGAGCACGCCGCGGACCCGGGCCAGCATCCGCGAGCTGGCCGGCAGGCTGGGGAACCAGGACTGCCAGGTCTCCGGCGGCAGCTCGCCCAACAGCTCCACGATCGGCTGCGGCATCCCCCGGGTGTGGCGGACCAGGCCGTGCGCGGCGGTGGACCCGAGGTCGAGGGAGAAACGCCGCCGCGCGAGCTCCCGCACGTCCTCGGCCTCCAAGGGCTCCAGCCGGAGGTGGTCCACCCGGTGGCTGTTCAGCAGGTCGAGCAGCCCCGAGGGGACCTGGTGGGCCCGGGCGTGGTCCAGGGTGAGAACGAAGAGGACCTTCTGCCGGTGGATGCGCCGCAGCGCGAACAGCAGCACCCGCAGGCTCGGCTCGTCCAACAGGTGCACGTCGTCGATGGTCACCACCACGCAGGACCGAGCCTGCAGCGCCGTGAGGTGCGCCGTCAGGGTATCGGCGAAATGCGCGGCGCGCGCCGGGGTGAGGTCCAGCTCGGTCCCCGGGCGCGGCAACACGGCCCCCTCGATTCCCTTGGAGGAGTGCAGGGGCTCACGGCGCATCAACTGCGAATATCCGGACAGAGCCAGCCCGCGCTCCCACTCGTCCCCGGCCGCGCTCAGGAGCTGGACCCCGGGACCCGCGGCCTCGCACTGCGCCAGGAAGTGGTCCAGCAGGGCGGTCTTCCCGGAGCCGGCAGGGCCGCTGAGCACCACCGTCTGCACCGCCCCGTGACGGGCTCGGGACAGTGCCTGCAGCAACTCGTCGAGGACCCGGGCCCGGCCGACGAGCGGCATCTCGGCACCTGAGTGGTGGCCAGGCGTCATGGACGGAAGTCTACCGAGCCATCCTCCGAGGACGTGCTGGGGCAGTGCCACGGCGGACCGTCCGGTTCCCGACCGGGCTCAGCCGAGGTCGCCGCCGGCCACCGGGAAGATGCTCCCGGTGGCGTAGGAGGCCTCGTCCGATGCCAGGAAGACGATCGGCGCGGCCTGCTCGTCCAGGGTGCCGTAGCGCTTCATGAAGGAGGACTGGGTCACCTGGTCCACCACGTCCTGGATCCACTGCTCCTCGCGGGCGCCCTCCGGGCCGGGGCCGCGCGGGACGGTGCGGGGCGGCGCCTGGGTGCCGCCGGGGGCGGTGGCGACCACCCGGATCCCGCGTTCGGCGGTCTCCATGGCCAGGGCCTGCGTGATGCCGTTCACCCCACCCTTGGCTGCGGAGTAGGGCACCCGGTGGATGCCACGGGTCGCGTTGGAGGACACGTTGACGATCGTGCCCTGGCCGGCCTCGAGCATGGTGGGCAGCACGGCGCGGCACATCCACAGGGTGGGGAACAGGGACCGGGTGACCTCCCTTTCGATCTGCTCTGCGCTGAAGGTCTCGAAGGGGCGCATCCAGATGGCCCCGCCCACGTTGTTCACCAGCACGTCCACCCGGCCGTGCGCGGCCACCGCCGCCGCCACGGCGGCCTCGGCACCGGCGAACGTCTCCAGGTCGGCGGTGACGGCCGTGGCCGATCCCCCGGACCCGGTGGAGGCCTCGCGCTCCGTCAGGGCGGCGGCCACCTCGTGGACCAACTCGGCGCGGTCCACGAGCACCAGCGTGCCGCCTTCGGCACCGATCCGCTCGGCCACCGTCGAACCGATCCCCTGGGCCGCCCCGGTGACCACCGCGACCTTGCCGGCGAAGCGCCCCGGGGTGATGAACTGACCGGCGTAGGGGGCCGCCATCAGGCGACCGCCGCGCCAGTCGAGCCGGCCGCGGAGCCCGCCGGGCCGGCGTCGTGCCCCTGCCGTGAGCCGCCGGAACCTGACTCGACCACGTCGATGGCCGTGGCCATGGTGTCCTTGGCGTCCCGCGCGTGGGCCATGACGATCTCGCGGATCCGCTCGCCGTCACCGTTTTCGAAGGCCTGGACCACGTCCAGGTGGTCCTGGGCCACCCGGGTGAAGATCTCGGTGCCCTGCTCGAAGGTGGCGAACATCTGCTCGCTGAGGTCCAGCCGGCGGTAGGACTCCAGCAGGACCGGATTGTCCGAGATGGTGAAGAGGTACTCGTGGAAGGCCTCGTTGGTCTTCACGTACTCCTCCGGGTCCGTGACGGTGCCTTCCCCCACGCAGGCCGCGGTGGCCTCGGCGAGGCGGCGGAACTGCTGGAGCTGCTCGTCCGTGAGCCGGCCGACCATCAGCCCGGAGATGGCCAGTTCGAGACCCATCCGGGCGTCCAGCTGCGCGTAGCTGTCCTCCTTGCGGAAGGACAGGCGGCCGGTGGTCAGGGAGGAGACGGCCTCGGACCGGGTCAGGGTGTCCCCCTCGGACCGGACCTGCTCGGCGGAGGCCGGGGCACCCGTCTCGGCGTCCCCGCCGGTGGCCTCCTTGGGCGCGAACCGCTCGAAGTAGAAGTTAGCCGGCTCGATGCCCTCGGTGTCCAGCCACTTGGCCACGGCGTTGACCATGGGCGGCGGCCCGCAGAGGTAGATGTCCACGTCACCGTCGTTCAGGTGCTGGGGCTCGATGATCTGGGTGACGTAGCCGGTGTGGGGCGCCGAGGTGCCCTCCTCCGAGGCGATGAGGTCCCAGGTGAACTGCGGCAGCCTCTCCTCGTAGGCGCGCAGCCATTCCAGGCCCACGATGTCCGCCTCGCGGCTCACCCCGTAGATCAGGTGGACGGGATCCGCGGGCGGGTTGGCGCTGAGCTTCTCCAGGATGGACATCAGCGGCGCCAGCCCGGTGCCGCCGGCCAGCAGCAGCAGCGGCCGCTTGGGCTCGCGCAGGAAGAAGGAGCCGTACGGCCCGCTGAACTCCACGGTGTCCCCCACCGCGGCACGGTCCCGCAGGTACTCGGACATGGCACCCTGGGGCGTGATGCGCACCATGAAGGAGGAGCTCTCATCCTCCGGACCGGTGCTGAAGGAGTAGGAGCGCTCGGCGTCCGCGCCGGGGACCTTGATGTTCACGTACTGGCCCGGCAGGAACGCCAGCTCCTCGCGGTCCTGCACGTCCAGGGTGAAGGAGATGGTGGACTCGGAGTGCTTGTCCAGCTGGCTCAGGGTGGAGGTGAACGCGGCGGCCGAGGTCTTCGCGGACTCCGCCGTGGCCGGGACCTGGATCATCATGTCCGATTCCGGGACGGCCTGGCAGGTCAGCAGGAACCCCTTCTCCAGCTCGTCCTCGGTCAGGGCATCGTCGATGAAGTCGCCCGGGTCGAAGGTGCCGGAGTCGCAGAAGGACTTGCAGGTCCCGCAGGCCCCGTCGCGGCAGTCCGAGGGGATGTTGATGCGCGCCTTGTAGGCGGCATCCATGATGGTCTCGAAGTCGCCGACCTTGACGACCTTGGTGACGCCGTCCTCGAAGCTGAGGGCTACCTGATGGCCCATGATGTCCTCCTGGGTGATTCTGTGGGTCTCGTGGTGGGGTGTCCGGTGTGCGGCCGGACCGCTCAGATCATGTAGATGTCCACCACGTGGTGGATGTAGTCGTTCTTCAGCACGACCTTCTTGCCGAGGATCACCGGCTCCGGCCCCGAGAGGTCGATCGTGTAGTGGCTGGTCCCGAAGTACGTGTCCACGGACTGGTAGCGGTAGTACAGCGTGAACCAGTTGAACCGGACCTTCACGGTGTCCCCGTCCCGCTCCACCAGTTCCACGTCCGTGATGTTGTGCCCGGTGCGCGGGTCCGGCATGGAGGTGGCGGAGGAACGGTCGGTCTTGATCCGGAAGACCCGGTCCTCGATCCCGCCCCGGTTCTCGTAGTAGATCAGCGAGATCTCGGACTGGGGGTCCTCGGTCAGCTCGTCGTTGTCATCCCAGGCCGGCATCCAGAACTCGGAGTCCGGGTGGTAGCACTCGAGCCACTCGTCGAACTGGCGGTCATCGAGCAGCCGGGCCTCCTTGTAGAGGAAGGCGCGGATGGTCTCGAGGGTGATGACGTCCTCGACGGTCTTGGCAGTGGGTACGGCGGTGGGCTCCGCAGTGGCGTGGGTGGTCATGGTGGGTTGCTCCTCGTGCGGTTCGCGGACGTCTGCGGGAATCGGTCAGGCCAGCGCCGGCTCGGTGGCGGCTGCCTCGCTGCCGGACTCCACGGCCGCGGACTCCTCGGCGGTGACCGCCTGCTCCATGACCGAGTGCCAGTACTGGTGCTGGATCGGGTACAGCCCCTCGTCCTCGGTGCGGGCGCCGGAGGCGATGACCCCGGTCATGCCCAGCGCCGCGGCCTGCTCGTCCGGGCCCTCGATCTGGTGGGTCGAGCCGCGGGTCATGTCATTCCACTTGGCGCTGGTGGCCCAGTAGGTCTTGTTGCAGGAGCGGAACTCCTCCAGGTCATCCGGGGTGGCCATGCCGGTGGCGTTGAAGAAGTCCTCGTACTGGCGGATGCGCTTGGCGCGGTTCTCGGCCGATTCGCCCTTCGGGGCGATGCAGTAGATGGTGACCTCGGTCTGGTCCGCGGAGATCGGCCGGAAGTGGCGGATCTGGGAGGAGAACTGGTCCATGATGTAGACGTTCGGGTAGAGGCACAGGTTGCGGGAGATGTTGATCATGAAGTTCGCCATCTCCTCCCCGTACTTCTCCACCAGCTCCTCACGGCGGTCCCACAGCGGGCGGTCCTGCGGGTTGGTCCACTCCTGCCAGAGCAGCAGGTGGCCGTGTGGGTAGGAGTAGAACCCGCCCTTGACCTTGCCCCACTTGCCGGCATCCATGGCCTTGGTGGTGTTGGCGGAGTCCCCGGCCGTGCGGCGGGCGGTGGTGGCCGCGTAGTTCCAGTGCACGGAGGTCACGTGGTAGCCGTCCGCCCCGTTCTCCGCCTGGACCTTCCAGTTGCCGTCATAGGTGTAGGTGGAGGCCCCACGCAGCACCTCGAGCCCGTCCGGGGACTGGTCCACGATCGAGTCGATGACCTTCGTGGCATCGCCCAGGTGCTCCTCCAACGGCAGGACGTCCGCGTTGAGGGAGCCGAAGAGGAAGCCGCGGTAGGACTCGAAGCGGGCCACCTTGGTGAGGTCGTGGGAGCCGTTGGTGTTGAAGCCCTCCGGGTACCCGCCGTTGCGGCCGTCCTTGACCTTCAGCAGCTCCCCGGAGTTCTTGAACGTCCAGCCGTGGAACGGGCAGGTGAAGGTGGTGCGGTTGTCCGTCTTGCGCCGGCACAGCATGGCCCCGCGGTGCGAACACGCGTTGACGATGCAGTTGAGGTTCTCCTCCTTGTCCCGGGTGATCATCACGGGGGTGCGGCCGATGTAGGTGGTGAAGTAGTCGCCGATGTTCGGGATCTGGGACTCGTGGGCCAGGTACACCCAGTTGCCCTCGAAGAGGTGCTTCATCTCCAGTTCGAAGACCTCCTCGTCGGTGAAGATCTCGCGCTTGGCCCGGATGATGCCCTTCTCGCGATCGTCCACCACGGCGTCCGTGAGGACGTCCCGGACGTGAGTCAGGTTCTCGGTCATGTCGTACTCCTTCTGGACGGGGAGGGACGGCACCGGCCTGTCGAATGCGGCGGCCGGAAGGCTTCCCCAGATGCGTATCCAGCAAGTCTGAAGTTCGGTGACCCCAGTCACATCAGGTATTCCCCTAGGGCTGACCCAGGGGGTCGCGGTCGTAGCGAAAGCGTCTGAATCAGCACCACTTCCCTCTTGGCGCACGCAGGCCCCGGGGCCGTACCGTGACCTGCGTGACCCAGCTCACCGATCCACCTCCCGGCATCACCACCGCCCGCCGCCCGGCGTGGCGGCACGTCTCCGTTTCCGCCGTGGTCGCAGGGCTCGTGGCGGTGGCGATCTCCTATGTCGGGCCGCTGCTCGTGGTCCTGGGCGCCGCCCAACGGGCCGGGCTCGATCCCGCGCAGACGGCGTCCTGGGTCTGGGCCATCTCCGTGGGCAGCGGCATCGTCTGTGTGGCCATGAGCCTGGTGACCCGCCAGCCCGTGGTGGTGGCCTGGTCCGTTCCGGGTGCCGCGCTGCTGATCACCACCCTGGGCGGCTACGACTACCCGGCCGCCATCGGGGCCTTCATCGTCACCGGCCTCCTGACCATCGTCCTGGGGGCCACCGGATGGTTCGGGCGGCTCCTCCAGGCCCTCCCCCGGCCGATCATGGCCGGAGTCCTGGCCGGAGTCCTGCTGCCGTTCGTCCTCGATGCCGCCGGCGCCTCCGCCGAGGCGCCCGTGGTGGCCGGTGGGCTGGTGCTGGCCTACTTCATCGGGCGCCGCCTGGTGCCCCGGTATGCCGTGCTGGTGGCCCTGGCCGTGGGTGCCGGCCTCGCTCTGGCCACGGGCTCGACGACGGCCCCGCAGCTCAGCGCCAACCTCACCATGCCGCTGTGGACCGCTCCGGTCTTCGACCTGCAGGCGATCATGGGGATCTCCATCCCCCTGTTGATCGTCACGATGGCCGGGCAGAACGGCCCCGGGCTGGCCATGATGCACTCGAACGGCTATGCGGCGAACGACCGGCTGCTCCTGGGTGCCGCGGGAGCCAGCTCGGTGCTCTTCGCCCCCTTCGGGGCCCATTCCATCAACCTGGCGGCCATCACGGCCGGGATCTGCTGCGGCCGGGAGGCGCACGAGGACCCCGCCCGCCGCTACGTCGCCGGCATCTCCTGTGGGGTGTTCTTCGTGGCCTTCGGCTTCGCCGGCCAGAACATCGTGGAGCTGTTGGGCGCGGTTCCCGAACAACTGGTCACCGCCGCCGCGGGGGTGGCCCTGATCGGGGCGCTGCAGGGGGCACTGACTGACGTGGTCAAGCCGGCCGGCAGCGGCGGGCGGCGCGGCCCCGCAGGTCTCGAGGCCGGCGTCGTCACCCTGGCCGTCACGGCCTCCGGGCTGACCGTGGCGGACATCGCCGCCCCGTTCTGGGGATTCCTCGCCGGTGCGCTGGTGTACCTGATCCTGTCCTTCACGTCCCGCCGGTCCGCACGAAGAGCGTGACGAGCGCCCCGCCTCCACCCCGTGGGGCGGGGCACCCGGGTGCTTGCCCCGCCCGGCGGCAGGGGCCACACTGGAACCCCGCCCTCGGAGGAAGGACCCGCCATGGACCACGTGAACCCGGAAGTACCCGAAGAGGACCGCCTGGATGAGCCGCAGCCCCAGGTCTCAGGCGACGGCACCCTTGAGGAGCCCCCGCTCTCCGACGACTCCGTGGAGGCGGCAGCCCACCAGCACGATGACGAGCGGGTGGATGAGTGGGAGGAGGAGTCCTTCCCCGCCTCGGACCCGCCCTCGAACTACTGATCCTCAGACGGTGGTGACCGCCAGCTCCTCGTCCAGGCGGGGCAGCCGCGGGAACCAGGCGTCCGGACCGGGCTTGCCGACGTTGACCACCATGAAGGCGTTCCAGGTGGAGTCAGCGTTGAAATCGGCGTCCACACCGGCGAAGTCCCAACCGGTCATGGGGCCGGCAGCCAGGCCCTGCGCCCGGACGGCCATCATGAAGTAGCCGGCGGCCAGCCAGGCGTTCTGACGGGCGATCAGCGCCCGGGAGTCGGCGTCGGAGAACATCTCCTTGCGCTCCGGGGCGTGCGGGAAGAACACCGGGAAGTTCTCGTGCCAGTCCGCGTCCCAGGACAGCACGGCCACGGCCGGCGCGGACTCGGCCTTGGACGCGTTGTTGCCGCCGGCGTGGGCGATCAACCGGGACCGCTGAGCCTCGGACTGGACCCAGGTGATGCGCAGCGACTGCAGGTTCATCATGGTCGGGCCCATCTTGGTGAGCTCGTAGATGGCCTGCAGGGTCTCCGCGGAGATCGGCTCATCCGAGAAGGTGTTGGCGGTTCGGGCGTCATGGAACAGCAGGTCCAGTGCCTTCGGGTCCACTGGCTCCAGCGCGGTGGCCTCGGTGTTCTGGATGGTCTCGGTCACGGTGATTCTCCTTCGGTTGCACGGCGGCGCCGCATCATCCTCGGGAATCATCCGGGACGGGCACCAGGGGTGCATAACCGTTCAGGACTCGGTGCCTATTCCCGGACTGTCCAGGCCTCCAGTACGGCGCGCTCGTCTTCGGTCAGTGCCCGCGAGGAACCGGAGCCATCCGTTCTGACCACGATGGAGTCCACCGTGAAGACGGCGCGGCCGTCCTGGATCCCCTGCTGGCGCAGCGTGTAGGACTTGGTGCCGATGCGCACCACGGACACCAGCAGGGTGATGGACGGTGCATACCGGGTCTCGGCGTGGTAGTCGATCTCCTGGCGGGCCACCACCACATTGCCTCCCTCGCCGCTGTCCTCCCCCCGGGACACCAGGAAGGCCAGGAACCGGATCCGCGCCTCCTCGGCCAGCGTCACGATCCTGGCGTTGTTGACGTGGCCCTGGGCGTCCTGGTCTGACCAGCGCAGGTCCATCTCGAACTCAAACGGTGCGGACACATTCTCTCCTGTCGTGACGGTCTTGACGGCCCTGACCGTCTCGGTCTGTGGCGGTCCGGCCTCTGGCTGCCGCCCGGGCGGCCTCGACCCGTTCGCGCGGTCCGGCGATGAACACCAGCTCCGTGTTGCGCAGGTGGGACACCCTGCCCACCTTCTGGCCCGTGGGCGAGTGGATGCCGATGCTCGCGCCCACGTAGCGCTTGGAATCGAAGCCCAGCACGGCCACCTCCTCATGCCCGGCCTCCCGCAGCGAGTCCTCCATAGCCTCCGCGGTGATCCAGGACTCGTCATTGTAGGAGACGATGACCACTTCGGAGCGGATCCTGGAGAGCACGTCCGCGAGCGCGGCGGGCATGGTGCGCTTGGAGTTGAAGACGCTGCGGGTCTCCTCGTTCCGGACGTCCACCCGCTTGCAGGCCACCCCGTAGTGCTCGGGCTCGTCCCACCGGACCAGGGTCTCCCACACGTGATAATTGGCGTAATAGCGGTGCTGGTTGTACGGCGGGTCCACGTAGTAGAGGTCCGCCGCAGGCAAGGTGTCCACCGTGTCCATGACGTCCCCCACCACCACGGCGCCGGGTCCGTCCAGCAACTCGGGCATCCGGAGCTCGAGGTCCCGTCCAGAGCGCCGGGCCCAGGATTTCAAATAGGCCATCTGGATGCCGGTGGTGGAGTCCACCCTGTCCGCCGCCTCCATCAGGGAGGTCAGCAGGATCGGGTACCAGTCGGTCCCGGCATACTCCTCCTCGATCCGCTGGCGGATGGCGTCGATCCGCATGCCGTTCTTGGGTTGGAAGTAGCGCGCCTGCTCGCAGAACGTCGCCGTCACATAGCCGCGGGCCGGCGTCGTTCCCTGGAGGTCCGCCAGGATTCCGGCGAGCTCCGCGCGGTCCGTGGACCGCGCGTCGTTGGCGATGTAACAACCGGCCAGCACGCCGGTGTAGGTGGCCCGGTCAGAGGCCGTGGTGTGGATCCCGCGGCGCTTGAATTCCTGGGCCACGCGGGTGGTCCCGGAGAAGAGGTCGACGGCGGCCCGGGCGCCGACCGCGTCCGCCATGGCCCCCAGCACGGGCACCAGCAACCGCTTGGAGCCCAGGTACTTGATCATGTAACGAACCTAACCGACCAGGCACAGTCCGCGGCGCAAGACAGAGCCGCCCGCACCCGGACGGCGTCAGGGCAACCGGCGATGCCGCAGGCTCAACAGCACGGCCGGTCCCAGGAGCAGGAGCACGGCGACCCACAGCGCGGCCAGGCCAACGGCCTGGTAGGTCACGGCGCCGGCGATGGATCCGACGGCGATGGCTGCCCAGAGCGCGAGATACCGCAACCAGACGGTACGGCTGCCCCCAGTGAGTGCGTGGGCCAGGTGCTGCCCGGTCTTGACCAGCGTCCCGGTCATGTAGGTCAACCCCACGGTCACCTCTCCGGCCCGGGTGAACGTGCCGTTGACGGCCCCCATGCCCGCGGCGATCACGGGTGGCACCGCCACAAGCAGGGCGGGCACCGAGGCGCAGACGGCCGCGGCGAGGAGGAGGGCCAGTGACACCCAGACTGCCGTGGACCGCGGGCCCGCCGGCAGCTGCCGTCCGGACCTGGCCTCGCGCAGATGGACGGCCAGGGAGGACAACACCACCCCGACCACGAAGAAGAACACCAGCCCCATGGCCAGGGCCCAGCCCCGCAGATCCCCCGTGGCCAGATCGGAGCCGGCGCGGGTGGAGTTGCCGGACATGAAAGAGACGAAGTATCCGCCGAGGTGGATGAAGGCGAGTCCATCCACGAATCCTGCGGTTGCCGTCAACAGTCCGGCCAACGCCCCTTGTCGAGCGGTGAGGGAAACAGCCACGTACCTGTCCTTCCTGCCCTTTTCGTCTCCAAGGGCACCCAGCCGACTGTAGCGGCCCCGAAACCCCGCGGTACTTTCAGATCCGGGCGGGAGCCTGCAGGATGAGTGGAAACAGGAACTCACCTGGAACCGTGAGGGCCGGACGACTACGGAGGGGACACACCATGTCCACGAATGACCCCATCGAGGCGACTCTCGAGGCGGCGGACCGGGCCGCCCGGGATTTCGACGGCGCACCGCCCACGCCGGGCAAGCTCAACGGCGCTGGGTGGAAGTACGCCTTCAAGCGCGCCGTCAAGCAGTTCGGGGCCAACGGCGGCACTGACCTCGCCGCCATGCTGACCTACTTCATGGTCCTGTCCCTGGCCCCGGCCCTTCTGGCGATCTTCTCCATCATCACCTTGGTGCTGGCCAACAATGCGGACACGGTCACCTCACTGGTGGAGGATCTCGTGGTCGAATTCGTCCCCTCCGACTACCAGAGCCTGGTCACGAACATGGTGGACACCATGATCTCCTCATCGTCCGGCGGGGTGATCGCGCTGATCATCGGTATCGCCACGGCACTGTGGTCCGCCTCCGCCTACGTCAAGGCGTTCGCGCGGTGCATGAACACCGTCTACGGCGTGGACGAGGGGCGCAAGTTCGTCCGCCAGATCCTCACGATGCTGGCGGTCACCCTGGCCGAGCTGCTGGGGATCGTCCTGATCCTCGTCTCGCTGGCGTTGAACCAGTCCCTGGTGACCGGAGTCCTCGGACCCATCGCCGAACCGCTCGGACTGGGCGGAACGCTCACGTTCCTCACCGAGTCCTTCCTGCCCATCTGGGCCTGGGCCAAGTGGCCCGTCATCCTGGTGATCATCATCGGCCTGATCGCACTGCTCTACCTGGTGACCCCGAACATCCGCAAGCCCAGGTCCGGCTGGCTGAGCATCGGTTCGGTCCTGGCGATCGTGGGCATCGCCGTGGCGGGTGTGGCCATGTCCATCTACCTGTCCCAATTCGCCGGATACAGCTCCTACGGCGTCATCGGCACGGTCATGGCCCTGCTGTTCGTGCTCTGGGTCTTCAACATCGTCCTGCTGCTCGGCGCCCACGTGGACGCCGAGGTGGCCCGGGCCCGCCAGCTGCTCGCCGGCGTGCCGTCAGAGGTGGCCATCCAGCTGCCGCCAGTGGACGTGGCCGGGGTCCAGAAGTCCAAGAAGGCCCGGGACGAACTGGAGTCCGAGGGCCGCGTGCTCCGGTTGACCTACGGGGAGAACCGGAGCACGGCTCGGCAGGACTGAGGACGGAGAGGATCCCGCATTCCCCCGGCGACGGCGGTCAGCACATCTCGTACCGACCCCGGGCGGACCCACCAGCTGACCCCGGGCAGGCCCTCCAGGCCTGCTCCGGTCATTGACGGGGAAGGGAATCAGCAAGGCCTCCAAGACTGGCCGCCGGGTGCATAGCACCGAGGGCCGGTGTATCCCGGGTAATCAGCGTCCGTCCCATAACCGCTGGAGGGTCGCTGGGGTCGCGGGGCCTGTTGCGGCGGAGCGACACGGCGGCGCTCGGCCTCCCGCTGTTGTTCTGCCTCGCGCTGGGCCTCTGCCTGTCGCTGCCGCTCAGCTTCGGCCTCGGCCTCGGCCTCGGCCACACGCTGCTCTTCGGCCACCCGCTCCGCAGCCGCACGCTCTGCCGCGGCCTTCTCCTCAGCCGCACGCTCTGCCGCAGCCTTCTCCTCGGCGACCTTCCGCTCTTCCTCGGCCTTCTCCGCAGCCGCACGCTCTGCCGCAGCCTTCTCCTCAGCCGCCTTCTCCTCGGCTGCCTGCTTCAGCTCGGCTTGGCGCGCCAACAGACCCTCTTGGAATGCCAGCGCGGAAGGCAGCGCTTCGTCGAGCCGTTCTCTCAGGCGCGGGGCCACGTCCCCGTATGCGGCTGAGAGGACTGCATGGCTGCCGGATTCCACCAGGCCCACGGCGCCGTCCAGTACCTCTCCCGCGGCGATGACCGGTACAGCGGCGGCCAAGGCAGAGGCCACGTCGGCGGCATCCGTCGGGATCTCTCCGGGAAGAATCTCAAGTGGCGGGAGAGCCTCCGCCAGAGCCGGGAGTGCACACTCGAGGCCCGGATCGAAGAGCCCCGCCTCCGCCTCCTCGGCCCGTTCCTGCGCGGCCAGCACCTCCGGGTAGAAGAGGTCGTTGGGTTCGAAGAGAACGGCCACACCCAGGCCGGCTTCGGCCAGGTCGGCGTTGACCAGGGAATCGTCCTTGTAGACACCGGCCAGCGTCCGGTCGTAGCGATCGAATCGTTCGATGTCGTAGACGAGATCGATTTGATCGCCGGGGGCCAACAGCTCCTCCAGGAGATCGGCGGCCTCGGGGCCCAGACACTGCACCGATTTCTCCGGATGCTTGGTCTCCGGCGTATCGACATTGAGCAGACGCACCCGTTCGACCTCGCCGTCGATTCGAGCGTCAAAGGTGTCACCGTCGATCACCCGGACCACAGTCGCCTGATCGCGATCCTCTGCCGATCCACCCGATTGCGCCACTGCGACGCCGGCGGCACCTCCCACGACCGCTACCGCCACCGCCCCGGCGGCAATCTTGACCCCCACCGACTTGCTTGCCCAGAAACCAGCCATGATCTTCGTGTCCTTGGCGCGATTCCCCTCCGCGTGATGACACTCGCAGAATAGCGGACCCGCCCTCCCCACCGGGCTCTGCCTCCGTCAGATGTCAGACCTTGGCAGCATGGACGTCCCGCTGATCGGCACGGCCCGGGCAGGAATCCCCCCGTGAGTCCTGCCCGGATAGCGCGGGGCGGGGCAGAATGGGGGCATGGCCACCACCCCGGAACAGCCCGCTCAGCCCGCCCAGTCCGCGAAGACGACAGCCCAGAAGCTGTTCATCAAGCCGAGCGACACCCTCTACCTCGGCGGGGGCCACCAGGGCCTGCACGCCCTGCTGGATCCACTGCCGGAGGGCGTGACCCTGACGCAGGACATCACCCAGGCCACCGCCATCATGCTGTTCGCCCAGGACCAGAAGTCATTGGACGGGGTACTGGACGACTGGCTGGAGGCCGCCCTCGGCGCGCGACTGTTGTGGATCGCCTACCCGAAGGGCGGTCGCTCGGACATCAACCGGGACACCATCTGGAAGGACATCGAGGCCCGCGGACACCGCCTGAACGCGAATATCCCGCTCTCGGAGGAGTGGTCCTCCGTTCGGGTGAAGACCGGCTCGTAGACTGGGGGGCAGCGCGCCGGTTCAATCCGGCCGGAGCATCACACATCAACACTGAGGGACAGCACCCATGCGCCAGATGTCCGACCCTGCCTACGCCTCCGACTGCCAAGAACGTCTACACGACGAGAACATCGCCCCGATCACCCAGCTCTGCGACTCCCTGCAGACCTCAGGCAAGGGTTCCATTCCCTATGTGGACCCCTTCTACGACGTGGACGGGGCCCGGATCCTGGTGCTCACGCCCGCGCCCGGCCCCGGCACCGCGTCCGGCTTCCTCTCCCACGAGAATGACGACGATTCCGCCGAACGTCTGCTGCGCGTCTTCGCTGCCGCCGGCCTGGACCCGAAGCACACCATCCCCTGGACCGTCCACCCGTGGACCCAGGACGACTACGCCCTGAATCTCACGAAGGACAAGATCTCCAGCGGCATCAAGCCCTTCAACCGCTTCCTCAAGAAGGTCCCCCGCGTGGTGGCGATCATGGCCCACGGAGGCGAGGCACAGAAGCTGGTCAAGGCCTTCTCGGCGACCATCGGCGGCACGGTGCTGACGGACAAGGCCATGAAGGTCTTCCCGGTGCCGGCCCTGCAGACCCAGAGCGCCAACAAGAAGCTCACCCCGGAGGAGATCGAGGACCAGATGGTCGAGACCTATGGCCAGGCCATGCGCCTGTGCGGCATCCGACCGCTCGTCAACGAGTCCTGACCCCTCCGCGCGCAAAGTGACGCCGCCCCCGCCGTTGTGACGCGCGCCCGTCACTTTGTGCCCCGCTGACCGGCCGTCCCGCACCGTGATCCACAGCTTGTGGATAACCGTGAGGGGCGGCCGGTTCGCGCTGGGATGCTGGAGCGCATGGATGACACGTATGAGCGGTTTGCTCCCCTGCCCCTGCTGACCCCGGGGAACGACGGCGGCCGGTCCAGGAAATCTCTGGGCCGTGCCTTCGCTGCCGGAAGCCTGGTCCGGGTGCGCCATGGCTTCTACGTGGACACCGCGACCTGGCTCGGAGCCACCTCCTTCCAACGCTTCATGACCACCGTCAAGGCGGTTGCGGGGCGCAGGCACCAACCGGTCTTCACCGGCACCACGGCCCTGGTGTTGCGGGGGGTTCCCCTCGTCGAGACACCGGCCGCCGTGGAGGTGGTCACCCCAACACCATCGCGGGCGGGGCTGCAGACCACCATGCCCGGGTACCACGAGGCCCACCTGCGGGATGCGGAGGACCTGCCCTACATCCACCGGACTCGCAACGTCTTCCGGGAACCATCCGTCACACTTGAGGAGCCAGTCTGGCCTGGCATCCACACCTCGCTGCGTAGCGTGGACCTCCGCGAGCATCTGGTGGACACCTTGTCCGGCCTGGACTTCAGCGAGGCACTCGTGATCGCCGACAGCCTGTTGTCCGGGCGCAACCGTGAGGGCCTCCGGCTCACTCGCCCCGGCCTGGAGCAGTTGGTTCGACGTGAAGCCACAGCCGCCGGGGCCTCCTGGCTCAACCGAGTGCTCCGGCATTCCACCCACCTCAGCGAATCACCCGGGGAATCCCTGAGCCGCGCTCGGATGATCGAGCTCGGCTTCGTGCTGCCGCAGCTCCAGACCCACCTGACCGGCGCCGACGGCGTGGACTACCGGGTCGACTTCTGGTGGGAGGAACTGGGTCTGATCGGAGAATCCGACGGGTGGGGCAAGTACTCCGTGGCCGGTGCCGACCCTGCAGAGTCGCTACGCCGGGAGAAGCGGCGAGAGGATGCCCTCCGCGAGCTCGGCCACCGGTTCGTTCGCTGGGGCTGGGCTGACGCGTTGGATCCCCAGCGGTTTGCGGAACTGCTGGTGCGCAACCGGGTGCCGCGCCGTCGTCGTGCCTCGATCCGATGGTCCGCCTGACCACACCGCACCAACCCGCACCCCACCGCACCGGGCGCGGCCCTGTTGCTCGGGCACAGAGTGACGCAGCCGCGTCACAACGGTGGGGGTGGCGTCACTTTGCGCCTGAGGGTTAGGAGTCGGTGCGGTAGCGGGCCAGCTTGTCCTCGCTGATCTCGGCGCCGACGCCCGGCAGGTCCCGCACGGAGATCCGGCCGTCAACAATGGAGATCGGCTCGGCGAGCAGGTCATCCGACATGTCCAGGAAGTTGGAGAGTTCCCCGGCCCGGCGGGAGGTCGCCTCGTGGGCCGCACCGAAGGTGACCGTGGCCAGCGAGCCGATCTGGGTGTCGATCTGGTTGCCCATGGTCACGTCCACGCCGAGCCCGGTGCACAGCCCCAGGATCTCGGTGGCCTCGGTGAACCCGGAACGGGCGGTCTTGATGCAGATCGCGTTGCAGCCACCCGAGAGCAGCTCGCGGGAGGCGTCCCCGGCCGTCGGCACGGACTCGTCCCCCACCACGGGGATGGGCGACTTCTCCACCAGTCGGCGCCGGCTCATGGCCTCCTTGGCGTCGCACGGCTCCTCCAGCAGGGTCAGGCCGAGACCTTCGGTCTGCTGCAGCACCTGCAGGGCCTCGTTGGCGGTCCAGCCGCGGTTGGCATCCAGGTAGAGCTCCACACCCTCACCGAGGCCCTCCCGCAGTACGCGGCAGGCCTCGATGTCCAGGGACAGGGGCCGTCGTCCCACCTTGAGCTTGAAGGTGGTGATGCCGTAGTCCTCGCCGAACCGCAGCGCCTCGTCCAGCAGTTCCTGGGCCGGCTTGAACCCGAGCATGTGGGAGACGCGCATCGAGTCGGTCCAACCGCCGAGCAGCTTGTGCACCGGCTGGCCCAGAGCTTTGCCGGCCAGGTCCCACAGGGCGATGTCCACGGTTCCCTTGGCCACCTGGTTGTGGATGGTCCGGCGCATCACGGCGTGGATCTTCTCGCGGTCGAAGGGATCCAGGCCGATGATCTGCGGGGCGAAGAGCTCCTCCACCACGTTCTTGATGGACACCTGCGTCTCGCCGTAGGTGTAGGGCCGTGGCGGTGCGTCCGCCACCCCGGTCACCCCCTCGTCCGTGTGGATCCTCACCAGCACGTGGTCTGCGGTCGCCACGGAGCCGGAGGCGAACGCCAGCGGGTGGTTGTAGGGGATGGCGTAGGGGATGGCTTCGATGCCGGTGATCTTCACGGGCGCTCCTGGGGTCCTGGGTCCGATGCGGTCGAGGTGGGCACAAAGTGACGGGGAGGCGTCACTTTGGTGGGGGTGGGGTCATTTTGCGGCTCGGGGGTGGCGGGGCCATGACGGACCTCGTCCACCGCACGGTGCACGAGGGAGCGGAAGGCCGGGATCAGAGCGGAGAGACTGTCCCGCTTCCACGCGACGGCCAGGCCGACGGCGGGCGCGGTGACGAGCTCGCGGTAGGCGACGGGGGACGCGGCGGCCCGCCGGGCGCCGTCGGGCACGAGGGCCAGGCCCATGCCCGCCCCCACGAACGCCAGCAGGGTCGAGGTCTCCGTGGCCTCCTGCACCACCCGCGGACGGAAGCCAGCGCCGCGGCAGGCCTCCGAGGTGATGGTGGCCACGGTGGAGCCCTGCGGGTAGCCCACGAAGTCCTCCCCGGCCAGCTCGGCCAGGTGAACGGGGCCGCCCCCCGTGGCCAGGCGGTGGTGTGCGGGCAGGGCCACCACCAGGCTGTCCCCCTCCAGGGTGTCCAGCAGCAACTCCGAGGACTGCACAGGTGGGCGCAGCACGGCGGCATCCAGGCGATTCTCCAGCAGGCTCTGCTCGATCTGCGGGGTGAGCATCTCCCCCATCACGTGCAGCCGGACCCCGGGCAGCTCGCTCCGAGCCAACTGCACCAGGGCCGGCATCACCCGGTAGGTGGCCGATCCCACGAAGCCGACGCGCAGCACGCCGGCGGCGCCGTCACCGACCTCTCTCACGTCCTGTGTCAGGGCATCGACGTCGGCCAGGATCTGGCGGGCTCGCTCGAGCATCAGCTGCCCGGCATCGGTGAGGTCCACGCGGCGGGTGGTGCGCTCGAAGAGCCGGGTGCCGAGGGTCGCCTCCAGCTGCTTGATCTGCTGGGACAGGGGTGGCTGCGCCATGTGGAGCCGCTCTGCCGCCCTCCCGAAGTGCCGTTCCTCGGCCACCGCCACGAAGTAACGCATCTGGCGCAGGTCCACGGGCGCCACCCCCTCTCTGAATGTCATGCCGGTATCGGCTCCGGTCCAGCGTAGGGATGACATGACTCACAAGTGAAAGACCGGTTCCGGACATATTAGAACGCCACGCCTATCAATGACGCCTGAATGTGTACTTCTACCCGTGCATTGATCCGCGTACGGTGTGTTGACTCACACTTTCAGACCAGTTCAAGGATCAATGCGATGACACCGTCCGCGTCCGAGACCCTCACGCCGAAGCCCGGCCAGCAGTCCGGCCCCAAGCCCGACCCGCAGATCGGGCAGCAGGGCGACGCCCTCGATTCCGGAGGCAGGCGCAACTGGTGGTTGCTGGCCCTGGGGCCGGTGGCCGGCCTGGTGCTGGCACTGGTGCTGCCGGCGTCGTTGTCCTTCGAGGGCCGCGCCGTGGCCGGCTGCGCCCTCTGGATGGCGATCTGGTGGATGACCGAGGCCGCCCCCATCCCCGTGACGTCCCTGCTGCCGTTGGTGCTGTTCCCGCTGTTCGGCATGGGCACCATGGCCGAGGTGGCCGCCCCCTACGCCAACTCGGTGGTGTTCCTGGTGATGGGTGGCGTGATCCTGGGCCTGGCCACGGAGAAGTCCAACCTGCACCTGCGCGTGGCGCTGCTGACCATCCGCATGGTCGGCACCAGGCCGGCGCAGATCGTCCTCGGCCTGATGGCGGCCTCGGCCTTCATCTCCGCCTGGGTGTCCAACACCGCCACTGCGGTCATCATGGTGCCGATCGCCGTGTCCATCCTGCAGCTGGTCCGCTCCGTGGATCCGGCGGCGGCCGGCAAGAAGTTCGCCGCCTCCATGCTCCTGGGCGTGGCCTACGGCGTGACCATCGGCTCCACGGCCACCCTGATCGGCCAGCCGCCGATGGCCCTGATGAAGGCCTACCTGCTCGAGTCCCACGGATACGACCTGCAGTTCGGCCAGTGGATGCTCATCGGTGTCCCGTGGGCCGTGGTCATGGTGTTCATCGCCTGGCTGGTCCTGACCAAGCTCGTGTTCCGCGCCGAGGTCTCCGAGATCCCCGGCGGCAAGCAGATGATCAAGGACCAATTGGCCCAGCTCGGCCGGCTCACCACCCCCGAGCGCCGGATCGGCATCATCTTCCTGTTCGCCATCGTCTTCTGGGTGTTCGTGCCCTTCATCGCGGAGATCCCCGCCGTGGCGGAGGCGTTGCCGTTCCTGGGCACCATCTCTGACACCCAGGTGGCCATGGCCGCCGCGATCGCCTGCTTCCTGGTCCCCGCCCAGAAGCGATCCGTTGACCGCACCGGTGCCGCCCTGCTGCGCTGGTCCGCCGCCAAGGAGATTCCGTGGGGCCTGCTGCTGCTCTTCGGCGGCGGCCTGTCCCTGTCCGCCATGTTCACCGCCACCGGCTTCTCCGAGTGGCTGGGCAACCAGGTCGGCGCCCTGCAGGGCGTGCCCGCCTGGGTGGTCATCCTCGTCGTGATCGTGGTGGGCATGGTCCTGACCGAGCTGACCTCCAACACCGCCACCGCCGCCGCGTTCTTCCCGATCTTCGGGGCCGTGGCCGTGGGCCTGGGCATGGATCCGTTGTTCATGACCATGGCCGTGACCCTGGCCGTCTGCTCCGCCTACATGCTGCCCGTGGCCACCCCGTCCAACGCCGTGGCGTTCGGCTCGGGCGAGGTCTCCATCAAGCAGATGACCCGCGCGGGAATCTGGCTCAACGTGATCTCGATCGGGTTGATCATGCTCGTGATGTACACGCTGGTGCCGCTGGTCTTCGGCTCCGGCGGGTGAACCCCCGGGCGCCCCTCGAAGGGTTCGCAGGCCTCAGCCCCGGGCGGCCGCCGGGGACTCGGTCTCCAGCCGCTGGCAGTCCAGCGGCCCGGGATCCGTGGACACCGCGTCCTCCGGGACCAGCCCGGAGTACTTGGTGCCCATGATGATGTGCACCGTGTCCTCCTCCCGATCGTCCGGCCGGTAGACCGAGCCCTCGAGGTTCCGCTGGATGGCCAGCGAGGTCTCCCGGCCACCCTCTCCGGACAGGATGACGGCCACCATGTTGGAGGTGGTGAAGCCCTGGTTCCCGACCCCGCCGATCACGAAGTCCCGAGCCTCGAGGGCGTTGGCCACCTCCCCGGCCAGGCCGCCGATGGTGGTGCCGTTGTAGACGGTCACGGTGGACTCCTTCGAGTACCCGACGTCCCCGGCCGGACACAGGACCGGCTCGTCCGGCGGGGCCGCCTCCCACCCGGGGATGGTCCACGCACCGAGCAGCACCTGCACCGCCGTGACCGCTGTCCCGGCCACCACCAGGGCCACCAGCACCAGGGCGATCGCGTGCCGCCGGTGACGCCGGCGCCGGTCCCGGGCCAGGACCCGCGGATCCACCGCCCCGAAATAGCGGCCGAGATCGTTCTCCGTGAAGATGCGCCGGCCGTCCGCCTCGCGGCGGGGGTTGACATCCTGCGGGCTGGACACGAGGACCCCTTCGGTGCGGGAAGACTATGGTGCGCACCACACTAGGCGAACACCTCGGCGCCGGCATCTAGGCTGGAGCCATGCGCTCTCTTCCGCCCCTCGGGCTGCTCCTGGACGTGGACGGCCCCATCGCCTCCCCCGAGACCCGCCGGGTCCCCGAGGGCATCCTGACGGCGCTGGTGGACCTGGCCGGCCGCGGCGCGCCCGTGGTGTTCAACACCGGCCGCTCCGCCGACTTCATCCTCCAGCAGCTCGCCGCCCCCTTGCTGGCCGCCGGGCTCCCGGCGGACGCACGCTTCCATGCGGTCTGCGAGAAGGGCGCCGTGCAATTCTCCTTCGCCGAGCTCACGCCCCTCATCACCGGACACCCGGGGCACGACGCCGGCCTGCCCCGGGCCACGCGCGGCACCTCGGTGCCGGATTGGGTGCAGGTCGATTCCGACATGCGGATTCCCGCCGATCTCGAGTCCAGCCTGGTCCGGTTGCTGGACGACTACGCGGACAGCATGTTCTACGACGACACGAAGCTGGCCATGTTCTCCGCCGAGATGACGGTGGGGCTGGAGCTGGAGCGCTACCGCGAGGCCCAGGCCCACTTCGAGGCCGAGGTGACGGGCCTGCTCGCCTCGTCAGGCACCGGGGCGGAGGCAGGCGGGGCGTTCCAGCTGGACTCGACCATCATCTCCTCGGACGTGGAACACGTCTCCAGCGGCAAGGACCTCGGTGCCGCCCGGGGCTGGGAACGGGTGGCCGCGGACGGCGAGCTGCCGGTCCAGTGGTTCACGTGCGGGGACTCCCGCACGGACTACGCCATGGCCGACTGGCTGCACGCCCACGGGGACCGCGTGACCCACGTGGACGTCCGCCACGAGGACGGCGTCCCCGAGACCCCGTATCCCGTCCTGACCGGGGAGGACCTCGCCGCCAAGGGGTTCGGGGCGCATGGGTCCCGCCACGAGGAGGCGGGCCAGGCTCTACTGGAGTGGGCATTAAACACCAACGGTTCTCCGAACGCCACGTTGTGACGATTTCCCGTCACCCGAGGTAGTCCAAGGCAACCTGCACGCGCAGGCGGGGGCCGGCGTCGTTCACTGGTTCCATGACTTCTGCGACCCCTGACTCCGCGGCCAGCCCGGCAGGGCTGGACATCCCCGTGCTGGACCTGTCCACCATGCGCGCAGCGGACGGCACCTTCGCCCCGGACTTCCTGGACCGACTGCGCCACGCGGCCCACCACGTGGGCTTCTTCCAGATCGTCAACTACGGCGCAGACGAAGGCCAGGTGGACGAGCTGTTCCGGGTGACCGCTGAGTTCTTCGCCCGGCCCGAGGAGGAGAAGCTGGCACTGCACAACCAGAACTCCCCGCACTACCGCGGCTACTCCTCCGTGGGTGCCGAACGCACACAGGGCCGCCCGGACTCTCGCGAGCAGATCGACTTCTCCCCCGAGCGCGCTCCCGTGCCCGCAGAGCGGATCAGGCCCGGCGAGGAGTACTGGCATCTGCAGGGCCCGAACCAGTGGCCCGCGGACAGGCCGGAGCTCGAGCGGACCGCCATGGCGTGGACCGCACTGATGGACCGGGTGGGCGAGGACCTGCTCAAGGCCCTGTGCGTGTCCATCGGACTGGACGAGGACCATTTCGCCGAGGCCTTCACCGGCGACCGCGCCTGGATGGCCAAACTGGCGCACTACGTGGGCGGCGTGAAGGAGGCCGGTGCCCAGGGTGTGGGACTGCATGCCGACTACGGCTTCATCACCCTACTGCTGCAGGACCTCGTGGGCGGGCTCGAGGTGCGGCCCTACGGCCAGGACGAATGGCTGCCGGTCGAACCGATCCACGGCGCGCTGGTGGTGAACCTCGGCGAGATGCTGGAGGTGGCCACGGGCGGCTACCTCATGGCCACCATCCACCGGGCCACGGCCCCGGACGAGGGCGTGGACCGCTACTCCGTGCCGTTCTTCTACTCGCCGCGGCTGGATGCCGTGATCGAGCCCGTCGAGCTGCCGGCCGCTTTGGCCGCCGAGGCGCGCGGGGTCTCCGACGATCCGGACAACCCCATGCTCGCGTCCTTCGGCTCCAACATGCTCAAGGGCTTCGTGCGCGCGCACCCGCAGGTCACTGCGAAGTTCCACCCGGAGCTGGCGGGGAAGTAGTCCGGGCGGCCGGCCACAGCCATCCTGCCGGGCCACAGTGATGATCACTGTGGCCCGGCACGATCCGTCTGGCAGGAGAATCCCCTGTCCCTCGTCCCCGGCGAACGAAAAGCCCGGACCCACGCATGGGTCCGGGCTGTCGCCGATCTCCTGAGAGATCACCGGTGTGGAGCCTAGGGGAATCGAACCCCTGACCTTTTCATTGCGAACGAAACGCTCTACCAACTGAGCTAAGGCCCCTCACCCTTCCGGTCACCGCCGGAAGGCGCTTCGCCATCATACTCCTGCCCGCGGCCTCTCTCCGAATCCACCCTCACTCAGCGGCGTCAACCACCAGCCGACCAGGCAATTTCGCCCTATTGTCGACAATCCAACTGGTATTGCGGTTGCAAACATGAGAGACTTCATCGGTTGGCGAAGGAGCCAGCGCCGGTGCGAGTGAGCCCCGCCGGGTGCACACGGATGACGTGCAGACCCGCTTGTGCGGCTCCCGCCGGGATGGCCCCACAGGCCGTCACAGGTGGTCCGAGGGGGCCACCGGCAGCCGGACTCGGCTGCCACATCGCGGTCCGCGGAGAACCACTACGCGGGCCGCTGTCATTGTCGCCGAGATGGAAGGACCGGGATGCCACCCGCTCAGGAATTCAATCAACTAGGGATCTTGGCAGTGGTGTTGCTGCTGATCCTCTTCTACGGCGGAACCATGTGGATGTCCGTGGGCATCAGCCGGAAGAAGGAGAACGCTGACGGCTACATGACCGCCGGCAACAACATCGGCTTCGGCATCTCGGCGGCCTCCATGACCGCCACCTGGATCTGGGCCTCCTCCATGTACGCCTCCGCCACCGCGGGCTACACCTACGGCATCTCCGGCCCCATCCACTACGGGCTCTGGGGAGCCCTGATGATCCTCTTCATCTATCCCTTCGGCAAGCGCATCCGCAAGGTCGCGCCGCGTGCCCACACCCTCGCCGAGGTCATGTACGCACGCCACGGCCGGTCCTCCCAGCTGATGCTGGCCGGGTCCAACGTCCTGGGCTCACTGATCTCGCTGACCTCCAACTTCATCGCCGGCGGCGCACTGATCTCCATGCTCTCCCCGCTCAGCTTCGGCGCGGGCATCGTCATCGTGGCGGCCGGCGTGCTGATGTACACCCTGTGGTCCGGCTTCCGGGCCTCCGTGCTCACCGACTTCGCCCAGGTGATGTTCATGCTGGGTGCCGCCGTGGTGATCATCCCGGTGATCTTCTTCGTGGCCGGCGGGCCGGGCATGTTCGAGGCCGGCGTGGCCGCGGGCCACGTCACCGAGCAGCAGGGCAACTTCTTCTCCTCCGAGGCGTTCATGAACCAGGGCGCGCCGTACATCGCGGCCGTGCTGGCCTACGCCATCGGCAACCAGACCATCGCCCAGCGGCTGTTCGCCGTGCGTGAGGACCTGATCAAGCCGACCTTCGTGACCGCCACCATCGGCTACGGCGGCTCCGTGATCGGCATCGGCATGCTCGGCGTGATGGCCCTGTACCTGGGCGTCGAGCCCATGGGCGGGGACGTCAACAACCTCATCCCGCAGATGGCCGGAACCTACCTCGGACCCGTGCTGCTGGGCCTGGCGTTCGTCATGATCATCGGCGCCCTGTCCTCCACCTCGGACTCGGACCTGGCCGCTTTGTCCTCCATCGTCATGGCGGACATCTACGGCCAGTCCGTGGGCAAGAAGAACGCCAAGCCGAAGACCATGCTGCTGGTCGGCCGCATCTCCATGATCGTGGCCACGGGAGCGGCGTTGTACTTCGCCACGGCGCAGTTCAACATCCTGGACCTCCTGGTGTTCGTCGGGGCCCTCTGGGGCTGTCTGGTGTTCCCGGTGATCGCCTCGTTCTACTGGCCGAAGGTCACCAACGCGGCCTTCACCGTAGGCGTGCTCGCCGCGCTCGTGGCCTTCCTCCCGGTGCGCTTCGAGTGGTTCGCCTTCACCGGCTTCCTCGGCCTCAGCGTCGAGGTGCTGGCCACCATCGGCATCGGCGTGGTGCTCGGCATCATGGCGTTCGGCTTCTTCGGCCTGAAGCCCGCCCTCTGGGTCGGCACGATCGCCGTCCTGGCCGCCGCTCCGTTCACCATCGGCGGCATCATCACCGGCGGGATGCGGGAGTACACCGTCCTGTCCGCCTCGCTGGTCGCCTACGCGGTCTCCTTCCTGGTCACCTACCTGATGTCCGTCCGCTCGAAGATGAACTACGACTTCGACCGGATCAAGGACATCACCGGCGACTTCGACTCGGAGACCCCGAAGACCGCCGAACAGGTGGTCGCCGCGGCCAAGGCCGAGCGCGACTGACCCGGCGAAGCACCCGAGCACCACCGACCAGAAAGGAAGCACCATGACCGTTGCATTGACCGCCTACGTACTGATGTGGCCCGTGATCGTGGCCGTCGTCCTGTTCTTCATCGCCCGCGGATTCCTCCGTGACGTCTCGGAGTCCAAGAAGGCGGGTCGCCCGATCATCTGATCGGATCCCAGCCGAACCAACGACGGCGGCGCGTCACCTTCTCGAGGTGACGCGCCGCTGCAATTCGTGGGACCTTCGTGGTCGGCTCCTCGGGGGCCTCAGCGGTTGAGGAAGTGGACCAGCGTCCCGATCGCGAGGGAGGAGGCGGCCAGTGAGGCGCAGCCGAACTCCACCAGGATGCCCAGCCCCATGGACTTCAGCGCCTCCCACGAGGAGCGCACGGCGGCCTTCAGGTCCCGGCGCCGCAGGAACTCGGCGGTGAGCAGGCCCGCGGCGAAGCCCACGAACAGGCCGATCACGGGGATGACGAACATGCCCACGATCGCGCAGACCACGCCCACCAGGACCGGCCCGTGGGGGATCTGCTCGCGGCGCATCTTCCGGCCGGTCAGCACCGCCGAGGCGCTCATGCCGGCGATCGCCAGGCCGGAACCGATGATGGCGGCCGTCCACGCGGCGGGCGATCCGAGGATCCAGGCCCAGGCGATCAGGGTGATGACGGTGAGGATGGAGCCGGGCAGGATCGGGATGATGGTGCCGAGCACGGCCACCACCAGCAGCAGTCCGGCGATGACGGTGGTGATGATCTGGTAGTCCACGCCCCCAGTATGGTCCCTGGCCGGCCCTGCCGTTTCACGGTGGTTGCCTGTAGCGTCGGAACATGCTGATCGGCGTACCCACAGAGATCAAGAACAACGAGTTCCGCGTCGGCCTCACCCCCGCCGGAGTGACGGAGCTCGTCCACCACCACCACGAGGTCCTGGTCCAGTCCGGGGCTGGGGCGGGCTCAGGCCTGCCGGACGAGTCGTACCTCGAGGCCGGGGCGAGGATCGTCTCCACGGCCGAGGAGATCTGGGACCAGGCCGCCCTGGTGCTCAAGGTCAAGGAACCGGTGGGCCCCGAGTGGCAGCGGATGCGCCGCGGCCAGACCCTGTTCACCTACCTGCACCTGGCCGCCGACCCGAAGCTGACGCACGCCGTCCTGGAATCCGGCACCACGGCCATCGCCTATGAGACCGTCACCCGGGGCCGCTCGCTGCCGTTGCTGGCCCCCATGAGCCAGGTGGCCGGGCGGCTCGCTCCGCTGGCCGGTGCCTATCACCTGACCCAGGCCCAGGGCGGCTCCGGCATCCTGATGGGCGGCGTGCCCGGCACCCGCCGGGCCAATGTGGCCGTGGTGGGGGCCGGCGTCGCGGGTGAGGCCGCCGCCGTGGTGGCCGCCGGCATGGGCGCGGACGTGACCGTGCTGGACATCAACCTGGAGCGGCTGACCCAACTGGACACCGTGCACCAGGGAAGGCTGCGGACGCTGGCCTCCTCCACGTTGCACATCGCTCAGACGGTGGCCGAGGCGGATCTGGTGATCGGCTCCGTCCTCGTCCCCGGTGCCGCCGCGCCCAAACTCGTCACCGCGGACATGGTGGCGGCCATGCGCCCGGGCTCCGTGCTGGTGGACATCGCGATCGACCAGGGCGGCTGCTTCGAGAATTCCCGGCCCACCACCCACCAGGACCCGACGTACCGGGTGGGCGAGCAGATCTACTACTGCGTGGCGAACATCCCCGGGGCCGTCCCGCAGACCTCCACGGCAGCGCTGACCAATTCCACCCTGCCCTACATCCTGCGGATCGCGGACCTCGGCTGGCGTGAGGCGCTGGCTCAGGACGGGGGCCTGCGTGCCGGGCTCAACGCCCATGAGGGCATCCTGACCCACCCGGGCGTCACCGATGCCGTGGCCGGGCCGCTGGGACTGGACCCGCAGTTGGACTACCGGCCGGCGTCGGACGTGGTGTCCGGCTGAATCCGAGGCGACTGGCCGGCCCGGCGCTGGGCCCTGGAGGCCCGGAGCCGGGCGAGCCCACCGGTGCTCCACAGGATCAGGATCACCACGCCGGCCAACGCCAGGATCAGCGCGGCCAACGCCACAGGGCTGGCCAGCGCGGCAGTGATGACCGCCCAGACCACGGCCATCCCGACGGTGCCGTAGATGACGCCCCAGATCAGGGTACCCAGCAGCATGGCGGGCAGGAACCTGCGCCATCGCATGCGGGTCACCCCGGCCGTGCCGATGACCGCCGTCTGGATGCCGACCGTCAGGAAGCAGAACGGGATGGCCCACGGACCCCACCGATCGATGAAGCGCATGGCCCGCAGGTAGACGGGGCCACTCATGAAGCGCCGCAGGGAGGTGTGCTCTGCGCCCGCGGCGATCCCGCGGCCCAGCGAGAAGGTGACGGTGGCCCGCGCAGTGGCCAGGCACCAGAAGAACAAGATGGCCCAGCCCAGTGGGAGCGAGGCAATCCAGTCCATCATGTGATCAGTCTAGGTGCCGTTCCGGCACCCCCTCGGTGCCAGCCTCGTCTAGGCTCAGGGGTATGAGTCATCGCCGCACCGCACCGCGTCCCCTGCTCGCCACCGGAGCCCTGACGGCCATCCTGGCCCTGGCCCTGACCTCTTGCGGCCTGGGCGGAGGAGACGCCACCGAGAGCCCCTCGACCACCCCGTCCGCCTCCGAGAGTGCCAGCGCCTCGCCGTCAGCCTCGGCCTCCGGCTCTGCCTCGGCTTCTGAATCCGCGTCCTCCTCACCGAGCCAGTCCGCGAGCACCTCCCCCTCGGCCAGCACGAGCCCCTCTGCATCCGCTTCCGGATCGGCCTCTGCCTCCGCTTCGGAACCGGCCGCGGCCTCCAGCGAGGCCACCGTGTACTGGGTGGGCCCCGCCGGCCAGTCTGGCGGCATCGAGTTCCCGGGGTGCGGCGAGGTGTTGATCGAGGATGAGGTCCCCGTCTCCGCAGCCGGCGCCGTCGGCGATCCCTCCCTCGTGAAGGCCGCGCTGCAGTCCCTCTTCGCCGAGCGGAACTTCGATGTGGGCAGCAGCGGCCTGATGAACGCGCTCTACCAGTCCGAGCTGACCGTCCAGGACGTCACGATCCAGGGGGACACCGTGACCGTGAACCTGTCCGGACAGCCGATGTCCGCCGGCACCTGCGCCGATCCGCAGATCATCGCGCAGTTGGAGAACACCGCCATCGCGAACGCGGGAACCTACACCGCCGAGATCCTGGTGAACGGCGAGCCGATCCAGGACGCCATGAGCCAGAAGGGCTGATCCCACCCACCTCGGTGTGCGGGCAGAGATGACTCGTCATCTCTGCCCGCGGCCTTCCCCCCAGCCTTTCCCGCGGCCTTCAGGGAGTTCAGGCGGTGGGACGGACCATGCGTTCCAGGAAGTAGCGGTGGAAGGACCAGTCCCCCGTGACCTCCGGGTGGAAGCTCGTGGCCAGCAGGTTCCCCTGCCGCACGGCCACCGGCACCGGCCCGGAATCCTCCGGCGTCCCTGATTCCAGACGGTGCGCCGGCACGCTCGCCAACACCTGCACGTCTCCCCCCGCGCGGAGGACCGCCGGGGCACGGATGAAGACGGCCGGTACCGGCTCCCCGCTCACCTCGGGCACCTCGAGTGAGGTCTCGAAGGATTCGACCTGTCCCCCGAAGGCGTTGCGCTGCACGGTGATGTCGAGCCCACCGAAGGACTGTTGGCCGCCGATGGGGTTGGCGATCGTCTCGGCCAGCATGATCATCCCGGCGCACGTGCCGTAGACGGGCAGGCCCTCGGCGATCCCCTCACGGACTGCGGGAGCCACCCCGAGCAGCCGGGAGAGCTTGTCCATGACGGAGGACTCCCCACCGGGGATGACCAGACCGTCCAGCCCGGTGAGGTCTGCGGCGGCACGCACCGGGACCACCCGTGCGCCGAGAGCCGCCAGCACGTGCGCGTGCTCCGCCACATCACCCTGGAGGGCGAACACCCCGACCAGAGGACCGGTGGGGCGCGGCGTCACCAGCCGCGGTCGGCGAGGCGGTGCGGGGCGGGCAGGTCGCCCACGTTGATCCCGACCATCGCCTCACCCAGACCGCGCGAGGCGGAGGCGACCGCGCCGGCGTCGTTGTACTGGGCCGTGGCCCGCACGATCGCGGCGGCCCGCGCCGCCGGATTGCCGGACTTGAAGATGCCCGAGCCCACGAAGACGCCATCGGCACCGAGCTGCATCATCAGGGCCGCGTCCGCGGGGGTGGCCACGCCGCCGGCGGTGAAGAGCACCACGGGCAGCCTGCCCTCGCGGGCCACCTCGGCCACCAGCTCATAGGGTGCCTGGAGCTCCTTGGCGGCCACGTACAGCTCGTCCTTGCTCAGCGCGGACAGCTTGGCGACCTCACCGCGGATGGTGCGGATGTGCTTGACCGCCTCGGAGACGTCACCGGTGCCGGCCTCCCCCTTGGAGCGGATCATGGCCGCACCCTCGGTGATCCGGCGCAGGGCCTCCCCGAGGTTGGTGGCGCCGCAGACGAAGGGCACGGTGAAGTCCCACTTGTCGATGTGGTTGACGTAGTCCGCCGGGGAGAGCACCTCGGACTCGTCGATGTAGTCCACCTTCAGGGCCTCGAGGACCTGGGCCTCCACGAAGTGGCCGATCCGGGCCTTGGCCATGACCGGGATGGACACGGCGTCCACAATCCCGTCGATGAGGTCCGGATCGGACATCCGGGCCACCCCGCCCTGGGCGCGGATGTCCGCGGGAACACGTTCGAGCGCCATGACGGCCACCGCACCGGCGTCCTCGGCGACCTTGGCCTGTTCCGCCGTGACCACGTCCATGATCACGCCGCCCTTGAGCATGTCCGCCAGTCCGCGCTTCACGCGGGCGGTGCCGGTGCGCGGGGAACCCTGGCCGGAGTCCTCGATGGATCCGGGGGCGGCGGGGTTGGCGTCTGAGGTGTAGGAGGCCGAGGCGGTCTCGGGGGAATGTGTCATGTCTCTGTTGGTCCTTCGCGGTGTCGCTGCCCGGCGTGAAGGGGATCACGCCGGTGTAGGTGGAGTCGAATTTACCCCGTCTCGGTGGGCTACCGGCGCGTCAGGCGTTCCAGAGCCCGTAGGAGTCGGCCAGGTCGGCGATCTTCTGGGCGCGGGCGAGCCGGGGCAGGTAGGAACCGTCCCCCACGGAGGCCCCGGCCTGGTGCGCCTGCAGCATGTCCACGGCCCAGGAGACCTCGTCCTCGGACGGGGACAGGGCCAGGTTGATGGACTCGGCCTGCCCCCGGTTCAGGCAGAGCCTGCCCGTCATGCCCATCGACTGCGTGACGCGAGATGACTCGGTCACGGCCGGAGTCTCGTCGGCTACGCCGGGAGGTCCGTCGATCGCGCCGGGGAGCTTGCCCACGCGGGAGGCGATCACCAGCCGGGAGCGCGCGTACGCCATGGCCATCGGGTCATCCGAGATGCCGGTGTCCTTGCGGAAGTCGTTGGTGCCGAACGCCAGGCGGAAGGTACCGGGGGCCTTGGCCACGGCCGTGGCGTTGTCCAGCCCCGCCGCCGTCTCGATCAGGGCGATCACCGGGGTGCCGGCGGGCAGGCGCATGGCGGTGAGGGTGACCTGCTCGGGCTCCTCGGCCAGGGCGAGCATGACCCCGCGCAGACCCTCGGCCTTGGAGAGCGCCTCCAGGTCCTGCTGCCAGTCATCGGTGTCAATGCCGTTGATCCTGACCCAGGCGGACATGCCGCCATTGAGGGCCTCAACCACATTGGCGCGGGCCTGGTCCTTCTTCCCCGCCGGGACGGCGGCCTCCATGTCAAAGAGCACCGAGTCCGCCTCGGAGGCCAGCCCCGGGGCGAAATCCTCCGGCTTGGCCGCGTTCACCAGGAGCCAGGATCGGCTCAACTTGGCGGGCAGGGCGGCGGCACGTCGGTTACGCAAGGGCATGGATCCCAGCCTACCCGCGCCCGGGGCACCCCGCAGGTAGCCTGTGGCGCATGGCCGACGAGATCCCCGTCCTCACCCGCAGCCTGACCCTCGGCCCGCTGGACGCTGCCGAGCGGGACGTCCTCGCCCGGATCCCCGGGCTGCTCCCCGGCGTGGGTTCCGGCGTGGGTTCCGGCGTGGGTTCCGGCGTGGGTTCCGGCCGAGAGGCCGGGCCGGATTCCGATGCGGGACGGGCAGCGCGACAGGGCACGACGCCGGACGCGACCGTGGTGCTGGACGGCACCACCGTGCGGCTCGGCCCGGCGGCCGCCGAGGCGGTGCTCGGCCTGCTGGGCCGCCTGGCCTCGGGTGCCGCAGTGACACTGTCCGAGCAGGACCGCTGGCTGAACACCTCGCAGGCCGCTCGCCTGGCGGGGGTCTCCAACACCTACCTGCGGCAGTTGGCCGACCGCGGAGAGATCCCGGTGACCTACCGTGGGACGCACCGGCGCATCCACCCGGATGACGTCTCGGCCTGGGTGCGCCGCCGCGAGCAGCACGTGAACGAACACGACGGGGCGGGCGGCCCGCCGACGTAAGATGGTCTGGATCCCCACCGACCACGCGCCTCCAGGAGCCCCATGACCCTGCGCCTCCGCCCGGAACGCCCGCCTGGCCGCCCGGCCCCGCGCCGGGCCGCCGCAGGGCTGGTCGGCGTCCTGGCCGCCATCGTGCTGACCGGTTGCAGCATCTTCCCCTCCGGGGCGGATCCCACGGACCAGAACGGCGATCCGCTGCCCGATGCGGACGCCTCGGAGTACACCTCCGCGTCCCTGTATCTCGTGGCCCTCAACGGCGAGTACCCGCCGTCCACCACGGGGCGGGAAGTCGCCTGCCAGGACCTGCTGGTCCGAGCCCAGAGCGTCCCGGTGAAGACCGAGGACCTGGTGGGCACAGCGGTCGGCTTCCTACTGGGCGACGAGCAGTACAGTCACGGTGACCCGGCCCTGACGAACGCGCTGGACCCCTCCGAGGACGGACTGGTCTACTCCTCCAGTCGGGTGGAGGGAGACACCGTGGTGCTCGAGCTGACCGGGGACGTGGCGACGCGCAGTGAGTGCGAGTCCTACCGGATCCGTGCACAGCTCAACCGGACCGCCGCGGCGGCCGCCGGCGTACCCAACGCGGAGATCCGGGTGGACGGCGTGCCGATCGAGGAGATCCTGGGCCTGACCGAGTTGGAGCTCGGCGAGGAGATCACCACCCCGCCGGCGGAGACCAGCGGCACCGAGGACGCTGACGGAACTGGAGGCACTGAAGGCGGCCAGGAGGATCCCCTGGACGAGATCGGGGACCCGGGCCAGCTCAACGGCGGCTGAGGGCGGCCACGCCCGTGGCACCGGGCGTGGCCGCCCGGTCGCTGCCTGCCCTTCCACCGGCGAGCGCCGCGTTGTTAGCATCGGCCCATGGTCGTTCCTTCAGCGTTTCTTTCAGACCGGGCTCGCGGCGTGAAGCAGTCCGCCGTGCGGGACGTCTTCGATCTGGCCATGGCCCCGGGGGTCGTCTCCCTGGCCGGAGGCAATCCCTGGCTGGACGAGTTGCCCCTGGAGCGGCTCGGCGGCGTGGCGGAAGAGCTCGTGGCGCGCCAGGGGCACCTCAGCCTGCAGTACGGCGCCGGCCAGGGCACCCCGGAGCTGCGGGACGCCGTCTGCTCGGTGATGGCGGCGGACGGGATCAGCGGCGCGGATCCCGAGAACGTGGTCATCACGCCGGGCTCACAGGCGGCCATCGACACCGCGGCCCGCATGCTCGGCAACCCGGGGGACGTGGTGGTGGTGGAGGACCCCACCTTCGTGGGCGCCCTGAACACCTTCAACACGTGGGAGCTGGACGCCGTGACCACACCCACGGATGACGAGGGGCTGATCCCCGCGCTGCTGCGCACCACCCTGCAGCGGCTGCGGACCGAGGGGCGGCGGGTGGCGTTCCTGTACACGATCCCCTCCTACGCGAACCCCTCGGGTGCCCTGATGCCCGCGGAGCGGCGGGACGAGGTCGCGCGGATCTGCCGTGAGGAGGGCGTGCTGATCGTGGAGGACAACGCCTACGGCCAGCTCGGCTTCACGGACGGGCCCGTGGCCCCGATCGCGGCGGCCCACCGGGACCACGTGATCTACCTCGGCACCGTCTCCAAGATCTTCTCGCCCGGCGTGCGCATCGGCTGGGCGCTGGTACCGACGGCACTGCTGCGCGAGTTCTACCTCTCCGCCGAATCGGCCTTCGTCTGCCCGCCGGTGTTCAGCCAGATGCTCTCCACCGCGTTTCTCACCCGCTTCGACTGGCAGGGACACGTGGCCCGCTGCACTGACGAGTATGCCCGGCGCTGCGATGCCCTGGTGGAGGAGATGGAGCAGACCCTGGACCCACGGATCCAGTGGAGACGGCCCGCCGGCGGATTCTTCGTCTGGGCGCGCATGCCGGATGGGCTGGACACCCTGCCGCTGATGCACACCGCAGCGGAGGCCGGCGTGGTCTTCGTCCCCGGCGGGGCCTTCACTCCCGACGACGGCCCGCACCCTCATTTCCGCCTCGCCTTCTCCTTCGTTCCCCCCGAGGCGCTGCGCGAGGGCGTGCGGCGCCTCGCCCCGGTACTGAACGCGGCCCTTCCCTCGGACGATCCCCTCGCCCCACCGCGCGCAAAGTGACGTCACCCCCACCGCTGTGACGTGCCCCCGTCACTTTGTGCCTCACGAGGCCCTACGGGCATAGGGGTTTGGGCTGTGTGACGTTACAGTGGTGCAAATCGCCGAAGCGGCCGGTGCCGCAGAAAGTGGCCGGGCGTCCGGCAGGAAGGAAGGGCCGGATGTCCCTGCGCAACGCGCTGCTGGCACTGCTCACGGTGGAGCCCATGACCGGATATGACCTGGCCAAGCGCTTCGGATCCTCCGTGGGCAACGTGTGGCACGCGCCGGACTCCCAGATCTACCCCGAGCTGCGGCGGATGCTGCAGGACGGGCTGCTCGAATCCGAGGAGGTCCTGTGGGGCCGCAAGGGGCGGAAGATCGAGTACACCATCACCGATCAGGGCCGGAAGGCCTTCGGAGAGTGGATGGACTCAGATCTGCAGTGGACCAGGGACCGGGATCCCATGCATCTGCGGGCCGCCTACTTCGAATACGCCACTCCGGACCGCGCCCGAGCGCAGCTGACGGCCTACCGCGAGCACATCGGCCACATCCGCGAGCAGTGGCAACAGCAGATCGATGAGGTCGAGGCCGGCACCTCCGAGACCCTGAACCGGCGCCTGCAGTCCGTGCCCGCCTCGCAGCACCGCCGCTCCACGGCGTTCAAGAAGTTCACCTACGAGGGACTGGTGGCCCGGGCCGACGCCGAGATCGCGTGGGCCGGCCGCGGCCTCGCCCTCCTCGACGAACTGGATGCGCTGGACGCCGCAGACATCGGCGGCCAAGCCACCACCACCTCCTAGGCCTCGGACACATTGGCGCGGTAGGTGGTCCGCGCATACTCCTGGTAGGGTGCCGGAGCCACCGTGGCCCGGATTCTCACCTGCCGGTGATGCTGGTCCACCTGGGGCTTGGCGGAGACGGGGTCCTCGCCCCACACGATCTCGACCCGCTCGCCGTCCTGCAGGGCCACGTCCACAGTGGCCAGGGACATATACAGCTGTGGATAGGCCACATAGCCGGCGTCGGTGGAGATGCCCACGCGCCGGCCCTCCCGGACCACCTCGTCCATCTGGTAGAAGCCGTAGCGGCCCTTCGGGAAGTCCAGGTACTTGGCGGGCGTCCCCTCCTCGACCTGGGAACGCACGATCGCGGCCACGTCCTCCGCATTCCAGATGAGGGTCACCTTGCGCCGTGTCTGGTTCTCGGCATGCCGCTCCAGGGCCGGGCGCCCGTGGAAGTCGTGGTTGAACCGCACGGAACGGCCGAGCCCGAGGTCGTAGGGCGTGACGTAGTAGTCCTCGATGTCCTCCGAGTACAGGGATCCACCGATCGATCCCGCGCGGGCCGCCGGCAGCCAGGCACGGTACTCGGCGAAGTCCTCGCCGAAGATGGCCGGCAGCGGCGTGGGGACCCAGCCCGATTCCAGCGGCGAACTGGAGTAGGCCTTGGCGCCGACCTCCCGGATACCGTGCTCCGCCCCAGCCTCCAGCAGAGCGCCATGGACGGCCTCGTGGTCCTCCCACGGTCCGTAGAACTCGAAGCCGGGTTGGCCGGCCATGCCGTGGCGCAAGGCCTTGACGTCCTTTCCTGCGATCTTCACGTCGGCGATGTGGAAGAAATTCACGTCCGGCACCGGGCCGCCGAAGACCTTCTCCATGACCCGGTCCGCCTCCGGCCCCTGCAGCTCGTACCGATAGTACGTCGGCGGGCCGGAGCGCATGTTCGAGTTCGGGTCCAGCCGCTGGTGCACGTCCTTCCCGGCCGCCTCGGCCTTCTCCACGTTGAATCGGACCCAGTCGATCTGGATGTGGTGCCCCACCAGGACCATGCCCTCACGCTCGTCGGCGTTGTAGAACAGGATGCCGTCGCCGATCAGGTAGCCGTCCTGGTTCACGGTGATCAACTGCTTCGCCACCCCCGGACGGAAGGTCGCGAAGGTGTTCGGGGACAGGGACTCCAGTAAGGGGATGAGGTCGGCACCGCCGAGGAACAGCTGGGTCATGTGGTGCGACTGATCCATCAGCCCCACGGTGGTGCGCCACGCGCGCTGCTCGTCCCGCCAGTTCGTGAACTCGGGGGTGATGGGGAAGGTGATGGACGGCCAGTCCTGATGGCGCAGGAACTCCACGGGGCTCCCCACGCGGTCGACGGCCTGGGCCAGGGATTCGTTGGCGCTGGCCGGGGATTCGGTATGAGACATGGTGTCGCTCCTCCCGTTGGGACCCGCGTCCACCCCACGGATTCCCGAGGGCGGAGGTGCGGTGCCGGTTCCACCCAACGTAGACACGGAGCCCGAGCAGCGAAAGACCCCGTCCCTTTGATAGGGAGAACCCCCTGAAAGGGAGGACCTGGTCGTACCGGTCCCGGATCAGATGATCCTCGCCTGCCGCCGGATGCGCGACGTCGGCCGCGCACCTCAGGTGCGCGGCCGGCGTCGTGCTGTGGTGGTCCTTCCCCCGCTCAGCCGAACCGCTTGCGCAGTTCCGGCTTGCGGATCTTGCCGGAGGCGGTACGCGGCATCTCCTCGGTGAACACCACGGACTTGGGGATCTTGTAGCGTGCCAGCTTGCCGGCGAGGTGCTCGATGACCTGCTCCTCGCGCAGCTCGTACCCCTCACGGACCACGACCACAGCACGCGGCACCTCTCCCCACTTCTCGCTCGGCACGCCGATCACGGCCACGGCCGCCACAGCGTCCAGCTGGGAGATCTCCTGCTCCACCTGAGCGGGATAGATATTCTCCCCACCGGAGATGATCATGTCCTTGAGGCGGTCGGAGATGAATACGAACCCCTCCTCGTCCCGGTAGCCCATGTCCCCCGTCTTCAGCCAGCTGCCGTCCTCGGCCTCGACGAAGGAGTCACGGGTGGCGTCCTCACGGTTCCAATAGGCCTTGATGACGTTGGGCCCCTGGACCTGGATCTCGCCGACCTCACCGGGGGCGCAGATCTGGCCCATGGGGTCCACGATCCGCACGAAGGTGTGGAACTGCTGCAGCCCGGAGGACCCCTGCTTGGGCCGAGAGTATCGGGCCGGCAGGGTGGTGGCTCCCGGGGAGGTCTCGGTCATGCCGTATCCGTTGGTGAAGGCCAGCCCCTTCTTCTCGTAGGCCTCCAGCACGCGCAGCGGAACGGCGGAACCGCCGCAGGTCAGGTTGCGCAGCGAGGAGATGTCCGCCGACTCCCAGTTGGGGTGCTCGGCCAGCAACTGGTAGGTGGTCGGTACCCCGGAGATGAAGGTGGCCCGGTGCTTCTCGATCAGCTCGAGGACCCGGCCGGGCTCGAACCGCGGCTCCAGGACCAGGGTGCCCCCCTTGAGCAGGGTCGGCAGGGCCCCCATGCCCAGCGAGGCCACGTGGAACATCGGCGCGATCATGAGGGAGACGGAGTCGGACATGATGTCCATGTCCGTGAGGACGTTGAAGGAGTTCCACGTCAGGTTGCCGTGGGTGAGCATGGCCCCCTTCGGGTTGCCCGTGGTGCCGGAGGTGTAGAGGATGATCGCCAGGTCCTCCAGGCCCACGGCCACGTCCGGGCGGACCGGCTCCCCGCTGGCCAGCAGCTCCTCGTAGTCGATCGCCGTCAGGTCTCCGTCCTGCCGTTCGGCCGGCACCGGGACCCCGTCCTGTACCAACGTGAGGAGCCCGACGCCGGTCCCGCGGCTTCCCGAGACCGCCAGCGGTTCCATGGTGGCCGAGGCGAACAACACGGTGGATCCGGAGTCCTGCAGCGCGAAGGCGATCTCGGGCGGGGCCAGACGCGTATTGAGGGGCACGAAGACGGCACCGAGGGAGCCGACGGCGAACAGCGCTTCGAGGAACGAGGGGTAGTTCTCACCCAGGTAGGCCACCCGGTCGCCCTGCTTCACGCCGCGCCGGGACAGGGCGTCGGCCAGCCGGTCGATGCGGACGGCCCAGTCGTCGTACGTCAGCTCTCCAGCAGCGCTGATGACGGCGATGTTCCCCGCGGACTTGATGCGGCGGCGGTGGATCCAGTCTCCGATTCCTCGGTTGATCATGCGTACCTACTCCTCGTGGCGTCTGCTGTTGACCTGTGCGGCGGACCACACTCCCCTCCATTGTGCGCCATTTCATTGAGTAAGACAACGATTGTTGAAACGACGCATAGGGCCGGAGGTCGAGCACCCGAGGCGCAGAGTGACCGTACCCCGTCACATGGGACGGGGTACGGTCACTTTGCGCCCAGGACAGGGAGGCGGGGTGCTGGGCGCGAGAGGCTGGACTACTGCGTTACTGGCCGGCGCCGTCCAGGATGAGGTCGCTGGTGGCGGGGACCTCATCGATCAGCCCCATCTCCTGCAGGATCTCGGACATCCGCTCGAGGGAGGCGATGTTGTGCAGCTGGGGGAAGTTCGGCATGGTGAGCTCCTCCACGGTCTCCGCATCGATCGAGGTGTAGTCGGACAGGATGGCCTTGGCCTCGTCCGGATGGTCCGTGGCGTACTGCTGTGACTCCTTCATCGCGCTGGTGAAGGCCTCCACGAGCTCCGGGTCCTGCTCCAGCATCTCGTCCGTGGTGAAGTAGCCGGAGACGGACAGATCCTGCACCGGCTCGGCGAAGAAGCCGTAGATGTTCCGGGCACCCCCCTGCTCCGCCATGCTCACGAAGGGCTCCACCGCGGTGATGGCGTCCACATTGCCGGCCTCCATCTGGGAGACCATGTCCGGGAAGCCCACCTCGGTGAACTCCACCGCCCCGGGATCCCCGCCGGCCTGCCGGATGCCCTCGAACATGGTGGCGTGATTGATGTTGTTGAGGGTGTTGACGGCCACCGAATGACCCTCGAGGTCCGCCACCTCTTGGATCTCCGAGTCCCCCGGGACCATCACGGCAGCCGCATCATCGCCGCCGTCTCCGGTGGACTGCGGCCCCGTGGCCACGATCTTCAGCGGCAGCCCGGCATCGCGTCCGATGATGATCGAGGCGACGTTGGAGAAGCCGAAGTCCATCTGCCCGGACTGGACGGCCGGCACGATCGCAGCACCGCCCTGGGCCAGGGTCAGGTTGACGTCGAGGCCGTGCTTCTCGAAGATCCCCTCGTCCACCCCGAGGTAGATGGAGGCGACGTCCACGATGGGGATGACGCCGACCTCGATGGGCGTGAGCCCACCGGAGGCGTCCGACCCCGCCTGCTCCACCGGGGGCTCACCACCCCCGGAGGTGGATCCCGAGCCGCAGGCGGTCAGGGCGAACAGGGCCGCCGCGGCGACGGCGGTGAGACGAAGACGCCTGGTCATGAGGGATCCCCGCCCTACTGGACGATGAGGTCTTCGGTCGGCGGGATCTCATCGATCAGGCCGGTCTCCAGCGAGAGCTCCGCGACCCGCTCCAGCGAGGCGACGTCATGCTCCTGCGGGAAGCGCGGCATGGTCAGCTCATCGATCACGTCCTGCTCCAGGGAGGTGTAGCTCGGCAGCACGGCCTTGGCCTCCTCGGGGTGGTCCGTGGCGTACTGCTGCGACTCCTTCATGGCGGCGGTGAACGCCTCCACGAGCTCCGGGTCCTCTTCGATCATCTCGTCCGTGGTGAAGTAGGCGGCAATGGACAGGTCCGGCACCGGCTCGGCGTACTGACCGTAGACGCGCTCGGCCCCACCCGCCTCGGCGAGCGTCACGAACGGCTCCACGGCACCGATGGCGTCCACATTGCCAGCCTCCAGCTGGGCCACCATGTCCGGGAAGGGCATCTCCACGTACTCGATGGACTTGGGGTCCCCGCCCTCCTGTTTCATGCCCTCCGAGATGACGGAGTCATTGATGTTGTTCAGGGTGTTGACGGCGATGCGCTTGCCCTCCAGATCAGCCAGCGAGGTGGCGTCGGAGCCCTCGGGCACCATGATGTGCGCGAAGTCGTCATCCGCCTCCCCCGTGGTCTGCGGCCCGGTGGCCACGATCTTCAGTGGCAGCCCGGCATCCCGGCCGATGACGAGGGACGTGACGTTGGAGAAGCCGAACTCCATCTGCCCGGACTGGACGGCCGGCACGATCGCAGCACCGCCCTGGGCCAGGGTCAGGGTGACGTCCAGGCCGTGCTCCTCGAAGATGCCCTCCTCGACGCCGAGGTAGATCGGTGCGACGTCCACGATCGGGATGACCCCGACCTCGATCGGGGTCAGCTCGCCGCCGGACGCGGCAGATTCGGAGTCGGCCGCCGGCGCCGTGGTCCCCCCGTCCGTCGGAGAGCCTGAGCCACAGGCGGTCAGGGCCAGCAGGGCGGCTGCCCCCACGGCGGCGGCGCGAAGATTCCTCATCATGATGGTGCTCCTGGTGATGCAGTGCGAGCAGGCATCCGGTCGGGGGTGACCGAGCCTGTAAGGTGAATCACATCCTAGCCAGCGACCCAGTCGCCGAACAAGGCTTTTCGATGGTTTTGTCAACAATATTGTTCTTCAGCCGTGAGTCGGCGCGTCAGGAGGCCCTCTGGTGAGCGAGAACCATTCCACCCAGCAGCTCGCATGGGCCGCACCCCAGGTCTTCCGCAGCCTGGCCGTCCGCCGGCTGCTGAGCCGCCACGGCCAACTGTGGAGCGAGCAGGTCTCCGCCGAGCACACGAGCATCCAGTTCGGGCTGCTGCTGTGCCTGGCCCGCTCGGAGTCCGGGTTGAGCCAGACGGAGATCGCCGCCGAACTCTCCGTGGACAAGGCCTCCCTGACCGAGCTCGTGGGCCGCATGACCTCGCGTGGCCTTGTGGTGGTGCACCGGGACTCCCGGGACGGCAGGCGCCGGGTGGCCACCCTGACGGACTCCGGGCATCAGTTGCTGGCCTCCCTGTATGGCCCGGCCCTGGACGTGAACCGCCGGCTCTTCGCACCGCTGACGGACGCCGAGGCGGATCAGCTCATGGACCTGATGGAACGGGCCCTCGCCCACGGCCAGGACCCGGACGGTCAGGACAACCTGGGATAGGACGTCAGGCACGACGCCGGCCGGCAGCCCGGCCGCGTCCGCCTGGTCCGCTTCGGGCGAACCGCCGCCTGAACGCACCGTGCGGGCAGAGTCGACGGATTGCTCGCCATCTCTGCCCGCACAGTGGAGGGGGGTGCCGACTACTGGATGAACAGCCTCTCCGGATCCGGGGCCTCATCGATGAACCCGTACTTCACGGCCAGTTCGGCAGTCTGGTTGAGCTGCTCGGTGCGGATCTCGCCGCTGAGCTCCTCCATCTTGAGGGTCTCGGCAACCTCCTCCGGCAGGTCGATGAAGTCCGGGAGCAACGCCCGCGTGCCCTCCGGGTCCTCCTCGGAGGCGGCCAGCGCCTCGGTCATGGCCGCCGCGAAATCGGCCACGACCTCCGGGTTCTCCTCGGCGTAGGCCCCGGAGGTGAAGGTCACCATGGTGGGCATGCCGGGGATGGCGTCCTGGAAGGAGTAGCCGACGAGCTGGTTCGCGTCATCCGCCAGCACGCTGGTCAGGAATGGCTCGGGAACCCAGATCGCGTCAACATTGCCCTGCTCCAGCTGGGCCGGCATGTCCGGGAAGGGCATCTCGGTGAATTCCAGGGCGTCCGGGTCGGCGCCCTCCTCCTCGGCGTCGGCCATGATGGTCAGGTCGCCCAAGGTCCGCAGGGCGTTGATCGAGGTGACCTTGCCCTCCAGATCGGCGTAGGACTCGATGCCACTGTCAGCCTGGGCCACCACGCCGGCGATGTCATCACCCTCCGCCAGGGAGTTGGAATACCCGGCCGCGATGCGCATGTCCAGGCCCTGATCCACGGCGGTCATCACCGACAGCGGGTTTCCCACACCGAAGGTGATCTGCTGGTTGGACACGGCGGGCAGCATGGCCGCCCCGGCGTTCTGGGTGGAGAGCTCCACGTCGAACCCGTGCTCCTCGAAGATGCCGTTCTCGAGGCCGTACTGGACACCCACGGAAGGGGCGATCGGCAGCACGCCGACCGTCACCTCGGTGAGTTCCCCCGAGGCACCGGACTCGGAGGTGTCGGCCGGGGCGGTGGCATCGGCGTCACCGGTCGGCGAACCGGCGCCACAGCCGGTGAGGGTCAGGCCCGCCACGGCAACGACACCCATGAGGGATGCGAGCTTCTTGTTCATGGTTACTCCTGGGATTTCAGGCCGGCGGGGGTGCCGGACATCGGGAGCCTGAGAGCGGGTGCCTCAGGCGTAGAAGCGGGACAGGAAGGTGGCGACGACCGCGGGGCGCTCCTCGCCCTCGATCTCGATGACGGCGTCCGTGACCAGGTGCAGTCCGTTGCCCTTGACCTCCTGGACGTCCGCGATGGTGCCCTTCATGCGGATCCGGGAGCCGACCTTCACCGGGCTGGTGAAGCGGACCTTGTCCAGGCCGTAGTTGACCTTGGTCTTCACGCCGGTCACGTCGAACAGCTCGGACCAGAAGGGGATGATCAGGGACAGGGTCAGGAAGCCGTGGGCGATCGGGGCGCCGAACGGGCCCTCCTTGGCGCGTTCCGGGTCCACGTGGATCCACTGCTGGTCATCCGTGGCGTCCGCGAAGGTGTTGACCATCTCCTGGGTGACCTCGCGCCACTCGGTGTAGCCGAGTTCGGTGCCGACGGAGTCCTTGACGTCCTCGAAGGTGACGACGGTCTGTGCGGTGGTTTCTGTCATGGTGTTCTCCTCTAAGTGTGTTCTACATCACAATAGTTGCTAAGTGCAATGGACAGGGGGATTTGGTGATGGATTCGTGACCGGAGGCAGCCCGGACGGGATTCAGACGAAGGCGCCGACTCCCGTGACGGCCCGGCCCACGATCAGCGCGTTGACCTCGTGGGTGCCCTCGTAGGAGTAGATCGCCTCTGCATCGGCGTGGAACCGGGCCACGTCCGTGTCCAGCGTGATGCCGTTGCCGCCACAGACCTCCCGGGCCAGCGCCACGGTCTCGCGCAGCATGAGCGAGGTCTGCATCTTGGCCAGCGCGGAGTTCTCGTCCTTGAACACCCCGGCTGCCTGCTGCTCGGTCAGCTGCACCACCATCCCCAGGGAGGCCGTGAGGTTGCCGAGCATGCGGGCGAGCTTCTCCTGGATCAGCTGGAACCCGGCCAGCGGGCGGCCGAACTGCTCGCGCGCGGTCACGTACCGCAACGCGGCCTCGTAGGCCCCGGCCTGGGCGCCGGCCGCCATCCAGGACACGTCCGAGCGCATGGTCCGCAGACAGCGGGCCACGTCCTTGAACGAGTTGATGCCCTGCAGCCGCGCCGATTCCGGCACCCGCACGTCCCGGTACTCGATGTGGGCATTCTGCATGATCCGCAGTGAGGCCTTGTGGGGGATGATCGTCATGGACACCCCCGTTGCCTCGCGCGGCACCAGGAAGCACTTCACCTGGCCGTCGGCCGTGTCCCGGGCGAAGGTGGCGACCACGTCAGAGACGGTGGCGCCGCCGATCCAGCGCTTGGCACCGTTGATGACCCACTCCCCCGTGGCCTCGTCCCGGGTGGCCGCGGTGGCCAGGCCGCCGGCCACGTCCGAGCCGTGGTCCGGCTCGGTCAGGGCGAACACGCCGGTCAGCTCGTAGGACTGGATCCTCGCGTCCAGGTCCCTGGCCTGCTCCGGTGAGCCGCCGAGGGCGCAGACCGTGCGGAACAGTCCCGCCTGGGCGTTGTAGAGGGTGCCCACGTTGATGTCGCAGCGGGTCAGCTCGAAATTGCGGAAGCCGGTCAGGATGTCCCGCACCGGTTCCCCGGCCGCGCGCAGCGCCGGCGGGTCCATGAGCTCCAGCCCGCGGACGGCCTGCAGCAACTCCCCCGGTAGTTCTGCCCGGTCCCAGGCCTGGTTCAGGTGCGGGTACACCGTCTCCTGCAGGTTCCGGCGCAGCCCGGCGATCACCTCGCGCTCGGCCTCGGTCAACCGCTCGGCGAAGCCGAAGAGGTCGGAGGGGATCACGGACCCGACGACGGCCGGACGGGCGGCATTCATGCCGTGCCGCCCGCAGTGACCCCCAGGCCGAGCAGACGCACCGCGTTGTCCTTGAGGATCCCGGGGCGCACCTCGTCCTTGAGCGGCAGCTCGGCGAAGGCCTTCATCCACTTCTCGGCCGTGATCAGGGGGAAGTCGGTGCCGAAGAGGACCTTGCGGGCCAGCACGTTGTTGGACTGGCGTACCAGCGACTCCGGGAAGTACCGCGGTGACCAGCCGGAGAGGTCGATGTACACGTTCGCCTTGTGGGTGGCGATCGAGTTGGCCTCGTCCTGCCACGGCACCGAGGGGTGGGCCATGATGATCGGCAGGTTCGGGTGGTCTGCGGCGACTTCGTCCAACAACAGCGGGTTGGAGTACTTCAGCTTGATGCCGCGGCCGCCGGGCAGCCCGGCGCCCATGCCGTTCTGGCCGGTGTGGAAGATGCACGGCAGACCGATCTGCTCCAATTCGGCCCACAGGGGTCCGAACGCCTCGTCCGAGGGGTCGAAGCCCTGCACGGAGGGGTGGAACTTGAACCCCCGCACGCCCAGCCGATCGGCCTGGCGGCGGGCCTCGGTGATGGCCTCGGCACCCTTGCGGGGATCCACGGAGCCGAACGGGATCAGCACGTCGTTGTTCCGGGCACAGCCGGCCACGAGGTCGTCGATCGAGTTCGGCTCGCGCCCCATCTGGGTGCTGGCGTCCACGGTGAAGACCACCGCGGCCATCTGCTGGCCCCGGTAGATCTCCGCGATCCGGTCGATCGACGGCGTCCGCTCCGCAGCCTTGAAGTACTTGGAGGAGGCCTCCATGATGTCGTCCGGCATGGCCACGTGCCCGTGGTCATCCACTTCCAGATGGACGTGCATGTCGATCGCGGTCACCGCACCCACGTCCACCGCGCACTCATACCGCGCTGGGGTCGAACCGTTGTCCATGGCGCTCACTTGGCGTTCTCGGGCTGCAGCTCGGCCGGCAGCTCCGGCATCGTCTCGCCCACGGACTGCAGGTTGGCCTCGAGCAGGGCCTTGCCCTCGGCGAGCATGGTGGCGTAGTCCCATCCGCCGTCCTGGAACTCGGTGGCCACGGCCTCCGGGTGGGACCAGACCTGCAGGCGGTCGCCGCCCACGCCGATCGCCTGGCCGGAGATGCCGGCAGCCTCCTCGGAGGACAGGAAGGCGATGAGACCGGCCACGTCCTGGGCCGGCCCGAAGCCGAGCTCCTTGCGGAAGAACTCCGGCATGGCCTCGCCACGCTCGTCCGCCTCGACGGCGGCCTGGAAGAACGGGATGGTCTTCGTCATGGCGGTGGCGGCCACGGGGATGACGGCATTGACGGCGACGCCGGCCCTCTTCATCTCCATCGCCCAGGTGCGGACCATGCCCACGATCCCGGCCTTGGCGGCGGCGTAGTTGGTCTGACCGAAGTTGCCGCGCTGACCGGTCGGGGAGCCGATGGTGACGATCCGGCCGGCCACGCCGTTCTCCTTGAAATAGGCGAAGGCGGAGCGGACGCAGGTGAAGGTGCCCTTGAGGTGCACGTTGATGACCAGGTCGAAGTCCTCGTCCGTCATCTTCAGCAGCGACTTGTCCCGCAGGATGCCGGCGTTGGTCACGAGGATGTCCAGGCTGCCGAAGGTGTCCACGGCCGTCTTGACCAGCAGGTCAGCGGTCTCGGAGGTGCCCACCGGGGCCACCACGGCGGCGGCCTTCCCGCCGGCCTCGGTGATGGAGGCCACGGCGGCATCGGCCGCCTCCTGGCTCACGTCATTGATGATGACCGCAGCGCCCTGGCGGGCCAGCTCCTGCGCGTAGGCGAGGCCGAGGCCCGCTCCGGAACCGGTGACGATGGCGACTTTTCCAGTGAGGGACATGGGAACTCCTTGCGTAGCGGCAGCTTCGGTTGACTCGTCAGGCGCCCTGCGGGCACCTCTGCACACCATGACAACCCATACCGTTGAGAAAGTCAATGATGTAGATTCACTGGACAACATCACACCGGCCGCCCGACCCGCCCATTCACGGTCCGGACGGCTACACTTGAACAAATCAACTAAGTGACGAACGGTTGCGAGCAACGCATGTCCACCACCACTGACCAGGCCACCCCCGAGCGCTCCGCCGCCGAGGGCTCCCCCGAGGAACCCTCCTCAGCAGCCTCCGCATCCGAGCCCAGCGACGGCACCGAGCGCTTCCTCGACTCCGACCTCGCCCTCCAGGTGCACTTCCTGGCCTCCCGGGCACGCGGACGCGGCATCAGCCATGCCAACCGCCAGCTGGAGGGCCTCGACCTCAAGGTCCGTCAGTTCTCGGTGCTCTCCCTGGCCGCCAGCGGGATGAATCCCTCGCAGCGCGAGCTGGGCGAGTTCCTCTCGCTCGACCCCAGCCAGATCGTGGCCCTCGTGGACCACCTGGAGAAACGCGGTGCCGTCCGCCGCGAGACCGATCCGCGAGACCGCCGCTCCAAGATCATCGTGGCCACCGAGTCGGGTGAGGACCTCCACGCCCAGGCCCTGAAGATCCTCACCGACTCCGAGGACCACACCCTCTCCACCCTCTCCCCCCGGGAACGCAAGCAGCTGAGATCACTCCTGCTCAAGATCGCCTTCTAGGGCACCCCGGGGCTCACCCCCTCGCCTTCACCCTCGCGACGGCGGCCGCGCACCTCAGGTGCCCGGCCGCCGTCGCGCTTTCCCAGGAGGGCCTCTTTGTCCTGAGGAACTCAATGATTGACATTCTCAAAGGAAAAGCGTTACATATACGTAGCGTTTCGTAGCGTGCTGTGGATCACAGCCAGGCGTCCCGCCCACCACGACCTTCCCCGTCCCTGACTGGAGGACACCATGTCCGTTGAGACCGCTTCGGCCCCCGTGCCGGACCTGGCGCACCTGGACCCCGCCACCAAGCGCCGCGAGTCCCGCCGGGTCATCCTCTCGAGCTATCTCGGCTCGACCATTGAGTTCTACGACTTCCTGCTCTACGCCTCGGCCTCCGCCCTCGTCTTCCCCATGGTCTTCTTCACCGGCCTGGACCCGCTGGCCGGTGCCATCGCCTCCTACGGCACCTTCGCCGCGGGTTACCTCGCGCGCCCTCTGGGCGGGGCCATCTTCGGACACTTCGGGGACCGGCTGGGGCGCAAGAGGATGCTCGTGCTGTCAATGCTCATCATGGGCGTGGCCTCCACCCTGATCGGCCTGGTCCCGGGCGCGGCCACCATCGGCAGCTGGGGCGCGGTCATCCTGGTCTTCCTCCGCGTGTGCCAGGGCATCGCGGTGGGCGGCGAGTGGGGCGGAGCCGCCCTGATGGCCCTCGAGCACTCGGAGTCCGGCAAGCGCGGCTTCGCCGCCTCCTTCACCAATGCCGGCGCCCCGACCGGCGCGGCCCTGGGCACGTTCATCCTGGGAACCTTCTCGGCCATGCTGCCGCAGGACGAGTTCCTGGCCTGGGGCTGGCGCGTCCCCTTCCTGTTGTCCTTCGCCCTGTTGATCGTCGGCATGGTGGTCCGCTCCAAGATCAGCGAGTCCCCGGTCTTCGCCGCCGCGGCAGCGCAGGCGGAGCAGGAGGGACGCGAACAGGGCCGGAAGCCCAAGGTGCCGATCCTCCAGGTGCTGCGCCGCCCCCGCGCCCTGCTGCTGACCATGTTCGCCGGCGCCAGCGGCTTCGGACTGCAGGTGCTGCTCTCCACCTTCGCCGTGCAGTACTCCACCGAGGCCGGCACGGAGCGCTCCTCGGTGCTCTACGCCTTCGCGTTGGCCTCGATCTTCTCGATCTTCTTCGTGGTCTGGTTCGGCCACCTCTCGGACCGCTTCGGCCGCCGGCCGGTCATGATCGCCGGACTCGTCCTGTTCGCCGGCTTCCTGTTCCCGCTGTTCACCATGCTCACGTCCACGAACTGGTTCGTGCTGCTGCTCGCCTTCACCATCGCCCTGGGCCTGCACGGCATGATCTACGGCCCGCTGGCAGCCTTCATCGGGGAGCAGTTCGGCACCGGCTCCCGCTACACCGGCGCCTCCCTCGGCTACCAGCTCGCCACGCTGCTCGGCGCCGGATTCACCCCGACCATCCTGGCCTCGCTCTACGCGGGTCCGGGCGGCGGCACCTCGATCGTGCCCGTGGCCGTGTTCCTCGGCGGGATGGCAGTGGTCTCCATCATCGCCCTGCTGCTGACCCGCGAGTCCAAGGATCACGACCTCGCCACCCACGAACACTGACCGCCACACAGCGGACGGCACGAAGGCCCCGGAACCACACGGTTCCGGGGCCTTCGCGGGTCTTCACGCCAATGTCAGCGCCCGGCGTCGGGCGTGTGGACCTCAGGCGCGTCCGCGCCGCGGACCACCTTCTCCACGTCCGTCTCCTCCGGGGTCGAGAGGTACCGTTCCAGGGAGTCGTCCAGCTCCTGCAGCCACGTGGTGTGATGTTCGGCGGCCAGGGTGCCGGTCATCACGGACGGGTAGGGCTTGTCCCGATAGGTCAGGATGTTCTTCTTCTTGTCCGCCTTCCAGGCCAGGAAGATCCGCACCACCTCGTCCAGATCGAACATCGGGTAGTCCGTGGCCTCGATGAGGTCCCTGATGTACTCGGCCTGGAAACGCACGGCGTCCGCATCTCCCCCGACCTCCTCGAAGCGCCGCTGCCAGGAGTTCAGGTGCTCGGTGCGCTGTTCGGCGGACGGCAGCTCGGCACGGCCCATGATGAGGTCGCGGACGTACCAGGCCTGCGCGTCGAACATGTTGAAGGTGAACCACTGGTCCTGGGCGCCGAGGTAATAGACCTTCGGGTTCTCCTGCCACACCACGCCCCGGTACAACCCGGCCGGGTAGATGTTGTTGCCGGACTGCAGGGCCAGGTCCGAGGACAGGAACGGGTACTTGTGCAGGTACCCCGTGCACAGGATCACGGCGTCGAACTCGCGGGTCTCACCGTTGGAGAAGTGTGCCGTCTCGCCCTCGAAGCGTTCGAGGAGGGGAAGCTCCTCCATGCCCTCGGGCCAGTCGTAGCCCATGGGGCCGGACCGGTAGGACATGGTCACCGAACGGGCGCCCATCTTGAACGCCTGGACGCCGATGTCCTCGGCTGAGTAGGACGCGCCGATCAGCAGCACGCGCTGGTCCGCCAGTCTCTCGGCACCGCGGAAGTCATGGGCATGGAGCAGGGTGCCGGGGAAGGTCTCGATGCCCTGGAAGTCGGGGACGTTCGGGAAGGAGAAGTGTCCGGTGGACACGATGACCCGGTCGAACTCGGAGGACGTGGTCTGGTGGGACACCAGGTCCTCCACGGTGACGGTGAACATGTCCCGGTCAGGGTGGTGTTCCACCCAACGGACCGCCGTCGAGAACCGGACCTTGTCCTTGACGTTGGTGGTCCGGACGCGGCCGTCGATGTAGTCCCACAGGACCTCGCGCGGCGGGTAGGAGGAGATCGGCCGGCCGAAGTGCTCGTCAAAGGTGTACTCGGCGAACTCCAGGGCCTCCTTGGGGCCGTTGGACCACAGGTTGCGGTACATGGAGGAGTGCACGGGCTCGCCGTACTGGTCGATGCCCGCGCGCCAGTCATAATTCCACTGGCCGCCCCAGTCGGACTGCTTCTCGTAGGCGATGACCTCCGGGATCTCCGCCCCGGCACGTTCTGCGGACTCGAAGGCCCTCAGTGCCGCGATGCCGCTCGGTCCAGCTCCAATGATCGCAATTCGCTGTCTAGCCACAGCTTCCCTTCCAGCCCTCTAAGGCCTTGCTCGTTCCAGGACGGGAACCGGCGGAAGCTCGTCTGTCTCGGGCGCCACATCGGCGCACCTCGGCCTCAACACCAGCCCTCACATCCACCCTGTGCGGCGGCTGCACTGGCGTTCCGCGCCGGCGTTCAGGGCCTGCCACCCAGGGTGCGGCGCCCAGGATGGGCACCGTCAACGTGCTTACTTTAGCAAACGGCTGCCCGGAGGCCGAGGTGGGGGGGGGCGCTGGTCCCCCAGACGCACGACGGCGGCCACGCACCCGGGGTGCGCGGCCGCCGTCGTGCTGGCGATCAGTTGGCGAAGGTGTCCTGCAGGGAACCGCGATCCGTCCACAGGGCCACGGAATCGCCGCCGTTGTTCAGGACGTTGGCGGTGCCGTCGTTGTAGTAGGCGTCCTCGGCGTCCGTTCCGGGACCGGTGTAGACGCGCAACTGGCCGCCGGCGGGGATCTCGTAGCCCTCGCCGATCCGCAGAACGTTGTTCGCGGCATCCCGCAGCAGCCACCCGGAGACGTCCACCGTGGCGTGACCGGTGTTCTCCAGAATCACGTGCTCACCGGTCTCCGGCTGCAGGTCCGCACCGGGGACGTCGTTCACCGAGTCTTCGATCCTCACACCGGTGTTCTGCGGGAAGACCTTCAGGCCGCGCTCATACCGGGAGAACTGGATCGGAAAGTCACCGGTCACCCGGTCCACGCCGAGGGCCACGGACTCGTCATAGGCCTCCGTGGAGTTCACCGTGTAGACCCCCAGCCCGAGCCCGGCGTCCTTGACGCGCTGGGCACCCGACTCGTCCAGGGTGCGGTAGTTGGTGCCGAAGGAGTCGGCGAAGGTCGCGTAGCGTTCCAGCGTGGCCGCGTCCGGCACCGTGCCGGTCAGCTGCTGCAGGGGAACCTCCGGGGCGATGGCCGCGAAGCGCTGGTTGGAGGCCTCGTCGAAGCTGAGCACCTCGATCTTGCCCGCCTCCAACAGGCGGTTCCAGTCCTTGTTCTCGCTGAGGCTCTCCGCCACGACCTGCTCGATACCCGGCGAGTTCACCGGGGACTTGATCTCGATGAACACGCCGGTGTTGCGCGTGGCGATCTGGGCGGCGGCGTCGAAGTGCGGGATCTTCTCGCCCGCGTACCGCTCCGAGAAGTAGGCACCGGTGTCCAGCTGCTGCAGTTCATCCCAGGTGAAGGACGTGATGGGATCGTCCTCGCGGCCCGGGAAGACCTCCTCGACGTTGGTGGTGCGTGCCGGAGTGTTGTCATGGAACAGGAACGGGACGCCGTCGGCGGAGAGCTGGACGTCGATCTCGAAGAAGTCGACTCCCGAGGCCCGGCCGTCCTTGAACGCGGCGACGGTGTTCTCCGGCGCGGTGCCGGCGGCGCCGCGGTGCCCGATCAGTACGGGGACCTCCTCCGGCGCCGGCGCTGCGGCGGCCGGACCGACGGCCAGCACAGCTGCCGAGAGCGCTGCTGCGGCGGTGCCGGCCGCAGCCATGCGGCGGAGGGATCGAGGGCGGTGGGTGGTGTTCTGGATCACGGTGAGGCCTTCCGGTTGGCGCCCGGGCCGGTGCCGCGGCAGACCACAGTGACCGGACCGGACTCGTCGTTCCCGCACCACGTTTCTCCGGGCAGTTGACCGTGGGCTTCACCGGAGGTGACGGCGGCGTGAAGTCTGGGCGACGCATCCGGACGCAGAGCGACCAGACCACGTCACTGTGGTGGGGTGCAGTCACTGTGCGCGTGGGGGCAAGGGGAGTGGTCCCCATGGACGGGCCGGAGCGGCACTCATAGTCTCGCCGTGCAGCATTCTTCGTCTCACCGGGGCCTCACTGGACCAGACCCTCGTGATCACTCCATCGCCTGAAAGGACTTGTCATGAACGACAACATCTCCCGCCGGACCGCCCTCGGCGGAACGCTGGCCGCCGCGCTGGCCGTCGGCACCGCCGTGGCCACCGCCGCGCCGGCAGCCGCCGCCACCTTCTCCGATGTACCGTCCTCGCACATCTTCTACCGCGAGATCATGGACCTGTCCCGTGCGGGGGTCATCGGTGGATGGCCCGATGGCACCTTCCGCCCGGACGAGCCCGTCCGGCGTGACGCCATGGCCGCCTTTCTCTACCGGTTGGTCGGCGAGCCGGCCGTGGACCTCAGTATGGGCGGACTGGCCGACGTCCCCCCGGGCATCGCACACCGCGAGGCCATGTACTGGGCCTGGCAGCAGGGCGTGATCTTCGGGAGGCCGGGTGCGGAAGGATGGCTGTTCGAACCCCGCGAGGTCATGACCCGAATCCAGGGTCTGCTTGCCGTCTACAACACGGAGGATCGCGTCCTGAAGGTCGAACGTGGACAGTACGGCATGGCAGCACCCGCATTTGATGACATGCCGTTGAGCGAGTATCCGGCGCACACGGGATACGCCGACGCGGCGACCTGGGGGCGAACCCGAAGCATCACGGAGGGATGGCAACAGGGCACCCGGCGGATCTTCCGTCCGGAGGAGCCTCTGCTCCGTGATGCCACGGCGGCCTTCGTCCACCGCCTGGGGGTCAAGTCCGTGGGATGGTCGGAGAGCTACAGGATCCCGCTCCCCAGGGGATTCGTTCGGCTCTGACGCGACAGCCGGCTCCGCACCAGTCATCGCCCCCCGGGAAGCCGGTGGCGTCTCAGAATGGACACGACGGCGGCCGGTCGCCTCCTGCGGGAGGCGACCGGCCGCCGTCGTACTGCGATCTTCGACGTTGAGGACAGAAGGCACCGGATGGCCCTGCCCTCAAGGCAGGAGGGTCAGGAGACCTTCTCGAAGGTGACCTCCGGATGAGCCTCCTGCAGCTCCTCGAAGGTGATGCCATGCAGCTCGCGGACCGTGACCACACCGGTCCCGTCCAGCAACAGCACCGCCTGGCCCGAGTAGATGCGGGAGACGCAGCCCACGCCGGTCAGCGGGAAGGTGCACTCGGGCAGCAGCTTGACATCCCCCTTCTTGGTGAAGAGGTCCATCATCACGTAGGTGTCCTTGGCACCGATGGCCAGGTCCATGGCGCCACCCACCGCCGGGATGGCTCCGGGCTTGCCGGTGGACCAGTTCGCCAGATCGCCGGTGGCGGAGACCTGATAGGCGCCCAGCACGCAGACGTCCAGGTGACCGCCGCGCATCATGGCGAACGAGTCGGCATGGTGGAAGTAGCTCGATCCCGGCAGCTCCGTGACGGGGATCTTGCCGGCGTTGATGAGGTCCTCATCCACCTGCTCGCCGGTGGCCTGGGGGCCGAAGCCGAGCATGCCGTTCTCGGTGTGCAGCGTGACCTTCTTCTCCGGGGAGAGGTAGTTGGACACGGTGGTCGGCTGGCCGATGCCCAGGTTCACGAAGGACCCCGGCTCGATGTCCGCCGCGATGACCTGGGCCAGTTCGTCCTGGGTCAGCGGGGTGTCGGTGCTGCGGAACGCCTGGTCGCTCTGGTTGCTCATGGTCTCGCTCCTCACTTCTCGGCGGCCAGCTCGGCCGCGGTCTTGGTGGCCAGGCAGGGCTTGGGCCGTCCAGCGGCGAGGGCCTCGCGCTCGGCACGCTCCTTGACCCCGGAGCCGGTGGGGATGCCGACGACGGTGTCCACGTAGATCCCCGGGGTGACGACGTGCTCCGGGTTCAGTGGCTCGTCCAGGACCTCGTCCACCTGGACGATGGTGTGCTTGGCGGCGGTGGCCATCACGGGCCCGAAGTTCCGGGCGGTCTTGCGGAACACCAGGTTGCCGTGGGGATCCGCGGCATAGGCCTTGATCAGGGCGAAGTCGCCACGGATCGGGGACTCGAGCACGTAGTGCTTGCCGTCGATCTCGCGGACCTCCTTGCCCTCGGCGAGCTCGGTGCCGTATCCGGTGGGGGTGAAGAAGCCGCCGATGCCGGCCCCGGCGGCACGCATGCGCTCGGCCAGGTTGCCCTGCGGGACGAGCTCCAGTTCGATCTCCCCGGCGCGGTAGGCCTCGTCGAAGTGCCAGGAGTCGGACTGCCGCGGGAACGAGCAGATGATCTTGGCCACCCGCCGCTCCTTGATCAGCAGGGCCAGCCCGGCGTCCGCCTGGCCCGCGTTGTTGTTCACCACGGTCAGGCCGGTGGCGCCGGAATCCATCAGGGCGTCGATCAGTTCCATCGGCTGGCCGGCGTTGCCGAATCCGCCGATCAGCACCGTGGCGCCGTCGGTGATCCGGGAGACGGCCTGGGCGGCCGAGTCCACGAACTCAAGCATCGTTCCTCCTTGGAAGGGGTTGTTCAGGGAGATGTACCGGACACAGAGTGACCGAACCACGTCACCACGGTGGAGGTCAGGTCACTTTGCGCGCGGGTGGTCAGCGGGCGTTGACGTTCTCGAGCACCACGGCGATGCCCTGGCCCACACCGATGCACAGGGCGGCGACGCCCCAGCGGTCGCCCGACTCCTCCAGGCGGCGGGCCAGGGTGCCGAGCACGCGGGCGCCGGAGGCCCCCAGCGGGTGCCCGATGGCGATGGCGCCGCCCCACGTGTTCACGATGGAGGTGTCCACGCCCCAGGCGTCGGTGCAGGCCAGCGACTGGGCGGCGAAGGCCTCGTTGAGCTCCACGGCGGAGATGTCATCCCATGTGATGCCGGCGCGGGCGATGGCCTGGTTGACGGCCTCGACCGGGGCATAGCCGAAGTACTGCGGCTCGTTGGCGGCCGTGGCGCGGCCGGCGATGCGGGCCAGCGGCTGCAGGCCCAGGATCTCCGAGGCCTTCTCGGAGCCGAGCCAGGCGGCGGAGGCTCCGTCGTTCATGGGCGAGGAGTTGCCGGCGGTGACCATGCCGTTCTCCTTGCGGAACACGGTGCGCAGCCCGCCCAGGGACTCGGCGGTGGAGTCCGGGCGGATGGTCTCGTCCCGGGCCAGGTCCACGTCCGGGACCTGCACCGTCAGGTTGTCATACTTGCCCTCGTCCCAGGCCCGGGCGGCGAGCTGGTGGGAGTTCGCGGCGAAGGCGTCCATGCGCTCCCGGGTGATGCCGTACTTCTCCCGCAACTGCTCGGTGGCCTCGCCGAGGGAGACGGTCCACTCCTTCGGCATGTTCTTGTTGATCAGCCGCCAGCCGAGCGTGGTGTTGGCCAGCTCGAGGTTGTGCATGGGGAAGGGACGCTCCGTCTTGGGCAGCACCCAGGGGGCACGGGACATGGACTCCACGCCGCCGATCAGCATGAGGTCCGCCTCGCCCACGTTGATCTGGCGGGAGGCGATGATCGCGGCGTCCAGCGAGGAGCCGCACAGGCGGTTCACGGTGGTGCCCGGGATGGAGGTCGGCAGTCCGGCCAACAGGGTGGCCATGCGAGCCACGTTGCGGTTCTCCTCGCCGGCGCCGTTGGCGTTGCCGAAGACCACCTCGTCCACCTTCTCCGTGCCGGCGGCCTCCAGGCCGGGGGCACGCTTGACGGACTCCCTCACCACGAGGGCGGCGAGATCATCCGGACGGGTCTTGGCGAGGGCGCCGCCGACCTTGCCGAAGGGCGTGCGGACGGCGTCATAGATGTAGGCGTCAGTCTGGGCTGTCATGGCTGAGGGATCCCTGTCTTTCATTCGAACGGAGGCTGCTGCGGCGCCTGCGGGGGCGCTCGGTGGGACGACTGGCGGGGCTAGAGGTCCTTGCCTGCGGCCAGGTCCTCGTCCACCTGGGCGAAGACCTCCTGGGCCATCCTGAAGGCGACGTTGGCGGCGGGCACGGAGGAGTAGATGGCGGTCTGGAGCAGGATCTCCTTGATCTCGTCCCGGCTCAGGCCGTTGCGCAGGGCCGCCCGGATGTGCATGGCGGCCTCCTCCCAGTATCCTCCGGAGACCATCGCGGAGATCGTGACGGCCGAGCGCATCCGGCGGTCCAGACCGGGACGGGTCCAGATGGTGCCCCAGGCGTACCGCGTGATGAGGTTCTGGAAGTCCTCGGTGGTCTCGTCCTTGTTCGACTCGGCCCGGTCCACGTGGGCGGAGCCCAGGACCTCGCGGCGCACGGCCATGCCGGCGTCATAGACCTCCTGGGAGGTCCGGTCCATCTGGTGGCCCACCGGCTGTTCGTTCTGACCGCTCATGCGCCGAACCCCTCCTTCAGGATCACGGCCGTCTGCCGCGGATCCTCGAGGGGAGCCTGATGCGCCACGTTCTCCAGCACGTGGGCGGAGCCGGTGGCGACTCCGGCCACGATCTCCTCGCCGGCGGCCGGCGGGCAGACGCCGTCCTCGGCGCCGTGGAGGGTGACGATCGGAACGGTGATCTCGTTCAGGCGCTCGCGGACGTCGAAGCCGGCGAGGGCCTCACACAGGCGGGCGTAGGAGAAGCGGTCGGCCTCCTGCAGGGTGTGCAGCAGACGGGTGGAGCGCTCCGGGTGCTTCTCGATGAATCCCTGGGCGAACCACTTCTCGGCGGAGCCGGCCACCATGGTGGGGGTCCCCGCCTGCTCCACGTAGGCCGCCCGCTCGTTCCACGCCGCGGGATCGCCGATCTTGGCGGCCGAGCAGACCACGGCGATGCCATCGAAGAGATCCCCGTGGTCCAGGCCGAGCTGCAGAGCCACCTCGCCGTTGACCGAGACGCCGGCGTAGTAGACCTTGGCGCCGGCCGGGATGGTGCCGGAGGCGTGCTGGGCCCGCACCAGATCGGCGACGGCATTGGCCAGGTCCGCAATGGACGTGGGCTCGTTGTGGGCCGGGGACTCGCCATGACCGGGCAGGTCCCAGCCGATGACGTGGAAGCGGTCGGCCAGCTCCGTGGCGGCCTCGGCCCACAGCGCGTGGACGCCGGTGCCCAGGCCTGCGCCGACGAACAGGATGTCCTTGTCCGGCGCCGCCTCGCCCTCGCCGGAGAGGCGGATCGCGGTGATCTCGGGTGTGCTCACGTGGTGCTCCATTCTGCGAAATTGCGGTACTCGGCCACCAGCCGGTCCACCAGGGTGGTGGCCTCGCCGGTGTAGTTGGCGGGATCCAGCAGTCCGTCCAGCTCCTCGTCCGTGACGGTCTCCGGCAGCTCCTCACGCAGCAGGGTCCGGAAACCCGCCCCTCCACCGCCCTCGGAGAGAGACTGGTCCACGATCTCCTGCAGCCGGGCCTTGCCGGAGCCCGGCTCCCCGCCCGCCTGTTCCTGGAGCACGGGGGCCAGCTCCGCCATCAGCCGCTCGGAGACCAGCAGGGGACCCACCAGGTCCAGGTTCGCCGCCATCCGCTCCGTGTTGACGCGCAGTCCGGCCACCAGCTCGGCGGTCCGGGCGGCCGCTCCCCCGGCGGTGCGCATCAGCTGTCGCAGGGCGGGCCACTCGGCGTGCCAGGCCCCGTCCGGGCGTTCCTCGTTGGCGGCACCGGCCGCCGTCAGCACCTGGGCGAGGGACCCGGGCGCGGAGAGGGCTCCGGCGTGGATCATCACGGAGAGCACTGGATTCTGCTTGTGCGGCATGGCCGAGGAGCCGCCCCGGCCGGCAGCCATCGGTTCGCCGAGCTCCCCGTTCTCGATCCGCGCGGAGATCAGGACGTCATTGGCGATCTTGCCGCAGGCGGCCACCACGTCCGCCAGGGCCGAGGCCACCCCGGTGACGGGCATGCGGTTGGTGTGCCACGGGCCGGCGGGAGCGGCCAGCCCGAGGTGCCCGGCCAGCTCCTCGACCAGCGTGAAGGCGTCCACCCCGGTCTCCAGGGTGCCGGCGCGCCGCTCCCGGTCAAGCCGGCCGGCCAACGCGGCCATGGTGCCCGCCGCCCCGCCCCACTGGACGGGAAGCTCGGAGGCGGCGGCCTCCAACCGGCGGCCGGCCTGGGCCAGTCCGGACAGCCATCCGGCCGCGCGAAGTCCGAAGGTGGAGGGCAGGGAGTGCTGAGCCAGGGACCGCGCCACCATGGGCGTGGCACGGTGCTCGGTGGCCAGATCCACCAGGGACCCGACGGCGGCCCGCAGGTCCTCCAGGATGGTCGCCGAGACCTGGGCGGCCATCAGCATCATGGCGGTGTCCATGATGTCCTGGCTCGTGGCCCCCACATGCAGGGCGGCTGAGGCGGTACCTCCGGTGCCACCGGTGCCGGGCCGGGCCGATGACGCGGACTCCGCCGACCGGGCCGCATCTGCGGCCCTCACGATCGCGGCCACGCGGGCCCGCATCGCCTTCAGGGCCGGGATGAGGGGGTTGCCGCCGTCCTGGCCGGCATGGGCCAGGGACACCAGGTCGTACTCGCCGGGGTCCGCCGCGGCGGCCGCGGCCTCGGCGTGCTCACGGGTGGTGATGCCGTGATCCGCCAGCACGGCGGTCCAGCGCGCCTCGACCATGAGCAGGTGGCGCAGGTACGCGCCGTCCGAGGACTGCAGCGCCACCCGGGTGCCGGCGGGCAGGGGATCCAGCAGGCCGACGTCGGACTCCCGGACCAGCGATGCCAACGCGGCCAGACCGGATGCCGAACCCGGGGACGGCGACTCTGACTCGGGCGTGGACGTGGGCATCGGGGGGCGCGCTCCTGCAGTTCGGAAGATGGAGATCGTTGGCATCAAGGCTATCTGCACCGGTGGTCCGGCGGCCCCGTGCGTCCGCAATCCGTCACGGAGCAGGGGCAGCCGGGCCACGGGTGCCGGATCAGCCGGGATTCAGTCGTGCTGCGGGTACTCGATGCCCGGGAACTCGAGGAACACGGTCTCGCCCTCGCCCTGCAGCCGGATGTCGAACCGCAGGGTGCCGTCCGCCTCCCTCTCGGCGATGAGGGTCTGACGGCGCTCCGCGTCCAGGGAGGACAGCAGGGCGTCCTGCTCCAGGGCGGCAGTGTCCTCCGGCAGGTACACCCGGGTGTGCAGCTTGTTCATCAGGCCACGGGCGAAGACCACCACGTGGATGAACGGCGCCTTGCCCTGCTCCGTGGGACCGGGGTTCACGGTGGAGAACGTGTAGGTGCCCACGTTGTCCGCGGTGGCACGGCCCCAGCCGGTGAAGGTCCAGCCGTCCCGGACCAGCGAGCCGGTCTCCTGGACGATCTGCCCGTTCTCGTCCGCCTGCCAGATCTCCACCATCGCGTCCGGGATGGGGGCCCCGGAACCGTCGTAGAGGGTGCCGGTGAGGCGCACGGCCTTCGGGCTGGCCGGATTCACCAGGTGCTCACCGTCCCGGAAGGGGATGTGCACGTTCTCGTACCCGGAGGCGTAGCCGAAGAACGGGCCGATGGTCTGGCCCGGGGTCGCCACGAGCTTCTCGCCGCCCGTCCGTGCCGATTCAAGTTGGGTCTTCTCAATGCGCATCGGTATCGGCCTCCATCAGGGTGCGGTTGCTGCCGGTCAGGACGATGTCCCAGTAATAGCCCGTGTTCCACTCGTGCTCGGACACGCTGTGGTCATAGGTCGCCACCAGGCGGTCTCGTGCCTTCTGGTCCGTGATCGACTGGTAGATCGGGTCCAGGCTGAACAGCGGGTCGCCCGGGAAGTACATCTGGGTGATCATCCGCTGGGTGAAGTCCGTGCCGAACAGGGAGAAGTGGATGTGGGCCGGACGCCAGGCGTTGTGGTGGTTCTTCCACGGGTACGGCGCCGGCTTGATGGTGGTGAACTCGTAGAAGCCCTGGTCATCGGTGATCGTGCGGCCCACCCCGGTGAAGTTCGGGTCCAGTGGAGCCGGATGCTGGTCCCGCTTGTGCACGTAGCGGCCGGCGGCGTTGGCCTGCCAGATCTCCACGAGCTGGTTGCGGACCGCGCGCCCCTCGCCGTCCAGCACGCGGCCGCGCACCTTCATGCGTTCACCGATCGGCTCCCCGTTGCCCTGAACGGTCAGATCGGCCTCCAGGGTGTGCACGTCACGATGGCCGAAGGCCGGGGACCACAGCTCGATGGTCTCCGGGTCCGCGTGGTGCATGTCCTTGGTGGGGTGGCGCAGTGCGGAGCTGCGGTACGGCGGGAAGTTCACGCGCGGCTGGGTCTCCCCGGAGGCCGCATCATGGATGGCCTTCATCTCCGCGCTGATGGTCTCCTGGGAGTCCTGCGTCGCGGCGGGGTCGAGCACGTGGCTGTTGCCGAACGTCTCCTCGTCCTCGACGACGGGACCGGTGTTCTCGTTGCTCACTGGCTGCTCCTTTCTAGGGTGTTGCAGTGGGGGTTTCGGTGGGACAGCGGTGTTGCGGTGGAACCGGTTCAGGCGTGTGGCCAGCCGGTGTACGACTCGGCCAGATACTGCTGGCCGAAGCGCGAGGAGGTGACGGTCTCGAGCTCGCCGAGGGCACGCCTGGTCTCGAACGGGTCGGCGTCCGCACGGGTGTGCAGCATGGAGGTCATCCAGTAGGAGAAGTTCTGTGCCTTCCAGACGCGCTTCAGGGCGGTCTCGGCATACCCGTCCAGCAGCCCGCGGTCGCCGGTGGAGTAGAACGAGTCCAAGGCCTCGAAGAGCACCTTGACGTCGGCGAGGGCCAGGTTCAGACCCTTGGCCCCGGTCGGCGGGACGGTGTGCGCGGCGTCGCCGGCCAGGAACATGTTGCCGTGGCTCATGGGCTCGCGGACGAAGGAGCGGAAGCCCAGCACGGTCTTGTCGAAGATCGGGCCGGTCTTGAGCTGGAGCCCGTCCGGGCCGTCCACGCGCTTCTGCAGCTCGGACCAGATGCGGTCATCCGACCAGTCCTCGGTCTTCTCGCCCGGGGCGCACTGGAAGTACATGCGTTGGACGGTCTCGGAGCGCTGGGAGATCAGGGCGAAGCCGTGCGGGGAGTTCGCGTAGATCAGTTCCGGGGAGGACTTGGGCGCCTCCGTGAGGATGCCGAACCAGGCGAAGGGGTACTCGATCTTGAAGTCCTGGTGCCCCTCCTGCTGGCCGACGGCGCGGCGGCAGAAGGAGCGGGAGCCGTCGGCGCCCACGAGGTAGTCGCAGTGGATCTCGTAGACGGCGTCCGGGTCAGCGCCGGCCGAGACGTCCCGGTAGCGGATCTTCGGGGTGTCCGTCTTCAGGTCGAGGACCTCGATGACCTCGGACTCGTAGCGGACGTCCCCACCGTCCCGGGCACGCGCCGCCGCGAGGTCGATGAACACCTCATTCTGGGCATAGAGGGTCACCGTGGCGTCCACGAGATCGGGGAAGTTCAGCGGATGCGATTCGCCGTTGAAGCGCAGGTCGATGCCCTCGTGCTCGTCGCCGTCCGTGAGGACTCGTCCGTCCACGCCGGACTCGGTCAGCATCGTCACAGCCTGCTGTTCGAGGATTCCGGCCCGGTGGGTGTTCTTGATGGTGTCATGGTCACGCAGTTCCACCACCACGTTGTCGATGCCCTGCCGGGCCAGCAGGTGGGAGAGCATGAGCCCGGCCGGGCCCCCTCCGACGATGCCGACCTTCGTGCGGGTGACCAGCGGCGTGTCTGCGCGATCTGCCATTCCATCTCCTTTGCGGGGGTGCCGATGACGGCTGCCGGAGGCCACGGGAGGGCCGGGCCCTCAGCATCCGGATGCCACCAGTGTGACGCGGCGAACAGCATCTTGGCGGGTCGATTCTCACTCGGTGAGAACATGGGGCGCGACGTGCGTCACGTCCGGTCGTCGGGGATCTCCACCGGCGCGTGCTCGGGGAACACCGCGTCCGAGGGTGGCATGGTGCCACCCGGGCCCAGGGCACGGCTGATGCCACGCGCGGCGGCCAGCAGCATCGGTGCCAGCCCGGGGCGGAACTCGGAGGACACGGGAACCACCACACCGAGGGCCGCGATGGCCTGCCCCTCCGGGGAGAGCACCGGCACGGCCACCCCCGTGGCCTCCGAGTCGATCTGCCCGTCCACGGCGGCATACCCCTGCTGCCGGACCTCCGCCAGACGGCTGCGCAACTCCGACTCCGTCGGGTTGACCACGTTGCGGGCCGTGCCGCCCTGGTGCCAGATCTCCCGTAGGGGCGCGCCGAGGGCCGAGGCGTGCTCGGTCATGAAGGACTCCGCGACATGCCGCCGCGAGAAGGCGAGCAGCACCAGGCCGAGGGAGGTGGTGAACGTCGGCATGCGTCCGGCGATGGTCGCCTGATTGGGCACCGCCCCGCGGGCAGAGAGCCTCTCGAGGACAAGTACGCCGCTGGCGTCCAGCACGGCGATCTGGGTGTGCTGGCGCAGCACGGCCTGGACGTCGTCCATGTAGGGCATGGCCGCCTTGCGCAGGGAGGTGCCCGGAGCAGACCGTGAGGCCAGTTCCCACAGCCTCATCCCGGGCCCGACGGCGCCGCCCTCCGCCCGCTCCAGCAGCCCGGCCCCGGTGAGCCGCTCGACCCACCGGTAGGCGGTCGGCAGGGGGATCGCCGCGCGGCGGGAGAGTGCTGAGACGGTCAGGGTGGGGCGGTCCGCGTCGAAGGCCCCCAGGATCCGGATCAGCCGGTCCAGGGTCGTGTCCGTGGACTTCCCCGCCGCGCTGTCAGTCATGGTCCCGAGCCTAGCGAACCTCCCCCTACGTTTTGAGGGCAATCCCACGGGGTCGGGGGCCGGCCACGCGGGCCGAGAGAGGATGGCCAGCAGGGCCAGGCCGGGCGGACATCTGGACCGATCAGGCGGCCAGACGGACCAGGCCGGGCGGACATCTGAACCGATCAGGCGGCCAGACGGACCAGATGGACCTTGATCTGCCAGATGACATCCCGCAGGTCGTCCTGGAGATCCTCGGCGGTGATCCGGATGACGACCCAGCCGTGACGGGCGAACCAGGCATCCCGGCGGGCGTCGATGGCCCGCTGCTCAGGGTGAAGATGGTGCTTGCCGTCGTACTGCAGGGCGATCCTGACCTCACGGTAGCCCAGGTCCGCCGGATAGGGGTCTGAGGCCAGTTCGGTGGCGTGCACCTGCAGGTCCGGTTCGGGCAGACCGGCATCCACCAGGCGTAACCTCACGATGGTCTCAGTCGGCGAGTCCGCACCCACCCGGACGTGGGGCAGTGCGGCTCGTGCCAACCGGATCCCCTTGAACCGTGGGGACTGGTACAGCGCATCCCGCAGCCGGGCCGGCGTGCTGATCGGCTTTCGGCGGCCTCCGTCCCCCCACGGATGCTTGACCAGGTGGTCACCGGCCACGACCAGATGCTCTTCCTGCCCCACCCGGAACAGGGCCGCCAGGTCCAGCCAGGTCCGTTCCGGCGAGGTGCAGGTCAGGCCGTGTCGGACGACGACGTCACCTGCGGTCAACCGGCGCCGGTGCCCCGCGACTCCCTCGCGACGGCTGCGCAGGTGCATCCCTGGACCGGTGACCTGCACTTTCCACCGGTCGTCGTCCTCATCGTGTCCGCCCTCAGGTCCCCCTGCCAGCCAGGGCGGCAGGGGGATCCCGTACAGGTGCGCCGCCGACTGGTGGGACAGGATCCCCTCGGTGGACTCCAGCAGTGCCCGCAGGAAACCGGGGCCCTGGCCGTGCGGTGGTTCGTCCAGTCCCACGTCAGCCCACGTGAGCGCCGGAGCCGCGCGGTCCCGGTAGAGGCCGTAGCCGAGATGTTCGACGTCTGCGCACTGGAGTCGACTCTGGGGCAGTCGGTCTGCCATCGCCCGGGACCGGCTGAAGGGGGCATGCCGGAAGAATTCGGGGAGCGGCCGTCGTCGTGACATGCTGCCAGCGTGACGGGAGGTGCGCGCACGCCGCGCCCACCGCTACCCCACCTGTGGATGACACGCCCGGCCGCCCCGTCTTCCCGCCCCTGGAGAGCAGTGTGAGGGCGACCCAGGCCGTGGGATCGCCCTCACAGTGAAATCGCCCTCACGGTGAGATTGCCCTCAAAGGAGGGGTGGCTGCGCTACTGGGCGATGGAGTCCTCGGGGCGGAAGCCCTTCTTGGCGAGCTGGATCTGCTCGTAGACGTGGTGACGCAGCTCGGCGAAGCGCTTGGAGGAGCGCGTCTCGAGCTGGTCGCGCTCGGCCGGCAGGTCGATCAGCAGGTCCTCCTGGATCACGGTGGGCGAGGAGGACAGGATGATCACGCGTTCACCCAGGTAGACCGACTCATCGATGTCATGGGTGACGAACAGGATGGAGACGCCGAGCTTCTTCCAGACACTGCGGACCAGGTCCTCGAGGTCGGCGCGGGTCTGGGCGTCCACGGCGGCGAAGGGCTCGTCCATCAGCAGCACCTGCGGCTGGTAGGCCACGGCGCGGGCGATCGCCACGCGCTGCTGCATGCCGCCGGAGAGCTGCCAGGGGTAGGACTTGGGCACGTGGGCCAGGCCCACGGCCTCCAGTGCGTTGTCCACGAGTTCGTCCCGCTGGGCCTTGTCCATGCCGGCGTTCTTCAACGGCAGCTCCACGTTGTCCCGCACACGCATCCAGGGGAACAGGGACCGGCCGTACTCCTGGAAGACCACGGCCATGGACTTCGGCGGCCCGGTGACCTTCTTGCCATGCAGGGTGACCTGCCCGGCACTGGGCTCCAGCAGGCCCGCGATGCACTTGAGCAGGGTGGTCTTGCCCGAGCCGGAGGGGCCCACCAGGCAGGCCAGCTGGCCCTGGGGCAGGTCGAAGGTGAGGTTGCGGACGGCCTCGATGTCACCACCGTCCGTGTGATAGACCTTCTTCATGTTGCGAACGGCCAGCATGGCCTCGCCGTCTGGAAGGGTCTTGCCCACGGTGATGCGCCCGTCCGGGGTGTCGGCCACCCCGCCCTGGGAGGTCACGGCGCCTGGGGTGGAGGTCTGCTCAGAAGTCATGGTGGCTTCCTTCTCGATGGGGGTCTCGTGGGGGCTCTGGTGGGGCGCGGGCTCAGGCTGCATTCTCGATCTCCCTCAGGCCGTGGTACCAGCGCAGCACGTTGCGCTCGATCAGCTGGAAGATGAAGGACATGATCACGCCGATGATGCCCAGCAGCACGATGCCGGACCACATCTCCGGGATCGCGAAGGAGCGCTGGAACTGCACGATCGTGAAGCCCAGGCCCGAGGAGGCGGCGAACATCTCGGAGATCACCATCAGGATCAGCGCGATCGAGAGGGACTGGCGGATGCCGGCCATGATCTGCGGCATGGCGGAGGGCAGGATCAGGTAACGGACCCGGTTCAGGCCCTTGATCCCGTACGTGTGGGTGGTGTCTGCCAGGACCTCGTCCATGGACCGCACGCCCTCAATGGTGTTCAACAGGATCGGCCACACCGCACCGGAGATGATCACCGCGATCTTCATGTCGTCGCCGATGCCGATCAGCAGCATCAGCACCGGGATCAACACGGTCGGCGGGATCGCCCGGAAGAACTCCAGGGTCGGCTCCGTCAGGGCCCGCAGCCAGCGCACCGAGCCGATCAGCAGGCCGCCGATGATCCCGATCAGGATGGAACCGGCGATCCCGATCAGCAGGCGGGTCAGCGAGGGGATGACGTCCGTGGTGATCCTGTTTCCGGTCCAGGTGTCGAAGAAGGTCTCGAACAACAGGGCGGGCGTGGGCACGAAGAAGTTCTTCTCCCCGAAGGCCGTGGAGAAATACCAGATCAGCACCAGGATCACGGGCAGTGCGGCGATGAAGAACAGGCTCCTGGCCACGCCGACGGCGCGCTTGGACCCGGCGGACCTCCTCTTCACCGGGGACGACGCCGGCCCGGGCGCGGATCCGGCCGGCCCGACTGCCGCTCCGGGCACGTTGGCGGGCGAGGCGAGGGGGGCTTCGGCGCTCATGAGGCGACCTCCGTTCGGACCGAGGAGTGCCAGGACAGCACCCGGCGCTCGATCATGCGCATGACCAGGTTGATGATGACGCCGAGCAGGCCGGTCGCCAGGATGAGGGCGTACATCGCCACGTAGGAACCACCGGACTGGGCCTTGGCGATCTCAGCACCCAGACCCGGGTTGCCGATGATCAGCTGGGCCGTGATGGCCAGGATCAACGCCACCGCCGAGGCCAGACGCACCCCGGTCATCAGGTACGGCAACGCCGTGGGGAAGATGACGTACCGCAGCCGTGCCATCGGGCCCAGCCCATAGGACCGGGCGGTGTTCATGGCCACGTTGTCCACGTCCGCCACCCCGTACAGGACCTGGATCAGCACCTGCCAGAAGGAGGCGTAGACGATCAGCAGCAGCGCCGACTCGATCTGCACGCCGAACAGCAGCACGGCCAACGGGATCAGTGCCACCGAGGGCACCGGGCGCATGAACTCGATCGTCGAGTTCGTGAACCGGCGCAGGAACGTGGAGGAGCCGATGATGAAACCCAGCACGGACGCCGCGATGCAGGCGATCAGCATGCCCAGCAGCCACTGCCACATGGTGTCACCCACGGCCTGCCAGAACGCCGTCAGCCCCAGGTTGCGGAACAGGTCTGCGATGGCAGCCGAGGCCGGCGGCAGGAACGTCGGATTGACGATCCCCGTGCGCGGCAACAGCTCCCAGATCACCAGGAAGCCCAGCAGGCCTACCAGGCCCAGGGACTTGGTGCCCCAGTTCCGGCGCGGCTTGCGCGTGGCCCGGGACGGACCGGACGACGTCGGCCGACCGGTCACGCCGGACTGCGCCACTGACGTGCGCGGAGCGGCCGGATCCGGCCGCGTGGGGATATCGAGGCCGGCCACGGTGGCCGCATCGGTGTGCCGCCGGACGTCTCCGCGGCGGCGGTCGGAACCGCTGGAGGACTCGAGACGGTGCAACCGCTCAATCTCCGATTCACGGTGGGTGTCTCCGGACCCGCCCGGGCCATGATGGCCCGGCGCGCCGGTGGACGGTACAGGTTCAGTCATCGATCGTGGTGCTCCGCTCGCGACAGGGGGTGGTCGTGTGGGGGACGGCTATGCTGACATTTTCGTCAACAATATTGTGACCCGCTCCACAGGCTGTGGCCAGCCTAGACAGCTATTCCCCTTAGTTCAATACGTCAACGATTATGACCCTCAACAGATCGATGGGTCTCATGCATGCCGTCGATGGCTGAGAAGGAGGCGCCTTGCTGGACCTGAACCTCATCCGGGTGTTCGTGGCCGTCATGGAGGAGGGCACGCTCACGGCAGCGGCCGAACGACTCAACCTCACCCAGCCGTCCATCACCCACGCGGTCAACCGCCTGCGCCGGACCACGGGGGACGAGCTCTTCGCCCGTTCAGGCCGTGGCGTCCGCCCCACCCGCGCGGCGGAGCAGCTCTACGCGGAGGTGGCCACGCTGCCGGCGGCCGCCGACGCCGCCGTGGCCAGCCTGGCCGACTTCACCCCGGCCCAGGCCACCACCACCTTCCGGATCGCCCTGACGGACCTCGGCCAGCTGGTCTTCCTGCCGCGCCTCGTCCCCGCCCTGACAGCAGCCGCACCCAGATGCAGTCTGGACGTGGTGCTCCTGGACACCGGCAGTGCGGCCGAAGACCTGAGGACCGGCGCCCTGGACCTGGCCATCGCCTCCACCCCGCCACCCGGCGAGGTCCGAGCCCTGCCCCTGCGGTGGGACCGCTACATCTGCGTGGCCCGCGCCGGCCGGTTGGGCCCCCACCCGCCGACCGTCGAGGAGCTCTCCGACGCCGCTCGAGTGGTGATCCGGGGGTCCACGGGGCACACCCTCGTCGAATCCCGGATGCCCCAACCCGCCGCAGGGTCCGTGGCGGTCTCCACGTTCTCCGCCATCCCGTCCCTCGTGGCGGGCACGGACCTGCTGGCCTTCGTCCCGCAGATCCTGATGCCCGAGTGGACCGGGGCCTGGGACATCCAGGAGTGGCCCCTGCCCTTCGAGGACACGGACGTCACCGTGCACGCCTATGCCGCTCCGCGCGCACCCACCTCCGCCACGGCCTGGTTCGTCCCGTGGGTGGTGGGCCTCCTGCGCGACCTCTAGACCCCGTCTATGAGCCAATGCCGGAATGATCATTGGACCGGGTGTGACCCGCATCATAGGGTGCCAGCATGACCACTCCACCGATGACCCCCACACCGCGTGCACCGCTCTCGCAGCAACGCGCTGCGCGCCGCCCGGCCCGCCGCCACACCGGGGGTGCCGGGGCCATCGCCCTCGCTACCCTCCTCGCCTTCGGCCTCACCGCCTGCGGATCCGGCTCCCCCGCAGGCGGTTCCGGGGAGGCGGCCTCGGACTCCGCCGGCTCCGAGACGGCCTCCGGCGACCTGACCCCCATCACCGTCGGTGCCATTCCCATCGGGGACGTCGCCCCGATCCACGTGGGCGTGCAGGAGGGCTTCTTCGAGGATGAGGGCCTCGACGTGGACGTCGTCAACACCTCCGGCGGCGCCATCGCCGTGCCCGGCGTGGTCGCCGGCGACTACGACTTCGCCTTCGGCAACACCGTCTCCCTGATGGTGGCCAGGGATCAGGGCCTGCCGTTGACGTACGTGGCCAATGGGACCACCACCACGGGCGAGGAGGGCGCAGACTTCGCTGCCGTGGTGGCTCTGGAGGACTCGGAGCTGGACTCCACCGCAGACCTGCAGGGTCACACCTCCTCCTCGAACAACCTGTTGAACATCGGGGACACCTCCATCCGCCAGGCCGTGGACAACGCCGGCGGGGACGGGGCGGAGATGGACTTCATCGAGCTGGCCTTCGGTGACGCCGCCGCGGCCGTCCAGAACGGGCAGGTCGAGGCGGCCCTCGTCCTGGAGCCCTACCTGACCCAGTCCCTCGACGCCGGGCTGAAGGCCGTGTCCTGGCCCTACGCCGAGGCGCACCCTGAGCTGGACATCGGAGGCTACTTCACCTCAGAGGACACCCTCGATCAGCGCCCGGAGGACGTGGAGGCCTTCACCCGCGCCATGCGCAGGTCCATGGAGTTCAGCCAGGAGAATCCGGAGGTGGTCCGCGAGGTCATCGGCGAGTACACCGAGATCGATCCGGAGGTCCTCGAGCGCATCACCCTTCCCCGGTTCAAGACCGATTTCTCCCGGGAGGCGATAGCCGCCCTGGGCGATTCCGCCGTGAAGTACGGCGTGATCGATGACGCCCCGAACCTGGATGCCCTACTACCGGAGGAGACCCCGTGAACGCCAAGACCATGAACACCCCCGCCGCGGCCCAGACCGCGGCCAGCACCCCCCTGAAGGTCAGCGAGGCCGTGGGCCGCATCATCGCGAGGATGGGTGCCGCCCACGTGTTCGGCGTGGTGGGCTCCGGCAACTTTCGGGCCACCGACGCGCTGATCGCACCGGATGCCGAACGCCCGGAGGGGATTCCCTTCACCGCGGCCCGGCATGAGATGGGAGCCGCCTGCATGGCGGACGCCTACTCACGCTCCACCGGCCGGCTCTCCGTGGTCACCGTCCACCAGGGCTGCGGGCTCTCCAACGCCCTGACCGGCATCGGCGAGGCCGCCAAGTCCCGCACCCCCGTGCTGGTGATCGCCGGAGACACCCCGGGCGGTCAGTACGGTTCCAACTTCTACATCGACCAGGACCGCGTGGTGGAGGGCATGGGGGCGGTGGCCGAACGGCTGCACTCCCCCGCCTCCGCCGTGGCGGACACCATCCGCGCCGTCACCCGTGCCGTCAACAACCGCCGCACCGTGGTGCTGTCCATGCCGCTCGACGTCCAGGAGGGCACCATCCCCGAGGCGCAGCGCGCCCTCGTGGAGCAGGCGGCCCCACCGGTGCCCGCCACCCCGGCCGGAGCCTCCCCGGAGTCCGCCGAACGCATCGCCGGGCTGCTGGCCGGCGCCGAGCGACCGGTGATCGTGGGCGGCCGGGGTGCCGCGGCCGCCATCGGGCCCATCCGTGCCCTGGCCGAACGTGCCGGTGCCCTGCTGACCACCTCGGCGGTGGGACGCGGGCTCTTCCACGAGGACCCGTGGCATCTGGACGTGATGGGCGGCTTCTCCACCGACGGTGCCGCCGAGCTGGTGGCCGAGGCCGATCTGCTGCTCGTCTTCGGCGCGGCCCTGAACCGGTGGACCACCCGGGACGGCACGCACCTGCGCGGCAAGACGGTCATCCAAGTGGATGACACCCCGGACGCGTTCGGGCTCCACTACCCGGTGGACGTCACCATCCTGGGCGATTCCGGGCTGACCGCCGCCGCGGTGGACCTCGCCCTGGCCTCGCGACTGGGTTCCGAGTCCCCGCGCACCGGCTACCGGACCGAGGCGACCCGGGCGCGGGTGGCCGAGTCCCTGAACTGGCGGGACCAACCCTTCACGGACGTCTCCGAGCCCGTGGTGGCCGGCGAGCCGGACAGCGGGCGGATCGACCCGCGTCTGCTGACCAACCGGCTGGACGAGATGGTGCCGATGGAGCGAGTGGTGGTGCCGGACGGCGGCAACTTCAACGCCTACCCGGCCATGCACTTCCGGGTGCCGGACAACACCGGCTACTGCGTCCCGCTGGCCTTCCAGTCCATCGGGCTGGCCCTGTCCAGCGCCATGGGCTCCCAACTGGCCCACCCGGACCGGATCGCAATCGCCGGGGTGGGCGACGGCGGACTGCTGATGTCACTCGTGGAGCTGGAGACCGCCGTGCGACTGAAGATGCCGCTGATGGTGGTGGTCTACAACGACGCCGCCTACGGGGCCGAGGTGCACCACTTCGTGCACGAGACCGACCGGCTGGACACCGTGCAGTTCCCGCCGACGGACATCGCCGCGATCGCCACCGGCTTCGGCTGCGCGGCCGTGACCGTGCGGCAGGAGTCCGACCTGGCCCCCGTGCAGAAGTGGTTGGACGGGCCCCGGGACCGGCCGATCCTCATCGACGCGAAGATCGCCGACTTCCCCTCCTGGGTGCTGGCCCACAGCTTCGCGGAGGGAGAATGACCATGGAGACGCGAGACACCCGACTGACCCGGCGGGGACTGCTCGCCGTGGGTACCGCGGCCCTGGTGGCAGGGACCGCTGCCGCCTGCGGTTCGGGCGACCCGGCCGGCAACGGTGGCTCCGGCCCCACCACCGGGACCGGCGGCTCGGCCAGCGGGGGTTCCGGTGGGCTCCGGGCGGTGACGGTCGGAGCCATCCCGATCGTCGATGTGGCACCCCTGCACCTGGCGAAGGAACAGGGCTTCTTCGAGGAGGCCGGACTGGACGTCACCATCGAGAACACCTCCGGCGGGGCCATCTCCTTCCCCGGGGTCTCCTCGGGCCAGTTCGACTTCGCCTTCGGCAACGTGGTGTCCATGATGGTGGCACGGTCCCAGGGCATCGGCCTGAAGTTCTTCTGCTCCGGCTCCACCACCACGGGCGAGCCCGGCGAGGACAACGTGGCGCTGATCGCCGCCCCGGACTCCGGGTTCACGAGCATCGAGGACCTGGAGGGCAAGATGCTCTCCTCCAACCAGTTGGCCAACATCGGGGACACCGCCTGCCGTCAGGCCCTGGACAAGGCCGGTGGGGACGGGGCCACCCTGGAGTTCATGGAGATGGGCTTCCCGGACGTCCAGGCGGCCCTGGAGAACGGGCAGCTTGACGCCGGTGTGGTGGTGGAGCCCTTCGTCACCCCCGCCCTCGAGGCCGGGATGGTGGCGGTCGCGTGGCCGTACGCCGAGGCCAATCCGGAATTGGACACCGGCGGCTACTTCGCCAGCGAGGACACCCTCGAGAGCGATCCGGAGCTGGTCCGGGCCTTCCGGGATGGTCTGGTCCGCGGGCTGGAGTACGCGCAGGAGAACCCGGACGAGGTCCGGCGGATCACCGGCACCTACACCCAGACCCCACCGGAGGTGCTGGAGCAGATCAAGCTGCCGCGGTTCCGCGCGGACTTCGACCTGGAGGCCCAGGAGGAACTGGCCGCCAGCGCCCGCAAGTACGGCACCGTCACCGGGGAGCTGTCCGTCCCGGACATGTTCGCCGAGATCTGACGCTCGGCCCGTCTCAGGCTGCTGCGGGGTCCACTCAGGCAGCTCGGGCCTGCTCGGGCAGGGCCTACTCCAGCAGCAGCGCCGGCTCCTCCATGATCGCCGCCACGTCCGCCATGAAGCGGGCGGAGAGGTCCCCGTCCACCACGCGATGGTCGAAGGAGCCGCCGAGGGTGGTGATCCACCGCGGGATGACCTCCCCGGAGACCACCCACGGCTTCTGCCGGATGGTCCCGAAGGCCACGATGGCCACCTCGCCACGGTTGATGATCGGCGTACCCGTATCGATCCCGAGCGCCCCGATGTTGGTGATGGAGATGGTCCCGTCCGCCATCTCCGCCGGCTGCGTCTTGCCGTCCTTGGCCCGCTTGGCCAGGGTCCCCAGGGCCTCCGCCAGATCGCGGAGGGAGAGCTCATTGGCGTTCTTGATGTTCGGCACCAGCAGCCCGCGCGGGGTGGCGGCCGCGATCCCCAGGTTCATGTAGTGCTTGACGAGGATCTCCTCGTCCGTCCACGAGGCGTTGACGTGCGGGTTGCGCGCCGCGGCCCAGATGACGGCCTTGGCCAGGATCAGCAGCGGCGTGACCTTGACGCCCTCGAACTCCCGGGAGGCCTTCAGCCGCTTGACGAACTCCATGGTCCGGGAGGCGTCCACGTCCACGAAGATCGAGACGTGCGGGGCGTCCCGGTAGGACTCTGACACCGCCGTGGCGGTCGCCTTGCGCACGCCCTTGACCCGGATCCGCTCGGTCCGTGCCGCGTTGTCGCCGGCGTCCGGCATCCAGAATGAGCTCGAGGTGTCGATGTTCGTCTCGCGCTCGGCCAGGTAGTCCTCCACGTCCGTCCGCGTCACCTCACCGAACTGGCCCGTGGCGCGCACCTTGGTCAGGTCCACGCCGAGTTCCTTGGCGATCCGCCGCACCGGCGGCTTGGCCAGCACGCGTTCGAACAGTCCCGCCACTTCCGTCTGGCGTTCGCGCCCGGCAGCCACCCATTGCCCGACGGCGGCCGGCAGCTTCAGCCCGCGCGTCGCCGCGGTGGTGGGCTCGGAGGGCCGGACGGGGGGCTCCTCGCGCAGGCGCGGGCTCCACGAGGGGGCGACCGCGGTCTGACCGGAGGGCACCCCCGCAACGGGCGCCGCCGGGTCCGTGGTGGGGCCGCCTGCCGGTGCCGGCGCCGGGGCGGATGAGGCCTTGCGGGGGCGGCGGGTGGCCGCGTCGGCCTTCGGGCCCGAGCCGGTCAGGGCGGCACCGGACGAGGAGGATGAGGCGGAGGACGCGGATTCGGCCGAACCTCCGGAGGTGTCACCGCCGTCGGTGGGCACGGGGGCCTCTTCGCCGACGCCGTCCTCGGCGCTGCCCCCGGCCTCCTCCGGCATGGTGTAGCCGGTCTCCACGGCGCCACCCTGCGTTGTACCTGAGGTGTCGGGCGAAGCCGAGGATCCCGGTGAGGCTTCCGTGGAGATGCCGATGATGGGGGCGCCCACCTCGATGGTCTGGCCGGTGGGGGCCATCAACTCAGCGACAGTGCCGGCGTAGGGGCTGGGCAGCTCGACGAGGGATTTGGCGGTCTCGATCTCGCAGAGGACATCGTTGACGGCGACCGTGTCCCCGACCGCCACCTTCCACTCGGTGATTTCGGCCTCGGTCAGGCCCTCGCCGACGTCCGGCAGGGTGAAGATCTCCATGGGGTGCCTCCCGGCAGTCAGTAGGCGGTCAGTACGCGAAGGTGCGGTCCACGGCGTCGAGGATGCGGTCCAGGTCCGGCAGGTACTGCTCCTCCACGCGTGACGGCGGGTAGGGCAGGTGGAAGCCGCCCACGCGGATGATCGGTGCCTCCAGGTGCAGGAAGGACCGCTCGGACAGCCGGGCGGCGATCTCCCCGCCGAGGCCGCCGAAGGTCGGGGCCTCGTGGGCGATCACCATGCGGCCGGTCTTCTCCAGTGAGGCCTGCAGGGTGCTGAAGTCGATCGGGGAGAGCGAGCGCAGGTCCACGACCTCGAGCGAGCGGCCGTCCTCCGCGGCGGCGTTCGCGGCGGCCAGGGCCACGGGGACGAGCGGGCCATAGGCCACCACCGTGGCGTCCGTGCCGGAGCGGACCACCTGGGCCTGGAAGGGACCGAGGCCACCGTGACCGTCCTCGGCCGTGTCCACCTCGCCCTTGAGCCAGTACCGGCGCTTGGGTTCGAAGATGATGACCGGGTCCGCAGACTGGATGCCCTGGCGCGTCATCCAGTAGGCGTCCTGGGCGTTGGAGGGCGTGATGATCCGCAGCCCCGGGGTGTGGGCGAACAGGGCCTCGGGCGACTCGGAGTGATGCTCGATCGAGCCGATGCCCCCGCCGTAGGGGATACGGATGGTCACGGGCACGGTGGCGGCACCGCGGGTGCGGGCGCGCATCTTGGCCAGCTGAGTGGTGATCTGGTTGAAGCCCGGGAAGACGAAGCCGTCGAACTGGATCTCGGTCACGGGGCGGTACCCCCGGAGCGCCAGGCCGATCGAGGTGCCGATGATCCCGGACTCGGCCAGCGGGGAATCCACCACCCGCTCGGGCCCATAGGTGGCCTTGAGCCCCTCGGTCACGCGGTACACACCGCCGAGCGAGCCGATGTCCTCGCCCATGAGCAGGACCTTCTCGTCCTGCGCGAGCTCGTCCGCCAGGGCCCGGTTGACGGCCTTGGCGATGGTCAGGGTCTCGGTGCTCATGCGCGGCCTCCCTCGGCACCCGGGGTGACGGCACCCGGGGAGCCTGCGGGGCCGGCGTCGGGCGCGTCGGCGAAGCCGGCCTGCCACTGGAGGTGCCACTCCCGCTCCTCGGCAACCAGCGGATGCGGCTCCGCGTACACGGTGTCGAAGACCTCGTCCAGCGGGGCGATCGCCTCCCCGGTCATGGACAGCACGGCCTCGCGACTGGCGGTTGCGAGGCGCTCTCCCTCCGCCTCCACGTCCGCGAAGAACGCCTCCGGGTCCTCGCCGGCCGCGCCGGTGGCCCGCAGATATGCCTCGAGGCGCACCAGGGGGTCCGCCGAGGCCCAGTCCGTCTCGACCTCGCGGGTCCGGTACTTGGTGGGATCGTCCGCGGTGGTGTGCGCCCCCACGCGGAAGGTGTGGGCCTCCACCAGGACCGGCCCTGCCCCGGTACGGGCCTGTTCGGCGGCCCAGGCGGTCACGGCGTACATGGCCAGCGGGTCATTGCCGTCCACGGTCACGCCCTCGAAGCCGTAGCCCGCGGCGCGCTGGGCCAGGGGGACCCGGGTCTGGGTGGTGGCGGGCACGGAGATGGCCCACTGGTTGTTCTGGCAGAAGAACACCACGGGCAGGTCGTAGCTGGCGGCGAACACCATGGACTCGTGGACGTCCCCCTCGGAGGAGGCCCCGTCCCCGAAGCAGGCGAGGGCGATCTGCCCTTCCCGCCGCACGCGGTCCTCGTCCCAACCGGCCTGGTCACGCTGGATGCCCCAGGCGTAGCCGGTGGCGTGCAGGGTCTGGGCTGCGAGCACGAGCGTGTAGGGCTGGAGGCGGTGGTCCTCGGCCGTCCAACCGGCATGGGAAACGCCGCGGAACAGCTCGAACAGCTGGTGGGGGGTGACGCCGCGGCCCAGGGCGAAAAGGTGCTCGCGGTAGGTCGGGAAGATCCAGTCGTCCTCCCGCAGCGCCGTCAGGGCCCCGGCCTGGGCACCCTCCTGACCGATGGCGGGGACCCACAGGGCGAGCTGACCCTGGCGCTGGAGCGAGGTGCCCTCCGCGTCCACGCGGCGTTCCGTGGCCATCAACCGGTACATCCGCTGCAGGGCGGCGTGGTCGAGGTCCGCCAGGTAGGGCGTGAACCGTGCGTCCTGATGCAGGGTGCCCACGGCATCCAGCAGTTGGACGGCTCCGGCCGGCAGCGTGGTCGCCTGGCTCGGCTGCTGCGGTTCACTCACGTGGAACTCCTTCTCTCCCGGCGCATCGGGCGACGGTCCGGATCAAGACTAGTCGCGACGCTCTCTACTCGCGCGTTCTGTGCCCGGCGAATTGCCACTCACCCCGTGTGGTCACCTGGCGTGGGTGGTCACTTCTCGTGGGTGGTCACTTCCCGTGGCGATCAACCGAACAACCGCAGCACCAACTGACCACCCACGGCGGGGGTTGCTGAATCATGGGCTCGGCGGGAAGTCTGCGCAGAGCTCGAGGAAGCGGGTGTTGGCCTCGGCCTCACCGATCGTGACGCGCACGCCTTCGGTGCCGAAGCCACGCACGGCCAGCGCACGGCGCCCGGCGGCCTCCACGAACTCCGGCGCGCGCTCCCCGAGGGGCAGCCAGACGAGATTGCCCTGGGAGTCCGGCACATCCCAGCCCAGCTCGGCCAGCCCGGCCATGACCCGACCGCGCTCGGCCACGATCCTGGCGACCCGCTCATCGACCTCGTCCAGGTGGTCCAGGGAGGCGATCGCGGCATGCTCGGCCACCGAGGACACGGCGAACGGGGTGGCCAGCACGCGCAGGTACTGGGTGATGTGCGGGTGGGAGACGGAGTAGCCCACCCGCAGGTTCGCCAGGCCGTGGGCCTTGGAGAAGGTGCGCAGCACCACCACGTTGTCATGCCGGCGGTACACCGCCAGGGCGTCGACGGCGTCCGGCTGGGTGATGAACTCCGTATAGGCCTCGTCGAGGACCACCAGGACGTCCTGCGGCACCCGGTCCAGGAACGCCTCCACGTCCGCCCCGGTCAGGGCCGGGCCGGTGGGGTTGTTGGGCGTGCAGAGGATGATCACCCGGGTGCGCTCCGTGATGGCGGCGGCCATGGCGTCCAGGTCATGGCGGAAGTCGGCCGTGAGGGGGACCTGGATGTCCCGGGCCCCGGCGGCGCGCACGATGATGGGATAGGCCTCGAACGAACGCCAGGCGTAGATGACCTCGTCCTGCACGCCGTCCGGGTTGGCCCCGGCGAAGGTGGTGATGATCTGGGTCAGCGCTCCGAGCGAGCCGGCTCCCGTGACGATGTCCTGCGGCGAGAGGTCCAGGTGCTGGCCGAGCCGCTCCCGCAGGGCGGTGGACAGCGGGTCCGGGTAGCGGCAGTAGTCCGTGAACTCCGCGAGTGCGGCGCGTACCGCGGGGACCGGGCCGTAGGGATTCTCGTTGGAGGAGAGCTTGTAGGAGACGAGTCCCTCCACCGGTGCGGCCGCCTTGCCCGCGGCGTAGGCCGGGAGCTGGGAGAGTACCGGTCTGGGGCGGATGGGGTGCGGCTCGTTCATGGCCTCCAGCCTAGCCCCGCCCAACGGTCCCTCGCCTGCGCACCTCACCCCTCCGAGCCGAGGTGTGACGTGGGAGCATGGTCACATGGTCAAATTCCTGCTCCGCGTCATCGTCAACGGGCTGGCCCTCTGGGTAGCCACCCTCATCCTGTCCGGCATGGAGGTCATCCCCTCCAGCACCTTTGCGGATACCGGCGACTCGACCGTGAACACCGTGATCGCCTACCTGGTCATCGGACTCGTGTTCGGTGCGGTCAACGCGGTGGTCAAGCCGATCATCTCCCTGCTGGCGCTGCCGCTGACCTGCCTGACGCTGGGCCTGTTCACCGTCATCATCAACGCCGGCATGCTCATGCTCACCGTGTGGCTGACCACCTACCTGCCGATGCAGCTGACCGTGGACGCCTTCTGGTGGACGGCGGTCTTCGCGGCCATCATCATCTCGGTGGTCTCCATGATCGCCAATGGCGTCTTCGGGCTGAACCGCTCCAGGCAGGACTGATCCCGGCAGCGTCAGCACTGGTGGTTCAGCGGTCCCGGACACCGTCCAGCAGCCCGGGCCGAATCCCAGACTGACGCCTTTCTGGAGGGGCGCCGAGTGGATTGCTCGGGTTGCCGGGGCGGACCCGTTCGAGGTGCACGGTCCGGGTCACCCCGCCGCCGGCCGTCAGCGCCGCGAGGTACTCGAGGGCCGGCACCTGCCTCGCCACGTCAGGGTCCTGATCCAGGAGCGCCGCGTGGAACGCGTAGTTCTCGAAGGCGTGACCTGACATCACGTCCTTGCCCTCGGGGTACAGTGCCTCGTCATAGCCGCTGACGGTGAGGGTGGTGCGGTTCGCCGCCTGGGGGTTGGCCCGCCCGTCCGCGGCGGCAGGGAGGTCCTCGTCATGCTCCAGGTGGACTGCCTCGACGCTGTCCGGGACCCTGATCTCGCCGGTCGGTGAACCGATCGTGAGCAGGCCCTGCACGTCATAGGATCCGGCGATCCGCTCATCCGCCGCGATGCGGGCGGCGTGCAGGCCACCCTGGCTGTAGCCGGTCAACACCAGCGCATCGTCCTGATCGGCCCCGGCGGCCCGGAGAGCCTCGTCCACGGCGGCCGAGACGTGTTGGGAGTCCAGCGCCAACGCCTCGGCGTTGCCGCCCATGTCCCAGGGGTTGGTGGACCAGCCGCTCGCGTCCTTGAAGTCCCCGGTCTGGGTCCCCGGGAGGGAGACGAGCCACACCGTCTCGGGACTCCCCGGGCCACTCGGGGTGATCTTCGTGATCTGCACGGACCCTGGCTCGGCCTCGCGGGCCAGGTCCAGGTGGGACATGACGTTGGAGATGGCGCCCTCACCCCCGGGTGTCCACGTCTGTTCCCACTCCTCGGCCGGAGGGATCTTCCCGGTGGCGCGTACCGGGCCGATCTGCACCAGGCCGGCGCCCATCCCCATCGCCGTGACCAGGGGGTAGAGCTGCTCCGGTCCGGAGAGCGCGCCGGTGGCTCCCTCGTCCCGGGCCGCCCTGCCGGCCACCTCCGAGGCGATCAGGAACCCCTGTCCTAGGCCCGGGACCATCATCCCGAGGAGCCCTGCCAGGACCTCCGGGGTGGCCTGCAGGGCCAGTTCCGTGAGGGGGACGGGGAGGGGCTGTCCACTCAGGCCGATCCCCAGGGCACTGACGATGGCCACCCCGCCCAGCAACTCCTCCATGCGCCGCTGGGCGGCCGCCTCGGCCTCGCGATACGTGTGGGCCGCCGTCCGCACCGTCACGGCGAGCACGCCGGCCTCAGCACTGAGGGACATCAGCCCGGCAGTCAGCTCGGCGGTTCGGCCGGCCAGGGCCCGTCCAGCACTGGTGTGGGCTGCGGCCGCCGACATCAGGGTTCCCCACCCGGCGGCACGGAGGGAGAGGGCCGAGGCCTCATCCGTGGCGACCACCAGGAGCAGGCTGCCGCGCTCGAGCTCGTCCAGGTTGGCGTGGATGGACCCGGGGCCGCCGCGGACCGCGAACGAGGGTTCCGGGGGCGATGCGTACTGCATCGGGTCCTCCACGCTGTCCAGCAGCCCGGGGCGGCCCACCCCCGTGGGCACGGGCACGGTTCCGGCCATCTCAGCACACCCCCACCGTGACCACGGTGGCCGCCGCGGCCTTGGCTGCCTGCAGCCCCTCCCGCAGCCGGGCGATCTGCTGCTGCAACTCGCCGATGGAGGCCCGGGCCAGGCCGGCGGACTCCTCTGCCACCTCCGCCAGATCTACAGCCCGCCCCCGCAGACGTTGGCTCCGCTGTACGAAGGCGTCCCCTGCCGGCGATCGCCAGTCCATCGCGGTCAGACCGTGCACCGATTCGGCCACACCTCGGGTGCCCGATGCCACCAGACGCAGTTCCTCGACTACCTGATGGAGTTGCACCACGGCGGCCTCCAGCATCCTCAGCAGCTGCGCGTCCCCGGCTACCAGGTCCACGGCCTGGCCCACGGCGGGGCACAGCACCTCCGGTGAGTGGATCTGGTGTGGCAGGGGAACCGTTCCTCCCACCAGGTTCTGAGCCGCTGCCAGGGCTTCGCTGGGTTCTGTCATGCCCGTCCTCCCGTCCCTCCATGGTCCGTCAGCCCCACGCTAGAGAGACCAGCGCCCCCGTGGGCTGAGGTCGGGGGCTTCTGGGGACAAGGCCAGAGGGCGCTGACCGTTGTGGAGGAACCCGCGAAGGAACCCACAGAGGAGACCCGCGGAGCAGCCCCGCACACGCCTGCCAGACTGTCCCCATGAGCACCCCGAACCCCCAGCGCACCGAGTTCGACCCCATCGCCCTCGGCGACCGGGAGGCCACCCTGCTCGTGAAGTCGATCCTCATCCCACGGCCGATCGCCTGGGTGGGAACGGTGGACGACGGCGGCACCGCCAACCTGGCGCCGCACTCCTTCTTCACGATGGTCTCCGAGGCCCCGCCGATCGTGATGTTCTCCTCGACCACCCGCAAGGACACCCTCACGAACGTCGAGGCCACCGGCCAGTTCACGGTCTCCCTGGTCTCCCGGCCCCAGTTCGAGGCGGCCAACCAGACCTCGGCGCCCTACGCCTCCGGGGTGAGCGAGTTCGAGGCGGCCGGGATCGCGCCCGAGCCCTCGGCCGCCGTCGTGCCTCCCCGGGTGGCCGACTCCCCCGCCGTACTGGAATGCGTGCTGGAGAGCATCATCCCGGTGGGCGGGAACTTCATGGTGCTCGGGCGGGTGGTCCACGTGGCGGTGGACACGGACACGCTCAGCACGGATGCCCGCGGCCGCGCCCTCCCCCTGGCGGACCGGCTGGATCCGCTGACCCGCCTGGGCCGGAACGAGTGGGGAACCCTCGGCGAGGTGCTCGCCATCGACCGGCCCACGGTGGGCTAGCTGCTCACCGCCCCGGTGCTAGCGTTGATCCGGTGACCGCCCCTTCTGCCAGCACTGCTCCAGCCCGCCCCGTGGGATTCGACCGGGGCCGCTACGTGGACCTGCAGTCCCGCCACATCGCCGAGCGCCGCCAGGAGATCGGCGGCAAGCTGTACCTGGAGATGGGCGGCAAGCTCTTCGACGACCACCACGCCTCCCGCGTGATGCCGGGGTTCACGCCGGACAACAAGATCGCCATGCTCGAGCGGATCAAGGACGAACTGGAGATCCTGATCTGCCTCAACGCCAAGGACCTCGAACGCCAGAAGGTCCGGGCTGACCTGGGCATCCCCTACGAGGAGGACGTCCTGCGCCTGGTGGACGTGTTCCGCGAGCGCGGCTTCCTGGTGCAGCACGTGGTGCTGACTCAGCTGGAGGACTCCAACCAGGTGGCCCTGGCCTTCGCCGAGCGTCTCGACCGCCTGGGGCTCACCGTGGCCCGCCACCGCGTGATCCCCGGCTACCCCCAGGACACCCATCGGATCGTCTCGGAGGAGGGCTTCGGGCTGAACGAGTTCGCCGAGACCACCCGTGACGTGGTGGTGGTGACGGCGCCGGGGCCCGGCTCCGGCAAGCTCGCCACGTGCCTCTCGCAGGTGTACCACGAGCACGCTCGAGGGACCGCCGCCGGCTATGCCAAGTTCGAGACCTTCCCCATCTGGAACCTCCCCCTGGACCACCCGGTGAACCTCGCCTACGAGGCGGCCACCGCGGACCTGGATGACATCAACCTGATCGACCCGTTCCACCTGGCCGCCTACGGGGAGCAGGTCACCAGCTACAACCGGGACGTGGAGGTCTTCCCGCTGCTCCAGGCCCTGCTCACCCAGCTCACCGGCTCCTCCCCGTACGCCTCCCCCACGGACATGGGCGTGAACCTGGCCGGCAGCTGCGTGGTGGATGATCACGTCTGCCGCGAGGCCGCCCGGCAGGAGATCGTGCGCCGGTACTACAAGGCCCTCGTGGACGAACGGATCAATGACGCCGAGGCGGATGTCTCCGAGCGCGTGGCGATGGTCATGTCCCGGGCCGGCTGCACCCCGGGTGACCGGGCCGTCGTCGCCCCCGCCCTGACGGTGGAGGAGCGCACCGGGGAGCCGGCCTCCGCCATCGAGTTGGCTGACGGGACCATCGTCACCGGCAAGACCTCGGACCTGCTGGGCTGCTCGGCCGCGATGCTGCTCAACGCGCTGAAGGTGCTGGCCGGCCTGGACGATGAGATCCACCTGCTGTCCCCCACCTCGATCGAGCCCATCCAGACCCTCAAGACGGAGCACCTGGGCTCGCAGAACCCGCGGTTGCACACGGACGAGGTGCTGATCGCCCTCTCGGTGTCCGCGGCCTCGGATCCGAACGCTCGGCGTGCGGTGGACGAGTTGCAGAACCTCAGCGGCTGCGATGTGCACACCACCACCATCCTGGGCACCGTGGACGAGGGCATCTTCCGGTCCCTCGGAGCTCTGGTCACCTCGGAACCCCGCTTCCAGCGCAAGGCGCTGTATCGCAAGCGCTGACCCGTCCGCGGTTCATCGAATCCGGTAACCGCCGGAAACCATGACGGCAACCGGCGCCGTCGGTGGGAGAATGTCCCCATGCCTGAGACCTCCGCGCCACAGCCGTCCGCCTCGCCCTCCGTTTCCCCCACCCCACAGGGCACGACGCCGGCCCGGCAGTCCCTGGCCGACGCCGGCATCCCGCTGGGTCCCCTCGACGGCCGGTACCGCTCGGCGGTGGCGCCGCTGACCGAGCACCTCTCCGAGGCGGCACTGAACCGCAACCGCCTGCACGTGGAGGTCGAGTGGTTCATCCACCTGGCCCATCACGAGGTCCTGCCCGGGCTGCACGCGCTGACCGAGGACCAGGAGGCGGGGCTGCGTGCCATCGTCACCGGCTTCGGCGCTGAGGGCGTGGCCGAGCTCGGTGCCATCGAGAAGGAGACGGTGCATGACGTCAAGGCGGTGGAGTACTACATCGGCCGCCGGCTGCCGGAACTGGGGCTGGAGCACCTCACCCCGCTCGTGCACTTCGCGTGCACCAGTGAGGACATCAACAACCTGAGCTACGCCGTGGGGGTGCGGGACGCCATCGGCGAGGTGTGGCTGCCGGCCGCCCGGGCCGCCGTCGGGACCCTGCGGGAGATGGCCGCCGCCGCGGCCGCCACCCCCATGCTCTCCCGCACCCACGGCCAGCCGGCCACTCCGACCACGCTGGGCAAGGAGATGGCGGTGTTCGTGCACCGCCTCGAGCGCCAGCTCCGCCGCGTGGAGCAGCAGGAGTACCTGGGCAAGATCAACGGCGCCACGGGCACCTACGCCGCGCACCTGGCCGCCGTGCCCAGTGCCAACTGGCCGGACGTGTCCCGCACCTTCGTGGAGCACCTCGGACTGACCTGGAACCCGCTGACCACGCAGATCGAGTCGCACGACTGGCAGGCGGAGCTGTACGCGGATGTCGCGCGCTTCAACCGCATCCTGCACGGCTTCTGCGTGGACGTCTGGAGCTACATCTCGATCGGTTACTTCGCGCAGATCCCGGTGGCCGGTGCCACGGGCTCCTCCACCATGCCGCACAAGGTCAACCCGATCCGCTTCGAGAACGCCGAGTCCAACCTGGAGCTCTCCAACGCCCTGCTGGACTCGCTCGGCGCCACCCTCGTGGAGTCCCGCTGGCAGCGCGACCTGACCGATTCCACCTCCCAGCGGAACATCGGGGTGGGGCTGGGTCACTCCGTCCTCGCCCTGTCCAACGTCACGAAGGGCATGGCCCAGTTGAAGGTCGCCGACGCCGTGCTGGCCGAGGACCTGGACCACAACTGGGAGGTGCTGGGAGAGGCCGTGCAGACCGTGATGCGCCAGCAGGCCATCGCCGGCGTGGAGGGCATGGACAACCCCTACGAGCGGCTCAAGGAGCTCACCCGCGGCCACCGCGTGGACGGGGAGCGGATGCGCGAGTTCGTGCTGGGCCTGGCCCTGGAGCCCGACGCCGAGGCTCGCCTTCTGGCGCTCACGCCCGCCTCCTACATCGGGCTGGCCGAGGAGCTGTCCCACCTGCACTAGGAACCACCCCTCCCCGCCCTCACCCGGGTGGCCTGGCCGTCACGGACCAGCGGGGGACCTGGGTGGCAGAGGACCCATCGGATGACCCCTCCCGGGTAGGGTGCCGGTGGATACCTCCGGGTGATGTGCGCGGTGAGGCCGCGCCCATACCTTCACAGGGTGGAACTCCTCAACGACTTCATCCTTCAGGCCGCGGGCTCTCCGTGGCTGCCCCTCGTCATGTTCACCGTGGCGGTGATCGACGGCTTCTTCCCCCCGGTGCCGAGCGAGACCGTGCTGGTCGCCGCGGCGGCCGTGGCGGCCGCCGCCGGGTCCTGGCCCACCGTCCTGCTGCTGTGCCTGGTGGCCGCCCTCGGCGCTCTGCTCGGTGACACCATCGCCTATGCCATCGGGCGGCGCATGGGAGTCACGCGGTTCCGCTGGATGCGGGGCGAGCGGGTCTCCCGGGCCGTGGACCGTGCGCGGACGGCGCTCGAACACCGCGGGGCCGCGTTCATCATCGGCGCTCGGTACATCCCTGTGGGTCGAGTGGCCGTGAACATGTCGTCCGGCGCGCTGCACTACCCGTGGCGGCGGTTCCTGCCGGTCAGCGCGGTGGCCGCGGTGACCTGGGCGGGCTACAGCGGGGCCATCGGAGTCCTCGCCGGCCGGTGGTTGGCCGATCAGCCGCTGCTCAGCGCAGTGGTGGGCATCGCGCTCGCCCTCGTCATCGGCGTGGCGATCGACCGTGTCGCCGGGGCCCGGCGGCGGCGGCAGGACGAACGAGCCGTTGACGTGGCCCCCGCCCCTGTCCTGGGACCGATGGTCTGCGCAACGGCCGGTCAGGGACGGTGAGCCCGGTGACCCAGACCCAGACGCTTCCGGTGCAGCCGCCCCCGGGCCGCACCCACCACACCGAGACGCCCCTGGCGCCCCTGGCGCCGGGGCGCGATACCGGCATTGATCTGGTGCGGGCCTTCTGCGTGGTCGTCGTGGTCCTGTTGCACGCCCTGATGGCCGGTGTCACGCTTGGCGAGGCGGGCCCCGAGTTCGTCAATGCGGCCGAGGGGGCACCGTGGTTCGCGCCCCTGACCTGGGTGGTCCAGATCATGCCGCTCTTCTTCGTGGTCGGCGGGTTCGCCGGGTCGATCGCCTACCGCCGCCTCCGGGAGCGGGGCGGGACGCCCGTGGCCTTCATTGCAGGACGCGTGCACCGGCTCCTGTTGCCTGCCGTACTCTCCATCGGCACCGCCGGCGTGGGCCTGGCGATGCTGGTGGTCTCGGGGGTCCCCTCCGAGCTGGTGCAGACGGCGGGCTTCCGTTTCGGCCAGCCGCTCTGGTTCCTCGCGGTCTTCCTGCTCTGCCAGGCGCTGTTGCCGGCCCTCATCGCCGCCCATGATCGTGCACCGTTGAGCAGCATCCTCGGCCTGGCCACGGCCGCGGTGGTCATCGAGGTGCTGCGGGCGGTCGCCGGCATGGAGGCGATCGGGTTCCTCAACCTCGCCTTCGTGTGGCTGACCCTGCAACAACTGGGGTTCTTCCTCGCCGACGGCCGCCTGGGCGCGCTGAGCCACCGCACGCGGGTGATCGCCGGCCTGGGTGCCGTCAGCCTGCTGGCCGGCTCCTTCCTCACGGGGGTCTTCTCGCCCGACCTCATCGAGAACCTCAACCCGCCGACCCTCGCCCTGTTGTTGACGGGCGTGGCCCAGACCGCCCTGCTCTCACTCCTCCGGCCCACCCTGACGAGACTGAGCACGCGTCCCCGCATCGCGGCCGTCGCCGGATTCGTCACGGCCCGCACCATGACCGTCTACCTCTGGCACATGCCGGTGCTGCTGGCCATGGCCGGTGCCACGGCGCTGCTGGCCATGAGCACGGGACTGGTGCCGCCCGAGCCCTCCAGCGCCGGCTGGTGGCTCACCCGTCCACTCTGGCTGGGGATGGCCGCCGCGCTCACCGCCGTGGCGGCATGGGCGCTGGCTGCCGGTGAGCAACGCCGGATGCCGCCGCCCACCTCCTCAGGACTTCGGGCGGCGCAGGCGGTACTGGCCGGACTCGCCGGCGTGGTCCTGCTGCTCGTGGCCAGCACCACGGTGTTCACCGCCACGGCCGCGGTCCTCCTGCTCGTGGTGGCCCTGCGCCGGATCCGCAGGTAGGACCGAGATCTGGGATGGCCCTATCCTGAGGGTCCACGGCATACCCGGCACAGGAGACGGCAAAGGACGGCGCATGATCGAGGTCCCCGAGGTCCCTGCATACCTCGAGACGGTCCTGCTCGTCCTGGACCTGCTCGGCGTCTTCTTCTTCGCCGTCTCGGGCTCACTGCTGGCCGCCCGCCGTCAGTTCGATCTCATCGGCTCCGTGTTCCTGGCGTTCCTGGCCGGACTCGGCGGCGGCGTGGTGCGGGACCTCATCATCAACGAGGACGTCCCCAACGCCTTCGCCAACCCGCTGTACCTCATCCCCCCGGCGCTCGCCGCGGCGCTGGTGTACCTCCGGCTCGTCACCCAGGGGAGGCTGCGCCGTACGCTGCTCGTCTTCGACGCCGTCGGGCTCGCCCTGTTCTGCGTCACCGGCACGCGCACGGCACTGGCAGCCGAGATCGACCCGATCATGGCCATCCTGCTGGGCGTGGCCACCGGCGTGGTCGGAGGCCTGCTCCGGGACGTGGTGGCCAACGAGGTCCCCGAGATCTTCAACCGCCACGGCCTCTACGCCGTTCCCGCCCTGTTCGGCGCCGGGCTCAGCTCGCTGCTGTGGACGCTGGACCTCTTCAACTGGCTGACCGCCGCCCTGGTGATGGTGGCCGTCTTCAGCTTCCGCCTGGTCTCGTTCCGGAGGCGCTGGATGGCCCCCCACGCCACACACGGCTCCGGTTCCTGACCGCCGCCCTCCCGCGCACTTTCCCGCACGCACTCCCGCGCATCCTCCTGCGCGCTCTCCCGCGCACAGAGTGACTCATCCACGTCACAACGGTGGGGGTGAAGTCACTTTGCGCAGGAGGGGCCTATACCTATGGAGATAGTTATATTAGGCTCGGCTCAACGCGGCGTGACCGGTACCACAAGGCCCGGTCACGCCGTGGCCAAGCCAGCCCGGCCGGCGCAGGGCCCTTCGCTCCCCGCCGGCACCCGTCTCCTCAAAGGACCACCATGACCTCCACGAACACCGGACGCCCCTCCGTCATCACCGAGCCCTCGCTGGAGATGACCGGCAAGGACAAGGACATCAATGACCTGCGCGATGCCGCCCCGTTCATCCCGGCCGGCTCCCGGATCAACGTCACCTTCCTGGGCAACGAGGACCTCGAGATGCGCGTCAAGGCCTCCAACGCGGCCAAGGAGCTCGGCTACACCCCGGTGCCGCACATCTCTGCCCGCCGACTGACCTCGCAGGCCGAGCTGGAGGAGTACCTGACGGCACTGCGGGACCGCGTGGGCACCCACCACGCCTTCGCCGTGGGCGGCGATCCCTCCGAGCCGATGGGCCCCTACGGTTCCTCGCTGGACATGATCCGCACCGGCCTGCTCAAGGACTATGGGATCACGGACGTCTCTATCGCCGGCTACCCCGAGGGCCACCCGGACATCACCGAGGCCCAGCTGTGGGAGGCCCTCGAGGGCAAGGACGCCGCGCTGAAGGAGCAGGGCCTGAACGGGACCATCCTGACGCAGTTCGGCTTCGACGTGGACCCGGTCTTCGCCTGGATCGAGGAGGTCCGCCGCCGTGGCATCGAGCTTCCCATCCGCATCGGCGTGCCCGGCCCGGCCGGCATCAAACGCCTGCTGACCTTCGCCTCCCGCTTCGGCGTCTCCACCTCCGCCGGCATCGCCAAGAAGTACGGCTTCTCCATCACCAACCTGCTCGGCACCGCCGGTCCGGACAAGATGATCAATGACCTCGACGCCGGCCTGACCGAGGCCCACGGTGACGTCAAGCTGCACTTCTACACCTTCGGCGGGATGAAGGCCACGGCCGAGTGGATCCAGCAGTTCCAGGCCAAGCGCTGATCCCTGCCCGCCACCAGCACGCCACCAGCACGACGCCGGCTGCGCACCCCGGGTGCGCAGCCGGCGCTGTGCCTTCGGTCCGGAACCGCCTCAGCCGTGCCGGGTGGGCCGGTAGACCAACTCCTGGGTGCGGCCGTCCAGGGTCTGACTCTCGAGCAACTCGAGGTCGAAGTCCTCAGCGCCGCGGAAGATCGGGGCCAGTCCGGACTGGCCGGTGATCACGGGGAAGAGCGTCACCTGGACGCGGTCCACCAGGCCGGCGGCCATCAGCGCCCGGTTCATCGAGAGGCTGCCGTGCGAGCGCAGCGGCACCTCGGACTCCTCCTTGAGCCGGGTCACCACGTCGGCGGTGTCGCCGCGGACCACCCTCGCGTCCGGCCAGTCGAGCGGCGGGGACAGCATGGAGGACAGCACCACGGCCGGCAGATTCACCATCCGGATGACCCAGGGGTCCTTGACGTCGTCATCCGGGCCGGCCGCGGACAGCATGGCCACGAACTCCCGGAACGTCGTGGCCCCGAAGACCATCCGCTGCTCGTGCCGGAAGGACGCCAGCCGATGCTCCAGCAGCTCGGGCCCCTGCTTGCCCCAGTAGCCGCCCCAATCGCCCGGCGGACCGTAGGAGCCGTATCCGTCCAGGCTGGCGAAGACGTCCCAGGTATAGGTGGCGGTCATCGTGCGCTCCCTGCGGCCCGGTGCGGCCGGGATGGTCGCGGCGTCCGAGCCGTCCACTCTCAGGCTCCGCCTCACATGGTCCCGGCACAAGGGTCCGGCGGCGCCGCAGTCCGGTCCTAGAGTGAGGTGCATGCCCGTGACCCACCCCGGCCCCGCACCCCAGCCGTCCCGGCGCACCCTGGCGCCGGCCGGCGTCGTACGGCTCCGCCGGCTCCCCCGCGCATTCCAGGGCCCGACGGCGGCCCTCGGCCTCGCACTGGCCCTCGCCGGATGCGGTGGGCCCGGTGGCAGCGAGGAACTGGTGGGCACCTCGACGCCCGAGCCCGCCGTGAGCGCCTCGGCGACGAGCATCTTCCAGCTCTCCCCCGGCCAGTGCTTCGACCGGCCCGCCGCCGAGGGGTTGTACGAAGTGTCCGTGGTGCCGTGCGAAGTGGCCCACGATCTCCAGATGTACGCGCTGTTCCAACTGGACGAGCCGTCCTGGCCCGGGGAGGACACGGTGCACGAGCTGGCCGACGCGGGGTGCAGTGAGCGATTCGCCGCCTTCACGGGCACCGCGCCGGCGGAATCCGACCTCGGCTACTCCATGTACACGCCGTCCGAGGGTTCCTGGTCCGAGGGCGACCGTCAGGTGCAGTGCGCCCTGCAACTCAACAGCGGCGGCCGGATGATCGGGGCCGAGGTGGGTTCGGGCTAAGGCGGTTGACACTCTCCCCGACCGACCCGTGTGGGCTCTCACGGTGGTTTGGTCTTTTCATGCCGGAGTTCCGCCATGGATTGACCGAACCACTGTGAAATGTGATTCCGGTTTGCCGCAGGGCGCCGTGGGCGGTCAGGTGGCCAGCGGCGCGTAGGGGACCTTGGCCTGACGCAGCTTCGCCTCCAGGCGGACGGGCGTGCGGACGTCGCTCGCCAGCCAGCGGACCATGCCATTGCCCTGCGCACGGATGGAGTCCTCACGGACCTTCTCGGCCGTCACCACGTCCTCCGCGGACCTGCCCGAGTAGCTGGCGCGTCCCAGGTACTTCGTCAGCCCGTCGAACTCCCCGACCAGGCGCCGCTCCTTCCACCAGAAGTCTGCGATCCCGATGAGCCTCCCCTGTTGGTCATGGACACTGTGCTGGAGCTCCGGCATCTCGAAGCCGAGGTCCCGGATGACCACGCGACTGGCTGACTCCCCCGCCGAATCGGGCTCGGGGCTCGCGAATCGTGTCCTGGCTCGGAGCCGTTGCGCCGATGTCACCGACACACTCAGACCCCACAAGGCGTCCAGCGACTCCTCCGACCACGTGGCGATCTTCCCCTTGCCGTGGTCGCCTGCACCAGTGCGCCGTCCGCTCATGAGTGCGTCCAGGATGGCCGCGGCCTCCACCGGGTCCATCCGAGGAATGGCATCGGCCAGGACCAGCGCCATTCGCTCCACGACCACGGGCACCCCGGCAAGGACGATCCTCTCCGTGCCCCACAGGAACGGCGAGGCGGCACCGCCCACCGACTCCGCCAGTCGGAACCACTGCTTGGGCTTCAGGTGACGGGCCTCCAGGAAGGGTGCGTATCTCATGCCCTCGGGCCGGCTCGGCCGCTGATGTCCCGAGTCCCCCAGCGTCCGCGCTCGAGAGCACACGGACGTCGGCACCGACCAGAAGCCCAACCCGTGGAACAGGAGGGCTGTCTCACGGCAGAACACGGACGGATTCCGGCGGCGGGTGGCCGCGATGGCAAAGGCCGTCGCCAGGTGCCGCTGCGCCGGGAACGCGCCGTTCCAGCTCTCCGGTTCTGCATAGACACCCGCCCGGATGCGGAACAACCGCCCCTGCTCTGCGGCGCGGGCCAGCGTCCGAGGAGACCTCGGCGGCCCACCCTCCGGGTCTGCCAGGATCATGCGGATGGACCAGGCCACCACCGTCCCGTCCGCCTCACGGACCACCGGGTGTCGGGGAAGCAGCCCTCCGCCCTCGGGCGAGGCCAAGAGGTCGACGGCTGCCGAGGTCTCGGCCGTGGTGAACGGCACGGCGGCTCGGCCTGTAGGCCGGGTCGATCGTGCCCTCGTGGTCAGATCGGGGCCGCGGTCGGTATCGGCATCGGGGCCGCGGTCAGCATCGGCATCGAGGCCGCGGTCAGCATCAGCATCAGCATCAGCATGGGCATCGAGGAGCATGGTGACATCCCATCAAAAACCCGGGTTCCGAGCGGCGACGGCGTCCAACCTTGTGGACAACCCGCCGATCCACGCTGCGCCCCGGCCCACGCGAGGCCCCTCTCCTCTCAACTCTCACGCTGTTCTGGTCATTTCATGCTGGAATTCCGCCCTGAAATGACCAAACGGCCGTGAAATCCTGGAGCGCTCGGCACCGGCACAGGCGCGAGCGTTCGGAACCGGCACAGGCACCAACGCTCGGCACCACCACCTGCACCACCAGCACCACTCACCGCACCGGTGCCCCAACGCACAGCCGGCCCGCACCGAGAACGGTGCGGGCCGGCGTCGTGCTTCAGATCCTCCCCGGCGGCGAGGCCGGGGAACGGGACTACGGGGTGATCAGCCCTTGTAGCCGGTGCGCCAGCCGCCCTGGTAGGACTCGCGGGCCACCGCGGAGAACGGCACCGGGGAGACCGTGGCCGAGACCTCGGTCTGGACGTGCGGCTCCACGGTGGTCTTCTGGGTGCCACCGTCCGGCTCGCCCCAGATGACCTTCAGCTCGGCGCCCTCGGGGACATCCGCGTTGATGGTGGCCAGGGACAGCGCGCGCTTCTCGTTGGCGGAGTAGCCGGTGAACATGGACACGCCCACCACGTTGCCGTCGGCGTCCACCACGGCGTCGTAGTTGGAGGAGCCGTAGTTGGCCAGCGGCAGGTCGAAGTACTTGAAGGGGGTGCCCTCCGTGTCATACAGCGAGGACTGGATGCGCTTGATGTCCTCCGGATCCCAGGCCAGGGTGACCTTCTTGCGCTGGGCGGCCGGATCGATCTTCTCCAGTGCCTCGCGGCCGATGAACTCGTGATCGAACTTCACGAAGTTGCCGTAGCCCAGCTCCCACGGGTTGAGGTAGTAGTCCTCGATGTTGTCCGAGACGAAGGAACCGGCCACGGCGTTGTTGGCCTCGTAGGAATCGGCACCCAGCCACTGGCGATACTCGGCCATCATGCCGTCGCCCGTGTAGATGGCGGGCAGCGGGGACGGGATCCAGCCGGACTCCAGGGTGTTGGACGGGTAGGCGCGGGAGCCCACGGGCACGATGCCGAACTCGGCACCGGCGGCCAGGATGGCGTCGCGGATGCGGTCGTAGTCGGCGTAGGGGCCCCAGATCTCCAGACCCGGAGCGCCGGACATGCCGTGGCGCAGGGTGCGGACCTGGGTGCCGTCGATGTTCATCCAGGACATGTTGAAGAAGCCCAGCTGCTCCAGCTTCTCGCCATGCAGCTTCTCGATGATCTCCCAGGCGCGGGGGCCCTGGATCTGGAAGCGGTAGTACTCGCGGTGCACCGGCTTGCCCATGGGGCGGGACGGGGAACGGCGGTCCTCGACGATCTCAAGGTTCTTGTAGTCGCCGCGCTGGGCCTGGAAGAGCATCCAGTTGGTGACGGGGGCACGGCCCACGTACACGAACTCCTCCTCTTCCTGGCGGAACAGGATGCCGTCACCGATGACGTGGCCGGCCGGGGTGGTGGGCACGTACTGCTTGGCCTTGTTCACGGGGAACTTGGCCACGGAGTTGATGGCGGTGTCCGAGATGAGCTTGATGGCATCCGAGCCGCGCAGGATCAGGTTGTCCATGTGGTGCGACTGGTCGAACAGCACAGCGGACTCACGCCAGGCGCGCTGCTCCGAGCGCCAGTTGGAGAACTCGGGTGCCACCACGGGGTAGATGTAGGCGCCGATCTGGGAGTTGCGCAGGTGGTCTACGGTGTTGCCGGACGCGTCCAGCACGTCCTGCAGGGACTTGGTGTTAGCAACGGTTTCGGTCATCGAAACGGTCCTTTCTGGGGGTGAACTACCGGAGGAGTGATCCGCACCACAAGGGGCTTACTCCCCACCATATACCTATGCTGATAGGTATGTCGACACCCTCCCGCCTGCCTGTTGCCGTCAACCCGGGACTACGCTCGGACCATGACCACCGAACAACCCGCAGACCGCACCGCAGCCATGCCCACCGTCGGCCCGGATGGGGCCGTGGACCCGGCGACTGACGGCGTCAGCTTCCACACCCGCAAGTGGGTCAAGCCCGAGGACCTCAACGCCAACGGCACCCTGTTCGGCGGCTCCCTGCTGCGCTGGATCGACGAGCAGGCCGCCATCTACGCCATCATCCAGCTCGGCAACCACCGGGCCGTGACCAAGCTGATCTCGGAGATCAACTTCGTCTCCTCCGCACGCCAGGGGGACATGATCGAGATGGGCCTGAAGGCCACCCACTTCGGCCGGACCTCGCTCACCATGCGCGCCGAGGTCCGCAACATGATCACCCGCCAGGTCATCCTGACCATCGAGCAGATCGTCTTCGTCTCCCTCGGCGAGGACGGCCACCCCACCCCACACGGCTACTCGGACATCACCTACCACCGGGACCGGCTCCCCGTGGAGAACCGGGGCTGAGGCGCAGGCGGCAGGCAGTCAGGCGGGCGGGAGGCGGCGGCAGGCGGGCAGTCGGGCGGCAGGCAAACCGTGCGCCGCGGCCCCGCCCCGGACGATGATGGAGACAGTCGAAGGGAGACGTCATGAGCGACCCGAGGGTTGACCCGAGATCCACCGAAGCCGCACAGACCACCACCACCGAGGCCACGAGTCCGCACGCCGAGGTGGCGGACCGGCTGCTCTCCGATGCGAGCCGCGCCCAGGCGGCCCATGAGCAGGACGACGCCCGGGCGGACGAGTGGGGCCGGGCCTCCTTCCCCGCCTCGGACCCGCCGCAGAACTACTGAGCCGCCGCGCAGGCCACGCCGATACTGCCCAGTCACAGCGACAATCACTGTGACTGGGCAGTATTGCTGTGACTGGGCAGGAATGGCGTGGCCGAGCAGATAGGGGGCACGACGCCGGCCCCTACAGCCCCAGCACCGCGATCCCTCCCAGCGAGGTCGCCAGGATGACGGCGGTGGAGAGCGCCCCGAGCAGGATGGGGCGGAATCCGAGCCGCAACAGACTCCTGAGGTGCACCCCGAGCCCGAGGGCGAACATCGCCGCAGACAGCAGCATCGTCTGCAGGATCTGGGCGCCGTCCAGTACGGGCTCGGGCAGCAGGCCCGTGGTGCGCAGCGCCATCGCCGCGATGAATCCGAGGATGAACAGGGGCACGAGCGGGGGCCTCTTCACAGCCGCTGCGGCCACGGCCCCACGAGTCGCAGCCATCTCCGCACGCTCGCTCCGCCGCTGGTGGATCGAGACGCCGGCGGCGATCGGGGCGAGCATCAGCACGCGGGCCAGCTTCACGGTCACGGCGACGGCGAGTGCCCCGCCGCCCACGGCCCCGCCGGCAGCCACCACCTGGGCGATCTCGTGAGTGGAGGCACCGATCCAGATCCCCAGGGTCTGGCCCTCCAGACCGAGCAGTCCGCCGAGGAACGGCACCAGGGGGATCATCAGGGTCCCGAAGAGCACCACGAGCGCTATGGCGGTGGCCACCTCCTCCTCCCTGGCCCGCGTGACCCCGTCCACCCCGGCGACGGCCGCCGCTCCGCAGATGGAGAAGCCGGAGGCGATCAGCAGCCGCTGGGCGAGGCCGATCCCGATCAGGTGCCCGATCCACAGCGTCCCGAGGAACGTCACCGCCACGGAGAGCACCACCACGGCCAGCACCCCGGCGCCGAGGTCCAGCACCGAGGAGAGTGGGACCTGCAGCCCCAGCAGCACGATGCCCGTGCGCAACAGCTTCTTCGCGGAGAGGGTCACGCCCGGAGCCAGCACCTGAGGAACCGGGGCCAGGTTCCGCCACAGCGACCCGGCCAGGATCGCCACGAGCAGCGGGCTCACGCCCGGAAGCAGTTGCGCCAGCCCCCAGGCGAGCACCGCGGCGCCGAGGCAGACCGCGAGACCGGGCAGGGCCGGCGTCGGGCGCGGGAATCTGGAGGCGCGCCGCGGCGGATGAGGGCCCACCGCGGCGGTGGTGCGTGCGGCGGTGGGGGCTCGGGTGCCGCTTGAGGTCTCAGGGGAAGGCATCCCTCGACGATTCCAGCCGGCGTGGGCCGGCAGTAGCCCCCGGCTGACCATCACGGGCATATGATGCTGATATGGCTTCCGAAGTGCCCTTCGCCCCGCCCATCGACTCCTGGCTGAACCTCACCATGCTCCGCCTGCTCGTCGGCACCGCGGACCACGGTTCCCTGAGTGCCTCGGCGCGGGCAGCGGGGATCGCGCAGTCGAACGCGTCGCGGTCCCTGCGCACACTGGAGCGGCGGCTCGGCTACACGCTGCTGCGCCGTTCCACCCGCGGGTCCACGCTGACGCAGGAGGGCGTGCTGACCGTGGAGTGGGCGCGAGAGGTGCTCGACGGCGTGGACCGCCTGTCCGCGGGGGCCGACGCCCTGGCGCACCGGGGCCAGGAGGAACTGGCCATCGCGGCGAGCATGACCATCGCCGAGCACCTGCTGCCCGGCTGGATCGGTGCCTTCCGCGCTCGGCGGCCGGGCGTGGCCACCCGGCTGCGGGTGATGAACTCGGCACAGGTGATCGAGGCGGTGGACGGCGGGGACGTGGGGCTGGGCTTCGTGGAGACGCCGGACCTGGCTGCGAGGCTGCAGCACGTCACGGTGTTCACGGACCAGCTGGTGGTGGTGGCCGGCCCCGGCCATGCCTGGACTCGGCGGGACGAGCCGCTGGAACCCGCCGAACTCGCGGTCACCGCACTGGTGGAGCGGGAGGAGGGCTCCGGCACGCGCGCCTTCCTGGACCGGCTCGTGGATGACCACCGCCCGGCCCCGCTCGTGGAGCTCAACAGCAACTCGGCGATCTGCCAGGCGGTGGTGGAGGGGATCGGGCCGGCCGTACTGTCCCGTCTCGCCGTGGAGGGCGCCCTGCGCACCGGACAGCTGGTGGAGGTCCCGACGCGCGGGCGGAGCCTCGGCAGGTCCCTCCAGGCGGTCTGGCGGGACCCCTTGCCCGGCGGCGGCGCGGCAGCCGACTTCGTGGAGGTCGCCCGGGGTGCGGGCCGGGGTGCGGATCGGGGTGCGGACCGGGGCGGCGTGCCGTCGCGTTGACTGTGCGGCGGAACGGTCAGTGCGAAATCCGCGGAGCCTCCGTAGCGTGGGCCGTGGAGACAGCACTCGATTCATCCGACAGAGGAGGACGCATGCGCGCAGTGATCGTGGAGGCCAAGGGCTCCGAGGCACAGGTCCGGGAGGTGGCGGAGGACGAACTGCTGACCGGCGTGGGCCAGGGCGGCACCGTGGAGCTGGACGTGTTGTACTCCAGCTACAACTACAAGGACGGCATGGCCATCAACGGTGGCGGCCGGGGCATCCTGCAGAGCTTTCCGATCATCCCGGGGATCGACATCGTCGGCACGGTGACGGCCTCCGAGGACTCGAAATGGTCAGCCGGAGACACCGTGGTCCTCAACGGGGACGGCGCCGGGGAATCCCTCAACGGCGGCTTCGCCACCCGGGCGCGGGTCCGTCCCGATGCCCTCGTGAAGCTGCCCGAGGCGCTCAGCCCGGAGCGCGCGGCCGCCATCGGCACCGCCGGCTTCACGGCCATGATCTCCGTGCTTCACCTCGCCGACGCCGGGGTGACCCCGGAATCCGGGGATGTGCTGGTCACCGGAGCCGCCGGCGGGGTGGGCTCCGTGGCCGTGTCCCTGCTGGCCGGCCGCGGCTACCGGGTGGTGGCCTCCACGGGGCGGGTCGAGGAGGAGGGCGACTACCTGCGCGGGCTCGGTGCCGCGGAGCTGTTGGACCGGCACGAGCTCTCCGACGAGCTCGGCAAGCCGCTCCAGTCCGAGCGCTGGGCCGGGGCGATCGACGTGGCCGGCGGCACCACCCTGGCCAACATCCTGGCCCAGACGCAGTACGGGGGCATCGTCTCCGCCTGCGGCCTGGCCCAGGGCATGGACCTGCCCACCACCGTGACCCCGTTCATCCTGCGGGGGGTGACCCTGACCGGAGCGAACTCGGTCCAGGCTCCACGGTCCTTGCGCGAGAGGGCATGGGCTGCACTGGCCGAGGAGCTCGATCTGGAGCAGCTCGATGCCATGACCTCCACGATCGGCCTGGCCGAGACCATCCCCTACGCCGAGCAGATCCTGGCCGGCCGCACCCGCGGGCGCACCATCGTGGACGTCAACGCCTGAGGCAGGTTTGCCGCCACAGCAATCCTGCCGGGCCCCAGCGATCATCGGAGTGGCCCGGCAGGATCGCTACGGTTGGGCAGGATCCCTGTGGCGCTGGACCTCAACATGACCGTCCCGGCAACGACTTGGCGGCCTGGGACCATGATCCTGGCCACATCGCCAGAGGCCTAGTCAGCCGGCTGGGCCGCCACTGGCGTCGCACTGTCCGTGACGAGTCGCAGTCAAAATGGCTGCGATGCATCACGGACAGTGCGAAATCCCCGTCTGTTCGCCGTGCGGCCACGTCACACAGTGGCAGCATCCGCGCGAAAGCGGGGGCACAGACCGCCGGGGTCCTGTGAACTATCCTTTATGTCGGCATATGACGGCATGAGCGCGCGTAAAACTACGCTTAACCGGTCGCCACCCCCTTGACAACAGGAGCAATACCCATGACTCGCAGCAGCAGCCGCAGCACCCGTGCCCTCTCCCTCTCCGCCCTGGCTGTTGCCGGGGCCCTCGCCCTGTCCGCCTGCGGCGGCGGTGAGTCAGATGCCGAACTGGGCACCGAGGAGAACCCGGTCCAGCTCGGCGTGGTGGGCGCCTCCGAGCCCTACTGGACCACCTACGAGGAGGCCGTGGAGGCCGAGGGCATCCAGCTCGACATCGTGGACTTCACCGAGTACACGCAGCCGAACCCGGCCCTGTCCGAGGGCGAGCTGGACATCAACCAGTTCCAGCACATCCAGTACCTGGCGGACTACAACGTCTCCGCCGGGGACGACATCCAGCCGATCGGCGCCACCGCCATCTACCCCATGGGCCTGTACTCCGAGAAGTACGACTCGGTGGACCAGATCCAGGAGGGCGAGACGGTGATCGTCCCCAATGACACCGTGAACCAGGCCCGTGGCCTGCTGGTGCTGCAGTCGGCGGGGCTGATCACGCTGCAGGACGGCGGCAACGCCTCCTCTACCCCGGAGGACATCATCGAGGAGGAGTCCAAGGTCGAGGTCTCCGCCCTGGACGCCGCCGTGACCGTGACCTCCCTGCCGGACGTCGCCGCCGCCATCGTCAACAACGACTTCATGGGGGACGCCGGCCTGACCCCCGAGGACGCCATCGCCCAGGACGACCCCGAGGATCCGGCCGCCCTGCCCTACGTCAACATCTTCGCCACGAAGGCCGAGGACAAGGACAACGAGGTGCTGAACAAGCTGGTGGAGATCTACCAGACCAACCAGGACGTGCTGGACGGCGCCCAGGAGTCGGCCGGCGGCTCCGCGGTATTCCTGCAGACCCCGGCGGCGGAGCTGCAGGAGTCGCTAACGACCACCGAGGAAGCCCTCAGCAACGCGGGCTGACCCCCGGCAGCCGGGCCCGACGCCGGCCGGCACCTTCCGCTGGGAGGCGCCGGCCGGCGTCGGGCATGGTGGGCCTCTTCTGTCCGCACAGGAGGGACCCGGACAGTAGGTGCCCGAACCGAAGGAAATGCAGGACAATCACCCCATGCCCCACATCGCCCTGAAGGACGTCACCAAGGAGTATCCCGCGCCTCAGCGCGGTCATGCTCCCACCGTGGCGGTGGACCGTGTCAGCCTCGAGATCGAGAGGGGTGATGTCTTCGGCATCATCGGCTACTCGGGTGCGGGGAAGTCGACCCTCGTGCGCCTGATCAACGCCCTCGAGCCGGCCACCGCCGGGTCCATCGAGATCGACGGGACGGACATCACCCGGCTCTCCGCCGCCAAGCAGCGCGAGATGCGCACGGGGATCGGCATGATCTTCCAGCGCTTCAACCTGCTCAGCTCCCGCTCGGTACGCCGCAATGTGGAATACCCGCTCGAGGTCGCCGGGATGGGCAAGGCCGAGCGGCGGAGGAAGGCACTCGAGCTGCTCGACTTCGTGGGCCTGGCGGACAAGGCGGGCGCCTTCCCGGAGCAGCTCTCCGGCGGTCAGCAGCAGCGCGTCGGCATCGCCCGGGCCCTGGCCGCGGACCCGTCCATCCTGCTCGCGGACGAGGCCACCTCCGCCCTGGATCCGGAGACCACGGACGAGGTCCTGGACCTGCTGGCCAAGGTCAACCGGGAACTCGGCGTGACGATCGTGGTCATCACCCACGAGATGGACGTGATCGCCCGGATCGCCACCAAGGTCGCCGTGATGGACCGCGGCCAGGTGGTGGAGGCCGGCGAGACCTACTCTGTCTTCACCAACCCGCAGACCGCCACGTCGCGGCGCTTCGTACGCACCGTGGTGCGCAATCTGCCGACCGGCGATGAACTCACCGAGCTGCGCGCGCAGCACGAGGGCCGCTTCTTCACCATCTCGTTCACGGAGGAGGGCGCCACCGAGGCCCGGGTCTTCGGGGCGCTGGCGCGCGCCGGCGTCGATTTCAACCTGGTGTACGGCGGGGTGGACTCCATCCAGGGCCGCGTCTACGGGCTGCTGACGATCGCCGTTCGCGGGGACGCGGCGGCGGTGGACGAGGCGGTCTCCTCCATCGGCTCCGGGGTCACCGTCGAGGAGGTGCACGCATGAGCATCATCGAACAGGTCACCGAGCTGATGCCGACGCTGCTGGAGCAGACCGGCATCATGCTGTGGATCGTGGCCCTGGCCCTCGTCTTCGGCGGGATCTGCGGTCTCATCCTGGGCCTGCTGCTCTACGTGACCCGCAAGGGCGGGATCATGCAGCAGCCGGTCGTCTTCTGGGTCATCAACATCCTGGTGAACACGTTCCGGCCCGTGCCGTTCATCATCTTCATCGCGGCCATCCAGCCCTTGGCGCGGCAGGTGGTGGGCACGGGCATCGGCTCGGACGCCGTGGTGTTCGGCATCTCGATCGCCGCCAGCTTCTTCATCGCCCGGCTCGTGGAGCAGAACCTGATGGCCGTGGACCCCGGCGTGATCGAGGCCGCCCGCGCCATGGGAGCCAGCCCCTGGCGCATCGTCCGCACCGTCATCCTGCCCGAGGCCCTCGGCCCGCTCGTGCTGGGCTATACCTTCGCGATCATCGCCCTGATCGACATGTCCGCCGTGGCCGGCATCATCGGCGGGGAGGGTCTGGGCAACTACGCCGTGGCCTACGGCTACCGCCAGTTCGACCCGGTGGTCACCTGGTCCGCCCTGTTCATCATCGTGATCGTGGTCCAGGTCATCCAGGCCTTCGGCAACATCCTGGCCCGCAAGATCCTGCGGCGGTAAGCGGTCCTCCCACCCAGCCACAGCCATCCTGCCGGGCCACAGTGATCATCACTGTGGCCCGGCAGTTTCGGTGTGGCTGGCGGCCCGAACTTTACAGGTGTAAGATTTCTTCCGGCGAACCACCGTAGGAGGACACCCCCATGAGCGAGCAGTCACGGCGCCCGGCACAGAACCAGCCGCAGAACCAGCCGCAGAATCAGCCGCACAGCCAACATCAGAACCAGCAGCAGCCGCACCCCCAGACCGGCCGCTCCCTGGCGCCCCTGATCAGCGCCGTGACGGCCATGCTGGACGAGGACACGGATCCGGCTGCCCTCAACGTCGCCGTCATCGCCCGCCGCGCAGGCGTCAGCCGCCCCACCTTCTACCAGTACTTCCGGGACGTCCCCGCGCTGGTCCGGGCCGCCGCGCTGCAGCGGATGGAGGCCACCTTCGAGCGGGTGCCGCCGGTGGAACGCGGTGACACGTGGACGGTCTTCGCACAGGACACCTTCCTGACCCTGTTGACGGACCTCGCCGAACGCCGCCGCTTCTACCTCTCCGCCCTGGCCCTGAACCCCACCGAGGTGGCCAGCGACTTCGTCCGCTACATCTCCCACCGCCTCCTGGACCACTCCCCCCTCGGCCCGATCATCCACCGCCGCCCCGGCCCGGACACCGCCCTCCAGCGCGCAGGGTTCCTGGCCGCGGGCACGGTCTGGCTGGTGCAGCAGTGGCTCGCCGCCTCCGCAGACCCCCTGGCGGAGGTCCCGGACATGGTCGACCGCCTCTCGGCCCTGCTCCTGTCCAGCTCGGGTGCCACGGAGCAGGAGATCGCCGCGGTCCGCTCGGCCTCACCGGCAACCACCACCGTCGCCACACACCCCGGCACGACGCCGGCCGGCGCCTCCCCGGAAAGGATCGCCTGATGGCGCAGCACCGGAAGAACCCACCCACCTACCGACTCAGGACTCAGGCCAGGGGCAGCGGCACGGGCACGGCTCCCTTCGGCGGCCGCCCTGCTCACCGCTACGCAGCCCCTCACGCGACGCAGCAGGCGGCGCAGCAACCGGTGGAGCAACCAGCGGTGCGGAAATCCGTGCTCCAGCGCTACGGCGCCATGGCCTGGTTCGGGGTGATCCTGCTGGCCCTGGCCATCATCCCCTCCCTGTACTCGGGGCTGCTCACCAGCTCCAACATGGACCCGACGGGCCACCTGGATGCGGTGCCGGCCGCCGTCGTGAACCTGGACGAGCCGGCCGAGTCCCAGGGCGAGGCCATCCACCTGGGCGAGGACCTGACCGAGGAGCTGGTGCACCCGGACGAGGACACGGACAACCTGGACTGGCGGCCCATGGAGGATGCCGAGGCCCAGGCAGCCCTGGAGAACGGGGACGTGATGGCCGTGCTGACCATCCCGGAGCACTTCTCCGCGCACGCCGCCGGGCTGTCCACGGGTGAGGCGGAGGACGCGGAGCGGTCCACCCTGCGCATGCAGACCAATGACGGCGCGAACATCATCATGGGCACCATCGCCAAGACCATCGGCGAGACCGCCTCCAGCACCGTGGCCGAGGGTATCGGCGAGGAGTACGTGGAGAACGTGCTGCTGGGCTTCACCGAGGTCCACGAGGGTATGCAGGAGGCCACGGACGGCGCGGGAGAGGTGGCCGATGGCGCAGACAGTGCTTCCACGGGGGCCCAGGACCTGGTGGTCGGGATCGATCAGTTGTCCAGTGGCTCCGTCACGCTGAACACCGGCGCCCGGCAATTGGCCGAGGGGGCCGAGGCGGCGAGCGCCGGCAGTCAGGAACTGGCGTCCGGCGCCTCCTCCGTGGACAGCGGGGCCCAGGAGCTCAGCTCGGGGCTGGCTCAGATGCAGTCCCAGACCGAGTCCCTGCCCTCCCAGACCCAGACCCTGGCGGACGGCGCCGGGAAGGTGGCGGCCGGCGTCGGGCAATTGGATGACGGCGTCACCGCCCTCGAGGACACGGCGGGCACCCTTGCCGGCGGAACCGAGCAGTTCGCCACCGGCGTGGACGAGGCCGTGGCCGGCGCGCAGCAGCTGCGGGAGAGCGCCGGCACCGCGGCGTCCGGCGTGCAACAGGTGCAGGGTGATGCGAGCACGCTCCAGGAGCGGATCGCCACCCTGCAGTCCGCCTACGACTCGATGACCGATGAACAGCGCCAGGCCGCCCTCGCCGAGCTGGCGGCAGGCGCGGGGCAGGTCTCAGCTGGCGCCGAGGAAGCGGCGGCCGGGGCGTCCACGGTGCAGGAGGGACTCGGCGGGATCGTCGGGGACTCCTCCGCCGGCACGGGCCTGACCGGCCTGCAGGAGCGCGTGGACGAGCTCGGCTCCGCGGCGTCCACGGCGGCCGGCAAGGTCTCCGAAGTGGCGGACAACATCCACGCCCTCTCGGACGGCGCCGATCAGGTGGCCGCGGGGGCGCAGACCCTCGCGGACAGCTCCGGCACGCTGACGGACGGGATCTCCACCGCTGCCACCGGGGCGCAGACCCTGGCCGGCGGCACCTCACAGCTCAGCGACGGCGCCGGCCAGCTGGCCTCCCAGATGCCGGATCTGGCCTCCGGGGCGCAGGAACTCGCCGCAGGCAGCTCGGAGCTGTCCTCCGGGCTGGCCTCCGCGGATGACGGCTCGCGGGACCTGGCCTCCGGACTGGGCGAGCTCTCGAGTGGTTCCGGTCAGTTGTTCTCCTCACTGCGGGACGGCACGGCGGACGTGCCGAGCTACACCGATGAGGACGCCTCGAGCATCGGCTCCGTGGCCGCCCTGCCGGTCAGCGCGGACATGCAGCGCACCCACGAGGTCCCCTCCTACGGCTACGGCCTGGCCCCGTACTTCATGGCCCTGGCCCTGTGGGTGGGCGCGCTGGGCTACTTCCTGATGCGCCCGGCCATCCGCGAGCAGATGATCACCGAGGGCAGGCCGCTGTGGCGGGTGATGCTGCGATCGGCCGCACTGCCGATGCTCATGGGGGTGGTGCAGTCCCTGATGATGGTCTCGGTGATCGTGTTCGGCCTGGGCATGTCCCCGGCCAACGGCTGGGGGCTGGCGGGCTTCGCCGTGCTGACCTCGGTGACGTTCATGGCCATCAACCAGGCGCTGATCGCCCTACTGGGACCGCCCGGGCGCTTCTTCGCCCTGATGCTGATCGTGCTGCAGCTCTCGGCGGCCGGCGGCACCTATCCCGTCCAGACCGCGCCCGCGTTGTTCCAGGCCCTGCACCCCTGGCTTCCCATGACCTACGCCGTGGAGTCCTTCCGGTCCCTCATTGCCGGCGGAACGATCGGCGTGGACCGCGGGATCACGGTGATGCTGATCTGGATGGGCGTCGCGGTGGTGATGCTGGCCGCGGCCGTGGTGCTGAAGGGGGTCAAGGCGCGCGAGGCGTGGCGGCCATCTGAGGCGCCTGCCGCGGTGGCCGCCGCCTGAGGCCGGCAGGACCACGACGACGGCCCCGGCACCTTGAGGTGCCGGGGCCGCTGGGCGGAGTACCGGGCAGGTCATCATCAGCACTGTGCCACGGTCACCGCCCGTAGCGGTCTGGTTTCTCCCAAGGCCAGTCGGTGGCAATCCACTCCATCAGCGCATCCGCCAGGGGCTCGTCGAGAGGGGCGTGGCTGGCCCGGACCCAGGACTGCACCGAGACGTCGAAGCCCTTCTCCGCGGAGGCCTGCTCTGCAGGGTAGAGGTAGACGCAGCCGATGACGTCTCCACCTGCCGGGTCCAGGACCGTGAAGGTGAATCCCCTCCGCGCCGAGAAGTCCGCGGCGTGCCGTTCCAGGTCTTTGAGGTTCCGCTCCGGCGAGTACCCCTCCGGCGGCGGCCAGTTACCGTCCGGATAGCCCGGGGTGGAGCGGATGTGCTCCACGGAGGACATCCACGCGTTCAGGTCCGCCTCGTTGTGCCGCGGGCCGAGGGGTTCAAGCCGGAAGTGCTCGGTGACCAGTTCGGTGGGCGGATCGAAGTCGGCGGGGACGAACGGGGTGTCAGCCATGGCGAGAGTGTAGCGACGTCCGGCCACACCCACGGAAGAAGTACTGATCGCCAGGCTCCCTCGTTCCCGATGCCGCCGCCCGGTTCAGCAGAGCGTCAGGACCGGGGGCCCGGGGAACTCCACCGGACAGTGGCGCGGATGGTGGTCCTCACGTGGTCGGGCAGGTAGGGGTTGGACGCACCGCCATCGTGATCGCCCCACTGGATCTCCACCACGTCACCCTCGGAGACCTCCGACTCGCTGACCACACCCAGGGAGATCCACCCGACGTTGACTGTGAAGGCATGCACGTGGGAGGTGCCCACCATCCGGTCCCCGAGATGGATCTCGTCGTGGTGCAGCGCGGACATCCTGAAGGGATCCAAGGGCCGGTACTGCTCGGGCCGGCCCAACTCCGAACCGGCCGTGATCCGCTGCGCATCGTCCGGGTCCCACACCAGCCAGGCCTTCCGGCCGTGGGGCTCGTCAGCCATCCGCTCCAGCGCGGCCCGTCCGATGAAGTCATGGTCGAATTTCACCATGTGCCCGTAGCCCAGGTCCCACGGACTGCGGTAATAGCACTCCACGTCATCCGGCCGGTAGCTTCCGGCCAGCACCACACCACGGCTCTCGAAGCCCGGGTCGGGCAGCCACTCGCGATAGGCGCGCAGGCCCTCCCCGGTGTAGATCGCGGGAACGGGCAGCGGGATCCAGCCGCTCTCCGCCAGGGTGGATCCGTAGGCGATGGATCCACCTCGGACCAGGCCGAACTCCTCCCCGGCCGTCAGGATCGCCTGCAGGAACTCCTCTCGATGTTCCTCCGGCCCGAACATCTCCAGACCGGTGTTCTCCGCACCCGGTGCGGCGGCCATCGTGTGGCTGAGCGCCTGGACCGGGACACCGGAGATCTCGAACTCTCCCATCCGGAAGAACCTGATCGGGTCGAAGGACCGGCCTACGGCGTTCTCCAGGATCTTCTGCGCGTTCGGCCCCTCGAGTTCGTAGCGGAAGAGTCGTTTCGGCACGGGCCCCTCCCCGGCGAAGAGCCGTCCCGGCTGGAGCTCCAGGTGGGCGTCGTAGCCCTTCTGCTCTGCCTGGAACATGAGCCAGTTCATGGTGGCCGGCGCCCCGACCACGGCGTAGAGCTCGTCCGAGAGGCCGAAGAGGATCGAATCGCCGATGACCATGCCGTCCTCGTTGACGGCGAGGTACTGCTTCGCCCGCCCGCCGGAGAACGTGTCATAGCCGTTCACCGAGGTCTCAGACAGCAACGTCTTGGCATCGGGGCCGGAGAGGTAGAGGTCGTTCATGTGCCAGGACTGGTTGAACAGGGTGGCGGTCTGCGCCCAGGCACGCTGCTCATCGCGCCAGTTCGTGTGCTCCTGCGGGTAGGGGAACACCGGCCCCGGCCGCACCGGGCTGCTCAGCGCTTCCAGCGGCGAGGAGTACGTGTCCAGAAAATCCTGCAGTGACATGGGAGGCTCCTCGGTTCGGGACGCACCGGCCGGCGTCGTCCGGTCGTTGTTCGGCCCGCCCCCTCCTCTGCGGGCACCGTTCCATTGTCCTCCTGCGTCTGGCCGAGAGGCCATGGTCAGGCACCTGCGGGCCTACCCTTGCACCATGCGGGAATCCTGGGCGTCCAGCGAGGCCAACCGCCGATCCATGCGCGGCAACAAGGGACGCGACACCCAGCCGGAGCTGGCCGTCCGGCGGCTGCTCCACGCCCGCGGGCTTCGGTACCGCGTCAACTACCGGCTCGAGCGGGACCTGCGCCGTACTGGCAGGGCAAGGTCTCCACCAACCGCACCCGTGACGCCGAGACCAGCCAGATCCTGACCGAGCGCGGCTGGACCGTGCTGCGGTTCTGGGAGCACCAGCCACCGGATTCGGTCGCGGTGTCCGTCGCCGAGGCGGTCGCCTCGAAGAAGGAGCACGACGCCGGCGACGCCTCCACCGTCCTCTGACGAGGAGGAGCCGTAGTGGCCAGACCGCGTCGACGACCGGCCGCACCCGGTCCGCCACGCTTTGGGGGCAATCCCCACGCGTGGGGATTGCCCCCAAAGGGATGAGGGCGGGCTGGCAGGGGTGGGTTACAGTGTCGCTCATGAGGACATGGCCGTGGACGCTGTTGGTCCATGCCTTGTTCCTGAACATGGCGGCGTACATCATCCGCCCGGCGGCCGCCTATCGCGCGCTCGAGTTGGATGTGGACCCCGCGTACCTCGGGCTGATCGCCGCCAGTTTCGCCGTGGTCCCCCTCCTGCTCGCCGTGGTGGTGGGCCGGGCCACCGATGCCGGCCGGGGACCGTTGGTCCTGGGCGTGGGCGCCGCGCTGATGGTCGCCGCCGGGATCGGCCTGCTGCTGTGGTCCGACTCCCTAGTCCTGCTGCTGGCCTGGAACATCGTCATCGGCACGGGTCACCTGCTGAGCGTCATCGGCCAGCAGACCCGGATCGCCCAGGAGGACGCCCGCACGCTGGACCACGCCTTCGGCCTGTACACGTTCGCCGGCACCGCCGGGCAGGCCCTGGGCCCGCTGATGATCACCGTCCTCGGCGGTGACCTGCTGCCGGACACCCGGATACTCTTCGCCGCCTACACGGCCGCCACCGTGGCCCTGCTGGTCCTGACCGGGTTCCTGCTCCACCGTTCCACGGGCTCCTCCACACCGCAGGCCACACCCCCGCCCAGTCTCCGCGCGGCACTGACCGCCGCGTCCCCGGCGGCGCGCCGGGAGCTGTTCGCCGCCATGGCCATCAGCATGATCGTGCTCAGTGCGGTGGATCTGGTGGCGGTGTACCTGCCGGCCCTCGGCGTGGAGCGCGGCATCCCCGCGGCGGTCATCGGCGTCCTGCTGGCCCTGCGTGCCGTGGCGACCATGGCCTCCCGGATCTTCATGGCCAGGATGGTGCGCGCGCTCGGACGCTGGCGCCTCATCACATACTCCACCGCCGCCTCCGCGCTGGCCGTCGCCGCCCTGGCACTGCCCGCGCCGGTATGGCTGCTCGGCGTCATCCTGGTGGCGGCCGGCCTCGCCCTGGGGATCGGACAGCCCCTGTCCATGACGGTGATCACCCTGGCCGCGCCGCCGGGCACCCGCGGCACGTGGCTGGCCCTGCGCCTGAGTGCCAACCGCTTCGGCCAGTCCGGCATCCCGGCGGCGGTCGGGCTGGTGGCCGCGGCCGCCGGCGTGGCCGGCGTGTTCGCGACGACGGCCGTGGGGCTGGCCGTGGCGGCCGCCGGTTCCTGGGTGGCCTACGGCAGACGGTAGAGGTGCTCGGGGCGCCCGGTGCTGCCGTACTCCAGCTCGATCTCCACCACGCCCTCGTCCACGAGGGCGGAGAGGTAGCGCTGCGCCGTGGCCCGGGAGACCCCCACGGTGCGGGCGATCTCGGAGGCGGAGACCCTGGCCTCGGCCTCGAGCGCCTTCAGCACCGCCGTCTCCGTGGCCTGCCGGGCCCGGGTGCCGGTGGCGTTGGGGGCCGGCGTCAGTCCCCGCAGCGCCCGGTCCACGGCCTGCTGGTCCACGCCCTGGGGTCCCAGGAGCAGCCGCCGGTACCGGGCGTAGGCCTGGAGCCGCTGCGTGAGCTGCTCGGCGGAGAAGGGCTTGATCAGGTAGGTCAGCGCGCCGCGGCGGTAGGCCTTCCGGACGGCGTCCACCTCGGCGGCCGCCGTCAGCATGAACACGTCGGTGTCCAGGGTACGGAGCAGGTCCAGACCCAGGGCGTCCGGCAGGTACACGTCCAGCAGCACCAGGTCCGGTCGGTGCGCCTCCACCGCGCGCAGGGCCGCATCGGCGGTGCTGACGGGGTCCAGGGCCTGGAAACCGGGGACGGACCGGACGTACTCGGCGTGGAGTCGGGCCACGTGGAAGTCGTCGTCCACGATCAGCACCCGCAGATCCTTGCTCATGTGTCCCTCCGTCCGGCATCGTCAACCGCCCCCACGACGGTACCCGGTAGCCGGGCGCAGAACACCGCACCGGGACCACCCGGCCGTCCGGGCTGCGCCAGCCAGACATCCCCCGAACGCTCCCGGGCGATCCGCCGGCACAAGGACAGTCCGAGGCCCTGGCCGTGGGCCTCGCGGATGTCGGCCGTGGAGGTGGTGAACCCCTCGGTGAAGATCCGGTCGGCGTCCGTGGTCCCGTCCCCGGAGTCTGCCACGGCCACGTGCAGCACCCCGGCCGGGCCGCCGTCGCCCCCCTCGTCCAGCAGGTCGACCTCCACCCACCGGTCCGGGTCCGAACCGCGCACCGCCGCGTGCACCGCGTTGTCGACGAGGTTGCCCAGCACCGCGGTGACGTCGTTGGGCTCGCTGACCCGTCCGCGCACCATGGTCTCGGAACCCAGCCGCAGGTGCACCCCGCGCTCGGCGGCCTCCACGGCCTTGGCCCCCAGGAACGCCTGCAGGTACGGTTCGCGGAGCTGGCCGACCCGCTCCAGGGGGAACCGCATCGGCCCGCTGTCGAGCAGGTCGCCCACGTACTCCTCGGCCTGGAGGTGTTCGCCGATACTGAGTAGCCCGGAGATGGTGTGGAGGCGGTTGGCGAACTCGTGACGCTGGGCCCGCAGCGCGGTGGTCATGGAGCTGACGGTCTGGAGTTGCCGCGTGAGCGCCTGCATCTGGGTGCGGTCGCGCAGCATGATCACGGTGCCCAGGTCCTGCGATCCGCCCCGCAGGACCGGCCGCGCGGTGAGGATCACCACGCGGGAACCGATGACCTCCTCCCGGGAGTCGTGCTCGTCGCCCGCCTCCTCCACGGCCCGGAGCAACGACGCCGGCGCCCCCACCTCCCGGAGCGGCCTGCCGACGAGGTCCTCGCCCTCCAGGCCCAACAGGGTGCGGGCCTCGTCATTGATCACGGTGATCCGGCCCTGCGCGGACACCCCGATCACCCCCTCGTCCACCCCGCGCAGCACCGCCTCCTGGTCCTGGGTCAGCGCGGCGATCTCCTCCGGCTCCAGCCCGAGGGTGAGCCGGCGGAGGCGGCGGCCCAGCAGCCAGGAGCCCAGCACGCCCAGGGCCATGGCCCCGCCGGCGGTGACGCCCACCGCGATCATGTCCTGGTGGAGGTTGTCCAACACCTCCTCCATGGCATATCCCAGACTCACCTGCCCCACGACCTCTGTGGTGGAGCCCGGGGCGAAGACCGGGACCTTGGCCCGCACGGAGAGGCCGAGGGTGCCGCGTTCCCGGTTGGCGACCTCCCGGCCGGTCAGCGCGGCGGTGGGGTGGGTGCTGGTCAGGTGCCCGATCATCTTCGGGTTGGGGTGGGTGAGGCGGATGCCCTCGTCATCGGTGATCACCACGAAAAGCGCGCCGGTGCTGGACTCGACGTCCGCGGCCAGTGACACCAGCGGGTTCCGGAGCAGGTCCTCGGGCGGGATCTGTTCGACGTCCCGGTCCACGTACTTCGCCACCTCGGCCTGGACCTCGTCGTCCGAGGCCACGGCCCGGGCGACGGTCAGGGCCCGCAGCTCGGACTCCGCACCCAGTTGCCGGTAGCTCAGCCACCACGTCACACCCCCGGTGACCAGGACCACCAACAACACCACGGCCACCTGCAGGGCCATGATCTGTCCCGCGAAGCGCAGCCTCGGCGCGGGGGCCCGGTTCGTACTCATCGTGTCTTCCACTCCACTCGACGTTCGCACGGTGAGCACAATGCGCAGAACCTTCGTAATAGGCAGTACCTGCGGAAATCGGGGAAAGGCCCTCCTGTGACGAGCGCCACTATATCGTCGGGTCCACGATCCCCGTGGCGCCCTCCGGAGTGCTCCGGCCTCAGGCAGCGGGGATCACGCACACCATCATCCACAGCACCTCGCACACCATCACCCGCACCCCCGAAGGACTGAGCACCATGAAGTCTCCCCAGAACAGCGTGGCCCGGCGGACCAGCCGCTGGGCCGTCACCCTCTCCTCCCTGGCCACCGGCATGCTCGTGCTGTCCGGTTGCGGCGGCACCGGCGGATCCGGCGGCGACGGCGCCGAGGGGTCGGCCGAGGGCTTCCCCAGCGAGGCCATCTCGATCATGGCCCCCGCCGATCCGGGCGGCGGCTATGACATGACGGCCCGCTCCATCGGCCAGGCCCTGGACGAGGGCGGGGTCGTGGACACCGGCACCGAGGTCTACAACGTCCCCGGCGGCTCCGGCACCGTCGGCCTGACCGAGTTCGTCAGCCAGAACGCCGGCGATCCGCACCAGCTCATGGTGATCGGCAAGATCCTGGTCGGCTCCATCGAGCAGACCGACGCCCAGGTGGACCTGACCGACACCACGCCCATCGCCCGGCTCACGGCCGAGTACGACGCGATCGCCGTCCCGGCGGACTCCGAGTACGAGACGCTGGAGCAGCTGATGGCGGACTTCGAGTCCGACCCGGGCAGCATCGCATGGGGCGGCGGCTCCGTGGGCGGCGTGGACCAGATCCTCGTGGCCCAGCTGGGCGAGGCCGTCGGCGTGTCCGCCGAGGACCTGAACTACATCCCGTACTCCGGCGGTGGCGAGATGACGCCGGCCCTGCTCTCCGGTGATGTCACCGCCGCCGCCTCCGGCACCGCGGAGTTCACCGACCTCGTGGACGCCGGGGAGGTCCGCCTGCTGGCCGTCTCCAGCGAGGAGCCGATCGAGGGCATCGACGCCCCCACCATCACCGAGGCCGGCTACGACGTCTCGATCGCCAACTGGCGCGCCCTCGTGGCACCCCCGGAGCTCTCGGACGAACAGCGTGATGCCGTCATCGGGATGGTCGAGGAGATGCACGGCACCGACCAGTGGCAGGAGACCCTGACCGCCAACAACTGGGAGGACTACCTGATGACCGGCGACGAGTTCACCGAGTACCTCGCCGCCGAGAAGGAGGACATCTCCCAGATCCTGAAGAACCTCGGCCTGACCGAGTGACCAGCGCCATGACCGAGAACGATCAGCAGGCCCGTGGGGAGGACCAGAGCCGTCCTCCCCACGGGCGGGTCGGGGCCCGTGCGGCCGCCGCCGTGATCGTGGCCGGGTCCGCCGTGATCCTCTACGAGGCGTTCGGCATCGCCCTCGACGGAGGGTTCGGCCCCCAGCAGTCCGGCTTCTTCCCGATCATCGTCGGGGTCGGCCTGGTGGTGTTCGGCCTGGGTTTCCTGGCCACCACCACGTTCTGGCCGGACGCCGTGTTGTTGGAGCACGCCGCGGAGGAACACCGGGGCATCAACTGGGTCACCGTGTGGCTCGCGATCGCCGGGCTGGTGGCGTACGCCTTCCTGATCCCTTCCCTGGGCTACATCGTCGCCACCGTGCTCTTCATCATCGCCATGACCTGGGTGGCCGGCAGTCGCCGGTGGATCCTGAACGTGGCGGTCGCGATCCTCTTCCCCATCGCCGTGTACTTCCTGTTCACCGAGCTGCTCGGTGTGAGGTTGCCGGCCGGACTACTCGAGACGGTGCTCTGAGGCCCCATGGACATCCTGATGGATCTGGCGAATGGATTCGCCAACGCATTCTCCCTGCAGTACCTGCTCTTCGCCGCGATCGGCGTGACGGTCGGGACGCTGGTGGGCGTGCTGCCCGGCATCGGCCCGGCCCTCGCGCTGGCGCTGCTGCTCCCGCTCACCTACGGCTTCGACCCCACCGGTGCGCTGATCATCTTCGCGGGCATCTACTACGGCTCCCTCTACGGTGGGGCGATCACCTCGATCCTGCTCAACACCCCGGGTGAGGCGGGCTCGGTGGCCACGGCCATCGAGGGGTACCCGATGGCCCGGGCGGGCCGGGCCGGTCCGGCCCTGACCACGGCGGTGGCCGGCTCCTTCACGGCCGGCATCATCTCCACTCTGGGCCTGGCGTTCCTCGCCCCGCTGGTGGCCAACCTGGCGAAGAACTTCCAGGCCACGGACTACTTCGCGCTGATGATGTTGGCGTTCATCGCCGTCACGGCGCTGGTGGGCCGGTCCCTGATCCGTGGCATGGTCAGCCTGTTCGCCGGGCTGCTCATCGGCCTGGTGGGGCTGGACTTCCTCACCGGTCAGCAACGCTTCACCTTCGGTGCGGCCCAGCTGCTCAGCGGCATCGACATCGTGATCGTCATCATCGGGCTGTTCGCCATCGGTGAGGCCCTCTACGGGCTGGCCAGGCTCCAGGCCGGACCGCAGGCCACGGTGGCGTTCACCGGGCGCCTGTGGCTGGACAAGTCCGAGCGCAAGCGGGTGTGGAAGCCGTGGATCCGCGGCGGCCTGCTCGGCTTCGTGTTCGGCTCCATGCCCACGGGCGGCTCCGAGGTGCCGACGTTCCTGTCCTACAACCTGGAACGGAAGCTCTCCAAGCACCCGCAGGAGTGGGGCAACGGGGCCATCGAGGGTGTGGCCGGGCCGGAGGCCGCGAACAACGCGTCCTTCTCCGGTGTGATGGTGCCGCTGCTGACGCTGGGCATCCCCACGTCCGCCACCGCGGCGATCATCCTCTCGGCATTCCAGATCTACAACATCCAGCCGGGACCGCAGCTGTTCGAGAACTCCCCGGACCTGGTGTGGACGCTGATCGCCTCACTGTTCATCGGCAACGTGCTGCTGGTGCTCATCAACCTGCCGCTGGTGCGGCTGTGGGTCAAGATCCTCAAGATCCCGCAGCACCTGCTGTTCGTGATCATCCTGGTGTTCGGCATCCTCGGCGTGTACTCGATCTCCGGGTCCTTGGTGGAGGTCCTCATCGCCTGCGGCATCGGGGTGGCCGGGTTCTTCATGCGGGTCTACGACTTCCCCGTGGCACCCGCCGTCCTCGGCGCCATCCTCGGCCCGATGATGGAGACCCAGCTGCGCCGTGCGCTGTCCATCAGCCAAGGCGACTTCTCGGTGTTCTTCACCCGGCCGCTCACCGTGGTGCTGCTGCTCATCGCCCTGGCACTGCTCGTGCTGCCGACCGTGCTCGCGAAGATCCGCGGGCGCAAGGAGCTCGTCGGGCTCCCGGACCGCGTGGACGAGGTGATCTGAGGGCCCGCTGGTCTGACGGCGGACCCGAGGTGCTGGCGCGGTTCTCAACAGAACCCCGCCAGCACCTCCCGCACCACCGCGCCCGGATCATCCGCGTCCATCAGCGCCCGCACCATCACGACGCCGGCCACCCCGGTTCCCGCCAGGGCGGCGGCGTCCGCGGGGGTGACGTCCCCGATCGCGACGATCGGCAGGCGGGTGGCCGCCACCAGCGGCGGGTACCCGGCCAGGCCCAGCGGCTCCCGCCCGGAGTCCTTGGTCGGGGTCAGCCGGAACGGGCCGGCGCCCACGTAGTCGATCACCCCGCGCAGTCCCTCCGCCGCCCGGACCAGCTCCGGGGTCCCCGTGGTCAACCCGATGACCGCGTCCGGTCCCAGCAGCCCCCGTGCCGCCCGCACCGGCAGGTCGTCCTGCCCCAGGTGCACCCCGTGGACGGGCGCCCCGCGCCGCCGGGCCGCCCAGGCCACGTCGGCCCGGTCGTCCACCAGCACCCGCGTGGCCGGGTTCGCCGCGCGCACGGCCTCGGCCACGGCGCAGGTCAGCTCGAGCAGTCCGGCCGCGGTGGCCCCCTTGGCCCGCACCTGCACGACGCCGGCCCCGGCACCCGCCGCGGCGGCCGCCACCTCCACGGTCCGCGGGCCCACCCCGGAGGTCACCAGGTAGCAGCGCAGGTCCAGCGGCTCCCGTCCACACCTCTCGCCGGTCATCGGTCCTCCCCTGTCCCCGTGAGAGCTCCCGCGGCATCCCCCACCGCGTCCAGCGCATCCAGCAGCTCCATCCGGAAACTCCCCGGCCCGGCGGCCCGCCCCGCCGCCACCTCCCCGGCCACGGTCAACCACGTGGTCGCGGCCAGCGCCGCCCGGAACGGGTCCGCCTCCACGGCACAACAGGCCGCGGTCAGCGCCCCGAGCAGGCACCCCGTGCCGGTGACCCGGGACAGCAACGCGGTGCCGCGCGCCACCGAGGCCGACCGGCCGGCGTCGAGCACCAGGTCTGCCGCCCCGGAGACGGCGACCGCTCCCCCGGTCCGGCGCACCACCTCCCGGGCGGCCTCCTGGGCCGCGTCCGGCGACGCCACCGAGTCCGCGCCGCGCCCGCCGGCGCCTTCCCTCACGAGCGCGAGCACCTCGGAGGCGTTGCCGCGCACCACCACGGGACGTGAGTCCAACAGCTGCCGGGCCAGGGGCGTGCGCACGGGGGCGAGGCCGATGGCGGTGGGGTCGAGCACCCAGGGGCGCCCGTCCCGCACGGCGACGGCCACGGTGGCGGGGATGCCGTCCATCGCGTCCGTGCTGAGGGTGCCGAGGTTGACCGCGAGCGCGTCCGCCACGGTGGTCACCGTGGGCGCCTCGGCCAGGGTCTCGGTCATCATGGGGCGGGCGCCGGCGGCGAGCAAACCGTCGGCGACGATCCCCATGGACACGGTGGCGGTGAGGCAGTGCACCAGCGGCTGGCGCGTCCGCACCGCGGAGATGACGTGCGCGACGGCGGCCAGGTCCGGATCCGGCTTCACCGGACCGCCCCCGCAGCTACAGCATCCAGGTCATCCCCCAGGTCCCGGGGTGCGAGCCGGGGGCCGAGCGCGGCGCCGAGGGCCAGCAGCAGTCCGCCGAGGCCCACGAGCACCATGACCGAGCCGTGGCGGCCCAGCACCGGTTCGATGAGCGGCAGGTAGAACGGGTAGAGCGCTGGCACCACGAGGGACAGGCTGTAGCCCATGCCGTAACCGGTGGAGCGGACCTCCGTGGGGAATCGCTCGGAGAGGTAGGCGGAGACCGGACCGTAGGCGGAGACCGTGATGACCTGCAGCACCGCGGCGAACACGGCGGCCAGCAGGAAGGTGGAGGTGGTGATCGCGAGCCACCACACCACCGGTCCGGCCACCGCGGCCACCAGTCCCCAGAGCATGAACAACCGCCGCCGGCCGGTGAACGTGGAGAGGTGACCGGCCACGGCCATCACCACGGCCTGGGCCACCGAGGCCAGCCCGATGACCACGGGCACAGCCGCCGGATCCAGCACGGAATCGGTGGTCATCCGCTCGGTCAGCAGCAGCACCGTGCTGTAGGTCAGCAGCCACAGCCCGGTCATGAGCAGGAAGACCTGCCAGAAGGCCTTGGCCCAGCGGCCGGTGAGCAAAGATCCCAGGCCCGACGCCGGCCGCTCGCCCACCGCTGCCGGCTCGCCGGAGGTGCGGGGCGCGGTGCGCGCCCGGTGGAACACCGGGGCGTCGGCCACCTGGCGGCGGTAGTAGGCGAACATGCCGAGGGAGAGGGCGGCGCCGATGACGAACAGCAGCCGCCACCCCCAGGCGGCGTAGTGCTCCGGGCCGATCAGCGCGAGCAGCCCGGCCACGGAGAACGCAATGGTGGCCTGCGCCCAGGGAGCCATCGAGAGGATCAGTCCGCTCATGAGGCCGCGCTTGCGGCCGGTGGACCACTCCATGGCCAGCGGGATGGCCGCGGAATACTCCCCGGCCACGAAGATCCCGCCGAGGAACCGCAGCGCCAGGATCAGGGCCACGGTGCCCGCGCCGAGCAGCTCGTGCGTGGGCACGGCGGCGATGGCCAGCGCGCAGACGGCGGTCCCGGCGATCGCGATGCGGGTGGTGCGGGTGCGCCCGAGCCGGTCGGAGATCCGCCCGAACACGATCCCGCCGACCGGCCGGCCGAAGAGCATCGCCACGATGATCAGCGCCCCCGTGGAGGCGGTGGCGGCCGGCCCGGCGAGCACGAGCATGGCCGGGGCCAGCGCGGTCACGGGCAGGAAGACGTGGATGTTGTCGATCCAGTTGCCCACCACGCCGGCCCGCAGGGCGGCCTTGCCCTCCGGTGGCATGGCCGCGACGCCGGACTGCTGGGGGGGCTGTTGCGGGGACTGTCTCGGGGAGAGACCGTTGATGGCGGCGGTCATCGTGCGGCTCCGGCGAAGTCAGCGGTGGCGTCTGTGCTGAGCGCTGGGGCCAGGGCAACGTCGGGCGCCTGGTGTCGTGACGCCGCTACCTCCGGTTCGAGCCGCAGCGCTTGTTCGAAGAACTCGAGCTCGTGCCGGCAGGCGGTGAGGTACGCGCGGGCCGCGGCAGCACGCACGGCCGGTGAGGCGCCGGCGAGCTCGTGCTCCACCTGGTCCAGCGCTCCCTGCACGGCCGTGACGAAGCCGGGGTCCCGGTAGGTGTCCAGCCAGGCGGCGTAGGGATGGTCCGCGGGGACGTCCGGGATCCCGCCGCCCACCTGGGCGTAGAGCCAGAAGCACGGCAGCACCGCGGCGGCCCCCACGGCCCGATCCTCGCCGAGGGTGGTGGCGAGCAGGAAGTCCGTGTAGGCGCTCGTCACGGGGCTGGCGGTGGTGCGGGCGGCCTCGGGCCGGGTGGCCATCCACGTCCGGTGCAGGTCGGCCTCCTCGGTGATGGCGCCGGTGGAGGCCTGGGACCAGAACTGCTGAGACTCGGTGCTGGAGGACCGCACGGCGAGGGCGGCCAGGGAGCGGGCGTAGCGGTTCAGGTAGAGCGCGTCCTGGGCCAGGTAGAACGTGAAGTCGGCCTCGGACAGGCTGCCGTCCACCAGAGCCTGCACGAAGTCCGAGGCATCGATCGCCGAAGTGGTCTCCGCCCCGGCCTCCCAGAGGGCGGTGGTCCAGGGGCCGGCCGGTGGCACGGCGGCCGCCGGGGTGGGGACCCGAGGGGCACCCAGGTCCTGCGGTGTCTCGAGAGCCCGGGGGACGGCGTCGGGCCTCAGCCAGGGGTTGGCGGTACCGGCGGCCTGCAACCGGCGGGACCGGTGCGCGTGGTCCACGGGGCCGTGGCCGGAGCCGACCTGCAGGGCGGCGCCGTGGAGGATGGCCTCGTGCAGCCAACCGGTGGCCCACGTGAGCGCGGCCTCCGGGGTGTCCCCGCGGCCGAGGCGGGTGGCCAGGGCGGAGGACAGGGAGCAGCCGGTGCCGTGCGTGCTGGTGGTGTCCACGCGGGTGGAGGGCACGGCGATGCGGATTCCGTCCGGGGACAGCCAGGTGTTGGTGACCGTCAGGGTGTCCAAGTGGCCGGTCTTCACGATGACTGCCACCCCCGTCTCGGCGGACCACCGGGCGGCCTGCTCGAGGGCTTCGTCCTCCGTGGCGGCGCAAGGCTGGCCGGTGAGCACGGCGAGCTCATCGATGTTGGGAGTGACCACGGTGGCGCGGCGGCAGAAAGCGACCATGGCCTGCTCGGCCTCGGGCTGCAGCAACCGGTCCCCGCTGGTGGCGATCATGACCGGGTCGACGACGATGATCTTGGGCTGGATGGTGTCCAACCAGTCGCCGACCGTGGCGATGATCTCCGCGGTGCCGAGCATGCCGGTCTTGACGGCGTCCAGGGTAACGTCGTCGCTGACTGTCTGGAGCTGCTGGGTGAGGAAGTCAGTGGGCGGGACGTGGAGGTCCCGCACGCCGTGGGTGTTCTGGGCGACGAGGGTGGTCACCACGCTCATGCCGTAGCCACCGGCCGCGGTGATGGACTTCAGATCCGCGGCGGTCCCGGCACCGCCGCTCGGATCCGTGCCGGCGATCGAGAGCACGCGGGGCACTGAGGGCAGGGCGGGGTTGGGCGAAAATTGGGTATGGCAAGAAGAAGTCACGCGGACATCCCTTCGCTAGTTCGAACTAGATCAGGTTCCACGGGTTTGATCTCAGCGCCGGCCGGCGCACCCCGTGTCCACGGCCCAGTATAGGCAAACCCGAAAGTGACTGAGCGTGCCCACCGGTCGCCAGGGCAAGAAGGACCTTCATTCAGCATGCAACAATGAAGCGTTTAATTAGCACCCAATACGTCATGTCAAATGCATTGCAGCTTGGCCTCGAATAATATTTCAGATTCGACAGGAGCAATAACGCCGAGTACGACCCAGGGGCCATCCCACATCGATGGCGGCCGCCCAGTCTGCCACCACCCAACGCCACAGCACGGCTTGCGGAACCAACGCGTAGCGGCGAAGGCTTCGCAGCCCGGGAGCTGATGCTTACCAGGCCTTTCGCAACGTTGGAACCAGGCTCAAGTGCGGAGCTTGTACCTCGAAAAGTCGACGACAACGAAAAATCTGAGAGAGGAGCAATTTTGCTACGCCGCTTACCCTCTGGCGACAACGGAACCGGTTCAATGGCGACCCGCGGCCGCCAGAAAGACTGCGGATCAGCCCACTGCCGCGAGTTCGCAGACGGGTTGCGGACTCAGCAACGATCAGAATCTGGTCCGGCACGTCGAGCCTGACCTGCGACCGGAAAATCAGCGACTCCACGAGGCCGACCAATTTTCGGTACGAGGAACACTGGAGGGCATAGGCCTGCTCCGGAACCAGAGGAACAATCCCTGGCTTCAGGCCACCGGAGCCACAGTCCACTAATCGAACCGTCAGCGTTGGCCTCAGCCCTGAAGTGTCGAGGCGAGCGACCTGTGAATGCGCCCACAATTGGACAAGCGGAGTACTGCCAATTCGACTAGCATCGGTAAGCATCTCAACGCACCGGAGAATGGACACCCATTGGACGAACTTCCGATGACTCGCGCACGTCTGTACGTTTTGATCAGCTCTTTCGAGAACGATATTCGAGAGAATCTGAGAAAGTACGTCATTGACGACCTGGGGGAGGAAGTTGCTCTGGGCTCCTTCTATAGCAGCTGCGTGTCCAAGGCTGACTCAGATCGAGCAGGCACACAGAATCTCCTATCCAACTTTCTAGACCTCCGCGAAGCCTACGACCTGATGAACACTCACCGAGGAAGACTGCCGAGCGATCTCGCTACGGAAACGCGAGAACTGACAACGAATCTAGACCGCCTGGTCGCCATAAGAAACCGCGTGATGCATTCCCGCCCCCTTGCCCAGGGTGATGGCGACGCTGCTTTGTCGCTACTGAACCAATTCCGTACCGGGTACTGGAACGAGCTCCGTCGAACTATGGCGCAGCTGCATGCTGACCCGGAATGGGAACCAGCGATTCTCACTCCTGCCGACCAAAGTAAGACTCTTCACAATCTTCCCCTCGCTGACTACGACGACACGGGACTAATCGGTCGCAGCAAAGAAGTATCGGAGATTGTGGCTCTGCTCAAGCGTGGACGGGAACCAGTCATCACCATCACTGGCGAGGGCGGGATTGGCAAGACTGCCCTGGCCCTCGAAGTCGCATACCGGCTGGTAGATGACCAAGAACTACCCTTTGAGGCAGTCTTATGGACTTCCCTCAAATATGAGAAACTCACGGCTTTCGGAGTAAAACAAATTTCGGGCGCCGCGAGGGACATAGTCGGGGCGGTCCAGCCCGCGGGAAGTCTCCTAGAAGCCGGTTTCTCGGGGTCGATCGAGGACCTAGCGGAGCTACTCAGCGGCTTCAAAGTGCTTCTAGTCCTCGACAATCTGGAGACTATTTCTGGAGACGAATTTCGATCGTTGTATGATGCCTTGCCCGACGACGTGACATACCTCATTACAAGCCGGATAGGGGTGGGCGAGTACGAGCGTCGATATTCACTTGAAGCGCTAAGCGACATCGACAGTCTCCAGTTATTTAATCAGTTCGTTCGATCTAGAAGGATCTCTGGACTGGACCGATTGAACAAAGAGGTTAGAATTAAAGTTGTTCAAGCGCTCCGGCATAGCCCCCTCGCCATTAAATGGTTTGCACTAGCAGTCGAAGCGGGCAATGACCCGGTTTCGCTGATCCGCCGGCAGGATGACTTGCTTGAGTTCTGCGTCCGATCAGTGTACGACGATCTCAGTCGACCAGCCCGAGAAGTACTAGTTGCACTCGACGTTCTTGCCCGTCCGCTGACTTCAGACGAACTCGTGGTACTCCTGGACAGGCCTGTCGACGAGGTATCGCTTGGAGTACAAGAACTCATCCGCGGTTCTCTTGTGAGAAGGCAAAGCGCAAGCTCAGAAGACGAATTTCTCTTTCAGATTGTGCTAACAGAAACGGCGACGCAGTTCCTCGGTAGAAGAATAAAACCCGATCAAAAGCTACAACGTCAGCTTGAAGTTCGCGATCGAGAGTTCCGCGAAGTACAAGAAAAGCGAGCAAGTGACATGGCAGTCCGGTCACTTGCCCCGGTTGTAGTTCGGCAGCGAAGTGAGGCTGATGCACCGACATGCACCCTCCTACGCCAGGCTCTGCTACTTACACGAAAGGGTGAAGACAGAGAAACCATCTACGAACGCATAGATCTAGCTCGACGGATGAATCCAGATTTTTGGGAAGTGGACCGGGTTGAGGGATTCATTCGTGATTCCTTTGGGGAACTGGCGGCCGCGACGGCAAGCTACGAACGTGCATATGCTACGGCGAAGGGCGAGGATCGAGCAGTAGTGGCCCACTTCTTCGCAGGGCATCTTGCTAGGAAGGTGCGAGATGTCAACCGCGCAGTCGAATACGCCAGGGAAGCACACGACGAACTGGATTCAGCAGAGACTAGCGCTGCACTCGGAAGCTACTTAATCTGGAGCCACAAGTTCGATGAAGGCACAAGCCTACTCGAGTCTGCTATTCCTCGGTCGACAGGTAGAAGCCGTGTCATCGCAGTGAGCGCACTCGCGGAAGGCTGGCGCAGGTACGCGGAGTCTGTTGGGGGCGAGGACCACAATCCCTTAAGGCAGTTCCAGTTGGCTTCGAAGGGGTTCGGAATCGGAATGGCGGCGATAGAGTCTGGCATCGTCGACGAACGGCTTCGAGCAACAGCAACAGACTGCGCCGTTGTTGCCGTGAAGGGTGCAGTACAAAGTGGCCGCGCAGGTATTCGAGTTCCTGGGCTAGTCGACCACTTGACAAGGCTGGACACTACGTCCGTGCGCCTCGTTGGAAGTCGATCGTGGCCGAGCCTTGTCCAGACAGTTCGACAGTTGGCTGTAACCCGAGGGGCGCCTATCGCCGCCAAGAGGCTACTAGAAAGGATCGACGAGCTCACTGGGGAAGGCGTCGACTCATCACCCCCCGTCTCATCGAGCGAGACACTTGTCGGAGAGATAGTTAATGTCTCTGAACGCTTTGGGTTCATTCGTCACCCCAAATTCCCCGAGAATGTTTTCTTTCACGCAGGTTCCGTAATCTCCCAAGACGGCATTAGGTCCCTAAAGGGAGGCAACCTGGTCAGATTCAGCGTAGAAATTGTGGACAGGGGACCCAGAGCAAAGAATGTTCACCTAGCCGAATATTCCTAGCCATGTCCCGCCGCCCGAACGACTGATGGCGTCAGGATAACAGTTTTTATCTACGCGCAAACTAGTTACAGTTCTCCTTATTCGCAAAGATGCCCCATTCGCCAAGAGCCTGGTTTGGCTTCTCCCGAAGCATTGGGCATCCGGTTGCGCGGCGCCTCTCTACTTTTTACCTTTTTGCAAACGCCGCCCAGTTGCCGCATTCGCTCAGGGTATATCCGCGGCGTTGATGGATACTCAGCACGTGCAGCGGAGGTCTTGCCGTCGACCGGGAATGAGGCTCCTGATTCGCAACACTCATGCTGCAATTCCAGCAGCTTTAAAGTCAGCAACTGGAACTGCTCGATGAAGAGTCCAAACGATCTGCATCGGACGTTCCCCTTGCCAGGAAGCAAGATCTGCAGTTCCTAAGCAGACGAACGAGGTGGTACCAATTTCATTGCCAGGCGTCTCTCGAACGAATAGCATCGTTTTCGTCTCGTTGGAGCGCTTGTTGGCGTAACGACTTCCGGTAGCTGACGACGGCCGCGTGGTGTTCTGACTTTCCCAATGGAACTGTTCCCGGCTGATGGCGTAATCACGGTACATGGTGGTGGGCGAGAAGTCGCGTTCGGACTTCTTCACGTTGATCAAGAGTGCATCCGTAGCAAACTCTTCGGACCAAGCGACTCCGGACACGTGAACTGCGTCGGGAAACTTATCGAACGTCCTGATGCCGAGAGCTGGCAGGATCTCCTCCCTCCGGTAGTGAGCATGGGCAAGAAGTGGAGTTGCACTGCCGAGCGCCGTTTCACTTGGATTCGTTCGGGTCACCGAGAGAGTGTGCTCAAAGATCTCCTCCACTTCGTTGACGAATGCCGCCTGAGTACGGACCCACCGGAAGGCTTCGTCCAACGAGCTGAACTTCCCCTTTCGATAGATAGCCGTGAAGTACAGCATCTCGGCGAACTGCCGCTCCCGGGTAGATATAGACCCGATCTCGATGTCTTCGCGCAGCAGACGCAGATAGGTGTCAGCTCGTTCCTGGTCGTCGACGTGAACTAGCGACGAGGCCCGTAGGACTTGCGTCAACTCCACCTTGGGCAGATCTGCTCGGGGTTCTGCCCTGTCGGCCTTCATCCGGAGCGTCGTCCACGATCGACCGTTGGCACCGGATCGGTAGATGTCCGAGAGGCTTCGCCCTGCTTCCTCCAGGTACTGATCGAGCCGATACTCCCACAACGACCGGTTCCCGGCGTGATCACGGATGTCTTGTGCCAGCTGGTTCCCCGTCATGGCGATCTGTCCCTTGACGTTGTTGATGACGACCTCCTTGGCAACCGCATCCAGGACGATTTGGGATCCAGCAGGAAGGAAAGGGAAATCGTTCTCGATGTCCTCGATCAAGCGCTTACGGCCGGAACCCGTGAGGGCACGGAGCTTCTGGTCGAAGCGGAACTCCTTGCGCTGCATCCCAATGAAGTCCAGAACCGTGAGGACATCCTTGCCGAAGGATCTCCGTAGTCCACGGCCGAGCTGCTGCAGGAAGATGGTCGCGCTTTGGGTGGGGCGGAGGAAGAGCACCGTGTTCACCTGCGGAATGTCCAAGCCTTCGTTAAAGACATCCACGGTGAAGATGCACTTGATGTCTCCCCTCCGCAGTCCCTCCACTGCGGCGCGGCGATCTCCTCCTTGCGTCTCGCCGGTGACTACCGCCGAGGGAATGTTCGCGAGGTTGAAACGATCGCTCATGTACTGGGCATGGCGAACCGAAACACAGAACCCGAGGGCCTTGATGTCGTCGATCGAGGACGACTTGTCCACTAGCTGCCGGACGATCAGCCTCACGCGGGCCTCATTGCCGGTATAGAGATTCTCGAGTTCTGAAGCGTCGTACTTCCCAGCTCTCCACGAGACAGCGGAGATGTCAACTTCGTCGGCCACGCCAAAGTAGTGAAAGGGGACCAGGATGTCCGTGTCCAAGGCATCCCACAACCTCAGTTCCGAGGCAATGCGGTTATCGAAGAACGACTTGACGTTGACCCCGTCTGCACGCTCTGGAGTCGCCGTCAGTCCGAGCAGTTCCACAGGCTCGAAGTGGTCCAGGATCCGCCGATACGTCGCGGCTTCAGCATGGTGGAACTCATCGATCACGACGACGTCGAAATGCTCTCGTCCAATCGCGTCGAGCCCCCGCGACGTCAGCGACTGAACGCTGGCGAAGACGTGATTCCATCGCGACGGCCTTTGACCATCGACAAACAGTTCCCCAAAGGATCCCACGCCCAAGATGTTCCGATAGGTGCGCATCGCTTGCTCGAGGATTTCCTTGCGATGCGCGACGAACAGCAACCGCAGGTCTTTCTTGTGCTCCGTGACGAGGTTTCGGTAGTCAAGTCCCGCCACCACCGTCTTGCCAGTGCCCGTGGCTGCCACTACGAGGTTCCGGTGGCGGTCATGAACCGACCGCTCAGCCAGAAGGTCCTCCAGAATGAGCGTCTGGTACGGATACGGACGGACTTCGAGACCCGACAGATCGACGTTTTTGCCCTCGCTGCTGAACGACCCGTTGTTGATCTCCCGGTCCAGACGTTCGGAGTCCGTATCCGGGTCGTATGGTTCAAGAGCAGGATCCTGCCAGTAACTCTCGAACGTCGCCTCGAACTTCTTCATCAGCTCCGGTGTGGCCACGGAAGACAAGCGAACATTCCACTCCAATCCATCCAGTAGCGCAGACTTGGAGAGATTCGACGAACCGACGTAGGCCGTGCTAAAACCACTGTTGCGGTGGAACATCCACGCCTTCGCGTGCAGCCGCGTCGACTTCGTTTCATAGCTGATGTGGACCTCGCCGCCGAAGTCCCGCACGATCCGATCGAGCGCGCGCCGTTCTGTGGCTCCCACATAAGTGGTGGTGATGACCCGAAAGGGCACCTGACGGCGCTTCAGCTCGGCGAGCTGTTCCTCGAGGATCCTCAAGCCATGCCACTTGACGAAGGCACAGAGTAGATCCACTCGATCGGCGGTGTCGAGCTCTGCACGCAGTTCGGCACCAAGACTCGGTTCGTGCGAGGAGTTGGTCAACAGAGCGGCCGCCGACAGCGGTGCTTCCGGGCGGTGGAACGGTGCGGTCGATGGTTCATCGATTGTCCGGACTTCCGTGAGAGCCGCCAGATTACCTTCAGCACGAGGAGCAGACTGTCGGTAATCCTCGCCCAGAACAGCGATGACCTTCCGTGCCAGATCGACTCGTTCGGCAGCGCCCTTCTTTGACTCCAGAGCATGGCGGATAATTCCGGACAGGTGGGTCGCCAGTTGATGTGGCTCCTCCCCGTCCTCTACATCAGCCGTCTCGTACCTGATGCCCTCAGAACGGGAAAGCCGGCTATCGAGTTCTTCGGTCAGCAGGGATTCATAGATCCCCACAGGAATATCCGAAGGCAAGCCGTCTCTGACCGGATCCACTGGAACGACCTTTCCCTGAGCTGTGCCAAACATTGGGATAACAGGGCAGGTGCCATCCCGGATGCTCGAACCGTAACAGGATGGGCGGACTCCTTCGAAGAATGCCTCGGTCCGCCCTCATGTTCACATCAATACAGGAGCCGCACGTTGTCCTCCAGCTCGTCCCGCGAGACCCAGAAGGTGTTGGCCGCAGCCTCGGCCTTCTCGAAGGCCAGGGCCACCGTGGCCACGATCCGCTCATCGGACGGAATCGCCAGCGCCTCACGCAGAGCCAGCGAATACAGCGTCTGGGCCGCCTGCGGAATGGGACCCAGCAACAACGAGGCAATCTACGCCCCCATGTCCACGGCACCGTACTCGCACAGCTCAGCGGCCACGGTGATGACCACTACGTGCGGGGCACCGAAGAACTGGAAGTTCTCCAGGTACTGCCGACCGCGCGCATACCGGTCCTCCCGGCCGATGCCCAAGGCGCCGTACAGCGCGAACCCGGCCTGCCGGCGCCGGGCCAGCCGTTCTGCCGGGTTGGTCTCCGGATCCAGCAGCTCCGGCTCCTTGGCCGCGCCCCCGCCTACGTGGACCGTCAAGGCCTCGCAGTTGCGCTCCAGAGTCTCGCCTGCGAGGACGTAGGACGTCCATGTCTGGGGGTTACAGGACGTAGCGGTGCGCTGAGCCAAGCCAGAACCCGACGCGGCTTGGCGCGATCTACGGGATGGATGCACGCCAGCTCTGTGTGTGGGGGGGGCATGAGCCCCTCACCGTTTGCCACGGCGTCGGCGAATATGGCCCCGCAGGCGGCATACGTGGTGGATCTGGTCTCGGAAGTCAGTTCTTTGTCGCCCTACTCAATGGCTCGGCGTGCGGCACAAGCCAGACGCCCACTCCAACTCATCGGGGCAGACTGTGGCGCTGCTATCCCGCCCTGAGACACAGATACTTTACGGCCACGAGGGACCAGTAATGCACCAACCGTGACGATCATCGATTAACAGACCATTGGTCCTCTGCGGAACGGACATCTGCGCGCAAGACGTCGGTGGCCACTGTTCCAGGTGGCCGCTCCTGAGTTCCGGGAGTGCACCAGGCTACTCACAGACATCTTGCGACTGATCGACTGATATTGTCGCGGAGTGAGTTTCGAAGAAGATTCGTCCGACAGTCGAGTGCGGGCGTTCAACACTCGACTACGGGGTGTGAACGTCAAGTGCGTAGTGAAATTCGATGGCTCCGACCTTCCGCAAATCCAGGTCGAGACCCGATCGGAATCCGTTGAACGAGGCTTGCGCGAAGTCTCCAAATTCGCAGGATATTGTCGGCGTACCCTCGTCCTGTCTTCACAGAACGCCGAGGAGGTCAAATGGGCTACAGTGCTCGCGTCCTACTTCGGTTTCGGACTCGATCTCGACGTAGGAGAACACAAGCACGAAATCATGCCGGCTCCTGCTCTCGACCGAACCGACGACGAGGGCCCGCAGAACAATTTCACACGACGCGTTCTTTCTCTGCTCCCTCAGGTCTGACTGATCGCGAAGAAGTTCACGTCTTCCGGCGCGTTCCAAGGACGTCCAACGAGCGCTCCAGTCGACTCATGGGCGACAACCGCGTCTTGAGCTAATCGTCGCCAAACCCCAGGTCGCTCCCCCGGCGATACGGAAAGCAGCTCCTGCGCATACGCGTCGATGATCGCGTGGTTATGTCGAGCAGCGGCCATGGCTTCTGTTTTCGAGAAGCGGTCGATACTTCGTCCATTGCACTCTCGGCATCCACATTTGGGCGCTGGTACCGCCGTATACAACTCTTTGCGCATATACCCAGTCTTCATCCAGTGCATATGTCCCGGGATTAGCGCGTAGGGCGTCGGATCTTGCGGCTGATGTGCTTTACCTTTGTCCTTTGGAGGGGTAAATCGACGAGAACTGGGTCTGGTACCGATCGCCGCGCCGAGGGCTCCGTGCGCGATGGCGTCAAGCCCAGCAAGGTCAGTTCTCCAACTGAACGCTTCCGAACGAGTCATGATCCGACGATAGGTGTCGAGCTTGCGCCGCGAGCCCAATGGGTTGGTCGAAGACCCGAAAGCCAGCAGTACCGGATGAATACTCTGTTCGATAACAGCGGCAAGGAACTCTTCGTGCTGCGGCTGAAGCCAACCCGAAGCAAGGAAAAGCGGAAGTACGATGTCGTCACTACTGATCGCGTTGGACGCTTGAACGATTGCTCGGAGTGTCTGAACATCGCCTACGCTCACGAAGCCCGCTGGGAGGAGCACGATAGTGGCACCGCTAGTGCGCTGATACCCCAAGATCTCAGCCACGGTGGGCCCCCGGACCAGCCCTTCGTCTTCAGCGCCTTGAAGATACCAAGGCCGCTCGGGACTCGCCTCGATGATCGCATGTGAGTCAGGCTCGGCGATCAAAAGCAATTCGCTATACGCCAAGTGGAGTCTCTTCATTACCTCGTGGCGTTTCGCCCCAGTGATGACGAGACCTTCGTACCCGGCATCCAGGTGAGGCGCTATCACTTCGGCCTCGTCACAGCCAACGATGGTTAAGATGCGGCCGCGAAGACGATCGCGCGCAGTGGTGCGGAGTGGCGCTAGTGCCGGTGAAGCGAGTACAGGGTTGACGGAATTCACGCGACCTCCAGGTATTGACGATTCAGTTCTTCTGAGGACATCAGCGCGTCCGCCGCAATGTCAGCAAGGGACTCACCCGCTGTTCTACGTCGACGTACGACTTCCTTCACAAGTGTTGGCGACTCCGGGTCCATCTGCACAGGTTCGTACTTTCGAGCGCCGCTCATTGAAAGCTCGATATTCAGGCTCCGATAGGCGGAGTCGCTGATTGAACCCACATCGCGTGCACGCCGAGCGAGTGCAGCGATGGAAGTGCCCCAAACCTTCTTCAATTCCACGAGCCTGGGAAGCGTCGCTCCTTCCAGGACATCTCGGATATCCGCGCGCGGCATCAGGAACTCAGCGGCGAACTCATCTGCTTCTCTCTCACCTTCACGGGAGGGGAGATCATGCAATACTGCGTGGCCAAGTTCGTGCGCTACCGTGAAGCGCAGTCGATCACCAGGAGCATGGCTGTTAAGCATGACTATAGGTCGCGCGTTCTCCGGCCAGCTCGCGATAGCATCGACCCGAACGGATTCCACGTCCCACATGAGACAGGGAACGCCTCGAGATTCCAGCAGGGCCACAATGTTCACAATCGGTCCCCGCGAAATCTCCCATAGATCGCGAACAGCACGGGCGCGGTCGGATGGCGTATCCAGAGCCGACCCTAAAGGAAGCCGAGGAACATCTGGCGTGGGCATCGCCTCTCTGGCGATGAGTCGACTGGTCCGCACATGGGTAAGCATCATGTCCGCGTGAAGCTTGTTCGCGACCTTCGCAGGCAATGACGCCTGTTTTCGGTGATACACCCGACTGTGGGGCGCTTGCACTGTCGTGCCATTAATAAGGGCAACGGGCACGCGCAATTGCTCGGCCAGCGCATCGATACGTCCATCGATCGGCAGAATTCCGCTCTCAAACTTCGAGATGACTCCCTGTGCAACACCCGAGCGCTGCGCCAACATCGCCTGCGTAAAGCCACGAGAAACTCGCGCTGCTTCGAGCAAGGAACTCCCACCTCGTTGAATCATGCCTCGATCATATCATCCATTCCCGTCTAATATGGAGAATTATTCCGCAGGTTCAAGGATTCGCCTCCAACTGCTCCCGTGGCGTCAGCACCTCGATGTCGAAAACGTCGCCACGCTTTTCCTTCCGATGCGCTCCGATCCAAATCACTCCGAACGTGCTGGGACACCAATTAAAGTCAGCTCGCAGGGTCCCTACTTCACTGCGCCACATACCCTCCATCTACCGACCACACCGCGCCGGTGACGAAGCTGGCGGCGTCGGAGGCCAGGAAGCAGATGACATCGGCGACTTCCTCGGGAGTTCCGAGGCGTCCGATCGGCTGGCGGGCGGTCATCTGCGAGCGCACCGACTCGTCCAGGCCCGCAGTCAATGGAGTCTCCACGTAGCCCGGGGCCACCGCGTTGACGCGGATCCCCGTCGGGGCATAGGTCAGTCCGGCGGAGCGGACGAGGTTGGCGACCCCGGCTTTCGCCGCCGAGTACGGGGCCGAGTTGACCTGTCCGACGAGACCGATGATCGAGGAGACGGCTACGACCGCTCCGCTCCCCCGGCCGTAGTCGGCAGCAGCCATGTGCCGCAGCGCGTGCTTCATGGACAGAGCTACCCCGGTCAGGTCGATGTCCAGCACGGTGCGCCAGTGATCCACGTCCAGCTCGTGCAGAGGTCCCTTCCGCTCGGCGATGCCGGCGTTGGCCACCAGGACATCTACGCTCCCGGACCAACCAGCGGCCACGCCGAACTCCGCAGCCGCGTCCATCAGTGCCGCCACCGACTCCTCGTCGGTCACGTCGCAGCGCACGGACAGCGCACGGCCGCCCGCAGCCTCAATCTCAGCCACCACCTCGGCGACCCGCGGATCCACGTCCCCGATCACCACGGCCGCCCCACGGGCGGCCAGCATGCGCGCGGTCGCGGCGCCGATCCCGCCGGCCGCACCAGTCACCACCGCCGTGCGCCCCGCGAAGGGCGAGGGATCCACACCCAGCCGGGGGCCGGCATCGGGCCTCTGGCCTGTCTCAGCACCAGTCCCAGCACCGGCCCCCACGGGATCAGGAGAACTCACGCACCGACCTCCATGGCCCGCTCCAGCGCATCGGCGGAACCCGACTCGGCAGCCAGCTCGGCGATGTCGCGGCCCATGCGGTAGCCGAACACCAGGGCCGGCCCGATGTGGGAGCCGTAGCCCGGGTAGCCGCCACCGAACACCGACACCGCCGCGGCACCCACGGAGTACAGCCCAGGGATCCGCGCGCCGTCGGCCCGCACCACGGCGTGACGCGAATCCACGTCGATCCCCGCAAAGCTCCCCAGGTCCCCCATCCGCACCTTCGCGGCGTAGTACGGGGCCTTGTCCAGCGTGGCCAGGTTCGGGTTCGGCTTGTGGTCCATGTCCCCGCGGAAGTGGTTGTACGCGGTGGAACCGCGCCCGAACTCGGTGTCCTCCCCCGCCACCGCGTCCCGGTTGAACCGGTCGATCGTGGCCTGCAGACCCTCAGCATCCACCCCGATCTTCTCGGCCAGCTCGGCCACGGTCTCGCCTTTGACCAGGTAGTCCGCGGCGTAGAACAGCTGGCGCGGGATCGGCGTGGGTTTGGCGAAGCCGATCCCGTACTTGCGCATCAGCTTCTCATCGCCCACGATCCACGCGTACACCGACTCCTCGCTGGCCCTGTGGTCCAGCATCTGCCGGCCGAAATCGTGATAGCTCAACGCCTCATTACCGAAGCGCTTGCCGTGCTTGTCCACCGTGATCATGCCGGGCAGCCCGATCTGACGCAGGTGCGGGAAGAGCCGCTGCGCCCTCGAGACAATCCCCTTGAACACCGTCACGGGGGCCCAGGAGCCCGGGGAGGACACGTCGGCGTTGATCCGCCCGCCCACGGCCATCGCCATCCGGGCCGAGGAGCCGTCGTGGCCCTGGGTCGGGGTGAAGTGCTGCCCGCCATTACGGTCGTGCGGGAAGTACTGCTTCCGCAGTTCCGCATCCCCGGAGAACCCGCCGCCAGCCAGCACCACGCCGAGCCGGGCCTGCACGGTGCCGGCCCGCTCACCGGAGAGGACCGCGCCGGTGACGGCACCGTCGTCGTTCGTCACCAGTTCCTCGACCGGAGTGGAGGTCCACACCCGCACCCCGGCGTCCAGCGCGGAGGCGACCATGCGGGTCATCAGCGCCGAGCCGTTGGTGCGCTTGAGCGGCTGGCCGAACACGGCGGTGTCCACCCAGGTGCGCAGCAGCTTCGAGGCCGTGTAGGTGAAGGCCTTCACGGACTGGTTGGCCTTCAGAATGGTCGCCATGTCCGGGCCCACCTGCGGCATGTACCCGAACACCGTGTACGAGCTCAGGTACGGCTGCAGCTCCTTACGGCGGGACCCGAGCATCCGGATGTCCGCATCACTCGGCAGGATCGCGCGCCCGCCGAGCTTCGCCCCGGGCAGGTCCATCTGGTAGTCCGGGGCCTTCTCCGGGTAGGAGAACACCACGGAGGTGTTGTCCTCGAAGAAGTCGATGGCCTCCGGCACGGTGTCCAGGAACCCGGCCACGCCCTCCTCGTTGTAGTAGTCGCCGGACAGCGCCTTCAGGTAGGTCTCCGCCTCGGCCCGGGTGTCCCACGTGGCGGCGGTGCCCTTCGGGTTGCCCGGCACCCAGGACCAGCCCGCGGACAGGGCCGTGGTGCCGCCGAAGTGCTCGGACTTCTCGGCCACGATCACGTTCAGTCCGTCATGGGCGGCCCGCAGGGCGGTGGCCATGCCGGCGGCACCGGAGCCGACCACCAGGACGTCGCACTTGTGGACGGTCTGGGTGGGGGTGTTCTCAGTCATGTGTTCTCCAGAGGTCGGGGTAGACATCGTGCTCAAGCTCAGATCCGGCCGGTGGCCCGCAGGTAGGGCTCGCCGAGCTCCTTGATGGGGGTGTGGGCGGTCTCGCGGGCGGTGATGCAGGCGCCGGCGGCGAGCAGGGCGCACACGGAACCGAAGATCGCCACGGGGACCCAGCCGAAGGTGCCGGTTCCCAGCAGCAGGCCGCCGATCATCGGGCCGAAGCCGGCCACCATCAGGCCCAGTTGGTTGCCCATGGCCATGCCGGTGTAGCGGACCGGGGCGGCGAACAGCTCGCCGAAGAAGGAGGTCCACACCCCGTTGAAGCCGGAGTACAGCACGGTCATGAACAGCAGCGAGGCCAGGAAGACCATCCAGATGTTGCCGGTGCCCAGGGCCAGGAAGTACAGGAAGATGGTGGCGGCGCAGCCGAACATGGCGGTGAGCATGAGCGGCTTGCGGCCCAGCCGGTCCGAGAGGCGGCCGGCGGCGGGCATCAGCACCATGGACAGGCCGATCGACACGGCGTTGACGGTGAGGATGGCGCTGCCGTCGAAGCCGCCGTGGTCCGTGGCGTAGGACAGGCCGAACACCGTGAACACGGTCTGCATCACGGAGAAGATGGACATCAGCAGCACGCGCAGCACGTCCGGGCCCTGATACCTCAGCACCTCGCGGGCGGGCAGCTTCTTCTTCTCGCCCGCCTGGACCACCTCCTCCTCGAACACGGGGGTCTCATCCAACCGGGTCCGCACCCAGAAGGCGATGGCCAGCACCAGGATGGACAGCAGGAACGGGACGCGCCAGCCCCAGCTCATCATGGCCTCCTCCGGCAGCGCGGTGACGGGGATGAACACGAGGGTGGAGAGGACCATGCCGGAGGCGTAGCCGGTCATCACGAAGGAGGTGAAGAAGCCGCGGCGGCCCTCCGGGGAGTGCTCGATCGTCAGCGAGGAGGCCCCCGCGGACTCGGCACCGGCGGAGAAGCCCTGCGCCAGGCGGGCGATCACCAGCAGGACGGTGGCCCAGATGCCGATCTGGTCGAAGGTCGGCAGCAGACCGATGGACAGGGAGGCCATGCCCATGATCAGCAGGGTCACCAGCAGCACGTTCTTGCGGCCCAGCCGGTCGCCGAAGTGGCCCATCACCAGGCCGCCGAGCGGGCGGGCGATGTAGGCGACGCCGAAGGTCGCGAAGGAGGCGATGGTGGCGATGGCCGGGTCACCGCCGGGGAAGAACAGCTGCGGGAACACCAGCGCGGCGGCGGTGCCGTAGATGAAGAAGTCGTAGTACTCCAGGGTGGAGCCCAGGAAGGAGGCCAGGGCGGCCTTGCGCGGGGAGCGCACGTTGCCGCCGGCGGTCACCGTCTCGGCGCCGCTGACGCGGTGCGTGCTCGGGGTCTTCGGGGTCTGCGGAGCGGTGGTGCTCATGAGGGGTCCTTGGGGGTGTCGAGTTCCAGGTCCACGTAGGCCAGGTCCCGCACGTTCGGCAGGGAGAGGGGCTTGATGGCCTCGTGGGCGGGGTGGGTGTTGTAGACGGCGAGGGCCTCACGGTCCTCGAAGTCGGCGATGATCACGTGGTCCCAGGATCTGTCCGTCTGCAGGACGTCCGGTCCGTGTTGCAGGGCGATCAGGCCGGGGATGGCGTCTTGGAGCTTCTCCAGCCCGGCGATCCACTGGGCGCGGATGTCCTCGGTGAAGCTGTCCTTCCAGCGGAACATGACGATGTGCCGGATCATGCGGAGACCTCCTCAAGGTGGCGGGGACCGGACCTGTCAGCGCCCGGTGCGCGGCCGGCGTCGTTCCCGGTGTTCTCGGTGTTCTCGGTGTAGTCGGCCGGCTGGCCGGCCAGGGTGCGCCCGGCCAGGTAGGCCATGGTCATCAGCGGGCCGAGGGTGGCCCCGGCGCCCGGGTAGCCGGCGGCGTAGGGGCTCTCGGTGGTGTTGCCGGCGGCGAACAGGCCCGCGATCGGCGCGCCGTCCACGTCCAGCACCCGGCCGTGGCCGTCCGTGGCCACGCCGCCGCAGGTGCCGAAGGCCCCGTTGACCACCTCGAGGGCGTAGTACGGGCCGTACTGCAGCGGCCCGAGCGAGGGGTTGGGCCAGGCGTTGTCCGCGTCCCCCCAGTAGCGGTCGTACTCCGAGGAGCCGCGGCCGAAGTCCGGGTCCTGCCCGACGATCGCGTGCTCGTTGAACCGCTGAACCGTGGCTTCGAGGGCCTCGGCCGGGACGCCGGTCTTGGCGGCCAGCTCGGCCAGGGTGGGGGCTTCGATGAGCCAGTCGGGGGTCGGCTGACCGGCGCGGTGGTCCAGGATGCCGTAGCGCTGCAGGTAGGACTGGTCGAAGACCACGTGCGCCGGGGTGTTCAGCGTCTGGTTCTTGGCGGAGTCCCAGGACTGCAGCACGCGGGCCAGGTCGTTGTAGTTCTGCGCCTCGTTGGCGAAGCGCTCACCGTGGCGGTTGACCATGATGGAGCCCGGACCCTGACGCTCGAAGCGCAACAGGTTCCCCACCGGCTCGCCGTCCCGCAGGGTGCCGACCACGGACATCGGCGCCCACCAGGCCTCGCGGGTGCCACGGGTCATGGCGCCGATCCGCTGGGCCATCCTCAGGGCGTCGCCCGTGTTCGAAGGCGGGGAGCACATCGTGTACAGCCGGGTGGCGAGCATCGAATCGGCCTGGGCCCGGTCCCACTCGAAACCACCCGCGGCCAGCATCACGCCCGCGGTCGCCTGGATCTCGGTGCCGTCCTGAAGCACGACGCCGGCCACGCGCCTCGCGGAGATGCCCGCGCCGGCGTCGTCGGTTGCCGATTTCTTCTCGACCAACCGCTCCACGCGGGCGTCCACCGCGAAGTGGACGCCGTGCTCGAGGCAGGCCGCCAGCAGCATGGCGACCAGCGCGTGCCCCTTGGCCGCGAAGCCCTGGGCCTGGCGGGCGTTGAGCTCGTCCCAGGGGAACGCGGTGAAGGCACCCCAGTCCTCGTACTCCTGCATGGTGTACGGGTGGCGGCCGTCCGTGCGGACGTGCTCCGCCAGGTCTCCGAGGGCCTCGCGGGCGTTGAACAACTCGGGCTCCACCGTGCGGCCGCCGGTGACCGCACCAGGCAGGTCCTGGCGGTAGTCCGGGAAATTGTCCAGGAAGATGAACCGCACGCCGAGCTCGTCCTCGGCGAATCGGAGCATGGCGTCTCCGCGGTCCAAGGCGGCGTCCAGCAGTTCGGCGCGGCCGCGGCCCCGGGCCACGGCCTCCACGTACGCGCGGCCGGCCGTCTTGGAATCGGCGATCCCGGCCTCGCGGGCGTAGTGGTTGTCCACCACCCAGAGCATGCCGCCCGAGACGGCGGAGGTGCCGCCGAGCAGCGCGGACTTCTCCAGGACGATCACGGACTGCCCGGAGCGGGCGGCGGTGGCGGCGGCCGTCAGGGCGGCGGCGCCGGAGCCGACCACGACGACGTCATAGGTGTCACGTGGTTGGCCGTTGAGCATTCGCATGGCAGGTCCCTTCCGGGGCGGGCGGTTGATTGCGAATGATCGTGACACCGATCACAGCACCCGGAGGAGGGGGTGTTCCGTTGAACCGAACTGCCCGGCCCGTTCAACGGAACTGCCGGTCGGATGGAAAGAATCGCGATCAAAACAACACTGGTGTAGTTCACAACGCGCTTTCTTGAAACCCTTATCTTGTCTGCACCTGTTCCTACCGTGATTCTCGTCAGCACCCAACGCCCCTGGCACGCCAGCCAGAGGGCGGAGGGAACCCTTCACCCCCTGAGGAGAATCAGCAGTGGAACAGCTTCCCCCGCATCCACCACCCGGCCCCGCGCCGTCTCGCGACCCTGACCAGGGCCCGGGGCGCGGCGGCCCTGAACCGCCCACGCCAGAGCCGCGTGAGGATCAGAGACGCCGGATCATCCGCGCCGCCCTCTCCGACGCGGTCCGGAACCTCACCGACGCCGGGACCACCGATCCTGCCGACAGGACCGGACCAACCCAGTAGGCGATCATTCGAACGCACCGTCTCCACAGCGGCGGCCTCCACGCCATCCCCGGCGTGGAGGTCGCCGTTGTTTATTCCATTCAGACCGCCTTCGGATTCTCGGAAAGCGAGCTGGATAATCACACCAATGTGGTTTCAGTGAATTGCTTATCTTGTCCGTGGCTCTCCATAGCCTCTTCTCGTCATCGACCCCTCACCTCCGGCACACCGGCCGGCAGGCCACGGTTCGCCCCTTCACTCCAGAGGAGATACGCATGGAACCGCTTTCCCCGCACACTCCGAGACCCACCTCCACCCCGAAGAAGCCCTGGTACCGGCGTTGGTGGGCATTCGCCCTGGCTGTCGCCGTCGTCCTGGGGGCAGCGATCGGCGCCCTGAACCTCAGCGGAGAGGAGACCCTCACGTCCACGGCAGACCAGTCGCCCTCGCCCACGCGCAGCGCAGAGCGTGTGGAAGCCACCGAGTCCACCTCGCCGACGCCGGAGCAGTCACCGACCTCGAGCTCGGCCACCCCGACACCCACCCCGACGCCAACTCCGACCCCGACTCCGACCCCCACGGAGGAGCCCGACGTCCCGGCCGATCCGGCGGACTACGAGAAACTGGGCACGCGCGATCTGGCCCTGCTCACCAAGAATCCGGACAGCCACGTCGGCCGCCAGGTTCAGATCTATGCCAACATCACGCAGTTCGATGCGGCCACGGGTGACTGCATCTTCCGTGGCAACACGGCGTACACGAACATGGCCGATTCGTGGGACTACGAGCACAACTCGATGTTCATGGGCGAGGGCGGAGCCGGTTGCGAGGCCCTGAGCGACTTCGTGGCCGATGACGAGGTGTTCGTCCTGGCCACGGTGGGGCCGTCCTTCTCCTACGACACCCAGATCGGCGGCAGCACCACCGTTCCCACGTACCTGGTGGACGGGATCGAGCTGATCCAGTAGGCCATCGGCCGCAACGCACCGTCTCGGATTCGACGGTGGCGTCCGCACCATCCCCGGCGGACACCACCGTCGTTCCCGGTAGCGCCACCCATCCGGAACCAGGGGGTCGACGGCGGCGCTCACCCCGGCCTGAGGGATCCGTCACAGGGGTACCGTCAGGGACTCCCGGCACCGCTGGGCAAGGTGGTTGACTCGGTGGGTGGCCGCAGCGTCAGAGACCGACGGCGGCCACCTGAATCAGTACAGAAATCAGCACACACCGTACAAAGGACCTTGATGACTGCTGTTCCCGCTTACATTGCCGCCAACGCCACTGACCCGATGACCCTCGGGACCGTGGAGCGGCGCCCGGTCGGCCCGCAGGACGTGCGGATCGACATCCGCTGGTCCGGCATCTGCCACTCGGACATCCACACCGTCCGCGGCGACTGGGGCCCGCAGCCCTACCCGCTGACCGTGGGCCATGAGATCGCCGGGATCGTGGCCGAGGTGGGCTCCGAGGTGACCACCCACCAGGTGGGCGACCGGGTCGGCGTCGGCTGCCTGGTCAACTCCTGCGGCGACTGCACCAACTGTGACAACGGTGACGAGCAGTACTGCCTGAACGGCTCCGTGGGCACCTACGGCGCCACGGACCGGGACGGCACCATCACCCAGGGCGGCTACGCCACCGGGATCGTGGTGGACGCCGGGTTCGTGCTGCGCATCCCCGAGGCCATCCCCTTCGAGGCCTCGGCCCCGCTGCTGTGCGCCGGCATCACCACCTACTCCCCGCTCAAGCACTGGGGCGCCGGGCCCGGCAAGCGCGTGGCCGTGGTGGGCTTCGGCGGCCTGGGGCACATGGCCGTGAAGATCGCCCACGCCATGGGCGCCGAGGTCACCGTGCTCTCCCAGTCACTGCGCAAGCAGGAGGACGGCGAGCGCCTGGGCGCGGACCACTACTACGCCACGAGTGACCCGGAGACCTTCACCACGCTGGCCAAGAGCCTGGACCTGATCATCAACACGGTCAGCGCCCCGGTGGACGTGGATGCCTTCCTGGGCCTGCTGGCCGTCAACGGCGCCCTGGTGAACGTGGGCGCCCCGTCCGAGCCGATGAGCCTGAACGTGGGATCCCTGCTGGGCGGGCGCCGCACCTACGCCGGCTCCATGATCGGAGGGATCGCCGAGACCCAGGAGATGCTGGACTTCTGTGCCGAGCACGGCATCGGCGCGGAGGTCGAGGTCATCAGCGCAGACCAGATCAATGCGGCCTGGGAGCGGGTGCTGGCCTCGGACGTGCGCTACCGCTTCGTGATCGACACCTCCACGTTCACGGCCTGACAGTCTCTGCCGGGCTGCTCACTGCTGGGCTCTCCGCGAGGGAGCCCAGCAGCTGCAGCCGCTCCGCGGACGGCGAGCCGGGCTGGGCACTGTAGATCACCAGGGCCAGCCCCTCGTCCCCGGTGAACTCGGTCTCCTCGTAGGCCAGTTCCAGGGCGCCGACCTGCGGGTGGTGGAAGTGTTTGACGCCGGAGCCGTGCACGCGCACGTCATGGGCGGCCCACAGCGTCCGGAACGTCTCGGACTGGGTGGAGAGCTCCCCCACCAGGTCCTGGATGCCCCGGTGCTGCGGGTTCTTGCCGGCGATCATCCGCAGGTTCGCCACACACATCGCGGCGAACCGTTCCCACTCGGGGTAGAAGTCCCGTGCCGCCGGGTCCAGGAACTGGAACCGGGCCAGGTTGGGCGCCCGGCCGCCGCTCCCCAGCACCGGTGAGTAGAAGGCCCGGCCCAGCCGGTTCACGGCCACCAGGTCCTGCATCTCATTGCGCACCACCGCGATGGCCCCGGTGATCGCGTCCAGGGTCCACTGCAGGGACTCCCGCGGCGGCACCGCCTGGTTGGCGGGGCGGCGTCTCCGCCCGGAGGCCGGAATGCCATCCGCGGTGCGGGCCAGATCGTACAGGTGGGCCCGTTCCACCTCGTTCAGGTGCAGCGCCCGGGCCAGACCCTCCAGCACCGAGGAGGAGGCCCCGGCGATCTGACCGCGCTCCAGCTTGGTGTAGTACTCCACGGACACCCCGGCGAGCACCGCCACCTCGCTGCGCCGCAACCCCGGCACCCGCCTGTTCGACCCGGGCGGCAGGCCCGCCGCCTCGGGGGTGACGCGCTCCCGCCGGGACATCAGGAACTCACGCACATCCGCTCGATTGTCCATCTCCCCAGACTAGTGAAGGTGGCACCCATGAAGGAGGCACCAGCGGTACCCCTCTCGGCGGGGACTCCCCTGGCTCGGTGGGCCGTGATTGGCTGGGCCCTGACCCACACGCCACCTGAAGGAGAATGCCATGCGCGCAGTCATCATGGACGCCCCCGGCGAGATCACCGTCGCCGAGCGGGAGGACCCCCGCATCGTCGAGCCCACGGACGCCGTCATCCGCCTCACCGCCACCTGCATCTGCGGCTCTGACCTGTGGCCGTACCGGGGCGTGGAGCCCGCGGACCACTCCCCCATGGGGCACGAGTACGTGGGAGTGGTGGAAGAAGTGGGCGCCTCGGTCACCACCGTGAAGCCCGGCGACTTCGTGGTGGGCTCCTTCGTGATCTCCTGCGGGAAGTGCGAGATCTGCGTGTCCGGCTACCCCTCGAAGTGCATCCATGCCGAGTTCGTGGCCGGCATCGGCACCCAGTCAGAGAAGGCTCGCATCCCCCTCGCGGACGGCACCCTGGTGACCACCCCGGGCTTGCCCGACGACAGCCTGATCCCCTCGCTGTTGGCCGCCAGTGACGTGCTGGGCACCGGTTGGTTCGCCGCCGACGCCGCCCAGGTGGGCCCGGGCAAGACCGTGGCCGTGGTGGGTGATGGCGCCGTGGGCCTGATGGGTGTGCTCGCCGCACAGCAGATGGGTGCCGAGCGCATCATCGCCATGTCCCGTCACGCCGACCGCCAGGCCCTGGCCCGCGAATACGGCGCCACGGACATCGTCACCGAGCGCGGCGCCGAGGGCGCGGCCAGGATCAAGGAGCTCACCGGCGGGCTCGGCGCGCACAGCGTGATCGAGGCCGTGGGCACCGAGGAGTCCATGCTGCAGGCCATCCACTCCACCCGCGGCGGTGGCCACATCGGCTTCGTGGGAGTGGCCCACGAGGGCGTGCAACTGCCTCTGGACCAGCTCTTCTTCGCCGGGGTGCACCTGCACGGCGGCCCCGCTCCCGTGCGCCGCTACCTGCCGGAACTCATCCAGAAGATCTGGGACCGCGAGATCGATCCGGGCAAGGTCTTCGACCTGACCCTGCCGCTGGACCAGGCCGCCGAGGGGTACGCCGCCATGCACGAGCGCCGAGCCATCAAGGTCATGCTCACCCTGTGAAGAAGGATTCATCCATGGAACTGAAAGACCTACTGACCGCGCTCGACGCCGGCGAGAGGATCACAGGCGATTCGCCCCTGCATGCGGTCATGCACCGCACCAGCCAGGAGGCGCTGCGCACCACCGGCGAGCTCAACGGCGGCTATCACGAGCCGGAACGAGTGCGGGAGCTGTTCACCGAGCTGACCGGGAAGGCCGTGGATGAGACCGTGGCCGTCTTCCCGCCCCTGCACTCGGACTTCGGCAAGAACCTGACCATCGGCCGGCGCGTGTTCATCAATTCCGGCTGCCGCTTCCAGGACCAGGGCGGGGTGACGATCGGGGATGACTGCCTGATCGGGCACAACGCCGTCTTCGCCACCCTGAACCACGATCTGGCCCCGGAGCGCCGCGCGGACATGCTCCCCGCGCCGATCATCCTGGGCCGCAGGGTCTGGCTCGGCGCGAACGTCACCGTGCTGCCGGGGGTGACCATGGGGGACAACTCGGTGGTGGGCGCGGGCTCCGTGGTGACGCAGGACGTCCCAGCCAATACCGTGGCGGTCGGCTCCCCGGCCCGGGTGGTGCGCGAACTGTAGCCGCCCTGACAGTGCGCTACCGGGGGCGGGGCTCACTGCGGCGCTGCATGCCGCGGCCCGTGGGCTCGTGACCGAGCCTGCGGGTGATGGCCCGGGCGGCGAACTGCAGTTGCGGGATGGTGACCGCCAGGTGCTCCTCGCCCCGGGGCACGATCACGGTGAGCGTCCCCACGGCGCGTTGGTCCTCCAGCAGGATCGGCACGGAGATCCCGCTGGACTCCTCCACGATGATCCCCGCCATGGAGACGTAGCCGTTGCGGCGGATGTCTGCGAGGATGCCCCGCAGCCGGTCCGGGTCCGTGACGGTGTCCGGGGTGAGCTGCTCCAGCCGCCGGCGCAGGAACAGCTCCTGCTCCTGTTCCGGGGCGTAGGCCATGAACACCAGCCCGGCGGAGCAGCCGTGGACGGGCAGCCGGCCGGCGATCCTGGTGATGTTGATGGTGGCATCGTCAGCCGCGAGCCGCTCCAGGTAGAGCACGTCCGTGCCCTCCAGGACGCCGAGCGAGACGTGGTTTCCGGTGTGGTGCAGCAGGTCCTCCATGGGCGGCAGGGCCGCCTCCCGCAGGGAAGAGGCTCGTGAGCCGCGCGAGGCCATCTCCCACATCCGGTGCCCGTGGCGCAGCCGGCCCGAATCGTCCCGCACCAGCAGCCCCTCCAGCTCCAACTCGGCCACGAGGCGGTGGACGGTGGAGACCGGCAGCCCGACGGCCCTCGCGAGCTCCCGGAGGTGCAGTGCCGGAGCGTCGTCGGTGAACGCCGCCAGGATGCGCACCACGCGGTGGATCACGGATTCCCCGGAGGGCGAGTTGGCCACGAACCTGCCTTTCGTCGGAGAGGTGGCCTCGATCATACCGATCAACGGAACACCCCCGCGCTCCCCCGGCCGCGGCTTTCTAGGGTGGCACCATGAGCACTTCCTCCACCTCGGCCACGTCCGCCCCGCACAGCGCCAACCACGACGCCGGCTCGGGCCGCGCCGCCGGCAAGGTCGCCCTGGCCTCCGGGGCCGCCCAGGGCATGGGGGCCTCCCACGCCCGTGTGCTGGCCGCGGCCGGGGCCTCCGTCATGATCGGCGACCTGCAGGAGGAGGCCGGCATGGCGTTGGCCGAGGAGATCAACGCCACCGAGGGCCGTCAGGCCGCCGCCTTCACCCCCCTGAACGTGACGAGCCTGCAGGACTGGACGGCCGCCGTCGGGCAGACGGTCCAGGAGTTCGGGAAGCTCGATGTGCTGGTCAACAACGCGGGGATCTACACGCCCGGCACCGCGGAGGAGGCGTCTGTGGAGGACTGGACGCGGACCCTGGACATCGACCTGACCGGCACGTTCCTGGGCATGAAGGCGGCCGTGCCGGAGCTCAAGAAGCAGGGGACCTCCTCCATCATCAACGTCAGCTCGATCGCCGGACTGGTCGGGTTCAAGAACCGTGCCGCGTACTCGGCGGCGAAGTGGGGCGTGCAGGGGCTGACCAAGACCTCCGCCCTGGACTTCGGCGATGACGGGATCCGGGTGAACTCCATCCATCCCGGCTCCGTGGAGACGCCGCTGACCGCCGGGCTGCAGCGCGGCTACGGGCAGGTGCCCGCCGGGCGCGCGGCGCAGGTGGAGGAGATCAGCATGCTGGTGCTGTACCTGGCCTCGGACGAGTCCCGCTTCGTCTCCGGCTCCTCCATCGCGATCGACGGCGGCGAGACGGCGGGGAACAACCTCCGCCAGGACTCGTAGCCGCATGCTCAGCGGGTCCCTGCGGACATCGAGTGCGGGATTCTGCAGGGTGATTGCCGTCAACACCCTGCAGAATCCAGCACTGGATCTCCTGCCTTCGCAAGGGACGGGCATCACGGGCGCCCCTGTGGCCTGTCAGCCACTGGCTCTACACTGGCCGCATGACCTCGGAGCCAGAGCAGAACCTGCCCAGCACCCCGCCGACCACACCAGCCGCGCCGGCCGAACCGAACAGCTCGGCGCAGCAGCCCCGTCCCCCGAAGACGCCCACCGGCAGGACCGTGACCCTGCCGGCCAACCCGACTGAGGCCTGGGACCAGATCCGCAGCACGGCCGAGACCACCACCCAGAAGTTCAACGAATTCCGGCAGCGCAACCAGACCCGGGCCGAGCGGGAGAAGACCGCCCGGACCTTCGCCGAGCGCGGCCGCGAGGAGACGGGACGCGGCCTACGCGCCCTGGCCGGGGCCGCCGGCAAGCTCGCCGACCTGGTGGACGGCAAGCCGGAGGGCCGGGGGCAGCACGCCCGGGAACAGCAGGTCATCGAGGCGGAGAATCCCGGCGCCGGCCCGGACAACCGAACCCACTGACCCCACCTTGCCGTTGCCCTCCCCTTCCTCCATAGTGATCCAGAACATGTGATACACGTCACCGATCCTGGAGGAAGCATGACCACCGCACACGAGAAGTCCGGCCCATCCCGCCGCACCATCCTCGGCGCCGGAGGGGCCGCCGCCCTGGCCGCGCCGTTTCTCGGCGCCGGGGCCGCATCGGCAGCCGAACCGGTGCTGGCCTCACCGCAGACCGTGCCCGAGCACGGCATGCACCTGATCACCCTGGGCACGGCTGCCGGCCCCGCGATCCGGGGAACCCGGCACGGGATCGCCAGCGCCGTCGTCGTGGATGGACAGCACTACCTGGTGGACTTCGGGCTCGGCATGCCCCGCCAAGCCGTCGAGGCCGGACTGACCGGGAACAAGCTGCGCCAGGGATTCGTCACCCACCTGCACTCGGACCACATCTCCGAACTCAGCGCCTACATGCTCTACAACTGGGACACCCCCGTGCAGGGCGTCACCTCGCGCGTGGGAATCATGGGCCCGGGCCGGAGTCCCCTGCCCGAGGGCATCAGGAACGAGGTCTCCCCACCCCAGACCGGCATGAGGGACATCGTCAAGAACCTGATGCGCGCCTACGCCTATGACATCAACATCCGCACCACGGACGAGGCCCGGATCCCCCTCGATGAGCTCTTCGAGGGCGTGGACATCGAGCTGCCGCGCCGGCCCCGCGCCGATCCGGACCGGAGCCCCGTTCCGGACATGGAGCCCTTCACCATCTACGAGGACGAGCGCGTCCGCGTGAAGGCCACCCTGGTGGACCACCTGCCCGTCTTCCCCTCCTTCGGCTTCCGCTTCGAGTCCGAGCACGGCGTGATCACCTTCTCGGGAGACACGGCCGAGACCCCGAACATGGTGGCCCTGAGCCAGGACGCGGACCTGTTGGTCCACGAGGTCGTCAACATGGACTTCTACCGGGACCAGGACTTCACCGAGGAGTTCCTGCATCACCTGGAGTCCAGCCACACCTCTCCGGAGGGCATCGGACGGATCGCCGCCGAGGCCGGGGCCAAGAAGGTGGTGGTCAGCCACCTGGCCGGTGTGTTCTCCAACGCGGACCTGGCCGGCATCGCCGACACCTACGACGGGCCATACACCCTGGCGGCGGACCGGCAGCTGTTCAGCGTCTGAGCGCGCCGGGGGTCCGCCGGGGACGGGGATAGACTGCCGGGATGCCGCTTCCTGCCCCCTCCCACCACACCCCGGACCGGACCCTGCTCGTGGGGTGCGGGGCACTGGGCACCCGGCTCGGCCGGTGTCTGGCCGCGGACGGTGGACACGTGTTCGCGCTGCGCCGCACCACGGGCGGGCTTCCCTCAGCCTTCGCCGCGCTGGCGGTGGATCTGCAGTCACCCGTGCGCGCCGAGCTCCCGTCTGTGGATGCCATGGTCATCACCCTTCCTCCCGGTGGTCCGGGGCCCGGCCCGGCGTCCGCCCACCGGCAGGGGCACGACGGCGGCTACCTCGCCTCCCTGCGGAACCTCGCCGCGGCGTTGCCGCAGGTTCCCTCCCGCGTGGTGCTCGTCTCCTCCACCCGCGTACTGGGTGGACACACCCACGGCCGGCCCCTCACCGAACTGGATGCGCCCTCCCCGGTGGGCCCGCGCGCCACCACCCTCCTGGACGGCGAACGGTTGGCCGCGGAACTCTTCGACGCCCACATCCTCCGCCCCGCCGGCATCTACGGTCCGGGACGGGAGATGCTGTTGCGCAAGGTCCTCGAGCACACCCCCGTGCAATACGCCCGCCGCACGAACCGGATCCACGAGGACGATCTGGTCCGCACCCTGCACGCCCTGGTGACCGCCGAGGCACCACCGCGCCTGCTGCACGCGGCGGACCGGGCGCCGGCACCCCTGGGGGACGTCGTCACCTTCATCGCCGGCCGCCTCGGGTTCCCGCCACCGCCAGCCGTCGAGCCGGCGGAGGCGACCGGGACCGTCCTGGACGGCACCCGGCTGCTGGACCTCCTGGGCACCCTGGAGCACCCCACCTACCGGTCCGGCTACGGCCATCTCATCGCCGCCCGGAGCGGGGCAGATTCCGGGCAGTCCCAGGGCACGTGGTGACCCGTCAGGCGGACAGGCGTGCGTAGCGGGCCAACCGCCGCAGTCCCGGAGGGTCGGGCTGCTCTCCGGACGGCGTCAGGGCCTCCTGCAAGCGGGCCCGGACGAGCTGCTCGTCCAGATGGGTGCCGATCGCCACGAGACCGTCCTGGTGCCCGCCCCTGCGGGGTGCTACGTGGATGTGGCGGCCCACGAGGTTGACGGTGTAGCTGCGTGGCGCCCTCGCGGTGCCGACCAGAATGGTCCCCTTGAGGCGGTAGACCCCCTCCGGCGGATCTTCGAGCAGGTCGATCAGCGGCCCCGCAGGCACCGGACCGGCCGCGGGCACCGAGACGGCGGCGGCATGGGCCTGATGCGCATCGGCTCCGATCGACTGGGCCGCGTCACGCCGGGCCAGTTCGGCCAGGGGCAGCTCCTCCTGGATGAGGCCCACCGCCGGGTGCTGCTCCGCGGCCGCGTCGAAGACGAGCGCCGGGTCGATCAGGCCTCGGGTGGTGACGACCACGTGGGCCATGGGGTTGCGGGCATGGATGCGCTCCCGGATCCGGGCGATCGCCTGCTCCCGTTGCTCCTCCGGAAGCTGGTCGGTCTTGTTGATCACCACCAGGGACGCCGCAGCGAAGCGGGCTGGGGGAACGGCCACGGTGTCCACCGTGTCGAAGTAGGCGCCGGCGTCAACCACGTCCACCAGGCCACCGGAGCGCACGTTCGCCACCCCGCTGGAGTGAATCATGCGTGCCAGGGACACCGGCTCGGCCACGCCACTGGCCTCCACCACGATCACGTCCAGCCGTAGCCGCGGGTGGGCAAGCCGCTCGAGCGCCTCGTCAAGACCGCCACCCTCGGGCAGGCAGCACACGCAGCCACCAGCGATGGACGCGGCCACATCCACCTGACCGGTCAGCAGGCCGGCATCGACGTTGATGGTCCCGTAGTCATTGACGATCACCCCGATGCGGGCGCCCGGTGCCAGCAGCAGATGGTTGAGGACGGTGGTCTTGCCGGCCCCGAGGTGGCCGGTCAGCGCCACCACTGGAACTCGTGTCGTTGCCATGACCTCTCCTCCCCGCCCACTGAGGCCGCCGCCGCGTGATCACCCCGGGCCGCACTCGCCCACACCGGACACCCCAGCCACATAGGGTCAACGATGCCCACGTCGAGTCTATGAGGCCGGGGTGACGATGACCGTGGTCAGCGAGCGAACGAGTGTCAGTCCGTGAGATACCCATTGGGGTTGAGCACGAACTTCGTCGCCGCCCCGGCGTCGAACTCGGCGTAGCCGCGCGGGGCGTCCTCGAGGGAGATCGCCTTCGCGTTGACGGCCTTCGCGATCGGCGCCTTGTCATGCAGGATCGCCATCATCAGCTGGCGGTTGTACTTCATCACCGGGCACTGCCCCGTGGCGAAGGACAGCGACTTGGCCCAGCCCGTGCCCAGCGAGAGGGACAGCGAGCCCTTCTGGGCGGCCTCGTCCACGGCTCCCGGGTCCCCCGTGACGTACAGGCCGGGGATGCCGAGGGATCCGCCGGCGGTGGTGATGTCCATGAGGGAGTTCAGGACCGTCGCCGGAGCCTCGTGGCCGGCATCCTTGCCGTGCCCGCGGGCCTCGAAACCGACGGCGTCGATGCCGCTGTCCACCTCGGGGACGCCGAGGATCTGCTCGATCTGGTCCTGGAGCGGGCCTTCGCCGACGTTGACGGTCTCGCAGCCGAAGGTTCGCGCCTGCGCCAGGCGGTCCTCGTTCAGGTCCCCCACGATCACGACGGCGGCCCCCAACAGCTGCGCGCCCATGGCCGCGGCCAGGCCGACGGGTCCCGCACCGGCGACGTAGACGGTGGAGCCCACGCCCACCCCGGCCGTGACGGCGCCGTGGAAGCCGGTGGGGAAGATGTCGGAGAGCATGGTGAGGTCCATGATCTTCTCCAGCGCCTGGTCCCGGTCCGGGAACTTCAGCAGGTTCCAGTCGGCATAGGGCACGAGGACGTACTCGGCCTGTCCGCCGACCCAGCCGCCCATGTCCACGTAGCCGTAGGCGCTGCCCGGACGGTCCGGGTTCACGTTCAGGCAGATGCCGGTCTGACGCTCCTTGCAGTTGCGGCAGCGGCCGCAGGAGATGTTGAACGGCACGGAGACGATGTCACCGACCTTGATGAACTCGACGTCCGGCCCCGCCTCCACCACCTCACCGGTGATCTCATGGCCCAGGACCAGATTGGCCGGGGCCGTGGTCCGGCCGCGCACCATGTGCTGGTCCGAGCCGCAGATGTTGGTGGTGACGGTCTTGAGGATGACCCCGTGCGGGACCTTGCGCCCCACATTGGCGGGGTTGACCCCGGGGCCGTCCTTCAACTCGAAGGTGGGGTACTCGGTGTCGATGACCTCGACCACACCCGGTTCCTTGTAGGCGACGGCACGATTTCCTGGCATTTCGGTTCCTCACTTCTGTTGATGTGTCTCAGCGGGACGTCACTGGCCACCGCGGCCGGCATCGTCAGCTCCGGCCGTGCGGGCTCAGCCGCGCAACCGCGTCATCTCCGGGTCGTACAGCGGATCGTCCACCACAGTGGCCGCGATCCGGCGCCCGAGGTACTCGATCTCCACCGCGTCCCCGGTCTCCACGCCGTTCGGCAGCCACGCATAGGCGATCGGCTGGCGCACGGTGTATCCGTAGGCCGCACTGGTGACGTAGCCCGCGGCCTCGCCGCCCACGTACACGGGTTCCTTGCCGAGGACCACCGAGACCCCGTCATCCACCGTCAGGCAACGCAGCCGCGTGGTCGCCGCGGCGGCCCGCTCGGCGAGCGCGCTCTTGCCGACGAAGTCGTCGGTCTTCGAGGCCTTGACGGCGAAGCCGAGCCCGGCCTGGACCGGCTCGTGATCGCTGGTCATGTCCGAGCCGAAGGAACGGAAGCCCTTCTCCAGGCGCATCGAGTTGAAGGCCTCGCGGCCCACGGCGATGATCCCGTGCTCCAGGCCCGCCTCCCAGATCACGTCCCAGAGCCGGTGTCCCACGTCGGCGGAGGCGTAGAGCTCCCAGCCAAACTCGCCCACGTAGGACAGGCGCATGGCGGTCACCGGGATGCCCCCCATGGAGATCTCCTTGGAGCGGAAGTACTTCAGCCCGTCCTTGCTCAGATCGTCACGGCTGACCTTCTCCATGACGGCGGCGGCGAGCGGGCCCCAGAGTCCGATGCAGCAGGTGCCAGGGGTGATGTCCGTGACGGTGACCCATTGGGCCGGGTTCTCCTCACTCTGGTGACGTGCCTTGCGGGAGAGGTAGGCCAGGTCCACATTCGAGTTCACGCCGGCCTGGTACAACTGCTCGGACCGGCGCGCGACCGTGATGTCGCTGGTGATGCCGCCGGCCTCGTCCAGGAGCAGCGTATAGCTGACGGCTCCGGGCGCCCGCAGCATGCTCGACGTCGTCAGACCGTGCAGCAGGGGGCCGGCGCCCGGTCCCCTGATCTCCAGGCGCTTGAGCTGGGTCATGTCGAACAGGCCCACGGCGGTCCGGGTCTTCCAGACCTCGGCGGCGGCAATGGGTGAGTGGAACTGGTCAGACCAGGCGTCACGGTCCGGAGCGGCCCACTCGGAGGGCATCTCGTCCAGCAGGCCGGCGTTCGCCTCGAACCAGTGTGGGCGCTCCCAACCGGTGCCCTCCAGGAAGAACGCGCCGAGGGCCTTCTGCTGCTCGTAGAAGGGGCTGACGCGCACGTTGCGCGGGGACAGCCGCGGCTCCAGGGGGTGGCGAACGTCGTAGATCTCCACGAAGTTCTGCTGCGAGGTCTCCGAGACGTACTCGGGCGTGGTCTGCACGTCCTCGAACCGGTTCAGATCGCAGTCGGACAGGTCGATGCTCGAGTGCCCCGTCGCGATCAGCTCGGCCACAGCCCTGGCGATGCCCGGGCCGTGGGTGACCCACACGGCCTCAGCCGCGAAGAAGCCGTCCACGTGGCGGGACTCGCCCACGAGCGAGCCGCCGTCCGGCGTGAAGGAGAAGATGCCGTTGAACCCGCGTTTGATCTCGGTGTTCTTCAAGTCCGGGAGCAGTTCCCGGCTGGCCTCCCACTCCCCGGCGAAGTCCTCCGGGGTGAACGGCAGGGACGAGGGCATGCGCTCGTCCGTGATGTCCTCCGGACGGTAGGCCGGCAGGGTGTCGAGATCCACCGGCAGAGGGCGGTGCGCGTAGGAGCCGATGCCGATGGTGTCGCCCCACTCGCGGTAGTACAGGTCCCTGTCCTGGTAGCGCAGGATCGGGCGGCTGGCGCCGTTGGGCAGCTCGTTGACGCCGGCCAGGGAGGGGACCTGCGTAGTCCAGGCGAACTGATGGGCCAGGGGCAGCAGCGGGATCTCGGTGCCGACCATCCTGCCGAGGTTCGGACCCCAGAAGCCGGCACAGGAGACCACGATGTCGGCCTGGAACCGATCCTCACCCGCCACCACCGCGGTGACGCGGCCACCGGACTGCTCGATGTCCGTGACGGTGGTCCGGTCCCGGAACTCGACGCCGGCGGCCCGGGCCCGCTCCATGACCAACTGGGTTCCCTTGGCGGCCAGCGCCAGACCGTCGCCCGGGGTGAGGAGCCCGCCGAGCGGCCTGTCCGGGTTGAGCATGGGGAAGAGCCTGAGGCACTCGTCCGCGTCGACGACGTGCGCCTCCACCCCGTAGGAGCGGTTCCAGCCCGCGCGGCGATGGAGGTCCTGCAGACGCTGTTCAGTGGTGGCGACCTCGAGGCCACCCACCGGCAGGAAGGAGCCGCGGCCATCGGGACCGGTCAGGGAGGTCAGCTTCTCGATCGTGTACTGCGCGAACGCCGTCATCGACTTCGAGCCGTTGGAGGAGAAGACGAGCCCTGGTGCGTGCGAGGTCGAGCCGCCCGGGATCCCCAGTGGCCCCTGCTCGAGCACGAGGGTGTTGGTGTGTCCGAGCTGGGCGAGCTCGTCCGCGAGGTTCGCGCCGACGATGCCGGCCCCGATGATGACGATCCGGGGAGAGGGTGTAGTCCTCATGGGTCACTCCTTGGTGTGCTGACGTCTGTGGTGCTCCCGGCGACGTGCGGCGCCGGTGATGTTCTGTGGAGGGGTGTCCCGCCCGCCGTTCTCCGGCGTTCGGCTCTGATCTAGGCGTCCACGATCAGGTCAGTCTGCGCCGTCGAGCAGCACGGCAGGAACTTCCCGGCGTCGATCTCCCGGGCACGGATGCCGCCCTGGTGGTTCATGTCCACCTCGCCGCTGATCTTGACGACCTTGCAGGAGCCGCACATGCCCTCCCGGCAGTTCGCCCCGATGCGCACGCCGGCCTCCCGGGCGGCGTCGAGGACGTTCGCCTGTGGTTCGATGCGGACGTTCAACCGGGTACGCAGGAAGGACATCGTCAGGCTGCCCTCCCCGACCACCTCGAAGGTGGACGGGTCGGCCGGCCCGGTCCCGCTCGTCGCGGCCGGACTCGTCTCAGCCGCCACGGCGTTGAGCTCCGCGATCCGGTAGAGGTCGAGCGCACCGGTGGGCGGATCGATGGCGTCGGCTGACGCCTCCCGGGCTGCCTCGCGGGCGGCGTCCTGGGCCGCGGCGTACTCCTCGGCGATACCGCCGGCGAGGGCCACTTCCTCCTTGTACTCCAGGGCGGTCTCGCGGGTGCCGGAGAACGATTCGACGAAGATCGACGTCTCGTCCACGCCCACCCTCTCCAGCAGCTCGGCAGCGACGTCGATGTACCCCTCCGGCCCGCAGGCGAACACCTTGCGCCCATTGGCATCGGGGACCACCGTGTCCACCATCTCCGAGGTGAGCCGGCCGACCATCCCCTCCCAGGTGCCGGGGACGCTGCGATCACCCAGCGAGTAGTACACGGTGATCCGCGAATCGACCGCGGCCAGGTGCTCGAGCTCGCGGGAGAACGCGAAGGTCCCGGGCGCAGCCCCGTGATACAGCATGACCACGTCGGCCCGGCCCGGGAGGGAGTGGATCGTCCGGATCATCGACATCAGGGGGGTGATGCCCGAGCCGGCCGCCAGGAACAGGTAGCGCGCCCGGCGGTCATAGTCGGGCAGGTGGAACGCCCCCACGGGGCCGAGCACCTCCAGCACGCTGCCGGGCCGGATGTTCTCGTGGATCCACGGGGAGACCGTGCCGCCCTCCTCGCGCTTGACGGTGATGGCGAAGGTCCACGGCTCCGTCGGGGCACTGGACAGCGAATAGCTGCGATTGACCGGATCGGCGTCCGGACCGAACACCGGGAAGGCGATGTTGAGGTACTGCCCGGAGCGGAAGGCGAGCGGGGCGCCGTCGGTCCTGCGCATGACCACCGTGAGCATGCCCCCGGCCTCGGGGATGGTCTGGACGCACTCGGCCAGGAACTCCTGCGGGTACCAGGGGTCCAAGGCCTGGGCCGCCGCCGCGAAGGGCAGGTCGGCGGAGGCCTGGGCCACCCGGTTCCACGGCATCTCCAGGCCCCGGACCCGCCGGACCTCCGGGATCGTGGTGAGGGTGGTGCTGACGGTCATGCCACGTGCTCACGCATGCGCTGGGTGTACCAGTTGATGAACGCCTCCACCTGGTACTCGCTCTTCATGTACGGCCCGGGCTCGTAGGCCGGGCTGTAGGTGCCCTGCTGGCACATCTCCACGAAGTTCTTGTCCTGCAGGTTCGTCTGCTTCCACGTGTTGGTGAGCGTCTCGAGGTCGTAGTCCACCCCCTCGACGGCGTCGTCCGCCACGAGCCAGGTGGTGCGCACCAGCGTCTGGTGCTCGTTGATCGGGAACGCGGCGAACGTGATCACGTGGTCGGAGATCAGGTGGAACCAGGAGTTCGGCTGCAGGTGCATGGAGCAGCGGCCCAGCCGGAAGTCACGCAGATCCCCCAACAGCTTCTTGGACAGGCGGCGGCCGGTGGCGGAGAAGGACTCCCCCGCGCCGTCGAGCGGCTCACGGGAGATACGGATCCCGGTCACGCGGGTGTCGAGTTCCTCGACCACCTCGAAGGGCAGACCGTAGCGGGTGCAGCGCCCCCGCAGGGCATCCTCGGCCTCCACGTTGCGGTTCCAGACGTCCTCCAGGTGGGGCGGGACGATTCCCTCGGTGAGGCCCCAGGTGGGGAAGAGCGAGCAGGCCAACTCGGGATGGCCGTCGCAGTGGTAGCACTCGCGGTTGTTCTCCATCACGAGTTTCCAGTTGCCCTCCTCGATGATGTCCTGCTGGTAGGCCACCCGGGAGTTCGCGATCTCGTGCGGGGCCAGGTACGGCTCGAAGATCCCGGCGACCTCGTCGAAGTCGGCGGGCGGCTCGTCTGCCAGGCAGACGAACACCAACCCGGCGACCACCCGTCCGTGCGCCCTCTTCAGTGCGAAGCACGCCTTGTCGAAGGACGTCTCACCGGGGGATGAGGCATGGATCAGGTCGCCTTCCGCCGAGTAGGTCCACGAGTGGTATCCACACACCAGGTTGCCGGTGGTGCCCGTCTTCTCGGGGAGGACCCGGGCCCCGCGGTGTCGGCACACGTTGTGCAGGACGTTCACGCCCTCGTCAGTGCGGAGGACGATCAGCGAATACGGGCCGTAGTCGACGGTGACGTAGTCGCCCGGCTCCGGGACCTCGGCGAGGCTCGCGGCGAGGAGCCAGTGCCGGCCGAAGATACCCTGCATGTCCGCGGCGAAGATCTCCGGATCGGTGTAGAACGGCGCCTCCAAGGAGTAACCGGTGCGGCGTTCTTCGAGTAGCTGGCGCAATGGGGCCGCCTGCTCCTCCGTGGGGGCGGCGGCGAGGCGGCCACGGCTGGGGGAAGTGGGGTTCACGGCAAGAGTCACGGTACTGATTCCTCGAGTCTGCGGGGTTCGGGATGGTGCTGCGGGCCGAGCGGAGGCCGGGTGAAGACCGGATGGGTCGCGGAGTTGTGATCGCTGTCACGTTGATCGTAATAGCGCGAACAGTGCAATAAAAAGCTCGGATATCCGACATCACCGTGCACAATGAGTGCATGATCGATCGTCGCCTCCTCACCCTCCGGACGTTCGCCTCCTGTGGCAGCGTCACGGCGACCGCGGAGCTCACCGGCTACTCCCGGTCTGCCGTCTCGGCGCAGCTGCGGGAGCTCCAACAGTCGCTCGGAATGCGCCTGCTGATGAAGGAGGGACGCGGGTTGCACCTCACGGCCGCCGGGCGCCACCTCGTCGAGCAGACGGACGGCCTGATCGGTGAGTGCGACCGCATCAGATCGGCGATGGCCTCGGTCGCCGGGGCCGCACCCGTCGAGTTCGGCCTGGGTGGTTTCTCGAGTGCGGCATCCAACCTGCTCGTCCCGCTCGCGGCGGAACTGCGGGTCTCGAAGCCCATGGTCACCGTGCAGATGGTCGAGGCGAGCCCGTCGCGGTGCCTCGACCTCCTCCTCGCCGAGCGGATCGACCTCGCCGTGGTGGTGGCCACCGAGGCCGAGGCGGACGTCGGTGCCGATGCCCGCGTCGAGGAGACGCGGCTGCTCGACGATCCGCTGGACGTCATGCTGCCGATGGATCACCGGTTGGCCGAACGCTCATCCGTCTCGCTGCACGAGCTCATGGGGGAGGTCTGGATCACTGACGCGCCGGGTACCGCCTACCGCGCGCTGTTCTCCGCCGCGTTCACCGCGGCCGGCGTGAACCCGAACATCCGGCACGAGGTCACCGAGTGGGAGACGACGACGGCCCTCGTCGGGGCCGGGATGGGCCTCGGCCTGGTGCCGCGCCTGGCCAGCCCCGCGGGAGCCGAGAACGTGCGGCGTGTCCCCATTGCGGGCCCAGCGCGGCCGACGCGGCGGATCGTCGCCGCGGTGCGCCGGGGCACGGCCACCGCACCCATCATCGCCGCCTCACTGGCGCACCTGAAGGACACCGCCCGGCGCCTGCTCTCGGAGCGCCTGGCGGATGATCCCTAGCGCGGCACCCTCGGGTGGGGGCCGTTCTGGAAGTCGACGATCCGCTCGATCGCCTCGGCCACGGCAGCCTCTCCTGCGGCGAAGGAGAGCCGGACGTACTGCTCCCCACGTGCCGTGTCGAAGTCGGTTCCGGGCGTCAGCGCCACGTGCGCCCGCTCCAGCAGAGCCTCGCAGTACGCCGTGGACGTGCTGTACTCCTCCACCATCCGATCCCCCGGCTGCGCCCAGAAGTAGAACGCCCCATCCGCCGGTGCGGCATCCGTCCAGCCCAACCGGTCCTGGTTCGCCAGCACCAGCGCTCGGGCCCGCGCGAACCCGGCCACCTGGGCATCACACTCCGCATAGGACTGCTCCGTGAACGCCTCCACCGCCGCATACTGCGCGGACGCCGGAGGACACAGGGACACCGAGCCGGAGAGCCCACTGATCGCCCCGGCCAGGTCCTCGGGCATCAGCATCCACCCGATCCGCCAACCGGGCATCCCCCAGTACTTGGAGAAGGAGCTGATCACCATCGCCTCGGTGGAGTACTCCCAGGCGCAGACCCCGCGCTCGTCCCCGGCTCCGTACGTCACCCCGTGGTAGATCTCGTCCGAGACCAGCCGCACCCCTTGCCCGCCGCACCACTGCGCCAGCGCGGCCATCTCCTCGCGGGTCGCCATGGTGCCGGTGGGGTTGTTCGGGGAGGCCAGTATCAACCCGGCCAATGGCCCATGGGTGGCCTCCGCCTCCTCGAGCAACGCGGGGGTGGGCTGGAAGCGCACGGCCGGGCCGGCGTCGAGCTCCACCACCTGGCAGCCGAGCGCCGTGAGGATGTTGCGGTAGGCGGCATAGCCGGGGCGGGCCATGGCCACCCGGTCCCCCGGGCTGAACGCGGCGAGGAAGCCGAGCATGAACGCTCCTGAGGAGCCGGTGGTCACAGCCACCCGGGCCGGATCCACGTCGAGGCCGTACCAGCGCCCGTAGTGCTCCGCGATCGCCTGCCGCAACTCCGCGATGCCGAGCGTCGGCGTGTAGTTCAGCGCCCGCCCGGAGGCGTGCACTTCCGCCGCCCGTGCATTGACCGCGGTGGGCGCCCCGCCGCCGGGCTCGCCGGCGCACAGGCTCACCACATCAGCCCCGGCCGCCCGCAGTTCGGCGACCCTCCCGAGGATGGTCATCACCTGGAAGTCCGGGACCTGCGAGCGCGAGGACGGGCCGAGCGGACGCGCGAAGGACGAGGCCGTGGGCTGTTCATCGGGTTGGAAGCTGGACATCATGCCCCATTGAACCAGTTGGCGTCAGGTGCCGCGGGTCACGGACCCCTCGGATGCACGATGACGAACACGTCGCGATCACGGTGTTGTGGTCGCCGACGGAACGGAGTCCTCGAAGTCCGGGATGGCGTCTTCATGGACCGCCACGGACGACATCATCCGCTTCAGCTCGCGGTACTCCGTTGTGGAGAGGAAGGCCCGCATCGCCTCGTCACCCTGCTCACCGGTCAGGGCCTCGACCATGGGCAGTGGGATGGACGTTCTCAGGTACAGCCCGGTGAAGTCCTTGACGGGGTACTCGTCGGTCATCACGTGGATCCATGCGGCCTGGACGGATTCCGGCGAGTTCGGGTCCACGGCGTCGGGGAGGTCCGCAACCTCCACCAACAGTCCCTCCGTCGCCGCACCCCAACGGGAAGACATCTCGAATTCCGGATTCTCGGCCAGATGCTGTGCCAGGAAGTACACCGACGCATCCTCCTGGTGGCTGGGGGTGCTGGTGAGAGGTTCTGCTTCCAGCGTCTCCACGAGCGCGGGATAGGCGCCGTCTCCGTCCCGGGCACCGGAGACGGTGGTCAGGTTCACGATGATGTCGTCATCTTTGTCCGTGATCTCATATCGCTCGGTCACCCCGGCCGGCGGTTGAGCTGACGAGTCGCTGCAGACCACGCAGCTGACGGTCCATCCGGCGGGAATGGACAGGCTGACCGTCCCCGCCTCCGTGGTGAAGACCTCATCACGCGGTTGGGCGTCCTGGCTCGATCCCCCGCCCGCCGTGGCGGAGGCAGTGGGGCTCACGGTCGGTTCCGCTGGAGAGGCGATGGCGCTCGGAGTCGGTTCCGTGGATCCACCGGCCGAGCTCGCGGCGGACGTGGCCGCTGCGGTGGTGTTCGGACCTGCTGTCTCCGCCGGGTCGGTACCCGAGCCGCAGCCGGTCACAGTCAGCACCAGGGCGGCGCCGGCCAGACCGGCCCACGGCCGCCGTCCCGGGACGGTGGCCTGCTTCATCATCACCAGTCCCCTCACGCGGTTGGCGGTTCGGAGCATCGGGGCCGATTCAGTCGCCACCCGGTGCGTGGGTTGTCTGCGACGCTGGCTCGGGCGCTCCGTGGTGCGCATTCTGCCACGCGGACCCGCCAGACCGTCAAGGGTTCGGTACGCCCGGGTCGAGTCGGCACCGGTGACCAGGCCAACACCAGCCGGCATCGAGAGGCTACCGGCCGGCGTCGGGCACCGGCTGACTCAGCCGATCCGCAGCACGGGCTTGATGGTCTGGCCGGACTTCGAGTCGGCGAAGGCCTGCTCCACCTGGTCGAAGGCGTAGTACTGCACTAGCTCGTCGAAGGGGAAGCGGCCCTGCCGGTACAGGGCGATCAGCGCCGGGATGAGGTCCTGAGAGGTCCCGGAACCACCGAGGGTACCGACCACGGTCCGGCCCCAGAGGGTCCGCTGGTGGTCCAGGCTGAACCGGGCCTGGGCGGGGGCACCGCCGATGAGGATGAGGGTTCCGAGCATGCCTACAGCCTCGGCGGCCTCCTCGATCACGGCGACCACCCCGGTGCAGTCAATGACGTAGTCGGCTGTCCCACCACAGATCTCCAGGATGCGCTCCAGGGCGTTCTCGCGCCCCGAGTTGATGGTGTGCGTGGCGCCGTAGCGGGTGGCCAGCTCGAGCCGGGAGTCGTGCAGGTCGATGGCGATGATGGTGGTGGCCGGGGTGTTCCGGGCGGCCATGATGGCCGCGAGCCCCACCGCTCCGGCGCCGTAGATGACCACGGATTCGCCGGCGGACGGGCGCGCGGTGTTCAGCACGGCGCCGGCGCCCGTGGTGATGCCGCACGCCAGGACGCCCACCAGTTCCAGCGGCACCTCGGGGTCCACCGCCACCAGAGCGTTGGCGTTGGCCAGGGAGTAGGTGGCGAAGGAGGACTGGCCGAAGAAGTGGCCGGAGAGCGTGGTGCCGTCCGCCCGGGAGTAGGCCGAGGTCCCGGCCTGCGGACCGAGGAACCGCTGACCGCTGGCCACGGCGGGGCCCAGCAGGTCACAGTACCGGTGCTCCCCACGGCGGCAGTTGCGGCACTGCCCGCAGTAGGGCCAGCCCATGATGACGTGGTCTCCCACCGCCACAGAGTCCACGCCCTCGCCGATCGACTCCACCACGCCGGAGCCCTCGTGACCGAGCACCCCGGGCAACGGCAGGGGCATGTCCCCGGCCTGGGTGATCGCGTCCGTGTGGCAGACCCCGGAGGCCACCACCCGCACCAGCACCTCACCGGGCCCGGGCTGTTCCAGCTCGAGCTCCTCCCGGACAAAGGGGGCGTTCTTCTCCTCGACGACGAGTGCTTCGATCTTCACTACAGCCTCCTGGAATGTGGCGGGACGCCCAGCGTAGCCACCGGGCTCCCGGACGCCGGGCGACTTCCGCCCCGGGGAACCCTTCGGAACCCCAGGCGATGGCCGGTCACCTTGTATGACGCGAGGGTGCCCTGAGCGGACGACCGCCGGCCTTCAGTTGCGGGATCCTACAGGATCAGTCGGTCCTGGCGGCGAGCTCCTCGGACGTCACCCAGTTGCCGTGCAGTCCGCGGGGGATCCGCAGTGGAACCTTCAGCGTGCAGACGGGCCCCCGGTCCACGTGCTGGGCATCCAGCAGCACCATCTCGGAGTGCATCAGGTCCCGGCGGGAGACGATGACGAACACGTAGCCGTGGCCCTCCGGGGCGTCGTCGGCCCCCGGGACGAACACGGGTTCGCCGATCGTCGCATGGTCGCCCGGGTACCAGATCTTCTGCTCCCCCGTGGCGACGTCCACCGCCGAGACCCAGCGGAAGCCGCCGCCGGGGGCGTCGTGGCCGGGCAGCTCGTTCAGGCCCATCACGCCCCACTGGTACTTCAGGGTCTCAAAGCGGTCGTCCATGCGAGGGAATTCGGAGGCGAACTGAGAGATCTTCTGCTCCGAGAAGGTGCGCCGCCGGTCCCGGGTGTCGATGGTCCAGCGGGAGAGGTAGCCCTTGGACTTCTCCGGGTCATGCTCCTGGTTGCCCACGATCGGAAACCAGGGGAAGTAGGAGGACTCGGAGACGGGGGTGTCGATGTGGATGTGCCGGCCGTCGTCATGGGCGCCCATGATGTGGCTGGCGAAGCGGTTCGGCCCCTCGTACCAGACGATGTTCTCGCCCTTGCCCTTGCGCGGCAGCACGCCCAGATAGACCCGCTCCTCGGGATCCCACTGGAACATGGACTCCTCCTTCTCCAGCCACTCACGCTCGGTGCGCATGGGGATGATCGGGAAGATGACGAAGTTCTGGGTCACGGCGAAGTCGTGGACCATGGACGAGTACGGAGCCTTGAACCACGTCTCGTGGATGATCTGGCCGGAGGCGTCCGCCTCGTAGTAGGCGATGTCCCGGGTGGTCTCCCCCTTGGCGGAATAGCCGAAGAACACCATCTCCCCGGTGTTGGGATCGACCTTCGGGTGGGCGGTGGAGGTCTTGGAGGTCAACGTCCCCTCGAAGTCGTAGTGGCCCACGGTATCCAGGGTGTCCGGGTCCAGAATCAGCGGCGGGGAGTCCTCCTTGGCCGCGTAGAGCTTGCCCCCGTGGAAGAACACGTTGGTGTTCGCCAGGCCGCGGACCACCCCCTCCACTTCCGGCCGGTCCGTGAAGGGGTTGTGGTACTGGCCGAACAGGGCCCGTCCTGCGGCGCGCTCGGCCTCGAACCGGGGGGTCTTGATGAAACGGCTCTTGTAGTCCACCCGGCCCTTGCGGAAGCGGAAGGACAGCGCCATGCCATCGTCATTGAATGAGCCCAGCGGACCCTCGTCCACGAACTTGGGGAACTGACGGTCGCACACCACCTTGTAGAACGTCCCGTCCAAGTGCGCCGGGATCTCACCCTGAACGCATTCGAGGCCCTGGATGTCCGCTTCCACGCGCAGGGGCGCATCGAACGGGTGGGCCGGTTCGGGGAAGCGGACGGTGGGCCACACCTCGGGTTCCGGGATGGGGGTGGCCGGGGCGGTCCGGGTCCACTGGAGCTCTTCGGCTGTGGCATCGTCCTGGGGACGGTTCATGTGGGTCATGTTCTCTTTCTCCTTGCACTGGAGGGCAGGTGGGCGGTCAGTTCCCGCGGTCCGATGCGGTGCCGGTCTCCGCCAGGGAAGCGGACTGGCGTGGGTGGGCCGCGTCGCCGACGCCGGCCGTGCGCACCTCCGGGTCCGTCCCGGAGTCTGCTTGGGGGCGCAGCGGCAGCAGGAGGGCAGCGGACACCGCCAGGATCACGGCCGAGCCGAGGAACAGCATGGAGCCCGTCCAGCCACCCTCCACCAGGTATCCGGCCAGGATGGGGCCCACAGTGGCCGCGATCCTCCCGAAGCCGCTGATCCATCCGAAGGCCGAGGCCCTCACCCGGGCCGGGTAGCTCTCCGGGATCAGGGAGTACATTCCGCCGAGGGCGGCTCCGAAGCCGATGGCCATGGTGAGCGGGATGTACAGGGGGATGTCCTGGGTGGACAGGAAGTATCCGAGCAGCCCGGCGCCGAACCCGGTGACGGCCAGGGACACGATGGTCAGAGTCTTGTTGGCGACCTTGAGCGAGATGGCCCCGTAGAGCAGACCACCGATCATGCCGCCCAGCGGCGCGAGCGTCCCGAAGAGCGTGCCCAGCTCAGGATCGGAGGTGGCCGTGGTGATCAGTTGCGGCGTCCAGCCCAGGTTGAAGTAGAACCAGCCCATCATCAGGCAGAACGAGGCGGCCAGGAGGATCGTCACCATCAAGATCTTCCGTGAGACCAGTTCTCGGAGCCCGCTGAGCGGCGAGGTCTTCCCCGGCCGATTCCCCACCGGGAGATCGGCGATGGGTTCTCGGCCCATCCGGGACAGCAACGTGTTGATCCTCTCCAGGCTCCGGCTCCGCCCCTTGGTCCGAGTGGACAGGAACTGAACGGATTCCGGCAGGCCGAGGATGCACATGAGCAGGATCACCACGTTGATGACCGTGCCGATCAGGAACATGCTCTTCCAGCCGAAGGCCGGGATGGCGGACACCGCGATCACTCCGGAGAGGAAACCGCCGAGCCCGGTTCCGGCCGAGTAGAGGGCCATGTTGAATCCGAGCCACTTGGTGGTGGAGAACTCTGCGACGATGACGCCCATGACCGCGGTGACGGCACCGATGCCGATGCCTGTGATGAACCGCGCGCCCAGGAGTGTTTCGAGGCCGGGGGCGAGCCAGGCCAGGAACATGCCCACGGTGACGAGGCCCTGACCCACCAGCCCCATCAGGCGGCGGCCGAAGCGGTCACCGAGGGGCGCCAGGACGAGCGCCCCGACCACCATGCCAGCGGTGGAGGCAGAGATGACATAGCCGATGTCGGCCGGTTGCAGCCCCCACTCCTCAGCGAAGTACGGGATGGCCAGCGCGACGGCAAGGATGTCATATCCGTCCGAGATGATGGTCAGCATGCAGATGAGGACCGTGACGGTCTGGAAGACGGTCATCCGGCCAGTGCGGATGCTGGATTCAAGATCCATGGTGTGTCCTTCGGCAGAGGGGGATCGGGCAGGAGTGTCGAGCGGCAGGGTCAGGAGTTGGCCTCGGGGCCACCCAGCCCGGACCAGGGTTCGATGCCCGGGATCTGGTGACCGGGGTCCGAATAGCGGATGACGGCATGCTCCTCGCTGTAGGCCGCCACGGCGTAATGGAGGTGGTTCCGGCCCAGACCGGATTGCTTGACGCCACCGAAGGGCACCAGGGGCACACTGGCGCCGACGCGGTGTGCGTTGATGAAGGTGTTCCCCGCCTGGATCCGGCGGGCCAGTGCGAGGGCCCGCCCCGGATCGGCGGACCAGACGGAGGAACACAGGCCGTACTCCGTCCGGTTGGCCTCGGCGATGGCCTCGGACTCGTCGGTAAAGGGCAGCACGGGAATGAGGGGGGCGAACTGCTCCTCCACCACCAGCTCGTCCCCCGGGTCCATCCCGGTGACGACGCCCGGGCGGATGAAGCGCCCCTCGGCCGGCTCCACTCCCCCGGCCCACCGACCGCCCTGGTGGACGTGGTGCCCGGCCTCCCGGGCCCGGTCCAGCAGCCGCTGAGCGTTCCTGAACCCGGCCTCGGTGGTGAGCGGACCCAGGTGGACGCCGGGAAGGTGCCCGGGACCGAGCACCAGCTGGTCCACCAGGGAGGTGAACCGGTCCAGGAACTCACGGAGCCGGCTGTGGTGGACGTAGATGCGCTTGATGTTGAAGCACACCTGGCCGCTGACGGCGAAGCACCCCGCCACCAGCTCGCGCAGGGTGTCCACGCCGAGGTCCACGTCCTCCAGCAGAATGGCCGGGTCATTGCCGCCCAGCTCCAGGTGGGTCTTCTTCACGGTGCCGGCCGCGGCCTTCAGCACGGACCGTCCGGTGGCGATCCCCCCGGTCAGGGACACGGCGCGGATCTCCGGGTGGGCCACGAGCCGTTCACCGACCGTGGCGCCCCGCCCCGGTACCACGTTCAGCACGCCGGCGGGCAGCGCCGCCGCCAGCAGGTGCAGCGCACGGGTGAGTGCCAGAGGCGCCTCCTCCGGTGGCTTCACGACGACGGCGCATCCGGCCACCAGCGCCGGCGCCACGGCGTTCAGGCACAGGTAGACCGGAGTGTTCCACGGGCTGATCACCACGGCCGGTCCGACCGGCACGTGCTGGAGCCACACCCCGTCAGCCTGGCCCGTCCCCGGGTGGCCGGTCAGGTCCCGCATCCCGCCGAGGTCTCCGGCCAGGCCGGCGAAGGTCCGGAGCAGGTGGATGCCTCCGTTGATGTCCCCCCGGGCCTCATGGACCGGCTTGCCGACCTCACGCACCAGCAGGTCGGCGAGCCGGTCCGCCTCTGCGGCGATGGCGTCCGCCCCCGCGGTCATGCCGCGGGCCCGTTCGGCCGGCGTCAGGGTCGCCCATCCGAGAAAGGCCCGGGCCGCCGCGGCAGCCGACCGGTCGACGTCGTCCGGTGTGGATTCGGCCCCCTCTCCGACCCGGACGGACGGGGCGGCCGGATCCAGCACCGCGATCATCGTCCGGGGATCGGTGACCGGGCCGCCGTCGACATAGCCCCGGGCGGTGGCCCAGTGCTCCTGGGAGGGCACCTCAGGCACCCTGGGCCGCCGCGTCGTCCTCCGACCTGACCTCCCGGCCGGTGACGGGGTGCGGGTAGTGGAAGGGGAAGACCTCGGTGTTCGGGAAGAAGTCGAAGCCCCCGTCCACGATCTCGTCCGGGCCGAAGGGATCCTCGGGGTAGGTGGCGGTGGGACGGAAGTCCCGCGGTTCCGTGCGTGACCAGCCGCTGGAGTACTCCCCGTGCCAGAAGGCCCGGTAGTTCAACGTCTTGATCTTCCAGGTGCCATGGTCATTGACGTACTCGTTCTCATACAGGCCGCCCTCGAACCACTGCTCCATGGAGGCGGTGCCCGGATAGGTGTCCCGGGCCTGTTCGTGTACGCCGGCCTGCATCATGCTGCGGAACCGGCCCCGGGCGCTGAGTCCGTCCTCGGAGACGGTGACCACGTCCTGGTGCTGCGGGTGGTCCAGCAGGAACCCGAACACCGGTCCATTGAGGTCAGCGGTGAAGCGCTTGCGGAAGCGGCCCACGTACAGCCGGTGGACCCCCTCCTTGCCTTTGTAGAGGCCTCCGCAGAAGTAGACGTTCCCGTCCTCCGCGAACAGGTCCACCACCTCCTGGTACAGACATTTGTCCAGGTAGTAGCCGTACTGGTGTTGCAGGGTTCGCACCGCCTGCTGCGCCTCCAACACCGTGACCCTGCGGGCAAGGTCCTCCAAGACGGCGGACGTCTGATTCTGGTCCATGGGGCTGCTCTCCTTCATTGCCTGGTGATCTGTATCACTCTCCGTGTAGGTAGTGAATCAGTCCCCGATGGGGCCAGCCATGATTCCCCTGGACGTCCCGCTCTGCGGGACAGCAGTTCACCCTCGCCGCGGAGAAACGCCGCAGACCCCTTGATTCCCGCACTGTTCACTGGCACGCTTCCCGTCATGCGGGACAATGACAGGCTCACGCCCTCCACCCCTCCGATCCTCGTCAGTGCGGAGCGGGTTCTGCAGGTCGTTCGGATGGTGGGAAACCGGGGAACGGTCACCGTGGCGGAGGTCGCCCGCGAGTTGACCACGAGCACGTCCACTGCGCACCGACTGCTGGCCGCCTGCAGGGCCCAGGACTTCGTCCGCCAGGACGTGGTGGGTGGTGCCTATGTGATGGGGGCGGCCCTGCACGAGCTGAGCCTCGGCGCCACCTCCGCGGTGCAGCTCCGTGAGGCAGCGGGCTCAGTCCTGCGCCGGGCCGCCCAGATACTGGACGAGACCGTCGGCTTCGTGGTGGCCGAGGGGCGGGACGGCCGCTACGTCGAATCGGTGGAGGGCCATCGCTCCGTCCGGATCACCTCATTGCTGGGCCGCCATGTCCCCCTGAATTCCTTCGCCGGTGGCCGCGCGATCCTGGCCGCGCTGCCGCCCGACGAGGTGGAGCGGCGCCTGACCTCCAGAATCCTGCCGGGGGCCACGCCCCGGTCCATGACCGATTCGGAGGACCTGACGGCGGAACTGGAGCGGATCCGCGCCCGGGGGTGGGCCGTGGACTTCGCCGAGGCGGACCTCGAGGCCGGCTCAGTGGCCGTGGCCGTCATCGATTCCAGCGGGTGGCCACGGGGAGCCGTGACGGTCAACGTGCCACTCAGCCGGATGACCGCCAAGCCGGAGGCGGTGGCGTTGGCCCGGGAGCTGACTCCGTTCGCCACCACTATCCAGCGGCGGATCCGAGGAGGCAGTTGACCCTTTGACCCGGTGACCCGGTGACCCTAGGTCATGATCAGTAGGGGCTGATCGGTGTTCGGCTGACGGCGGTAGATCCGGGCCGGACGGCCCAGGCCGTTTCCACCGGGCGGCACGGCCCGCACCTCGAGCGCCTCCAGCTGCGGTTCCATGGCCCGCCGGAAGGTGTCCTTCTGATGCCGGGATCCGGCCACGGCGTCATGGATCTGGCGCAGCTGGGTCATGGTGAACTCGTTCTCCAGCAGGTTCCACGGGTCCGGAACCTGGCCGTACTCCCAACGGACCATCCTCACGGCCCAGGCGATGATCTCGTCATGGCTGAAGGGCAGCCCCTGCACCTCGGACACGGGCCGGAGTTGGCCGTGGCCGTGCGCCAGACCCCTCTCCAGTTCGGACAGGGGCAGCACGTCCAGGTGGGTCACGGTCAGCACCCAGCCCCGCTCGTCCCGGGCCGGATCGTCGAAGACGTGCAGCTGCCTCGGCGAGCGCCCCTGGATGTGCATCCGGGTGTCGAGGCACCGCAGCACCGCCTCACCCAGCCGCTCGCGTTCGCGCAGCATGGTGCCCGGAAGCATCCACTCGCCGGCATGGCTGCCCTGGTCCCGCTGGCGCAGCACCACGTTCAGCTGGCCGTCCGCCACCGTCAGGAGCACGACGTCGGCCGCCACCGAGGGGCGGGGATAGGCAAGGAGATCATCGCGTTCCGGAGACATACCAGCCAATCTATCCAGCCCGGCCGTTGGTTCCGCCTCAGGTGAACGGTCAGGCAAAGAGGGCAGCTGCGTCACGGACGAACTCCTCGCCCGTGGTGAAGGTGGTGCCCCAGATCCTCAGGGCGTCCGCCACCGGCTCCTGCATGGTCACCCGGCTGAAGCCCTCCACCCCGTAGCGGCCCGTGTAGCCCAGCTGGCGCACCCCGGCCAGGATCCCGGCCAGGTCCAGGGCGCCGGTGGAGAGCAGGCCGCGGGAGGACTGCCCGAACTCCAGGTAGCCCAGGTACGGCAGGGCATGGGCCACGGCCCCCAGCAGGTCGGTCTCCTCGAGGGCCATGTGGAAGGTGTCCAGGTGGATCCTCAGGTTCTTCGAGCCGGAGAGTTCCACGAAGCGCCCCGCCTGCTCCGCCGTGTTCAGCACGGAGGTCTCGTAGCGGTTGACCACCTCGAAGGTCATCATGATCCCGGCTGCGGCCGCCTCGTCCGCCACGTCCCCCACCAACGCGGCCGTGGTGGCCACCTCGCGCTCCGTCGGCAGCGTGGCGGCGTCCCCGTGGACGCCATAGGGCACCCCGTTGAGCTGATCGCCGCCCATCCGCTGGGTCATCTCCACCGTCCGGCGCAGCTGTTCGAATCCCCGCCGCCGCACGTCTGGGCCACCGGACCTGACGTTCGCCTCCGGGGACTGGACGGCCATCGTGATGGGGGCCAGGCCGGCGTCGTGAATCCGCGCTCCGAGCGCCTCGATGCCGCGCGCGGACGGGTCCAGTGGGCCCAACACCACGCGCCGGTACCCGGCGTCCTTCAGGATCGGCAGGCAGCGGGCAAAATCGTCGCTGAAGGCGTCCGTGGTGAAGGCCGCGCTCTGACAGGCGAGGTCCGTGCCGGCGAGCAGGGCCACCTCAGAACTCCGGCAGGTCGAAGCGGTGCTTGAACACCGAGTAGCCGTCATCCACGCTCACCACGGTGCCGTTCATGGCGTTGGACTCCGCGGAGAACAGGAAGGACACCACGTTGGCGATCTCCTCCGGCTCGGTCATCACGTTGCGCAGCTGCTCTGAGGCGAACAGCTCCCGCAACTTCTGTGGGAACTGCTGGATGATGGCGGTGTTGGCGCGCCCCGGGGTGATCGCCAGGACCCGGGTGCCGTTCTCGGCCAGCTCGTAGGCGGCCGAGCGGGTGAAGGAGATGACGGCGGCCTTGGCGGCCGAGTAGGTGAAGGACAACTCGGCGGCCTGCTCGCCGTAGATGGAGGAGGTGTTGACGATCACGCCCCCACCGCCCTGCTTCTTGAACTGCCGGCCGGCGGCCAGGATGCCGTAGTAGACCCCGTCCTGATCGATCCGGATCATCGGGTGGTAGTCCTGGGCCGGGTCATGTTCCAGCAACGGCTTGCCCCCGGCGATCCCGGCGTTGTTGAAGATCCCGTCCAGCCGTCCGAAGGTGTCCACGGCGGACTGGACGGCGGCCTCCACCGCGGCGAAGTCCGAGACGTCCACCGCCACGGCGGCTGCCTGCCCGCCGGCTGCCACCACCTCGTCGGCGACCGTCCGGGCGCCGTCCAGGTTCAGGTCCGCCACCACCACCTTCGCGCCCTTCTCGGCGCAGCGGCGGACGGTGGCGCGGCCGATGCCACTGGCTCCGCCGGTGATCAGCAGGACGTGGTCCTTCAGAGTGGTCATGTCTTCTCCTTGTACAGCGATTCAGTTCGGGAAGGTTCTCAGAACAGGGTGTGCGAGAGCGCCAGCGCCCCGCCGTCCACGGCCAGCACTGCGCCGGTGACGAAGGAGTTCCCCGGCGCCACGAGGAAGAGCATGGGCGCCTGGATCTCCGCCATGGTGCCCATCCGGGCCAGCGGGATGGTCTCCTCCCACATCCGCTCGCCGGCCTCGTCCAGCACGGCGTCCCCGCCGATCCGGGTGCCCTTGAAGGGGCCGGGGGCGATCACGTTGACGCGGATGCCGCGCGGGGCCAGCTCGAGGGCGGCCTGGCGCGCCAGGTTGATGATGCCGGCCTTTGTGGCCCCGTAGGCGTAGGACACCATGGGGTCCGTGCGCAGTCCGGCGGTGGAGGAGGTGACCAGGATCCGGCCGTTCTCCGGCAGCACGCGGGCGGCAGCGCGCACCGTGGCGAAGGTGCCGTTGAGGTTGGTGTCCACCACGTGGTCCCATTCCTCGTCCGTGTACCGGGCGATCGCCCCGTCCTCGGTCCGGTAGCTGCCGCCACCGGCGATCCCGGCATTGGCCACGACGACGGTGGGCCGGCCGACCTCGGTCACGATCCGTTCCAGCACCTCGTCGAAGGCTCCGTATCGGGAGAGGTCGGCGGCGTAGGCGTGGGCCGTGCCCCCGGCGGCCGTGATGGACTCCCGGACCTCGTCCAGGCGGGTCTGGTCCCGGCCGAGGACGACGACGGTGGCGCCGGCGTCCGCGTAGATCTCGGCGGCGGCACGGCCGATGCCGCTGGAGGCCCCCGTGACCACGACGATGTCGTCACGCATGGAGAAGATCTCCAGCAGGCGGTCTGTTCCGGTGGTGATGTTGTCAGTGCCGGTCATGGGCCTCACATCGTCGGTTCGTAGTCGGCCACGTTGGTCCGGTCGATCAGTTCGGCCTCGACCTCCACGAAGTCCTCCTCGGGCAGGGTTCCGTCGGCGCGATAGGCCTCGACGCTCTCCACCGTCATGTCCACGACCTTGGACCAGTTCTGCAGGACGGAGGCGTAGAAGGGTCCTTCCTTCTCGATCTCCGCCGCAGCCGCGCCGAGGGCGTCCACGCCGGTCACGTAGATCTCGTCCTGACCGGATTCGTTGATGGCCTGCACGGCACCGAGGGCGGCGTGGTCCCAGCCGGTCCAGATCCCGTCCAGCCCATCCGGGTTGGCCTGCAGGAAGTCGGTGACGAACTTCAGGGTCTCCTCCTGGGAGGTGCCCGGGTTCAGGACCTGCTTCATCTCGCCGCCGGCGAGATTGGCCCCGGCAGCCTCCAGCTCGTCCACGGCGATGTTGCTGCGGGTCATGATGCCCACGTGCGGATCGTGCCCGATCACCATGACGTCCTTGCCCTCGAGGCCGCCCATGGCCTCATCCAGGGCGCCGAGACCGAGGTCGGCGATCTGCTGCTGGTCGAAGGTGATGTCCTGGACGAAGTCGTCGTTCGGCTCCACGCCGCCGTCGATCGAGAAGATCGGGATCTCGGAGGACTCGGCTGCGTTGACGAGCGGGGCGATCTGGCGGGGGTCCGGGAAGCCGGCCACGATCACGTCAGCGCCCTGGGTGATGGCCGACTGGACGTCGGTGTTGATCTTGTCGTAGTCGAAGTCGGAGGTGTACAGGGTGACGTCCCACCCCTTTTCCTTGCCCTTCTCCACGAGTTCGTCCAGGGATTCCTTGCCGGCCGGTGTGCCGTATCCGGCGGTGAAGGCGGCGACCTTGAAGCTGTCGTCGCCACCGGCTCCCGCGTCACCGGAACACCCGGTGAGGGCCAACATCCCGGCGACGGCCAGGCCTGCGGTGATCTTCAGTGATGTACGCATGGTCTACTCCTGTGGAAGGTGCCACCAGTCGGTGGCGGTGGGGTGGATGGGGGTATCCGGGGTGAGAGGCCGGGACGGGCCTATCGGTGTTTGGACTTGAAGGACGAGAGCAGGACCGCCCCGACGATGATCACGCCGGTGAGCACCTGCTGGATGTAGGTGTTGACGCCCACGATGTTCAGCCCGTTCTGCAGTACGCCGATGATGCCCACGCCCACCAGGGTCCCGCCGAGGTTGGCCTGACCGGAGTTGGCGATGGTCATGCCGAGGAACACGGCCGCCACGGCGAGCATCATGTAGTCGTTGGCGCTGGTGGCGCTGGCGCTGGAGAGCCGGCTCACCAGCACGATGCCGCCCAGCCCGGAGGCCAGTCCAGCAAGGGCGAAGGCCCAGAACACGTTGCCGCGGACGTTCACGCCGGACAACCGGGCCACCTCGGAGTTCCCGCCGACCGCATACCAGCGGCGGCCCACCGTGGTGTACCGCAGCACCACCCAGACGATGAGCGCCACCACCGCGGCGAAGATGACGGGCATCGGGATCCCCAGCGGGCGGGCCTGGCCGATCCAGAAGAAGGACTCGGGCATGCCGTACAGCGTGGTGCCGTCCGTGACGATGAAGGCCAGTCCGCCCACCGTCGTCATCGTCGCCAACGTCGCCACGATCGCCGAGATGTTCAGGTACGCCACGAGCAGGCCGTTGATCATGCCGACCACCAGCCCGGCGAGCAGCCCCAGGACGATCGCCAGTGGGACCGGCAGGCCGTTGAGCATCAGCGCGGACGCAGTGGCCCCGGCCAGCGTGGCCGTGGTGCCCACGGAGAGATCGAAGTGACCGGTGACCATCACCTTGGTCTGTGCGGCCGCGATGATCGTCAGGATGGCCACCTGGGCCAGGACGTTGGTCAGGTTGCCCAGACTGAGAAAGGCTGACGGTCTCAGCACCCCGAAGATCAGGATGAGGGCCAGTAGGGCGATGATGGTCCCGCCCTGCCAGACCAGCTGGACCAGGGGAGTGCGCTTCTCGGGCACCTCCACCGCGATCGCGGAATCAGGGGGAGTCATGGTGGCCATCTCAGGCGGTCCTTCCGTAGCAGAGCGACAGGAGCGTCTCCTCGTCAGCGCCCTCGGCGGGCACCTCACCGGAGACGCGTCCCTCATGCATGATGAGGATCCGATCGGACAGGCCGATCAGTTCGGGGAGTTCGGAGCTCACGGCGATGATGGTGGTTCCCTGCGCCGCCAACTGCCGGATCAGTCGGTAGATCTCGGCCTTGGTGCCCACGTCGATGCCGCGGGTCGGCTCGTCGAGCAGCAGCACCCGGGGATCGCGGGCCAGCATCTTGGCCAGGACCACCTTCTGCTGGTTGCCGCCGGAGAGCAGCCCGACCGGTTGACGCGGGCTGCGTGCCTTGACGCGCAGGTTGTCCATGCCGCGGCGTGCCAGCTCGGTGACCCGGCGGGAGGACATCCAGCCGGCCGAGCTGACCTTCTCCAAGTTGGCCCCGGCGATGTTGTCCTGGATCGAGGCCCCCAGGGACACCCCCTGCGAGCGCCGCTCCTCCGGGACCAGGGCGATGCCCCGGTCCAGGGCGCGGCCGACCCCGCTGGTCCCGGCGACCGGCTCATCGTCCACGCTGATGGTCCCACCGGCCCTCTTCTGGTCCCCGGCCAGCAGGCGCATCAACTCACTGCGGCCGGCACCGGCGAGTCCGCCGATGCCCAGCACCTCGCCGGCGTGGGCGGAGAAGTCCAGGCCCTGCACCTTGTTGCCGCACAGGCCCTCGACCCGGAGTACCACCTGGTCCGTGGCCGTGCCGCGCTCGGGGAACAGGTCCTCGGCGGGTCGGCCGACCATGGTGGAGATGACCTCGTCGATGGTCATCTCCACCACGTCCCGGGTCACGATGGTCTGGCCGTTGCGCATGATGGTCACGCGGTCGCAGAGCTCGAAGACCTCCTCGAGGCGGTGCGAGACGTACACGATGCCGACCCCGTCTGCCCGCAGCCCGCGCAGCACGGTGAACAGGTCCTTGATCTCGGTGTCCGTCAGGGCCGCCGTCGGCTCGTCGAGGATGAGCACCCGGGCATCCGAGGCCAGGGCACGGGCCACCGAGACCATGGTCTGCTGCACCGGGGAGAGCCGCCCTGCCAGCCGGCGCAGGGGGATCCGGCCCTGGTTCAGGCGGTCCAGCTGGCGCCGCGCCTCCCGGCGCAGTTCACTCCAGCGCACCACCCCGCCGGAACTCGGGGTGCGCTCACCGAGCAGGATGTTCTCGGCCACACTGATCGTGGGGATGATCGAGGTCTCCTGATACAGCGCCGCCACGCCGGCCTCGTTGGCGTCCCGGACCCCGGAGAACTGGACCGGCGTCCCCGAGGACTCGATCGAGCCGGCGTCCGGCTGGTGGACCCCGGTGAGGACCTTGATGAGCGTGGACTTGCCGGCGCCGTTCTCGCCGAGCAGGGCGTGGATCTCCCCGGGGCGGACCTCGAGGCGGGCCTCGGTCAGGGCGGCCACACCGTCGAAGTTCTTGGAGATCCCGGTGGCCTGCAGCGCGAGGCGCTCGGCCTGCGGCGCGCGGGGCTCCGCCGTCGCGGTACTCATGGCCGCCCCGCTCCGTCCTCCGGCTGGTCCTCCGGCAGGTGATTGCACCGGATGACGACCTTGGGGTAGGCCCCGCCCAGGTGGGTCTCGAAGGCCTCGGCGGCGTCCTCCAGGTCATAGACGGACTGCAGGAACGGCTCCAGATCCAGTTCCTCCAACCACCGCACGGCCCGCGGGAACGTGTACGGGGACACGAAGACCCCGGTCAGCGTCAGCTCCTTGCGGTAGAGGTAGTCGGAGAGGTTCAGCGGCAGCTCGTACTCCTCCGGGTACATGGCGCCGTAGACCACCGTCCCGCCGGGGGCGGCCAGGTCCAGCAGCCCGGCCACCGCGTGCCGGGAGCCGGAGGCATCGATCACGACGTCGAAGCCCGCCCCCGCGGTGATCTCCCGGCTGCGCTCGGTGAGGGATTCGCTGTTGGGGTCAATGACATGGCGGGCACCGAATCGCCGGGCCAGCTCGCGCCGTTCGGCGATCGGCTCGATCAGGGTGAGGGAGGTGGCGCCGTAGCGGTGCATGAGCTGCAGGGACAACTGGCCGATGGGGCCGCCGCCGCAGACCGCCACCCGGTCCCCCGGGCGGATGCGGGTCTTGTCCGCGATGCGCACGGCCACCGAGGTCGGCTCCAGCAGGCAGCCCTTGAGCAGCGAGACGCTGTCCGGCAGGCGATACACCTGGGACTCGTGCCAGACCACGGACCGGGCCATGCCGGGGCGGTTGTACTCGTGCAGGTTAGTGCAGAATTGCTGGCGGCCGTCCTGGCAGGGCTGGCAGGCACCGCAGAACCGAACGAAGTTGCCGGAGACCCGGTCCCCCACCTTCAGGTCCGTGCGGCGAACGCCGGATCCGAGCTCCGCCACCACCCCGGAGATCTCGTGACCGAGGCCGATCGGCACCTCGGTGCCGAAGAAGCCCTCGGCCAGATGTGGATCGGAGCCGCAGATCGCGGCGTAGGCCACGGTGATGCGCACGTCCTCCGGTCCTACTGAATTCGCGGGGAAGGTGACCACACCGACCGAGCCGCGCTGGCCGGCGTCGGGCGCTGTCAGGCTGCCGATCCTGGTGACCGCAACGGTCTCGACGTCCTGCACCGGGGCGCTCATGCTGTCACCGCCAGGGCTGCGTCCACGGTGGCCTGCAGTCCGTAGCCGTGCTTGTCCCGCAACTCGGTGTCCTCGCCGAAGCCGGCGAAGACCTGCGGGATGCCGAGGCGCTGGAAGCCCTCCAGACGCAGGCCGCGGTCCACGATCACGTCCGAGATCTGGGAGGCCAGGCCGCCGTAGGCCAGGTGGTCCTCCACCACCACGAAGCGGCCGGTCTCCTCGGCGCACCGCTGGATGAGGTCGGCATCGATCGGCTTGAGGGTGAACATGTCCACCACCCGGGCGTTGATGCTGTGCTCGGCGGCCAGGACGTCCGCGGCCTCGAGGGCCTGGGAGACGGTCTCGCCGTGGGCGAAGAGGGTCAGGTCACTGCCCTCGCGGGCGGTGATGCCCTTGCCGATCTCGATGGTGACGGATCCGGGCTCGTAGACCACCTTGTCCTTCTTGCCCACGGCCAGGCGGATGTAGAGCGGTCCGGTCATGTTCATGGACTGGCGCAGCACCTCGCCCACCATGAGGGGATCGCCGATCGAGGTGACGGTCATGTTGACCAGGGAGGTCATCAGTCCCAGGTCCTCCACGGCGTAGTGGGTGGAGCCGCCGTTGCCGACCAGCCCACCGTGCGTGCCCACGATCTTCACGGGGAGGTTGGGATAGCAGATGTCCGAGCGGACCTGCTCCAGGGCGCGCATGCTCAGGAACGGGAGCATGCCGGAGACCACCGGGATGTTGCCCTCGTTGGCCAGACCGGCAGCGATGCCCACACAGGCCTGCTCCGAGAGTCCGACGTCCACGAAGCGGTCCGGGAAGGTGTCCCGGAACTCCACCAGGGTGGCCCCGATGTCCGGGGTGAGGACCCAGAGGTTGTCATTCGCCTCGCCCAGTTCCTTGAGCGTCTGGCCGATCACCGTGCGGGAGGAGAGCAGCTCCCCGAAGGTGAAGGAGGTTACGTCCGTGCTGGTCATGCTCAGGCCGCCTTTCGTCCGTGGGCCAGCGAGGCCAGGGCACGCTGCAGGTCCGTCTCGTTGAGGGAGCCGGCGTGCCAGGCCAGGTTGGCCTCCATGAAGTCCACGCCCTTGCCCTTGACCGTGTCGCAGATGATCACCGTGGGGGTGTCCGAGTCCGGGGCGGGCAGGGAGTCGAAGGCGGCCACGAGGGCACCCATGTCATGACCGTCCACCTCGATCACGTTCCAACCGAAGGCACGCCACTTGTCCGGGTACGGCTCCAGCTTGACGCGCTCCTCGGCGAAGCTCGTCATCAACTGGCGGTTGCGGTCGATGAACGCCACCAGGTTGCCGAGGTTGTTGCTGTTCGCGGCCAGGGCGGACTCCCAGACCGAGCCCTCGCCGGTCTCGCCATCCCCCATCAGGGTGAAGACGCGGTGGTCCATCCCGTTGCGCCGGGCGTGCAGGGCCATGCCGGTGGCCAGCGGCAGTCCGTGGCCGAGGGAGCCGGTGGAGACCTCCACCCCGGGCAGCTGCACCTTGCACGGGTGCATGCCATAGGCGGAGTCAAGCTGGCCGTAGGTGTCCACGATCCCGCGGTAGTCGAAGAAGCCGCGGATGGCCATGGTGATGTACATGCAGACGGCCGCGTGGCCCTTGCTGAGCACGAAGCGGTCCCGCTCCGGGTTGCGCAGGTCCTGTGGGTCCACGCGCATTCCGTAGTGGAACAACAACGTGAGAACATCCGCACAGGAAAGGTCTCCACCGATGTGGACTGAACCGTTATATTCTCCACAGAGAAGGAGTAATTTCTCTCGCAACTCATAGGAGAGGTCTTCCAACTCGGAGACACTGGTCTCCGGTCGAGCAATCGTTGACGTCAAGGGATACCCCCGGGGAAGTCTTGGCCACCCAGCCACTTTGCTGGGATGTGATCTATATCTCCCCGAGACACTAGGCGCAACCGGCTCGCTCCGTAAAGGGGAATTTCCCTCATTTTTGCGCTAACTCTTGAAAATGCGCTCTGACCTGGATTTTTGCGGAAGAATCTTTTCGCCGAGTCGGATCTCGCGGCGATTCTCGCCCCCGGCGGCCCGCCCATCCTTGACGCACCACCATGGGCTTTGGTTCACTATCATCAGAGTGATGTGGATCACGCCTTCAATCGTTCGATCCCGGGCCGCCCGGCCCCACTGCGGAAAATCCCCATCCGCCCGAAGGTGTTGGATTTCCACGTCCTCCCAGCCGCATTCACCATCCCAGGAAGAGGCATCATGACTGACACCGGCACCGTCGCCCGAGCCACCAGCGCGCTGTACTACGGGGGCCAGGAACACCACACCGAGAAGACCCTGACCATCACCAATCCGGCCAAGCCCTCCGAGGTGGTCGGCGAGGCCGCCGCCGCCACCCGCGAACAGGCCCTCGAGGCCGTGGCCGCCGCGAAGGAGGCCTTCCCAGCCTGGGCAGCGCTGTCCCCCACCGAACGCGGCGCCCTGCTCACCGAGGCCAATGCGACCGTCGCAGCAGACGTCGAGGCCGATGCCGCCATCCTGTCCGCAGAGAACGGAAAAGTCGTCGGCGAGTGCATCGGCGACCACATGGGACTGGTGCAGCGCACTGATCTGGCGATCGGCCTGGCCGACATCGTGGACGCCACCGAGACCCTGCCCGGCCCACCCACCGAGACGATCGTCTCCTACAAGCCCATGGGCGTGGTGACGATCATCGTGCCGTTCAACTGGCCCATCGCCATCCTCGGCGCGGCCCTGCCCTATGCCCTGATGGCCGGGAACACCGTGGTGGTCAAGCCACCGCCCTCCTGCCCACTGGCCACCACCCGCGCCGTGCAGCGCTTCGCGGAGAAGCTGCCCGCCGGCGTGCTCAACGTGGTCACCGGCGAGGACGCCGAGATCGGCGAAGCGCTGGTCTCCAATGAGGACGTGGCCAAGGTCTGCTTCACCGGCTCCGTGGGCGGCGGCAAGCGCATCATGTCCATGGCCGCGCAGTCACTGACCAATGTCACCCTGGAGCTCGGCGGCAATGACGCCGTGCTCATCCTGGAGGACGCCGAGTTCACCGACGAGAACATGGATGCACTGTTCGGCGGGATCTACGCCTCCACCGGCCAGATCTGCATGAACGCCAAGCGCATCTACGTCCACTCCTCGAAGAAGGAGGAACTGGTCTCCGAGCTGACCAAGCGCCTGGAGAACGTGAAGATCGGTCCGGCCTCGGACCCGTCCACGACGATGGGCCCGTTCCACCAGAAGGCCCAACTGCAGTTCGTCACCGAGCTGGTCCAGGAGGCCAAGGACTCCGGCGCGGATGTCCGCGAGTTCGGAGAACTGCCCGGCGGCGACTGGGCAGAGGGGAACTTCATCCGGCCCTCCTTGGTCCTGGACCCGGATCCCTCCCTGCGCGTGGTCACGGAGGAGCAGTTCGGTCCGACCATCCCGATCATCACCTTCGAGGAGGTGGAAGACGGCATCCGGATGGTGAATGACACCCCTTACGGGCTGTGCAACTCCGTCTGGACCTCCAACGAGGAGAGCGCACGCACCGTGGGCTCACGCCTGGAGGCCGGGTACATCTTCCACAACACCCACGGCGCACCCTTCCTGGACCAGCGCGCACCCTTCGGCGGCGTCAAGCAGTCCGGCATCGGACGCGAGATGGGCCCCATCGGCCTCCGCGCCTTCATGGAGCCCCACGCCCTGGGCCTCTCCAAGGCCTGACCCCTACAACTGGAGGTCGAAAGCGGCCCGTTCTGACGCCTGAAGGACGTCAGAACGGGCCGCTTTCGACCGCGGGATCAGGCGGGATCAGGAGGAGGGGACGGTCATACCGCCGCCGTGGCGACGGGGTCCGGACGGGGTCCAACAGTGGCGCCACACGTGCGCACCCTGTGGCCGGGAGGATCGCCCGGCCCGGCGATCCGGGATCAAGAGCCCAGCCTCCCCTCGGGGCGGATCCAGTGCACCCCTGGCAGCTTCTGCGGTTGCGCCCCGAGGTACTGGTCCACCACGTCCACCCACGCTCTGACGGCAGGCGAGAGTGGACGGTCCCGGTGGTGGACGAGGGTGATGGTGCGGGAGCGCTGCGGGACCAGCTGGACTGCGGTCAGGCCTGCGAAGCGCATGAGCGGCAGCACGAATCCCGGGACCGGCGCCACGCCCAGTCCGGACGCGACCAGCCCGGCGATGGCGGCGACGTTCTGAGCCCGCACGATCGTGGCTGGGGAGACGCCGGCGTCTCTGAGGGCCCGAGCCACGGCTTGCTGGACGCTGGAGGCCGGGCCGAAGGCGATCATCGGCTCTGTCTGCAGATCAGTCCAGTTCACGACCCCGGCTTCGGCGTACCGGTGGGCTGGGTGCACGGCAAGGAAGAAGCTGTCCTCCGCGATGGGACGGACCACGTAGTCCTTGCTGTTCTCGGGGTCGGTGGTGAGCGCCAGGTCGGCTCGGCCGCTTTGCAGATGTTCGGCGACCTGGTCGCTGAGGTCGTCCTCAACGTGGAGCACCACGTCCGGGTGCAGCTCCTGGTAGCGGCGGATCACCGGGGGCAGCAGGGTGGCCGCCAAAGAGGGCAGCGTGGCGATGGTGATGCTGCCCCGAGTGCCGGCAAGGTAGCCCTCGATGTGCTCGAGGCCGGCGTCCACCTGCTCGATCACCCCACGGGCTACAGCGACCACCGCCTCTCCATCGGTGGTCAGGACCACACGCCGGGTGCTGCGCCGAAACAGTGGGGTCTGCAGGCGCCGCTCCGCCTCAAGGACTGTCCGACTCAGTGAGGACTGAACCACCCCCAGGTGCGTGGCAGCCACGGTGAAACTGCGGTGATCGGCGACGGCCACGATGGCCCGCAGATGATGGACACCCAGATTCATGCTCACAGCTCATGAGTCTATCTCTGGATGATGTTGGACTGCATAAGGTGACTCAGTTCACACTGGCGGGAAGACAATGAAAGGGGCTTCTCGTGCTCGCATGGACAGGCTTTCTCACCATCGGGGTGATCCTGGCGCTACTGCTCTCCAATCGGGTGGCAGCCGTCGTGGCATTGGCCGGGGTACCGATGGTGTTCGCACTGATCGCAGGGTTCGGCCCGGCGGAGATCGGTGAGTTCGTCGCCGATGGACTCGGTGGTGTGGTCGGGGTGACGGTGATGTTCGTCTTCGCCATCACCTACTTCGGAGTAATGCGGGATGCGGGACTCTTCGACCCCATCATCCGGCGCATCATCCGGTGGGCCGGCAACGCTCCGGTGACCATCTGCCTTGCCACCACGGCGCTGGCCATGATGGCACACCTGGACGGTGCGGGGGCAACCACCTTCCTCATCACCATCCCGGCCATGATCCCCCTGTTCGACCGCTTGGGCATGAGCCGACTGACCTTGAGCGTATGCGTGGGTCTGGGCGCAGGGACCATGAACCTGCTCCCCTGGGGCGGCCCGACGGCCCGGGCCGCCGCAACCTCCGGCATCTCGGTCAATGACCTCTGGGTACCACTGATCCCGGCCCAGATTGCCGGCATGGCGGCGGCCCTGGCCATTGCCTGGCTCCTCGGAGCCCGGGAGCATCGCCGGATCACTCGAGCCGCGTCCGCTTCACCGAGTGAGACCGCCCCCGGAGAGAGCGGCTCCACTCCTGCCGCCGCCGGAGGGACGGCCGCCGAGACCGAGGTCAAGGTACGCCCAGCCATCGACGAGCTGACCGAGGAGGAGCGGTCCCTGCGCCGACCTCGCCTGCTGTGGTTCAACGCGGTGCTGACAGTTGCGATACTGGTGGCCCTGATCGTAGGACTGGCTCCGCCTGAGCTGATCTTCCTCGCCGGTGTCGTGGTGGCACTGATAGTGAACTACCCGGGCCTGAAGCGTCAGACCGCCCGCATCGAAGCCCATGCCACGGGCGCCATGCTCATGGCCACCACGCTGCTGGCCGCCGGTGCCTTTCTCGGCATCCTTGAGGGTTCCGGGATGATCACGGCGATGGCCGACGCCGCAACGTCGGTGATCCCCGCTTCAGCCGCTCCCGGCCTTCCGGTGATCGCAGGGGCGCTTGGTGTACCGCTGAGCCTGCTGTTCGGTCCGGACGCCTATTACTTCGGGGTCCTGCCCGTGCTCAACGCCCTGGGTGAGCAGTACGGAGTGTCAGCAATGGAAATCACCCAGGCCTCCCTGCTCGGCCAGGAAACGGTGGGCTTCCCCGTCAGCCCGCTCACCGGGTCCTTCTACCTGCTGGTGGGATTGGCCGGAGTGGACATCGGCAAGCACATCCGAGCCCTCTTCGGTTGGGCCTGGCTGGTCAGTATCATCATGCTCGTCGTGGCGCTGCTGACCGGGGCGATCGCCCTGGGAGTCGCTGCATGAGCCGCAGCATCCGGCTCGGAGCCGGTGCTGGATTCGCGGGCGACCGAATCGATCCGGCCGCGCAACTCGCCCGCTTCGCCGCACTCGACTACCTGGTCTTCGAAGTCCTTGGGGAACGTACGATCGCTGCTGCCAACGCCCGACGCCTGGCTGGAACGGGCGAGGGCTACGATCCACTACTGCGCCGCCGGTTGGAGGCCACCCTGCCGGCCTGCCGGAGCAACGGCACCACGATCATCACCAACGGCGGAGCAGCCGATCCCAGGGCAGCGGGCACACTCGCCGTAGGCGTCGCCAGGGGACAAGGACTCGCGGGGACGCGGGTAGGCGTGGTGACCGGCGACGACGTGCTCGAGGCCGTGCACCATGTGGACCCCCTCCTGTGGGAGACCGGCCACCCGCTCTCGGCGGAGACCGACGAGCTGGTCTCGGCCAATGCCTACCTGGGGGCGGCTCCGGTCATCGAGGCCCTCGCCGAGGGGGCCGACGTGGTGATCGCCGGCCGACTCGCAGATCCCGCCCTCTACCTGGGCCCTCTGGCACACGAGTTCGGCTGGGACCTCACCGGGGAGCCGGCGCTACTGGGGCAAGGGACTGTGGTCGGGCACCTGCTGGAGTGCGCCGGGCAACTGACCGGTGGCTACTTCGCCGACCCCGTCACCAAACCCGTACCAGGATTGGAACGGCTGGGTTTCCCCTTTGCGGACGTGGCAGCTGACGGCACCGCGATGCTCGCCAAACTGCCCGGCTCCGGGGGACTGATCGACACCCGCACGGTCACCGAGCAACTGCTGTACGAGGTGGGCGACCCCTCGGCCTACATCACCCCGGACGTCGTCGCCGATTTCTCCTCCGTGTCCCTCGAACAGGCCGGCGAGGACCGGGTCGAGGTCCGCGGCGGATCCGGATCCATCCGCCCGGACGAGCTCAAGGTCACCCTGGGCTTCCGCGGGGGGTGGCTGGGCGAAGGGCAGATCAGTTATGCGGGCCCTCGTGCCCGGCAAAGGGGCGAACACGCCGCCCGCATCGTCCGCACCCGCTTGGAGGAAATCCACGGCCTCGATCCGCGCGGCATCCTGATCGAACTCATCGGCACAGGTGCGGCGTTCCGGGGACTGGCTCCGGCCCAGGACCCGATTGAGGTGCGCCTGCGCGTGGCAGCCCGGGTCGCTGATCGCCGCTCGGCCGAGGCGGTGGGTTGGGAAGTCGAATCCCTCTACACCAACGGCCCCGCAGCCGGAGGAGGCGCCCGGCGTCACATCGAGGAGGTCTTGGCCATTCGCTCCTGCACCCTGCCCAGAGCGCTGGTTCGCCCGAACGTCACCATCGAGGAGGCCTGATGAGAACGGTCGACGACTGTGCCGATGTCCGTGCCGGAGACAAAGGGGACACCCTCATCCTCGCCGTCCTGGCCCGGGACGCCAGCGCATACAGCCTGCTCGAAGACGTCCTCACGAGCTCGTCCATCGCGGCTCATTACCCGCTGGATCTGACCGCGCCCGTCACACGCAGGGAGATGCCGGCCCTGCGGGCCCTGGTCTTCACTCTGCCTGGAGCCCTGGGCGGAGGCGTCACCGGATCCCCTGTGCTGGACGGCCACGGCAAGACCTTGAGTTATCACCTGCTCAGCATGCCTCTGGAAACGTCACCCCACCACGAGCAGTAGAAGGAGCATCAACATGCAATGGCCCCGCCTCAACAACTCCCCGACCGCAGCACCGCGTCGACGGCGGTCCCTCATCGGATTCATGGTGGTGGCCGCCCTGCTCACCGCCACTCCGGCAACTGCCGCGCCCTCCGATGCCACCCCAGCGCCGCCCCGCTCCTCGACGCAGGAGGGGACGCCGGGAGACCTCGACGACCCGTTCTTCAGCTACGGGCGTCCGGCCGAGTATGACGTGATCACAGAGGACGTCCAGGTGCCGGTGCGCGACGGTAACCACGTGGCCTGCCAGATGTATCGGCCCGGAGACTCCCCGACGGAACCAGCGACGGGCACGTTCCCCGGCATCGTGTACGAATACACCGCCTATGCCGAGAACGCCGAGGCGTTCGGCGAAGGCGCCTCATACTTCGTGGAACGCGGCTACAACGCGCTGGTGTGTCAGGCCCGAGGTTCAGGAGAGTCCTCCGGGCACCTCGACCCGTTCAGCCCGCAAGAGCAGCGGGACAACTATGACGTCATCGAGTGGCTGGCCCACCACCCATCGTCCACGGGCAAGATCGGGCAGATGGGCGTCAGCTACGGCGGTCACAGTACGCTACTGGTCGCCGTCAACAAGCCCCCGCATCTGGAGGCGATCATCCCGGCCAATGGCATTCACGACTGGTATGAGAACACCATCTATCACGGTGGGATCTATTCACCCCGCATCCGCGACTGGCAGGCAGCAATTGCCCCCAGCACTCTGGAGACCTATGCCGAGCACCCCCTCTACGATGATTTCTGGCGAGACCGCAGCGTCATGTCCCGTTGGGAGAACCTGACGATACCCACGCTTGAGATCAACGGGTGGTACGACCGGTATCGAGACGGCATGGTGAAGAACTACCAGGCCCAGCCCGACAACGTCTGGCTGGTCTCTGGCCCATGGGAGCACGGATGGCCATCCGGGCAAGCCGAAGACATCGGCCAGGGCGGTTACCTCGCGTGGTGGGACCACTGGCTCAAGGACGACTCGGCTGCACCTCTACCGGCCAAGCACGTCACCTCCTATGAGGTGTCGAGCACCGGGGTGAGCGCCGGCTGGCACCAATTCGACCAGTGGCCGGCCGACGGGGCGCGGGACATCACGTTCCATCTGCGGGAGGGCGGCTCCCTGTCCAGGGGCGCCGGTCGCCCGGGCGAGGAGAGCTTTGCCGTCAACACGGAGAGCACGCCCTCCGAGCCTCACGAACAACTGACGTTCAGCACCCCGCCCCTGCGCCAGGACATGGTCCTCGCCGGCGACACCACCGCCCGGCTCCGGACATCATTCTCTGCATCAGACGGCAACGTCGCCCTGGCCCTCTACGACGAGGCCCCCGACGGAACCACCTCCCGGGTCACCGAGGGATGGCTCAAAGCCAGCCACCGCGACACCCACACCCGGCTGTCTCCGGTGGAGCCCGGCACGACGTATGACATGGACGTGCATGTCTGGCCCACCCACTACCGGATTCCTGCAGGACACCGACTGGTACTACGCGTCTCCAGCGATGACCACCCGAGCATTGAATCCACTGCACCCGCTGGTGACGTGACGGTGAAGACCGGTGCGAGAGGCTCAACCCTGGAACTCACCGTATTGGACACGGGCCGACCCTGATCCCCCAGGGGCCGCTGCTGGATCCTCGCCCTCGAGACCTACAGGCCCACCGGCTGCATCCGTTCCTTGTAGGCCGCGCGAAGGGAGAACCCCTCGGCGAGCGCCTCCTCGCGGGTGATCTCGATCCCGGCGGCGAGGATCTTGCGTGCGGAGAGGTGGTCGCCGGGTTGGTTCACGGACTCCACGGCGGCCAGGATGCCGTCTCGGAAGCAGAACACGGAGAACTTCGGGTCCGCCGGGTCCGGGTTGCCCACCACCACGGTCTCGTCGTCGGCCCGCACGATGTTGGCCATCTGCAGCCGGTACGGTCCCTGGGTGGACCAGAACCACGGCAGTTCCCGGTACGGTGCCTCCTGGCCGAGGATCACCTTCGCCACGTGGCGGGCATGGTCGGTGGCGTTCTGCACGGACTCCAGGCGGAATGGCCCATCGGCGTGCTCACACGGGAAGTTGGCACAGTCACCGATCGCATAGACGACCGGGTCCGCGGTACGCAGGTTCGCATCCACCACGATCCCGTTGGACGTCTCCAGTCCCGCCTCGGCGGCCAGCCGATCGTTGGGTTGGACCCCGACGCCGGCCACCACCAGATCTGCCGGGTACCGGTCCCCGGTGGTCGAGACGGCGAAGCCGACCCGACCGTCGTCGCCGGCCTCGAAGGCGGCGATCCCCTCCCCGAGGCGCAGATCCACTCCGGCCTGCCGGTGTGCGCCGGCGAACCAGTCCCCCAGCACAGGGGTGAGCGCCCGGCCCATGGGGCGCGGGGCGAACTCCAGCACGGTGACGTGACAGCCGCGGGCCAGGGCCGCCGCGGCGAACTCCAGACCGATGAATCCGGCCCCGACCACCACCACATTCCGAGCGGTGTCCAGGGCGGTGCCGAGCTGCTCGGCGTCGTCCAGGGTGCGGAGGCCGTGGATGCCGGGCAGGTCGATGCCCGGGGTGGGCAGCTCGCGGTTTCGGGCACCGGTGGCGAAGATCAGCGAGGCATAGGGCAGCACCGTGCCATCCGCCAGGTTCACGGTCTGGGCCTGCCGGTCCACGCCGGTGGCCGCGATACCGGTGCGCAGATCGAGGTCCTGCTCGGCGAAGAAGGCCGGACCACGCAGGGGCAGGGGCTGGGCCGTCGAGCTGTCCTTGAGGTAGTCCTTGGACAGCGGCGGGCGCTGATACGGCTGGCCGGCCTCCTCCGCCACAATGGTCACGGGGCCGGTGAATCCGCCCTCACGCAGGGATGCAGCGGCCTGCAGACCCGCCTGGCCACCGCCGATGATGACGGCTCCTGGAAGGTTGGTCATGGCTCAGACCTGCTCTTCCGGGACGTCCACCTCGATGGACTCCAGACCGTTGGCACCGACCTCGATCTGGCAGCCCAACCGGCTGCGCTGCGGGTCACGCTCCGAAGCGGTGACCTCGAGCATCTCCTCCTCGTCGTCGCCGATCTCCGGCAGGGCGTCCAGGTAGTCCTCGCGGACGTAGACGTGGCACGTGGCGCACATCGCCTGCCCGCCACACTCGCCCACGATCCCGGGCACGGAGTTCTTCAGGGCCGCCTGCATGATCCGCTCGGGCTTCTCCAGCTCCAGGACCTGGGTGGCGCCGTCGGGCTGGTGGAAGGTGATGGTGGACATGCGATGCTCCTTCGCTTCGGTGAGGCGCGTTCTTGCGTTGCATCCATCCTGTGCTGGACATCACATCGAGACAAAGGGGAAGATTAGACAAATAACATCGGCTCTCTCGATATAGGACGTCATGGCCCTGCCCTTCACCCTGCGCCAGTTGGAGATCTTCGACGCCGTGGTGCGCACGGGATCCCTGTCCGCGGCCGCGCGAGAACTGACCACGGCGCAGTCCTCGGTGTCCTCCGCGATCGACGAACTCGAGCGGCAGATCGGCCAGCGACTCCTGGTCCGCCGCAAGGCCCAGGGCGCCTGGCCCACGGCCGCCGGCCGCCAGCTGCACCGGGAATCGGCCATCGTCCTCCGCACGGCACAGGAGGCGGGCCGCCTCCTGCAGGAACGGGACGGGCAACTGCGCGGCCCGCTCACGATCGGTGTCTATGACACGCTGGCGCCCTACATCCTGCCGATGATCCTCACGGACTTCGCCGCAACTCACCCACTCGTGGAGTTGTCCTTCGTGGAGACGGACCATGCGGGCCTGATGTCCGGGCTGCAGGCCGGGGTGATCGACGTGGGCTTCACCTACCCGCATGACGTCCCCGCCGCGATCAGCCACGAGCTCATCCTGCACCGCGCCCCCCACGTCCTCCTGCCGGCTGACCACCGGCTGGCCGGGCGGACCCACCTCACGGTGGCCGACATCGACGGGGAACCGCTCATCCTGCTGGGCAACACCCCCAGCAAGGCCAACACCCTGAGGGTGCTGGGCATCACCGAGCAGGATCCGCGCATCGCCTGGGTGACCTCCTCGCTGCCCCTGACCCGCGCCCTGGTGGGCGCCGGGCTCGGAATCGCCACGCTGGTCCAGCCGGACGCCTCGCCGTGGACGGTGGACGGCCACCCCGTGGTGGAGGTCCCCTTCGCGGTGGATGCGGAGGACGTGCGCGTGCACGTGGCCTGGCTCAAGCCGGTGGAACGACGCCGGCCCCCGCGCCGGGTGACGGAACTGGTCACCTTCACCCAGGAGCACTTCACCCCACACATCAAGGCCATCGACGCCTGGCGACGAGAACACGCGCCCGGGTGACGCACTCAATTGCTGAACAGCGTGACCCGTGACACCATGTGTTGCAATAGCAACTCAACGCCGGCCGAGCCGGATCTCCAGGAGAGCATCATGACCACCGCCGCAGCCGGAGCATCCGCCGGGGCCCCCCGCCTGAACGTGGATCCGTTCTCCGTCCCCTCACTGCAGGACCCCTTCCCGGTGGAGGACGCCATCCGCGAGGCCGGACCGGTGGTGTGGCTGGAGAGCCACGGCATCTGGGCGACCGGCCGGGCAGACCTGGTCCAGGAGATCTTCCTGGACCAGGAGACCTTCATCTCCTCCCACGGCACCGGCCTGACCAACACGGCATTGCAGGACAACTGGCGCAAGCCGAGCGTGATCCTGGAACAGGACCAGCCGCAGCACACCGTGACGCGCAAACTGATGAACTCGGCACTCTCCCTCAAGGTGGTCAAGCAGCTCAAGGACGACTTCCAGGCCGCCGCCCACGCCATGGTGGAGGAGGTCTGCTCTCGGGGCGAGTTCGACGCCGTCACGGACCTCGCGGAGGCGTACCCACTCCAGGTGCTCCCCGACGCCATCGGCCTGGCCCCCGAGGGACGCGAACACCTGTTGACGTATGCCCACCTGAACTTCCAGGCCATGGGCCCACGGGACACCGCGCTCTACGAGGATGCCGTGCTCCAGGCGGCCGGGGCCCAGGAGTACGTGGAATGGCAGATGCGCCGGGAGAACCTGGACGAGTCCAAACTGGCGGGCACGTTCTTCGCTGCCGCTGATGCCGGGACCATCACGGAGGAGACCGCCGGGCTGCTGGTGCGCACCTTCCTCTCCGCAGGACTGGACACCACCATGCTCGGCATCGGCAACGCCCTGTTGGCCCTCTCCCGCACTCCCGAAGCCTGGGCGGCACTGCGCGCCGACCCATCGCTGGCCCGCACCGTCTTCGAGGAGACGCTTCGCTGCTACGCCCCGAGCCCCTTCATCGGCCGCACCGTGGGCACCCGCACCAAGCTCGGCGGCGTGGTGCTCGAGCCGGAGCAGAAGATCGTCAACTGCCTCTCCGCGGCGAACCGCGATCCGCGCCGGTGGGAGAACCCGGACTCCTTCGACATCACCCGAGACGTCCGCGGGCACGCCGGATTCGGGTACGGCATCCACGCCTGCGTCGGCCAGATGATGGCCCGCATGGAGGCCGAGAGCCTGCTGACGGCATTCGCCACCCACGTGACGTCCTTCGAGGTCACGGCCGAGCCGGTGCGCAAGATCAATCACTGGCTGCGCGGCTACACCTCCATGCCGATGCGGGTCACCCTCAGATAGCCCGCGCGGCCCCTACCCTGCCTCAAGGGCTCGCGCCGCCGCGTCCAGCCAGAGGTACACGGCCCACGCCCCGGGATCCAGATGCCCCTTGACCCGGTCGCCGGCATAGCTGGAGCGGCCTCGGCGCGGCGCCATGTCCGCGGTGGCCTCCGCCCCGGCTCGCGCCGCCTCGGCTGTCGCCCGCAGGGCCTCCCCCAACGGCCCCTCGGCGGCGGCGAGCGCCCGGGCGGCGGGAGCGAGGGCGTCCAGCATGGTCCGGTCCCCCGGCTGCGCGCCGCCGAGGTCCTGGATGCCCTGTTGACCGGCGGCCAGGGCGCGTGCCCAGTCAGCCACCTCCGGCGCCTCCTGCCCGGCCAACGACTCCGAGGCCCTGAGCAGGAAGACGGCGTAGAGCGGCCCCGAGGTGCCACCGATGCTGCGGCGGGCCACCGCGGAGACCCGGCGCAGCAAGCGATCCGGGCGGGCCGGCAGGCCCACCGCCGAGTCGAGCACCGCGCGGGCGCCACGGTCCAGGCTGTGGCCCAGGTCGCCGTCGCCCACCAGCTGGTCCATGGCGGTCAGTTCCGGCTCAGCCTCCCTCAGCGCCGCCATGACCCGGTCCAGCACGTCCCGGCCCGGGCCCGAGAGCGCCGGGCCCTCGAGCGCCGGAGTCTCGTCGGCGGGTGCCGCCAGGTACGGATCGACGTTCACCCGGCCGTCCAGCGCGGGCCAGGCAGTGGTCTGCACGGGGGCGTCCAACAGCTGCACCAGCTCATCATCCACGGCCAACAGGGACAGGGACACGCCCTCCATCTCCATGGCGGTCAGGAACGGCCCGGCCCAGGCGCGTTCCACCGCGATGCCGCGCCTCGCCAACCAGGAGAGCGCGGCGTCTGCCACCACCGTGACCTCCATGGCCGAGCTGCCGCCGAGGTTGTTGACCAGCAGGGCCGCCCGGCCGCCGTCGGGAATCCGTCCCGCGGCCAGGCAGGCACTCAGCAAACGATCCACCGTCTCCTCGGCCGAGGCCACGGCCGAGCGCTCCACACCCTGCTCGCCATGGATCCCCAGCCCCCACTCGACCTCCTCCGGGCCCAGCGCGAAGCTGGGGGTGCCGGCCGCCGGGACGGTGCAGGACCCCAGGGCCACGCCCATGGTGGCCAAGGCATCGGCGGCGCGCTGAGCCGCGGCAGCCACCGCGTCCAGCCCGCGCCCCTCCGCGGCGGCCGCCCCGGCGATCTTGTGCACCAGCACCGTTCCAGCGAGTCCTCGGTCCCCGGCGTGCCCTGAGGAGCCGTTCAGCGCCACGTCATCGGCCACCACCACCATCCGGACCTCGATCCCGTCCGCACGCGCCAGCTCGGCCGCGAGCCCGAAGTTCAGCCGGTCTCCCGTGTAGTTCTTGACCACCAGGACGACGCCGGCCCCGGCGTCCACCGCACGGATCCCCACCAACACGTCGTCCACCGAGGGGGAGGTGAAGACCTCGCCGGAGACGGCGCCGGCGAGCATGCCGGGACCCACGTAGCCGGCGTGTGCCGGTTCATGGCCGGCGCCTCCCCCGGAGAGCACGGCCACCGAGCCGCGGCTGGCGGCTGCCCCGTCCACCACCGTGCGGGTGCCCTCCAGCAGGCGCAGGTGCGGGTTCAGTCGGACCAGACCGGCCAGGGACTCGGTGACCACGTGCCGTGGGTTGTTGAGAAGCTTCTTCATACTGTCCTTCGTCTCTGATCGTGACTGAACTGGTCTTGTCCGATGGTTGGATGGGTCTCATGACGCCCCCCGAACCGATCCGCACTCCGCTCGATCGCACGATCGACCGGGAGAGCTTCACCCCGGCGTACCTCTCCCTGGTGGACAACGCGCATGTCTGGGGAGGCTCCCGGATCTACAACGAGCACTTCGGGGTCACCTCCCCGGACTTCGCCATCCTCTCCACCCTGTCCAATCGACCGGGGTGCCAGGCGGTGGACATCTCGGAACAGGTGGCCCTGGACAAGTCGGTGGTGAGCCGGCGGCTGCAACGGCTGCGGGACAAGGAGTTGATCTGCTGGGAGCAGGACGGTTCCCGCCGGCGCCTCTACCTGACCAGTGCCGGAGCCCGGGTGCATGATGCCGTGCTGCCGGTGGCCCTGGAGCGGGCCGAGCTCATGCTCGCCGGCTTCACGGAGGAGGAACGGGCGCAGTTGCAGTCCTTCCTGCGGCGGATGTACGAGAACATCCCGCTGATGAACCATCCCCCCTCCCTGGAGCCGGCTGCACTTCCCCACGACAACTCCTGACTCCCGTTCACCTCACCTCGCCTGGTGCAGCGAGGGTACTTGTCGGATCGTATGTGACGTGCCACACTCGTTGCAATTGCAACTCAGATTGGTGTGACGCTCTCGTCCACCCGTATCCCCAGGCAGGTCACCTTGAAGAGAATCACCGCGGCCCTGGCCGCCACCGCCGCGTCCCTGATGCTGCTGACCGGGTGCGGTTCCGGCGCCCCCTCCGGCAGCGCATCCTCCAGCGGCGCCGAAGCAGGCGGCCAGGCCGGCGCCAAGGACTCTGCGGGGGCCGACTCCGGCGAGCTGCAGACGGTCCGTGTGGCCGCCGTGCCGGTGGTGGACGTGGCCGCCATCTACCTCGGTGAGGAGAAGGGCTTCTTCGCGGAGAAGGGGCTGACGATCGACATCCAATTCACGCCCGGCAGCTCGATCTCCATCCCCGCACTGCTGCAGGATCAGTACGACATGGTCTACACCGGCAGCGTGAACGCCTACCAGGCCCGGGAGACGGGGCTGCCCGTGATCGCCGTGGCCGAGGGCGGGCGCACCACCGGGGACCCCGGGGAGGACCACGGCGGAATCGTGGTCCCCGAGGACTCGGAGATCCAGGACGCCGGCGATCTGGAGGGTCAGTCCGTGGCCGTCAACGCCGTCAAGGGTCTGCATGAGGCCGCCATCCGCCAGTCGGTGAAGAAGGCCGGCGGAGACCCGGATCTGGTGGAGTTCCTGGAGCTGCCCCTGCCGGATATGCAGCCGGCCCTGGAGCGCGGCTCGGTGGACGCCATCTCCACCTCGGAGCCCTTCCTCGGCAACGCCAAGGACGCCGGGCACCGGCTGATCGCCGATCCCTACATCGACGTGGACCCCGAGTTCGTCACCGCCGTCTATCTGACCTCGGAGCAGAAGTGGGCCGAGGACCCGCAGACGGTCAAGGACTTCGTGGAGGTGGTGAAGCAGTCCCAGGAGTACGCCACCGAGCACCCGGACGAGTTCCGCACCGAGCTGTCCAACTTCACCGAGATCGATCCGGAGACCGCGGAGACGATGATCCTCACGAAGTTCGGCTGGGGTTTCCCCGAACAGGCCATGCGGCGCGGCGCCGAGGCCACCGAGGAGGCCGGCATCATCGAGGACGCCGGCGCAGGCCTCGACGGTCTCGTGGTGGACGTCCTGGAGTGATCAGGCGGCGGTGAGCCGCAGCGGCAGCCGCTCCCAGCCACGCAGGGTGTTGTTCAGCTGCAGCTCCGCCTCCCCGACCACTTCGATCGTGGCGACCTTGCGGGCCAGCGCGCCCAGCAGGCATTGCCCCTCGAGCCGGGCCATGATCTGGCCGACGCAGGAGTGGATGCCGAATCCGAATCCCACGTGACCGGAGGTCTGGCGGGTGAGGTCGAAGCTGTCCGGGGCCTCCCAGTGGCGGGGGTCCCGGTTGGCGGCGGCCAGGAACATCAGCACCTTGGACCCCTCCGGCAGGGGCACCCCGGAGACCTCGGTGTCCTCGTTGACCGTGCGGAAGAAGGTCTGCACCGGGGAGACGAGGCGGACGGTCTCATCGAAGGCCACGCGCGCTGTGGACGGGTCCTGACGCAGCAGGGCCCACTGCTCGGGGTGCTCGGCCAGCTCCCGCAGGGCCGCGCCGATCCCGTGCACGGTGGTGTCCACGCCGGCGGTCAGGAAGGACCGCAGCAGACGGGCCGCCTCATCCTCATCCAGGCCGGCCTCCAAGGCCTTCTCATGCAGGGTGGCGCCGAACCGCCCGGGCTTCGGGGTCCCCACCACACACTGCTCGGTGATCCACGGGGTCGCCTTGCCGCCATCCACCATGGCCTGCTCGAAGAGCCGGTTCGGCGGGCCGAAGGCGTTGAACGCCATGTTCCCGTAGGGCAACAGGTTCTCCCGCCCCTCCTCGGAGAGCCCGATGAAGTCCGGGAAGACGGAGAGGGGATAGGCCGCGGCGAGATCGGCCACGCCGTCGATCTCCACGGTGTCCCCGTCGGAGAAGAGTGCCTCCACCATCCGGTCCGCGGCCTGCTGGAACTCGTCCCGGATCTGGCGCATGGTCTTGGGGTTGAACACCGAGGTGGCCACCTTGCGTGCCCGGGTGTGCTGGGGAGGGTCCGCCTCCAAGAGCAACGACGGCGGCCGCCACGGCTTGTTCTTCCGGTAGTCCGAAAGCCCCACGCCACGTCCGGAGACGAAGATCTCGTGGTTCTGCAACACATGGACGACCTCGTCATAACGGGCCACCGCGTACACACCGTACTGCGAGAGCCAGGCCACCGGCCCGGCCTCACGCAGCGCCTCGTGCATCGGATAGGGGTCTGTCAGGGTGGCATCCGAGAACGGGTCGTGGTCCACACTCGGGACTCCGGCGGGCGCCGCCGGGACAGCCGCCGGCGGCAAGGGCCTCTCGCCGTGGGGGGCACCCGCCGCGGTGGGGGCGGGAAGGGTGGTGGTCGCATCAGTCATGGGGGATTCTCCGGTCAGTCCGTGTAGGTGGCGCCCTGGACGTCCAGAGCCTGGTCGATCAGTTCGTAGTCGAGCATCATGTCGGCGCCCTCCTGGACCTTGGCCACGTCCACCTCCGCGGCGAAGACGGGCAGGTCGATCTCCTGCACCACCTCCGCCGTCACGGTGGTGAACTCCGGCACCAGGGTGGCGAAGGCCTCGCGGTTGCCGTCCAGGTCCTCGATGGACCTGCTCAGGGAGTCGCGCAGCCCCGTGATGACCTCGGGGTTCGCCTCGGCATAGTCCCGGGTGGTGATCCACCCGGCGACCGGCATGTCCGCCGCGGGCCCGGCGAAGAGGTTGCCGATCTTCACCAGTCCCGCCTGCTCCGAGACGGCCTGGAAGGGCTCCACCTGCCAGATGGCGTCCACGTTGCCGTTCTGCACAGCGGGCGCCATGTCTGGCAGCGGCATCTCCAGCACCTCCACGTCCTGCGGCGAGAGGCCAGCCTCCTCCAGCTTGGGCGTACAAGGCCACGGTGCCGATGTTCTGCAGGTTGTTCACCGCGAAGCTCTTACCCTTCAGATCCGCGATGTCCTCGATGCCGGAGGCCGGGTCCACGTAGATCCCGTGGTCATCCGCGCCGACGTCGTTTCCTGCGATCAGCACGATCGGGCAGCCCCTGCTGGGCGGCCAGCAGCGCCGAGGTGTAGTTCGCGTAGGTGACGTCCACATTCCCGGACGCCAACGCGGGGATTGCGGCCGCGCCGCCCTGGGTCTGGACCAGTTCGGCATCGATCCCGGCCTCAGCCAGATACCCCTCCTCCTCGGCGTTGACGAGGGTCGAGGTGTGCACCAGGGGGAAGTATCCAATGCTGACCGCCTGCTGTTCCCCGGCCGCGGCCTGCGCCGGCGCGGAACCGGCCTCCGAAGACCCGGAGCCGGCGTCGCTGGGCGAGCCGGAGCTGCAGGAGGTCAGGGCGAGAGCGGCGAGAGAGAGCAGCCCGGCCGAGACGAGGGCGTGGCGTGAGGTCATGAGAGGCTCCTAGGCGTCGAGGGTGACACTCACGACTATGAGTGATGTCACACTGGTTCCACCTGACTCTTCTCTCTGAAAGGAATCCCCGTGGCCAGAACCTCCGCTGGCCGGTCCTCCCTGTCCCGTGCCGTGGACCTGCTGGATGCCTTCGACTCCGGCTCCGTGTACCTCACGGCCACGGAGCTGGCGGCTCGCGCCGGCAGCCCCGTCTCCACCACGCACCGCCTGCTCGGGGAGCTCACCACCCTCGGCCTGGTCGAGCGCTCACCGGACCGGACCTACCGGATCGGGGCCAAGATCTGGGAGTGGTCCGCCCGGGCCCCGGGCGCGGCGGGCCTGCGGGCGGCAGCACTGCCCCACTTGCAGAAGGTCCACCATGCTGTGCGACAGCACGCCCAGATCGGCATCCTCGTGGGCCATGATGTCCTGTTCATCGAACGCCTCACGGCACCGGACGCCGTGGTGAACTACTCCGTCATCGGCCAACGGTTGCCCGCACTGGCCTCTTCCTCCGGGCTGGTCCAGCTGGCTTGGCTCCCGGAAGCGGAGCAGGAGGCGGCCATCGCCGCCGGGGTCCGCCACTACACCCCGCTGACCGTGACCGAGCCGGAACGGATCCGCCGCCGGTTCGCCGAGATCCGTCAGGAGGGCTACGTGGTCAGTGACGGGTACATCCACACCTCCGCCCGCGGCATCGCGGTCCCGCTACGCGGCCATCAGGACGATGTCCTCGGAGCCCTGTCCGTCATCGTCCCCAATGACCACGCCCCAGCCCGGCCCACCATCACCCTGCTGCAGAAGGCCGCCGCGGCGATCTCGCGCGACTACGCGGCACTGACCCGCGGCCGGCGCTCCTGATGCGAGCGCCAGAAAGACTTGAACGGCAATGTCCCCCCGTTCTTGGTATGAAGTTCACCTCACGCACGCCGGGGCGTTGACGGCGCCCGATGGACTGGTTCGGTCCCGGTGGGAGTACCCCGCCGAGCCCATCACCTCATCACTCGCACCCGGCCCTCGCACGGCTGGGCACCCGAGGCCTGACATCGGAGCCCTACATGCAGCGCAAGCTACCCGCGGCCGCCCTGGCCGGACTCATGACCATCGGCATCCTGGCCACGCCGGCCGCCGCCACCAACGCCTCAGAGAACGCGGCCCCCGCGGCGGCTGAGTGCACCGCGGAGAACTTCGCGGACAACCAGCCGGGCAACCACTACTACGACTTCGTGCGCTGGATGCAGTGCTCCGGCTTGGCCGAGGGCTTCAGCGACAACACCTTCGGCACCTTCACGGACATCACCCGCGGCGAGTCGCTGTCCCTCGTGTACCGCTACGTCCAGCCGGACACCGAGCCAGGAGAGCAGTCCTTCCCCGACGTCCCGGAGGACAACGCCCACTTCGAGGCCATCAACTGGGGCATGGCCGAGGAGATCACCACCGGCTACTCGGACGGGGAGTTCAAGCCGAGGCGTGACGTGACCCGTGGCGAGTTCGCCTCCTTCCTGTACCGCGCCCTGGATCCCACGGTGGAGGGCGCCGCGAAGGAGTTCGACGACGTTCCCGAGTCCAATGCGCACCATGACGCCGTCTCCTGGCTGGCCTCCGAGGGCTACAGCGTGGGCTACCAGGACGGCTCCTTCCGTCCGGGCCAGCCGATCACCCGCGGCGAGGTGGCCAAGCTGATGCACGGCTACCACCAGGACCAGCCCGTCGAGGAGCCCGAGGCCCCGGCACCGGAGATGCCTGCGGGCGAGCCCGTCCTGCTGACCGACCCGTTCCTGCAGAACCCCCAGGCCGGCCAGACCACCGTCGCGTGGTTCACCGAGCTGGAGGGCCAGCGGCACTACGTGGTCACCGGGGACGTCTATGACCTGACGGCCGAGGACCTGGTCCCCGCCGCGAAGAGGGCCGAGGCCTCCACCAACGGCGTGTTCCAGTCCGAGGCGCAGAACGTCCAGTTCACGGTGACCCTGGCCGATTCGTCACAGATGTCCCGCACCGCCGAGGATGCCGACTCCCTCCTCTCGGACGCCCCGGGGGCAGAGGACGGAATCGTCTCGCGTGACATCTTCCGCCACGAGGCCACCGTGACGGGGCTCGAGGATTCCGGCGAGGTGGACTACCGCGTGGTGTCCATGTTCGATGGCGCCCCCGTCCTCTCGGACACCTTCGCCCTCGAGGACGCCAAGACGGCCGAGGAGGACGCCAACATCCTGCTGACCTCGGACCACCAGGCCAAGGACAACACCCCGGCCAACCTCGAGTGGGCCGAGACCGTCATCGGTGACATCGACGCCGTGTTCATGGCCGGGGACCTGGCCAACGTGCCGGACCGCGCCTCCGAGTGGTTCGACTCCGAGAACGGCCTGGCCTTCTTCCCCGGCCTCCAGGGCAACGCCGGCTTCGAGGCCCCGAACGGCGAGACCTATGACGGCGGGCAGATCCTGCAGTACGCCCCGATCTACACGGCCATCGGCAACCACGAGGTCCAGGGCCGGATCGACGGCATGGACTCCCTGGATGAGTCCTTCAACTCCCCGGTGCCGCGCGAGGTGGCCGAGGCCGAGTACGAGAAGGTCGCCGCCGAGGTCAACCCGTCCGGTGACGAGCGGGTCAAGGAGCAGTGGATCGAGGACAACTCCTTCTCCACCACCACCTATGAGGAGCTCTTCACCCTGCCGGAGTCCGCGTCCGGCGGCGAGCAGTACTACGCCGCCACGGTGGGCAACACCCGCCTGATCTCGCTGTACTCGACCCGCATCTGGCGTTCGGACATCAACAACGAGGACCCGGCCGCCCGCCAGGCGAACTCCCGCTACCAGGAGGCGCAGGAGAACCTGGAGGACCCGATGGCCCAGGGCCACGGCTCCTTCCCCTTCGAGACCCTGGCCGTGGACTCGGACCAGTACCGCTGGCTGCAGGAGGAGCTCTCCTCGGACGCCACCACCGGTGCCGAGAACGTGGTGGTCATGATGCACGAGGGCCCGCAGGGGCTGGGTGACAACATCGCCCCGCACTTCGCCGAGCCGACGAGGATCGAGGAGCAGGATGAGGACGGCAACGTCACCGGCATCCGCTACGAGTACGAGTCGGAGGACAACAAGCTCCTCACCGACCTCACCCCGTTGATCGACGCCGAGGGCACCGCCGTGGACCTGGTCTTCAACGGCCACTCCCACCTATGGAACCGCTTCGAGTCCGAGCATGGTGTGAACTACCTGGAGACCTCCAACGTGGGCAACTCCTACGGCGCCTACCACGAGCTCTCCGGTGACTCCCGTCCGGTCCCGGAGGCCCCGTGGAACGCGGAGAACTACGTGGCGCAGGGCAGCCCGGGCGGCCTCGAGCCGATCGTGCCGTCCGAGCGCCCCTTCGCGTCCCTGGTGGACCCGGATCAGGACGCCCCCTACGTGGCCTCGAACGACTACAGCATCTTCACCAACCTGGACGCCCAGGCCGGCTCGGTGACGTCGTACATCCTGGACGCCAAGGACCCGGACGCCGTGCCGGAGGTCCTGGACGTGTTCATGCTGGACTGATCGGCCGGTTACGATCACGCTCGAGGTTGAGACTCGCCGCAAGAGTCACCCTCAAGCGTGCTCATAACCCAGTGAGCGGGCCGTCGTTGTCTTCGGACACCGGCGGCCCGCTGCGTTCGGTGGCGTAGTTTGACCTGGTGAGTGCACCGCAGAACCACCAGCCCGACGCCGGCTCGGGCCCCTCCCGAGCCCCGTTCGCCATCGGATTGGCCTCCTTCACCTCGAGCTTCGACCGCTTCGCCGTGAGCCCGCTACTGGTGTTCCTGGCCGTGGACCTCGGGGCATCCCTGGCGCAGACGGTGGCCGTGGCCGGCGTGTACTTCCTGGCCTACGGCTTCACCCAGCCGCTCTGGGGCATGCTCTCCGACCGCTTCGGCCGGCTACGGGTCATGCGCCTGGCCCTGGCGGGCGCCGCCCTGGCCGGGGTGGGGTCCGCGCTGGCCCCGGGACTGGGAATGCTCATCCTGCTGCGGGGACTGACCGGCGCCCTCTTCGGTGGAATCATCCCCACCTCCATCACCTTCATCGGGGACACGGTCCCGAACCACCACCGCCAGTCGGCTCTCGCGGACAACATGGCGGCGGTGGCCGTGGGGACTGCGCTGGCCACGGCCGTGGCCGGCGTGGTGGGCAGCACACTGGGCTGGCGGGTGATGTTCGCGCTGCCGGTGGTGCTGGCCCTGGCATGCCTGCTGGCGCTGCGCTGGGTGGCGGAGCCGGAACGGCCTGGTGGCCAGGGGCTGTGGCGATCACTGGTCGAGAGCCTGTCCAACCGCTGGATGCTCGCGATCATCGCCCTGGCCCTCCTGGAGGGTGCCGTGGTGCTGGGGCTGCTCACCCTGCTGGCCCCAGCCCTTCAGGAGACGGGCCTGGACGCGGCCACCGCCGGACTGGCCGTGGCCGCCTACGGCGCCGCCACCCTGGTGGCGAGCCGGCTCGTGAGGCCGCTGGCACGGCGCTGGCCCGCCCACCGGCTCATCGCGCTCGGCGGGCTGGGCATGGTGGCCGGGTACGCCGCCGTCGCGCTCCAGGTCTCCGTGGGCACCGTGGTGTTCGCCGCCGCGGGCCTGGGATGGACGTGGGCGCTCATGCACACCGCCCTGCAGTCCTGGGCCACCGTGGTGCTGCCACAGCTGCGCGGCACCGCCGTGTCCCTGTTCGCCGCCGCACTGTTCGCCGGCAGCTCGGTGGGTGCCCTGGTGGCCGGACCCCTGGCCGACGACGGCCGGTGGACCCTCCTGTTCGGCGTCACCGCCGCGGTGGCCGGGCTGGTGGCGGTACTGTCCTTCGTGGCCCGGCGTGCGTACCACGTGCACCACGGCCAGTGATCCCGCTCCTCCCCTCCCTCCCCCTCCACGCAACTGGCGGTCGAATCCGGCCCACTTACTCGCGGGTAACCACGAGAAACGGGCCGGATTCGACCGCCAGTTCTGAGTGGATTCAGCGAGAACGGACCGGGGCCTCCGCTTCCGCCTCGGCCGGCGACGTGTGCACTGAGACCTGACGGGGCTGGGTGGAGACGATCGAGATGTTGCCCGTGGCCAGCGGCTCGGAATCCACCGAACGCTCGATCCGGGTGGCCAGCGGCTTCTCGTAGACGAACATCAGCAGCACGGCGGCGATCAGGCCCAACGGGGCGATCCACAGGAAGATCGGGGTCAGGGCATCCGAGTAGGCGGTGATCACCAGATCATGCAGCGGCTCGGGCAGGCCGGAGACGAGCGCGGGGGTCAGGGAGTCCGTGTTGCCCATCTGGCCCGCACCCGAGTCGGGCAGGCGCTCCGCCATCAGGTTGACCAGTCGGGAGGCGAACAGGCTGCCCACCAGGGATGAGCCGAGCGTGGCCCCGATCTGGCGGAAGTAGTTGTTCGAGGCAGTGGCGGTACCGACCATGGTGGCCGGGAAGGTGTTCTGCACGATCAGCACGAGGTTCTGCATGGACAGCCCCAGGCCCACGCCGAGCAGCCCCAGATACGTGCAGGCCACCCACAGCGGCTGGTGCGGGTCCATCTGGGAGAGCAGGGCCATGGCTCCGGCGATGATGAGCGCACCGGCCACCGGGTACCACTTGTACCGGCCGAACTTGGAGACCAGCGCACCTGAGGTGGTGGAGGTGATGAGCATGGCACCCATCATGGGGATCATGGCCAGCCCGGCCACAGAGGCGTCCAGGCCGAAGGACATCTGCAGGTAGGTGGGCATGTACCCCAGGGCGCCGAACATGGCCACGCCGATGCACAGCCCGGCAATCGTGGTGAGCACGAAGTTGCGCTCCCTGAACAGCTTCATCGGGATCAGCGGCTCAGCAGTGCGCCGCTCCACCAGCACGAAGGCGGCGGCGGTCACCACGAACACGGCGATCAGCCCCAGGATCACCGGGTCAGTCCAGGCGTAGGTGCCGCCGCCCCAGGTGGTCACGAGCACCATGGACGTGGTGGCCGCAGCAATGAGGGCCATGCCGCCCCAGTCCAGGGTCGGCCGCCCATACGTGCGGGGCAGCTTGAGGAAGAGGATCGCGGCCAGCAAGGCCACCACACCGATCGGGATGTTGATCCAGAAGGCCCAGCGCCAGCCGGGGCCGTCCGTGAACCAGCCGCCGAGCAGCGGGCCGATCACCGAGGACAGAGCGAAGACGCCTCCCATGACGCCCATGTACTTGCCACGCTCACGCGCCGGGACCACATCGGCGATGGACGCCTGGGACAGGATCATCAGGCCTCCACCGCCGAGGCCCTGGATGACACGGGCCACGATCAGCGTGCCCATATCCGTTGCCAGGCCACCGACCACGGAACCGACCATGAAGACGGAGATGGCGAAGATCAGCAGGGGCTTACGGCCGATCTGGTCGCCGATCTTCCCGTAGATGGGCATGACGATGGTGGTGGCCAGGATGAACGCGGTGATGACCCAGACCATGCTGGACACGCCGTTGAGTTCACCGACGATGGTGGGCAGCGCCGTGGAGAACACCGTCTGGTTCAGCGAGGCCAGCAGCATGGCCAGCATCAGTCCGATGAAGAGGGGCACGATCGTGCCCTTCGGGACCGTTGAGGTGGGGGCGGACGCTGACCCCTGGTGTGCGCCCTGGGAGGTGGTGGTCATGCAAGCTTCCTGTAGAGGTCCTGGTAGAGGTCGAGTGCGGTCGTCAGCGAGTCAGTCTCCAGCCGCGCCCCGGGCATGCCGCCGCTGACGATGAGATAGCGCAGGGGAACTCCGGCGGCCATGGTGAGCATGCGGGACACGCTCTCCACGCTGTGCCCGGCGAGCCCCTCGGACCACTCCGGGTGGTCGGCCATGGCGGTGGCGATCGCCTGGTAGACGAGGTCCTCGCCCACGATCATCATTTCCCGGCGCCGCAGCAGCAGATGCGGGAACTTCTCGAACAGCCGGGAGCGTCGGTCAGCGTCCCCCTCGGCGTAGGTGCTGCGACCCACCGCCAGCAGCAGTTCGGTGGTCCGCTGGATCAGTCCATCCGTGGCCAGGAAGTCCTCCGGCAGCTCCGGGACCGTCGGGGTCCGCACGCCGAGGATCGCGTCCTCTTTGGTGGGGAAATAGTTGAAGAAGGTCCGCTGGGAGATCCCGGCCTCGCTGGCGATGGCCTCCACGGTGACGTGCTTCGTGTCATCGTCGAGGGCCAACTCGGCCGCGGCATCGTGAATCGCGTGCCAGGTCTCGGTCTTTTTGCGCTCGCGAAGAGAGGTGGAATCCGTGGGGGGCATACGAATATTATTGCATCACTGCACTTATTGCGCAACTGCAAAATTGCAGTGATGCACGTCACTCAGCTCGACGCCCACCCCGCTCACAACGCAACTGGCGGTCGAAAGGTGACCTGAAATCCCGATCTCTCGGCAATTTCGGTCACCCTTCGACCGCCAGATCTGCAGAAGGGCTGAACTACCGCCCGTGCAGGGAGTTCAGCTGGTCCGCCGCGGACTCGACCGCCTCATCCACCGGAGGCTCCCCCGGCTGGCCGTACTGCTGACCGGACTCCTGGCCGTCCTGCTGGGCAGAGTCCTGCGCAGCCTGCTCCTCGGCCATCCGGCGGACCTCCGCGACGTCCAGTCCCTTGACCTGGGTCAACAGGTCCTCCAACGCACTGCCGGGCAGGGCGCCGGCCTGGGAGAAGACCAGCACGCCGCCGCGGAAGGCCATCAGCGTGGGGATGGAGGTGATGCCGGCCATCGCGGCCAACTGCTGCTCGGCCTCGGTGTCCACCTTGGCGAAGACCACGTCGTCATGCTGCTCCGAGGCGGCCTCGAACACGGGGGCGAACTGACGGCACGGGCCACACCACTCGGCCCAGAAGTCCACCAGCACGGTGTCGTTCTCGGCAACGGTGGTGCCGAAGGTGTCTACGGTGATGTCTACGGTGGCCATGGAGGTTCCTTCCGGAAGGGGTTCGGGGGCACTCCAGGGTGAAGCGGTATGGCGGGCCCAGGTATTCCCAGCTCGCCCAGCAGCCGCGCCAGCGCGACCCGGTCCCGCTGGGACAGGACGGAGAAGTACCCCCCGGCCTCCCGCGGCGAACCCCTCCCCCCTAGGCGCAAAGTGACCTGACCCCCGCCGTTGTGACGCAGTCCGGTCACTCTGCGCCCAGCGCGCCGGGGAGGCGTGGCCGCCGTCGAGGTGTCCTTCGGCGCACACCTCCGCGGTTGGGCCGCTTCCAGGACCGCCAGATCCTCGTGACCTCCCCTTTTCTGCGGAGTGACAGTCACTCCGCCTCGTGGACCCGCTCCATCACCACCCCAACCCGCCGGTGCGGTAGCGCCGCACCCTCGGGGAATTCGTGAAGCGTGTCCTTGACGAGCGCCGGACGACCGGCTTGGATGGAGTGATCGGCATCACGATCCTCCGTCCTGCCGGAACGCACCGACCGTCGTCTCAGGGGCCACCGCACCCGCAATTCCCTGAGGAGAACCATGCACCGCACCGACCCACACCACACCTCGAAGCCCCGCCGCCTGGCCGCCGCCGCATTGGCCCTCGGACTGGTTGCGGGTGGTGGCCTGGCCGCCCAGCCCGCCGCCGCCGTCGGCGAGGGCCCGAACTACGGCGGCAACGAGACGGTCAACACCTCGATACTGCACACCTATGACGAGCTGGTCGCTGAGTTGCAGAAGCAGGATGCGAAGCAGCCGGCCATGGAGCTGGAGGTCATCGGCCAATCGGTCAAGGGCCGGGACATCCACTTGGCCAAGTACCTGTCCAACCCTGACAACCCGACCATCCTCTACCTGACACAGCAGCACGGCAACGAGCAGCTCACCACTGAGGGGGCTCTCGACTTCATCAAGTCACTGGGCACCGGAAAGATGAAGGGCGTGCTGGACGGGGTCAACATCCTGGTGCTGCCGATGCTCAACGCGGACGGTGCCATGGGGGACGTGGACTTCTCCCTGGACGACTACATCGCCTCCGGGGACCGGCACCTGACCCGCTACAACGCGAACGAGGCGGACATCAACCGAGACCATATCGACAGGATCGAGCCGGAGACCCAGGCCCTGCACGAGAACGTCCTGGGTGCCTATGACATCGACTACATGGTGGACCTGCACCACCAGGGCTCCCGCTCCGAGGCCGATGGTGAACTGGTCTCCGGTTCGATCCTGCATCCCACCACCCCGAACGTGGACGCGGAGGTGCTGGAAGGCTCCAAGCGCCTGGGCTCCATCGTCTACAACGCGATCGAGCCCACCGGCTGGGGCCACCTGGGCAAGTACGTGGGCGGTTCTGCTGAGACCATCGCCCGCAACGGCATCGCCGTGGAGTACGACATCTCGACACTGCTGTTCGAGATGCGTGGCATGTCCGACCACGAGAACCCAGGATCGGTGCTGGGGCAGAAGTCCAACGGATATCTCATCAAGCAGACGGTGACCACCCTGGAGTCCACGGCCCGAGCCCTGTCCGACGGTTCGGTGGAGGCCGCCGACACCACCTTCTGGGACACCCTGACCGAGCAGTCCTGGGCGGGCTGGCCAGCCGAGTGACGCCACCCGGCGTACCGTGGAGGCATGGCCACGTCGCTTGCCACCACCCTCCGCCTGGACTCCCGGTTTGTCACGGACCTGCCTGAACTGGCCATCCCGTGGCAGGCCGAGGAGGCGCCGGAGCCCACCGTGGTGGCCGTCAACGAGCAGCTGGCCGTGGATCTCGGGCTGGACCCTGAATGGCTTCGCAGCTCAGCCGGCGTCCGCGCCCTCCTCGGCCAGGACCTCCCGGCCGGCTCTCAGCCCGTGGCCCAGGCCTACACCGGGCACCAGTTCGGCATGCTGGCCCCGCGGCTGGGAGACGGCCGGGCCCTGCTCCTCGGTGAGCTCACCTCCCCGGACGGGACCCTCCACGATCTGCACCTGAAGGGCTCCGGCCGCACCCCCTTCTCCCGGGGCGGGGACGGCCGTGCCGCCCTGGGGCCGATGCTCCGCGAACACCTGGTCAGCGAGTCCCTGCACGCCCTCGGTGTCCCCACCACCCGCTCACTCGCGGTGATCGGCACGGGGCGGACCATCCTGCGCGAGGACGGCTACCACCCCGGGGCCGTCCTGGTCCGGGTGGCCGCCAGCCACCTCCGCGTGGGCAGCTTCGAGTACGCCCGGACGCTGGAATCCCCCGGCCTGGTCCGGCGTCTCGCCGAGCACGCCGTCCACCGCCACGCACCCGAGACCGACTCCGCCGAATCTCCCGCCCGCGGCCTCCTCGCCACCACCGTCACCACACAGGCCTGGCTCATGGCCCAGTGGCTGTCCGTCGGCTTCGTGCACGGGGTGATGAACACGGACAACATGACCATCTCGGGCGAGACCATCGACTACGGCCCCTGCGCCTTCGTCGACGGCCTCGACCCCGCCGCCGTCTTCAGTTCCATAGACACCGGCGGCCGTTACGCCTATGGCCGCCAGCCCGCCATCGCCCAGTGGAACCTCACCCGCTTCGCCGAGACCCTCCTGCCCCTGCTGCACGATGATCCGAACGCCGCCGTCGAAGCGGCCCAGGACCTCCTCGCCACGTTCCCGCGGCACTTCGGGCAGGCCTGGGCCGCCGCCATGCGCGCCAAGCTGGGTCTGAATCAGGAGGTGGGGGACGACGTCGCCGGCCCCCTCGCGGACGAGCTGCTGGCCCTGATGGCGGCCGGCAGGACCGACTTCACCTCCTTCTTCCGCCGCCTGGGCCAACACACCGAGCACGGCGACGACGGCCCCCTCACCGGCGCCGTGGCGGACGCGGCGGCGCTCACCGACTGGCTCGAACGGTGGCGCGCCCTGGGCCCCGATCCCGAGCTCATGGGCAACTCGAACCCGGCCTACATCCCCCGCAACCATCTGGCGGAGGAGGCGCTGACGGCAGCGGAGGCCGGTGACCTCGAACCCTTCGAGCAGCTGCTGGGCGCCGTCCGGGACCCCTTTCGAGAGCGCGAGGGACTGGCACGCTTCGGCCAGCCCGCCCCGGAGGGCCACGGCCCCCACGTCACGTACTGCGGCACCTGACCACCTTCTGCACCAAGTGACTCCACCCCCACCGTCGTGACGTGTGCCGGTCACTCTGTGCCTGAGGAACCGGGTATTTTTGGGGAATGACCTGGGGGACTGATGAGGAACAAGCCATTCGACGCGGACGCTGGGTCGCCTGGTCGCCCTTCCTGCTGACCGTGATCGTCCTGGCTGGCATCCTCGCTTACGGCGCCGGTATCTATGCCGATCTCCCGGACCCCGTCCCCACCCACTGGGGTGCCAGTGGCGAGCCGGACGCGTGGGACGAGAAGTCCTTCGGCAGCGTCTTCATGGGGCTGTTCATCAGCGCCGGAACCGCCGCACTGATGGCCGTGCTGGCCCTGATCGCCCCGGCGGTGGCCCAGCCCCAGAAGGACCCCACGCCGTACCAGCGTTACCGGCAGGAGGGCACCACCCGGGCCATCGTCTCCGTGCTGGGCTGGGTGTCCGCGCTGACCGCGCTGTTCGTCGGCTACGTCAGCGTCACCGGGTGGATCGCCCCGGACCAGCTCCACATGGTCGTGCCACTGGTCCTCTTCATGATGGGCATCCTCGCCGTGATCGTGCTGCCCTTCCGCAGCTGGGAACGCTGGGCCACGCACCTGGCCGCCGCCCACGGCATCCACCCGAGCCCAGAGGATCTCGCCGAGGATCGGCTGTGGTTGCCCGGCGGGATCTACAACAACCCGGACGATCAGCTCATCCTGGTCCCCAAGCGTGAGGGCCACGGCACCGGACTGACGGTCAACGTGGGCCACCGCCGGGGCAAGACCGCCGTCGCCGTGTTCGTGACCGTGTTCGTGGTCGCCCCGATCGCCCTGGTCGCCGTGCTGAGCACCTTCGGCTGAGCCGTTCGGCCGAGTCGCAGGGCCGAGTCGCTCGGCCAACCCAGCCACCTCGACGCCGGGGGCAACACGCTTCGCGTAACCGGCCGGCGTCGTGAACAATGAATCCAAACGGGACCTGCGGCGCAGCGGGTCTCCACATCCCCGCTGGAAGGACCCCTCGTGGCAGAACACCAGTTCGGCTTCCGTACCCGCGCGCTGCATGCCGGCGCCGTCCCCGATGCCGTGCACGGTTCCCGTGCCGTGCCGATCCACCAGACCACCTCCTACGTCTTCGAGTCCGCCCAGGACGCCGCGAACCTGTTCGCGCTGCAGAAGTACGGCAACATCTACTCACGCATCGGCAACCCCACCGTCGCCGCCTTCGAGGAGCGCATGGCCTCCCTGGAGGGTGGGATCGGGGCGGTGGCCACCGCGTCCGGCATGTCCGCGGAGTTCGTCACCTTCGCCGCCCTGGCCGGGGCGGGGGACCACATCGTGGCCTCGTCCAAGCTCTACGGCGGCACCATCACGCAGCTGGACGTCTCGCTGCGACGCTTCGGGGTGGAGACCACCTTCGTGGACTCCATGGAAGCTGCCGACTTCGAGGCCGCCATCCAGCCGAACACCAAGGCCGTCTACACGGAGATCGTGGCCAACCCCTCCGGCGACATCGTGGACCTGCCCGGCCTGGCCCGCGTGGCCCACGCGGCCGGGGTGCCGCTGATCGTGGACGCCACCCTGACCCCGCCGTACCTGATCCGCCCCTTCGAGCACGGCGCGGACATCATCATCCACTCCGCCACCAAGTTCCTGGGCGGCCACGGCACCACCCTCGGCGGCGTCGTCGTCGAGTCCGGGACGTTCCCGTGGGACAACGGCAGGTTCCCGTCCATGACCGAGCCCGTGGCCTCCTACGGCGATGTCTCCTGGTGGGGCAATTTCGGTGAGTACGGTTTCCTGACCAAGCTGCGCTCCGAGCAGCTGCGCGATTTCGGCCCGGCCCTGCCGCCGGCCTCCGCCCAGCAGCTCATGCTCGGCCTCGAGACCCTGGCCCAGCGTATGGACGCCCACCTGGCCAACGCCTACCGCGTGGCGGCCTGGCTCGAGTCGGATGAGCGGGTCTCCTGGGTCAACTTCGCCGGGCTGCCCTCCCACCCGCATCACGAGCGGGCCAAGGAGCTGCTGCCCCAAGGCGTCGGGTCCGTCTTCAGCTTCGGTGTGAAGGGAGGGCGCGACGCCGGCGCCTCCTTCATCTCGAACCTCCAGTTGGCGAGCCACCTGGCCAACATCGGAGATGCGAAGACCCTGGTCCTGCATCCCGCCTCCACCACCCACCAGCAGCTGACGGCAGAGCAGCTCGTCTCCGCGGGCATCCCGGACGACCTGATCCGGCTGTCCGTGGGCATCGAGGACGTGGAGGACATCCTCTGGGACCTGGACCAGGCCCTGGAGGCCGCCGTGCATGGCGCGGGCAGCACTGACGCCACCGAGATCGAGGAGGAGACCAAGTGAGCACCGCATTGCCTGACCGCACCTGGACCGGACCATCCGCGCCGGAGCGCCTGCGCCTGCTGCGCGAGGCGAAGTCCATCGCCATCGTGGGCGCCTCGGACAAGCCGGCCCGCGCCAGTTACTTCGTGGCCACGTACCTGAACAGCTCCACCACCTTCGACCTGTACTTCATCAACCCGATCCTGGCTGAGAAGGGCACCGAGATCCTCGGCCACCGGGTCTACGCCTCCCTGGCGGACCTGCCGGTACAGCCGGACATCGTGGAGGTCTTCCGCAAGGCCGAGGATGCACCGTCCGTGGTGGAGGAGGCCTGTGCGGCGGGCGCCAAGACGGTGTGGCTGCAGCTGGGCATCTGGAACGAGGAGGCCGCTCACCAGGCCGAGTCGGCCGGGATGACCATGGTCATGGACCGCTGCGTGAAGATCGAGCACGCCCGCTTCCATGGCGGCCTGAACCTCGCCGGTTTCAATACGGGAGTCATCTCCTCGAAGCGCCAGGAGTTGGACCGGTAGACAGAGCGAGACCCCGGGCTACCGGCTGCGGAGGGGAATCGCATTACGCCGGACCCGGGGTCCCTGTCATCACTCGCACCTTCATCACTCGCACCTTGATGAGGTGCTTTCAGCATAGGAAACGAAGGTGGGGACGAGCCCCACACCAGCTGTGAGAACTCTGTGGATCGCAGAGACCTCGTGGCGAGCCCGCACATGACGAGACCCCGGGCTATCGGCTTCCCGTAGGAGGGCCGGACCCGGGGTCCCTGTCATCACTCGCACCTTCATCACTCGCACCTTGATGAGGTGCTTTCAGCGTAGGGCCCGAAGGTGGGGGCCACCCCAACGGCAGCTGGCAGATCACTGATGGTGCGAGACCACCGCCATGGCCGGGCGGGCCTGACGCACGGCGCGGGCCACGGCCATCAGGATGTCCGGAAGCTCCGCCGGAGCGCCCGGGCCCAGGCTGCCGTCGCTCGCCCGGCGGCCCTCCACGGTCTCCAGAACCGTGAACCCGGCACGGGACAGGCGCTCCACGTTCTCCGTGAACAGCGGGCGGGCCATCACCCCGGCCGAGACCGAGGGGACCAGGACCACCGGGCACTCTGCGTCCTGCACCACGGCCAAGGCCAGGGAGTCGCCGATTCCGGCAGCCAGCTTCGCCACGGAGTTACCCGAGGCCGGGAAGACCACCACGGCGTCGGCCCAGGCGGCGATCTCCCGGTGGGGCACCGGCAGGTCTGAACCGTCGAACCAGCCGGGGCCGAGGACCTCCCGGCGGCTGGCAGTGCGGAGCATGGCCGGGGTGACGAAGGTCAGTGCGTTGCCGGTCACCAGGACCCTCACCTCGACCTCTGGGTACCAGGCACGGATCGCCTCCAGGTGCCCGGGCAGCGTGGAAGCGGCCAGCGCACCGGTGACCACCACCAACAGGTGGTTGCGCGGCAGGCCCAGACGGGCGGGACGGTGTTGTGTCATCACCGCACCTCCCGCAGGGCGTCCATGGGTTCGAGCCGGGCCGCCCGCCATGCCGGCAGGAGGGCAGCCACCAGGGCCGCCAACAGCACGGAGACCAGGATGACGGCCAGTCCGACGGCGTCGAATTCGAAGAGGTTGAGTCCCGGCAGGTCCAGGCCCGCCATCTCCAGGACCGTGGGTCCGGCGCCCAGGCCCACCGCCAGGCCCAGGGCGATGGCCACCACCGCGCCGACCGTGCTGAGGATGAGGGCTTCCAGCGCGATCGACACGAAGACCCTGCTCCGCGGCATGCCCAGGGCCCTCAGCATGCCGATCTGGCGGGTCCGTTCCTGGACTGACATCAGCAGGGTGTTCACGATCCCGAAGAGTGCGGCCAGGATGGCCACGCTGGCCAGGATGTTGAGCAGCAGGAGCACGGCCGAGACGATCGACTTGTAGTCGCCCACGATCTGCTCGGCCGTGGAGACCGTGTACCCCGCTTCGGAGACCGCCTCCACGATCCGGGCCGGGTCGTCGCCCGTGACGAGCATGTGGGCGTACCAGTCGCCGCCGCCCTCGGACCCCACGGCGGAGAGCTCCTCGAGCCGATCGCCGAAGGACTGGTTGCCGAAGGGGATGTTCCCGCCGATCAGCGCCTTGACCTGGACGCCGGAGATCGTCGCCTCGAGTTCCCGGACGTCTCCGTCCTGGCCCAGCACCCCCACGGTCACGGTGGAGCCCACGGCGTCCTCGTCCGAGGGGAACCCCAGAGGCTCCACCGCGTACTGCGGGATGATGATCCGGGGGTCGTCGGTCTCGGCCGTCAGCTGCTCGCCGGCCGAGAGGTTGGCCGTCTTGCCGGGCCAGTTGCCGTTGTAGATGAAGCGGAACCTCTGGCCGCCGTCGTACGAGTAGTACAGGGGGGACACCGGCAATGAGGCCTCCACCTCGTCACCGGGCTCGAGGCGGGACTCCACCGTCTGGAGGTCGTCCTCATTCAGGATGCCGGCGTCACCGGCCACCCCGGACTCGGCCATGGACTCGTCATACTCTTCCATCCGTTCGTTCAGGAAGGACATGGGGCTCGTCTTGGTGACCTGGACCGTGTCCGTGGCGCCCACGGCGCGGGTCTGGGAGTCGATGTAGGCGTTGACGCCGTTGCCCAGTCCACTGGTGATGGTGAAGGTGAAGGCCCCGATCACCACCGCCACGATGGTCAACAGTGCACGCAACGGCCGGCGGAAGGCCGACCGGTAGGCATTGATCAGCAGGTCCGTGGTGGTCATCGTGCGCCTTCCATCGTGGTGCTGGCCGGGTCACTCAACCGGCCGTCGAGAATGGACACCTGGCGTCCGCAGCGCTCGGCCAGTTCACCGCTGTGGGTGACCATCACCAGGGTGAGCCCGTACTGTTCGTGGAGGTCGAAGAGCAGCCGAGCCACCTTCTCCCCGTTCTCCTGGTCCAAGGCACCCGTCGGCTCGTCGGCGAAGAGCACGCGGGGCCGGTTGACGATGGCCCGGGCGATGGCCACCCGCTGGCGCTGACCGCCGGACAGGTTCCCGGCCCGTTCGTCGATCCGGCCCTCAAGGCCCAGCGGCTCCAGCGCCTGGAGGACCGCCTCCCGCCGGTCGCGCCGCGGGATGCGGCCGACCATCAGTGGCATGGCCACGTTCTCCATGACCGAGGCGCCCTCGTCCAGGTGGAACTGTTGGAAGACGAAGCCGAATTCCCGGTTGCGCAGGGTGTCCAGCTCCCTCTGGGTCAGGGCGCCCAGGTCCTGATCCCGGAATCGGACCGTGCCGCCGTCGGGCCGGTCGAGCGCCGCGAGCACATGCATCAGGGTCGACTTCCCAGAACCGCTGGGGCCCACGATCGCCAGCGTCTCGGCCTCGGCGATGTCCAGGCTCACGCCTCGGAGTGCGTGGAATCGTGACTCCCCTGCCCCGTAGACCTTCTGGAGGTCCGAGGCCTGAAGGATCGGGCTGCTCATCGGCATCCCCTCTCTGTGGTGGTGGTCTGTGGCCCTGCGCCGGCTCTCACCTCTCGCAGGGTGTCCTGCAGGAGGGCGTCGTCCAGGCCCACGCCGGCAGTGGGGCAGGACGGGTGCTCGCGGTCCGGGCTGAGTCCCCGGTTCTCCAGCGCCCACCGGGACGGCGACCCGCCCAGGCGGTACTGGGGCAGGGTGATACTGAAGTCCCAGCCCAGGTCCCAGCGGCGGTGGAAGCCGGTCCCGGCGCCCACCGTGCGGCGTCCCAGGACCGTGGCCCGGGGGTGTTCTGACAGCAGGGCCGCCAGGTGTTCACCACCGGATCCGGTGCTCTCGTTGATGAGCACCACAGCCCGGTCTGGGCCTTCGATCAGGGGGATCACCGCCGAGCCGGCCACGCGGGCCGCGGCGGACCGCTGCAGCATGTGGGTCAGGAGGGCGGCGAGGTGATCGGCCAGCTGGCCCCCGGAGTTGTACCGGAGGTCCAGGACCAACGGCCGGTTGCCTCGCCACCTGCGGCAGAGGTCCCTCACCGCCGCATAGCCGGACGTGGAGACATCCGGCACCACCAGGTACTCGGCCTCGGACGCCAGGACGCTACGGGAATGGTGGCGCAAGCGCGTCAGCAGGTCTGCTGACCCGCCGTCCGCCGCAGGCACGGCGTGCTCGGTGTGCTCGGCGTGGTCTCGGAGGCCAGCATGGGACTGCCCGATCTCGCGCAGGGCGCAGCGGACCAGGAGGGCCAGGTCCTCGCGGTCCCGCACTCGGCCGGCCAGCCCCCGAAGCTCCTCCGTCACCCGGCCCTCGGGGACGCCCAGCGCCGCACCGCCCGCCGCACCGCCCGGGAAAAAGGAGGCCAGGTGCAGGACCTGCTCCAGGACCGCCCGTGGATGGGGCCTTCGGGATGGAACGGCCTGGGCGGGTCCGGGGCGTTCGCCTGGGTCGGCTCGGACGTCCACGCGTCCGGAGCGGGCCTGGAGAACCGTGTCCTCGGCGGCCAGGGAACACCACCGTTCCACGCCCTCCAGTGGCGAGGCCGTCCCCGCCCAGGGGCTGACGGGCCTGGCGCTGAACACCAGCTCGCCCTCGCGGGTGAAGGCCGGGGCACCCAGGTGGGTTCCGGGGACCTCCAGGTGGGTCTGCTCTCCGGAGGTCAGGTCGACTACGTGCAACGAGGCTCCGCGGTTCCCGGTCTCCTCGGTCCACGCCACCAGTTCACCGTCCGGACGGAGTGCCGGCCGCCCCCGGCGGTGGCACCGTACCGTGCTCAGCCACCGCAGACTGCCGTCGGTCAGCACCTCGGCGACTCCGGCCACGTCGCTGGAGACCACCGTCCTGCCCGCGGCCGTGACCAGGTGGTCCACGTGGTGGTCTCGGAGCCCAGGGACCTGGAGCGTGTGGCACTGCTGTCCTGCGGGATCCAGCCCGTGGACGAAGACCTCGGTGGCCGTGCGGGCCAGGAGCACGGTACGTCCGTCCTGGCTGCGATCTTCGGCCACCACCCACTCGGCCGGTCCCAGCGGGGAACCTGCATCGGCCATCAAGGGGGATTCGGGCGAGGGCCTGGTGGGGACGGACACGGCGATCAGGGACTCTGCCCCCGGGTCCAGGATCCAGGCCCGGCCGGCGGACCCGACCACCAATCGGTCCTTACTGCGGTGCAGGCTGGTGGCTCCCAGGCCGGTGAACCGGGTGTGGCGGGTGATCGGGCCGGCGCCGTCGGTCCGGGTCGAGTAGACGTCCACCGCCCCGTGGAGGTCATCGAGGAAGTAGAGGCGTTCCCGGAGGATCCGGCCGTCGGCCGCGTTGCCGATGGCCACCGGAAGGTCAGTGGGGACATGGGGGCCCAACCGCTGGAGCCGCCCTGCCGCCCCGCCGCGATAGCTCCGCCAATGGGCAGGATGGATCCCTGCCGTGGTGATGATCGTGCTCTCCGGGTGGTGGCCGTCCGGATCGTGGTCGATGCTGCCCAGATGGTTCACCCCGCGGAGATGGTCCGGCACGGTGCGGGTTCCGGTCACGTCCAGGATCACGTTCTCCACGAGCGCCGCGTCCTCACCCCGCAGGCCCAGCAGGACGTGGTCCGGGGTGGCCCAGCCGATCGGAACGGGGGCTGTGCCGAAGGTGCCGAGGGCCGTGCCGGTTGGGTCCCGGGTCCCGTGGATCGCCACCTCGTAGCCGCCGGCTGTGGAACGGACCACCACGGCTTGGTGCCGGGCGGGGTGGCCCAGCACGAACCTGCAGTCGAGGTCCTCATGCACGAGGGCCCGGGGGCGGATCGGATGGGCTGGACCGTCCGAGGCACCCGGGTTGTCCAGCGCCAGGCGACCCTCGAGGACCCAGGCGGTCCCCTGGGCAAGGTAGACGAGGTCCTCGGCGGCGGCCGACGGCTGATGGATGATCTGCTGGTCCATGGATGACCTCCCTCCTCTCCGGCTGAGCATCGTGCGGTGTCAGTACTCCAGTCTTCGGGGAGCCGGCGGAATCGACCCTGTACCGATGTACAGGTTTTCGCGGGCAAGACCGCGGGGGCCGCCCCCGTGCCTGTGGCACTGGGACGACCCCCGCGGACAGGTGTCGGGGTCCGCAACTTCGCGTGACCCGACGCCGGCTTCGTGTCACCTGGGTGACCGGTTCAGCAGGACGTGGACTGGAAGCTGGCCAGCGTCGCCTCACCGGCGACCTCGACCACCTCGAACTCATGCATCTCATCAATGAACATTCCCTACACCCCCTCTCCTCTACATCACATGCCCTCCCGGGCCCGAATCACCTGCGGCGACCCGTTCAGCAGGACGTGGACTGGAAGCTGGCCACCGTCGCCTCACCGGCGACCTCGACCACCTCGAACTCATGCATCTCATCAATGAACATTCCCTACACCCCCTCTCCTCTACATCACAGACCGCCCCGGACTACCGTTCGGCAGCCCGATCAGCAGGACATGGACTGGAAGCTGGCCACCGTCGCCTCACCGGCGACCTCGACCACCTCGAACTCATGCATCTCATCAATGAACATTCCCTACACCCCCCTCTCCGTATCCGCAGGTACGTCATCCGTGTGATGCCTGAACCTCAGGCCACGTCCGGGACGAGTAGCTCATCCCACGACTTGCTCACACGCTCCGAGGACAGCGCCTGCCGCAACGATCGCTGCGTGCGCCGCTGATCCTCCTCGGAGAAGTTCTGGGGCCCGGGGAACATCCGCTGGGTGCGGATCAGTTCCCGGTATTCGGGCTCGAGCATGCTGGCCACCACGGTGGACTCATAGCGCCCGTCCACGAAGATGTTCTCGCGCAGGATGGCCTCAAGGGTCATGAATCCCGCCCGCAGCATGCCGACCACGTGCCGGTTGTAGGTGGCGGCCCTCAGCTCCACCCGGTGCGCCCGGCGCTGGTCGAACAGGAAGCCGATGCCCAGTTCCACCACCATGGCGCCGTAGCCGGTGCCCACGCGGTCCGGCGGCACCACGATCCCGATGAAGAAGCTGCCCGTCCCGGGGGACTCGACCCAATTGAAGACACCGACCACCCCTTCGTCCGGGACCACGGCCACCCGGACGTCCCGGTGGTTGGCCGGGTCCGGCCGGAGGTCCTCCGCCTGGATCCGGCTTCCGGTGCCGTTGGCCAACGTGGCCACCTGACCGGTGAACCAGGCCAGGATGACGGGGATGTCCTCGTCTTCGATCTCCCGCAGGTACAGTTCGCTCTGGCTCATGCCGCGTACTCCTTCGTCTGGTCTTCTCGTCGTCCGCTGATTCCGGTTGTCATGGGCACTGTCTGCCCGTTCCCGCTCGTCCCCCGGGCTGCCGTCACCGCTCTCCGGTCTACCGATCCCGGCAGCCACTCCCGTTCCGGCCGAGCCAGCAGTCGCAGTGACTGCAGGGCACCGGCCATTCCGGAGGAGAGGTCGTGGGAGAACCTCATGCAGAGGTGACCGGGGAAGTAGGTCTGGCCCTGGATGGAGACGAAGTAGCGGCGCAGCGCCCTGACATTGCGCTCCAGCAGCTCCTGCTCACGGCCGGTGAGGTCCCCGCAGGTCGATGCCAGGTAGGCGATGGCCCCACTCCTGCCATCCAGCAGGCCCTGCGTGGCCCAGGTTCCGTCCAGGCAGGTCCGGCCGGCGGCGGCGCGCAGGCGCGTCAGGTCCTCGTCATCACGGTGCCCCTGGATTCGGGCCGCGACCTGTGCGACCCCGAGGGACCCCTGGCCGAGATCGGGCAACAGCCTGCGCCGACCCCTGTCCAGGAGAACCGTGCCGTCGTCGCGGAAGACCAGTTGCGCCAGGTCGCGTTCCAGCACCTCCCGTGCCCCGTCCAGCCAAGCGGTGTCCCCCGTCTCCTCGTACAGGCCGACGGCCAGCAGTGCCGCTCCACTCGGGCCGTCCAGCAGACCCGGTCCGGGGTCCTCCGTGAAGACGGCCGCCAGGGCACGCTCGCCGAGGTCCGCGGCCGTGTCCGGCAGGCCCATCCGCAGTGCCGCGATCCCGATCCCGGACAACCCGGCCCTCAACCCGGGATGCCTGACGTCTCCGGCACGGTCCAGCGATCGTGCCATCAAGGACTGTGCCGCGTAGCGGAATCCGTGCCGGTCCAGGGCCAGGGCCGCTCCCGCGTCACCGGTGAACAGCCCCGGAAGGACCCTGCGCGATGCGCGGGACAAGCGGTGGACGCCTTCGGCCAGTCGGCCGATGCGCGGGTCCGACCCCGGGTCCAGGCTCCACAGCACTCCGGCCATTCCCCCGCCCAGGTTCCAGGGGACCGCACCCGCGGCCAGCGGATAGCCCCGGCCCGGAGCCGAGATGTCCTCGGGGGCGACGGCGGCCCGTTCGGCGGCTGCGAGGAGGGATTCCTCGCCCCGTTCGATCAGGTGGTGCACGGTCAGGTGCTCGCCGGCGAGCGCGATGTCACCCCAGTGCGCGCTGCCCCGGTCCGGGCGGAGTGTCTCCCGCAGGGTGTCGGCCGTCCAGACCGGCAACCCCTCCTCCCGCGCCAACGTGATGCTCTGGTCCAGGATCGCGTCGGAGAACTCCCAGAAGGTGCTCTCCGGCCGCAGGGCCCACAGGTGGATGAGGTCAAGCCGGCGCAGGTCGGCGGTGCGCGCGTCCGTGCCGTCCACCCGGAACCCGGGAGCCACGGTGAATCGGTCGCCCGCTGCCGAGGGATCGTCGCTGGCCGTCTCGAAGTCCACCAGGCTGACCCGGTCATCGGGACCGATGAGGAGATTTCCGGGGTGCAGATCCCCGAAACTCCATCCCCGGAGGTGCATCTGCTCCAGGGTCTCGCGGATCCCGGCCACGATGCGCTCCACCCGCTCGGCGTAGCCCACAGTGGCCTCAGGACCGGTGTCCGCGTGCACGCCGGGGTGGTGCCGCGCCACGAACTCGATGCCGCGGGCTCCCTCGATGAACTCCTGCACCAGGAAGTCCCGGTCCTCGAAGGAGTGCCATCCGATCAGTTCCGGCACCCCCGGCACCCCCTCGAGCGCGCGCAGTGCTCGGGCCTCGTCGGCCAGGGACTGGGCTGCATCCCTGCCGTCGAGTCCGTACCCCCGGTGCCGGCGCCCCTCCTTGAGGGCCACCCGGCGGCCGTCCTCAGCGAAGGCCTCGTAGACCCCTCCGCCGTTGGACAGGTGCAGGGCTCGAGTGATCCGGTAGGGCAGGTACCTGTTTCCGGCGGCGGCGGCGCGCCGCTCAAGGGCCGCCTGGACGCTGCGGGGCAGGGGCACTCCCTCGGGCGCCTCGAACCCCGGTCCACGCCGGTCTGCCACCAGGGCGCCGTCCGGTGCCCTCAGGGCCAGGGTGTCCAGCCCGTCGGGCAGTCCCAGCCACTGCTCCCGGAAGGCACCGTAGCGCGCCCCGAGGGGAGCGGTGCCGAGGGGCACATCGGTCAGGGCCACGGCCCCGGACCATCCGGCCAGGAGGGTCTCGAGCCGGTCGGCGATCCGGTCGAAGTCGGTGGTGTCTGCCGGGTAGACGGTGATGAACTTGCCGGAGCTGGATCGCGGTGCGTACTTGCGGCTCATCGACCGCAGGATCCCGGTCGTCGGCAGGTACTTGAAGGGGGTGCCGTGCTCCAGGCACACCTCCGCCACCATGGACAGGACCCTGTCGGCCTCCGCTGGCACGGAGGCCACGTGGATCTTCCACCCCTGGTCCACCAGTGTTCCCGGGCCGCGGACACTGGTCCACGGACGGTCGGAGGCACGGGTCCGGTGCCAACCGCTGGGCAGCTCGGTGCGGTCCAGGGTGAAGCGCTCGGACTCGAGCACCGTGAAGCGCGGTTCCTCGAAGAACGGCGATCCCGGCCGCAGGTACAGTCCCCACTCACTCATCGCCGCTCCTCCTCGTGCCGGCCGCCTGGGAACTCCAGGTGGTCATGGTCCGTGCGCAGCACCGGTGCCACATCCGAGGGGGCCACGTGCAGCCGGACCACGGTGGGCTGTCCCCGGAGGGCCCGTTCCACCGCACTCGCCAGCACGGAGCTCAGACCCTCCGTACCGGACACGTGGACCGTGGCCTGGGCCTCGGCCGGTGCCGGTGCCGTCATGCGGCCCACGAACCGCCCGCCGGCACCCGTCAGCTGTGCCTGCCGGTCCAGCCAGCCCATGCCGCCGTCGTCGAAGACGATGTAGAGCAGCGGCCGCGGCGAGGCCAGCTGGTCCTCCAGGTCCGGCCGGAAGGTCGCGAGGGCGGTGTCTCCGGTGAGACAGGCCACGAGGGGTCCGTCCCGTTCGGCGATGCCGGCGGCAGCGGCCACGCCACAGCCCAGGGTCGTCTGCTCGGACGGCGCCACGCAGGTGGCCCCCTCCGGCAGGACGAAGTGCGGGAAGCAATAGGACCAGATGTCATGCAGTCCGTTCTCCTGGACCACCACGGTGTCCTCGGGAAGCACCTCGGCCAGCCGGTCCAGGGCTTGAGCGCTGAGGGACTGTTCCCGCGCGGCCACCCTCAGGGCCTCGGAACGGGCGGAGTCCACCTCGGCTCGCCACACCGCACGGGGTCTGGGGAGCGGGAGCAGGTCCGCCAGATCCCGGGCATCCATGACCCGGTGGGCCCCGGGCAACCAGTGCCGGATGTCGGCAGCGTGGGCATTGATCTGGATCCACTCGGCCTGCAGGGGCATCCCGGTCAGCGCGGTCTCCTCGAGACTGCTGCCGAGTGACAGCACCACGTCGGAATGGTTCACGGTCCGAGCCACCGGAGTGCCCATGTACAGCCCTGCCAATCCGAGGTAGTTCGGGTGGGATTCGGGGAAGATCCCCCGGCCGGAGGCCGTGGAGACGACGCCGGCCCCGAGCCGCACCGCGGCCCGGACCAGTTCCGCTCGGGGAACGTCCGCGGCTCCGCCGCCGATCAACAGCAGCGGGCGCTCGGACCGTTCCAGCACCCCCTGGATCCCGGTGGCGTCCTCGGACCGGGAGCGCCGGCTGCCACCGGGGCCGAGCCCTGCGGCGTCCGGAACCTCGAGGTAGACGGGGCCGGCCGGGGCCTGTGCCGCGAGCGCGAGGGCGCGCCGTAGCAGGTCGGCGTCACCGGGCCCTCCGCTCAGGCGTGCGGCCCACTTGGTGACCGGAGCCATCAGATCCACGGTGGGGGCATCCTGGAAGGCACCCGTCCCCCGGCGGTCCTCGGCCGTGCCGGCGGCCAACACCACGAGCGGCACATGGGCGTGGAATGCCTCCAGCAGGCCCGGGACCAGGGCCGCGACAGCGGGCCCCCGTCCCACCACGCACACGCCGGGCGAGGTTCCGATGCGGGCGGCGCCGGCGGCCATGTGCACCGCGCTGGACTGCCGCGTGCTCCACCGCATGCCGATCCCCGCGGCCTCGAGGGCGCGCTGGGACTGCATGTCGTCGTCGGGCAGCCCGAACACCCTGGTGGTGCCGGCCTCGGCCAGGACCTGCACGAGGCGGGTCCACGGGTTGGGTTCCTCGTGCTGGACCACGGCCTCCATCGGGGCGGTCCGCACGGCGGCCATGGCAGCGCTCATGCCGCCCTGCCCAACAGCACGGTGGCGTTGTGGCCGCCGAATCCGAAGGAGTTGGACATGGCCACGGACACCTCTACCCGGCGGCCATGATGTGGGACCAGATCGAAATCCTGGAACTCCGGCTCGTCCAGGTTGACGGTGGGCGGGATGAACCCGTCCCGCATGGACTGGACACAGAACATCGCCTCGACGGTCCCGGCGGCGCCGATCATGTGGCCCGTGGTGGACTTGGTCGAGCTGATCGGCACCCGGTGGGCCTGTTCGCCGAAGACGGCCGTGATGGCCGCCAGTTCGGTGCGGTCGTTGTAGGGGGTCCCGGTGCCGTGGGCGTTGACGTAGTCCACGGCCTCCGCGGCCAGGCCCGCGTCCTGCAGCGCCTCGCGGATCGCCTGCTGCGCGCCCCTCCCCTCGGGATGGGGGGCCGTGGCGTGGTGGGCGTCGGAGGAGCTGCCGAAGCCGAGCACCTCGGCCAGGGCGGCGCCTCCTCGGCGTTGGATGCTGTCCTCCGATTCCACGAGCAGCGCGCTGGCACCGGCGGACATCACGAATCCGCTGCGGGCCCGGTCGAAGGGACGGCTGGCCGACTTCGGGTCCTCGTTGCGGTCCGCGGCCAGGGCCCGCATGTTTGCGGTGGCCGCCATGTCCTGGCGGTTGATGGAGTCCTCGGACCCGATCACCAGGATGGCGTCGGCGTAGCCGTGCCGGATGGTCCGCAGGGCCTCACCCAGGCCCACGGTCCCGCTCGCGCAGGCGGCGGACACCGCGTGGCTGGGCCCGAGGGCACCCAGTTCGACGCTGAGGAACGAGCTGACGGCATCGGCGGCACCGAAGATCGCCGTGTAGGGAGACACCGCCCGGGGTCCGCGGTCCGCGATGGTTCGGGTGCCGTGGTGGATGATCTCGGTGGGGCCGTACCCGGTGGCCGAGAGGACGGCGAAGCGCTCCGGGTTGATCCTGCCGTCCGCCAGGTTGTCGATTCCGGCGGAGGCCATCGCCTCCCGGCCAGCGACCACCCCGTACTGGGTGGAGGGGCTCAGCCGGCGGCAGTCTTGGTGGCTCAGGTGCTCTGCCGGGTCGAACCCTGCCACCTGTCCGCCGATCTGGACGGCCATGCCCTCCAGGTCCATGCCGTTCAGCCGGTCGATGCCGCTGATGCCCTGCCGGACGGCCGTCCAACTCTGCTCCGCCCCCAGCGCCTGGGGGGTCAAGGCGCCCATCCCGGTGATGTAGACGCGTTGGCTGCTGTGGCTCACGCTCATGTCATGCCTTCTTCCGCAGTGATGGTCCGAAACGGACTGCCGTCTGGGTGATGTTCACGGGACCGAGGACCTTGCGGCCACGGTGACTGACGAATCCGGACTCGACGCCATGCCCGCCGAACGGCTCGAAGGGCGGGATCGCCGCCACCAGGGACTGGTTGAACGACACCAGGTAGTGGTCGGTCATGGACCGGACGATCTCCGGGTCGCCACCGTAGAAGGCGGCTCCGAAGCCGTTCTCCCGGTGGAAGTCGCTGCGCAGCAGGTCCCGGACCTGTTCCTGGTCCTCGAAGGTGGCCACGGAGAAGACGGGAGCAAAGTGTTCGAAAGGCCTGGCCATCTCCTGGCCGTCCACGCGGACGATCGCCGGACTGAAGGTCCTGCCGGGGAAGTCGATCTGGCCGCCGCTGATCAGCCCGGCAGAGTTCTCGGTCAGGTACCGCAGGGCCCGTAGGAAGTCGTCCTCCTTGGCCAGGGGCGCCAGCCGTCCGCCATTGGTGCTCACATAGTCCGCGGCCGCGGCGGCCAGCAGCTCGATCATCCGGTCCGCCACCGTGTCCTGGACGAGCACCAGGTCCGGTGCCAGGCAGTCCTGGCCCCCGTTGTAGAGGCGGGAGTAGACGATCTCCGTGGCGGCCCGTTCCAGGTCCGCGTCGGCCGAGACCACCACCGGGTTGACCCCACGGCCGAAGTACAGGAAGACGTGGCGGGCGGTGAGCCTGCGCAACACGGTCTCCGCGTTGCCCCGCAGGCCGGTGAAGAGCACCACGGACGGCTCCTGGGCCACCTCGTCCACGAAGTCACGCTGCGAGGCGGTCGTGTACTCCAGCGGCGCCCCGGCGGCCGGTGCCGACAGTTCGACCAGCCGGGACACGATTCGCTCGGTGCCCGTCGCCGGACGCAGGCGGACGCGCTCGGCCCACATGGAGGGGACCAGGCAGTAGATGGCGTAGGACTCCAGCAGGGCGTTGCGGGGCATGAACACGTCGACGGGCAACGCCTCGGGCCAGGTGTGGAGATGCAGCTCGCCTTCGGCCTGGTCCAGGACATTCATCATGGCCCGGTAGTCGTGCTGCGCGGTCTGGCGGTCGCTGACGGCGGCCACCAGGTCCATCAGTTCCTCCCGATGGGCGAACAGCACGGACCGCAGCCGCCCCCATGGGGTGGACGGGTCCCGGCGCCGGGCAGCGCGGCCGTTCTGCAGTCCCGTCGCCAGACCGCGGAGCCGCGAACGGCTGACCTTGCCACTGGCATCGACGGGCAGGAATCCGACGACCTGGACGGCGTCCGGCCACTGGTCTTCCGGCAACAGCCCGCGGAGGCGGCGTCGCCACTGTTCGGTGGGCCGGCGCACGGGATCGTGGACGATGAGCCAGAACTTGGTGGACACCTCGCCACTGACGGCCACGGCGTAGGCCTCGATCCCCTCCCGGGCCAGCCGACTCTCGATCCAGGCCAGGGGGATGAGCGTGCCGTTGCGATTGAGCATGCCGCGGCGTCCCAGCACCGTGAACCCCCTGCCGCTGGCGCACCCCACGTCTCCGGTGTCGAACCAGTCATCTGCGCCGGCCAGTGACGCGCCGTCGGTCCGCCGGACCAGGATCCGCCCCACGTTCCCCTCCGCTATCGCCCGGCCCTCGGCATCGGCGATCCGGATGGTGAACGTGTCCACGGGATGCAGCGCCCACGCCCCGGCGGCGCCGTCCCCGGGGGTGTCCGGAACGCTGCGGGACTCCGTGCTGGCGAACGCGACGTTGCCGAGTTGTGTCAGCCCGTAGCCGTCCACGAGGTGACGGCCCGTGGCGTCGGAGAACGCCTCGGCCAGCCGGCCGGACAGGCCCTCGCCGCCCACGCCGAAGATCCGGACGGAGTCCAGCAGCGCCGTGGAGTCGGGGCGCCTCTCCAACTCGTCCAGCAGGTGCCGGTAGAACAGGGGCGGAGCGTCCACGGCCGTCACCGCACACCGGTTGATGGTCCTGATGACCTCACTGACCCTGGTCCGGCGACAACAGGCGATGCCGGCTCCGATCACCGTGCTCATCATCAGTACGCTGGACCCGTACTGTCCGGACAGCGGCAGCAGGGGCAGCAACACGTCCTCCGGCCCGTACCCCACCGCCCGTGCGGTGGCCAGTGCGTTCTCCACGATTTCGGCACCCGACTTCCACACGATCGTGGAGACACCGGTGGTGGTTCCCGAGCTGTAGACGGCCAGGGCCTGATCCTGTGCGAACCAGCCAGTGAGATCCACCGGGGACGGTCCGTGGATCTCCCGGACCCCCCGTTCGATGGCCGTGAAGGCGAAGCGCAGGTCCACCGTCGGAGGGGTCGATCCCTCGGGCGTCCCGCCGGGGACCTTGCGCAGCACGACGCAGAGCTCGGGATCCTGGTGATTGCCGGCCGGCGCACCCAGCCGATCGGCGGAGCCCACCAGGATGATGCGGGCCCTGCGTGCCGCCAGCGCCAGGACGGTGAGCACGGTGCGGCCGGAATCGTCGACCTCGAGGGCCACCGTGCTTCCGGCGTGGATCTGCAGGCCCTCCAGGACCCTGTCCAGGGTGCCGACGGCTTCGTCGATCCGGCTGCCCACCAGGTGGGTGCCCTGCCAGCTGATGGACGAGGGACGCAGGGGATACGGTCGGCCGGAGGCCGCTCCGTTCGCGACGCCGCCGCCGTGCTCGCCCCGCACTCCGCGCTGGGCACCGGCCTGGAACTCGTCCTGCGAGCCGATGGCCCCTACTCCGGTGGTCGTCTCCGTGACAGTCACGATTCCCTCCCCTGCACTCTCGTCTTCAGGGCCTCTGCTCCGATGTTGATCGGTGCCCGGCCCGTCCATGAATTTGCTTTCTCAGAACGTCATATCGAGCCCCGTATCGGCTTTGCCATGCGGGCTTCTTCGTTCTTTGTGACTCCAACGATATGGACGTTCCGCTGCGTCAGACTTGTACTTTTAGCCAGATTCGAGCAGTACTATCGGACAATTCCCGCCCCAAGGAACGGGAGCAGCTCCTGGACATGGTTCAGGTTGTGGACCATCAACAGCACCCCGACGATCCCGAGGATCCAGGCCACTGCCGTTCCGCCGTTGCGGTTGAACCACCCGTCGATGCCCTGCAGGAGCCCCTGCACTCGGCTGCCGGCCACCATCCGGGCGCCGAGGAGCACCGCCGCGGGCAGCACCATGACCACGCAATAGCCCGCCAGCAGGACCACTGAGAGTCCGGCGGGCACCCCGCTACCGGAGAGGATCCCCACGGCCGCCAGATAGGGCACCATGGTGGCCAGCTCCAACAGCCCTGCCCCCAGGGCCAGCCCCAGCAGTCCCCAGAGGCCGGCGCGAGCGGTACCCGCCCCGCCCTCGGTCGCGTCCATGGCCCTCGCACGCCAGGCGGACAGCCTTCCCGAACCGCCACGCCGCTTCTTCTCGCGTCCCTTCTCTCCGCCAGGGTCGATCACGAAGCTGAGGATCAGCATGCCGGCGCCGACAACGAACAGCACGGACCGCAGGACGGGGTCGCTGCCGTCCACCCCCTCAGCGGGGAGCAGGAGGTTGACCCCTGCCAGCAGGGCCAGTCCCACGAGGAAGTAGAAGGCGGCGATGGCCACCAGGTAGGCCACCACGCGACCGGGCCTGAGACGGCCTGGCGCCATCAGCAACCACACGGGCACGGCGAGCGTTCCCATGCTCAGGGAGTCCACGAGGGCCAGCCCGGCCAGGACAGGGAGGACGGCGATCAGAGATTCGGGCGATTCAAACATGTCCCCCACGCTCCGCCACCACCGGGGTCCACGTCTTCGGTCGAAAGTACAAGCCCACTCCGCCCCGCTGCCCCTAGCGTGGGCAGTCAACAACACGGCGCGGTCCGGGAAGGGGGCGCATCATGAACGCTGTCCGTCGCGATGCCGTCACGACCTCACCGATCGTGGTCTCCCTGCCCCGGGCACCCGGGAGCGGCTCGGCCCTGGGGCTCGGGGCCCGACTGACCGCCGTCGCACCCCCCTGGCTGCTGTCCAGAATCCTGACCGCGACTGCGTCGGACGAGCCTGACACGTTGCCCGCCGGTCACTGGCACGGTCCGGAGGTCCGGCAAGGACTGTTGACCGCCACCACTGCGCCCGCGAACGCGTCGGCGATCCGCTGGGTCCACCACGTCATGGGTGAACTCCACCGTCAGCTCACCTGGCTCGACGGCCCACCCGTGGTCGTCGTCGCCGGCCCCCCGGAGTACCTCGATTCCGTGCGATGGCCGCGATTCGAGGCCCCGGCCCGCCGGGCCGCCACCGCCGGGCCGGCACGCTACCGGCGGACCCTCCGGGACGGGCTCGAACGGCATCTGGTGAGCTTCCCGGACCACTCAGCTCCCGCGGGCCTCGGCTCCACGGAACTCGCCCTCCATCTGGCTGCCAATGGGCCGCGATCGCTGGTGGACAGTACCTTCCAGGAGTTCGGCATCCATGCCGAGACCGCGATCCAGCGGTCCTTCGCCTCCGAAGGGGCCCGCCTTCGCTGGTCGATCCTCGCGCAACGCCCCACGGGGATCGCCGCGCTGGAGACCGCCGTGGCCGCCGTCGGGGGATACCTCGCAGGACCGGCGCTGTCTCCGCCCGAGCACGTCCGGCAGACCGCCGTCGACTCCGTCCGGACACGGTTCGGCACGGTGACCGAGCTGGTGCGGGAGATGGTCCACTACGAGTTGACCGGCTGGTCGCCTGAATTGCTCCTCCGCCCGGAGAGGGAACTCCAGGCCGTCGGGGCGGCAGAGCTAGGGCATTCCCTGGATCAACTCGTCCAGCCCGTCCTCCAGGTCATCGGTGCCTCACGGCCGTGATCGGGAACGCGGATCGAGATCCACCAGTCCGCGCTCGACGGCGGCCACCAGGATCTGCACCCGATCTCGCACCCCGAGCTTCTCCATCACCTTGACGAAGCGGGCCTTGATCGTGGACTCCGTGACGAAGAGCTGCTCGGCCATCTCCCGGTTGCTCATGCCCCGGGCCAGCAGCTGGATCACCTCGAGCTCCTTCTCCGTCAGGATCGAGAGCAGGGCCGGGTCCGGCTCGAGGGCAGCGGGGACCGAGGACTCCAGACCGGCCACCACGTGCCGGGTGACCTCGGGGGACAGCACCGAGCCACGTTCCATGACCGTCCGGAGGGCACGGATGATCTGGGCCGGAGGGGTGTCCTTGACCAGGTATCCGGAGGCCCCGGCCCGCAGCAGGGGAACCACATAGCGCTCGGTGGAGAAGGTGCTCAGTCCCAGCACGGCGATGTCCGGCAACTCGTCGTGGATGACGGTCGTCGCCTGGACCCCGTCCACATCGGGCATCTGCATGTCCATGAGGATCACCGATGGCCGGAGCGAGCGGGCCTGCAGGATCGCCGCCCGGCCGTCCGCGGCCTCTCCGACCACCTGGACCGCAGGGTCCGAGGAGAGGTAGTCGCGCAGGATCTCCCGGGTCAACGGTTCATCATCCACCAGCAGGACCCGGATCGTCTCCGGTTCGCTCCCGGCCTGGCCCCCCGGGTTTCCCACGCCCCTCGGTGCGGCACCTCGGCCACTGGGTTGTTCATGGCTCACGGCAGTCCCTTCTCCGTTGGGATGTTGTGGTTCGCCTCCGGCTGGCCGGCACGGGCGTCCGGGCCGGCGCGGAGGGCGCCCAAGCCCCGGTCCGGCTCAGCACCGCCGGATTCATTGAGCGGAATCGACAGCTCCAGCCCCCAGTGACCCGGGGGCCGCTCTCCCACGCTGAAGGTACCGCCAAAGGCGGCGGCCCGCTCCCGGGTGGCCTCCAACCCTGTGCCGGAGGTCATCACCGGCGGCCGGGACCCGATGCGGTTCGCGGACGTGAGGACGGCACGGTCCTGGCCCACGTCCAGGTCGATGGACGCCGCCACCTCCTGGTCGGCGTGCTTGAGGATGTTCGTGGTCACCTCCCTCAGGGTGCGCCGCAGCGCCTGACGGAGGCTGGCGGGAATCCGGGCCACCTCACCGGAGATCTGCATCTCCACGGTGAAACCGGACTCCTCGAGCGCCCGGACACTTCGGTCAAGATCATGAACCAGCCCCACGGCCGTGGTGGTGGCCCCCGCGAACTGCGTGCCCGCCAGAGCCTCTCCACTCTCCGAGGCGTCGCCCCCCGCGTCCTCGCCCTCCGCACCGCGGAGCAACAGCACCAGCCGGCGAAGGTCCTGCAGGGTCTGCCGGGCGGAGCCACCGATCCCATCCAGGATCTCCTCCGTCTTGGCCGGGTCCTGGACGAAGCTCGCGCGCTGGGCCTGCATCGCGATGACCGTCACGTCATGCGCCACGATGTCGTGGAGTTCGTGCGCCAGGAGGGTGCGTTCCCGCTGACGCACCTTGGCCTGCTCCTCCCGCAGAGTCGAGATGGTGTCTGCGTCCCGCGCGGAACGGCGGCGGTAGACGGACAGCAGGAAACCCACGATCACTGAGGTCAGGGCGAGGGGCCCGAGGGCGAAGGCCACCAGCTCCAACAGCTGCGGGCGCACCATGGGCAGGACCGTGAGCAGCAGTCCCGCGGCCACGGTGAGGGCCACGGCCCGAGCGCGGGACAGCAGGAAGATGCAGGTGACCAGGACCACCACCGTGGGCAGGATCATCCCGGCCACGGCCAGCCCCTGGGCCCCCATGAGGAGCACCACCAGGGTGGTGGTCACCCAGACGATGGCCGCCGCGCTGACCCCCAGGCTCAGGGCGAACAGGGGAAGGACGGGCAGGAGGATGCGGCCGAGCTCCGCCAGATCCGGAATTCCGTTCAGGAGCAGGATCTCCACCGTCACGATGGCCAGGCCCGCCAGCGAGGGCAGCGCCCGAGACAGCAGGGTACCCCTCAGGGGCGGTGGGGTTGCGGACGGGCCGCGGTGGGGTCGCCTGACCTTCCCGCGCGAAGTTCCGGATCCCCCCAGCTGCGCCACGCGGTCAGTCTATGGCACCGGGCGTTCCCGGATCTCGTGGAGGTCAGCAGTTGAAGGCCTCGCACCACCACTTGCTGAAGAAGGGGGTCACCACCGGAGGATTGATCTCGATGGGCGTGGCCGAGGCATCGGCCATAGAGGCCTGAGCATCGGCCGCGGAGGCCGGGGCCGCTCCGGCGACCAGCAGCGGCAGGGCAACAGTCAGTGAGGCGAACAAGGTCAGGACAGGCTTCTTCTGCATGGCTTCCTCAACGGTGGGTTCCGACGTCGATCCGGAAGGCTGTGGCTCCCGGTCCATCTTCATCGTTGCGCGTGACAGCGCTCGATCCCCTGTTCGAAAGACCAATGCTGGGCACCCCATCGGGCGTCCCACGGCACCGAGCGCATCTCGTGGGATACCTGATACTCCTCTTGCGTCAAGACCTACTCACTGGTAACTATGAGTCTCATCGCATGTGGCACCAGTCACATTCGGTGCTCTTGCCAGCCCCGAGCCGGCGGGAGGCCACCTCGGACCAGACGTCCGGCGATGCACCGACCGGTGAACCCGGTCGCCGCCACAGCCGCCTCCCGCGCGGCCTGACGCCAAGGACTCCTATGCACACCCGCTCCCGCCATCACCTGCCCTGGGCGGTGCTGGCCGCACTCCTCGCCCTCTTCCTCATCGCGGGCCTCGCCTTCTACTCCCTCTACAGCTCCCGCGTGGCCGACGGGGCCGTCCAACTGGATGACGGCATGCGCACCGCACAGACGGGAAGCTCGGATCTCAACGACGGTGCCATCCAGGCCAAGGAGGGCGCCGAGCAGCTGGCCAGCGGCACCGGCGAGCTGAAGGACGGCTCCTCGCAGTTGGCCGAGGGCGCCTCGGACGCCCATGAGGGATCCGCCGAACTGGCGGCCGGCAGCACTGAGCTGCACGCTGGCACCACCGAACTTCGGTCCGGCGCGAGCCGGGCCTCCTCCGGTGCCGGCGAGCTGGCCGACGGCGCAGGCCGCCTGTTCGCCGGCACCCAGGAGGTGAGTGCCGGAGCGGTACGGGCTGACAATGCCGCCAAGAAGCTCGACGACGGCGCCGGCCGGCTGTCGACGGGGGCCCGGGAGGCCGCCGCCGGCGCGCAGGCCCTGTCCGCCGGCGCCGGGGAGCTGCAGGGCGGCACGGACACCCTGGCTGCCGGCGCCGGTGAACTCGACACCGGCGCCAAGGCCCTCCAGGAGGGCGCAGGTCAGGCCGCTGCCGGGGCCGGGGAGCTGTCCACGGGCGCCGGCACCCTCGCGGACGGCGCCCGCCAACTCGGCGCGGGCGTGGACGAGGCCGCTGCCGGCTCCTCCGAACTCTCCACGGGTCTGGGCACCCTCTCCGCAGGACTCACCGAGGCCTCTCAGGGCTCCTCTGCCCTCAAGTCCGGCACTGCCGAACTGGCCGGGGGCGCCGCAGAGCTGGAGTCCGGCTCGGCCGAGCTCTACGCCGGTCTGCAGCAGGGCGTCGCCGGCACCGCCGAGCTCAAGGACGGTTCCGCCCAACTCTCGGCCGGCCTGATCCAGCTGCGGGACGAGGTCCGGAAGAACCCCCTGTCCCCACCGGACCTGCGCATCGCCGTGGAACAGCTCGCCGCTGGCGGGCAGCAGCTCGATGCCGGCGTGGGTGAGCTGCAGACGGGCACCATCCAGCTGCGCGATGGTGGCAAGCAGTTGGCCGATGGCTCGGCCGCCCTGTCCACCGGTGCCGACCAGGCTGCGGCCGGTGCCGCAGAGTTGGAGACGGGGCTCGTGCAGCTCGATGCGGGAGGCCAGGAGGCCCTGGCCGGGTCCCAGGCCCTGAACGAGGGACTGGGTCAGATCCAGGCTGGAGTCAAGGGCACCAAGAAGTCCCCGGGCCTCGTGGGCGGTGCCGAGCAGCTTGAGGCCGGTGCCGGCGAGCTCGCCGAGGGCAACGCCGCCCTGGCCGAGGGCTCCACACAGCTGGTGGCCGGCACGGGCCGGCTGCACGCCGGCGCCACCGAGTTGAGCGCCGGCGCCGGAAAGCTGTCCACCGGCGCCACGGAGCTGGCGGACGGCAATGGCGCCCTGGCCACCGGTGCCGGCACCCTGCATGACGGTACGTCCGAGCTGGCCGCCAAGACGCCGGACCTGGTGGACGGCGCGGGCCAGCTCACCACCGGCGCCGGGCAGCTGGGAGATGGCGCCACCCAACTGCAGGAGGGCAATGCCGCCCTGGCCGAGGGCTCCACCGCCCTGGAGACGGGTGCCAAGAAGCTCTCCGGCGGCGCAAGCCGGCTGGAGGGCGGACTCGAGGAGCTGCAGACCGGTGCCGGCGACCTCGACTCTGGCGCCGCGGAGCTGCAGGAGGGTGCCACCGCGCTGGCCGACGGCAACGGGGCCCTCGCCGAGGGGACCGGGAAACTGGCCTCAGGGTCCATGCAACTGGCCTCGGGCACGGATGAACTGCGCAACTCCTCACAGGCCGCCGCCGCGGATCAGCTGGTGAAGAAGCCCGCCGGGCTGCTGCTCCTCATCCCGCTGCTGCTGCTGGCCATTCCGGTGGCCATGATGTTCGTGATGCGGCGCCGCCGCCAGTCCGTGGACGCCTACTAGGCCACGGCGCCGGGCCCCGGTCCGGCACAGAGTAGGGCCCCGGGTGATCCGGCTGCGTGAGGGGAACGCATTCTGCCGGGCCCGGGGCCCTCTGTCATCACTCGCACCTTGATGAGGTGATTCCACCCTAAGAGCCGGAGGTCAAAACCGACAGGACGTTGTCTGGGAGTTTGCTGACAACTCTCGCCGGACCCGGCTCGCGGGCTAAGCCCTCAGCTGGTCCACGTCCGTGCGGCGGTTGTCCAGCACCGGAAGGAAGGACCGCACCTCGTCGATGCGCTCACGGGTGACCTCAGCGGTCTCCACGGCCTCGCCCTCCTCACCGAGGAAGGCCACCGGCACAGCCAGAGGGTCGATGATCGCCGAGTGGCCGATCGTGTTGTCACTGCGCGTCCCAGCCGCCGCCACCCACACCGTGTTCTCCACGGCGCGGGCCTTGAGCAGCAGCTGCCAGTGGTCGATCTTGTGGTCGCCCTTGAACCAGGCGGCCGGCACCAGCACCACGTCCACCCCGGCCACTGCCAGGGCGCGCGCCACCTCCGGGAAGCGCAGGTCATAACAGGTCATGATGCCGAACGTCAGGCCGCCCAGCTCCAGCGTGAGCAGGCCCCGGTCCCCGGGGGTGATGCTCTCCGACTCCTTGTACTTGAACGCGTCGTACAGGTGCAACTTGCGGTAGGTCCCCAGGATCCGCCCCTCGGCGTCCACGGCCACCACCGTGTTGTAGGGGCGCTCGGTGCCGGAGGGCTCGTACCCACCGGCCACGATGGCGATGTTCAGGTCCGCCGCGATCCGGGTGACCTCGGAGACGAAGCTGGACCAGCCGGAGTCCACGGCCTCGGCGAGCGGTCCGGCCACGTGCCGGACGGTGAACATGGACTCCTCCGGGAACAGCACCAACTCGGCCCCGTCATCCCGCGCGGATTCGGCCAACCGGCGCAACGTGGCCAGGTTCTCCGCGACCACGCCCGTGGGGCGGAATTGTCCAACGCTGATCCTCATGATGCCGTCCTCCCCGCATGGTGCAGTGCCATGCATCCAGCCTAACCTGAGGCCATGCCCACCCCTCCAGCCCAGACGCCGGAAGAGCAGCCCCGCCGCCGGCTCTCCACCGACGTCCTGGTGGTCGGTGCCGGCCCCACGGGGTTGATGGCCGGGGCGTGGTGCGCCGCGCTGGGCGTGCAGGCGCTCGTGGTGGACGGCAAGTCCGGACCCACGCGAGAATCCCGCGCCCTGGGACTGCACTCCCGCTCCCTCGAGATCTACCGCCAGCTGGGCCTGGCGCAGGAGGTGCTGGCCCGGGCGACTCCCGGGGACACCGTCAGCCCCGGCTACCGCCACCGCACGCTGGGCACCGTGCCCCTGGGTCAGCTCGGCCGCACCCTGACGCCCTTCCCCGGGATCACCGTCTTGGAGCAGAGCGCCAACGAGCAGCTGCTGGCGGAATACCTCCAGGCACGACGCCGGCCGGTCGCCTGGGGCACCTCGTTCCGGAGGTTCTCCGAGGCGGCGACGACCAGCCACCGTCCCGTCACGGTGGACCTCGACTCCCCCGAGGGTCCCGTGCAGGTCACCGCCCGGTACGTGGTGGCCGCGGACGGGGCCTCCTCTCCGGTCCGCAACGCCCTGGGCATCGGGTTCGAGGGGGCCACCCATCACTTCGAGTTCTACGTGCTGGACGCCCACGGTGTCACCGGCACGGAACGCGGGATCACGCTGCGGTTCTCCCGCGAGCAATTCATGCTGGCCTTCCCGATGGGCAGCGACGGCCGCAGCGGGGCACGCGCCCGCCTTCTGGGCATCCTGCGCGCCGAGGACCGCGCCGGCACCGCCCCGGGGGGCGCCGACGCCCATGATGAGGCGCGCGCCCGTGAGTCCCTCGCCGACGAGTTCGGGGTGCACTACGCCGGCACGGACTGGTACAGCACCTACCGCGTGCACCACCGGGTGGCGGCGGCCTTCCGCTCGGGCTCCGTGTTCCTGGCAGGGGACGCCGCGCACATCCACTCCCCCGTGGGCGCCCAGGGAATGAACACGGGACTGCAGGATGCCCAGAACATCGTCACCAAGATCGCGGACGTCCTGACCGGCCGGGCCCCCGCAGAGAGCCTGGACCGTTATGAGGCCGAGCGCCGGCCCGTGGCCCTGAACCTGGTCCGGACCACGGACGTGGTGTTCGGTGCCGTCACCTCCGCTGCCCTCGGGGCCCGCTTCCTGCGGACAGTGGCCTTCCCCGCTCTCGCCCCGTGGGCGCTCCGGCTGGTGCCCCGTTCCCCGGCGGGCGGGCGGTTGTTCGGTTACCTCTCCCAGATCCGCATCCACTATTGGATGCCCGGAACGGAGGCCCTGCAGGCTGACGGAGGGTGCCGCCGCCGTGGCCGGGTGCTGGGCCGCCGCCTCCCCTGGGTTCCCGACGCCGGCCACGCCGATCCGCTCTCCGGTGCGGTTCCCGGCGTGGACGGGCCCGCGGACAACCACGAGGCGCTCGACGCGGCCCGCTGGCAGGTGCACGCCTACGGACCGGCTGCCGCCGAAATCGCGCGCGAGCTGGCCGAACGCCACCGGGAGAAGGCCGCGGGACCGGACGGGCCGGCGTCGGGCCTACCGGTCCTGAGATTCCGCGCAGCACCGGAGGCGGGACTGCCGAACGGCACGGCCCTACTGGTCCGCCCGGACGGCTTCGTGGCGGCGCTGGAGCCCGCCGCCTGAGCCGGGTCCCGCTTCAGTCCTCGATGAGGTCGCGCACCTGGACCACCTGGTCACGGCCGGGACCCACACCGATCGCGGAGATCCGCGTCCCGGACATCCGCTCCAGGGTCAGGACGTACTCGCGGGCGTTGACCGGCAGGTCCTCCAGGGTGCGGGCGCCGGAGATGTCCTCGGTCCACCCCTCGAAGTACTCGAAGATGGGCTGGGCGTGGTGGAACGCCGTCTGGGTCATGGGCATCTCGTCATGCCGCACGCCGTCCACGTCATAGGCCACACACACGGGGATCTGTTCGATCCCGGTGAGCACGTCCAGCTTGGTGAGGAAGTAGTCCGTGAAGCCGTTGATGCGGGTGGCGTAGCGGGCCATCACCGCGTCATACCAGCCGGTGCGGCGCGGGCGGCCGGTGTTCACGCCGAACTCGCCACCCACAGTGCGCAGCCGCGTGCCCATGCCGTCCTCGTCGAACAGCTCGGTGGGGAACGGTCCGGCGCCCACGCGGGTGGTGTACGCCTTGACGATCCCGATGGTGCGGGTGAAGCGGGTGGGTCCGATCCCGGCGCCCACGGAGGCGCCGCCGGCGGTCGGATTGGAGGAGGTCACAAAGGGGTAGGTGCCGTGGTCCACGTCCAGGTAGGTGGCCTGGCCGCCCTCCATGAGCACCACCTGGCCCTCGTCCAGGGCGTCATTGAGCAGGATGGTGGAGTCCACCACCATGGGGCGCAGACGCTCGGCGTAGGACAGGAAGTACTCGGCGATCTCGTCCACCGTGATGGCGCGGCGGTTGTAGAGCTTGACCAGCAGCTCGTTCTTCTGCCGCAGGGCACCCTCGATCTTCTGGCGCAGGATGGACTCGTCGAAGATGTCCTGGACGCGGATGCCGAGGCGGCCGGCCTTGTCCATGTAGGTGGGGCCGATGCCTCGGCCCGTGGTGCCGATGGCGCGCTTGCCCAGGAACCGCTCGGAGACCTTGTCCATGGTCTGGTGGTATGGGGCCACGAGGTGCGCATTGGCGGAGATCTTCAGGTGGTCGCAGCGCTGGCCGCGGGCCTCCAGACCGTCGATCTCCTCGAAGAGCGCCTCGAGGTTGACCACCACGCCGTTGCCGATCACCGGCGTGGCGTTGGGGGACAGGATGCCGGCGGGCAGGAGCTTGAGTTCGAACTTCTCGCCGCCGACCACCACGGTGTGCCCGGCGTTGTTCCCGCCGTTGGGCTTGACCACGTAGTCAACGCGGCCTCCCAGCAGGTCGGTGGCCTTGCCCTTGCCCTCGTCGCCCCACTGGGCGCCGACGATCGCGATTGCTGGCATCAGTGCATCTCTCCCCGTACGCCGGTACCGCGCCTCTGGGGGGTGGCGCCGTCCGGCCCTCGACATGGAAAACGCCCCCGATGACCGATCCGACGGTTCACTGCCGTGCGGTGCATCACACGAGGGCCTTACAACCGGAGTTTACCAGTCGGGACTCACGGAGCCTTCTCGGCGTAGTCCCGCAGCGACTCGAGTTGACCGGCCTCGGCCTCGGCGAGGGCCGCCGCCAGCCCCAGCGCCTCCTCGGACAGGGACTCCTCCGCGCGCACGGCCACCCGCAGCCCGACCCTGGTCCACGCGGCGTCCGGCACCAGCAGGTAGCCGTACTCCACGCGCAGGTCGTCCTCCGGCGCGCCGGAGACCATGGTCAGTCCGCGGCCGGGATCCAGGGTGGACAGCGTGTAGCGACGGGAGTGACCCCCGGAGGAGTAGGCCAACTCCTGCCCTGGCCCGGAGGCCCCATTGACGTGCATCTCCTCGATCCCCGGCAACCAGGCGGGCGCGGCAGCCCAGTCGGTCAGCAATTCCCAGACCCGCCCGGGGGGCAGGTGGATCACGATCTCGTCCTCGAGTGCCGCAAGAGTCTGCATGGTTGGCATCCTTGCTGCTTGCCGCGCCGGTGTTAAGGGTGAAACGCCGCCGAGTTCCGTGGACCGCGGGGCATTCCGGCCTATTGTGGGGCCCATCACATTCGCCACGGCCCGTGCCCGGCGATCCGAGCACCCGGACCGCCGCACCCCCGCACCGCACGGCGCCGGCCCGCACCACCTCAGGAGAGGGCACCATGTCCCGTTCGCCCGGCACGGTCCAGACCCCAGCACGCAAGGAGGGCACCCCGCTCTCCCGCGCCATGCGCCCGATCAACCACGTGGTGGAACGGTTCATCCCGTCCGCCCTGGTGTTCTCGATCGTCCTGACCTTCATCGTGGCCATCCTGGCCCTCATCCTCACAGACACCGGACCCGGCGACCTGGTCCTGTCCTGGGGGGACGGGCTCGCCGGGTTGCTGGCCTTCATGACCCAGATGGCACTGATCCTGCTGCTGGGCCACATCCTCGCGAACACCGGTCCGGTCCGGAAGCTGCTGGCCTTCCTGGGGCGCGTACCCACCACGCCGCTGTTCGCCTACGTCTTCGTCTTCGTGGTGGCTGCCATGGCCTCCCTCATCACCTGGGGTCTGGGGCTCGTGGTCGGCGGGCTGCTCGCCCGCGAGGTGGCCTACCAGGGACGTGAGCGTGGCCTGAAGCTGCACTTCCCCATGCTAGTGGCCGCCGGGTTCGCCGGGTTCGTGGTCTGGCACATGGGCTACTCGGCCTCCGGCCCCCTGACGGCGGCGACCGAGGGCTCCTTCCTCATGGAGCCCCTCGGCGGCCAGCCTCTGCCGATCACCGAGACCGTGTTCTCCTCGTGGAACATGGTCGCCGCAGTGGTCACGGTCCTCGTGGTGGCCCTGGCGCTGTTCCTGGTGGCCCCTCGCACCGGTGACCGGGTGACCGAACTGGCGGTTGACGCCCGCGAGGCGGCCGCGGACAGCCAGGAGGAGATCGTCACCCCGGCAGACCGCGTGGATGCCAGCCGGCTGCCGACCCTGCTGGTGGGACTGGCCCTGGTGGCCTATCTCGTCCTGCACTTCTCCCAGGGCGGCACGCTGACCCTGGACACCGTGAACTGGTCCTTCCTCGCGCTGATCCTGCTGCTGGTGCGCAACCCCTTCGAGCTGATCGCTCTGACCAAGGGCGCCGCCTCCAACGTGGGCGAGATCCTGCTGCAGTTCCCGCTCTACGCGGGCATCCTCGGCATGATGTCCGGGACCGGCCTGATCCAGGTCTTCTCCGATGCGTTCGTGTCCATCTCCAACCCGACGACCTTCGGGCTGCTGGCCTTCCTGTCCGCCGGCCTGGTGAACTTCTTCGTGCCCTCCGGCGGCGGCCAGTTCGCGGTGCAGGGGCCCCTCATGCTGGGGGCCGGTGCCGAACTCGGGGTGGACCCGGCCGTCACCATCATGGCCGTGTCCTACGGCGACCAGTGGACCAACATGATCCAGCCGTTCTGGGCCCTGCCGCTGCTGGCCATCGCTGGGCTGAAGATGCGGGACATCCTCGGCTACACCACTGTGGCGCTGGTCGCCTCCGGGCTGGTGCTCGCGGGCACGCTGCTGCTCGTGTCGCTCTGAGTTGCTCGCCACCCAGGCTCTGGGCACCAAGCCCTCCGGGCGCCCCTAGATCCCTGGTGGACGGTTCCGTAGGCGGTCGTCGAAGATCGGGAAAAGGTCGAAGGGCGTGGGGTTGGTGTCGAACTGGGTGCGGACCACCGGGGTCCGGGACAGCAGACCCCCCATGTGAAAAGGTCGTCCCGAATGAGCGCGGTTGGCCTGTCGCACCCGTTGGAACGCCTCCTCCGTCACCGAGAAGGCCAGCTGTTGCTTCCGGGGAGCCGCGAACTCGGCTGGTTCGATGCGCACATCGCGGATCTCGTCCCAGGCCAACGCCCAGCCCGGAGTGGAGACCCCCAGATCATCTATGGTCACGTGCTGTGGCCGCAGGGCCCCGTTGATGTAGTACCAGGCCCCGTACCCGGCGAACAGCACGCCCGGAACGGCCAGGATCCGGTAGAAGACCATCATCGGTGAGGGATCCACAAAGAATGAAGCGGGGATTCCGATGACGGCGCACACCATGAGCACGGTGAGGATGACGGCCATGACCGCGCCCATCCACCAACGTCCCACATTCACGGGGGCGGTCACCGGAAGCGGGTGCCCCCCCACCTTCGTCGCGGTCAAACTGGCCCTGCGAATCCTGCACGTTCACTGGGCACCCGCCCGGGCCACGTCCCGGAACAACCGTGACAGCGTTTCGTGGAGCACGAGGCCGGTCGTGGACTCCAGTCTGACGCGGTTCCCTCCGACGTCATTCAACGCGAGTAACGGCCCCCGCCGGTCGGGTTGATACCAAGACAATTGCGGCTGACCCTCCGGCAGGCTAACGGTCCAGTGCGTCCCCTGAGTGTCCACAATGCCTTCCATCACCGCACCACCAAACTCCACTGTCCAGTCCGAGCCGTTCCGGTCGTCGCCCCGCCCGAAGACGTCCCCCAGACCGGCCGGGGCTGAAGCCTTCAGGTCTGCGAACCAATCGGCTCGCAGCCCGCACCAGTCGAGCAACACCGTGGGCAGGTCAATCGTCAGGAGCGCACCCACCAGACGGGTTCCCTCCGGGTACGAATCAATCTCGCGGTCGGTCGGGAAGGGAAGGCCCAAAGAGACCAGGCAGTCCATGCCGTCAAGTCTGATCTCCCCGAATCGCTCGCCTTCGTGGCGCCTGCCGTGAAGGGTCAACGACGGCGGCCAACCCGACAGGTCCGCCCACACGTCTCCAATGTCGGTGAGTCGGTGTTTCGTGGCCAGCCCCGCCCGAACAAGTCCCTCATGGGGGGCCGGGGCAGAAGATCTCATGAGTCGCCCCCCCAGAGGACCCTCGCGACGATTCGACTAGCGACGTCCATGCCTCCGATTCCAGGGGCAGCGTTTCCGGAACTCCTCGCCCACGTTGCCTGGCGGCGAGTATCGGTGACACAAACTCCAGCCCCGGCACCTCGGGCACGGTTCCTGCTGCCGGGGACTGCTCCATCAGCGCGTCCATCATCTCCCGGTCAAGGAGGTCCTCAGCAATAACCGGTGTGATGTCCGCGCCCTGCTCCACCGTGGTCCTGACGCTCTGGGCGGTGCGTTGTCCAAGCTCCATCAGCTCCGGCATGGGTGTGGCCGGGCCCCTGACAGTGACCTCGAGGACTGTGGCGCCATTCCCGATGTGCCACCGGCTGGAGATGAACGGTCGGCCCGCCGTCGAGCCGGACATCACGTGGGCTCGCCCCGGCAACCCCTCGCTGGACATCATGGGTGCGACCGCCAGCAAGACCGTACCCGGCACCGCGTCTGAATCGCCCTGGGTCTGATGGAGACTCGTTCTATTGGATTCCGACCAAGGTGTGGTCGGTCCACTTCGTAGCATAAAGCGTTTCCTCGAACTCTGTTGGCGGCACGTCATTCAGGTAGCCGTGCAGGCGGGTGTTGTTGTGCCAGTGGACCCAGCTGAGGGTGGCGAGCTCGACGTCCTCGACGGTCTTCCATGGTCGGCCCTCGCGGGCCGGGCCGCGGATCAGTTCGGCCTTGTAGTAGCCGTTCACGGTCTCGGCCAGGGCGTTGTCATAGCTGTCTCCCACGGTGCCGATCGAGGGCACCGCCCCGATCTCAGCCAGCCGCTCCCCGTAGCGAATCGATGTGAATTGCGACCCGGCATCGCTGTGGCAGCGCAAGCCGGCCAGTGTGGTGCCCCGGGACCAGCGGGCCATCTCTATCGCATCCAGCACCATCGAGGTCCGCATGTGCGAGGCGACCCGCCAGCCGACAATCGCGCGCGAGCAGGCGTCGATGATGAAGCACACGTAGGCGACGCCGACCCAGGTCGGCACATAGGTCAGGTCGGTGACCCACAGCTGGTTTGGCGTCTCGGCGGTGAACTGTCGGCCCACCAGGTCAGGGTGACGGGGCGCTTCAGGAGCCGGACGGGTGGTCCGTACCCTCTTGGTTCGTCGCACTCCTTCGATTCCTTCGGCCCGCATGAGTCGGGCGACCTGATCCCGTCCGATCTGGTGGCCGGCGCGCTGGGCGGCCTTCCAGATCTTCCGAGCCCCGTAGACCCGGTAGTTCTCCTCCCACAGCTGCCGCACGATCGGGGACATCACCGCATCCCGTTTCGATCGCACGGAGGGTGCACGGGACTTCGCGGAGTAGTACGTGCTCGGAGCCACCTGCACTCCTGCTTCGCGCAGCGCGGTACAGATGGGCTCGACTCCGAGCTTGTGGCCATCGAAGAACTCGTGCCGATGGGCGTCGATGAAGGCGACTATCTCTTGTGTTGGCTCATCGAGCACCGCCGGAGAAGAAAGAAGCCGCCCTCTTGAGAATCTCGTTGGCGCGGCGCAACTCGCGATTCTCCTGCTCCAAAGCCAGCATTCTCGCGGCCTCATCGGTGGTGACGCCCGGGGTATGGCCCTCAACGACGTCGGCCTGCTTGACCCAGGTCCGCACCGACTCCGTCCCGTAACCGAGTTGTTCGGCCACCCGCTTCACGGTGCCCTGAGTGGTCCCCAGCTCAGCGCGCAGGGTACGGACCATGCGCACCGCCGCGGCCTTCTCCTCCGCGCTGTACCGACGCGTGGTCGGCTGATCCTGCGAGATGTTCTTCGGCATAACCCCATCCTCGTTTCCAAGGTCAGGAGTCTCCAAGAAACCCAGGGCGATTCATACGGAATCCATCTCAAGCTCCGACTCGGGTCGGTGGATCGAGGCTTAACTACCCAGCATTGCATCTAGACGAGCAAGGATTGAATGTCTTCGGCGGCTGTCTGAAGCATGGTGCCAAGTTCTGTGCGGAGTTGCTCAGTCATGCGGTGGGCTGGAACCGAGACGTTGATGCCGTAGTATTTTCCGCTCGGGCTTGTGACGGCGACGGCCACTGACATGACACCATCTTCACTTTCTTCTCGGCTTGTTGAGTAGCCGATGTCGCGGATCGTTTGCAGCGCATTTTCCAAGTCGGTGCGGGAGATGATGGAGCCTTTGGTGAGACCAGGGAGCTTAGCCTCCGGGTACAGGGCGTGCAGTTGGTCCGTGGTGAGCAAACTCAGCATTGCTTTACCCGTGGCCGTGCAGTTGGCGGGTAGCGTCGCTCCTTGACGTGAGGCGACGCGGACGGCGCGTTGACTCTCTACGGCTTCGAGGAAGTGGGTGTTTGATCCCTCGAGCGTGGCGAAATGCACTGTTTCTCCTGTGGCTTTGAAAAGCCGCTCCATCGCGGGACGGACCAGGGTGCCGACGTCGACTTGCCGCCGTATGGCGAAAGCGATGGAGCTGAGTGCTTGTCCGGGTTCGTATGCCTTGGTTTCAGGGTTCTGCCTTACGAAGCCGCGGTAGAGCAGCATGCCCAGGAGGCGATGGGCTGTCGATGATGCCACGCTAAGGTACTTGCTGGCATCGGTCAGACGGATGCTCGGTCGGGTTTCGAACAGCAACAACAACCGGAGGGCATTGTCAACGGATTCAATGGGGTACTGCGGAGGGGGCCCATACCTGGAGACCTCGACCGCCTGTGGTGTGGTCATGAGCCTAATGGTACTGAGAGGCTCGACTGGTCCGGCCGCGGCGTGGGTGCTCACCGGTGTTTGCCCAGTCGTGCGAGTTCGTGTCTCCAAGCGGTGTCGGTGTTGAATGTTCCTCCCAGGTCGGGGAGTTCGACCATATCGGCGTCGGGCAGGTCGATAAGTTGGCCGCCTGCTGTGGCCACTTGCAGTGCCATTCCCGCCAGGCCATCCACGCTGATCGCTTGCAGCACCGCCTGCTCGACGGTTGCGGCCGCACTCGTGAGGCCGTGCCCACGTAGTACGACAACGGGTTTGGCGCCCATGACATCAGCCATTTCCTCCGCCAGCCTGCGGTTCCGAATGAGTACCCCGCGGGGGTAGACGGGCACTCCGTTCGCTGCGAGGTGGGTGCCGGGGATGTCGTAGGCACCCACGATGGGCCGTACCGCGAGTCCGGCGAGGTCTGCCGCGACCACTCTCGGGGGGTGAGCGTGCACGACAGCTCGGATGTCCGGGCGGCGACGCAGGAGTTCGGTGTGCAAAGGCAGTTCGTTGGGGACCGCGTATCCACCGGCGAGTTCTCCTTCGGCGGCGGGATTGCCGTCGAGGTCCACCATGCGGATGTCTTCGGCCTGCGTGTACGCCAGGCCGCGTTCGCGGGGGCCTCGGCAACGCACCAGCAATGTGTCGTCGGTGATCCGGAGACTGATGTGACCCAGGATTCCGTCGGCCAGGCCTCGGTGCGCCAAGACCCGGCACGCAATAGCAATGGACTCGCGCGCGGCATTCTCGGCCCGCAGCAGGGGGCTCTCCGGTGTCATGGTGATCCTGTTGGTTGGAGCTGGGGCTCTAGTTTGCCACGCAACTCCTGCACTGTCGTGCCCTTGGCCATGCCCAGTCGGCAGGCGAGGAGGGCTTTGGGCCAGTTCACGATGGCTGCTCCGCGGAGCGTCGTACCGTCTGCTGTGTACAGGGCAACGAATCGGCCGTCGACGCGTGGATGCCCGAGAATGACACTGTCGACATCGCCGCCGACGCGTCCGACGACTTGGATTTTCCAGTCGTGCTGGTCGCTCCACACGTACTCAATGGGCATATAGGCGCGCGGTATGTCGGGATGGGTGATGTTGTAGGCTACGCACGCGGCTTGGTCGACCGCGTTGGTCCAGTGCTCGATCCTGATGTCCTCACCGTGGCCCTGGTGGCGCCAACGCGCTACGTCTCCAACCGCGTAGACGTTAGGTGCGTCCACGGCTCGGCAATACTCATTGAGGACAATTCCGTTGTCCACCAGCAGTCCGGACGAGTTGGCCCAGGCATCGTTGGGAATCACCCCGATGCCGACCAGCACAGTGGATGCCTGGACGTTTTCACCATTGGTCAGTTTGATGTCAAAACTGCCCTGCTCGCCCCCGATGGATTCAACACCAAGGCCAAACATTGTCGTAACACCGTTGTCACGGTGCAGGTCGCCGAACCAGTGGCCAATCTCCGGGTTGAAGATGCGGCTCATTGGGACCGGAAGCGGGTCGATGATGGTGACCTCGAGTCCGAGGGCCCGCGCCGTAGCCGCCGCTTCGGCGCCGATGAAGCCGGCTCCGATCACAGCAAGCGTCCCGCCCTGGAGGAGGTCGCTGCGCAGTCCGCGGACATCGTCCAGGGTGCGCAGAACGTGCATTCCTTTCCGTTGTCCCCAGGGCGATGGGCGGGGGGACGCTCCGGTGGCGATGACGAGGTGGTCATAGCGCAGGGGTTCGTGTCCGTCGAGTTTCAATCGGTTCTCGGCGATGTCCAGGCTTACGGCACGGTGACCCAGGAGGAGCCGGATACCGTCGGCTTCGGCCTGTTCCTCCGTCAGAAGACGAATGGAGTCTTCCCCGGCAGTGCCGACTAAGACTGATTTGGACAGCGGAGGCTTGTCGTAGGGGAGCTCTGTCTCCTCACCGACAATGACGATCTCACCCTCGTATCCCTCCAACCGTAGGGCCTGGGCGGTCCGTACACCGCCGATGGATGACCCGACGATGACGGTGCCGGGGCTCATTCGTCCACCACCTCGAGTGCGGAAACCGGGCAACTGCGTGCGGCTTCGGTGACGTGGGCGCGGTCGGCCTCGGGCACTTCGGCCTTGAGCACGACAACGATTCCGTCGTCGTCAAGGTCGAAGTAGTCGGGTGCCCCGACGACGCAGTTTGCGTACCCCTGGCAGGCCTGAAGATCGGCTTTTACTACAGGCATGGTCACACTCCTTGGTTGCGGCGATGGTGCTCTGATGGTCGAGATGCTTCTAGTCGTCCTCTGTCACGAGCGGACCAAAGGGATGTCCGATCATGGCCGAGAATGTGGCAGGGGTCTGCCAGGTTAGAGACTCCAGCTCAAGAGGACATAAGGTGATCCACTGGCCCGAACGAGGGGACTTGATCATCAATCGGGACCCGTTGCGGGTCTCCACGCGGGTGACATGGATCTCAGAGAATTCGTTGGCGATCACGATCGGCGTTCCGGTGACGTGGGCTTCGAGTCGGAGACGCTCCTCTGTCGCCTGGATGGCGGCGAGGCGGTCTTCTTCTTCGCCTTCCCATTCGAGTTTCACAGGAAGATTGCCAGGTTCTGCATTCGGATGACCGACTCATCGACCATGATGGTTCGCCGGGCAAGCTCCCAACCGGCGTCGATCCGGCGCAGGAGATCCTCGCGTCCGGCGGACACGGTGGCTGCCTCCCCGACATCCCCACGGCTGCGGAACAAAAGGACCGCGGAGTCCACCACGATTTCATTGGGGTTGGGGGTGCGAAAGGTTCGGACGTTGGTGATGTAGTGCCTCAGACGCGATGGCGGATCCTCAGTCCAAGCGTGTTCGGTATCGAATCGGGCGACCCGACGGCTGAGGGAGTATTTGTTCTCGTCCCAGTGAGCCATGCCAGGTGAGGTCGTATAGCCGGCGCCGAGGGCAGTGGTAACGCGAACCGGCATGATGTAGTGCACGTCCTCGGCCATCCGGGAGAGCCAATCGTCATAGTTCTGAGCATCCAGAAGGTAGGCCTCATCGACCAGCCAGCGATGTGCCTCCAAATGGAGTTCATCATTAAAGGGGAGGCTTTGCCCTGTGCGCTTGGTACGTGGTGCGTGTGCGCCCAGTGCTGATTGTTCCGAGAGTGTCAGGCCCTCTTGCTCGTGCGATGTTCCAACAGCCATTGCTAGGCCTCCTGGGAAGTGATTTCTGCAGGCACCGTTCCCGCGGTGGCACTGGCAGGGCGGACGGGGTCTGACCCGTTGGCCGGGGATGCTTGGACATGGTCGCTTCCGACCTGCACCTGCGCTGCGGCCTCTATCGGGCGTTCGAGGTGCTCTGCCCACCGGATCAACATCTCACGCTGGTTGTATTCGCTGTACCCGACCCGCGTCGAGCCAGGGCCTGAGTACTCTTCTGCGGTCAGCGGCTCCACGATATTTTCGCCGTTCTCCAACATGCCCATCCGGCTATTGAGCAACAGCCGGCGTGCCATCGAACCCGCGGCGGTGTTGGTCAGGGAGACCCAGTTTTCGACGTCGTCCTGTTCGAACATGCCGCCGCTGCCGAAGCACATCAGATATGCCTTATAGGAAAGGGCCTTGTACTCTTCCGAGGCGTTCTTGTCGACGGCGAACCAGGACAGGACTTCTGTCTCGTTCTCGCTGATCGGCTGCCACACGCGAATGGAGATGAAGGGAAGTACCTCGTCGGAGTCTTCTTCTACGCGCGGCCAGTTGTGCACGAGGCTCATGTTCGGGAACAGCGAGGCCGCTGAGACCATAAAGCCGTCCTTGCCGACCACGTCCATTTGCTGCTGGGTCCACTCCTGTTTCATCCGGGTGATCATCTCGTCCGGGTAACCGACGTATCGCAGCCGGTCCTCCAAAGTTCCTTCGGGCAGCTTGTAGGTTGTCCCGCCGCCGTTGCCCGCCCAGTAGGTGGTGCCGTCCTTGCGCTTCTCGGCCTTGGGCTCACGGAAGAGACCGATCTCGACCACTGACGTGTGGGTTTGGGGCGTGTGGTACATGTCGCCGGCGAAGTTCTCCGCACCGATCTTCCAGTTCGCCTTGACCCTCCAGCGCTGCGGCCCTCGGAGCTCAATCCCGTCCGCGCTCTGCTTCGTGTAGTAGTCCAGATAGAATTTGAAATCCCCCAAGTAATCCTCGAGCGATTCGGCGTCGGGGTCCATACTGATGAAGATCAGGCCGTTGTACATCGCCAGAGAGGGTGCGGGGAGCAAGGTCTGGCCCTTCTTCTTGAATCCCTCCTCGCCTCCATAGGCCTCTTTGTGGAAGGGAAGCCCGACGATGCGTCCGTCGTTGCGGTACGACCAGCCGTGATAAGGGCAGCGGAAGTGCGACGCATTGCCCATCTCCGCCCGACAGACTTGCATGCCCCGATGAAGGCACATGTTGAACAGGGCCCGGACCTGGCCCTTCTCGTCCCGGGAAATGATGAAGGAGTCTTCGAGCACCCTGCGGACAACATAGTCGCCGGCCTCAGGGATCTCGGATTCATGGGCGACGAACAACCAGCTGCGGCTGAAGAGCCGCTCCTTCTCGAGCTCAAAGAGCTCCTTGTCGTTGTAGATGTGTGCGGGAACCATGCCCCGCCGCACGTCCTCCAGGACACCGCTGTGGTTTGCCATGGGAGAGCTCCTTGTCGAACAACATACGAGTCATCTGCAGAGCAGAGGATATTTCTTGTATAAAGAGGATGGCGCACGGTGTGATCTACGTCAAGTCTGCGCACGATGTGGCGCCGTGCGTGGGCATTAATGGCCGTTCTCGGGAGAGTCTGAGTCGCGAGCGGCTGTCTCACCGCGGTCCAGTGCTGCCATTGAGTCCATGTCGGTGTCCGTGAGGGAGAAGTCGAAGACCGAGAGGTTTTCCTGCAGCCATTCAGGTTTGGCGGCCTGGGGAATGGGGACCACCCCTTGTTGGACGTGCCAGCGGAGCAGGATCTGGGCCGGTGTTCTTGCCATGCGCTGCGCAATCCTGACCACAACTGGGTGCTCGCGCAGGCCGGATTCCCGGCCGATGGGGCTCCAAGCCTCGGTGAGGATCCCCAAATGCTCGTGGACCGCCCGTGGCTGGAGGCGTGCAAGGTCGGGACTGAGCTGGATTTGGTTGACATCGGGAACGACGCCAGTCGCCTCGATTACCTGCCGCAAGTGTCGGGGCTTGAAGTTTGAAACACCGATCGCCTTAACACGGCCTTCCTCTAGCAGCTTCACCAGGCCTTTCCAGGCCTCGGTGTACCGGTCTTGGGCCGGCACGGGCCAGTGGCACATGAACATGTCCAGGTAGTCGAGGCCCAGTGTCCGGAGGCTGAGGTCATAGGCCCGTTGAACACCATCGACGCTGTGGGATTCCCTGTTGAACTTGCTGGAAATGAACAACTCCTCTCGCGGGATGCCGGCCGTCCGAAGGCCGCGTCCCACCGCGTCTTCATTGCGGTACTGGAATGCCGTGTCGATGAGGCGGTAACCGCTTTGAAGAGCACGACGTACGGCAAGTTCGCACTCGTCGTCGATGAGTGGCCAGGTACCCAGCCCAAGGTGTGGAATGCTGTGCCCGTGCAGCAGGCCCAGTCTCGGGGCTGTGGCTGGACCATTGTTCGGATTGGTTTCCGATGTCATGGACATCCTCTCTTCGAAATGCCGGTTGATTGCCCTCTATTGCGCGCGGCGGATTGCGGGAGTCTGCCAACTAGGTGCCATCCCTATCCGACTTCAAAGCGAGAGCGGCAGGCGTGGTGATGAGCAACCCCGCTGCCAGAAGAGCGGTAGACACTGGGATCAGGGCGACCAGTCCTGCCATGCCCATTGGTGACAGGAAGAGGGCAGAGGCACGGAAGGTCCCTGTCAAAGCGAGGCTGTCACCGCGTTCTTCTGGATGAACCTCCTCGGATGCAATGGCCGGGCCGACGGTTTGCAGGATGCCGGCGCCGATGCCGGAGATGGCCAGCGCGACAGTCACCGGGACAGCCAGGGTCGCGAACGGCCCTACGGCGGCCAAACCTAGACCGGTCCCAAGAACTCCCATAATCAGGGACGTCCTAATACCTTTATCGTGCACCCATCCGCCTAGAGTGCTGCCGACGATAATATTGGCATTGGCAATGGACAGGAGGAGGCCTATGACGGTGGCCGATTGGCCAGCCAAGGCCAAGGCAACTGGCACATAGGAGTCCAGAACGCTCTTCCAGCCCCCTGCTGCCGCGTTCATCCAGCAAGCTGCATTGACACCAGGTCTCCGCCAGAGTCGGATGCCCCCGCCCGCGCGGTGGGGAGGTTTGGTGGCGAACGGGGGGAGCTTGTTCAGCAAGACAGCAGGGATCAATGCCATGAACCCTGCAGTGGCCGCCACGATGAGCGGTAACTGCACGGAGAACCCCCACAGGTATCCGGCCGTCGCCGGGCCAAGAAGGGCACCGGCACCTGCCGCCAGGTTGACATCTCGCAGCCCGCTGACTGCTGAGGTGGATGTACGGACAGCGTGGGTTTGGCTGCTGGTCCAAAAGAACGCGCGGGCCGATCCCTGAAAAAGCTGGGAGACCACAAACACCATGAACACGGGGGACAACGCCAGTAGGGTGCATGAAACGGCGATCATCACTCCGGAACCCACGAGGAACGACTTGTCCGGAATTTTGCGCATCAAGGTGCCCATAAAGAGGCGTGTGACGAGTTGCGCGACAGCAGCGATGGCTACCAACAAGCCGATTTCGCTGTTTGAGTAGCCTGCGTGTACACCCAGCAAGGGAACGACCACGGATAGGGTGCCCAGTGCGAAACCGAACAGGATGACCGTCAGCGCGCTGAGCGCCCTATCACTGCCGACGGACGCCATAGGTTTTTCCAGGGCGATGGCCCGTTTCAGCGGAAATCCCCACGGCTCGTCCGGAGTGCGGGCGGGCGGACTCGTGTCCGAAGAGCCCGCCCGCCCGGTTTCTACCGACGGACATGTTGGAGGTAGGTGCTTGCATCCTCCAGACTCACGACATCGCCGTACTTGTTGTCGATGTCGAAGAGGTTGGCGAGGTGGGGCAACTCGGCCCTGTCCCCTACGCCTTCCTCTACGACGATGGTGTTGAATCCATAGGAACATGCGTCCACGGCGGTGGCGCGGATGCAACCGCTCGTGGTGCATCCGACAAGGATGATCGTGTCCACGCCTCGGGAGATCAGCCGAGCCGCCAGGTCGGTGCCGAAGAAGCAGGATGCGTACTTCTTCACCAGTAACATCTCGTTCTCGCGACGCTCCATCCGCTCGTCCAACTCCACCCACTCGCTGCCCTCCACGAGCCAGCTGTTGGAGGGAATCTTCTGGATCCATTTGCCCGCTTCCTGGAGGTCCGCGTCATAGGCAACCGTCGAAAAAATAACGGGGATCTCAGCGTTGCGGGCCAGTTCCAGCAACTGTTGCGTCGCATGTACTTGGTTGTCCATGTCGCCGGCAAGGGGTGATTTGGTGTCGGTGAATCCACGAATCAGGTCGACGGCCACCAGTGCTGGCCGTTTCCCGAAGCCGATCCGGCCGCCCAGTCCTTTGTCTTTAAACTCGGTGCGGAGGCGGTTGTACTCTTTGGTGGCGAGGCTGGTAGACATGGTTTCGTTCTCTTTCTCTTGCTCGAACAGTCCGGACGTCGTGTAGAGCGGTTCAGGCCTTTTCGCTGAGTTTGCGTTCGACGGCCCAGAGAACCATGTTGCCGACCAGCGCAATGGCTGCGAGGAGCACGATGATCCCGTACATGGACGGCAGATCTAGCCGACCGTAGGCGCGCAGGGCCAGGAGACCGAGACCAGCTCGAGCAGCGAAAAACTCGGCGATGATGACGTTGATGAAGGCAATGCTGAAACCGATCCGGATTCCCACCATCAGTGACGGGGCCATTGCAGGCACATAGATCTTGGTTACCGTCTGCGATCGACTCAGGTTCAGCGACCGAGCCAGTTTGGGCAGCAGCGGGTTGATGGCGCGGACGCCAGCAGTCGTGGAGACCATGATCGGGAAGACCGCGGCCAGGGCGGCCATCGCAGACTGGGCGCCGACTCCAACTCCGAAGATCTGCAAAAGGATCGGGAAGAATACGATGCGTGGAATGGCGAAAGCACCCGCCACGATGGGGTCGAACACGGAACCCAGGAACTTGCTTCGTCCGATCATGTAGCCGAGCGGGAAGCCGATGGCCGCTGCGACGAGGAAACCGATGGCCACTGCCTGCAGCGTGGCATTCAGATGGCGGTAGATGGAGCCGTTGGCGAACAGCTCAGCGAGTGCGGCAAAGGATTCAGCTGGGCTCGAGACTAGTTCCAGGGCAATGGCCAGCACCCACCAGACGCCGATCAGTCCGACGACCACGGCAACCCGCCAAAGGTTGTCCTTGACGGCCGTGGTCTTCTTGGACCGGGAGGGACGAGCGGCAACAGGGGTTGGGGAGGTCCTCAGTTCCGTGCTCATAGCATATCCTTCCTGATGCGCTTCTCGATCCACGTGAGGATGCCGCTCACGATCACGCTCAGCACGATCACGACGGTGATGTACGCCCACATGTCCCCGGTATCCAGCTCGCGGTAGTGGAATCCGGCACGGAATCCGATGCCTTGCGCCGCCAGGATGAATTCCATGGCGATCGTGCCGATCACGGCATAGATGAAACCGAGCTTCACTCCGGGGAAGATCAGAGGAGTGGCAGCGGGGAGCAACACCTTCAGGTAATACTGCGAAGATGAGGCATTCACCGACTTCGCCAGCTTGTGCAGGGTCGGTTTGATGGCCCCCAATGCGACCATGGTCGTGAGTGCGATGGGAATCAGCGACATGGTTGCTGCGATGACGATGATGGGGCCTACGTTCAGTCCCATGATTGCCAGCAGCACCGGATAGAACAGTAGCGTTGGCATTGCGTATCCCGTCACCAGGAAGGGCTCCAGGACACGCCCCACCGCTGGGATTCGCCACAGGAGTACGCCCAGCGGAAATCCTCCGACCAGCCCGATGGTGAATGCCAAGAGGATAGTCATTAGAGTTCGCCCCGCGTCCCCGGCGAACTCCCCGGTCGGAACGATCGAGACGAGCCGGGCGAGGATCTCCGACGGCGGGACCATGAGGCTTCGATCGATCAGCCCGGCCCTGGTCACCCCTTCGAGTACGACGACGAAGCCGACGATGATGGACCATCGGACGAGTCGTGGGCGTCGCCACAAGGGAACCGTCCGGCGCAGCAGTGACGTCTCGTTCACTGTCGTCACGCCGACTGCGCTCCTGCTCCAAGTGTTTTCTCTGCTTCCACTTTGACCAGTTCCCACAGGTGATCCTGGATCTCCCGGAACCGAGGGAGCGCGTGCGTCCCCTCGGGCCGTGGACGTGGAAGGTCGACTTTGACGACCTCCTTGACCACCGATGGCCGGGCGGACATGACCCACACCTCATCGGAGAGATAGACCGCCTCCTGAATGTCGTGCGTGATGAACAGGACGCGATTGCGTGTCTCCTCCCAGATGTTGAGCAGCTCCCGGCCTACGAACTGCCGGGTCTGCTGGTCCAATGCACCGAAGGGCTCATCCATCAGCAAGACTCGCGGCTCCAGGGCCAAGGCACGGGCGATGGCCACCCGTTGTTTCATGCCTCCGGACAGCTGCCCAGGACGGTGGTCCTCGAACTGACGCAGCCCGACGAGTTCAATCATGGCGCGGGCCCTGTCATAGCGTTCGGACTTCGGCATGCCTTTCACCTCGAGCCCGAAGGCGATATTGTCCAGCACGCTGCGCCAGTGCAGGGTCGAATCCTCCTGGAAGACCATCGCGGTATCGCGTCTCGGACCGGTGACTTGTTCACCGTCGATCGTGACGGAACCTTGGGTCGGTTTAAGAAGGCCTCCCACCATGTCTAGAAGAGTGCTCTTGCCGCATCCGCTGGGACCGATCACGGAGATGAACTTGTGCTCCGGAATGGACCCTGTCACATTCGCCACCGCCTGGGTGGCACCGGTCGAGGTCTGGAAGGTCATGCCGATGTTGTCGAAGACGACCTCGTGCTGCCGCTGGGTCGAAGGGAGGGTGGCGATCTGATTCATGTCAAAAAGTTCCTCATCACGATGGAGTCCATGTCCGGGTCTTCGGTCAGCTGACCCTGTTCCTTGCCAGCCTCAACAACGGCTGCCAGCTGAGCGTCGGTGAAGTCGAGACTGAAGAAGTCCTGCGAATTCCTCAGCGCCTCAAGGGCGACGTCGGGTTCGTAATCGATGGCCGTGGCGTACACTTCCGCAGCGGCCTCTACGTCATTGGAGATCATGTCCATCGCACTCTGTAGGGCTCTGCCCCAGCCCCGGAGCGCCTCGGCGTTTTCATCGATGAAGGCCCCAGTGGCCACCAAGCAGGTGTCGGACCAGTCGGTGACGTAATCGCGGGAGCGCCAGATGACTTTCCCGCCGGCGTCGTTGGAGATCTGTTCTGACAAGGGGGAGGCGGTCCACGCAACATCCACGACGCCCTGAGAAACCTGGGTCCAGGAATCAGCGGCTGAACCGACGCTGACCAGTTGAACGTCAGCGCCTGGCGTCAGTCCTGCTTCGCGTAATGTTCGCTCGGCGAAGTACGTGGAGTTCGATCCCGGAGTGCTTACGGCGATAGTTCTGCCCCTCACATCCTCGATGGTGTTGATTGGAGAATCCGGAAGGGCGATGAAGTCGACGGAGGCGGCGGTGTATACGTTGCCGAAGATCCGGACGTCCATGCCACTTTCTGCGGCAATGAATACGGGCAGGGTCGATGAGGTTCCGAATCCGATGCCTGAATCGATGCCACGCACCGTATCCAGCCCGCCTGGGAACTGAATATTTTCAAGTATCAGTCCCTCCTCTTCGTAGTAACCCTCCGACTGGGCGATGAAGAACGGCGCGGAGTGAATGAGACTGGCCAGGCCTGTGATGGCCACGTCTCCTGAGTATCCCCCGTTCCCGTTGCCGCCGCTTTGGGCACATCCAGCTAGGGCTAAGGCGCCACCGACGGCAGCGGACAGCTTCAGGAATCCTCGACGCCCCATCGGGTCTAAATCGATCTTCATGCGGTTCTCCCTCGATGTGTACGACGCATGCTCAAATAGTGAACCACCTCACAGTACTGCTGTCCAGATTCCTTCTCTGCTCTACAGACTTTCGTGCCTGTCGGCTGGTCCGGCGCCTGCGTGCGGGTCCACCGCACGGCCGTGGCGTCCTGGACTGGGAACGTGACCCGGGCATAGGGTTCTCTCCCCCAGTGCGGGCCGGAGGTGTCTTGGGGCCCTGGTCTTCGGTCCGCTGAAGACCACCGGATCCGAACACCCTGAACAGATCCAGGTTCGGCCGATATGACTCGCCACCGCCACGCTTCACCCACGTCTCAGAAGTGTTAGGTGACGTGGCGTTCTGGCGGCAGCCGGGTCAACGAGGTCGCCCAAGTGGACTGGCGTGGTCGCTCTATCGCAGATTCTGTAACTCTTTGCGGCTGCACGCATCAATCATCTTTTCGCGCCCTAGTCGGTGGGCGGTGATGGTCGTTCTTGATGGTCAGCTTTCAGTCTTCATCCACCGATCGTCGCGCTGGGTGGATGAAGGCTTAGAGTAAGCGGCTTAGCTCCGTCGCGTGCTGCTGCATCACCGGGCGAAGTCGATGGCGAAGATCGTCCGTGGTTGTACGCGATGTCGATGCACTGACCGAGATGGCTGCGACTACGCGTCCCGTCACATCGCGCAACGGCACGGCAATCGAGAGCAGGCCCGGCTCGAGCTCCTCGTCACCGATGGCCATCCCGTCGGTGCGTGCGGACTTGACGCGGTGCTCGATAGCTTCGGCGCTCACCGGGGTGTGAGGTGCGCGTTCGGGGAACGGCGCGGCCCTCAAGTAGTCAGCGAGTTCGTCCTCGCTGAGTGCGCTCAATAGAACCTGCCCTGTTGACGAGGCATAGAGCGGGAGCCGAGTGCCGATGCGCACGCCGGTGTGCAGCAGGCGTGATCCCTCACTGCGCGCGATGAAGAGCGAATTGTCACCGTCGCGCACTGCTAGCGATGCCGTCTCGTCAATCGCGTCGCGGATGGCAGTCAGGTGCGGCTGCGCGAGTCGGGGGAGGTTCGCAGACTCAGTGTACGTCGAGCCGATCCGGAGCACTCTTGGCGTGGGTGAAAAGAACTTGCCGTCGAACGTCGTGTAGCCGACTTCGGTGAGCGTATTGAGGCACCGCAACGCCGTCGCGCGGCTCAGCCCTGTGACCCGCGCGGCGTCGCTGATCGTCAGCCTCGGCATGTCCTTGCTGAACGCTTCCAGAACGGCGAGGCCCTTCGCGAGACCGCCCATCGTTTCCCCTGGCATAAGGGTGTCCTTTCTTGACATGCATGACTTCGGTGATTTTACTGAACTCAATTGTTCGTAAAGCATATATGTGTTCGCAAAGCGAACAAAATTCGACGTTATCAAAGGAGAGCACGAGTGAGCGAGTCGAAGGGCACCGCTACAGCGGTGGAAAGTGATATGTCAGCCCGCCATTGGCCGGAGCACCTCACTGAGGTGCCGTACTGGGTATTCCAGGACGAGGATGTCTACCGAGCTGAACAGCGCAACATCTTCCACGGTCGGATGTGGAACTACCTCTGTCTCGAGGCGGAACTCGCCGAGCCAGGCGACTTCTGCGCGACCTTCATCGGTGAGCAGCCCGTGCTGGTGACGCGTGACCACGACGGCGAAATCTACGCGTTCGAGAATCGGTGCGCTCACCGCGGCTCTCTGATCGCAATGGAGCACTACGGTCATGCCCAGGACTTCACCTGTGCCTACCACGCTTGGACCTACAACCTGCAGGGAGATCTCACCGGGGTCGCTTTCGAGGACGGAATCGACGGAAAAGGAGGCATGGGGCCGGGCTTCTGCAAGGCCGCGCACAGTCCTCGACGGCTTCGGCTCGCGAACGTTCACGGGCTCATCTTCGGCAGTCTCAACAACGACGTGCCGGAGATCGAGGAGTACCTCGGCCAGGAGATCCTCGATTCCATCGAGCGCGTGCTCGGCGGACGCAAGCCGGTCGTGCTCGGCCGCTTCACACAGACGCTTCCAAACAACTGGAAGCTCTACATGGAGAACACGAAGGACTCCTATCACGCGAGTATCCTGCACCTGTTCTTCACCACGTTCGGCCTCAACAAGCTGAACCAGAAGGGTGGCATCATCGTCTCGCCTAACGGCGCCCATCACGTGAGCTGGTCCGCGATCAACCGTGAGGCTGAGGCTGATGAACACTACAAGGATCAGGGCATCCGGTCTGATGCTGAATATCAGTTGGAGGATCCGTCGCTCGTCGACAGCTTCAGCGAGGTCGGCGACGACATCACCCTGCAGATCCTCTCCGTGGCCCCCGGTTTCGTGCTGCAGCAGATTCAGAACTCGATCGCGGTCCGCCAGGTGCTGCCCACCGGCGTCGACTCCACGAATCTGAACTGGACCCTCCTGGGCTTCGAGGATGACACTGAGGAGCAGCAGCTGATCCGGATGAAGCAGTCCAACCTGGTCGGCCCGGCGGGCTTCGTCTCGATGGAGGACGGTGCGATCGGCGGCTTCGTGCAGCGCGGCATCGCGGGTGCGAGCACCGAGTTCGCCACTATGCAGATGGGCGGCGACGAGGCTGTCTCCAGCGAGAGTCGTGTGACCGAGGCCTCGATCCGGGGCTTCTGGAAGGTCTACCGAGAAGCGATGGGCTTCACGATCGGGAAGGGCAAGTGATGGACGCCTTCACGCTGATCAGCCGCGCCCAGGCCAGCTATGTGCGCGTAATCGACGATGGCCCGATCGAGGACTGGCCTGAGCACTTTACGGACGATGCCTTTTATAAGGTCACCACCGCCGACAATCACCGGCGCGGACTGCCCGCCGGCGTTATCTGGGCCAACAATAAGGCGATGCTGCGCGACCGGGTCTCGGCGCTCAAGGAAGCCAACATCTACGAGCCGCACGCCTACCGACATCTGCTCGGCCAGCCCGCGATTCTCTCGGAGGAGAGCGATACCGTGACGAGTGAGACGTCCTTCGTCGTCATCCGGATCACCGGCAACGGCCCGACCGACGTCTTCGCGAGCGGTCGTTACCTCGACGAATACTCGCTCACTGGCGGCAAGGCGTTGCTGACCCGCCGGGTCGTCGTATGCGACAGTTCTCGCACCGACACGCTGCTGGTGCTTCCACTATGACAGTCGCCGATCGGCTCCTCTTGAGCATAGGTGATCCGAACGGTAGCGGTGCCGATATCGCCGCCGCTGCCGTCGCCGAGCTCGGGGCCGCCGCTCCAGTCGTGGTCGGAGACCGACACGTCTTCGCTCCCTCGGCCGAACGGCTGGGGCTCGCGGTGCGCGACGCGGTGCCGGGTGCGATCGCAGAACCGGGGGTGTGCGACTTCGTCGACGCCGGGGTGCTGAAGCCCGCCGACCTGTCTCCCGGCAAGGTGACTGCGGCCGCGGGTACAGCGACCATCGCATACGTCACGGAAGCGGTGCGCCTCGCGGCATCCGGAGACTATGCCGGGGTGGTCGCCTGCCCACACTCGGAGACTGCGGTGCGCCAGGCTGGCATCGAATTCGCGGGATACCCGCCGCTCATCGCAGAGCTGACCGGCATGCCGAAGGAGGAGGTCTTCCTCATGCTGGTCGGCGGCGGGATGCGAATCGCGCATGTGACCCTGCACGAGCAGCTCTCGGAGTCGATCGCGAAGCTCACGCCGGAGCGCGTGGTCTCGGCCGGGGTCGCACTGAACACGGCGCTGCGCCGGATGGGGATCATCATGCCCACGATCCACGTGTTCGGCATCAACCCCCACGCGAGTGAGGGTGGGCTGTTCGGCGGCAATGACGCGCGGGTCACCGAGCCAGCGGTGGCGAAGCTGCGTGAGCTCGGCATCGACGCGGTCGGCCCCACCGGTGCGGACGTCGTGCTCGGTGGGACTCGCGACGCCGACGGCTACCTCGCGATGTATCACGACCAGGGCCACATTCCGATCAAGACGGTCGCCGGACGCGACGCTGCGGCGGTGACGATCGGTGCCGGCGTCTCGTTCTCAAGCGTCGGGCACGGACCGGTGTTCGGCAAGGCCGGCCTCGGCACGGCGGACCCGAGTGCGGTGCTGTCGGCGCTGCGCCTGCTTGCCCCTTCGAGCCGGAAGGAATGACATGACCACCATCAGCATCAATCACTCCGAAATCGCCTTCAAGTGCGCACCCGAGCAGACTGTTTTGGAAGCAGCCGAGAGCGCAGGCTGGGGGATCCCGTATTCGTGCCGCAAGGGCGTGTGCGACACATGCATCGGCACGCTGACGTCCGGCGAGCTCAACGTTCCGGGCACCGGCACCGTCTGCGGCCCGGCCGAGGTGCACATGTGTCGCGCGCGGCCGGTCGGCAACGTCGAGATTGCGCCGAAGCGGATCGAGGCGCGCACGGCGCCTAAACGCAAGCGTCTGACCACCACCGTCTACCACCGCCGTCAGGTCGCCCCGAGCGTCACGATCCTCGACCTGCGGTACCCGATCGGTCGGCGCACGCCGTTTCAGGCCGGTCAGTTCCTCAACGTGATCCTCGACGACGGCGACACCCGTTCGTATTCGCTCGCTAACTCGCCCCAGCACAACGACCTCGCGCAGCTGCACGTGCGTCACACGGCAGGCGGCGCGTTCTCGGCGCGGATCCTGCAGCAGCTCGAGTTCCACGACACTGTCGAGATCGAGGCGCCTTTTGGCGAGTTCTTCGTGGACGACTCGGGCGGTCCTGAGGAGGGCTTGATTTCCGAGGACCCGATCCTACTGCTGGCCACAGGCACCGGATTCGCCCCGATGCGGTCGATCATTCTCGACCACATCGCGCGCCGGAAGACCCGCCCCGTCCACCTGTACTGGGGTGCGCGGAGTGTAGAGGACTTCTACCAGATGGATCTTGTCCGTACTGTGGCCAAACGCTTCGACTGGTTCTCGTTCACCCCCGTTCTCTCGCGCCCCGCTCGTGACTGGGGCGGTGCCACCGGATGGGTGCAGCAGGCCGCCATGAACGACCATCCGGATCTCACCGGCCATAGGGTGTACGCCTGCGGCAGCGAAACAATGGTCCACTCGGCCGTCGATGATCTCGCCCGCGCCTGCGGGCTCGATCCCGAACGGTTCCACTCTGACGCCTTCGTCTCCGCAATTCCGACAAAGACGTTCGCCGGTTAGCCTCACCAATCGGCTAAGGGCACAGATGCGTGTCAACCTCCTGATTCCGGCGTTGCGACCAGGTGAAAGACATAGCGCTTGGCGCGTCGGACCCCATATGCCCAGCAGTCATACCGGTTTTAAACAAGCCAAAAACGTTTTGCTTGACGGTAACTCGGAATGGGTCTAGTCGCTCTTCTGAAACCTTCACGATGATGTGACATACGTAGTTTGGTTCCCGGTAACCAGAGCCTGGAAGGTGAAATATGAGCAAGCAACACAATGCCGTCGCCGTTGAGGAAGTTGAGGAAGAAGCCCTGCCAGGCAAGGATGCGATGGACACCGGTGGCGGGCGGAATTGGTGGTTGATCCTCGCTGGCCCGATAGTTGCCTTCGTTCTGACGCTGTTGCTTCCGGGCAGTCTGAGCTTTGAAGGGCGTGCCGTTGCCGGAATTGCGATCTGGATGGCGCTGTGGTGGATGACTGAAGCCGTGCCGATTCCGGCAACCTCGCTGCTCCCGCTCATCCTCTTCCCACTCGTCGGGGCAGGAACCCTGGAGGAGGTAGCCAGTCCCTACGCCAACTCGGTTATCTTCCTGGTTATGGGGGGTGTGATAATCGGTCTGGCAACGCAGAAATCCAACTTGCATATGCGAGTGGCCTTGCTGACCATCAAGGTAGTGGGGACCAAACCCGCACAAATCGTCCTTGGCCTGATGATTGCCTCAGCTTTCATCTCCATGTGGGTGTCCAGCACCGCCACCGCGGTGATCATGGTGCCGATCGCCTCCTCCATTATCCAGCTGGTGCGGAAGGTCGATAGCCGTGCCTCCGGGAAGAAGTTCTCCGCCGCCATGATCCTCGGCGTCGGCTACGGCGTGACTATCGGTTCCATGGCGACGATCATCGGCCAGCCGCCGATGGCCTTGATGACGGCATACCTGTTGGAATCGCAGAGCTTCGAGATGGGCTTCGGCCAGTGGATGATCGTCGGTGTGCCGTTTGCCGTGGTCATGACGGCAGTGTGCTGGCTGGTGCTGACCAAAATTGTCTTTCGCCCCGAGGTAAACGAGATCCCCGGTGGAAACGAATTGATCCGAGAGGAGCACCAGAACCTCGGATCGATGCGGACTGCAGAAAAGCGAGTCGCGCTGGTCTTCCTGGTCGCAATCTTCTTCTGGGTGGCGGTCCCCTTCATTGCGGAGATCGCAGTGATTCAGGAGTACCTGCCGTTCCTTGCATCGATCTCGAATGCCCAGGTCGCGGTCGCCGCCGCCGTGGCCTGTTTTATCGTGCCCGCTGAAAAGCGCCGTGACAACCCGAAAAGCGAGGCCCTGCTCAGCTGGTCCGCCACACGAGAGGTTCCCTGGGGACTGCTGCTGCTCTTTGGGGGCGGCCTGTCGCTCTCGGCGATGTTCACCGCCACCGGGCTCTCAGAGTGGGTCGGGACCCAGGTTTCCGGACTGGGTTCCCTGCCTAGCTGGGCCATCGTCCTTGCCGTCATCATCGTTGGACTAGCACTGACCGAGCTGACTTCGAACACCGCCACTGCGGCCGCTTTCTTCCCGATCTTCGGTGCGGTAGCCGTAGGCGTGGGCGTGGATCCGCTGATCATGACGATCGCCGTAACCATGGCCGTCTGTTCCGCATACATGCTCCCAGTGGCAACACCCTCCAATGCGGTGTCCTTTGGCTCCGGGGAGATAACCATCAAGCAGATGGTGAGGGCCGGCTTGTGGATGAACATGATCTCCGTGGTGCTGATCATGATCGTCCTGCATACCTTAGTTCCGCTGGTCTTCAACGTTAGCGTCTAGAAACCGGAGTGAGGGCGAGGCGCCGACGGCCGTTGTCGAAGCCCTCGATATAGCGGATGACATCACGTCGGGCCTGGTCCTTGGTGGCGCCACGGTGCGGTGGAACCTCTCATTCTTCAGATCGGAAGAAGCTCTCCGCGACGGTGCGGTTCCATCACACCCCGGCGCGCCTCATCGTGGCTTGCATCCGTAGAAAGTCCGTCGGGCGGGGAACGAGGCCAAGGTGTATTGGGTGGATTTAACCGGCTCTTCCCAGTTGAGCGTGGGGGTGTCGTGAGCCAAGGGGCTCGTGCCCTTGCTTGAGGATGGATTTTGCGAAGAATCTGCCCTCGATCACGAAGGACACGAGCCATGTCCCAGCCTACGCACGACCACTTGTCCCTGCCTGCCCGCACCACCGCCGAACCGGCTGTCCGCCTGGCAGCGTCGGTGGTGTTCAACCTGTCCGGCTACACCGTCCACGACGCCGTCGACCTGCCGTTGGGCGGGCGCCGGGTCGTGGTGGCTGCCGACGCCACCGAGGGCCCCTGCCCGGAATGCGGGGTGCTCTCCTGGCGGGTGCATCAACGGGTCCGTCAGTCGGTGAAGGACATCCCGGTCGGCGGCGTTCTGGTCGAGGTGATCGTCGTCAAGCCACGCTTCGTGTGCGCCGAGACGGCTTGCCCACGAAGGACGTTCACCCAGGCCACGGACCAGTTGCCGACCCGGGCCCGGTGCACCACACGGCTGAAAGAAGCGGTCGTGGCGGCCGTGTTGGACTCCGGGCGGGCCACCGCCGAGGTCGCCGCTGACCACGGGGTCGCCTGGGGCACCGTGAACACCGCGATCCTGGACCAGAGCCTCGAGCTGCCCGCGGTGGACCAGGTGCCGGTGCGGGCCCTGGGGATCGACGAGCACCGGTTCGCCACCGCCAAGTGGTTCAAGAACCCCGACACCGCGGTGTGGTGCCGGGTCGAGCCCTGGATGAGTACCTTCGTGGACGCGAACACCGGCCACGTCCTCGGCGTCGTCGACGGCCGGTCCTCCCGCAACGTCACCGCCTGGCTGCGGGCCCGCTCTCAGGCGTGGCTGGACCGGTTGGAGGTGGTGGCGATCGATCCCTCGGCCACCTTCCGCAACGCGATCCGCCAGGTGCTGCCCGCGGTGGACATCAGCGTCGGCCACTTCCACCGGGTCAAGCTCGGCAACCAGATGCTCACCGACGTCCGCCAACGCGCGATCCGCGAGGTGCTGGGACGGCGGGGCCGGAAACAGGACGCCGTGTGGGCGCACCGGATGCTGCTACTGAGGGCCGGGGACCGTCTCACCGAGGCCGGACTCCACCGACTCGAGGAAGTCTTCGACGAGCCCGCCTACGAGCAGGTCGCCGCGGCCTGGGCGGTCAAGGAGTACCTCCGGAAGATCCTGAACGCCCCGAGCATCGTCAAGGCCCAGAACGCCAGGATCGACTTCGAACTGGCCGTCGCCGCCGCCGACCTGCCCGAGGCCGACAGGCTCTCGCTGACGGTGGCCAACTGGTGGGTGGAGATCAAGGTGTTCATCCGCACCCAGGTCACCAATGCCCGGACCGAGGCCGCGAACACGGCCATCAAGCAGATCAAACGCACCGGGCGTGGCTACCGCAACCAGACCAACTACCAGTCACGTATCCTGGGACGGAGCTTCCGGCGGACACGCCGACGCTCCCAAATCCACCCTCGAGCAGGACACCACGCTCAAGTGTGAAGAGCCCTCACCGCAGAAGACGGCCCCTTCTGGGACTACGACCCACCACGCTCCACTAACGTTCCCCTGCAATGGGAGGCTACGCCCGCCCCTCGAGGATGGTTTTAAACGTGCGGACTATTGCGGTTACCAGCGATGCTTGTGCCTTGTCGGGTTGTCGCGGCGGTAGCTGGTCCTGGGCCCGCTGAATGAACTAGCGTGGCCGCACTTTTGCTGCGCATCAGCTGAGCAGAACCACCAAGCGTGGGCCGATTGTCACTTGGGCCTGACGGTATCGACTGATGGTCTATGGCAGAATGCAAGCGATTTCTTAGCAGCAACGTTTAGTCGCGATGAGAGCTAACCCGCTGCAAATGCCAAACCATCGGGGTTCTTCCCGCATTCGACCGTTCCCGTGACTGTCATGTCAGCAATCCTCACCGCCGTCAGAACTCCAGCGGAGCTACAGGCCGTATAAGCCAGGGTCCCAGATGGATCTATCAGAATCATTTGTGGGGACGGGGGGACCACTACCGTAGCTTCGATGGAAAAGGCCTTTAGATCAAGCCGTGCCACCTGGTTGCTTCCCCGCATAGCCAGGATTAGTGCCGTGCCATCCGGTGTTGCAGCCGTACCGAATGCGATCGAGGGAATATCCACCCACCGATCAACGACTCCCGCCTTCAGGTCTACGATGGCTAGTCGAGGTCGGTGCTGGTCGGCGGTGAAAGCTAGGGAACCGTCTGCAGAGAGGCTGATGCGATTGATCTTGTCGGTAATGTCGATGGTACGTAGAAGGGCACCACTCTTCGTGCTCATCTCGGAGATCGACCCCGGCTCCACATTGGCCGTATAGCAACGGGTCCCCTTGGGGGACAGGGCGAGCATATGTGCTTGTGAGTGTCCTGTTGCGAGTCTTCGGATGATCGATAGAGTTTCGGTTTCTATCACCGTGACCGTTTCGTCCAGTTCGGTTGTTATGTAGAGCAGGCCGTCACTACCAAAGGCCGCGCAATGTGGGCGGGAGAAGCTTGGGACATCGAATGTTGTCAATCGCTCCCCTCTATGTAGATCGATGACGTCGACCGTGCTCCCGTTGGTCCCCACCGCCCCCAGGGGGGAATCACCGTAGATTGGCACATACGCGAGCGACTGATTCGAATGAACTGCTACTTCATGACCCGTGAAGCCACTCAGTTCAACTTTGCGGAGTACACGGAGGCTACGCGCGTCAATCAGCGTGAGGGCGCGGTCATCTTTGCTCACCACAAGAATGGTGCCCATCGTTCCTACTTGTTTGAGCTTGGTCTGCGGACTCACAGGGCCCCCTCCGGTGGAAGATTCAGATTGATTTGGCATTCATTGGTAATGAAGAGTGGAGTAATTAGTAGATGACTGTCTGCAGATGCGCCACCACCCCACTTGAGGATGTTCTCCATGCTCTCTGAACGGCCTGGTAGGCGGCTGCCAGTTCGGAGGCGGTGAGTTCGGGGTGCCCGGCGTCGAAGGCGTGCAGGACTCGCACGAGCCGCTGGATCAGGGACTCCCCGGAGCGCGAGTTGGCCATCAGGGGCCCTGCCCCGGTCCGAGCCCTGCCGGTCCGGCAGGCCTGGACTCCGGCCGTGCCGGGCCTCGCCGCAAGCCCGGCGCCGAGGCCAGCGCCAAGGCCAGCAGGGTGATCACGGCACCGGAGACCACCATCCAGGTGACCTCGGCCCCCGGGGTGGGCCAGACGGCGTCCACCACGAGGGAGCCGGCCAGCTGTCCCGCCACCAGCCCGAGGGTGAAGAGCAGCGCGCCGATCGTCCGGGTGAGGATCGCCCCGCCGACGACCACCACCGAGCCCAGCAGGCCACCGGTGTAGTACCACCAGTCCCCCGGCCCCAGGGGCAGCCGTTCGAAGCCACCGGCGGCGATCTGCGGGGCGGCCACCGCCAGCAGGGCCAGGGTCCCGGTGAGGTAGTTGAACAGCACGAGCGGCTCCACCCGGCCCACGGCGGCACCGACCATCCCGTTCATGGCCATCTGCGGCGGCTGCAGCAGTCCCCCGGCCAGCACCAGCGCCAGCGGGAGGGCGAGGGCGGCCAGCGCGGCCGGCTCCGCGCCGCCGTCGGACGCGCCGACCCCGCCGATCAGCCGGGGCGCGATGGCCAGGCCCACGCCCGCCAACCCGAGCGTCAGGCCGGCCACCCGGCGCCGGCCCAGCCGCTGACGTCCGGAGGCCACCCAGCCCACGGTGTCCAGCACCGTGGAGGAGAGCATCTGGCCGCCGATGAACACCAGGGAGAACAGGGCGACCCCCACGAGGTCCACGGTCACGGCCTGACCGTAGACGGCGAAGGCGCCGAGCAGCCCGGATAAGGCGAAGACCCAGGGGAACCGGCCCGTCACCGCCCCGAGGACCAGCCGCACCACGCCGCGGCGGTTGGCCCGGACCAGGCCGTTGACCACCAGCATCAACACCAGCCCGGATCCGAAGGTCACCGAGGCGGCGAGCGTGGCATCCCCCAGTTCCGCCCTCAGGGCACCGGTGATCCGGGCCTGCACCGCAATCGCGACGCCGCCGGCCAGCGCCAGTAGCAGCGAGAGGCCGCTTCTCATGCACCCAGGCCGGCGGCATGCCGGGCGGCCACCCAGCCGAAGGTCATGCCGGAGCCGATCTGCGCCCCGGCACCGGGGTACTCGCTGCCCATGACGGAGGCGGCGTCATTGCCCGCCGCGTAGAGCCCCTCGATGGCCCGACCCTCAGCGTCTACCACCTGGGCCTGGGCGTTGATCCGGATCCCGTAGGCGGTGGCCAGCGGAGTCGGGACCACGGCCATGGCGTAGAACGGGGCCTGTTCGACGGGACCGAGGTTCGGGTTGGGCCCATGGTCCGAGTCCCCGGCCAGCCGCCCGAACATCAGCTCGCCCTTGTGAAAGTCCTCGTCCACACCGGCCTCGGCGAAGCCGTTGTACCGGCGCACGGTCTCCTCCAGCCCGGCGGCGTCCACGCCGATCCCCTCGGCCAGCTCCCGCAGGGTGGACCCGCGGTACAGGTAGCCGTCGTCGATGTACTTCTGCAGCATCCGGGCGGGCAGGTGCGGCATGGTGATCATGCCCAGCCCATACTTCGCCAGGGTGCGCGCGTCCACCACCAGCCAGGCCGGGACGGTCGGCACCGTCTGGTGCGAGGCATACATGGCCCGCACGAACCGGTGGTAGGACTGCGACTCGTCCGTGAACCGCCGCCCGGCGGCGTTCACGGCGATCAACCCCGGCTTCGCCCGGTCCCAGATGTGCGGGAACACCACGGTGGAGCCGTCCGCCCGGCTCCCGATCGAGGACGGGAACCACAGGGCGTTCTCACCGTTGTCCGTCCCGGCCGCGGCGCCGACGGCCTCGCTCAGGCGCAGGGTGTCTCCGGTGGAGCCCTCTCCGGCACGGGAGAACTGGGGCGTGGGCTCCGGGAGGAACTTCTCCCGCAGTTCGGGGCTCTGGGGGAATCCACCGGCGGCCAGCACCACACCGCGCCGGGCCCGGATGCGCAGCTCCCGGCCACCATGGCCCACCACGGCGCCCGTCACCCGTGCGCCCTCGCGCACCAGCTCGGAGGTGTAGGCGTTGCGCCAGACCTCGCCGCCACGCTGGAGCAGCCCGTGGTACATCCGCGCCGTCAGGGCGTTGCCCATCACCAGGCGGGTGCCGCGAGGGTTCCAGACCATGTCCAGGGCCCAGCGCATCCCGAGTCCCAGAGCCGTGGCCCCGGCCTTGACGGCCTTGCCGGCGTCCCGGGAGAACAGGCCCAACAGGGTCGCGACCTCGGGGCGGCGCAGCATCAGGGTCCCGCCCATCAGGGCGAACTCGGGCACCGGCGGCCGGACATGGCGGAAGTGGGACCTGCCGAGCAGGCGGCCGTCGAAGGGCTCGGGCTCCAGGGCGCGCCCGGTCTGGCCCGTCTCGGGCAGTTCGGAGTGGTAGTCCACCACCGCGGGCGAGGGGCGGAACGTCACGCCCAGCTCCGCCATATAGGCCAGCATCCGCGGCCCACCGTCCAGGTAGGCCTGCCGCAGGGCCTTGTCCGACTTCTCCCCCACGAGGCGGTCCAGGTAACGCTTGGCCCGCTCGGCGTCATCGGTGTTGCCTTCCGCCCGCTGAAAGTGGTTGTTGGGAATCCAGCAGGTGCCGGCGGAGTACGCCGTGGTGCCGCCGACGTAGGCGGTCTTCTCCAGCAGCAGCACGTCCAGGCCCTCCTGGGCCGCCGTCAGCGCGGACGAGAGGCCGGCGGCACCGGACCCCAAGACCAGCAGGTCCACCTCGCGGTCCCAGGAGAAGGAGCCGCCAGCATGTTCGAAGGGTGTCACAGCAGTCTCGATGGCCGGGACTGTCCTGCGTGTCGTCATGAGCGTCTCTCTTCTGGCGTCATCTTTGGTCGGGTGAAGGCACAGATCGGGTGCTCGGAGCCCGGTATGTCCGCCGACGGCTCGGGAAGCCCCGGTTGCAGGCACGGCATCTCACAGGGCAGGCCAGGTGGTAGAACTTCTAGGCATCGGAAGCGTGAGGGGCGGAGATGTGACAAGGAGATAAGTACGGAAAGGCGACTGCTTGTTGTTGAAAGCAATCGACCCCCGGGGAGGCACGGATGATAAGTTGCCGAGCCTCTAGGTCGGCGCACCGAATCTAGTTAAGGAGGCTAACCTGTGCAGTCCGAGGCATAAGTCAGTGGCCGAAGGTGTCCGCGTCCAGGCGGGCGCCTTTTCCAGTGTCCATACTGTCAATGCGTTCCATGTCTGCCTTGGTTAGTTCAAAGTCGAAGACGTCGAGGTTTTGCCGTTGACGGTCAGTGTTCGCCGAGCGGGGCAAAACGATTCGATTCTGCTGCACATGCCAACGCAAGGCTATTTGAGCCGGCGTGCGGCCTAGCCTCTCTGCAGGCTCGGACAATTCAGCGCTCTGCAGAAGCTCGCCGCCGCGCCCCAGCGGGCTATAGGCCGCGGTGACAACACCGGCCTCTGTGTTGGCTCGTTCGTGGTCACGTTGAGCGTGCAGAGGATCGACCTGAACCTGGTTGATCGGTGGGACCAATCCGGCGCTGAGGATTTTATGGAGATGTCCAGGTTTGAAGTTTGAGACACCCCAAGCCCGGATCAGCCCGGTGCCGACCAGCTCGGCCAACGAATTGCACGTTTCCACATAGAGGCCCTGATCAGGGTTGGGCCAGTGGACCAGGAACAGGTCGAGATGGTCCAGCCCCATGCGGTCCAAAGCCCGCTCTGCGGCCTGGCGGACCGCCGACTCGCCCCCGTGAGATTCTTTGTTGAACTTCGTCGTGAGGAAAACCTCATCCCGTCCGAGTCCGGACTCGCGGATCGCCTGGCCGACTGCGTCCTCGTTGGCGTAGTTCTGGGCGGTATCGATGTGCCGGTAGCCGGACTCGAGTGCCTGGCTGACCGCCTTTGTGCAGTCAGCGCCGGTCAACGGCCATGTGCCGAGGCCCACGAGGGGTATACGGACGTCGCTGACCTCAGTTCCGTTCAGCGTGGCATGGTGCTGGTGACTCATGTGCGCGAGTCCTTTCGTGGGGAGTGGTTCCATGACAGGGCCGTCATATCGGACACGGCCCGTCGCAGGCTAGGTAACAGCGCATGGCAGCGCTCCGCGGTCAGGCGTGCTGTCGGACCCGCAATGTTCAACACGTACGACGTTTCTTGACCGGTGGGGGGCACCACAGGAACGGCGATGGCGGCTACTCCGACTTCGAAGGCGTCCTCGAGGTGTGCGAACCCCTCCTCGCGGACCCGGTGCAAGAGCTGGAGGTACTCCTGCGCATTGTGAGGCGCCTTTGGGCCGGCTTCATCCAGGCGCGGATAGCCGCCCTGCTCGTCGATCAACTCCAAGGCGCGTTCATCCGACTTGGTGGAAAGCCACGCCAAACCGCTGGCCGTGCAGGACAGCATGACTTCACGGCCAGCATCCGGGTCCACCCTAAGAGAGGAGCGTCCCCCCTCAGATTTGGCGATCCAGATCAGTGACGTACCGTCAACGATGCTGAGTCGGGCCAGCTCTCCTGATTCAGCGGCAAGCTGGTCAAGGAACGTCTGCGCCAGGTCAACGAGCGGAATCCGCGCGAGGTGGCGCTGTGCCAGAGAGACGATCTTCATGCCAAGCACATAGTTCCCTGAGACCGCGTCCTGGCGGATGAATCCCAACTCCACCAGCTCGGTCACGGTGCGGTGAGCCGAGCTCTTGCCGGCCCCCAGACGTTCGGCCAGAACTCCTAGCGGAAAGCCATCGACCTCCCCGGTCAGAAGCTCAATGACGCCCAGACCGCGACTGGTCGCTGTAGACATCGGCGCCTCCTCTTTGACGGATATGTAACTGCAGTCTAGTTCCTTTTAGCATAATAATGGAATGGCGTTCCATGTCCTGTTAGCGTGAGAACGATCGCCCCCCAATCGCGCACTGGCGCGACTGCCGTGAAAGGCCAGACCATGCCACAGACCACAGAGAATCAGCCGCGGATCTACATCCTCAATGGACCAAACCTGAACTTGCTAGGGGTGAGGGAACCGGAGAAGTACGGCACGACGACTTTGCTACAAATTGAGGAACTCTGCCGAGAACGTGCCGACGTGGAAGGCCTGTCGATTGACTTCCGACAGTCCAATCACGAGGGGGTACTCGTAGATTGGGTTCAACAGGCGCGTGAGGAGGCTGCCGGCATCATCCTCAATCCTGCTGGACTGACCTCAACCTCCATCACGCTTTTCGACGCCCTGATGGGCGTTTCTTTGCCCTTGATAGAGGTCCACATCACGAACATTCACCGACGGGAAGCTTTTCGTCACTTCTCCTACGTGTCCCAGGCCGCGGATGCGGTGATCGCCGGGGCGGGCCCCCATGGGTACCAGCTCGCCTTGAGCCACATGGCTCGCCTGGTCCAAAGCCGCTGACTTTTCGAAGTCTCAAGATCGCGGGGTCCGTGCAGTCCTTCGACTGCACGGACCCCGCCGGTCTTGGTAAGCATCCATCACCATTCGAAGTCGGCTACGGCCAAGTGCTCCTTGACGGGTCCCGAGATGTCCAAGACGACTTGGTGCTTCGGGTGGGTGCTGTAAGTCTGCAGATCTTTGAGTGTGGCGAAGTCGGCGACGAGGGCGACGTCGTAGGAGGAGGGGCCGTGAACGATGTCCTCCCCGATGCTCATTGCGACTATTCCAGGAATATGTTGAGGGAGATCCCGGATGATTTCGATCCATTGTTGGCGTTGGTCGGTGGAGAACTCAGGTTTGAAGCGGAACAGTGCCACGTGGCGGATCATTGATACTCCCGATGGGTGAAGTTCGTGGAAAGGCAGAAGAAGGGCTCCGCTTCCGAGGGAAGCGGAGCCCTTCTATTCATTGCGGATCAGTTGTCGGAGGTCTCGCGGATGCTTTCGTAAAACTCCAGGTCTTCTCCGGTGTAGTGGTTACGGAAGTAGTCCTCGGACTGGGTAATGAACGCTTCGCGATCCACCTCGTCTTCCTCGATGACTTCCAAGGGGCCGTTGTCGCGCCAATCCTGCAGGATCTCGTCCGTCTCCTGGTCAACGCATTCACGGTTCTCAGCGCGGATGTCCCTAACGGTCTCAAAGACCGCATCCTGCTGTTCCTGACTCATCTGCTCCAGCGTTGCGTCAGAAATGGTGACCCAGTGGATGCTGACCTGATGGTTGTTGAGAGCGACGTAATTCTGGACCTCGTCATAGCTGGCGGTCTTAGTGCCCACCACGGGGTTCTCCTGGCCGTCGGCAATGCCCTGCTGCAGGGCGACGTAGACCTCTTCGTAGGCGACGGCGACGGCATTGGCCCCTAAGGCTTCGGCGTTCGCGAGGTACTGCGGGGTATCTGGGAAGCGGATCTGCATTCCAGCGAGGTCCTCCGGAGAACGGATCGGTTCGTTGGATGAGAACGTGCGGTTTCCGTAGAACCACCCGTCGATGATGGTCAGATCGGTCGCCTCATTGAAGCCAGTCTTGAAGTCCTCGGAGTGGTTGTCGATCCAGTTGAAGGCGTGATCGACGTCGTCGAAGACATAGGCGGCGCCAAGGATCCCCACCTGCGGATAGACGGAGGCCATGCCAGCCTCCTGCAGGTCCATGTCGATGTCGCCGGACTGCAGCGAGGCGACGCGCTCGGTGTCCGGGCCGAGCTGGCTATCTGGGAACAAGTCAACGGTGATCCCCAGATCCTGAGATTCGATGCGTTCCTTGAATAACTCCATGCCGCAGTAGTAGTTGGGCGTTGCTTGCGACTGGCTGCTGGCGAACTGCAGGGTGATTTCGCCACCCTCATTGCCGGCACCGGCCTCTCCACCACCGCCGTTGCCACAGGCTGATACGAGACCGATGACAGCTAGGGCAGCGATGCCGGGACCGGCGAACCGGCGAAAGATGTTCGTGGACTGCATGATGGGTACTCCTTGGTGCGTAGTTGATATTGGGATACTGGTGAGACGAGCTAGAAGCCAAGAAGGCGCGGCAGAAACATCACCACGTCTGGGAAAGCCGTCACGATGAGCAGAACGATGACCATCGGAACGAGGAAGGGGATGATTCCCCGGAATATCTCGTCCACTGGCCGGCCGGTCACTGAACTCATGACGTAGAGGACACTGCCCACCGGCGGGGTGAGCAGACCGAGCATCAGTGAAATGATCATCACGACACCGAAATGCACGGGATCGACATCGAAGGTCGCGGATAGCGGGAGTAACACCGGAACGGTGACAAGGATGACGGCCGTGGCATCGATGAACATGCCCAGGATGACCATCAGGGCGATGACCAGGAGCAAGAACAGCAGTGGGCTATCCGTCATCCCCGTGATCAGTCTCGCCATTGCTTGCGCGGCCTGTTCCTGGGCGAGAACCCGGCCAAGCATCCCAGCGGCACCGATAATGAGCATGATGCCACCGGTGAGGAACACCGTCTCCTTGGCTGCGTCCCAGAGAACGCGCCACGAGATGGTGCCGTAGATCAGTCCCAGTATCACCATGTACAGCCCAGCGATGCCGGCAGCCTCCGTGGGAGTGAAGAATCCGCCCATGATTCCGCCGAGAATCACGATGGGCGCCCCCAGGGGGGCCAAGACGTTGAGAGTGGCTCGCCTGAAACGAGCCGGATCGAACGCCTGACTCTCGAAACCGGGATGCTTGCGGACCCAGATCGCGATATAGACGCACAGGCCCAAAGCCATCAACAGCGCCGGAATAACAGACGCTGCGAAAAGTGCACCGGTGGAGATCGTGCCCACTGCCGCGAAGATCACCGCTGGGATGCTCGGAGGCATCACCGGGCTGATCAAGGCCGAACTGGCAGTCAAGCCGGAGGCGAAGCGGAAGGGATAACCAGCCTTGGTCATGGCCGGAACTTGTACCTTGCCCAGGCCAGCAGCGTCCGCCAGAGCCGATCCGCTCATCCAGGCAAAACCCACGGAGGTGCCCACATTGACATAGGCCAGATTGCCGGGAACACGCGCCATCGCTGCCAGGCAGAACTCGAACAAACGGTCGGCAATGCCGACCTTGTTCGCCGTGATTCCGACGAAAATGAACAGTGGGACGGCCAACAGGGGGAAGGAGTTGACAGAGTCGAAGACGATTTTCAGGGCCATCCCAGTCGAGAGCCCGGTAGCAGCGAAGTACGCCAGGCATGGTCCCATGATGGCGAAGGCGACGGGAACTCGAAGAAACAACAGAAGGAGAATTCCCAGAAAGAGAAGTAGCAGTTCCACGGATCAGTCCTTCGTGTCTTCGGCGGTCAGAGCATCCGGTTCGTCGTACTTCGCTCGCACAATGCGCCCGATCGCCAAGATCGTTCCGGAGGCGAAGCCGATGAGGGGCAGGATGTAGAGGTAGGCCAATGGCACTCTGAGAACTGGTGTGGTTCTCCCAAACCCTCCACTGAAAAGGTTCCAGGCTTCCCAGGTCAGTACTAGACATAGGGCTGTCAGGAGGACCGCGGCGATCGCGCGGATGACCACCCGTGCACGGTAGCTCTTGGCTAGGCCGTCAATGACCGCCACCGTGATTTGGCCATTCTTGCCGATGAGATATCCGACCGTGATGAAGGTAATGCCGACCAGCGAAAACCTGGCGATCTCTCCAGCACCGACCCAGTTGGCGGCCGGCACATACCGTCCTAGCACCTGCCACAGAACACCGACGGTAAGCGTGAAGAAGAAGAACACTGCAAGGGCCAGCTCAACACGCGCGAGCCAACGCAGGAACGCTGGCTCCTGCGCGGGTGCCGCGTGTTGCGCAGAGTGTGAGGACTCTGTCATGAGAATGGTCTCCTTTGAGGTCTACTCGCCGTCGGCGAGATAGTGCTGAGCGCGGTTGTGCAACAACGCGAGGTATTCCTCTGCGCTGAGGTCGCCCCGGGCCTTGACGTTGGGAATCTCCACACTGATGCGGGTCCGGTCACCAAGGATCGACAGCAATTCCCGGATGGGCCCGTCGCCATCCCCCGGCAGCAGACGCAGTGAGCGTGATTCAGCGACAGCCGGGTCACCCTCACCGGTTGCGGCGAGATCCTGCAAAAGTGCGCCATGTGTCTCCATGGACGCCGGCGCGTCGCACAGTTGGAAAACGGGAAACAAGTCCCGGTGCTCACGGACGAGATCAAGGCTCGTACCGGTGCGGAGGAAGTGCAAAACATCCATTTCCACTGCACACCCCACGTTGCGGGCAATCTGCACAGCGAGGGAGAAGTCGTTGAAGGGCCGATAAGCCACGGGTTCCAGCACCGGAAGCAAGTCGTGATCACGCGCATCACCGCTCAGCTGCCCGACTATGTCTTCGAATTCCGCCGCTGAATCGTGCCCACCCACAATGTTGAGGTAGGACGCACCCAGACGAGCACCGACCTCCATCACCTGCAGCCAGTCTGACCTCGTGGTTCCGGGATCCACGGAGAAGACCTCTACGTCCAGCACCTCCAAGTTCGCGTCAGTCAGGGCCGCTTCGAGCTCGCGGAACTGTGGCGAGGTCAAGTCCCTTGGAAAAGTGGGATCCCCGGCACTCACAGGTTCGACGCGGAGGCCGACGGCGGCGAAACCGGCATTGGCAGCAGCGCGGACATAGTCCAGCACAGGAAGGTCGAGGGCGCTCAATGGAGCGACGCCGAGATGTAATTGCTGTGTGGGGGTCACAGGCACTCCTAGTAGAGGATCAGACACATGGAACGATGTTCCGAGTTTTTCGTTCGCGACGTACACTAGCACCTGATCTGCCTTCAGTGAGAGTTCTCTCACACAAAATTGCCGCGGCCGGTAGCCAGCCCGACTCAGCGATTTAAAGGCACCCGTCAAGGAAGGACAATGATGAGTGAGACTGTAAAGATCGGCCTGATCGGGGCAGGGCTGATTGGCCGCGAGCACGCCAAGTACTGCCAGAGTTCCAGCGAAGTAGAACTCGTCGGAATAGCCGACCCATCTACGGCAGCCGCAGAACTGGCTCAGATCCTCGACGTAGCCCACTACGCCGACTACAAAGAAATGTTGCAGCGAAGCGACATTCAAGCCGTGATCGCAGCCGTACCTAATGCCCTCCACGCGTCAGTGGCCGTGGATGCCTTGGAGCGCGGCCTGCCGGTACTCGTCGAGAAGCCTCTTGCGGACAGCCTTGACGCCGCTCGGCAAATAGTCGAAGCCACACGCCAAACGGGCGTCCCAGTATTGGTCGGACACCAGCGTCGTTACGCGCCTGATGTGGCAGCCGCGCGGACGTTCATCGCGTCTGGAGGAGTGGGGGATGTGGTCTCGGTAGGAATCCTGAGCACCTGGCGGAAACACGACGAATACTTTGAGGTGAGCTGGCGAACCCAGAGGGGCGCCGGTCCGGTCCTGATCAACCTCATTCATGACATCGACGCGATCCGCTTCCTCGTTGGAGAGATTGAAGAGACAATTTCAATGGGGGGCAAAGCCGTGCGGGGCCTCGACGTTCCGGACACAACGGGGACGGTCATGCGTTTCGCCAATGGTGCGATCGGAACCGCCTTGGCCAGCGATGCGGCGGCTTCACCGTGGTGCTGGGATCTGACATCCGGATACGGTGCCTACTTCCCTGCACCCCCGGATGGCGATGTGTACTTCATTTCCGGAACGGAGGCCGCAATATCTCTGCCCTCGTTGACGGTTTCGCGACATCAGGGAGACCGGCACTGGCAGACACCCATCGAGCAGACCACGCTTCCACGGGTGGAGGTCAATCCCTACGTCGCGCAGCTTGAACACTTCGCCGCCGTCGTGCGTCTCGAGACAGAACCCCTGATTACGGCCGAGGACGCGCTGAAGACCCTCGAAGTCGCGCTGACGATCGACGAGGACGCGAACGATTCACTGACCCGGAAGGTTTTTTCGTGAACGAACCATTTTGGGCCAACCGATTCCAAGACCGAGTTGTCTTGGTGACCGGCGCCGCCGGTGGTCTGGGCAGCGCCGCTGTGGAAAGACTCCGCAAGGAGGGTGCTACCGTCATCGCCACCGACCTCCACGCTCCGGTTCTCACCAGTACTGCCTACGGTGAAGTGACCTCACTGGGCTTGGACGTGACGAATCCGGAACAGTGGAAAGACCTAGTCGGTACCGCCTTGGAGCGCCACGGACGTCTAGACGGAATGCTGATGTGCCACGGCGCCCAAGGGCCAGAGGCCGATGTTGAAGACGTCGCCTACCAAGATTGGCAACGAACACTCCGAATCAACCTAGATTCGTGCTTTCTCGGACTGCACGCCGTAATCCCCACGATGAAGAACCAGGCGCACGGACGGATCGCCATCCTCTCCTCCATCTCCGGCAGAGAAGGTAATGCATCCATGACGGCCTACTCCACATCGAAAGCAGGAGTGATAGCTCTGGTGAAAGCCGTAGCTAAAGAGACTGCAGCACAGGGCGTCTGTATTAATGCCATCGCACCATCCATGTTCCAGACTCCCCTCCTGGAACACCTCAGTCCAGAAAGAAACGCGCAACTATTGTCTCGGGTTCCTGCCGGGCGCATCGGCGAGCCGTCCGAGTTTGCGGCACTGGCCGCATGGTTACTTTCGGACGAATGTAGTTACACGACCGGACAAGTTCTGGATCTCAGTGGTGGCCGCTACGCCGGCTCCTAGCCAGTCGCCGTGCAGTACGACGAAGGTTGGACCGCTGACCTTCTGGGACCCCTTAGATTCGGGTATCCCCATGTTGGTAGTACTGCTGTGAGGCCGTCACGTCTCTGCCGTAGGGGTGGGTGGTGTAGTGCTGGAGCTCGACTAGGGCAGGCGGGAGCCCCGACGTAGAGAGCACCGCCCGTCCACGAGGTAGGGCGGCGAGGTCGTTGACATCCAGGAGGCGTTCGCGCTGGATCGAGGTGGACACCGATCTGCCGCCCTTTTGGGCGGATGACGTCCGTCGGGTGACGTCGTGGTCGCCGATCAGCTGGGACAGGAACGGCAGGAACGCCGAGTCCGACAAGCCACTGCCGGCGACGCGGATGTTGGCGGCGGACCAGAGTTTCTTCATGCCTTTCTCGCCGAAGGCTTCCAGGCCCTGGTCCCAGCCCTGGAAGAACGAAGAGAGCACGATGCCGCGGGAGCCATAGTGGGAGTACACGTCGGGCAGTTGCCGCCAGCGCACGACGTTGGCCACCTCATCGAGCACTCCGGTCATCGGCGGGGAGAGCCGACCTCCAGGCTGACGGGCGGCAATCCCCTCGGCCTCGGTCAGCACCGCGACGGCCAGCGCCCCGGCGATGGCGCGGGTGGAACCGGCACCTTCCTTGGAGATCAGGTACAGGGTGTCGGTCGAGGCCGCAAAACGTTTCGGGTCGAACTCGGCCCGGCCGAGCTGGCCGGTATCGCGCACCCAGGGGACGACTCGGTCGTAGGAGAGCACGTTGACCCAGGGGCGCATGGTCCCGTAGACGCCGTCGCGCTGCTTCGGCGTGAGCTGCTGGATCTTGCCCAGGGAGGCGGCCACTGCCGTGTGGCCGTGCTCGAGCAGTAGGTCTCGGGGGCTCTTGTCATCGGGGTCTTGAGCCCAGGCGTGTACGTCGGTGACCGGGCGACCGCCCACGGCGGCCGCGTAGAACATCATCGACAGCAGTCGGCGGCCGTCGGATTCGAAGTAGGCGTCTTGGGTGGCGCCGGCGGACGTGGCGGAGGAGACGAAGATGTCGGCGAGCATCTCGGCCCGCTCCATGGACGTGACGAAGCTCAGGGGGTTCCACCACCAGGTGGGTTCTTCTCCGATGATGCCTTGGACGTCGTGGACCCAGACGACTCCGGTGCGGGCCCGGGGCCCGCGGGTCATGTCGACCAGGTCACGCTTGTTTGAGGTCGCCACCACCGGACCCTTGGTCTCGAGGATCTGAGGGACGCAGACACTGGTGGTCTTGCCGGCGCGGGGGCCCATGAGCCAGATCTGTACCCATTCCCAGGAGGCGAAGAGGCGCTTGCCGTTGTTGACCAGCTTGGCCAACGGCACCCCGGGCCCGGCCCCGGTGGCGCGGAGTCGTTCGGCGTCTTGGGCCATGGCGGGTTCGGTGAGGGCGTCGAACTCGCGGGCCTTGGCCATCCTCGGGGCCAGGTGGTCCACGCGGCTGCGACGTTTGGTGCTGCGCAGGGCGACGACCGCGAAGGCGCCCCCCAATCCCAGCAACAGCAGCAGGCCGATGAAGAACATCGCCAGCTGAATGCCCCCGACGGCCACATCGCCGGTGGCCTGGCCGATCAGCAGCTCGACCGGTCCGCCAGCGGCGTCCGTGTCCACGGCAGGATCAATCCAAGCGCCCGCCGCCCACAGCACGGCCCCGCCGATGACGGCGGTGAGCGCCCCGGCGGCGAGGATCCATCCGGTTTCGGCGGAGGCCGGTTGGGTGCGTCGGCCGGGGCGGGGGTCGGTGAGGCTCATGTGAGCATGTCCCAGTCGCGGTTGGTGTTGGTGTTGTCGATCTCCAAGTCGGTCAGCTGCACGTGCAGCGGCACTCCGGCTTCTTTGCCGGTCTTGAGCAGGAAGTTCCCGGCGCCGGGGCGTAGGCCGGCTTTGCCGGTCCAGGCATCGACGGGGGCTTCGGCGATCCAGTCCGAGAGTTGGGCGACTTCGGCGCGGGAGAGGTTGAAGACCTCCCGGAGGTTGCCCATCTCGCCTTCGGCCAGTCCGCCGAGGAAGACCATGGCGGAGCGTTCCACGAATCCCCAGGCGGTGGCGGTCAGGTGGGGTTGGGCGAGTTTGAGGTCGTTCATGGTGTGGGTGACCATGACCTGGGCCATCATCCGGCCTCGGTTCAGGCGGGTGATGGCGTCGATGAAGTGCACCATGTCGGCCGAGGCGCGCAGGATGCGCCAGAGTTCGTCCATGACTAGCAGGTAGGTCTTGCGCTGGCGGCCTTCGTCGGCGGCCAGGTAGGCCTCCGCTGAGACGGTGGCGGAGCCGAGGTTCCAGCACAGGGATTGGACGGCGGCCATGAGCACGTGGTCGTTCTCGTTGACTCCGGAGATGTCGAAGACGGCGGGGCGGCCGACCTGGATGTGTTCGGAGGTCGGTTCGGAGAACATCGTCCCGTACATCCCCGACGGGCCCAGGGAGATCAGGGCGTCGAGCACGTTGCGGACGCGGGCGTCGTATTCGGCGTCGTTGTCGTTGGTCAGGGTCACCGAGCGCAGGGTGCTCGGCCGGGAGGTGATGTGGTTGATGACGTCCCCTAGCAGTGGAGGATCGGTCAGGTCGGGGTCGAGGTCGTGCAGAGAGGTGGCGATCACGGAGCGTTCGTGGGGGGCCAGTTCGCGGCCGAGCATCATGCCCACCACCCCGGCGATCAGCGACCGGCGGCGTGAGGCCATCTCCTCGAGGGCTTTGGTGCGCTCGGTGGGGTCCTTGATGTCGGCCATGCGGGCCACGATGGGGCCCAGGTCCATGGGGTTGATGTGGCCCTGTCCTGGGGAGAAGCGGATGACCTGGCCGCCGAGGTCGCGGATGGTGTGGACGTAGTCGGGGCGGGTGTCGGCCAGGACCAGGGGGATGACGCCCCAGTCGGCCAGCACGGTGATCCACCGGTGCACCATGGACGTCTTCCCCAACCCGGGCTGCCCGAGGATGAAGGCCGAGGGGTTGGAGATGATCCCGGCCCGGAACCACGACACCGGGTCCGCACAGACCAGAGACCGGCGGCGCAGGTGATACCCCAACGGGGAACCAATCACGGGCAGGCCGGCCCCGGCCGAGAAGGGGTAGAACCCGCAGACCTGCACCGTGGTGCCTTGCAGCTCGAAGGGGGCCTCGATGACGTCCATCGGTCCGCCGGCGGGGTCTGCTGAAGGTTTAGTTGACTCCATGGTTTAGGCCGCCAGGGCGACGGCCTTTTGGTGGATGGTTTCGTATTCGACCGGGGTTAGCTTACCGAGCCGACGCTTTCGTCGGCGGCGGTGATAGGTCCGTTCGATCCAATGGATGATGGCCAGGCGCAGCTGATCGCGGGTGGTCCAGCGGCGGCGGTCGAGGACGTTCTTCTGCAACGTAGCGAAGAAGCTCTCCATCGCCGCGTTGTCCCCGGCCGCCCCGACTCGGCCCATGGAACCGACCATGTCATGACGGTGCAGGGCGCGCACGAACTTTCGGGACCGAAATTGGCCGTATTCAACCGGTCGTCGCAACAGTGTGCTGTGGGGCCGATCGTAGCTGTTCTTCGAAGGCCTCGGCGGGGGTGCGCCAGTCGAGGATGCGTCGGGGCCTGGTGTTGATGGCGTGGGCCACGGCGGCGATCTCGTTGGCGTCCCAGCGGGCGAGGTCGGTGCCCTTGGGCAGGTACTGGCGCAGCAGCCCGTTGAGGTGCTCGTTGCTGCCGCGTTGCCAGGGGCTCTTGGGGTCGGCGAAGTAGACGGCCACGCCGGTCTGGGCGGTGAACAGGGCATGTGCCGAGAGTTCCTTGCCGCGGTCCCAGGTCAATGACCGGCGCAGCCCGGTCGGCAGCGGGGTGAATGCCTTGGCGAGGGCGTCCTTCATGGTCAGGGCCCCGTAGCCGGCCAGGGCCGGGCCGTTCTTCGTGGGTGGGATCTGGCCGTAGCCGGGCAGCCGGGGCAGGTGGACCAGCATCGCGTACCGGGTGGTGCGCTCGACCAGGGTGGCCACCGCTGAGCGTTTGAGCCCGATAATGAGATCACCCTCCCAGTGGCCGGGGACCTCACGGTCGGCGACCTCCTCGGGCCGGTTGGAGATCAGGGTCTGCTCGGTGACGTGGGCCCACGCCTGCTGGCGGGTCCGGGCCCGGGGCATCCTCTTGGTCCGGCCCCGGCGCAGGCACCAGGACAGACTCCGCTCCAGGCCACCACGGTTCTCGATGTAGAGGGCCTGGTAGATCGCCTCGGCGCTGATCCGCATCGAGGGGTCGTCAGGGAAGTCCAGCGGCAGCCTGCGGGCGATCTGCTCCGGACTCCACCCGCGCACCCAGGCCCGGTCCCCGCGGTGGGGCTTGTTCTTACCGTCCCACACCGGTCCGACCGGGCCAACGACTCGCCCGTCGGTGGCGCAGACCGCACCGTTGAGCCGTTCCTGGACGTACTGGCGCAGCCGGTGATGGGTGACCAGCTTGGCGACCTTGGGACGGCGTGCCCGGCGTTCGGCATGCCACTGCGCCGTGGAGGCCTTGTACTCCAGTCGATAGGTGCGCGTGGAGGCGTTGCGGCGCAGCTCTCGGGAGATTGTCGAGGCGGACCGGCCCAGGCGGCGGGCGATCTCCCGCGCCCCCTGGCCCTGGGCCCGCCACAGGGCAATGTCCTCACGCTCAGCTGATGACAGGTAACGCCCCGATACCGTCGGGGCCAGGCAGGGATTCACTCCGCCAGCATGCCGGAACCAGCGGTGCGCGACCGGCTCGGAGACCCCGGCTGCCGCCCCCGCCGTCGAGGTCTTCTCCCCACGGGCGATCGCCGCCCAGAACCGCACCCGATCCTCACGCCAGGCCACCGTCGGCCGGCCCGGAGACACGATCTGCCCCCGGTAGGCCTGGACCCGTTTCTGCTTCTCCTTGACACCCATCGAACACCTCCAAGAAGTCGGTGTTGCGACGACCGGTTGAATACGGCCAATTTCGGTCCCGGAAGTTCCAGCACGCCCTGAAGCAGAACGGGCTGGTCGGCTCGATGGGCCGGGTCGGAGCCGCCGGGGACAACGCGGCGATGGAAAGCTTCTTCGCTACGTTGCAGAAGAACGTCCTCGACCGCCGCCGCTGGACCACCCGCGATCAGCTGCGCCTGGCCATCATCCATTGGATCGAACGGACCTATCACCGCCGCCGACGAAAGCGTCGGCTCGGTAAGCTAACCCCGGTCGAATACGAAACCATCCACCAAAAGGCCGTCGCCCTGGCGGCCTAAACCATGGAGTCAACTAAACCTTCAGCAGACCCGTTGGACCAGATCTGGGTCCAGATGTCCTTCGGGAAGGTGGTGAAGGCCAGGATATCGGCCCGGGCGGCGTCGAGGTGCTCGGCCACCGCGGGCAGCTTCTCGCCCACGTAGTCGATGAGCCGGTCGAACTGGGCGTTCACCGCGGCGGCATCGGGTTGGTCGTACACGCTGTGCAGCATCGCCTTGACGGCCGGCCACATACTCTTCGGGGTGATACCCATCAGGTTCGCCGCGTAGTGCGTCCGGCACCGCTGCCAGACGGCGCCGGGCAGGTTGGCCGCGATCGCGTCCTTCAGTCCGGTGTGGGCATCGGAGGTCACCAGCTTCACCCCGGCCAGGCCACAGGCGACGAGGTCGGCGAAGAACTCATTCCACGCCGCCCCGGTCTCCGAGGTGGCCACCCGCAGGCCCAAGACCTCGCGGTGGCCGTCGGCGTTGACGCCGGTGGCCAGCAGGACCACGGCGTTGATCACGCGTCCGTGCTCGCGGACCTTCATGGTCAGCGCGTCGGCGGCAACGAACGTGAACGGCCCCGCCTCGCCCAGGGGCCGGTGGCGGAAAGCCTCGACCTGTTCGTCGAGGTCTTCGGCCATGCGCGAGACCTGGGACTTGGACAGGGCGTTGATGCCGAGGGTCTTGACCAGCTTGTCGGCTCTTCACAATCCAGGGTGTAGCTGTGGCCTGAATCCGCCGGATTCCAGCAGGGATCGGGCGATGTAGTTGGTGAGGTTTCGGAACCCGAGGGCGGAGCCGCGTAGGTGTTCGAGGCGGCCGTTGAATCTCCTATGTCTGTCAAGCCCCGGTGAGCTCATTCTGAGCGGCGGTGTTGAGGCGGCGGTAGATGTCGCGGGCGAGGTAGCGCTTGAGGCAGCGACGGATCTCCCGGAGGGTGCGCCCTTCGGCGGTACGGCGTTCGGTGTAGGCGCGGGTGCGGGGGTCCATTCGCATGCGGGTGACGACGGCCATGTGGAGTGCTCGGTTGAGGCGCCGGTCGCCACCCCGGTTGATCCGGTGCCGGACGGTGTTGCCCGATGACGCGGGGATGGGGCTGGTTCCAGCGAGGCTGGCGAACGCGGACTCGGATCGAATGCGGCCCAGGTGTGACCACGCGGTCAGCGCGACGGCGGCGGTGACTGGCCCGATGCCGGGCTGGTTGAGCAGGCCACCGGCGGGGCTGTGCCGGACCAGGACCGTGATCCGCGTGGTGATCTCCTTGAGCTCGCCGTCGAGGGCGGCGACGCGTTTGGCGAGCCGGATCGCTTCACCACGTGCGGTGGCCGTGGCGAGCTCTTCGTCGCGGGTGCGCCACGCCGCGGTCGTGGCGATCTGGGTCGCGGTGAGCGGGCGGCGGGCATCGATACCGAGGTCGACCACGCGCAGTAGCGCGGTGAGCGCGTTGATCGTCGCGGTGCGCTCGGTGCTCATGTGGTCGCGGGAGGCCAGCAGGACCTTCACGGCAGCGCGAATACCTTCGTCGGCGCGCGGTTGACGCAGTTGCGTCTGCTGCAGCGGGAGCGCTGCTGCGGCGATGCGGCGCGCATCCAGCGGGTCGGACTTGCCGATGCCGCGGTTGGCGCGTGCGTTTATCCGGGGGCCTTCAACGACGGCGTATCCGGCGTCCGCGGCAGCTCGGGCCAGGCGCGCCCCGTAGGTCCCTGTGCCCTCGATTACCCAGATTGCATGAAGATCACCGTCGGTGCGACGTCCTGCCCAGGACACCGCCCTTGCCAGGCCGGTTGATGTTGCAGGGAACTGGGCCTCGTCGATGCTCTCGCCGTGGGGGCAGGCCAGGATTGATAGGGCATGGTTGCGGGCGTGGGTGTCCACGCCGATGACGAACGGGTGAGTATGCGCGACGATAGCCATGGCGATCGACGCTCCCTTCCTCGAGTTGGATATGGTCACGGTCGCCAAGCGGCCGGCACGGGTCCGGGAAGAGGTCACTTCGGGGCGAATCTGTGATGGGCCACAACCCTGTGGGTCGAGCAGTCTCCTAATGAGGTCACCGAGGTGGGCCGGGCGGTGTCGGCCGCACCGATCCAGGTGGACAATTCAACGGGAAGACACCGTGGTAGCGGGCCAATTGCTTCGAGAGTCACGCCCGGGTCGGTACGACCAGTCACTATCCTGACCAGCCAGTCCCAGACCAGCTAGTCCCCACACTCACAGATGGCCTCGGTGGGGCCGTTGGAGGTGCCGGGGCGGTCGAAGTAGGCCAGGATGTCCGCCGCCCTCTTCTTCAACGTCCGCCCGAGCACGATCAGTTCGGTGAGCTTGGTCGGCACCGCCCGGCCGAGCTTGGTGATCAGCGTCTGCATCATCGTCTTGCCCTTGGTCCGGTCGGGTTCTCGGTAGGCGGCGACCATGTGTTGGTAGAACGCCCAGGTCGTCTCGACCTCCACGTGGTCGTCAGTATCGAAGACGTCCTGGATGCGGGAGTACTGCTTCTCGGTGAGCAGGTCAGCCCCGGTGAGCAGCGTCCGGCGTGCCTTGTAGAGGGGATCGTCCTTGCGGCCGCGATGACCGTGGACTTGTTGCTGGACCCGGCGCCGGCACCGCTCGAGGGCATCGCCGGCCAGACGGACTACGTGGAAGGGATCCATGACCGTGGTGGCCTCGGGCAGTTCCTCCTCCGTAGCGGTCTTGAACCCAGTGAAGCCGTCCATGGCCACCACCTCCACGTTGTCCCGCCAGGACTGGTCGCGTTCGGCCAGCCAGGTCTTGAACACCTGCTTGGAACGGCCCTCGACCATGTCCAGCAGGCGGGCAGGCCCGACGCCAGCCCGTAGCGGGGTGAGATCGATGATCACCGTGACGTATTTGTCGCCGCGCCGGGTGTGGCGCCACACGTGCTCGTCCACGCCGATCGCGGTGACATTCGCGAACCGAGTCGGATCGTCGATGAGGACTCGCTTGCCCTCGGCGAGGACGGCGTCGTTGGCGGTGTTCCACCGCACTGCCAGAGACTCAGCGACCCGAGCGATGGTCAGGTGCTGCAGCACCAGGGCCTCCAGGGCCCACCGCAGTGCCCGCCGGGAGATCTTGGCCTTGGGCTCTGCTGCGGCGGTGGTGTCCTGGCGCCATACGTGGGCGCAGTCGGCGCACCGGTAGCGGCGCACCGTGATGTGCAGCGTGGTCGGTCGCCAGCCCAGCGGCTCGTGTGCCAGCCGGCGGATCGCGGTGCCACGTGGGGTTCCCTGGGATCCGCAGCGGTGGCACCAGTCATCCGGCTCCACGACCCGGCAGGCCAGTACCGCCTGGCCGAGATCCAGGCGTTGGCCGGTGGCTTCGAGGCCGAGCTCGTCCAGGCGACAGAACTTGGTCAGGTCACAGTCGTCGAAGGTAGCGTTGAGCATGTCGAGGTCTTTCAGATGGCTGGCGTAGGAACCTCCATCTTCGGAAGGCCTCGACCTCTATCCAGCTATCGGCGCGCCGACATCAGCGGCACCACCCGCTACACCCTCGATTGTGATGAGCCCTCAAATCAGCTCAAAGTGGCACGAGTCAGGTTCGAGCTGGCCGTCGCCGAAGCCGGCCTGCCCGAGGCCGATAGGCTCTCGCTGACGGTGGCGAACTGGTGGGTGGAGATCAAGGTGTTCATCCGCACCCGGGTCACCAATGCCCGGACCGAGGCGGCGAACACGGCCATCAAGCAGATCAAACGCACCGGGCGTGGCTACCGCAACCAGACCAACTACCAGTCACGCATCCTGGGACGGAGCTTCCGGCGGACACGCCGACGCTCCCAAAAAATCCACCCTCGAGCAGGACTCCACGCTCAAGTGTGAAGAGCCGTCAATGGTGACCATGGTTAACTATCCGCCCGTCTGGTCGGGAGTCTCCGACACGACAGTACTGTCGAACTCCAAGTAGGCATCCCGTGCACCGCGCGCCCCGGTGATCGCAGAGTTGACGGCGGACCTGACACCGTCAGCGAGCACTGTGAGGGTTTCATCTCTGAGCTGCTGCGCTACATAGATGAGATCAGAATCCTTGGCCGCTTCCACGAGATCGTCGGCCGCGTCGGTCACCAATTGCTCAGCGGAATCGAAGTCTTCCAGGTTGCTTTCCACACCGTTGACGACCCCGTTGAATGGGCCAACATCAATGGTGAAATCCGTCATGGGGGCTCCCTTCGCCCTCACCATGCGAAATGCGTCCGGGGGTGCCTCGAGTCATCAGATCTGGGCCCAGCTCCCCATTGCGAAATATCAGAGATCTGATACCCGCAGCCATTCGGGGCAGGAAAGACTATCCCAGACGTCCGCCGGACTCCTGGAGGTAGCAGACCCCGCAGAGGGACTCGTAGGTGACCTCCACTCCGTCGATCGCCACCTGGTCCCCCTCGAAGATGAAGCGCTCCACGGCTTCCCCCTCCTGGGCGGACACGATCTTGCGGGTGTTGAAGATGGCCTTGCGCCCGCACCGGCAGATGGTCTTGAGCTCCTCGAGGGAGTGCGCCAGTTCCATCAACCGGGCGGAGCCGGGGAAGGAGGCCGTGCGGAAGTCCGTGCGGATGCCGTAGGCCATCACGGGCACGCCCCGCAGCACGGCGATCCGCAGCAGGTCGTCCACCTGGGCGGGCTCGAGGAACTGGGCCTCGTCCACGAGCAGGCAGGCCACGGGCTTGACCTCGGTGTTCACATGGGTGAGCAGCGCGGTGGGGTCATCACCCAGGGCGTGCTGCCGGAACAGGTCCATGAGTCCCACTCCGGGCGGGATCAGGAAATCCACGGGCCGGGTGACGCCCAGTCGGGAGACGATCTGGCCCTCACCCTTGGAATCCACCTGGGGCTTGGCCAGCAGCACCCGCTGACCGCGTTCCCCGTAGTTGAACGCGGCCTGGAGCAGCCCGGTGGACTTGCCGGAGTTCATCGCCCCGTAGCGGAAGTAGAGCTTGGCCATGCCGGCGTGCCTGCCGGAGCGCTACTTGATCGCGTTCGGGTGCTGGGCCAGCGGGGTCACCTTGATCTTCATGTACGGATACATGGGGAACCCGGAGAGGATGGCATGCAGCTCGTCATTGTCCGCCACGTCATAGACGGAGTAGTTGGAGTACTCGCCCACCACGCGCCAGATGTCCCGCATCTTGCCGGTCCGCTGCAGGTTGCCGGAATACTCCTTCTCACGGGCCATGAACTCGGCCTTGGTCTCGTCAGACATCGACTCGGGGAAGGTCACGTCCATGCGGGCCAAAAACAGCATCGTCTCTCCTTGGTTGGTGCCCACTCCACGCGGTGGTGGGCGGTTGCCACTATAGACCGGGCCCTCAGGACACGATGCCGGCCGGTCAGTCCAGGACGAGCCCCACCGGGCGTTGTGGCTCGGGGTGCAAGGCGGCCACCACGTCCAGCACGGCCCGGGTCGCTGGGGTCACCTTGCGCCGATGCAGCAGGGTTGCCGTGAGATACCGGGGTGGTCCCGCCAGCGGCACCAGCACCAGTCCCGGGGTCTCCACGTGGGCCACGGAGGAGACCGTCAGGGTGATACCGACCCCGGCGGCCACCAGACCGAGGATCGTGTACGAGTCGGGAGCCTCCTGCGCAATGCTCGGTGTGAACCCGGCCCGGCTGGCCAGCCTCAGTCCCATGTCCCGCACGCTGGAGCCCTGCTGGGCCGGAAACATCACCCACGGCTGGTGGGCCAGGTCCTCGATCTCGATCTGCCTCAGGCCCGCCAGCCGGTGGTCCGAGGAGACTCCCACCAGCACCCGCTCATACTCGAACACACGGTCCGCCAGCCCCGTGTAGGTCAGTGGCCGGCGCCCGAAGGCGATGTCAAGGTCACCGGCGGCCACCAGTGACGGCGCCGATCCCGCATAGACCATGGACCGCAACCTCAGGTCCACTCCGGCGGCCTCTCTCCGGACCGCCCGGGCGATGGCCGGCAGCCACGGCCGGGACGAGGCACCGGCGTACCCCAGCACCACGGAGCCGAGCACCGGCGCCCCCTCCTGTTCGGCGGCCCGGACCATCAGCCGGGAGGATTCCACGGCCCGCTGGGCATGCGGCAGCGCCGCCTCGCCCGCGGGGGTGAGTTTGACGGCCCGGGTGGTCCGCTCCACCACGTGATGACCCAGTTCGGCCTCGAACCGGCGGATCCGCTGGCTCACGAGCGGCTGGGCGACACCGAGCCGCTCGGCCGCGCGCGTGAAGTGCAGTTCCTCGGCGAGGATCACGAAGGCCTGGAGCATCTTCAGATCCACCGATTCCTCCCTTCCGTCCCAAGCCAGCATCATTCATGGCGATTCTGCATAAAACTATCTCGAATCCATCTTGGACAGAAGTGGGAGTCGCGGGGACCATAGTTCCCTGTGGGTGGCATCACGTCCACCCGTGTCATGGTTCACGAGAGGAGCCGCATGCCCGAGACACCGTCGCCCCGGTGGCGCCAGCGGCCCGAGTCCTCCACCTGGGGTGATTTCGGTCCGGATGATGCCCTGGGCCGCATCAACCTGTTGACGCCGGCCAAGGTGACGGAGGGACTCGCCGAGGTCCGTCAGGGCCGCGCCTTCGCCCTCGGCCTGCCGCTGGACCTGCCCGGCGGCAGTTCCCTCAATGCCAATCGCCTGCCCCCAGTGCAGCGTCCGACCCTGCGGCAGGGCCACGCCGGGGCGAACGTCACCATGGAGCCCCTCTCCCCCGGCTCCTCGGATGTCCTCAGTGACGACCTCGTGGTGCTGCACAACCAGTACTCCACCCAATGGGACGCCTTCGCCCATGTCGGGTCGATGTTCGATGCGGACGGTGACGGCGTGCCCGAACCGGTCTACTACAACGGCTTCCGGGCCGGCACCGAGGTCCTGGGCCCCACCGATCCTGCCGACTGCGGGATCCCGGGCCCGGAACAGGGGACGACGTCGGATCTCGGCCCGGTCGGCATCGGCACCATGGCCGCGCATCCGATCCAGGGACGGGCTGTGATGATCGACCTCGCCCACCACCTCGGCACCCAGCACCGCGTCGTCGGCTTCGAGACCATCCGCCACATCATCGAGGCCGACGCCATCGAGGTCCGTCCCGGGGACATCGTGACCCTGCACACGGGCTTCGCCGAGAAGGTGCGCCAGATGGCCGGGGACCCGGATCCCGAGATACTGCACCACTACGGGGCCGTCCTCAACGGCCGGGACCAGGCCCTGCTGGACTGGATCACCGAGTCCGGTATCGCCGCGATCGCCGCAGACAACTACGCCGTGGAGCTCTACCCCGCCACCCCGGCGCCCGGTCCGGCCTCCATCCTGCCCCTGCATGAACACTGCCTGTTCAAGCTCGGCGTCCCGCTCGGCGAGCTCTGGTACCTCAGCGAACTGGCCGCCGCCCTGCGTGCCGCCGGCCGCACGGCCTTCCTGCTCACCGCTCCGCCGTTGAACCTCCCGGGTGCCTCCGGCTCGCCCCTCAATCCGATCGCCACCCTCTGAGGACCCCTGCCGTGAACATGAACAACAACCCTGATCACCACTCCCCCGAACGGGTCCTCATCACCGGCGGCTCCCACGGCATCGGCGCCGCCATCGCCGCACGCTGCCGCCAGGACGGTCACACCCCGGTGATCCTCGACCGCGAGGGGGCGGACGCCATCCACTGCGACCTGTCCGATCCGGACTCCACCGCGGCGGCCCTGGAGCGCGCGCTGGCGGACGGTCCCATCACCCGGCTGGTGAACAACGTGGGCGCGGTCTTCCCGAACACCGTCTCGGACCAGTCCCTGGCGCAGCTCGACGCGGCCGTGGCCCTGAACCTGCGCAGCGCCCTACAGTGCATCCAGGCCCTGCTGCCCGGGATGCGGGAGGCCGGCTTCGGCCGGATCGTGTCCATGTCCTCCCGCGCGGCCCTCGGCAAGGAGCTGCGCGCCGCCTATGCCGCCACGAAGGCCGGACTGATCGGCCTGACCCGTGTGGTCGCGCTGGAGGAGGGCGCCCACGGCATCACCGCCAACGCGATCGGACCGGGCCCCATCGCCACCGAGCTGTTCACGCGGGCCAACCCGGCCGATGCGCCCCAGACCCGGGCCATCATCGAGTCGGTGCCCGTCCAGCGCATGGGCACGCCCGAGGACGTGGCCCATGCCGCCTCCTACCTGCTGGATGCGCGCAGCGGCTTCGTCACCGGTCAGACCCTCTACGTCTGCGGCGGCATGACCGTGGGGGTGGCCGGTGCCTGAACAGACCGAGAAGATCGCCGTCATCGGCGGTGGCTCGATCGGCGTGGCCTTCGCTCTGGTCTTCGCCCGCGCCGGCCATCCCGTCACGGTCTTCGATCCCGAGTCAGCACGGCGGGTTGCGATCCCCGCCGAGCTCATCGCCAAGCTGGAATCCCTGCGCCGGTCCGGACTGCTGGAGGAGTCCCCCGCGGTGATCGCCGCCCGGGTGGGCATCGAGGCCAGCCTGCCGGCCGCCGTCGCCGATGCCGTCCTGGTCCAGGAATGCGTGCCCGAACGCCTTGACGTGAAGCAGCTGCTGTTCGCAGAGTTGGGCGAGGCCACCGGGCCGGACACCGTGCTGGCCAGTTCCTCCTCCGCCATCCCGGCATCGCAGAGTTCCGCGGGCCTGGCCGCGGCGGACCGCATCCTCGTGGCCCACCCGGGCAACCCGCCCTTCCTGTTGCCCGTCATCGAGCTGGTGCCCTCCCCGGCCACCCGTGCGGACACCGTCGCCACCGCCCATCGGCTCTACGCCGGGGCCGGCATGTCCCCGGTGACCGTGGCCCGGGAGACCGAGGGATTCGTGTTCAACCGCCTGCAGGGTGCCGTCCTGCGTGAGGCCTACGCCCTCGTCCGGGACGGCGTGGCCACCGTGGAGGACATCGACACCGTCATGCGGGACGGCCTCGGGCGGCGTTGGTCCTTCATGGGCCCTTTCGAGACTGCGGACCTGAACACCCGCGGGGGCATCGCCTCCCATGCGAAGAAGATGGGCCCGGCCTACGAGCGGATGGGCGCCGAACGCGGTCAGCACGACCCGTGGACACCAGGACTCGTGGCCGAGGTGGAACGCCAACGCCGCACTCTGCTGCCCCAGCACCAATGGGAGGACCGAGTCGCCTGGCGCGACGAACAGCTGCAGCGGCTGGCTGCCCTGCACCGGCCAGTCGACCTCTGATCACGTCCGCAACGGACCGAGACCACACCCTTCACCGCACCGAATATCCCCATCACCCGAAAGAGGCACCATGACCACCACCACCGACCGGCCGCGACCGGCCAAGAGGGGCAACGTCCTGGACCGGACCGCCGGGTTCTTCACGAACCTGATGGACAAGTACCTGCCGGACCCGCTGGTCATCGCGATCATGCTCACCGGCCTGACCATGATCCTGGCCATCCTGGTCCAGGGTTCCTCACCCCTGGAGGTCGTCGATTACTGGGGCGGGGGCCTGTGGGACCTGCTGGCCTTCACCATGCAGATGACCGTGGTGCTCTTGGCCGGCTACATCCTGGCCAAGACCCCCCTCGTGGACCGGCTGCTGGACGCGCTGACGGTCCGGGTCACCTCCCCGAACGTGGCCATCCTCGTCGCGACCCTGGTGGGCGGCGTCGGCAGCTGGTTGAACTGGGGCTTCGGCCTCGTCATGGGCGGGATCGTCGCCCAGAAACTGGCCAAGAACGTGAAGGGCCTGCACTACCCGCTGGCCATCGCGGCCGGTTACTCCGGCTTCGCCGTCTACGGCATCGGGCTCTCCGGCTCCGTCCCGCTGCTGATCGCCACGGAGGGCCACTTCCTGCAGGACCAGATCGGGATCGTCCCGCTTGCGGACACCATCTTCTCCCCGTACCTGTTGCTGACCAACCTCGCCGTGATCATCCTGCTGCCGCTGTTCAACATGGCCCTGCATCCGAAGGATCCGGCCAAGATCAAGGAGATGGACCGTACGTCCCACTCCGTCGATGCTCCCATCAAGGCACTCGACGAGCGCACCACCATCGCGGCGAAGCTGAACAACAGCCCGGTGGTCGGTATCGGCATCGGTCTGATCGCCCTGGTCTATGCGTTCAACTATTTCTTCCAGGGCGGGACCCTGAACCTGGATGCCGTGAACTTCATGTTCCTGTTCCTCGGCATCATCCTGTTCGCCCGCCCCTCGGCCTTCCTCGCCGCCGTGAACGACGGCGTGAAGATCGTCTCCGGCATCATCATCCAGTACCCGTTCTACGCCGGCATCATGGGCATCCTCGTGGGATCCGGCCTCGTGGTCTCCTTCGCCGACTGGTTCGGCACGTTCTCCACCGCAGAGACGCTGCCGTTCTGGTCCTTCATCTCCGGCGGCATCATCAACCTCCTCGCACCCTCCGGCGGCGGCCAGTGGGCCGTCCAGGGTCCGGTGATGATGGAGGCCGCCCAGGCCATGGGTGCCAACAACGCCGCCACGGCGGTCGCGGTACAGATCGGCGACCAGTGGACCAACATGGTGCAGCCCTTCTGGATCCTCCCGGTGCTGGCCATCTCCGGCCTGAAGCTGCGGGACGTCATGGGCTACATGGTCCTGATCCTGATCTTCCTGGGGATCATCTTCGCCCTGTCCGTGCTCCTGTGGGGCTTCATGACCGTCTGACGAGAGGAACCTCCATGCCCTACCTGATCGAGACCTTCGACAACCCGGAGCGGGCCTACGTCCGCCAGGAGCGCTACGCAGAGCACCTGGAGTTCCTGTCCGAGCACGCAACACTGGTCCTGGCCTGCGGCGCCAAGCTCTCGGATGACGCCAGCCACGCAGACGGCGGGATCTACCTGGTGGATCTGGACACCCGTGAGGAGGCCGAGGCGTTCATCTCCGAGGATCCGTTCTCACAGGGAGACCTCTTCCGCGAGGTGGTGGTGCGCCGCTGGCGCAAGGCGTATCTGGACGGACAGAACTTCTTGTAGCCGGCCCTTCCCGCCCTAGGAAGGCAGGAGGAACCCGGGTCGCCGCACGGTGACCCGGGTTTCTGCTTCCCCCGGGATGCCGTCGGCATCCAGAGGGAGCCCGACGACGGCGTCGTCCCGTTCCAGCGCCACGAACAGCGTGGGTGCCCCGCCGGGGTGGCCCAGGGCGATGTGGCGAGGCCAGTTCCCGCCGCAGGGGACCTCGGCGATCAGCTCGGGAGTGCCCGTCCGGCGGATGACGCCGATCGTGTTCCGCCCGCGGTTGGCCACGTAGATCAACTCCCGGTCCGGTGAGAGCACCAGGTGAGAGGGCAGGTTTTCCCGGATGGACTCGGGATCCTGGTTCTGGCCGTGGGTGGGGACGATGGCGATCTCCCGGAAGCCCTCCGAAGCCGAGTCCAGATCCAGCAGGTGCAGCCGGGAGTCCAGCTCGCCCACCACGGCGAGGTGGTGCTCCGCGATCTCCGCTTCCGGCAGCGGGGGCAGCACCGCGAGGTGGCGGGGCCCGGTGCCGGCGGGCAGGGTGTGCACGAGGACGGGCTCTTCGCCATTCCCGTCCTCACCACCGGTGAGTTGCCGGATCGAGTACTCGAGGATCCGGTCCGCGCCGAGGTCAGTGACCAGCAGCCGATCGTCATCGAGGAACAGCACGAAGTGCAGGTGTGCCTGATCCTGGCGCGCGGCGACGGGCCCGGACCCGACTGGCGCCTCCATGGCCACCGGGTCACCCAGCAGTCCGTCCTGGAGCACCGGGGCAACGGTCAGGGTGCCCGAGCCGTAGGAGGCCGCGGCCAGCCAGGTGCCCGAGGGGTTCAGATCGGCGTGGCAGGGTTGGGCACCTCCGGCGGGGACACGCTGGGTGGTGACCCAGCCGACGTCGTTCTCGGGGCCCGGCCTCTGCGGAGCCTCCGCGGACGGGCAGAGCACGGCCAACTGGCCTTCCGGAAGGTGGAGGGCGGCATACAGTCGGCCTTCCGAGGGCGTGCCCGCACGCCCGGCCACCAGCCAGGATGGTGCGTCCGGACCGGCACCGGCCAGTGCCTCGGGATTCCCCGGCACTCCCGCGTCCCCCAACCACCCACCGGTGAGGACCAGGCCGCCGGAGGGCGGCAGCGGCGGGGACTGCACACCCGGTTCGTTGAAGGTCCCGACGAGGACGGTGCCGTCCATGGTGGCGGTCACCGGTCAGTCCCGGGAGATCTGCTCTTTGGCGGTGGGGTCAGCATCCACGAGGAAGGCCTCGATGCGGTGGACCTCCTCAGTCTCGCCGATCGCGGCCGAGGCCTGCTCCAGCAGGTAGAGCGCCCGCAGGAAGCCTCGGTTCGGCTCGTGGGCGTAGGGCACCGGGCCCGCCCCGCGCCAGCCGGCGCCGCGCAGGGCATCCAGCCCCCGGTGGTACCCCACCCGTGCGTAGGCGTACGCATCGATGGTGCGCCCCTCAGCCCAGGCGTCCTCGGCCATCAGTGCCCAGGCCAGTGAGGACTTGGGGAATCGGGTGGCGAGGTCCTCCGGGAGGTCTCCGGCCTCGATCCTCGCGAGGACCTCTGATTCCTCCGGCAACTGCGTGGGGGCAGGCTGCATGAGGTTCTTGCCGACGAAAGATGCGTCAGAGGACATGGTGCTCCTTGATTGCTGGTGAATCCACGGGCTCAGTGACCCGCAGTGTTCTGGTCGTCGCCCTGGTCCAGGCCCAATTCCTTGGCCTGACGCTCCCAGGCGTCATGCTGGTTGTCCCGGATCTCTCGCTTCTCCACCTTGGCCTCGATGCGATCGATCCGGCGCTCGAGTTCCGGTTTGGCCTGTCCCGACTCCAGGGCGTCGATGCGCTTCTTCAGCTTCTCGAGCTCCTGCGGATCTGTGGTGTCCTCGGACCAGGGCAACGGCTTGCCGCTGGCCATCCCGTAGAGGCTGATGCCGCCCCACACGAGGATGGCGATGATGGCGATCCATGCGAACCATGGCATGGGAGCTTCCTTCCCTCGGCCGGTCCGGGCCGGGCTGGCCCGGGGGTACCGGCTACTTGATGGACTGTCCCGCAGAACCAAGCTCGGTGCAGGCCTGGACCACGCGGTCCGCCATGGAGGTCTCCGCCAGGGCACCCCAGGTGCGGGGGTCGTACAGCTTCTTGTTGCCGACCTCGCCGTCGATCCTCAGCACGCCGTCATAGTTGGCGAACATGTGTCCGGCCACGGGGCGGGTGAAGGCGTACTGGGTGTCCGTGTCCACGTTCATCTTGATGACGCCGTAGGACACCGCGTCCGAGATCTCCTGCGCGGAGGATCCGGAGCCGCCGTGGAAGACCAGATCGAAGGGGCGGTCCTTGCCGATCTTCGCACCGACCTCGCGCTGGATCTCATCCAGGATCTCCGGGCGCAGCGTCACGCCGCCGGGCTTGTAGACGCCGTGCACGTTGCCGAAGGTCAGCGCGGTGATGTACCGGCCGTGTTCCCCGGCCCCCAGCGCCTCAATGGTGGCCAGACCGTCCGCCACGGAGGTGTAGAGCTTGTCATTGATCTCATGAGCGACCCCATCCTCCTCGCCGCCGACCACGCCGATCTCCACCTCGAGGATCTGACGGTTGGCGTGGGTGCGGGCGAGCAGGTCACGGCCGATCCGCAGGTTCTCCTCCAGGGTCTCCGCGGAGCCGTCCCACATGTGCGAGTTGAAGAACGGGTCACGGCCGGCCCTGACCTCCACCTCGGAGGCGTCCAGCAGCGGCAGCACGAAGCCGTCCAGCTTGTCCTTGGGGCAGTGGTCAGTGTGCAGGGCGATGTTGACGCCGTAGTTCTTGGCGACCTCGCGGGCGAAGGCCACCATGGCCAGCGAGCCGGTCACCATGTCCTTCACGGAGGAGCCGGAGAAGTAGGCCGCGCCGCCGGTCGAGGCCTGGATGATGCCGTCTGAACCGGCCTCCGCGAAGCCCCGGATCGCGGCGTTGAGCGTCTGTGAGCTCGTGACGTTGATGGCCGGATAGGCGTAGCCGCCGTTCTTGGCGGAGTCGATCATCTCGGCGTACTTGTCCGGGGAAGCGATGGGCATTGCGGCTCCTTGGCGGTCGGGGCGTCGGGTGGCAACGGGCAACGTCATGGGGCCCTGTTCTCGGTCCATCCTATCCATCCGGGTGCCGGTGCCGGGTGGGTGATTCGGGCGGACCACCCGACGCAGGGGTTTGCGTGGAGCCGCGCAGAGCATACTGTGATCCACGTCACTTACTACTCGCCAGTAACTTTTTGGCGGGTGGCCCTCGCCCGCATCTCCAGGAGACCGGAATGACTCGTACGCCCAGACACACCCTGCTCAGCCCACAGTCCAGCCCCCTGGCCCGCGCCGTCGCGCTGCCCGCCGTGGCCCTCGGCCTGACAGCCAGCCTGTTCGCCTCGGCACTCCCGGCCGCCGCGGCCCCCACCGAGTCTCTCTCCCAGCCCACGGCCGAGGCCCTCTCCGAATCCGAGGAGGCCGCCCTCGAGGACGTGGCGGAGGCCGAGGTGCAGGACCGCGCCGAGGCCATGGAGGAGCTGGCCGAGACCACGGACACGGACTTCTACGCGACCCCGGCCACCCTGCCGGGAGCCCCCGGGACCCTGATCCGCTCGGAGGCCATGGACTTCTATCTGGACCCGGTCAAGCTCATCAGGCACCCGGCCACCGCCACCCGGATCCTCTACTCGTCCACCAACGCCGACGGGGACACCGTTCCGGTCAGTGGCACCGTGCTGGCCCCCACAGCGGCGTGGAAGGGCCAGGGCGAGCGACCGGTGATCGGCTACGGCGTGGGCACCCAGGGCCTGGCGGACCGTTGTGCCCCCTCCCGGGCCCTGTCCACGGGCCAGGAGTACGAAGGCCTGGTCATCTCCTCCCTGCTGTCCCAGGGCTACACCGTGGTGGTCACGGACTACGAGGGCCTGGGCACCGAGGGCCTGCACACCTACATGGTCCGCGAGTCCCAGGGCCACGCGGTGCTCGATTCCCTGCGCGCCGCAGCCCAGCTGCCGGACTCCGGGGTCACCGCCGAGACCCCGGCGGCCCTCGCGGGGTACTCCCAGGGCGGCGCGGCCACCGCCTCCGCCGTGGAGCTCGCCCCCGGCTACGCCCCGGAGCTGAACCTGAAGGGCGCGTATGCGGGCGCCGTCCCGGCTGACCTGTTCGATCTGGGGGACCAGCTGGACGGCTCCCTGTACTCCGAGTTCCTGCAGTTCGCCATGGGCGGCCAATTCGCCGCGGCCGGGCTCGACCCTGCCACCTACCTCAACGAGGACGGTCTGGAGCTCCTGGACGAGGCCTCCGAGAACTGCACCGTGGACGGGCTCCTGGAACACCCCTTCCTCGATTCGAGTGACCTCACCCTCACCGGCCAGCATCTGAAGGACCTGGTCCGCAGTGACGCCACCCTGGAGGCGGTCATCTCCGAACAGCGGATCGGCGACGGCCGCGCCCCGGAGATCCCGATGGTCGTCTCCCATTCGCTCCTGGATGACGTCATCCCCTACTCCACCGGCCGAGACCTGGCGAGCCGCTGGTGTGATGAGGGGGCCACCGTGTCCCTGGACACCACTGCCCTGCCGACCCACATCGGCGGGTACGTGGGTGGGATCCCGAGGATGACTGCCTTCCTGGACGCACGGTTCAAGGGCTGGACCCCGCTGGACTCCTGCTGGCGCCTCTAACCACCGCCCACCTCGCCGTGAGGGCAGGGATCACTCGTGATCTCTGCCCTCACAGCTGACTGGCGGCGTGACACCGGATCCAGGCGTGCATGGCGATGCCGGCGGCCACCCCGGCGTTGAGTGAGCGGGTGGAGCCGAACTGGGCGATCGACAGGGTGGCGTCCGCCGCCGCGTGGATCTCCTCGGACAGCCCGGGGCCCTCTTGGCCGAACACCAGCACGCACCGTTCGGGCAACGCGTAGGTCTCCAGGGGCACGGAATCCGGAAACAGGTCCACGCCGAGCACGGCCAGCTGCTCGGCGGCAGCCCAGGCCGTGAAGTCCTGGACCGTGGGGTGGTGGTGAACGTGCAGGTAGCGGTCCGTGACCATGGCCCCGCGCCGGTTCCAGCGGCGCCGGCCGATGATGTGTACCCCGGCGGCATTGAAGGCGTTGGCGGTGCGCACCACGGTGCCGATGTTCAGGTCATGCTGCCAGTTCTCGATCGCCACGTGGAACGGGTGGCGGCGCGTGTCCAGCTCGGCCACGATCGCCTCGAGGGACCAATAGCGGAAGTGGTCCGCCACATTGCGCCGGTCGCCCGCACGCAGCAACTCGGGGTCCCAGTGGTCCCCCTCGGGCCAGTCACCCTCCCACGGCCCGACGCCCACCTCGCGCTCGGGCTCCACCTCACCGCCTCGTACGACGGCGGCGCCCTCCTTCCCGAGCGCGTCCGATACCAGCGGGTCGGGCACCGGCTGACCCGAGGTGACCGGGCCGGCGTCGGGCCTCACCGCTGGCGGTCGACGAGCGCCCAGGAGGCGAGCGCCGAGGCCCCTGCCACGGAGAGGACCGCGGGCCAGGCACCGATCCTCTTCGCGAGCGGGTGGGAGGCGCCGAAGCCGCCCACGTAGAGGGCAGAGAGTGCCACGGTGGTGGCCGTTCCGCCCTTGGCGGCCCATGTCCGGCCGGCATACACGCCGGCGGCGGCCAGCACCACGCCACCCAGGGCGCGGATGCCGCTCTCCCGGGCGGTGAGGTATCCGCCCACCAGGCCGAGGGCGGCCAGCGGGGCGGTGACAACGGTTTCTGCGGGCTTGAACACGCCGGTTTCACTCATGGGCTCCACGCTAGCCGTTGGTGTCGGCGCACAATGGACCCGTGACCATCGTGGACAACGCCATCTACAAGGACGGCCGGCGGATCCTGGCTCCCACCACCCTGCAGGAGACCTTCGCGGAATGCGAGCGGATCGGCGGGATGGCCTGGGTGGGCCTGTACCGTCCGGACCAGGAGGAGCTGCAGGCCGTGGCGAATGAGCTCAACCTGCACGAGCTCGCCGTGGAGGACGCCCTGGCCGGGGGCCAGCGGGCCAAGCTCGAGCACTATGACGACGATCGGTTCCTGGTGTTGATCCCCGCGCGCTACCTGGATGAGACCGAGACCGTGGAGTTCGGGGAGCTCGATGTGTTCGTGGGGCACAACTTCGTGGTCACGGTCCGCCACTCCGAGGTCCCGGACCTCTCCCGCGTCCGGCGCCATCTGGAGGATGACCGCCCGTCCCGACTGGCCGCCGGCACCTCCGCCGTGGTGCACGGGATCCTCGACTCCGTGGTGGACGACTACTTCCCCGTGGCGGACGGCCTGGACAACGACATCGCGGAGATCGAGGACCAGATCTTCGCCGGGGACGGCCAGGTCTCCCGCCGCATCTATGAGCTCTCCCGCGAGGTGGTGAACTTCCAGCGGGCCATCCGGTCCCTGCCGCACATGCTGGAGACACTGATCGAGGCGCTCGGCGGGAACGAGGCGGCCGGTGATCGGCAGGAGGAGTTGGATCGCGCGGAGCAGCCCGATCAGATCGAGGTGGTCCGCAAGCTACGGGACGTCCACGATCACACCGTGCACCTGAATGAGCGCGTGGTGGCCATGCGCACCATGCTGGAGCACGCCCTGGAGCTGGACTCCACGCTCACCTCGAAGAAGCTCGCCGAGACCTCCGTGGCCCAGAACGAGCAGGTCAAGCGCATCTCCTCCTGGGCGGCCATCATCTTCGCCCCACAGCTGGTCGGATCGATCTACGGGATGAACTTCGATCGCATGCCCGAGCTGCACTGGGTGTGGGGCTACCCCTTCGCCCTGGGGCTGATGCTGGTGGTGGCACTGGTGCTGTTCCTGCTGTTCCGCAAGAACGACTGGCTGTAGCCCGTCGACTTCCGCCACGACCCGACATCCCGGGTCACGAGCGCGCCTGACGTCGAAACTCGCCGGTGCGGTCGACGCGTGTTGTGCTCGTCACCGGGTTCAGTCGAGGCCAAGCTCGTCCTTGCCGAAGGCGTAGAGGTACTTCACACCGGCCTCCTGCTCGATCCGTTCGGCCGCTCCGGTGTCCCGGTCCACGATCACGGCCACGGCCCGCACGTCTCCGCCGGCCGCCCGCACGCCCTCCACGGCGGTCAGCGCGGAACCGCCCGTGGTGGAGGTGTCCTCGAGGACCACCACGGGGCGATCCTGGACCGATGGGCCCTCCACCTGGCGGCCCATGCCGTAGGACTTCTGCGCCTTGCGCACCACGAAGGCATCCAGGGCGCGCCCCTGACGGCCCGCCTCATGGAGCATGGCGGTGCCCACGGGGTCCGCACCCATCGTCAGTCCACCCACGGACTCGGCCGCGATCCCGGCCTCGTCCAGCAGGGCCAGCATGACGCGTCCCATCAGTGGGGCGGCCTCGTGGTGCAGGGTGATGCGGCGCAGGTCGATGTAGTAGTCGGCCTCCTGCCCGGAGGACAGCGTCACCCGTCCCCGAACCACGGCCAGTTCCTTGATCAGTTCCAACAGGCGGGCACGGTCCTGGGTCTGTGAAGTCATGGCACCATCCTAGATTCCTGGACTCTGGATTCTCTGCCGGTGCGCTCCTAGGGTGGTGGCATGAGTGACGCCACTGATCAGGATGCCCCCTCCGGCCGTTCCAACGAACAGATGCTCAGCTACTGGATCACCCTTGTGGACTCCCTCTTGACCGGCCGGGTCAACGAGTCCCTGGCCGAACACGGCCTGACGCGTGCCCAGTGGCAGCTGATGAACGCCCTGACGGAGCGCCCACAGACCACCGAGGAGCTCGGCGGCTCCCTCACCCCCGCGGCGGCCGGCTCAGAGGAGGGCCCCCGGACGGTGGAGGAGCATCTCGACGAACTCGTGGAGTCCGGCTGGCTCGTGGCGGAGGGTGAGCTGTACACGCTCACCAGCACGGGGCGGACCGCCGGCGAGCGCGTGGCCGCGGTGGTGGAGGAGCTCCGGGCGGAGATCACCCAGGGGATCAGCGAGGAGCAGTACCGGGTGGTGGTCGAGTCCCTGCAGACCATAGCGGGGAACCTCGGCTACCAGCGCGGCTGAGGCGGCAACGGACCGCCGGGTTCGGCCTCGGGGTTTAACCTCGGCGAAACACCGGCCCGCGCGGGTGCGCCTACTCTGGATGCATGCGTGAGTTGCAACGGGCGATCATCGCCGAGATGGGCGTCAGGCCCGAGATCGATCCGGCCACCGAGATCACTGAGCGGGTGACCTTCCTGCAGGACTATCTCCGGTCCGCCGGCGCCCGAGGTTTCGTCCTCGGGATCTCCGGTGGCCTGGACTCCACCTTGGCCGGGCGCCTGGCGCAGCTGGCCGTGGAGGGCCTGCGGGCGGACGGTGTGGACACGGAGTTCGTGGCCGTCCGGCTCCCGTACAACGTCCAGCAGGACGAGGAGGACGCCCAGGCGGCCCTGAGGTTCGTGGCTGCTGACGAGGAGCTCACCCTCGGAGTCGGGGGCGCCGTGGACGCACTGGCCCGGGATGTCCTCGCAGCGCAGGGTGAGCCCCTCACCGACTACACGAAGGGCAACACCAAGGCCCGCATCCGGATGACGGCCCAGTACGCGCTGGCCGGGGACCGCGGCCTGTTGGTGATCGGCACGGACCACGGCGCCGAATCCGTCACGGGGTTCTTCACGAAGTTCGGTGACGGCGGGGCGGACGTGCTGCCGCTGTACGGATTGAACAAGCGCCAGAACCGCGCCCTGCTGAAGCACCTCGGAGCGTCGGAACAGCTCTGGGCCAAGGCACCCACGGCGGACCTGTTGGACGAGCGGCCGGGCCAGACCGACGAGGCCGAGCTGGGCCTGGACTATGACGTGATCGACGACTACCTCGAGGGCCGGGACGTGCCGGAACAGGCCGCCCAGAAGCTGGAGGGCCTGTTCCTGCGGTCCCGGCACAAGCGCACGACGCCGGCCACGATCCTCGACGGTTGGTGGCGCTGACCCGCTCGGTGCCGGTGGCCAGGGCCTAACGGCCCACGGGTACCCGCCGCATGACGGCCCAGGAGACCCCGGTGGCGAGGGCGGCGATGACCAGCAGCAGGGCCGAGGCCTTCTCGATCAGGTTCGTGGTGAAGAAGGTCGCCACGTCCAGCTCGGAGGCCAGCACCAGGGCCAGTGCCCCGAGGATGATCACCAGGATCGCGGCGATCCCGGCCATGACCCCGTACTGCCCCCAGCGGAGGTAGACCGCGGCCAGTCCGGCTCCGGTGGAGAGGCAGGCCGCCGCAATGGCGAAGCTCAGCAGCAGCGTGAGGCCCAGGTGGCCGTCCCCGAGCGCATAGACGTCGAACATCCGCGCCCCCGTGAACCAGTGGCCGGTGGCCTGTTCCAGCACCAGGAAGAATCCCACGAGCGCGGCGAGGTAGGCGGACTGCACCAGGATCCACAGCGCGGTCCCGGCCCAGTAGTGGCGCCGGGTGGAGCCCATCATGCCGATCGCGAAGGGCATGGTCCGCGCGTAGGCGTACACACCGATCGTGACGATGAAGCCGGGCCAGGACCACAGGGCGGCCTGGTTGTAGCGGAAGCCCTCGGAGATCTGCTCCGGGGTCCCCGGGGTGAAGGCCTGCAGCACCACCATGATGATCACGCAGAGGGCGGCCACGGAGGCGAGCATGATGACCGGCACCCAGATCATCTGCATGCGGTCTGCGAAGTGCAGCCGGGCGACCCGCAGGATCGGGTTCATCCTGCCTGTGCCGGGGACGGAGGGTGCCGGGCGGTCCCCGGCGGAGGTCAGGACTGCAGTGCTCATCGTTGCTCCTCTGACGTGTCAACGGCGGTATCGGTGGCGGGGGCGGAGGCTCCCAGCGTGTCGGTGGATCGGGAGCCGATCGCCGCCACCAGGTCCTGCAACCCCACCGGGCCGATCTCCAGGTGGTGTGCGGCCGCGGCGGCGGTCAGTGCCGCGTCGGGCTGTCCGGCGAGGGTGACGGAGGCCAGCCCACCGATCCTGCGTTCGTTCATGGCCGTCCAGCCGGCCGAGACCTGCCCGACGGCGGCCGCCGGGCCGGAGAGGGAGAATGCGGCGCTGCGCGCCGAGTCGGCGTCCGCGTCCATGAGGATGCGGCCGTCGTCGATCACCAACACCTTCTCCAACAGGTCCGCCGCCTCATCGATCAGGTGGGTGGACATCACGATGGTGCGCGGATGCTCCAGGTAGTCCTGCAGCATCACGTCGTAGAACAGCTGGCGTGCCGTGGCGTCCAGGCCGAGGTAGGGCTCGTCGAAGAAGGTCAGCGGGGCACGCGCCGCCAGGCCGACCACGATCGCCACGGCGGAGAGCTGCCCGCGGGAGAGCTTCTGGATCTTGGTCTCCACCGGCAGCCGGAACATCCGCACCAGCCGCTCGGCGAAGCCCTGGTCCCAGTGCTCGAAGAACCAGGGGGCGGACTTCAGCACGTGAGCGGCCTTGAAGGACTCGGGGTACTTCTGGTTCTCCCGGGCGAAGCAGAGCCGGGCGGCCGTGGTGGGGTCCTCGAAGGGGTGCCGCCCCAGCACGGAGACCGCACCGGCCGTGGCGGGATCCTGGCCGGAGAGGATGGACAGGGCGGTGGTCTTGCCGGCGCCGTTGCGGCCCAGCAGGCCCACGATCGAGTCCGTGGGGATGTCGAAGTCCAGACCGTGCAGGATGTCCTTGCGGCCGAAGGACTTGCGCAGTCCTCGCACGCTCACGGCGGCCCCCGGGTCCAGAGGCTGCCCGGAGGGCATCGGACGGGCGGCATCGCTGAGCGCGGCGGCGGTTGCGGTGTGGCCGTCGGCGGCGGTCGGCACCGGGGACGGGGCCGGGGCGTCCGGGTCGGACACGGCGGTCGGGGCGGATCTGGCGTGCATGGTTCCCCCTAGAGAGTGGGTCGTGCGGTGGCGGTGAGGTCTGCGGCGGGTGCGTCCTCGGCGGCGGTGCGGCGGATCATCCCGGACAGGTCCTCCGGGGTGATCTCCAGGCGGGCCGCCTCGGCGAGGAGTGGACGGACGTACTGCTGGGTGAAGGCCTCGCGGCGCGAGCTGAGCAGCTGCTGCCGGGCCCCGTGTGCCACGAACATGCCGATCCCCCGCTTCTTGTAGAGGATGCCCGCATCCACGAGCAGGTTGATGCCCTTGTTCGCCGTGGCCGGATTGATGCGCAGGAAGGCAGAGAACTCCGTGGTGGAGGGGACCTGGGTCTCCTCCGGGTAGGTCCCGTCCACGATCCCCTGCTCGATCCGGAGCGCCAACTGGCGGAAGATCGGCTGCGAGTCATCCATCTCCATGCGCACTCCTTCGAGGTCAGTTAGTACCTTGGTTCATTACTTATGTAACTAACCTAGCCACCCTTCCGGAACCTGTAAACCCCTGCCCGGAGGTTCGTTAGGCTGGCCGGGTGAAGATCGCCACCTGGAATGTGAACTCCCTCCGCGCCCGTGCCGACCGCGTCGAGTCCTGGCTCGAACGCACCGATGTCGATGTCCTGGCCATCCAGGAGACCAAGTGCAAGGACGAGAACTTCCCCTGGGAGCTCTTCGAGCGCATGGACTACGAGGTCGCCCACTTCGGCTTCTCCCAGTGGAACGGCGTGGCCATCGCGTCCCGCGTGGGCTTGAAGGACGTGGAGCGCACCTTCGCCGGTCAGCCGGCCTTCGGCAAGGCCGGAGTGGACCCGGTCCAGGAGGCCCGCGCCATCGCGGCCACCGTGGGTTCGGGCGAGGACGCCGTGCGCCTGTGGTCCCTCTATGTGCCCAACGGCCGCGGCCTGCAGGATGAGCACATGCCCTACAAGCTGCAGTGGCTGCACGTGCTGAAGGAGCAGGCCGCCGCGGACCTGGCGGCGGACCCGTCACTGCGCCTGGCCTTGACCGGGGACTGGAACATCGCCCCGCAGGACGAGGACGTCTGGGACATCGAGTACTTCCTCGAGGAGGGCCTCACGCACGTCTCCCCCGAGGAGCGAGCCGCCTTCCACGCCTTCGAGGAGGCCGGCTTCCAGGACGTGGTCCGCCCCCGCCACCCCGGCCCCGGGACCTACACCTACTGGGACTACACCCAGCTGCGCTTTCCCAAGAAGCAGGGCATGCGCATCGACTTCGTGCTGGCCTCCCCCGCCCTCGCCGGCTCCGTCACGGACGCCTGGATCGACCGTGAGGAGCGCAAGGGCAAGGGCGCCTCGGACCACGCGCCCGTGGTCGTGGACCTCGGGGCCTGAGTCGGCCGCGCATGAAGTACCAGTCCGAGCTGCGCGTCTACCAGCCTCTCGCGGCCTTTCCCGATTCGGTCCAGTCCCAGTACCAGCGGGCACGCGGCCGGTCGCGGGCCGAGACTGAGGCCGAGGCCGCCCAGCGCGCGCAACGCCGCCTGCTCCGGGACGTCACTGACCCCTTCCCGCACGGACACGACCTGGTCCGGGTGCTTCGGGTTCCGGCCCCGGGGAGCGACGGCGGCCCGGGCGCCGGGGGCGGCGAGGTCACCGGAGACGGTGGGCCCGCTGACGCCTCGGAAGCCCCCGTCTCCGAGTATTTCTGCCCCGACGAGATGGCCCTGCGCTGTGAGCTCGCCGCCGAACAGCTCACCGAGTCCCTGCGGCCCCAGATCTTCGATCAACTGGTCCCGGAGGCGGCCCGCCGGGCCAACACCGAACGACTGGCCGAGCGGCTGGAGTTCACGGACACCGAGGAGCTGCACCAGGTGCACACGCGCACCGCGGTGTGGGGGGTCCCCGCCGGGTGGTTCGCGCTGGTCCAGGAACAGGACCGGGTGAGCGTACTCGGGGACCCGGCCGCACCGGACGCCGTACGCATCACCGTGCCGCTGGGACTGCCCCTGGAGCGGGGCCGGCACGCCGCCGTCGTGCTGTCCCTGCATGCCCCTGACATGGACCTGTTGCAGGACCTGACGCAGCTGGTCTCCTGGCTCGAGTCCTTCCACCCGGACTCCATGGTGGAGTTGGACTACGGCGGCCTGGCGCGGCTGGTCTGGCCGGACGACTCGCCCTTCGACGTCCGGACCGCGATCGAGGCCCTCGAGGAGGGCGATGCCGAGGCCGCCGTGGTGGCCAACCATCGGATGGTGCGCCGCTGGCTGCCCGTACGGCAGCTGGGACGAGCGAGCTGACCCGGGGGCACGGATTCCGAGGGCCCCGCGTGCTCGAAAGTGGAGAGGGGGCGTCAGAGGCAGGCCGCATGGCGCCGAGGAAACCGAGCATGACCTCTGGCGTGTCCCCCACCGGACACTAGGCTGGCCCCATGACCACGGGACCGCTGAGCACCCCACCGTCCGAAGCCCGCAACCGCCCGGAGAACCCGTGGTGGGTGGACGCCGTGATCTATCAGGTCTATCCCCGCTCCTTCGCGGACGCGGACGGGGACGGCATGGGGGACCTTGCCGGGGTGATGCAGCAGCTGCCCTACCTGGAGCAGCTGGGGGTGGACGCCATCTGGCTCTCCCCGTTCTACGTCTCCCCGCAGCGGGACGGCGGCTATGACGTGGCCGACTACCGGGACGTCGATCCCCTCTTCGGTACCCTGGAGGACGCCGAGGCGCTGCTGGAGGCTGCCCACGGGGCCGGCTTGCGGGTGATCGTGGACCTGGTCCCCAACCACACCTCTTCTGCCCACCCCTGGTTCACCGAGGCTCTGGCCGCGGACCCTGCCACGGAGGCGGGCCGGGCAGCCCGGGACCGCTACATGTTCCGGCCCGGGCAGGGACCGGGCGGTGCTCAGCCACCGAACAACTGGCAGTCCACCTTCGGCGGACCGGCCTGGACCCGGACCGTGGACCCGCACGGCACACCCGGGGACTGGTACCTCCACCTGTTCGACTCCTCCCAACCGGACCTGAACTGGGACAACCCCGGGGTCCGGGACGAGTTCGAGGACATCCTGCGATTCTGGCTGGACCGCGGCGTGGACGGCTTCCGCGTGGACGTGGCCCACGGACTCGTCAAGGCCGAGGGACTGCCGGACCACGGCATACGCCCCGGCATGATCACGGACTCCGGCGAGGACGTCTCCGGTCACGCCGAGGAGAACCCAGGGGACCACGCCCACCCGGTTCCGTACCACGACCAGGAGGGGGTCCACGCGGTCTACCGCGACTGGAATCAGGTCCTCGCGGAGTACAGCCACGAGCCGGTGATGGTGGCCGAGGCCTGGGTCTCCCCGCTGGAGCGGTTGTTCCGCTATGTCCGCCCCGGTGAGATGCACCAGGCCTTCAACTTCACGTTCCTGTTGGCCGGCTGGGACGCAGTGCGCCTCTCCGACGCCATCACGGTCTCCCTTGAGGAGGCGGGGAAGGTCGGGGCGCCGAACACCTGGGTGCTGTCCAACCATGACACGGTCCGCCATGCGTCCCGCTTCGGCCTCTCCGACCCCACGCGCTATCCCAACGGGCTCGGCGCCGAGGATGAACAGCCGGACGAGGCCCTGGGCTGGAGGCGCGCCCGCGCCGCGGCGATGATCGAGCTGGGGCTGCCCGGTTCCGCCTATCTCTATCAGGGCGACGAGCTCGGCCTGCCCGAACACACCACGCTGGACGACGCCCTTCGTCAGGACCCCACCTTCGTGCGTACCGCGGGCGCCGAGAAGGGAAGGGACGGCTGCCGCGTCCCGATGCCCTGGCATGCCGAGGCCCCCGGGTTCGGCTTCACCCTGGGCACGGATGAGGGGTACGACGCCGGCCCGGCAGCGGGCACCGCCACGGCGCCCTGGTTGCCCCAGCCCGAGTCCTTTGGGGCCTACGCGGCGGACCGACAGGTCGATGTGGAGGGTTCGACCTTCGAGCTGTACCGGGAGTTGCTGGGCGTTCGCGGAGAACTGGACCTGGGCACCGGCGCCTTCGCCTGGTCCGGCCTGCACAGCCCTGAGCTCGGCGTGCTGGCGTTCACCGTGACCACAGGCGGCGGGCAGCACGGACACGATCTGGATTCCGGGGAGCGGGTGCCCGAGCAGGTCGTCCTGGTGCTCGCCAACCTGGGCGAGACCGCTGTGGACGTGCCGGAGGATGACGCTGCAGCGATCTTCAGCCACCACGAGGCCCTGCAGGACGGGCAACTGATGCCGGACTCGGCGGCATGGTTCCTCAAGCGCTGAGTCCAGGCCTCGAGGATCGGGCGACCGCTCAGAACCAGTGCTCGGCCAGCAGTTGCAGGGAGCGTTCGCGGACGGCGGGGTCGAAGGCGTAGGTGACGGTGATCAGTTCGTCGGCACCGGTGCGTTCGGCGAATTCCTCCAGCTGCTGCACCGCAGTGGTCGGTGAGCCCACCGCCTTGATCCGCAGCATCGGGTTGTCCACCCCCGGTGCCGTGGCCGGATCCACCGGCGGCTGGAGCTTGCGGCGCTGGCCGCTGTGGAGGTCCGCGAACATCTGGCCGACGGTGGTGAACTCCCGTTCGGCCTCGGCATCCGTGTCAGCCACCATCACGTTGATGCCGGCCATGACGTACGGGGCCTCGATCTGGGCCGTCGGCGCCTCGGTGCTGAAGCTGTCCCGATAGACGGCGATCGCCTCGTCGAGCTGATCCGGCGCGAAGTGAGAGGCCAGGGAGAACGGCAGGCCGAGCTGGCCGGCGATCGAGGCACCGTTGACCGTGGAACCGAGCACCCACAGGGGCACCTCGGTGCCCGCGGACACGGCGGAGGAGATGGGGGTGCTGTGGGCCTGGCCCTCGGTGCCGAACCAGCCCTGCAGGTCATAGATGCTCTGCGCGAAGGCCTGCGGCTCGGCGGAGGAGCGGCTCAGGGCCTGCGCCGTCATCATGTCGGTGCCCGGAGCCCGACCCAGCCCGAGGTCGATCCGGTCCCCATGGAGGTTGGCCAGGGTGCCGTACTGTTCGGCGACCATGAGGGGAGCGTGGTTGGGGAGCATGACACCGCCGGACCCCACCCGGATCCGCTCGGTGACAGAGGCCGCCTGGGAGATCAACAGGGAGGTGGCGCTGGCGGCCAGGTTCACGGTGTTGTGGTGCTCCGCGTACCAGAGCCGCGCATAGCCGGCATCATCGGCCAGCCGGGCGGCGGACATCGAGGCGGCGATCCCGTCCCGGGCGGTGGAGCCCTCGGGGATGGAGACCAGGTCGAGAATACTCAGGGGGACTGCCACGGCGCGTTGTGTCCTTTGCGATCGGGAGGAGGGGTGCATCTCTGCAATGCAACCTCACCCTGACCGGCGTCTATTCCCTGCGGGGCCCGCTCCTGGGTCCGGACGTGAAGAAACCCCGCGATGTAGAAGCTACGCGGGGTTTCAGTGGCTCCGACCGGCGTCGATCCGGTGACCTTTCGATTTTCAGTCGAACGCTCTACCAACTGAGCTACAGAGCCTGGCATCTCCGGCGGACCGGTGATCACCAAGATCCTCCGGCCGGAAAATCCGGCGATCGGAACATCCTAGCGACCCTGACGGGACTTGAACCCGCGACCTCCGCCGTGACAGGGCGGCGCGCTAACCAACTGCGCTACAGGGCCAGTGTGCGAGAACCAACTCTACCAGACCATTTCCGGAGTTCTGACCATCACTGCCCAGGCGGCCGGAGGGCCAAGTGTGTTCGTTCCTGCGTACCCCCAACGGGATTCGAACCCGTGTCGCCGCCGTGAAAGGGCGGTGTCCTAGGCCTCTAGACGATGGGGGCCAGAACACTTCGGGTTCCCGAAGTGGACCTGTAGAAGTGTAGGCGGTGCGGGGCCCAGACCGCAAACCTCACCAGATCGGGTCAAACCGCCCGGGCCGTCGAGCGACAGGCGGGATGGCAGGGAGGATGGAGGGGTGAACCATGACAGCGATCCCCCACCAGATGAGCAGCCCGGCGCGCACCCGGGCGAACCGGCGGACGGAACCGAACCGGCCGGCGTCGCGATGTCCGAGACGGAGTTCGATCAGGCCGTGGCCGATGCCCTGGAGGCCATTCCCGAGGCCCTGGCGCAACGATTGTCCAACGTGGCCGTCTTCGTGGAGGAGGAGTACGAGCCCGAGCCCTGGGAGGATCCGGGTACGGAGCTGCTCGGGCTCTATGACGGCATCCCCCTGACCGAGCGGGCCGAGATGCCCTTCCAGTTGCCGGACCGGATCGTGATCTTCCGCGGGCCGCTGTTGCGGATGTGCGCCGACCGCGAGGAACTCGTGGACGAGATCACCGTGACGGTGGTGCACGAGGTCGCGCACTTCTTCGGGATCGATGACGAGACCCTGCACGGCCTGGGCTGGGGCTGACCTGCGCCCCACTGCGGCCGCGTGAAGCCACCCCGCACCCGCCGGCACCGCGGAGTACAGAGTGAATAGCGTGACACGCCGGACAAAAGAGCCGAAATGACACGTGTGTTGTTTATGATTCTGGTGGGATACGTGTTGCTTTTGTGACAAAAGTGCAACTATCCTCACTCTCGTGGCGCCTACATGGCAGGCCACGTGACCGCCGCGAAGTGTTTTCGTGACGGTGATGTGACCACTTCGCACCTTGGTCCCGTTCACTCCTGAGCGGACCTGCCCATCCCACTCGCACGGGTGCCACAGTGAGGAACCGCCGTGAACACCCGCCGCACCGTGGGCGTGTCTGCCGTGGTGGCCGCTGTGGCCGCCACCGCTCTGGCCGCCGCATCCCTGCCGGCCGTCTTCGAGGCCTCGTCGGACACCGTCCAGGCGAACCTGCAGCGCACCGACCAGTCCACGCAGACCGAGCCTGACATCTCCCGCCCTGAGGTCCCGGCCCGCGAGGACGTGGTGGCCGCCAAGCAGAAGCCCGCCACCAAGAGCTCCATGGGCGAGCGACTGCAGGTCTCCATCCAGCAGTCCGCCGAACGCGAGCGGCAGGCCGAGGCCCGGGCCCAGCAGGCCAACGAAGGGCTGCGGGAGGCGAACGAGGCTCTGGCCGAGCGGAACGAGACTGCCACCTCCACCCGCCACCGGGCGGAGGCAGCCACCGAGTCCGCAGCACAGGCACAGGATGAGTCCGGCACCGTGGCCGCTGACATGTACCGGGGCGGTCGCTCCGGCACCGCCGACGTCCTCCTCGGTGACGAGGACGTCCTGGCCCGCCAGGCGACCGCAGACAAGGTTGCCGGGGACAAGGCCCTCGCCGCCGAGGAGTCCGCGCGCCAGGCGGCGGAGGCCGAGGAACTGGCCCGTCAGGCCGAGGCCGCGAAGACCGCCCAGGCCGAGGCCACCGCACGCGCCGAGGAGCAGCAGCGTCAACTGGATGAGGCAGCCCGACTCGCCGAAGAGGCCGCCCGGCAGAACGAGACGGACCGCAGGCAGCTCATCGCCCTGCTGGCCGAGCTCGAGGACCTCACCGTCGCCGAGGCCACCGCCTCCGTGGAGGCCATGGAGCAGTCCGAGCGGGACAGCGCCCTGGAAGAGGCCGTCGCCGCCTCCGCACGCCAGGCCGAGGACGAGGCGGAAGCGGAGGAAGCCGCCACCACTCCGTCCCCGTCCACTGAACCCGCCACCGCGAGCGTGAGCACCGATCCGGCCAGCACGGCCCCGGCCAGCTCGGCACCCGTGATCCCGGCCGCCCCGAGCAGCTCTCCGACACCCAGCAGCACTCCGACGCCGAGTTCTGCCCCGACGCCCTCGTCGACGCCTACGGCAACCGCCACGCCGACGCCTTCGTCCACCGCAACACCGACACCGACGCGGACGGCCACCGCGACGCCTACCCGGACCGCGACGCCCACCCCGACCCGGACGGCCACCGCGACTCCGACGCCCACCCGGACCGCGACACCCACCCCGACGCCCACACCGACTCCGACGCCCACCAAGACGGCCACACCGACGCCGACCCAGCCCTCCGGGTCCTGGACGTCCACGGCCATCAACTGGGCCATCGACAAGGCCAATGAGCCCGGCTCCTACTACGTCTGGGGCGGCAACGGCCCGAACGGCTATGACTGCTCGGGCTTCACCCGTGACGCCTTCGAGGCCGCCGGCAAGTACCTGCCCCGCACCTCGACCCAGCAGTACCAGGCCGCCAAGCAGTACATCCCGCTGTCCCAGCTGCAGCCCGGGGACATGGTGTTCTCGAGCTCCAACGGCGGCTCGAGCATGTACCACGTGGCCATCTACATCGGCGACGGACAGGTTGTCCATGCCCGCAACCCGAACGTGGGTATCTCGGTGACGCCACTGAGCTGGGTCAACAACATCCACCCCTACGCCGGGCGCTACTGACCCCAGCACGAGGCCGGCCGGCGCCGACCGCAGGATCCCTGCGGTCGGCGCCGGCCGTCGTCGTTCCCCCTGACGTTGGGGGCAGAGCAGACCAGCCTTCTCTGCCCCCGGCGTTCAGGAGAAGGTGGGGCCGAAGCTCGCGCGGTGGGCCAGCCGACTGTCCTTGAGGTACGGGACCACCAGGACGGGGCCATGCGCGTGGGAGATCACGCCCTGCGATGTGGAACCCAGCAGCGCGCCGGTGAAGCCTCCGTGACCGCGCGTGCCGATCACCGTGAGGCGGGCGGTCTTGGACTCGTTGACCATGACGTCCACCGGGACGCCGTCCACGATGTCCGCGCTGACCTGCAGGGACGGGAACTCGGATTGCAGCCACTGCACGCCGGCCTCGAGCTTCTCCCGCATCTCCTCCACCATGGACTGCTCGTCCACGGTGGCGGGCAGCCAGGCGACGGCTCCGGAGATCGGCGGCATGGCGATCACCACGCGTAGCGGCGCCTGCCGGATCTCGGCCTCCAGCGCGGCGGCCAGTGCGGCGATCCGGCCCTGCTCCGAGCCATCCACGCCCACGATGACCGGGACCCCGGCGGCGGCCCGGCTGGCGTGTTCCCCCTTGGGGATGATCGCCACGGGGCACTTCGCGTGTGCCGGCAGGGCAGAGGCCACGGAGCCGAGGAGCCGGCCGAAGAAGCCCCCGCGGCCACGCGATCCGGCCACGAGCAGGTTGGCCTCGGCGGAGTAGTCCACCAGGACACCGGCGGCATCCCCCATCTCCACGCGGTGCACCAGCGGTACCTGTAGGGAGCCGAGCTGGTTGACCACGCCCTGGAGCACCTGCATGGCACCGTCCCGGATCAGGGTGTCGTCAGGCACGCCGTAGCCGGCCTCGAGCGCGGAGGCCGCGAAGACCGGCATCGTGTAGGCCGTGACGAGGGTCAGCGGCAGTCCGCGGAGTTCGGCCTCGCGGGCGGCCCACTTGGCAGCGGAGACCGACTGCTCCGAGCCGTCCACACCCACGACGATCCCGTGCGTGGTGGCGCGGTCCACGTTGGTGGGGGTGTTGTCCTGTTCCTGCGAACCGGTCATGACGGCCTCCTGTCAGTCCCCCCGCAGTCCTCGTTGACACGGGATGATGGTGTTTCCAGTCTAATCACCGGGAGCGGTTCGCCGAAGGGCCGGGACCCTGCCGCAAAACCGTCCACGGGCTCCACGAGCCGCGTGGGCAGGGGGTCGGAGAGCAGGTGCCGCACCAGTCCATCGCGGCGCGTGGACCCTCCGGCCGTGAGCGGGCCGTTGCTCGCGGCGAAGACGATGTTGCCGCGGCGCCGGCCCTTGAGCATCTGTGGGTCGGCCAGGGCCGCCACGGTGGAGAAGACCTCCCGCAGCGTCGCCGCCTCCCGCCGGGCCGCCGTCAGGTCCGGGCCCCCGCCGTGATTCACCAGGTAGATCCCGTCCCCCACCACGCGGGCGGCAGCGCGGGCTGCCTCCACCCCGAGCAGGTGCCCGGGGGTGGCCTGGTCCTCGCGGCTGGCACCGGCGAACACATCCCGGATCACCACGTCCCGGCTCCCGGGGTGGGCGCCGGCCAGGACCTCGCCGGCCTCCCCCACCCGGATCCGCAGTTGCGGGGCCCGCGGCAGGGCGAACCGCTCCCGGGCCAGGCCGGCCAACCCGGCATCGAGTTCGACGGCGGTCTGCCGCGCCCCCGGATACCATGCCGCCGCCCAGCGGGCCAGCGTGCACCCGGCCCCGCCCAGGTGCAGGATCCGCAGCCCGGCGTCCGGCTCCCAGCGGTGCATCATCACGGCGGCCATCCACCGCATGTACTCGAAGCCCAGCTGAAGCGGGGTGTCGGGGTTCAGTTGCGAGGACTCGGCCCCGTTGAGCGTCAGCAGCCACGCCCCCTCGCTGAAGGGATCCCGGGTGATCTCGGCCGTGCCGGCGTCGACGGGGAAGAGGCCCGGCTCGATCACGGACCCGGCGGTGCTGGCCCGGCCGGAGTTCCTGCCGGACCTGGTGCCGGCCTTGCTGGCATTGCTGGCCTTGCTGGCCTTGCCGCCGCCACGGCCGCCGCGATCACGTCCCACGGCGCACCATCAACTGTTCGTCCAGCCCGGCCCACGGCCCGTCCATCGGCACCGGGGAACCCAGCGCGGAGAAGCCGTTCCGCGCATAGAAGGCCCGGGCACGGCCGTTGCCGGCGAGCACCCACAGCAGGCAGTCCGCAGAACCGATGCTCCGCTCCAGCAGCGCATCGGCCACCCCGCTGCCCTGGGCCTCGGCGAGGACGTAGAGCAAGTACAGCTGCACCTCCGGCCACCCCTCCCCTGCAGGGCCCTGGGCAGGCGGATCCTGTACGGGTCCGGCGGCAGCCAACCCCACGCACCGGCCGCGTGTGTCCTCAGCCAGCCACAGGGTGCGGCCAGCGGCCAGTTGGCCGCGCCAATGCTCCACCTGGCGTTCCAGGGTGGCCTCCGCGCGCTCGAAGAAGGACTCGTCCCGCAGTTTCCCGTAGGCCTCGCGCCAGGCGGCCGCCTTCGTGCTCAGCACCGCTTCCAGGTCGGCCTCGGCGGCGTCGCGGACGTAGTACCGGGCCGCACCGGGCTCGGGGCCGGGGCGGCCGTCGTCGGGCACCGGGTTCTCAGACCGGCTCAACGGTTCCCGAGGGCCTGCTCGAGACGTTCGATCTTGCCGTCCAGCTCGCCGGTGTGCTCGGGGCGGATGTCCGCCTTCAGCACCAGGGAGACCCGGGAGCCGTAGGGCGCCACCGCGTCCACAGCGGCTTTGACAACCCCCATGACCTCATCCCATTCGCCCTCGATCTCCGTGAACATCGAGGAGGTCCGGTTCGGCAGCCCGGACTCGCGGACCACTCGTACGGCGGCGGCCACGGCGTCATGCACCGAGCCGTCCGCAGACGGATTCCGGGCGTCCTGCCCTTCGGGATCGGGCTGGCCGGAGGGGGAGACAGAGAAGGCGATGATCATGTGCCCAGTCTGCCTCACCGCGTGGGTCCGTGGTCAGGGGCGGGACGCCGATGCCGTCCGGTCAGCCACCGGCCCACAACGGCTCGAGGGCATTGAGGAGTTGTTGCACGCCCAGCACCACGAACACCAGGGCGGTGATGCCGAGCAGACCGTTGTGCACCCAGTTGTTGCGGAACTGGGAGGGGACCAACCGCTTCTGGTTGTTCAGGATCAGCAGGGTGACCGCCAGGAACGGCATGAACAGGGCTCCGAGCGTGCCGTAGAGCAGGATCAGGAAGATCGGCCGGCCCAGGAACAGCAGGGACATCGGCAGGATGGTCAGCCAGATCAGGTAGAAGCGGGCCGGCTTCGACCTCAGCGACGGGGCGTCATCCTGGTCCAGGCTGTCAGCGGGCTTGCGGAAGTTCGTCCAGAAGTCGGCGAACATCAGCGAGACGCCGTGCCAGACACCCAGCAGGGAGGAGAAGGACGCGGCGAAGAAGCCGATGAGGAACAGCACGGCGAAGGGTTCGCCGAACCGGTCGGCCAGCACGTTGCCGACGTCCAGCAGGCCCTCGTCGCTGGCCGAGATCTCCAGGCCGGAGGTGTACAGCAGCTGGACGCCCATCACCATGGTGGCGATGACGAAGACGCCGGTGAGGATATAGGCCACGGCATTGTCGAAGCGCATCACCTTCATCCACCTCGGGGCGTTCCAGCCCTTCTCGCGGAGCCAGTAGCCATAGGCCGCCAGGGTGATGGTGCCGCCCACGCCGCCGGCCAGGCCCAGCACGTAGAACATGGACCCGTCCTCTTCGGGGATGCGCGGGACCAGGCCGGCCACCATGTCCCCGAGGTTGGGGCCGACCATGACGGCCGAGGCCAGCACGGCCACGAACATGATGCCGATCAGCACGGTCATCAGCTTCTCGATGAGTCCGTACCGGTTGAGCCAGACCAGCCCCATGCCCAGCAGGCCGGAGGCGATGGCGAAGAAGATCGAGTTCACCCCGGGGAACAGCGCCGCCAGGGGTAGGGCCACGGAACTCATCGCGGTGGCCCCATAGACGAAGCCCCAGATGATGATGTAGATGCCGAAGTACCAGCTGGTCCAGACGCCGAGGGTGCGCCAACCCTGGAAGATCGTCTTGCCGGTGGACAGGTAGTACCGGCCCACGCCCTCCACGAGCACGATCTTGAAGATGACACCCAGCACCACGGCCCACATCAGGGCGTAGCCGTAGCGGGAGCCCGCGGTCAGCGTGGCGACCAGGTCCGCCGCGCCCACGCCGGTGGCGGCTGCCACGATGCCCGGGCCCATGGAGTTCCATTTGACCTTGACGGGAGTCTCGTTGATCTCGGCGTCGGTGAAACCGACGATGTTCGGATTGTGGACGGGGTGTCCCGTGTCCACGTGATCGCCTCTTGACATCTGTGCCCCTCGTTACTATGCCGTGCGTTGTGAAACACAGACTAGTGCGATGTGCCGTGAGTCAAGGAATCTTCGTCGCCGCCACCACCAACGGCGCCGGGAAATCACCCGTCACCCTGGAAGTCCCTCGGGCGCAGAGTGACAGGACCACGTCACTACGGTGGGGGTGGGGTCACTTTACGCCTCGTCCGTCTGCGGGCACCACGGCCACGTCCCCCTCGCGGCGGGAGTCCACGGCCCCGGTGACGGTGCCGGCCTCGTAGTCGATCTCCAGGGCCTGGACGGACCCGAAGACCGCATCCGCCCGCTCGGTCACGTGTGGTTGCCAACCGCGCTGGCGGACCAGGGCGGTCACCTCGCCGGCGGGCTCCTCCTCCAGGGCCAGTACCTCGTCCTGCAGGTAGTGGCGCGGGGCGTCCACCGCCTGCTGCAGCGGGGCGTCCTGCAGCGCCCAGGGCACGAGCACCCCGGCCAGGATCGAGGGGATCGCCTGCCCGCCCGGGGAGCCCAGGCCCATCACCACGCGGCCCTGGGCGTCCAGGACCAGGCTCGGGGCGGACCAGCTGACGGACTTCCGCCCGGGCTCCGGCTGGTTGGCGGGGGTGTCCAGGGCCTCGAAGCGGGAGAGCTGGTTGTTCAGGAAGAACCCGCCCACCTCCTGGGCGTGCTCTCCGCCCCAGAAACTCGTGATCGTGTTCGTCATGGACACCGTCATTCCGGTGGAGTCCACCACCGTCAGGTGGGTGGTGTTGCCCGCCTCGATCGGCTGCTCCAACGGCTGCTGGGAGCCGGCAGCGCTGGCCGTCCGGACCGGGGACGCGGGTTCGCGCGCAGCGGCGAGTGCGGGGGCCACCTCGCTCCGGGCCAGCTCCGCATTGGCCTCGGCGTCGGTGAGCCGGTCCACGGGCACCTCCACGAATGCCGGGTCCCCAAGGGACTCGTTCACACTGTCCTCGGCCACCTGCCAGGCAGCGGCCATCGCCTCCACGTACTCGGCGGATCCCGGTTCCGCCTCGGCCGCACCGAGTGCCTCGGCCACCTGGAGGAATTGCACGACGCCGGCCCCCGGCAGCGGCGGGGCGGCGGAGACGAGCGTGTGGTCCCCCATGGCACCGGCCACGGGTTCGGTGGATACCGTCTCGTACTCGGCCAGGGAGGCGGCGTCCAGCCCGTCCACCGCGGTGAGCCGGCTGGCCAGGCTACCGGTGTAGAAGGATTCAGACCCCTCCTGTGCCAGGGTCTGCAGGGTGTCCGCCAGCTCCGTCTGGACGAGCTCCTCCCCCTCGGCCAGCGGGGCGCCCCCCGGTCCGTGGAACTGCTCCAGGCCCGCGATCGCGCCGGGCCCGTAGTCCGAGCGCATCCGCTGGGCCAGCATGCCCGAGACGGGAAAGCCCTCCTCCGCCAGCTCCGTGGCCGGGGCCAGCAGTTCCGACCACTCCATGCTGCCGTGCTCGGCATGCAGCGTGGCCATGCCGTCCACCAGACCGGGCACGCCGGCCCCGGAGACCGGGATCTCTCCGGTTTCGGACACGGTCTCCCGGTAGTCGTAGGCCAGCGGGGCCTCCGCACCCTGGGCCACCAGGGTGGAGCCTCCCCCGCCGAGGCCGGAGGCGAAGGGCTCCACCACCGCCACGGCGAATGCGGTGGCGATCGCGGCGTCGGCCGCGTTGCCACCCCGGTCCAGGATCTCGGTGCCCACCTGGACCGCCTCCGGGTGGCCGGCCGCCACCGCCTGTTCCTGGAGGACGTCCGCGGAGGGCGACGGGGCCGGCGTCGACCCCTCGGGGTCACCGCCACCATCCGGTCCGGTCTTGCCCGGCGGGGAGGCGGAGTCGGCGGTGGACGGGGTGCCGGAGGGGGACTCGTCCGGGGCCGGCGCGGTGCAACCGGTCGCGGCCAGCAGGACTGCGGAGAGGAGGGCCAGCGCGGTCAGCGCGGGGGTGGACGGCGTGCGGGGCCGCGGCATCAACATTCCCCTTGTGCTCGATGACGTTCGGGCCCGGTCAGCCTAGCCGCACGCGCTGTGCGGGGCCTGGGGGCCGGCTGGACGCGCCGCCCAGCGCGCGCACCTACACTGCCACTGCCCACGCGCCGCACCGCCCACACGCCCCAGGAATCCATGCCCCGAGCCGTCCCACCGGACAGAATGTCCCCCATGACCGACTCCCCCGCCTCCGCAGGTGACGCCCCCGAGGGCGCACCCGGCGGGGAACCCTCGCCGGGCCCGGGGCGGCTGACCGGGCTGGATGCGGCCCGCGCCGTGGCCATCCTCGGCATGATCGCGGTCAACGTCGGTCCCCGGGGTGAGGCCGGTCTCGCCGGGCTGCTGTACGACCTTCCGGTGGGGCGGGCCTCCATCCTGTTCGTGGTGCTGGCCGGGGTGGGCATGTCACTGCTGACGCGGTCCGCGCGGGAGCCCGGAGGGCGGTTGCCCTGGCGCACGGTGCTGTGGCGTTCGGCGCTCCTGCTGTTCGGTGGCCTCGCCCTCCAGGAGTTGGGCCATGAGGTCAGCGTCATCCTGGCCGTCTACGGGGTGCTGTTCCTGCTGTCCCTGCCGTTGCTGAGGGCCCCCACGCGCCTGGTGGCCTCCCTGGCGGGAGTCATGGTGGTGGCGGGCCCCGTGGCCTGGATCGGGATCCAACTGGCCACGGGGACCCGGTTCGAGTTCGCGGACCCGGGTCTGGCGGATGATCCTCCGCAGGTGGTGCTCCGGATCCTCGTGTCCGGGCCCTACCCCGTGCTGGTGTGGTGCGCGCCGTTCCTCCTCGGACTGGTCCTGGGCCGGGCGCCGCTGAGCGAGCGGTGGCTGCAGCGGCGGCTGGTCCTCTGGGGGCTGGTGGCCACCGTGGGTGCCTACGCGCTCTCCCAGGTGGTGATCCTGCTGGCGGGGCAGCCGGGTGACGGCATCGGCTGGGACCGGCTGCGCTCCGCCGTCGGGCATTCCCAGATGCCGCTGTGGCTGATCTCCAGCGTGGGCAGCGCGCTGGCGGCGATCGGCGGATTCCTGTGGGCGGGCCGCCTCGTGGAGCGCCGGCTCGGGGTGCTGGCCTCCGCCGGCAGGCTCTCCCTGACGGTCTACGTGGCGCACCTGATCATCCTGGCCGCGCTGGTGCGCCCGGGGCCGCACACGCTGGCCGAGGGCTACCTCACAACGGTCCTGCTGTCCGCCGCGCTGCTGGCGCTCGCCCACCTGTGGGTGAGGTGGCGGCCGGTGGGACCGCTCGAGCAGCTGCTGCGCCTGCCCGGGGCGCGGTGAGGGGCCGGCCGAGACTCCGGACCCTTCAGGCCCCCATGGTGGTCAGCACCCTCTCACGCCGGCGGACCCGCTCGAGCACGCGGGCCGGCAGGTTCGTGGTGATCTGCTGGACGCCCGCCCTCAGCAGCAGGTCCACGTCCTCGTCCCGGTCCGCCGTCCACACCCGCAGCGTCCGCCCGGACGCCAGCCAGGCCTTCACGTCCGCCAGGTTCTGCCGCACGTACTCCACGCCGGGGCCGGCAATCCCGGCGCGGCCCTCCCAGATCAACCGCTCCGCGTCCGCCACGGCCTGACGCAGGGTGGCCCGCACGGCGGCGCGGCTGAGCGGGCCCAGGTTGAAGCGGCTGGGCACCGGGACCGTGGGCACCACGGTCAGCAGCTGGCAGAGGTGCTCGGTGTCCACGGTGGGGGCCAGATACTGCAGGGAACCGGCGTAGAAGCTCATGAAGGAGATCTCCACCGCCCCGAGGCGGGAGGTCTCCGGGTCCCAACCGGCGCCGAGCAGCCAGGACAGCGTCCGCTCCTCGAGCTCGTGGCCGAACGGGCTGGGATGCTTGAGCTCCAGGGCCAGTCTCACGGGCCGGCCGGCGGCGGCCAGCAGCTCCACCAGCTCCGGCAACGCCAGCAGCTGCGCGGAGGCCGGGCCGTAGTGGGCGGGGATCCGCACGCCCTTCCAACTGTGGAAGTCCAGCCGCCGCAGTTGGGTCAGGGTGTGGTCCGCCACGGCCCCGGACCCGTTGGAGGTGCGCTCCAGGGTGCCGTCGTGCAGGCACACCAACTGCCGGTCCCGGCTCAGGTGCACGTCCACCTCCACGCCGTCCGCCCCCTCGGCGAGGGCGTGCAGGAACGCGGCCCGCGTGTTCTCGGCGAAGGCCGCGGAGGAGCCGCGGTGGGCGATCACGAGGGGCCGCCGCAACGGCGTCCCGAATGATTCAAGGGTGGTGCGGGGGTGGTGGGGATGGGTGCCGGGAGTGTGGAGTGCGGACACACCGTGAAGGTTACGCGCCCATCCGGCCCGGAACGCGGACCCCCGGGCGACGGGCTGGTTAACTTGTGCTGACACTTTGACTCCTCATCGGAGGACCCATGCAGCAGCCCAGGCCCGACGCCGGCCCCGTCCGTCCCAGCGCATCCGCCGCTCCCGCGGCGGCCGGCCCCTCCCCTGCCGCCCACCCGGCCCCCACGGAGGCCGGGCGTGCGGCGGCCCTGCGCCGCATGAAGGCCGTGGCCACCGGCCTGTTGGTCCTGCTGGCGGTGATCTTCGTGATCTCCTTCGCCCTGCAGGACGACTATCCGTGGCTGGCCTACGTGCGGGCTGCGGCCGAGGGGGGCATGGTGGGCGCGTTGGCGGACTGGTTCGCGGTCACCGCACTCTTCCGACACCCGATGGGCCTGAAGATCCCCCACACCGCGATCATCCCGCGCAAGAAGGACATGATCGGCGAGTCCCTCGGATCCTTCGTGCAGGAGAACTTCCTGGACGGGGACGTGGCCCAGGAGAAGCTGGCCGGTCTGAAGCTCGCCGGCCGGGCCGGGGGGTGGCTGCGGCAGCAGCCGAACGCGGAGCGGGTCGCCGCCGAGGTCAGCGCCTCGGCCGAGGGCCTCCTGGACGCCACGGACGACGTCCTGGTGCGGGACCTGCTGGCCAACCTCGTCCAGCGGCACATGGTGGAACCCGAGTGGTCCCCCACCCTCTCCGAGCTGCTGGGCAAGGTGACCGCCGAGCGGCATCAGGACAAGGTGGTGGACCTGCTGGTGACCCGCACCGGGGACTGGGTCGCCAGGCATCCGGAGTTCTTCGTCCACAGCGTCCGCCAGCGCTCTCCGCAGTGGGTGCCGGAGGTCGTGGACCAGTTGCTGGCCGAGCGTATCCACGCCGAGGCCCTGAAGTACCTGGCGGCGGTGCGGGATGACCCGCAGCATGAGCTGCGCCGCTCCGTGGACACCTGGCTCGCGGACCTCGTGGCCGATCTGCGCCGGGACCCGGAGACCCAGGCCAAGGTGGAGCAGGCCAAGAAGGACCTGTTCAACGACCCTCGCATGCGCGAGTGGGCCGGGCGGGCCTGGGCCACCACCAAGTCAGCCCTGCTCGCACAACTACGGGACACCGGCTCGGACCTGCACCGCGCCCTCGTGGCGGCGCTGCAGGACCTGGGGGTGCGACTCCAGGAGGATGCCGTCCTGGCCGGGCGGGTGGACGGCTGGGCCTCGGACGGCGCCCAGCACCTGGCTCGGCGCTACGGCCCGGAGCTGGTGGGGATCTTCGGCGAGACCATCCAGCGGTGGGACGGTCGGCAGGCCTCCCGAACCATCGAGCTGTACATGGGCCGGGACCTGCAGTTCATCCGGATCAACGGTTCGATCGTCGGCGCCCTGGCCGGACTGGCCATCTACACGGTGGCCACCCTGGCGCTCGGCTGAACCGCTCCGCTGGTCAGCTCCGCTTCGAGGCCGCCTTTCGGCTCCGGCGGTGCTCGGCGCGGGCAGCCTCCACCTCCGCGGCGAACGCCTCCGGATCCTCGCCCTGCAGTTCCGCGAGGGTGCCGTCCGCCCGCAGCGAGTCGAGGTCCGCGCGGATGTCCTCCTCGAGCAGCTCCCTCAGGTCCGGATCGGAGTCCTCGTCGGTCTGGCCGTCCCCGGCGGACGCCCCCTGACCGGTGACCGCCTTCGCGGACCTCCGCCCAGTGGGCACCGCCTTCAACTCGGCCGACAGCCCTCCTGGAAGGGCCGCGGGGAGGGGACCGAAGATGTTCTGGGCGGCCTTGATCACGCCCTTGCCCATGGCGCGGTTGCCGACGCCACCGATGACGGCTCCGATCCCGAAGGGCACCAGCCGGCCGAGCATCCCCGCGCCCTGCCTGATGATGAACTTCTTCATGAACATGCGCTTCATCTGCTGGAACAGCACATCGGACATTCCCGAGGCGCCGGTGATGGCGGCCACTGCGCCACCCAGGGGCCCGGGGCCGGATCCATTGGCCTGGCTGGAGAAGTCGCGCAGGATCCTCCGGCCGTCGTCGCCGAGCATCACGGCCATGACCAGCGTCTGGGCCCGCTGCGGATCCTCGGTGGACACGCCCATCAACTCCGCCACGGACTGCGCGTAGAGCGCGGTGGTCTCGAGGAACGCCACCGTGGCGGCGGCGGAGAGGCCCAGGGCGGCGGCGGTACCGACGCCCGGGACCACGGCCGTCCCACCGGCCGCGGCACCCTCACCCGTGACCGCCATCAGGTATTGGTTCCCCAGCCGCTCGGCCAGTTGCGCCGGGGTGTCCTCCGGATGCCTGCGCAGCAGGCGGTTCAGGTTGCGCAGGACCAGCGGGCGCTGGACGTCCACGGCCTTGAGCACGATCTTCTGGAAGGCAGGGGTCGGGTTCCCGTGCTGATCGACGGCGCGGGTGATGGCGAAGTCGGTCACCTTCTGGCCGGCGACGGACTTGATGATCGATTTCCTTGCCATGACTGGCCTCCTGTGACTGGTCCTGGCCGTGATCCTACTGGCCGGCGGCCCGCAGGGTGTGCTTGAGGAAGATCCGCACGTCGCGGGCCTCCTCGGCGCTGGTGCCATGGCCCATTCCCACGTAGGTGCGAGCCGTGAGCCGGGCGTGGGTGTCCAGCCAGTCGGCGGTGTACGCGATCGCGTCGGGGTTGATGACCAGGTCTTCCACGTCCCGGCCCCAGAAGAAGGGCCTCGGCCCAGGCCCCTCCTGCGGGCTGTCCAGGGTCTCCAGCAACGGGTTGGACAGGACGAAGCCACTGAGCCCCACCACGCAGTGGAAGGCCTCCGGCCGCAGCCGATACGCGGTGGAGGCCATCGCCATCCCCTGGGAGTGTCCCAGCAGGGCAACCCGCGCGAAACCGTGCCGAGTGACCTCCTCCGCGTCCAGGAGGTCGAAGATCCGGTGGGCGGCGGCCATCACCTCGGCGAAGTCGTTCGTCAGGAAGTAGTCCAGCAGGAACCAGCCCCAGGCACCGGGTTCAGGTCCGCCGGGGCCCGCGCCGCGGTCATCGGTTCCGTCCGCCACAGGTGACCGGCCGGCGTCGATCTCGAATCCGCCGCGGACGGCCAGCCCGGTGGTACCCTCCGGCAGCATCCCGAAGTAGGCCTGGGCCGCACGGACCTCGTTGGACCCGTAGCCATGGACCACGAGCACCAGGTCAGTCCCGGCCCGCTCGGCCGCCGGCCGAGACCAGACCACATGGTGGCCGGTGGAGAGGGTCTCGCGTTCACCCACCGTCAGTCGCTTCCGCCACCCGAGAGATCCAGGTCAGCCCAGACCAGCCGGTGCTCGCTCGGGGTGGTCTCGTTCGGTTCCCCGGCCTCGCCACCCGGTGATTCGACACGCGTCAGCTGCGAGCCCAGTTGCCCGGGAAGCGGCCAGAACACGCCGGCGGCCGTCGCAGTGAGCGAGGACGAGGGCAGCAGGAAGTCGGAACGGGACAGGGCCCATTCCCCGCCCTCCCGGCCCAGCACCTCGGTGGCGTCCGGCTGGTCCCCGTCCAGGTTCTCGGCCCCCGTGGACACGGGCTCTGGATCCTGGATGAGCTCGGACTCCAGCATCCCGGCCACGGCGGAGGGGTGATCCGTGCCCTCGAGAGCCGTGCCGGTCAGGGGACCGAAGTCGCCGGCCAGCACGAAGCGCTCATCGGTGGCCAGCCCGCCCGGCTCCCCCTCATCATCCACGATGTACTCGTCCTGGCCGGTTCCGGCCGCGAGGTAGTCGGCCCAGAAGCGCATCTCGTCATGATGGCGTTCCGCCCCCGTGGGGCCATCCTCTGCCCGGCTCGGCTGGGCCGCCAGGATGTGCACGGTCTCCCCGTCCACCTTGACCGGGATGTCCCAGTGGGAGGAGGAGGACAGCCGGAGCACGGAGAGCTCGAGCTCCGAGTAGGCCCCCTCGGGGATGGCGTGGCCCGGCATGGCCGTCCAGGGGAGTTCGCGGAACGTGCGGATCCCGTCGCTGTCCAGGGGGTACCGCGAGTACAGGACCATGCCGTTCTGGCCGGCGAAGTCCCCCGGGCCGAAGGCGTCCCCGGGGCCGCCGATGACGCCGTCGTTGTCCAGGTCCGCCCCGGTGTCCACGCCGTTGTTGACCTCGGAGACATACATGTAGGGGTAGTCGATGCCCCGTTGCCCCCCGGTCCCGACGGCCAGGTAGTTGGTGCGGAAGGACTGGGCCACCTCCTCGCCACCGTCCACGTCCATGTCCGTCAGGAGCACCACGTCCGGCGCGGTCCGCTGCACGGTCTCCGCGACCTGGAGTCCCTGCTCGTCGCCGGGCTCGGACAGGTCCTCGGCCAGCCCGCCCGGGGCCGAGCGGCTCAGGCCGGCGGAGAACGTGGCCACCCGGAGGTCCCCGTCCGCGGCTTCGGGAACCTGACCCGACTTGATCCACATCATCTGGCGCAACAGGTCCGGGTTCGAGGGAAGGGAGTCGCCGAGGTCCATGGAGGACAGGCGCTGCGGAGCGGAGGACACCGCGGCCGTCGCGGAGGAGGCGGGAACCGCTGCACCAGCGGTGGCTGCCAGGGCCCCGGGTGCGCCGAGGAGAGCCGCTACGGCGGCCACTGGCGCGAGGGTACCGCCGAGCATCATGACGCGGCGGAGCACCCGGGAGGAAGCACTCATGCCTACCAGCGTAGGCATGGACTCGGACTTCGGGGAAGGCCGGGCGGGGGCCGCCCCAACCCGGTTCGGGCACCGTCCACCGGGCGCTCCGCCCCCAGCTCCGGGACCGAGTTCCGCCGGAGCAGTGCGTGTCGCGTCCGCCGGCTCGGTCTCGGCCGCCGGGCCCGAGGGCTGGGAGAAGGTGCCGGTTGATACGCAGCAGTTATCAAATCTTGATCATTCACCTCTGTGCGAGATGTTCCTGCAACATTCAGGGAGGTGACCCGGCCACGGGGGCGGAGGCAGGCGTCCGAAGACCACGGCGGCCCCCGCCCCTGTTCGGGACGGGGGCTGGTGCGCGGTGGGCCCTGCGGGGATCGAACCCGCGACCCGCGGATTAAAAGTCCGATGCTCTGCCAACTGAGCTAAAGGCCCCTCGAACGGCCGGTGGCCGCATCCCATGGTAGCGGAACCGGCCCGGCGCGGACGGCGTACCGTGGGGTGCGCGCCGCGCGATCCCGCGGGCGGCGCCCCGTCTCATACCCCAGGAAAGGCGATCTTCCCCGTGACCTCCTCCCGGAACCCCTCCGGCCGGTCCCCGAGTTCGACGGCGGCCGGCACCGCCCGCCACCACCGGCCTCGGCCCTTCGCCCCCGAGCAGTTCGCCGCCTTCGCGGGCGGCTCAGACCCTGCCGCGACGGCAGAGGGGGCGGCCCTGCTGGCCCGCGCCCTGCTCGACGGCGGCCACTCCGGCGCTGACGACGCCGCGGTCCGTCGGTTGGTCGATCTGGTCGAGGAAGCCGGGATCGACACCGTGGCCGGCCTCTGGGCCGACGCCCCGGCCGTGTCACTGAGCGGCGCCCTGTGGCGCCTGTACGCCCTGAGCACGGCCACCGCCCGGAACGGCCGGCAGTGGTCCGCCTGGTACCGGGCCGGCCACGGGGCCCACGTGGCGCGGGCCGTGGCCGGTGCCGTGGAGCCGCCGGGTGCGCGCGAACTGAAGCAACTGACGGACCACATCCTCACCGGCGCCTTCACCGGTGACTTCGGGGTGGCCCTGGAACGGGCCGCCGCCTACTGCCGCGTGGTCTGCCTTGGGCAGGCCCACCATTCCGAGGCCCTCGAGGCCGGCAATCCCGCTCAGGCGGCCGCCCTGCTCAACCGCGCCAAGCGACTGCTGGGCACCGCCGAGGAGCTGGAGGACGCGGCCGCCGCGTGGCGGCAGGGAGTGCTCGACTGAGCCCGCCCGCCGGCCCGTATTCCCGCGTATTCCCGCGGGCGTTCACTTGTGCTGATGGCTGACAGCACGGCTGCCGGTGGACAGCCGCCGCCCGAACCGCGCACACTGGATACCGGTGCCGGGCCGCGGTAACCCCGGGCTCCAATATTCTGCCGCCACGAGCGGCCACTCGCCGAGAGGCGTTCCCGGTCCGGCACCGTCCCGAACTCCCGCCATGGATCGGGGCGGGATACCCTGAACCTTGATGAACTTCTCACTGTCCTCCCTCCTCGCTCCGGACACCGCGAGCCTCGATCACCTGGCCGCCCTGGCGGAGGGGCTGGGCTCCGCAGTGCATCAGGTGGCGCAGTTGATGGGTGCCTCCAAGGCCACCACCGCGGAGTTCGACACCGGGCTCAAGGACATCGACAGCGCGGCGACGGCGCACCACATGGCCCTGCTGACGAGCCTGCGCAGCTCCTACATCACCCCGCTGCCACGCCAGGACCTCTACTTGATGGCGGACGGCCTGAACAACGCCGTGGAGAGGGTCTGCAACGCAGGGTTGCTGATCATGGCCACGGAACAGTTCCGACTCCCGGCCGAGGCCATGGACATCCTCGAGAACCTGGGACGGCAGGCCGAACTGTTGGAGGAGGCCGTGACCCAGTTCCGTGACCTCGACGGCCTCGAGGAGACCTGGATGCAGCTCCAGCGCAACTCCAAACGCGCCGAGCGCGTCATGATCGAATGGGTCTCCAGCATGACGGGCGACCTGCTCCAGCGAAGCTACAACCGCCAGCGGGAGGCCGCGCACGCCGTGGACGCCGCCATCGTGGCCGTGCGGCAGATCACCGTCCATGTGGGCAGCATCCTCGTGCAGGAATCCTGACCCACGTGGCTCCCCTCGACCTGGTCCTGCTGGGCCTCGTGCTGCTCCTCACCCTGGGCTACGGCCTGCTCAACGGCATGCGAGATGCCCCCAACGCCATCGCCCTGCCCGTCCGCAGCCGTGCACTCACGCCGGGCGCGGCGCTCCTGCTCGCGGCGGCCATGAACCTGATCGGCGGCATCCTCGCCGGCGGCCTGATGACCGCCGTGTGGCACGCACTGCCCCCCGCCATCCCCGACGGCGGACCTGGACTGGTGATGGCGCTCGTGGCCGTGGCCGTGGCCATCGCCTGGGGATACGCCGCCTGGCGTCGCGGAATCCCCGTTTCCATGACCCATGCCCTGATCGTCGGACTGATCGGGGCCGGTGTGGCCCTCTCCATCACCGGCCACGCCTCCTTCCAGGGCATCTGGACTCCCGTCCTGGTCACGGCCATGCTGCTGGGCCTGGTCCTCTCTCCCCTGCTGGCATGGTTCCTGTCCTGGCTGCTCGTCACACCTGCCACGTGGGCCGCACGTGACGCGGCCCCCGGTGCCGTCAACCATGCCGCCCGCATGTCACTGTCCATCTCCGGGGCCGCCAACGCACTCGGGCACGGGGTCCAGTCCGGCCAGCGCATGACCTTCGTGACCGCCATCGCCCTCTCGGCCATCGGCCACCCCGAGGCCTTGGTCTGGTGGGTGCCCGTGGCCGCCGGACTGGCCCTGGGACTCGGCACACTGTTCGGTGGCTGGCGCATCGCCCACACCCTCACCGACACGCTGGTCCGCCTGGACCCCCTACGCTCCGCCGTGGCCTCGCTCGTCAGTGCCGGGCTGCTCTTCGTGGGCTCCTTCGCCTTGCACCTTCCGCTGTCCTCCACGCACGCCGCCACAGCGGCCATCCTCGGCGCCGGCGGCAATCAGCGCTACACAGCGGTGCGGTGGTCCCAGGTCAAGCGGGTGGTCTGGTACTGGTTGGCCACGCTCGTGGTCCCTGCCGCAGCGGCCATGATCCTCGCGGCGGCCTTCTCCCCACTGTTCTGAGCCTGATGAGCCGGCGGACAGGTCCGCCTGCCGTCCGCGGCCCAGGCGAGGCCCGCGCGTCGTGCCCCTTGGCCGCACGTTCGCCCCTTGAAGCACCCCTCAAAGCACTGTGCGGGCCGTCCCCACGGAGGGGACGGCCCGCACCACGCGGGGTGACTCAGCCGAAGCGGCCGGAGACGTAGTCCTCGGTCTGCTTGTTGCCGGGGTTGTTGAAGATCACCGAGGTCTCGTCATACTCGATGAGCTTGCCCGGCTTGCCGGTGCCGGCGATGTTGAAGAACGCCGTCTTGTCCGCCACGCGGGCGGCCTGCTGCATGTTGTGCGTCACGATGATGACGGTGTATTCGTCCTTCAGCTCGTTGATGAGGTCCTCGATCGCCAGGGTGGAGATCGGGTCCAGGGCGGAGCAGGGCTCATCCATGAGGATCACATTCGGCTCCACCGCGATGGAACGGGCGATGCACAGGCGCTGCTGCTGGCCACCGGACAGACCCGAGCCGGGCTTGTCCAACCGGTCCTTGACCTCGTTCCAGAGGTTGGAGCCGCGCAGGGACTTCTCCACGATGCCGTCCGCCTCAGACTTGGACATCCGCTTCCCGTTGAGCTTGTGACCGGCCAGGATGTTGTCCCGGATGGACATGGTGGGGAACGGGTTGGGCCGCTGGAACACCATGCCGACCTGGGTGCGAACGGTCACGGGGTCCACGCCGGGGGCGTAGATGTCCTCTCCGTCCATCAGCAGTCGGCCTTCCGCGCGGGCCCCGGGCAGGACCTCGTGCATGCGGTTGATGGTTCGCAGGAAGGTGGTCTTGCCGCAGCCCGAGGGGCCGATGAAGGCCGTGACCGAGCGCGGCGCAATGGAGATGTTGACGCCCTCCACAGCCAGGAAACTGCCGTAGTAGACGTTGAGGTCGATGGCCTCGATGCTCTTTGACATGTGAGTTCCTCTGTCTTTCAGTCTGCGCGGCTTAGCGGCCGGTCTTCTTCGGCGCGAAGGCCTTGGCGATGATGCGGGCTGCCAGGTTCAGCAGCATCACGATGACGATCAGGACCAGCGCCGCGGCCCACGCGCGGTCCGCCGACGGCAGGCCGGCGGCCGGTGCCGTCGGGTTCATCAGCTGGCGGTAGATGAAGACCGGCAGGGCCGTCATCCACTCGCCGAACGGGTTCCAGTTCGTGGCCGCCGCATAGCCAGCCGTCACCAGGATGGGCGCCGTCTCTCCGGTCACCCGGGCGATCGCCAGGGTGATGCCGGAGGCGATGCCGGACATGGCCGTGGGAAGCACCACCTTGAAGATGGTCCGCCACTTGCGCACGCCCAGGGCGTAGGACGCCTCACGCAGCTCGTTCGGGACCACGCGGAGCATCTCCTCCGTGGAGCGGACGACCACCGGGACCATCAGCACGGAGAGCGCGATGGCCGCCGTGAGGCCCATCTTGATCATCTGCAGGTGCCGAGGCGACTCGCCGATGAACGTGGTGATGAACAGCTCCATCAGGGCGAAGGCGAACAGGCCAGCCACGATGGAGGGGATGCCGGTCATGACGTCCACGAAGAACACGATGGCCCGGGAGAACAAACCGCCCCTGCCGTACTCGACGAGGAAGATGGAGGTCAGCAGGCCGATCGGCACGGAGATCACGGTGGCCAGCAACGTGATCATCAGGGTGCCGACGAGGCCGTGCAGGAAACCGCCCTGCAGTGGCGCCCCCTCATCCACGGTGGAGATGTCATCCGCGCCCGTGACGCCGCTCATGTCCGTCCAGAGCAGCTGCGGGCTGGACAGCAGGGTGGGCAGTCCGTTGGCGACCACGGTCCAGATCACGGAGACCAGCGGAATCAGGGCCAGGATGAACGCGGCCCACACGAGGTTGCGCCAGATGCCGTCCGTGGCGCGGCGCTTGGTCTCGACGACGTAGGTGGTGACGTACATGCCCAGCACGTAGAGGATGGCGGCGAAGATCAGCCAACCGGTCCAGCTGAAGGTGCCGCCGCCGAGCAGGGCGGTGATACCGGCCGCGAGGACCAGGGCTCCGACGAGGACGGCGATCCAGGTCCAGCGCGGCATCTGGCCCGCCGTCAGGGAGTTCCTCTTCGATCCGCCCGGCAGGGGGGCGCGGCCCCGGGTGGTGGTGTCAGTTGAGGTGGTCATCAGTTCGCTCCCGAGAATTCCTTGTGCCGGTTGACGATCCAGCGCGCGATCATGTTGACCACGAGGGTGATGATGAACAACATGAGGCCGGCCGCGATGAGTTCCGACTGGCGCATGCCGAAGGCCTCGGGGAAGTTCAGCGCGATCTCGGACGGGATGGTCTGGTTGGCGCCGGAGGAGATCAGGCTCCAGGAGAAGGCGCCGCCGGACAGCACCAGGGTCACGGCCATGGTCTCACCGAGGGCGCGGCCGAGGCCCAGCATGATCGAGGAGATGATGCCCGCCCGGGCGAAGGGGAAGACGGTCATCCTGATCATCTCCCAGCGGGTGGCACCCAGGGCCAGCGCCGCCTCCTCGTGCAACTTCGGGGTCTGGATGAAGATCTCGCGGCACAGGGAGGTGATGATCGGCAGGATCATCACCGCCAGGACGACCGCCGAGGTGAGCAGGGTACGGCCGGTGGTGGAGGCGTTCCCTCCGAAGAACGGGATCCACCCCAGGTACTCACCGAGCCACTGGTAGATGGGCACCATCCCACCGGCGAGGGTCGTCATGCCCCAGGCGCCGAAGACCACCGAGGGGATGGCGGCCAGCAGGTCGATGACATAGCCCACGGGAGTCGAGAGCGACTTGGGCGCGTAGTGGGAGATGTACAGGGCGATGCCGACGGCCACCGGAGTGGCGATCAGGATCGCGATGATCGACGCGATCAGGGTTCCGGCCATGAGCGGCCAGACGTACTGCCAGAACGTGTCCGCACTCTCGATGCTCTCCGCCTCGGAGAAGACCGTCGGCCACATGGCCGGCAGTGATTCCACCACGAGGAAGATCGCCACGAAGGCCAGGACCATCAGGATGATGACGCCGGCAGCGAGGGCCAGGCCGGAGAAGACCTTGTCCCCTGCGGCGCCGCCGCGCGACGCCTTGAGCGACGATTCCCTCGCCGGCTCAGTGGCAGTTTCAGTCACGGTGACTCCCCTCGGAGTTCGTGGTGCGGGTTCGATTCCCGCATCCCGGGTATTGATGGCGTGTAAAGCATGACACAGCCGCCGACCCTGCTGGAGAGGGTCGGCGGCTGGATCAGATGGCGGTCACAGACGGCCGATACCGGCCGTGATCAGCCCTGGACGGAGATGGCCTGGATGGACTCCAGGGCGGACTCACGCGTGGACTCGGAGATCGGCGCGTTGCCGGCGGACTCCTCCGCGATGGCCTGGCCGTCCTCGGACACCACGTACTCGCCGAAGGCCTTGGCCATGTCAGCGGTCTCCTGGTCCTGGTACTGGTTGCAGAAGATGTGGTAGGAGACCAGGACGATCGGGTAGACCCCGGCCTCCTCGGTGGTGCGGTCCAGCTCCACTGCGCCGGCCTCGCCCTCCGAGGCGGTCTCGACGGCCTTGGCAGCGGCGTCTGCGGAGTACGGCACGTACTCCTCGCCGACCTGCACGGCCACGGTGCCCAGGCCTCCGATCTGGGAGGCGTCGGCGTAGGTGATGGCGCCGTCAGTGGACTCGGTCAGGGAGACGACACCGGAGGTCTGCTGAGCCGACTCGGCGGTGATGTCCGAGGGCCAGGTCTCGACGACGTCGTAGGTCCAGGACTCCGGGGCGGCGGCGGTGAGGTACTCGGTGAAGTTCTCGGTGGTGCCGGAGTCATCGGCGCGGTGCACCACGGTGATCTGGGTGTCCGGCAGCTCGGCATCCGGGTTCTGGTCGGCGATGGCCGGATCGTTCCAGGTGGTGATCTCACCGGCGAAGACCTGGGCGATGGTCTCGGCATCCATGTTGACCTCGTCGACACCCTCGAGGTTGAAGGCGACGGCGACCGGGGAGATGTAGGACGGGACGTGGAAGACGCCCTCGGGGCCACAGATCTCCTCGGCGGAGGCCATCTCCTCTTCGTCCATCGCGGCGTCGGAGCCGGCGAAGGAGTACTGGCCGGCCAGGAAGCCCTCACGGCCGGCGCCGGAGCCCACCGGGTCGTACTGGACGGTCAGGTCAGGGCTGACCTCGGTGACGCCATCGGCCCAGGCGGTCATGGCGGACTCCTGCGAGGAGGCGCCACCACCGATCAGGGTGCCCGAGACCTCGGCCGGGGCCGCGCCTTCGGAACCGGCCGACGAGTCCTCGGTGGAACCGCCGTTGCCGCCGCAGGCGGTCAGGGCGAGCGCGGCGACGGACAGTACGGCGGCGGAGCGGCCGATGCGGAGAGCCTTCACAGATTTGCCTCTTTCGAGTTTGACGACAGTGCGGTCGAGGATGGCACGCCACGATTCTGGCAGTGACATACGAAGCAGGCAGGGATCCTGCTGGCCTCGGTCCATCAGCGAAGGTATGGGCTGAAGGTGTCGCGCGGGGCGGTTGAAGATTAACGCAACCTTAACGATCACCCGCCACCCGGTTCGGGCCGCCGCCACCGCCGGCCGGACGGCCCAGCAACGGCACGGAATCCCCCGAAAGACCCGGACGATCAGCAGTTTCCCCTGGTGAGCAATCTCACGCCGCGGCCCGGCGTCCGGACCTGCTGGCAGCTCCGGCCTAGGCTAGATGCCGTGGAACACCAGTCCACGTCCGGCTCCGCCTGGACGAGAACCAAGGTCAGTACGCGGCAGGGATGGACCCGCACGCGTTCCTTCGCCGCGCGCCGGGCCCGCTCCGGGGCCGCCCGCGTCCGCTCCAGCCTGGTCCCGGCGGCCATCACGGCCCTGTGCGCCGTGCTCGCGTACGTCTTCGCCGAGCTCGTCCTGGGGCACGAGGGCCCGCTGTTCGCCGCCACCGCGGCGCTCATCGCCCTGGGCTTCAACCGCGACCCGAAGGTCCGCAAGGTCATCGAGGTGGCCGTGGGCTGTACCCTGGGCATCCTCATCGGCGACCTCATGCAGGCGGTCCTGGGCCAGGGGTACTGGCAGGCGGTGCTCGTGGTCTTCACCTCGATCCTGGTGGCCCGCTTCATCGACTCCGGCGCCACCTTCACCCTGCAGATGAGCCTGCAATCCGTTCTGGTGGTGCTGCTGCCCGCCGCCGAGGGCGGGCCGTTCACGCGCAGCCAGGATGCGATCGTGGGCGGTCTGATCGCCCTGCTGGTCACCCTCCTCTCCCCCCGGAACCTGCAGAAGGACGCGGCCACCGGGCTGCGGGACCTCTACGCGACCCTGACGACTTCACTGCGAGACTGCTCCGAGGCGCTGCGCTCCCACGAGTCACGGACCGCGTGGATGGGCCTCGTGGCCTGCCGCAACACGCAGCCCGCCCTGGACGACCTGCGCAAGGACGTCCGCAACGCCCAGGAGGTCGCGACCTTCTCACCGATCAAACGCCGGTCCAAGGCGGGCCTGGCAGAGACCGCCCACACCGTCGAGAAGTCGGATCTGGCCGTGCGCAGCATGCGCGTCGTCGCCCGGCGGGTGATCAGCGTGATCGACAGCGGCACGCTGGGCGAGGACGGAACCACCCAGTTGGCCGACTGGTTCGACGAGGCGGCGGACGCCGTCGGGATCCTTGGCCGCTCCCTGGGGGAGCCCTCCGCGGCCGGCCGCCACAAGTCCCTGTCCGTGGCCCGGGACGCCCTCGGCGGCGCCGCCGCCCGGCTCGATCCGGCGGAGCTGGGGGCGGGCACCCTGCATTCCGAGGCGCTCGTGATGCTGCTGCGCCCCATGATGGTGGATCTGATCGAGGCCACCGGCGCCTCCCATGACGATGCCGTGGGGTACCTGCCCCGGCTGTGAGCGGGCCGTCCACAGACGACGGCGGCCGTCACCTATCGCGTCCACCGCCCCGACTACGCTTGATCCATGGCGTCCAAGACCACCAAGCGAGCGAATCCCGGCTACCGCTGCAGCGAATGCGGCTGGAGCACCGTCAAGTGGGTGGGCCGCTGCGGTGAGTGCCAGGCCTGGGGCACCGTGACCGAGTCCGGGGCGGACGCCTCCTCCGGGCGGACCCCCGCTACCACCGTGGCCACCCCCGCCGTGCCCATCGGTGAGGTCGACGCCTCGCAGGCGCGCTTCCACACCACCGGGGTCTCGGAACTGGACCGCGTCCTGGGCGGCGGGCTCGTGCCGGGTGCCGTGGTCCTCATGGCCGGGGAGCCGGGCATCGGCAAGTCGACCCTTCTGCTGGACGTGGCCGCCAAGGTGGCCCGGCACCGCCGGCCGGAGGGTTCCACGCGCTCCGTGCTGTACGTGACCGGGGAGGAGTCCGCGGCCCAGGTCCGGTTGCGCGCCGACCGGATCGGCGCCGTGGCGGACACCCTGTTCCTGGCCGCGGAGACGGACCTGGGCCGCGCCCTGGGGCACCTCGAGAAGGCGGAGCCGGACCTGCTGATCGTGGACTCCGTCCAGACCCTCCAGTCCCAGTCCGTGGACGGCACGGCGGGCGGCGTGACGCAGGTGCGTGAGGTGGCGGCCAGCCTGATCAACGAGGCCAAATCCCGCAACATGACCACCATCCTGGTGGGGCACGTGACCAAGGACGGATCGATCGCCGGCCCGCGGCTGCTGGAGCACCTGGTGGACGTGGTGTGCCAGTTCGAGGGCGAGCGGCACTCACGCCTGCGCCTGGTGCGTGCCGTGAAGAACCGCTACGGCCCCACGGACGAGGTGGGCTGCTTCGACCTCGGAGACGGCGGGATCGTGTCCCTGGAGGACCCCTCCGGGCTGTTCCTCTCCGGCACGGCGAACCCCGTGGAGGGCACGTGCGTCACGGTCACCCTGGAGGGGCGGCGTCCCCTGGTGGCCGAGGTGCAGTCCCTGCTCACCCCGACCGGGCAGGGCAGTCCACGCCGCACGGTCAGCGGGTTGGACGCGGCCCGCATCAACATGATCCTGGCCGTCCTGCAGCGCCGGGCCGGATTCCCCCTCAACCAGGACGACTGCTACGTGGCCACCGTGGGCGGGGTCCGGCTGACCGAGCCGGCCTCTGATCTCGCCGCCGCACTGGCGATTGCGAGCGCCAAGCTCAACGCGGTGGTGCCCAAGGGCCTGATCGCCTTCGGGGAGCTGGGACTGGCGGGAGAGGTCCGTCCGGTGCCCGGCATCGGACGCCGGATCCGAGAGGCGGCCCGGCTCGGGTTCCGCCGGGCTGTGGTGCCCAAGTCCCCCGAACCGCTGGGCGATCTGCCCGAGGGGGTGCGGGTCGCGGAGGTCCACACCCTGACCGAGGCGCTGGAGACCATGAAGGCCTGGGTCGGCTAGGTCACTGCAGCGTGAAGGTGACCGGCTGGGCCTGCAACTCTCCCAGCGAGACCTCGAGCCGGTAGGTGCCGCGGCCCAGCTCGGAGTCCATCTCCGCGCAGTCGGGTCCGGTGCGGACGCGGGGCCAGGTGAGCCGGGCCTGCTCCTGCTCGTCCGGCGAGACCTCCACGAGCGCGTCCTCACCCTCCTGGCACTCCTCGGTGGAGAAGATGCGGTCTGAGCCCGAGTAGACGGTGAAGACCTGCTGGGAGGTGCCGAGGTTGGCCTCGCACGGCTCCTCGCCGGTGTTGTCCACCCGCAACTCGAGGACTGGCTCCTCGCCCGTCGAATACGAGGGCTGGTCGGTGGCCGCCGAGATCACGATGTCCCCGGGCGGGCAATCGCCGGCCGCGGCGGCATCAGCCGAGGCGGAGGTCGATTCAGTGGAGGAGGCGGAGGCCGATGCGGTGGACGAGGGGGAGGCGGACTCCGAGGCGGAGCCAGAAGGCTCATCGGACGGCGCACCGGAGGACCCGCCGGGGGACGGGGTGGCCGGTGCGCTGGAGCCCGAAGGCTGCGTGGGGCCGGCATCCTCCGGGGCCGGGCGGAACAGGGAGACCAGCCACCAGACCAGGCTCACGAGCAGAGCCAGCACCACCACGATCATCACCACGGCCACCAGCCGGCGGCGGCGGTACACCTCCGATGATTGGGGTCTCAGCAGGTCGTTGGTTCGCGGGTCACCGGGCATGCCTCCAGCTTATGGAACCGACCGCCCTCCCCGGGCCCGGCCACGCCGAGAAGACCGGTGGGCGCGGGGCGCGCACTACAGTGGACGGCATGTCTACGCCGGTCATCACCGCCACCCTGCACCGGCGCATCAACGGCTGGTTCGAGTCCGAGGGCCGTGCGCTGCCGTGGCGCGAACCCGAGTGCGGTGCATGGGGGGTCCTGGTCAGTGAGATCATGCTGCAGCAGACCCCCGTGGTCCGGGTGTTACCCGTCTGGACGGCCTGGATGGAACGCTGGCCCACACCACGGGACCTCGCCGCAGAGCCCCCCGCCGAGGTGATCCGCGCCTGGGGCAGGCTGGGCTACCCCCGCCGGGCCCTCCGCCTGCAGGCCGCGGCCGCGCAGATCGCGGGGCGGCACGGCAACATGGTCCCGGACACCGCTCCGGAACTGCTGGCCCTGCCGGGTGTGGGCACCTACACGGCCGCCGCCGTCGCCTGCTTCGCCTTCGGCCGCCCGGAGGTGGTGGTGGACACGAACATCCGCCGGGTTCACGCCCGGCTGGTCTCGGGCCGCGCCCTGCCGGAGAAGTCCCTCACCGCGGCCGAGATGGACCTGGCCCGAGATCTCATGCCCGGCGAGCCGGATGAGGCCTGCCGGTGGAACGCGTCCGTGATGGAACTGGGCGCCCTGATCTGCACCGCGCGCTCCCCGCGCTGTGGACAGTGCCCCGTGGCCGAGGTCTGCGCCTGGCGCGAGGCCGGCATGCCCGAGCCGCACTACAGACCCACCGGGCAGGCCTGGGCGGGCACCGACCGTCAGGTCCGCGGTGCCATCATGGCCCTGCTCAGGGATGCCGGTCGGGTCCCCCTCGGCGAGATCCCCGAGCGCGCCGCAGCAGCCGGGACCCTGGGTGCTCACCGCCCGGACTCGGCCCAGTTCGAGCGCTGTGTGGCCGGTCTTCTTGCGGACGGCCTGGCCTCACGGGACGACGAAGGCCCGGAACCCCTGCTCAGCCTGCCTGGCTGAACCGGGGCCCGGGCCCATTCGTGAGCGGTCTACTTGTTGTTTCCGCCGAAGAGATCCTTGGCCGCGTCCTTGACGTCCTCGACCTTGTCCTTCAGGCCGGCCTTCGCTTCGTCGGCGCGGCCCTCATTCTTGAGTCGATCGTTGTCCGTGGCCTCGCCCAGACCCTGCTTGGCCTGGCCCTTCAGCTCTTCGGTCTTGCTCTCAAAGCGGTCTCCGGTACCCATATGTTCCTCCTCGCTTCGGCGTGCGGTCGGCTGACGCCGGCGCATCACCAGCCAGTCAATCATGTCCGGGCCCGGCCCGGCACCCCCGGACTGCCCTTCACTCTCCGCCGTCCAGCCGGATGATCATGCGGGTGTTGCCGAGCGTGTTCGGCTTGACCCGGGCGAGGTCCAGGAACTCCGCCACACCCTCGTCCTGGGAGCGGAGCAGCTCGGAGTAGACCTCCGGGTCCACGGCGGACTGATCGGCCATGACGGTGAAGCCGTGTCGAGTGAAGAACTCGACCTCGAAGGTCAGGCAGAACACCCGTGACACCCCCACCGCCCGGGCCCGCTCGAGGAGGCGGTCCAGGATCAGATGGCCGACCCCCTGGCCACGCCACGCTCCGGACGTGGCCAGGGTGCGCACCTCGGCGATGTCCTCCCAGATCACGTGCAGCGCTCCGAACCCCGCGAGGGAGGCGTCCGGGGCCTCGGCCACCTCGAACTCCTGAATGGCCTCGTAGTAGGCCACTGCCTCCTTCTGCAGCAACACCCTCTCCCGGGCCAGTGGCTCCACAAGGGATCGGATGGCTTGGACGTCTTGGGTCCGTGCCGGCCGGATGAGTAGTTCGGTGGAGTCCATCGGTTCAGTCTAGGACGGCAAGGCGGGCCCTGTCCGGGACAGCAAAGGACCCGCCCCGGAGGGGGCGGGTCCTTTCGGCATCAGGTGCCGCTACATCTCGCGGTCGGGCTCATGCCCAAGCCGGATCAGTTCTCGTTGTTGTTCTGCTCGCCGTCGTTCTGGCCGCCGAGGAACTTCTCCTGTCCGCCGTCAACGACCTCGTTGATCTTGTCGCCGTGCTCGCCCAGCTTGTCGCCGTGCTGCTCCTGCGCGCCGTCAACGACCTCGTTGATCTTGTCGCCGTGCTCGTTGGCCAGGTTTCCGAGATTGTCTGCGAAGGACATGAGTGACTCCTAAGATCGGGAAGACGGCGAGTACCGCGTCGGCCCCTCCGTACCGCCATTCGGCGATGTCCCCAACCTAAGGGTCGTGGGCCTCTGCGATCAAGCCTGCAGGCTGGGAATCCCCTGATCAACGCCTGATCAATCAGGGAACTCCCTCCTACTGGTCGGCAGTCGCCTCGATCTCCCCGTGCTCGGGGGCGGGGTCCAGGGCCGCTGGCTGTTGGGAGACGCTGAACGTCAGCTTCCCCGTCTCGCCCTCGCCCTCCAGGTCCACGCTGATGGCCGAGCCAGGCGTGATCTCCCCGAAGAGGATCCGCTCCGAGAGCTGGTCCTCCACGAGGTGCTGGATGGTCCGGCGCAGCGGGCGGGCGCCCATGGCCGGATCATACCCCCGGTCGGCCAGGAACTCCTTGGCCGGCGTGGACAACGTGATCGTGAGATCCTGCTCGTCCAGCCGCTTCTGCAGGCGCGCCACGAACAGGTCCACGATCTGCACGATCTCGCCCTTGGACAGCTGCGGGAAGACGATCACGTCATCCACGCGGTTGAGGAACTCCGGCCGGAAGTGCTGGCGCAGCTCCTCCTGGACCTTGCCCTTCATCCGGTCATAGCCCGTCTGGGTGTCCGCGGCGGATTGGAAGCCCGTCATGACGCCCTTGGAGATGTCCTTGGTGCCCAGGTTCGTGGTCATGATGATCACGGTGTTCTTGAAGTCGACCACTCGGCCCTGGGAATCGGTCAGACGGCCGTCCTCCAGGATCTGCAGCAACGAGTTGAACAGGTCTGCGTGGGCCTTCTCGACCTCGTCGAACAGCACCACGGAGAAGGGCCTGCGGCGGACCTTCTCCGTCAGCTGGCCGCCCTCCTCGTATCCCACGTATCCGGGAGGGGCACCGAAGAGCCTGGAGACCGTGTGCTTCTCCTGGAACTCGGACATGTCCAGGGTGATGAGGGCCTCCTCATCACCGAACAGGAACTCGGCCAGCGCCTTGGCGAGCTCGGTCTTGCCGACGCCCGTGGGGCCGGCGAAGATGAACGAGCCGGAGGGGCGGTTCGGGTCCTTGAGACCGGCCCGGGTACGGCGGATGGCCTGGGACAGGGACGCGATCGCCTCGTTCTGGCCGATGACCCGGTGGTGCAGCTCGGACTCCATGTTGCGCAGGCGGTCCGTCTCCTCCTCGGTGAGCTTGAACACGGGGATGCCGGTGGAGGTGGAGAGCACCTCGGCGATGAGATCGTCATCCACCTCGGCGATACCCTCCGAGACAGAGGTGCGCCACTCCTCTTCCCTCTGGTTGCGCTCGTCCGTGAGCTTCTGCTCCGCGTCCCGCAGGTTGGCCGCTCCCTCGAAGTCCTGGCCGTCGATGGCCGCCTCCTTCTCGGCGCGGACCTCCGCGATACGGGCCTCGTACTCCTTGATCTCCGGCGGAGTGGTCATCCGCTTGATGCGCAGGCGGGCACCGGCCTCGTCGATGAGATCGATGGCCTTGTCCGGCAGGAACCGGTCCGAGACATACCGGTCCGCCAGGGAGGCCGCCGCCTTCAGGGCACCGTCCGTGATGGAGACGCGGTGGTGGGCCTCGTAGCGGTCACGCAGGCCCCGGAGGATCTCCGTGGTCTCCTCGACAGAAGGCTCATCGACCTGGATCGGCTGGAACCGACGCTCCAGGGCCGCGTCCTTCTCGATGTGCTTGCGGTACTCGTCCAGCGTGGTGGCGCCGATGGTCTGCAACTCTCCGCGGGCCAACATCGGCTTGAGGATCGAGGCCGCGTCGATGGCCCCCTCTGCCGCACCAGCACCCACGAGGGTGTGGATCTCGTCGATGAACAGGATGATGTCCCCGCGGGTCCGGATCTCCTTGAGTACCTTCTTCAGGCGCTCCTCGAAGTCACCGCGGTAGCGAGAACCGGCCACGAGTGAGCCCAGGTCCAGCGTGTACAGCTGCTTCTCCAGGAGCGTCTCGGGGACGTCATTGCGCACGATCGCCTGGGCCAGGCCCTCCACGACCGCCGTCTTGCCGACGCCGGGCTCGCCGATGAGAACGGGGTTGTTCTTGGTGCGTCGGGACAGCACCTGCATGACCCGCTCCATCTCCTGGGAACGGCCGATGACCGGGTCCAGGTTCCCCTCCCGCGCGGCGGCGGTCAGGTTGCGGCCGAACTGGTCCAGCACCACGGAACCCGCCGGGGCCCCCTCGGACTGGCCGCCGGCCGAGACGCCGGCTCCGGCCGTCTCCTTGCCGCCGGCGCCACCCTGGTAGCCGGACAGCAACTGGATGACGGTCTGGCGGACCCTGTTCAGGTCGGCGCCGAGCTTCACGAGGACCTGGGCGGCCACGCCCTCACCCTCGCGGATGAGGCCGAGGAGGATGTGCTCGGTACCGATGTAGTTGTGGCCGAGCTGCAGAGCCTCCCGCAGGGAGAGCTCCAAGACCTTCTTGGCCCTCGGCGTGAACGGGATATGACCGGAGGGGGTCTGCTGACCCTGACCGATGATTTCCTGGACCTGCTCGCGCACGGCGCCCAGGGAGATGTTGAGCGACTCGAGGGCCTTGGCGGCCACTCCTTCGCCTTCGTGGATCAGACCGAGCAGGATGTGCTCGGTACCGATGTAGCTGTGGTTGAGCATGCGCGCCTCTTCCTGCGCGAGCACCACCACCCGCCGGGCGCGGTCCGTGAATCTCTCAAACATTTGGGCACACTCCTTGCTGACTGTGGTGTCGATGCTACGCACCGTCAGACGACTTCGGGCGGCTGTTCGCCACTGGGAGAACAGCCGCCCGAGTCTTGTTCCGGGTCCCGGCGCGCCGAACGGCGGGCCAGTTACTTCTTGGCGTTTCGGTACGCCTCCACCACGTCCCGGTGCAACCGCCCCCGGCGGGACACCTCATAACCGTTCTCGGCGGCCCATTCGCGGATCCTTGCCGCCTCGTTGGCGGGGGCCGGCGGAGCGACGGCTCGGGCCTTCCGGATGTACCCCTTCAGGGTCGACCGGAGCTCCTTGGAATGCTCGGTCGACAAATCGATTTCATAATGGCGTCCGTCCAAAGAGAACTGGACGGTTTCATCGGCCGGGCTACCGTCCAGATCGTCCACCAAGACCACTTCCACCTTCTGCGCCAAGGTTCCCCCTCGTTGTTGTCATTCCCTCAACCAGGAGCATCGTTTACATCGAGGATTGAACTCAGATGCCCCACGGAGCAATAAGGAATCAGACTCAATGCTGCAATTCCCAGATCTGAGTATTCACATCGATTCTAGAATGTTCAACTCCGAAAGGCCTCGGGGGCACTATTCCGGGCAAACTCACAGGGAGTCAATATGACTACAGTGTGCGGTATATCCTCATTCTTGGTCTTTTGCCGGCGGCGTCCCCGCGCCGGATCCCGCACCCGGCGAGGTCCGGCCGGCCCGCTCGCTGGCCCACTGGCGTGCCTCGCGCTCCTCGTGCTCCGCCTTCGCCTGGCGCTCACCGGTGTCCACCCGGAACACGGAGCGCATGACCAACCAGAAGATCAGGGCCAGACCCACCGAAGGGGCCAGAACGGAGAAGTAGTCCCAGAAGGCGTCCATCAGTGTCCGCCCTCGGGGGCCTCGGGCTTGAGCAGCGGGAACAGGATCGTCTCCCTGATTCCCGCCCCGGTGAACAGCATCACCAGGCGGTCGATCCCCAGCCCGATGCCCCCCATGGGTGGGGCGCCGTACTCGAGCGCCCGCAGGAAGTCCTCGTCCAGCTGCATGGCCTCGTCATCCCCCGCGGCCGCAGCCCGGGACTGTGACTCGAGCCGCTCGCGCTGGATCACCGGATCGATCAGCTCGGAGAACGCGGTACCCCGCTCCATGCCCCCGATGATCAGGTCCCAAGCCTCGATGACGCCCGGCTGATCTCGGTGCGGACGCGCCAGCGGCTGAGCGGCCGGAGGGTAGTTGTAGACAAAGGTGGGGTTGACCAGGGTGGGCTCGACGATCTCGCCGAAGAGCTCGATGACCAGCTTCTCCGCGTCCCAGAACGGGTCGAAGGAGACCTGGTGCTCCTCGGCCACGGCGCGGAGCTCCTCCGCAGAGGTGTCCGGGGTGATCTCACGCCCCACGGCCTCGGACAGCCCCGGGTAGACCTCGAGCCAGGCCCAGTCCCCGCTCAGGTCCGCGGTACCGTTCGGCGTCTCCAGGGTGCGTCCGGCACCCACGGCGTCAGCGGCGTCGAGGATGACCTGCTTCATCCGATCGGCCATCACGTACATGTCCGCCCAGGCCTCGTAGCACTCCAGCATCGTGAACTCGGGAGAGTGCGTGGAGTCCACGCCCTCGTTCCGGAACACCCGGCCGATCTCGTAGACCCGGTCGATGCCTCCGACCACGGCGCGCTTGAGGTAGAGCTCCAGGGCGATGCGCATCGTCATGGGCTGGTCGAAGGCGTTCAGATGTGTCTCGAACGGACGTGCGTGGGCACCGCCGTGGACGAGTTGCAGCATCGGGGTCTCGACCTCCACGTAGTCGTGGGACTCGAGCGTGGAGCGGATCGACCGGACGATGGCGGCGCGATCGTGCACCATCTTGCGGGCCTCCGGCCGGACGATCAGGTCCGCGTAGCGCTGGCGTACGCGGGTCTCCTCGTTGAGCTCGGCGTGCAGCACGGGCAGCGGTCGTAGCGCCTTGGAGGCCATCTGCCAGGAGTCGGCCATGATGGACAGCTCGCCACGGCGGGAGGCGATGACCTCGCCACTCACGGCCACGTGGTCGCCGAGGTCCACGAGGCGCTTCCAGTCCGCGAGGGACTCCTCGCCGACCTTCGCCAGGGAGACCATGACCTGCAGGCGGACGCCCTCGCCGGCCTCGTCCCCCACACCGCCTTCCTGGAGTGTGGCGAAGCACAGCTTGCCGGTGTTCCGCAGGAACACCACGCGGCCGGCGATCCCGACGGTCTCGCCGGTCTCTGTGCCGGGTTCCACATCGGGATGGGCCGTGCGGACCTGGCCCAGGGAGTGGGTGCGCCCCACGGTCACCGGGTAGGCCTGCCGGCCCGAGTCCAGGATCTCGTCTCGCTTGTCATGGCGCACCTGGCGCTGGTCAGTGCTGTTGGCCGCGCTGGCCGGGTTGTCCGTGCTCACGGTCATCCAGTCTACGTTGCCTGGCCCGGCGACCATGCGGGGCGGTGACGGTCTACCAGATCGTGACGCGCTCCTGAGGGTCCAACCACATCGGGTCCCCCGGCTCGGTGCCGTAGGCCGCATGGAATGCGTCCAGGTTCCTCACCACCTGGTTGCAGCGGAACTCGTTCGGGGAGTGCGGGTCCGAGGTGATGCGGGTGATCGCGGTCTCGGTGCGCGTCAACTGCCGCCAGCACTCCGCCCAGGACGCGAAGAAGGCGCGGTCCTGCTCCAGGGCCGCCTGCTGCTCCTGGTCCTCCCCGACCGGCCCGGGTTCGGAGCCGTCCGCGGGACCTGCCAGGCCGGCGGAGTGCTCCTCCCTCCAGATGCCCAATGCCCGGTAGGCGATGCCGAGCCCGCCCAGGTCCCCGATGTTCTCCCCGAGGGTGAGATGGCCGTTGACGTGGTGTTCGGGGGCCTCTGCGGGGTGCAGCACCTCGTACTGGTCCACCAGCCGGGCCGTGCGCTCCTCGAAGGCCGCGCGGTCCGCGTCCGTCCACCAGTTCTGCAGGGAGCCGTCCCCAGCGTACTGCGAGCCCTGGTCATCGAAGCCATGGCCGATCTCATGGCCGATCACCGCGCCGATCGCCCCGAAATTCTCCGCGGCCAGCCGGCCCGGATCGAAGAAGGGGTTCTGCAGGATGGCGGCCGGGAACACGATGGCGTTCTCCAGCGGGGAATAGTAGGCATTGACCGTCTGCGGGGTCATGTGCCATTCCTCCGGGTCCGGTCCGGTCTCGATCTTGGCCAGGTCCCGCTCGAACTCGAAGGCGTTCGCCGCGCGGACGTTGGCGATCAGGTCCGTGGGGTCCACGGACAGAGTGGAGTAGTCGATCCACTTCACGGGGAAGCCCACCATGGGGTTGAACATGGAGAGCTTCTCCAGGGCCTTCTGCCGGGTGTCCTCCCCCATCCAGTCCAGGGTGCCGATCGAGCGACGGTAGGCCTCGGTCAGGGCGGAGATCAGCCCGTCCATGGCGGCCTGGTGACCGGCCGGGTAGTGCTTGGCCACGTACAGCCGGCCCACGTCCTCCCCCACGGCCCCGTTGACGAAGGAGACGCCGCGCTTCCAGCGGGGCCGGACCTCCTCCGTCCCGGCGATCTTGCGGCCGTAGAACTCGAAGTTCTCCTGGACGAAGGCCTCGGTGAGGTAGGGCGCGGCTGAGCGCAGCAGCTGGAGCTGGAGCCAACGCTTCCACGTCTCGAGGTCCTCACTCACCAGCAGCTGCTGCATCGCGGCCAGGAAGTCCGGCTGCCACGCCACGATCTCCTCGCTGCGCGGCCCCGTGGCGCCGACTCCCTCGAGCCAGGGACCGGCCAGGGGGAAGGAGTCGAGCAGGGCGGTCCGCTCCATCAGGTTGTAGCGCGCCACGGCGTCCCGGACCCTGACCACGTCCCAATGCGCTGCCGCGATCCTGGTCTCGAGGTCCACCACCAGGTCCGCGTCCCGCTGCGCCTCGTCCCGGTCTCCGCCGATGCCGGCGAGCATGAAGAGGTTGTCCACGTGCTGGCGGTAGTCCGCGACCAGGCCCGCGAACTTCTCCTCGCGGTAGTAGGACTCGTCCGGCAGGCCCAGGCCATCCTGGATGAGATGCAGCAGCATGCGCTCGGGATTGCCGGCGTCGTTCAGCGCACCGGTGCCGATCAGGCCGCTGACGCCGGTCCGTTGGAGCTGACCGGAGAGCCTGATGAACTCCTCCGGCGTGGAGACGGACTCGATCTCGGCCAGTTCCGCCACGATCGGCTCCAGCCCACGGTCCTCCACTCCGGACTCATCCATGAAGGAGGCGTAGAGGGCACCGATCCGGCGGCGGGCGCCGGCGTCATCCGCCGCCGCCGTGAAGGGCTCGGACTCGGCCTCCGCACCGGGACCGGACCAGAAGGGGGCGGCGGCGTCCTCGGCGAGGTGCCGCACGGCCAGTTCCGAGGCGTCCCTCAGCTCCATGAAGGCACCGTAGGCACCCTGATCGGCGGGGATCGAGTTGGACTCCAGCCAGGCACCGTTCACGTGCCGGTACAGATCCTCGCGGGCGGTCGGCTGGCTGGTCTCAGTCACTGAAGGGCTCCTTGGCAGTTCCGGGGCACGACGGCGGCGCCCGGCCCGCGCGGACCGGTCACCATGGGCGCCGGGCCGGCAGGGGCCGGTCCGGCGTTCCCCCGATCCTAGCGGTGGTGCCCGGGCAGGATCAGACCAGGGACTGCAGCCGGGCCAGGGAGGTGTCCATCTGTTCCTCGGTGATGGCCGGGAAGATGTTCTTCGCCAGCAGGTCCTGGTCGGTGACCTGGGACCAGTCGTACGTCAGGGAGACCTCCGTGGTGTCCCGGTCCAGGGACTCCAGCTGGTACACCCACTGCCAACCCTTCGGCTCCTCGCCCAACGGAGCCGGCTTCCAGCCCACGAGCTTGTTCTCGTCATAGGCCACCACGTGGTTCTCACGCCGGTAGTCACCGCCCTGGGACTCGGCGTGCATGTTCATCACGAACGTGTCGCCCACCTGCTGGATGCGCTGGGACTTCTCATCCGCGCGCACCATCTCGGACCCGTCGAACTCCTGGTGACGGGCCGGCAGGGTCAGGACCTGAAAGATGTCCTGTGCCGGGGCTTCGATGGTCCGGGTGACGGTCTGCTTCTTCTCGCCGTGTGCGGTCTCATTCATGGTCATCTCTCACCCTAAACACGCCGACCCCCAGGCCTTCAAGGGACGGGCAGGACGACGTTGTCGATGAGGCGGACGGGCTCGAAGGCCGCGGCCACCAGGGCCAGGGCCTCCTGCTCCAGGGGCGCGTCGAGCTGCTCGGCGGTGAGCGGTTCCAGGGTGGCGTGGTCCACGATCTCGAGGTAGTCCAGCCGGGCCAGGGGCTCGGCCTCCACGAGCGCGCGGGCCGCTTCGAGCCCCAGGGGCCGGCCGGCGTCGGCGTCCTCGCGCAGCCCGGCCAGGGCGCGGTGCAGCACCAGGGCGGCCTCGAGGGACTCCGGGGACAGCCGCGTGTTCCGGGAGGAGAGGGCCAGCCCCTCCGGGGACCGGACGAGCGGCACCGGACGGATCTCCACGGCGATGTCCAGGTCAGCCTGCAGGCGGCGCAGCACGGCCAGCTGTTGGGCGTCCTTCTGGCCGAAGTAGCTGCGCAACCGGGCCGGGGCCGGGGGCGCGGTGATGTTCCACAGCTTGGCCACGACGGTGCAGACGCCGTCGAAATGCCCCGGCCGCGAGGCGCCCTCCAGGACCTCCCCCATCCGGCCAGCGCTGACCGTGACGATCGGGGCGTCAGGGTACCCGGGGTACATCTCCTCGACATCCGGGGCGAAGACCAGCTCGCAGCCCGCTGCGCCGAGGATCTCCCGGTCCTCCTCCAGGGTGCGAGGGTAGTGCTCGAGGTCGGCGGGGTCACCGAACTGGAGGGGGTTGACGAACACCGAGGCGATGACGATGTCATTCTCCGCACGGGCCTGGCGCACCAGCGCCGCGTGACCGCCGTGCAGAGCGCCCATGGTGGGGACCAGCCCCACGGTGGGCGCGGTGATCCCGTTCACCGCGGCGGCTCGTACTCTCACCGCGAGCGCCGCCCGGAACGCGGCGCGGGTGGTGTGCACCTCCGGCAGTGGGCCCGGGGTCCCGGGGGTCGCGTCAACGGTGGCGTCCTCCAGGGTCAGGCCGGTGCCGGCGGGGACAGGAGTGCGGTCGGGGGCGCGGTCGAGCGGGGTCACGGTGCGAGTCTAGAGGCCTGGGCCCCGTCAGCTCTTCCGCGTATCCAACTGGCCGGACGAGTCAGGCGGGCGGGTGGCACCCACCGTGAGTGGTCAGATCGCGTGGTGTTCCGGGCTCTGTACGCCACGGGAACTGACCACTCACGGATGGGTCAGTTGCTCAAGAGATCCAGCAGTTCGGTCACTGTGGCCTCGGACAGGGCCCCCCGGGCCAGGGCACGCTGGGCGGTCGCCCGGGCCATGGCGCGGTACGCCTGCCCGACGTCGGCCGGGATGCCCTCCCCGGCCCCCTCGCCCACCAGCCCGTCCAGCACTTCGAGGTGCCGGCGCACCGTGCCCACGTCCCCGCGGGCGACCGGTCCGGTGAGGGCCCCGTCCCCGGAGGTCAGGGCGTTCTCGAGGGAGGCGGACATCAGGGGCGCGAGCATCCGATCCGTCTGTTCCACGCCGATCGAGGCCAGGATCTGCGCGGCCTGGGAGGTCAGGGTCACGAGGTGGTTCGAGGCATGGGACAGGGCCGCGTGGTAGGCCCCGCGATCCGCCTCGGCGATGACGGCCGGCTCCCCGCCCATCTCCACCACGAGGGCTTGGGCCACCGGCAGCACCACGGCGTCAGCGGTCACGCCGAACATGCAGTCCTGCAGCCGGGCCAGGTCCAGGGTCAGTCCCGTGAAGGACATGGCGGGGTGGATCGCCAGCGGAATGGCCCCGGCAGCTCGCACCGGGTCCAGCACGGAGACGCCGTGCCGGCCCGAGGTGTGCACCACGAGGTGCCCGGCCTGGAAGTGGCCGGATTCGGCGAGCCCGCCGACCAGTTCCGGCAGGGCGTCGTCCGGCACGGCGAACAGGACCAGTTCGGAGCGCCGCAGGATCTCGGGGATCTCGAGCACCGGAACCTCGGGCAGCAGGGACTCCGCCCGGGTGCGGGAGGCCTCAGACACGGCGTGCACGCCCGTGACGGCATGGCCGGCGTTGCGCAGGGCCGCCCCGAGCACGGCGCCGACCTTGCCGGCGCCGATCACCCCGACCCCGAGCCTGCCCGGGCGCTGCTGCGGCACCGATCCCGAGGGATCTGCCCGTCCGGTACCGGGGCCGGTCACTGCTGCACCACCTGGCGGGTGCGCTGCTCGAAGCGGGCCAGCTCCTCCTGGCGCATCCACTGGTTCCGGTCCCGCATACGCCGTGAGACGGCGGCGATGTCCGCCTCCTCGAGGAACAGCCGGGCCGCGACCTGGACATCCGCGTGGACCAACTGCGGGGCCACCGGACCGGGTGTGGAGTGGAAGTGGAGCGTGGCCACGGACAGGCGCCGCAGCAGCGGGCCCTGGTGCAGGGCCACGGACTGGATCCGCTCGTGGGGGATCAGCTGCAGGTAGCGCTCCAGCCGCCCGGACCGCAGCATCAGCATGGTCCGGGTGGACCGGTAGGCGTTGCGCCTCCAGGTCAGGGGGTCGAGCCACCACACGCGCCGCGGCGAGTGGGTGAAGCCCTGCCCCTCGCCGAGACCGGCGACTCCCTCCCGGAAGACCGCCGCGATGTCCTCGGTGCCTGCGGGGTCCGCCGCGTCCCCAGAGCTCAGAGGGTCCTCGGATTGAACGGGCCCGCTCAGGGAACCCTCGGGGCCGAGTCCCGGATCCGGCACCACCACGGAGAGCACTCGCAGCACGTCCTCGAGGGTGCCGACCGGCAGCACCGTGGACTTGTCCGCGGATCCGCCCTCCAGGGAGGGACCGTAGCCGGCCACGTTGACCACCACCTTGTACCAGCCGAAGGGCCGCCACAGCAGGGACTGGCTGATCCGCACGGCCTGCACGCGGCCCGGCGGGACGGTCTGCTGGGAGGTCTCCAGCAGGCCGTAGCGCAGCCGCATCCCGTCCGGGGAGGTGGCCACGGTGAAGTTGTAGCCCCGGTTGAAGCCGGACCAGAGCACGCCGATGAAGGAGAAGGCGAAGGGGATGAGGGCGAACAGCAGGATGAACCACCAATCGTCCTCACCCTCCTGGGGGATCACGGCATCCAGGATCGCGGCCCCGACCACCATCGCCACGAGGATGGTCAACATCACCGTGAAGGTGGTGGACAGCAACAGCGCGCCGAGCATCCGGCCGATCGGCACCCGGAGCATGACCTGCTCCGGCGCCTCGGGGATCGGCACAGCCGCCGGCTGTCCGGCCGGTCCGCTGGGCTCCCCGTCCTCCAGACCACTTTCGGCCTGATGGCTGCCGGCCGAGTGGCCATCCACTGCGGCCTCCGCTTCAGGGCCGAGGTCCGCCGCCGCCTCGGGGCTCGCACCAGCCCGGATGCCCGCCGCACGGCCCATGATCTCGGCGCGCAGGATCCGGGCCTCGCCCTCCTTGACATAGGAGAGCTGCATGGCGGTGGAGCCACCGTCCGCGGCCTCGAACTTGAGCTCGGCCAGGCCGAAGATGCGGGCCAGCAGCGGCTGGCGGATGTCCACGGCCTGCACGCGGTCATAGCGCACGCGCCGGTGCTGGCGGAAGATCACGCCGGTGTCCAACAGGACCTGCTCCTCCGCGAGCTGGTACTTGGTGAAGCGCCAGGAGAAGTAGTAGACCACCAGCAGGACCACGAAGATCCCGCCGTAGACGGCCAGGGTGACCCACAGCCCCCGTGCCGCCTCGAACTCGCCCTGACCCATCAGGGAGCGGATCGCGTCCTCGCCGAAGGACTGGGTGCCGAAGAACAGCATCGCCACGAGGACCACCCAGCCCCGCACCCAGGGGCTGATGGGATGCACTCGGTGCCATGCGCCGTCGGCCGCCTCCGGCCGTCCACCCCGCTCCGCGCGGTCCCCGGTCACGGACTCCTTCGGCGCGGGCCCCGGTTCCTGCTCGGGCTCCTCTGTCGGCCCGCCCGTCACAGGCCCGCCAGCCTCGCCTGGCCGCGGGCCATCAACGCGTCACGCAGTCGCTCGCTGTCCTCGACGGGGATGCCCTCGATCGTGGCGTTGGTCGACGCGGAGGCCGTCTGCAGCTCGAGGGAACGGATGCCGAAGCGCCGCTGCACGGGGCCCTCCTTGACGTCCAGGTACTGCAGCCGCCCATAGGGCACCGCCAGCACGCGCCGGAACCAGAGCCCGGACTTGAACAGGAAGTCATCATCCCGCTCGGCGTAGCCCATGGCGCGGACTCGGCGTGGGATCAGGATCATCTCGACCAGGCCCCACCCCAGCATCACCGCCGGCAGCGCCCAGGCCAGCCAGGCCGGATAGTCGGGCCAGACCCCCACCAGCATCAGGACCAGGGGGACGGCCAGCAGGACCGTCACGATTCCCGCCGTGAGGATCGTCACCATGAGGTGGGCCGGGACCAGCTTCGGGGATACCGGGGTCCAGTCCACGTCCTCGAAGCCGCGCACGTCACGGGTCGTTCGTTCTGGCACTCCTGGCATATCCGCCTTCCCCCTCTGGGCCGTAGGCGGGACCGGATCGTCGCCGGCTCCGCCCGCCCTGCTGACCTGATGCGTCCGTGGTGCCGTCCGCCCCGTCATCAGGGGGCACCCGGCAGAACTGTTCCACGATGTACCCCACGATAACCAGTGTCAGCCCCCCGACCACCATCAGCAGCGCGTCGTTCACGGTGGCCGTGCCGAATCCCGTGGCGGCGGTCAGGTGCACCATCACCCCACCGTGCCAGCCCACGATCAGCGATCCGGCATAGGCCCCGGCCTGGGCGAGCGCCAGGGTACGGGTGGCCACCAACGGGTTCATCCGCGCCGCGAGCGGGCGCTTCTTGTCCCGCTGGACGCGGATCCCGAGCAGCAGCACCAACACGGCCACCGAGCCCAGGGTGATCACCGAGGACCGCACCAGCACCGGTGCCACCACCCCCGCGCCCGCCGCCACCAGGGCGGCCACCCAACCCAGTCCGCCGGAGACGAGCAGGATCAGCAGCAACCACAGCGGGCGGATCCCCGTCATGAGGCCGGCCCTCCCGGCTCCTCGCCACCGGGCACCCGGGTGACCGAGCCAGCGTCCTCCGCCTGGGCCGCGAGGTCCGCCACGCGCTCCCCGGACAGCGTGGCCTCCGGTTCCAACCAGGACCATGGAGCGAGCACGAAGGCGCGGAGGTGGGCCCGCGGGTGGGGCAGCGTCAGGACCGGGTCCCCAGAGACCAGGTCCCCGTAGGTGATGACATCGATGTCCAGAGTGCGCGGCCCCCAGCGCACCTCTCGCGTGCGGTGGTGAGCCTCCTCGATCCCCTGGGCCACCGCGAGCAGGGCCGCGGGGGAGAGTCCCGTGGTCACCGTCAGCACGAGGTTCAGGTAGTCCGGCTGCCCCTCGGGCCCACCAACGGGGCCGGTCCTGGCCACCGGGGAGACTCCGGTCACCTGGAGGCCCGACGTGTCCTGCAGGTCCCGGACCGCCTGCGCCACGGTGGCGGCCGCGTCTCCCAGATTGGCCCCGAGGGCCAGGACGGCGGCCACGGGGGCTGAAGGGGCCCGGTCGAGAACCGAATCCGGCCCGGTGGTGCTCACGTGCGGTCCCTGTAGGCGGTGACGGCCACATCGGCGAAGTCCGCCTCGATGGGCGCGTGCGGCTTGTGGACGGTCACCTCCACGGCGGCGGCCACCGGCTGCTCGGCCAGCAGGGCACGGGCGATCCGGTCCGCCACGGTCTCGATGAGGTCCAGGGACTCCCCCGTGATCACCTGCAGCACGGTGGCGGCCACCTGTGCGTAGTTCACGGTGTGCTCCAGGTGATCGCCGGCCGCGGCGGGGGCGGCGTCCAGGTGCACCACCACGTCCGTGGTGAATTCCTGGCCGTCCCGCTTCTCGTGATCGAACACCCCGTGGTGGCCGTGGGCGGTCAGCCCGGTGAGCGTGATGCGGTCACGGCCGCCAGCCCGGGTCTCCACATTTCCCCGCACGGCTCAGGCTCCGGCCCGGCCGGTGACCGCCTCGGGTTCCAGCCAGGCCTGGGCGGCCTTGACCGCATGGAGGGACGGCTCCACCGTGTGGACGCGCACTCCCCACACCCGGTGCAGGGCGGCCAACGCGGTGACGGCGGCCGTGGCATGGTCACGGTCCGCCGGAGTGGGTTGCGCGCCGGACTCCGAGGCGAGCAGGGTGCCCAGGAACCGCTTGCGTGAGGCCGCCACGAGCACCGGGAGGCCGAGGGACTGCAGCCGGTCCAGCCCACGCAGCAGCCTCCAGTTCTGGGCGCCGGCCTTCGCGAAGCCCAGCCCCGGATCCAGGATCAGCTGCTCCGGCTTCACGCCCGCGGCCAGGAAGGCCTCCTTGAGCTCGGTCAGCTCCCGGACCACGTCCTCGACCACGTCCTCGTACTCCGCCAGGGAGTCCATGGTCTGGGCATCGCCACGGTTGTGCATGATGATGCACGGCGCGCCGGTACGGGCGATCAGCTCCGGCATCTCCGGCTCGTGGTTCAGGCCGGAGACGTCATTGATGATGACCTCTCCGAGCTTCAGGGCCGCCTCCGCCGTGGCCACGTGCATGGTGTCCACCGAGACCACCGCCCCGGCCTTCACCAGCGCCTCGATCACGGGCAGGATGCGGTTCTGTTCTGTCACCGCGTCGATCGCCTGCGCCCCGGGCCGGGTGGACTCACCGCCCACGTCGATGATGTCCGCCCCCGAGTACAGCAGGCGCAGACCCTGCTCGATCGCGGCGTCCACGTCCAGGTAGGCCCCGCCGTCCGAGAAGGAGTCGTCCGTGACGTTCAACACGCCCATCACGAGGGTGCGGTCCGTCGGCAGGTCCGCCAGGGTGCGGCGGCGGATCTTGCGGATCACCGTCATCGGTCCCGTGTTGGGGCCGGTGCCGGTGGATGCGGCCATCGAGTCCATGGAGATGGTCCTTTCGTGGAGCTGGTGGGATCCGGGCCGGCCTCAGCCGTGCAGGATCAGGCTCATCGCCTCGGATCGGGTGGAGGCCTCGCGCAGCTGGCCCCGCACGGCCGAGGTGACCGTCTTGGCGCCGGGCTTGCGGACGCCCCGCATGGACATGCACATGTGCTCGGCCTCGATCACCACGATGGCCCCGCGGGGGGTCAGGTGCGTCATCAGGGCCTCCACGATCTGCGTGGTCAGCCGCTCCTGGACCTGCGGACGGCGCGCGTACACCTCCACGAGCCGGGCCAGCTTGCTCAGGCCCGTCACCCGCCCCTCGGGGTTGGGGATGTAGCCGATGTGGGCCGCACCGTGGAAGGGCACCAGGTGGTGCTCGCAGGTGGAGTAGAACGGGATGTCCTTCACCAGCACGAGCTCCTCGTGCGAGATGTCGAACGTGGTCCCCAGGACATCGGCCGGATCCTGGACCAGTCCGGAGAAGAACTCGTCATAGGCCTTCGCCACCCGCCTGGGGGTGTCCTCAAGCCCCTCGCGGTCCGGGTCCTCACCGATCGCCTCCAGGATCTCCCGGACGGCGGCCTGGATACGGGTGCGGTCTACGCCGGCAGTACCCGGCTGACGTTGTGTCTCGTTCACAGTCCCGATCCTATTCATTCCTGCTCGGTGCGTGGCAGGTCGCTCGGGCCTGCGGGTCCCCCGGGGCGCCCGGTGCCTCCGTCCGGCTCCCCCGGCAACTGGCTTCCCGGGGTCGGGTCCACCGTGGGGCTGAGGGAGTCCGAGGTGGACTCCGGGTCCACCGCCTCCGGCGAGGCGTCCTCGGGGGCCGCCGGGCCGGCGTCGCCGTTCTTCTCGGCCAGGGAGCGGCGCTCGGCCGGGGACAGCACGGGGGGTTGGGCGGAGACCGGACGGTCCTCGCTGGACAGCCAGACCCCGCGGGGCTCGCGCTGACGGATGTCCGCGAAGATCGTGGCGATCTGAGTCTGGTTCAGGGTCTCCTTCTCCAGGAGCTCATAGGCCAGCCGGTCCAGGATGTCCCGGTTCTCATTGAGGATCCAGTACGCCTCGTCATGGGCGCTGTCCAACAGCTGGCGCACCTCGGCATCCACCAGTCCGGCAACCTGTTCGGAGTACTCCCGACCGCTGCTCATGTCCCGGCCCATGAAGGGCTCGCCGCTGCCGGAACCGAGCTTCACGGCGCCGACGCGTTCGCTCATGCCGTACTCCGTGACCATCTTCTTGGCCGTGTCCGTGGCCTTGGAGATGTCATTCGAGGCACCGGTGGAGGGATCGTGGAAGATGATCTCCTCCGCCACCCGGCCCCCCATGGCATAGGCGAGCTGGTCCAGCAGCTCGTTGCGGGTGATCGAGTACTTGTCATCCTCCGGGACCACCATGGTGTAGCCCAGGGCGCGGCCGCGGGGCAGGATGGTGATCTTGGTGACCGGGGCGGAGTTGCGCAGCCCGGCGGCCACCAGAGCGTGACCGCCCTCGTGGTACGCCGTGACCTTGCGCTCGTGCTCCTTCATGAGGCGGGAGCGCTTCTGCGGGCCGGCCATGACGCGGTCCACGGCCTCGTCCAGGGCCCGGTCATCGATCAGCTGGGCGTTGGATCGGGCGGTGAGCAGGGCGGCCTCGTTGAGCACGTTGGCCAGGTCGGCGCCGGTGAACCCGGGGGTGCGCTTGGCCAGCGAGTGCAGGTCCACGCCGGGGGCCATGGGCTTGCCCTGAGCGTGCACGGAGAGGATCTGGTGGCGGCCTTCCGAATCCGGGGCCTCCACGGGGATCTGCCGGTCGAACCGTCCGGGACGCAGCAGGGCGGGATCCAGGACGTCAGGGCGGTTGGTGGCCGCGATGAGGATCACGTTGGTGGTGGCGTCGAAGCCGTCCATCTCCACCAGGAGCTGGTTCAGGGTCTGCTCGCGCTCGTCATTGCCGCCGCCCACGCCGGCACCACGGTGGCGGCCCACGGCGTCGATCTCGTCCACGAAGATGATGGCCGGGGAGTTGGTCTTGGCCTGCTCGAAGAGGTCACGCACGCGGGAGGCACCCACGCCCACGAACATCTCCACGAAGTCCGAGCCGGAGATCGAGTAGAACGGCACGCCCGCCTCGCCGGCCACGGCCTTGGCGAGCAGGGTCTTGCCGGTGCCCGGAGGCCCGTAGAGCAGCACGCCCTTGGGGATCTTCGCGCCCACGGCCTGGAACTTGGCGGGCTCGGAGAGGAACTCCTTGATCTCGTGGAGCTCCTCCACGGCCTCCTCGGCACCGGCCACGTCCACGAAGGTGACCTGCGGCATGTCCTTGGTGATGAGCTTGGCCTTGGACTTGCCGAACTGCATGACCTTGCCGCCACCGCCCTGCATCCTGGACAGCAGGAACCAGAAGACCAGACCGATCAACAGGAAGGGGATGAGGAAGCCCAGCATGGACAGCAGCCAGTTGTTCTGCACGGGCTCATCCGTGAAGCCGTCCAGTCCGGAGCCGTCGATCGCCTCGACGACGTTGGTGGCGCGGGCCGTGGAGTAGTAGAAGTAGACCTCCGTGCCGAGGTCCTGGCCATCCAGGTTGTACGGCTCGCGCAGGGTCAGATCGACCCGCTGATCACCGTCCTGGATCTTGGCCTGTGCGGCGCGGTCCTCCTGGAGCAGCGTCAGGCCCACGTTGGTGTCCACGCGCGCGGAGGAACCCTGGGTCAGCGCCGGGATGAGGATCATCAGGAACACGGCGGCCAAAACGATCCAGATGATCGGGCCCTTGAAGACCTTCTTGGCTTTCAACAACTCTCCTGACCTTTGTCCTGCGCAGTGGGCGCGGCGCGCTCACCCGGTACGGGGTGGGCCGGAACTGCACGGGGTCATTGAGGGATCCACCGGCCCAGGGCACAGCCGTACCCGTCCACGGTACCGGGCGCCAGTCTACGGTGGGGGCCTGAGGTCCCGCCGTTCGCAACCGGTGGAATGGCTGAGGGCGCGGCCTCAGGAGTAGACGTGCGGGGCGAGGGTCCCGATGAAGTCGAGGTTGCGGTACTTCTCGTCGAAGTCCAGGCCGTAGCCCACCACGAACTCGTTGGGGATGTCCTGACCCACGTACTTGACGTCGATCTGCACCTTCATGGCCTCGGGCTTGCGCAGCAGGGCGCAGATCTCCACAGAGGCCGGCCCCCGGGACTCGAGGTTGGTCTTCAGCCAGGACAGCGTCAACCCGGAGTCGATGATGTCCTCCACGATCAGCACGTGGCGGCCCATCAGGTCCGCATCCAGGTCCTTGAGGATCCGCACCACGCCGGAGGACTGGGTGCCGGAGCCGTAGGAGGAGACAGCCATGAAGTCCAGGGTGACGTGCGAGTGCAGGGCCCGGGAGAGATCGGCCATGACCATCACCGCCCCCTTGAGGACCGCCACCAGCAGGACGTCCTTGCCCTCGTAGTCGCGGTCGATCTGCGCTGCGAGATCCTTGATGGTGTCCTGGACCTGCTCTTTGGTCATGAGCACATGATCCAGATCGCCATGCACATCCTGTGCTTCCATGCGGGCTGCTCCTGCGGGTGTGTTCGCTACGGGAATGCGCCTTCAGCCGGCCCGGTCCAGACGTGGACCCTCGGGCCTGACGGCGCCGAGCACCAGTCTCGCACACCCGCCCGTGCTGCGCCGGTGGGCTGCCACTCCGCCGGCCAGCTCCACCGGCCCCGCCGAGGATCCCCCCGTGGACCGGGTGGCCACCAGACGATCCACGGCCAGCACTCGCTCCCGGCTGGGCCGCTCGCCGCCCGCGGCCACCACTGCACAGCCGATCACGCGGTACCGGATCGCGGCCGGCAGCGCGGCCAGCTCGCCCATCGGCAGGGACACCGGGCCCGACGACGGCCGGAGACCGGGCGTACCGGGCGCCTCGACCTCCCCCCGACCCTCCGGCCAGAGCCGATCGAACTCGCGACCGGCCCAGTCCTCCAGCGCCGCCGCATCCTCGGCCGCGATGTCCGCGCTGCGGGCCAGTGCGGCGGCCAGCCCGGGGCCCAGGCCGTGCTGCGGCTCCTCGAGGGCCGGCAACACGCGGCTGCGGATCCGCGAGCGCAGGAAGGCCGGGTCCGCGTTGGTGGGGTCCTCCCACCACCGCAGGCCCGCCCAGCGGCAGATCGACTCGGTGTCCTGACGGGTGAGGTCCATCAGGGGGCGCAGCAGCAGTCCCCGGCGGCGCGGCATCCCCGCGAGCGTCCGGGTCCCGGAGCCGCGGGCGAGACCGAGCAGCACCTGTTCGGCCTGGTCATCCCGGGTGTGGGCGAGCAACACGGCGTCTGAGCCCAGCCGACTGGCGGCGGCCTCCAGTGCGGCGTGCCGGGCCGTGCGGGCCTCGGCCTCCGGACCGTCCCCCGTGACGTGGATGTCCACCCGTTCCACGGTCACCGGGTCCAGCCCCAGCGTCCGGGCCACGGTGGCGGCACGCTGGGCCACTCCGGCGGACCCGGGTTGCAGCCCGTGGTCCACGATCACGGCGCCCACTCCCCCGGCCAGCACCGGGCTGGCGCGGAGGCGAGCGGTCTCCGCGGCGGCCACGGCAAGCGCGAGGGAGTCGGCCCCGCCGGACAGGGCCACGAGCGGCAGGGCCTGCCCGCGCAGGGCCTCGGTGAGGGCGCCCACCGCGCGGTGCAGGGCCTCCGGCCAGCGAGCCGCCGGCGGCCAGGAGGAGGGTCCGGCCGGGGCCTCAGACCCGCCCGCGCTCAGTCCTGCCCCCGGATACGCGCGATCCACTGCTCCGGATGGTGGATCTCCTGCTCCCCGGGGAGGTTGTCCGCGGACGCCCACACCACGTTGAAGCCGTCCATCCCGAGCTCGCGGACCACATGCTTCACGAAACGCTGGCCGTCCCGGTACTGCTGCATCTTGGCGTCCATGCCCATGAACCGGCGGATCCAGCGGTCCACGGAGGAACGGGTGGAGGTGCGGTGGTCGAACCGCTGGCGGATGGTCTTGACGGTGGGGACCACCGAGGAGTCGATCGCGTCCATGACCACGTTGGCGTGGCCTTCCAGCAGGGACATCACGGCGTTGATCCGGGCCAGGCGCTTCTTGTCCTCCGGGTCCTGGATCAGCTCCAGCAGGCCCATCGAGGCCGGGTGGTCATCCGTGCCGAGTTCGGCGGACCCACGCCCCTCCTCCACGGACTGCGGGTCCGCCTCGGGGCCCTTCAGGAGGGCGCGGACGCGGGCGGAGAGGCGTTCGGGCAACGTGTCCACCTTGTCGAACATGCCGGAGACCAGCTCCATGATGTTGGCCTGCAGGTGCTCGCGCAGCCACGGCGCCGCCGCGAACTGCACGCGGTGGGTCTGCTCATGCAGGCAGACCCAGAGCCGGAAGTCCTCCGGGTCCACGTTGAGCTCCACGCGCACCTCGGCGATGTTCGGGGCCACCAGCAACAGCCGGCCCCCCTCGGGGCCGGTGGACGTACCGTCCGGCCCGGGCAGGGCGCAGAAGGGCTCGTACTGTCCGAGGACCTTCGAGGACATGAACGCCAGAACGGCCCCGGCCTCCAGGGCAGTGGCCGCGGTGCCCAGGCCCTGGGTGGCGCGGGCGTACTCGGCCGGGCGAGCCTGCTGCACGTGCTCGAAGGCGGGGGCCAACAACGTGGAGAAGGCCCCGACGTTGGCCCGGGCCCAGGTGGGGCGGTCCAGCACGAGCACCTCGGAGTCCCGCAGGTCCCGGGCGGCCTCCAACCGGGTGATCCGGTGGACGTGCTCCACCGAGACATCGGCGGCACGGCGCAGGCCGACGGCCTCACGTTCGGCCTGGTGGCGGGTGAACCGGGGCCCGGCGGCGCACAGCCTGGCGGCCGTGCTGGCGGCCAGGTCCCAGTCCACGGGCGAGGCGGTCGGCGGCGCGGGGGAGGATTCCATGGCCCCATCCCATCACACGCTGCCGGGAGCACGCTGGGCGGCCGGTCTCAGTCCCGGGACGCCACCGCTCGGTCCAACACGGCCGCCAGCTCTGCGGCCTCTGCGGCCCGGGCGGCCTCGGCTGTGGCCCGCAGCTGCTCCGTGGTGGCCATCCTGCCCAGCTGGGCGGCCACCTCGGCACCCGGGAGGGCCCCGGCGTCGGGCCTGCGAGACCGGTTGCTGTGCGCGGTCAGGACCGGCTCGGAGGCCTGGACCTCATCCAGGACCCGCTGCAGGTCCAGCTCGTCCTGACGTTCCTCCAGCATGACGAACCGCTCGTAGACCGCGGGGCTGCCGATCTTGATGCGCTGGGCGTTGATGAGCTGCGAGAGCATCGGGGCGGAGACGCCCAGCACTCGGGCCAGCGAGCGTTGACTGAGCCGGTAGGCGGACATCAGCTCGCCGAAGCGCCGGGAGAGGGGCATGCCGTAGATGGCCTGCTGCTGGGCCAGGCGCTGCGCTGTATCCGGCGAAGACATGGGGAGATCCTAGCCGAAAGTTTGCTATGGCAAAGGTTCGGCCGACGTGGTCACCGGCAGCCACATCCGGCCAGCACCACGGCTGCGCGGTCCACGGCGAAGCGGGCGTTGTCCAGCACGCCGGGCTGGCCGTTGGCGATGAAGCTGAACAACAGCGTCCGGCCGTCCTCCGTCACCACGGTCCCGGTCAGCGAGGCCACGGAGCTGAGCGTCCCCGTCTTGGCCCGGACTGCGTCCTCGGCGGCGGTTCCCACCATCCGTTCCTCCAGGGTCCCCTCCCGCCCGGCGGCCGGGAGCCCGGTGATCACCGTCTGGAGGTCGGGGGAGGTCGTGGCGACCTGCATCGCGGAGGTCAGTTGCGCCGCCGAGACCCGGTTGCTGCCGGAGAGGCCGGAGGCGTCCACGAGCTCCATCCCCTGCGTGTCCACCCCGAGGTGCGTCAGGGCGTCCTCGATCTCCTGTGCGGCCCCCTCGAAGCTGCCCTCACCGCCGGCGGCCAGGGCGAGATTGCGGCCCGTGGCCTCGGCCACCTGGTTGTCCGAGGTCTGCAGCATGTGGGTCATCTGCTCGGACAGCGGCGCCGACTCCACGGCCGCCAGTTCCGTGCCGCGGCCCTCCAGTGCGTCACGGACCACCTCGGTCTCCACGGTGAGGTCCAGCCCGAGGTCCTGGGCCTGTGAGGTGAGCTCCCGGCGGAACACCTCGGCCGCAAAGACTGCCGGGTCATGGATCCGGTCGGTGTGCCGGCTGGGCCGGGCCCGGCCGCCGTAGGTGGCGATCGGCTGGACCGTGGAGGCGTTGCCCGATGTCACGATGTCCGGACTCCAGTCCGGGGACTCCCCTGGGCCCTCATAGCCCGTGTCGTCCACGCCGATGACCACGGTGCCCGTGGCGCCCTGCTCCTTCAGCGCCTGTGCGGCCTGCTCGGCGAGTGTCCCGAGACCGGCCCGGCCATTGGCCTCCTTCGCGTTCTCCCCGGTGCCCATCATCACGTCACCGCCGGCGTCCAGCACGACGGCGGTCCGGCCCTCGGCCAGGGGCCGGGCCACCGCTGCGGTGGTGTAGCGGTGATCCGGGCCCAGTACCTGAAGGGCGGCTGCCGCGGTCAGGATCTTGACCGCGGAGGCGGGCACCACGGGCCGGCCGGGCCCTTCGGAGTAAAGCAGCTCACCGGTGAGTCCGTCCCGGACGGCGGCGGACATGGTGCCGCCCTGCAGTACCAGCGCCTCGTCCAGCAGTGCGTCCAGCGCCTTGGGCTCGGGGCTCGGCACGAGCAGCGGCGAGAGGTCCGGGAAGTCCACGAAGTCGGCCAGGATTGCCGCCGCGGAGAAATCCGCACTCGGCTCGGAGGAACCGGACGCAGTGCTGGAAGGGGAGCTGGACGGGGAGCTGCTGGCCGTCGTCGTGTCCTCGATGCCCGCGACGCCCGCGGCGGCCGAAGCGGCCGAAGCGGCCGGCACCGGGGCGAAGCCGCATCCCGTCAGCAGGGCGGCCGCCGTGGCCACCAGTGCCGAAGCCGCGGCCGCGCGGAGGGGCCGCAACGGGGCTGGGCGTGGATTCACAGTGCGACTTTCCGTCTCGGGCGCGGGATACCCTTGATTCTAGACGCCGCGCCCTGCAGCGCCATCCGGCGCGGTGACCACCTTCAGACCACCGTGAAGCAGCGCCGAGGAGCCCATTCCATGAGCCATGACGTCACCATCGAGATCCCTGCCGGGTCCCGCGTCAAGTACGAGTTCGACCACGAGTCCGGCCGCCTGCGCCTGGACCGCATCCTCTTCACGTCGATGCAGTACCCCACCCACTACGGGTACTTCGAGGACACCCTCGGGGAGGACGAGGACCCCCTGGACGCCATGGTGTTCCTGCCCGGCTTCGACCTGGTGCCCGGCGTGATCGTGGAGGCACGTCCGATCGGAATGTTCAACATGACCGATGACGGCGGCGGCGACGCCAAGCTGCTGTGCGTCCCGGCGGACAAGCGCTTCGACCACATCCAGGAGCTCGAGGACATCGATGAGTGGCTGAAGAAGGAGATCGAGCACTTCTTCACCCGGTACAAGGACCTGGAGCCGGGCAAGTGGGTCAAGGCCGAGGGCTGGGAGGGCCGGGCGGCCGCCGAGGCCGAGCTGGAGGCCTCTGTCCGGCGCTTCAACGCGCTCGGCGAGGAGACCCCGGAGGACGAACCGCAGGGACGCGAGGTCGAGACCGCGGAAGAGGATCCCGCCGTCTCCTCGAACGACCCGCAGGGCCGCGACTGATTCCAGCGGACGGGCCACCGGCGCGCGCCCGCATGGAGGTTCGCTGGTCCCACACGGAGATGGGGGCAGGCGAACGGGGGCAGGACTGGCAGAATCAAGGCTATGCCTCACTACGTCCTGACGATCAACCAGCGTGATTCGCGCGAGGTCGGGGACCTGGTCGGTGATCTGTTGCGATCGCTGCGGCCCGTGAACACGGTGGTGCCCTTCCAGCGCTCCTTCGGCGACGAGGCCATCGGCATCCTCCCGGACGCCGCCTCAGCCGTCGATGCAGCGATGCGGGCCCTGCGCCAACGTCGCTGGAACGTGGGAATCGGCGTCGGGACCGTGGGGCCTGCTGATGCGGAACGCGGCGGTTCCCTGCCGGACACCCAGGTGATCCACGACGTCGGCGGGCCGGGCCTGGTCTACGCGCGGCGGGCGGCGGAGGCGGCGGCCAAGGCCGGGGTGCGGGTGCCGGTGGCCGTGGACGGCCCGGATGCGGAGGTGGCCGAGGAGGCCCAGGCCGTGCTGCGGCTGATCGGCCAGCTGGTGATCACCCGCACGGACGCCGAGTGGGCCGTGCTGGACCTCATGGTCCCCGGCGTGCGGGGACAGCAGAAGCCCGTGGCCGCCGAGCTGGGGATCACGGTGCAGGCCGTGTCCAAGGCGGTGCAGCGCTCCTTCTGGAACGAGGAACACGCCTGCCGACCGGCGGCCGAACGGCTGCTGTCCCTGGTGGACGCGGTGGAGCTGCCCGGCTGACGGTCAGGACGTCAGCAGGGAACGCAGCACCGTGGCGGCGCCGTGCTCGTTCACGTGGCCGGTGACCTCATCGGCCACCTTGACGACCTCCGGCGGCGCCTGGCCCATGGCCACGCCGCGGCCGGCCCAGGCCAGCATCTCGATGTCATTGCGGCCGTCACCCACCGCCACGGTGTGGTCGATGTGGACGCCGAGGTGGTCCCGCAGCGCCTCCAGCCCGGAGGCCTTCGTCACTCCGGCGGCGGCGATGTCCAACCAGGCGGACCAGCCCACCGAGTACGTCACGCCCTGCAGACCGATGGACTCCACGGCTTCACCGAACTCCTCGGCGGAGGCATCCGTGGAGAAGACCACCAGGCGGGTCGCGCTGGCGGCCATCATGTCCTCGAAGGTCACGCCCTCGGCCTGCACGCCGAAGCTCATGTCCTGGAACCGCTCGGTGGACAGGAACCGCCCGCGGTCATCCTCCACGGCGTACTTGGCGCTGGGCAGCCGGTGCCGCAGGGCGCGCAGGGCAGGGCCGGGATCGAAGGTCCTGCGATCCACCACCTCGTAGCCCTCCTCCAGGTCCGTGGAGAGCCTCAGGGTCACGCCGCCGTTGCTGCAGACGCTGAACCCACGCTCCAGCCCGATGAGCTGGATGATGGGCAACGTGGCGCCCAGCGAGCGGCCGGTGGCGATCAGCACGTGATGGCCCGCCTCCACCACGGCTCGGGCCGCGTCACGCACCTCGTCATCCATGTGGCCGTCATGGTCCACCAGGGTGCCGTCCACATCCAGGCACACCATCTTGCGGACGCCGTTGCCGTTCGGCAGGGCGCCGGACGAGGTCATGTCCGAGGTGGGCCGGTAGGTGGTGTTCTCCATGCCCTCTAGTCAAGCAGACGGCACGGACGCCCAGTAGTCCGTCCCCGCACAGCGGGTGACGGAGAGGTGAACACTCACAGGACCGGCAGGACCTCAAGGCCGCCCAGATAGGGCTGCAGGGCCGCCGGGACGGTGACGGAACCGTCCGGGTTCTGGTGGTTCTCCAGGATGGCCACGAGCCAGCGCGTGGTGGCCAGGGTGCCGTTGAGGGTGGCGGCCATGCGGGTGCCACCCTTGGAGCCGTCCTGACCCACCAACCGCTCCCGGATGTTGAGGCGGCGGGCCTGGAAGGTGGTGCAGTTCGAGGTGGAGGTCAGCTCCCGGTAGGTCTCCTGGGTGGGGACCCAAGCCTCGCAGTCGAACTTGCGGGCCGCACTCATGCCGAGGTCTCCGGCCGCCGTGTCGATCACCCGGTAGGGCAGCTCCACCTTCGCGAGCATCTGCTCCTCCCAGGCCAGCAGCCGTGCATGTTCCTCGGCGGCCTTCTCCACGGTGGTGAAGACGAACATCTCCAGTTTGTTGAACTGGTGGACGCGGATGATGCCGCGGGTGTCCTTGCCCGCGGAACCGGCCTCGCGCCGGTAGCACGTGGACCAGCCGGCGTAGCGGATCGGCTCCTCCCCAAGGTCCAGGATCTCGTCCGCGTGGTACCCCGCGATCGCCACCTCGGAGGTGCCCACCAGATACAGGTCGTCCCGCTCGAGCTTGTAGATCTCGTCGTCATGCTCCACGTCGAAGCCGGTGCCCTGCATGGTCTCGGGGCGCACGAGCGTGGGGGTCATCATGGGGGTGAAGCCGTTCTGCAGGGCCAGGTCCAGGCCCATCTGCATGATGGCCAGCTCCAGCCGCGCGCCGACCCCCTTGAGGAAGTAGAACCGCGATCCGGAGACCTTGGCGCCCCGCTCCATGTCGATGGCACCGATCAGCTCGCCGATCTCCAGGTGGTCACGCGGGGTGAAACCGTCGGCGGAGAAGTCCCGGGCGGTGCCCACCGTCTTGACGGTGGTGAAATCGTCCTCGCCACCGGCCGGCACGCCGTCCTCGATGAGGTTCGGGAATCGGCGCTGGAGGTCCTCGAGGCGCTGCTTGGCCTCGTCCGCCGCGGCCTCCGTGGTCTTCACGCTGGCAGCCAGGTCCTTGACCTCGGCCAGCAGCCGCTGCTTCTCCTCGCCCTGCGCGGCGGCCACCTTCTTGCCGAAGGCCTTCTGCTGGGCACGCAGGTCCTCGAAGGAGGTGATCGAGGCGCGGCGTTCCACGTCGGCAGAGACGATCCGGTCCACCAGGGACTCGTCCGCATCGCGGGCGCGCTGCGAGGCCCTGTAGAGGTCTGGGTTCTCGATGAGGTGCTTGACGTCGATCACGAGGTCCAGCCTAGCGTTGCGCCCCAGCACGCGCCGTCATCCTCCTGCGTAGACTGCGATCATGCCCCTTGAACTGACCCTGGCCATCATCGCGCTCGTCCTGGTGGCGGCCGCCCTGGCCTTCGCGGCCGGCCTGTGGACCGGCCACCGCCGCCTGCGCAGCCGCATGGACCACCTGGACGGACAGGTGACCAACCTGAACGGGAACGTCCGCACCCTGCCGGAGCGCATGGCGGCCCTCACAGGCCAGATCCAGGCCCTGGACGGCCAGGTCAGCGAGATCGCGGATGCACCGCTGGTCGCCCGCGCGCTGGACCATCCCCAGCGCATCGCCCTGGTGTTGAACCCGTCCAAGTCCGGGGCGGACACCATCCGCACCCTGGCTGAGGCCGCCGTCGCCGAGGCCGGCCTGCCCCAGCTGACCGTCTACGAGACCACCGTCGAGGATCCTGGCGCGCAGATGGCGCGGGACGCGATCGCGGACGGGGCGGACGTGGTGATGGCCGCCGGCGGAGACGGCACGGTGCGGTTCGTGGCCGAGGAACTCGCGGGCACCGACGCGACCCTGGCGATCGTCCCGATGGGGACCGGCAACCTGTTGGCCCGCAACCTCAAGCTTCCCCTGGACGACCACCGGGCCTGCATCAACACGGCCATCCACGGCGCCAAGCGGGAGATCGACACCGTCACCATCAAGCTCGAGGGCACGAACGGCGAGGTCACCAAGAACACGTCCCTGGTGATTGCCGGCGCGGGCATCGACGCGGAGGTCATGGGGGACACCCGTGACGACCTCAAGGCCAAGGCCGGCTGGCTTGCCTACGGCGAGGCCGGGATGCGTCACCTGCCCGGCCAGCGCAAGGAGATCTCCGTCTCCCTCGACGGCGGTGCCCCCCAGCGGCGCAAGGTCCGGTCCGTCATGGTCGCCAACTGCGGGGAGCTGACCGCCGGAATGGACTTCATCCCGGACGCCCGGTTCGACGACGGCCTGCTGGACGTGGTCCTGCTCTCCCCCCGTCACGTGGGCGACTGGGTGCGGATCGCGGCGAAGACCGTGACGAAGTCCAAGCACGCCATCCCCGTCATGGAGACCCATCAGGCCACCCGATGCCGTGTGGTGCTGCACGAGCCGATGACTGCTCAGCTGGACGGGGACGCCATCATGGAGGTCACCGCGATCGACGCGCGCATCAAACCGGATTCACTGCGAGTACAGACGCCGGCCACCAACGTGCCGGACTCCGCCGCCGCCCCGGCCATGCGGCCCGAGGCCGCACCGGAGGTCCACGGCTGACTCGCTGAGGCGGCGCTCACCGGCTGATCCGGGGGCGGTCACCGCCCGATGATCGCCGTGACCCACTCCTGGCCGGCCCGGTACGCCGCGTCCCGAGTGTGCGCCGGGACGGTGTACCTCATCTTGTCCGCCCGCGGGTAGGACCCCAGGAACCGGATGCCCGGGATCAGCCGGTACAGCGCGGCGAGCGCGGCCTTGACCCGCTCCTCGGCCACGTGCCCCTCGAAGTCGATCGAGAAGAAGTAGCTGCCCAGTCCGGCCCCGGTGGGCCGGGACTCGATCCGCGAGAGGTTGATCCCGCGGGTGGCGAACTGGTCCAGGATGTCCATCAGCGCTCCGGGGTGGTCCTCCGGCAGGGGCACGACGACGGTGGTCTTGTCCGAGCCCGTCGGCGCCGGGACGGGGCCCGGGCGGGAGACGAGGACGAACCGCGTCACGGCACCGGCGGTGTCCTCGATGGCGGAGGCCAGCACGGGCAGCCCGGTCTGCTCGGCCACCAGCGGCGCGCAGACGGCGGCGTCATAGGAGGTGGTGTCCTCCAGGAGTCCGCGCGCGGCCCCGGCCGTGGACCCGGCGGGGACGAACTCGGCCTGCGGGAGGTGGGCCGCGGCCCAGTTCCGGACCTGGGCCCAGCCGTGCGTGTGGGTGGACACCGTGTGGATCTCCGCCAGGTCCATCTCGCGCCGGCCCAGCAGCACGAAGCTGATCGGCACGAGGATCTCGCGCTGGATCTGCAGATCGTCGTCCGCCGCGATGTCGTCCAGGGTGGCCGTGACACCGCCCTCCACGGAGTTCTCGATCGGCACCACTGCGAAGTCCGCCTCCCCTGAACGCACCTGCGCCAGGGCGGTGATCACCGAGCCCACCGGGACACACTCCCCCGAGTCCGCGCCGGGCACCTGCCGCAGCGCAGCCTCGGTGAAGGTGCCCTCGGGGCCGAGGTAGACGTACCGGGGTGGGGCGGAACTCACTTGACGGTCGGCTCGGCGCCGCCGTCCGCCTCCATGGCCCGGCCGGACTCGAGCCAGGCGCCGGAGCCGCCGGCCACGTTGAAGGCCGAGTAGCCGCGCGCCACCATGAAGTCGGCGGCCCTCATGGAGCGGCCGCCGGTCCGGCAGATCACGTAGTAGTCGGTGTCCGGATCCAACTCCTCGAGGCGCTCGGGCAGCTGGCCCAACGGAATGTGCAGGGCCCCGGCTGCACGGCCGAGGGCCCACTCATCGTCCTCCCGGACATCCAGGATGGAGGCGTTCTCGGGGACATCGCCCGCGCTGACGGTTTCGAACATGCTCATGGTGACCAGCCTAATAGGGTGGAGGCGTGGAGAACTTTCTCGGCGAGCTCGGCACGGTCGGATACTGGGTGGGGTCCACCCTCGGGGCACTGATCGGGCTGTTCCTCATCGTCCTGATGGCCTGGCTGATCGCCACCACGGTTCGCCGGGTGCTCGGCGTGCCCGTCGGCTGGTTCCGCTCGCTCGTGGTGGCCCTGATCATGGTGTTGAGCACCCAGGTGGTGATGGACGCCGTCATCCACCAGATCGCCGGCACCTCGGGGGTCCTCTCGGAGGTCTCCATCCCGGCCGCGCTCGTGTTGATCATCATCGCCCTGCTGTGGATCTTCGGGCTCGGCACCGCCCTGTTGATGGTGCTGGAGATGGTGCTGCCCACCGGGACCCTGCCGAATCCCTTCCTGTGGACGGCGGGGCTGCGGAAGTCCTGGTCCCGCAACCGCCGCTACCGCCAGGTGGTGGCCACCTTCATCCGCCATGGTCTGGGCGCGAACCTGCGCGGCTTCGGCCGCCGCGGGGAGTCCGGTGCCCGGGATGAGCGTTCCTGGGGCAGCACGGCCACGGCCCTGCGCCGAGCCCTGGAGGACTCCGGGATCACCTTCGTCAAGCTCGGTCAGAACCTCTCGGCCCGCTCCGACCTCCTGCCGGCCCCCTTCGTCCGTGAGCTCTCCCGCCTCCAGTCGGATGTGGCCGCGGAACCGTGGGAGTCCATCCGCCAGGCCCTGGGCACCTCGCTGGGCTGTGATCCGCTGGAGGTCTTCAGCTCGGTGGAGGAGACCCCGCTGGCCGCCGCCTCCGTGGCACAGGTCCACCGGGCCCGGCTGCGGGATGGCACCGAGGTGGTCCTGAAGGTGCAGCGCCCCGGCGCCGTGGAGGAGGTCATGCGCGATTCGGACATCGTGGTCCGCATCTGCCGATGGCTGCAGAACAACACCACGTGGGGCCGCTCCCTGCGCATCCTGGAGCTGGGCCGCGGTTTCACCCGGTCCCTGGAGGAGGAGCTGGACTACACGGTGGAGGCCGCCAACATGCAGGACATGGCGGCGGCGGTCTCGGACCAGAACATCACCGTGCCCACCGTCTACCCGGAGTTCTCCTCCACCCGGCTGCTGGTCATGGACTACCTGCCGGGCGCCTCGGTGGGCCGGGCGCAGCCCCAGATGCTGGCGCTGTCCCCCGCCACCCGCCGCCGGCTCGCCCAGGACCTGACCAATTCGGTGATGCGCCAGATCATGGACGACGGCATCTTCCACGCGGACCTGCACCCCGGCAACGTCATGCTGCTGGGCCAGGGTGAGGACACCCGCCTGGGACTGTTGGACTTCGGCGCCGTCGGACGCCTGGACCCCCGCTCCCAGCAGCAGCTGGTGATGATCTTCGCAGCCATCGACCGCAATGACACCCGTCTGCTCAACGACTCGCTCATCGAGCTGCTGGGCCGTCCGGAGGACCTGGACGAGCGCCGGCTGGAACGGGAGGTGGGCGAGCTGCTGGTGCGCTACCGGGGCGGGATGCGCGGCGGCTCGGCGTCCCGGCTCTTCGGCTCCCTGATGGGGCTGATCCTGGGCCACGGCTTCGAGGTGCCGAAGGCCGTGGCCGCCGCCATGCGCTCCCTCGGCGGCATGGAGGGCACCCTGGGGCAGATCGACCCAGATCTGGAGCTCGTGACCGCCGCCCGGGAGATCGGGGCCGACCTGTTGAAGAACCGGTTCACGCCGGGATCGCTCAAGGAGTCGGCCACCACGGCCCTGCTCGAGGCCCTGCCCATCGTCTCCCAGCTGCCGCGGCGCGTGAATCGGATCGCGGACGACCTGCAGGGCGGCCGACTCTCCATCAACATGCGGCTGCTGGCCCATGAGAACGACCGCCGCTACGTCACCTGGCTGTTCCAGCAGGTGGTGGTGTCCATCCTGGCCGGCTTCTGCGTGCTCGGAGGCATCGTGCTGCTCGTCTTCGGCGAGGGGGGACCGGCCATGACCAGTTACATGAGCTGGTACACGGCCATGGGCTACATCGTGCTGTTCGCCGGCTTCGTCCTGTCCCTGCGGACTGTGGCCCTGGTGATGCAGCTGCCGGAGGCCGCCGGGGCCCGGGAGCGGGACCGCCGGTAGACCCGCTCGTTACAGTGGAGCCCATGACCTTTCAGGATGCTGACGCCGAACGGGCCGACCTGGCCGGCTTGACCGCCCTGCAGTTGCGGGACGCCCTGGCGGCCGGAGAGGAGTCCGCCGTGGCCGTCACCCGGCACTTCCTGGCCGTGACCGAGCGCCGCAACCCGGAGCTGGGCGCGTTCATCTCCGTGGCCCCGGAGATGGCCCTGCGGCGCGCGGAGGAACTGGATGCCCGCCTTGCCGACGCCGGTCCCGCCGGCACACTGCACGGGATGCCGCTGGCCTTCAAGGACCTGGTGGACGTGGCCGGAATGCGCACCACCCTCGGCTCACGGGTGGCAGCCGAGGCCCCTGTGGCGGAGGAGGACGAGGCGGTGGCGTATGCGGTCCACTCGGCCGGCGCCCTCTCCACGGGCAAGACCACGGTCCCCGAGTTCGGCCTGCCCTGCCACTCGGAGAACCTGATCTCCGCCCCGGCCCGGAATCCCCTGGACCCCACGCGCACGGCGGGCGGGTCCACGGGAGGCGGCGCGGCCGCCGTCGCCTCCGGGATGCTCCCCTTCGCCCCCGGGAACGACGGCGGCGGGTCCGTCCGCATTCCGGCGGCGGCCTGCGGCCTGGTGGGCCTGAAACCAGGCCGGGGCACCGTCCCCGCGGACCAGCAGGAGGATTCCGTCCGCAACCTCTCGGTCTCCGGACCGCTGGCCCGCAACGCCGCCGACGCGGCGCTGTTGTTCGACGCGATGCTGGGTGGGCCCGGCGGCGAGGGGCGCAGCCTGGCCCGGGCGCTGGAGGCCAAGCCAGGCCGGCTGCGGATCGGATACTCGACCGCCTCGCCGTTCTCCCCGGACCTGGAGATCACCCTGGCCCGCCCCGCCGTGGACGCCCTGACGGCCGCCGCCGCTGCCCTGGGCCGGGACGGCCACGAGGTCCAGGAGGCGGACCACGCCTTCGGCCCCGGCTACCACGAGGACTTCCGAACGGTCTGGACGGCGGCCCTCACCCGAGCCCCACTGCCGGACGGGGCCGAGGAGCTGCTGGGACCGCTGGCCGGGTACTTCCTTCAGCTGGCGCGGGGCTACTCCGAGTCCTTCCTGGCCGAGTCTGTGGAGCGGCTGACGGCCTGGGCCACTGATTCCCGCCGCCAACTGGCGGCCCATGACGTGGTGCTGACCCCGATGCTGGCCTTCGCACCGCCGGGGATCGGCACCTTCACGGCCCTGCCCCCGGCGGAGGACTACGAACTGCAGTGCCGGTTCACCCCGTACACCTCCATGGTCAACGTGATGGGGCTGCCGGCGATCTCCATTCCCGTGCTGCGGGACGCCGAGGGGCTGAGCTGGTCGGTTCAGGCCATCGGCCGGCCGGGCACGGAGGGGCAGCTGCTGGCGCTGGCAGCCCGGATGGAGCTGTTGCTCACGGCCTGAGCCGGTCCACCGGCGGGGCTAGGAGATGGCGACCAGGCCGATGAACCCGATGACCCCGATGACCCAGAGCCCGGTGACCAGGTAGCCCATGACCAGTCCCGCGATCGCGAAGGCCCGGCTCTGGCGGTCCTTGTTCAGACTGAGGTGTCCCAGGATGATCGCCAGGATCTGGGGGACGAACAGGAATCCGCCCGTCACCACGCCGACGATGCCCAGCACCAAGGCCGCGATGGCCATGCCGTTGACCGGCGCACCGGGGACGGAGGCGGGGTGGGAGGCGGGGTGGGGGCTCCCGGCCTGTCGCTGCTCGTTGGCGATGACGGGGTACTGACCGTTGATCGGGTACTGCGGCTGGCCGTTGGCGTAGGGACCCGCCAGGGGCTGCTCGGCATAGGGGTTGCGCGCCGCGGCCTCCTGACCGGGCGATCGCTGCGGGGCCGGGGCGGCGTGCTGCGCGGTGGTGTCCGAATACCAGGAGGGATGCCTCGGGTCGTTGAACGGGCGGTAGTCGTCCGAGGACTCGGTTGGCTGGCCGTGCTGGCGTGGGTCCGGATCGGACATGTCTACCCTCCAGGGTGGATCGTCGGTGGCCCCCAGTCTACGGAAGGTCGCCCTCAGACGGGCTCCTCGGCCACCAACCGCCGTCTCGGTTCACCGGGAATCTACCGCCAGTTTCCCGGACGTGGGACAGTGTCTCCTATGACCCCCGAGCACACCGAGAATGCCGAGCCCACAGTGAACGACGGGAGCGCCGGGAACCCCGCTCCCGCCGCCGAACGGGCCGGCACCCGGGCCCTGCCCCGGGACCTGGTGGATGTGGAGGCACTGCTGGCGGCGTACACGGAACGCCACCCGGATCCTGCCGAACCGGCGCAGCGGGTCTCCTTCGGAACCTCCGGCCACCGGGGGTCCTCGCTGAAGACCTCCTTCAACGAGGACCACATCGCGGCCATCACGCAGGCGATCGTCGAATACCGCGCGGACCAGGGCGTGACGGGCCCCCTGCTGATGGGCCGGGACACCCACGCACTCTCGGGCCCCGCACAGGACACCGCGCTCGAGGTGCTGATGGGCAACGGGGTACACACCCTGATCGATTCCCGGGACGGATTCACACCCACCCCCGCCGTCTCCCACGCCATCCTGGCGCTGAACGCAGAGGTGCCGGCCGGCGTCGGGCCCCCCGATGCCGGGCGGGCGGGGCAGGCCGACGGCATCATCATCACCCCCTCCCACAATCCGCCCGCGGACGGGGGCTTCAAGTACAACCCGACCCACGGCGGCCCCGCGGACACGGACGCCACAAACTGGATCGCGGATCGCGCCAACGAGTTGCTGGCCGGCGGGATGACCGAGGTCCGGCGTATCCCGCTGGCCGAGGCGAAGCAACACGAGGCCCTCGGGACCTATGACTTCCTGGATCGCTACGTCTCCGATCTTCCCCAGGTCATCGACCTGAACGCCATCCGCCAGGCCAGGGTGCGCATCGGCGCGGACCCCATGGGCGGGGCCTCCGTGGGCTACTGGGGCGAGATCGGGACGCGGCACGGCCTGGACCTGACCGTGGTGAACCCGGAGGTGGACCCGCAGTGGGGATTCATGACCCTGGACTGGGACGGCAAGATCCGGATGGACTGCTCCTCCCCGAACGCCATGGCCTCACTGATCGAGCGGATGGCCCCGGCGGAGGGTGCCGGGGAGGGCGAGTCGGCCGAGCCGGCGCCCTTCGACCTCGCCACCGGCAATGACGCGGACGCCGACCGCCATGGCATCGTCACGCCGGACGGCGGGCTGATGAACCCGAACCACTTCCTGGCCGTGGCCATCGACTATCTGTACCGGCACCGGCACGGCTGGCCTGCCGGGGCCGGCGTCGGGAAGACGCTGGTGTCCTCCTCCATGATCGACCGGGTGGCCGCGGGGCTGGGCCGGGACCTCGTGGAGGTGCCGGTGGGCTTCAAGTGGTTCGTGCCGGGACTGCTGGCGGGAACCGGCGTGTTCGGCGGCGAGGAGTCCGCGGGCGCCTCGTTCGCGTGTTTCGACGGCGCTGCGTGGTCCACGGACAAGGACGGGCTGCTGCTGTGCCTGCTGGCCGCGGAGATCCGCGCGGTGACGGGCAGGTCCCCCTCGCAGTACTACGCCGGTCTGGTCGAGGAGTACGGTGATCCCGTCTACGCGCGGATCGATGCCCCGGCGAGCCCCGAGCAGAAGGCGAAGCTGAAGCGGATGTCCCCGGCCGACGTCACCGCGGACACGCTGGCCGGCGAGCCGATCACCGCCACCATGACCGAGGCCCCCGGCAACGGCGCGTCGATCGGAGGGCTCAAGGTCACCACCGAGAACGCGTGGTTCGCGGCCCGCCCCTCCGGCACGGAAGACGTCTACAAGATCTACGCGGAGTCCTTCCGCGGCGCCGAGCACCTCGCCCAGGTCCAGGCGGAGGCCAAGGCGATCGTGGACGCGGTCATCGCCTGATCTCTCGGCACAAAGTGACCAAACCACGTCACTACGGTGGGGGTGAAGTCACTTTGCGCCCGGCGGAGAGGGGTCAGAGGAGGCGTTTGAGGGCTTGGCGCTTGGCCCAGGTGTAGGGCGGGTAGATCATCTTCAGGGTGTCCACCTGGTCGGTCTTGGTGAGGGACGAGCGGAGGTGGGAGAAGGTCTCGAACCCGGCTCGCCCGTGATAGGCCCCCATCCCGGAGGGCCCCACACCCCCGAAGGGCAGCGTGGTCAGGCCCACCTGCAGCAGGGCCACGTCAAAGGCCATGCCGCCTGCGGTGACCCGCTCCTCGAACGCCCGGTGGTACCGGTGCTTGTCCGTGAAGAGATACGCCGCGAGCGGGTGCGGGCGGGCGGTGATGAACTCCACCGCCTCCTCGAAGGTGTCCACCCGGATGATGGGCAGGACGGGCCCGAAGATCTCCTCGGCCATCAGGGCGCTGTCCGGTGACACGTCCGCCACCACGGTCGGTTCCAGGAACCGGTCCGCCACATCGGCCCGGCCGCCATGCACGAGCCGCGCCGGGGCGCGGCCCTCACCGCCCGTCCCGCCCGTCAGCGCATCCTCGAGCAGGGCCACGGTCCGCTCCAGGTGCTCGGTATTGACCAGCCGCGCGTAGTCCGGGGACTGCTGCGGATCCGTCCCGTAGAACTCCTGGATCGCCTGGGGAAGGTGCTTCTCGAGCTGGCGCTGGGACTCCTCGCCCACGGCCAGCACGTAGTCCGGGGCCACGCACGTCTGGCCGGCATTGGTGAACTTGCCGAAGGCGATCCGGCGGGCGATGGCGGACCAGTTCCGCCCGTCAGCCACCACGCAGGGGGACTTGCCGCCCAGCTCCAGGGTCACGGGGGTGAGCTGCTTCGCCGCCGCCTCGTAGACGATCCGCCCCACGCGCTCCCCGCCGGTGTAGAAGATGTGGTCGAACCTCTCGGCGAGCAGCGCCTGGACCTCCCCGGCCCCACCCTGAACCACCGCGACGGCGCGCGGATCCAGGTATTGCGGGATGAGCCGGCCGATCAGCTCAGAGGTGGCAGGAGCCTTCTCGCTCGGCTTGAGCACCACGGTGTTGCCGGCGGCCACGGCCGCCACGAGCGGTGCCATGAGCAGCATGAACGGGTAGTTCCACGGGGCGATGATCAGCACCGTGCCCAGCGGCCTGGCCTCGATCTTGGCCGAGGCCGGCCGGAAGGTCAGCGGGACCTTGGCGCTCTCCGGCTCCATCCAGTCCGTGAGGTACAGCAGGGCGTGATCCACCTCGGCGCGGGTGGGCTGGACCTCCGTGAGCATCGCCTCGGTGGCCGGCTTGCCCAGGTCCTCGGCGAGCGCGGCGCAGATGGCTCCGGACTCCTCCTCCACCAGCCGGCGGATCCCCTTGAGCTGGGCGGCCCGGAACCGCCGCGGATGGGCCAGTCTCAGGTTGGCGGCCTGACGCATGCGTACGACGGCGGCGCCCGCCTCCTCCGTGCCGGTCGCCACCTCGGGGCCCGCGGGGACGGGGACCTCGGCGACCGGTTGGAAGAGCTCCTGATCCGGCTCGGAGTGCACCCCGACGCGTCCCGGGTCCAGGGTCTGGTCCGCAATGAAGTCGGGAATCTGGGACGAAGGCTGGGTCATGCGACCACGGTAACGGCAGATGCCCGATACCGCGCAGCCGTCCCGGTCACAGCCGCCGAGCCACCACCGGTCACCGCTGCGGCCAGTAGCCCCGGGCCTCCATCACGGACGCCAGGGCCTCGGCGTCATCCGTCATGAGCCCGTCCACCCCCAGGGCGAGCAGCCGCTCCATCTCCGCCGGGTCGTCCACCACCCAGACGTGCACCTGCAGGCCGGCTGCCTGGCAGCGGGCGACGAACGTCCTGGTCACCACGGGGATCGGCCCCTGCTTCACGGGGACCTGGACGCAGTTCACGTGGGCCATCCGGCGCCCCACGAACCCGGCCAACCCCAGCGGTGCGGCCACCACGAGCGCGGCGATGGCCAGTCCTCCCCCGGACATCGCGATCCGCCGCCCGGCCGCTCGGGTGAAGCGCCGCCGCCGGGAATCATGGAAGGAGGCGATCAGCACCCGGTCCCAGGCGTCATGGCGGTGGATGACCCAGGCGATCGCGTCTGCGGCCGAGTCGTCCTTGAGGTCCACGTTCAGCCGGACCTCCGGCCACTCGCCGAGCAGGTCCTCGAAGCGCAGCAGGTGCTCACCCTCCAGCAGGTCCGCCCCGGCGGTGCCGCCGGACGCGGCGGCCCCGGAACTGCGGGCCCGGACCGCCTCCGGATCGATGACCCGCAGCCGGCTGAGCTCCTCCCAGGTGTGGTCCGAGAGCCGCCCGGACCCCGTGGTGATGCGGTCGAGGGTCTCATCATGGAAGACCATGAGCACGCCATCGGCCGTGGTGCGCACGTCGAGTTCGAGGTAGCCGTACCCACGCTCCACGGCACGGCGGAAGGCGGGCAGGGTGTTCTCCCGGGCCGTGTCCGCCCCGCGGTGCGCGAAGGCCAGCGGCCACCCCTGGCGGCCGGGCAGCGAGTCCCTGAGGTATGGAGGCAGGATGGAACGCTTCACGGTGCCACCCTAACGCCCGGGTCCCTGCACCAGACATGGGCGGCGCGGGTGGGTAGACTCCGCCGTACCCGTACCAGGGATGTGACCGTCAAAGGAGTCGGAACATGACCTCAACCATCATCACCGGAGTGGATGCCAGCGAGACCGCGGCGGCCGCCGCCCGCAAGGCCGCCGAGCTCTCCAGCGCCCTGGGCGCCACGCTGCACCTGATCTGTGCCTACGGACGCTACGAGTCCACCACGTTCGAGAGCGGCCCGGAGAAGTTCCACTACAGCAATGAGGATGAGGCTCTCAAGACGGCCCAGACCGTGGCCCGGTCGGTCCAGAAGGACTTCCCCGGCCTGACCATCCGCCCCGAGGCCGCCGAGGGCAAGCCGGGCGAGGCCCTCGTCCAGGCCGCCGAGCGGCTGGCGGCGGACATCGTGGTGGTCGGCAACAAGCGGGTCCAGGGCATGGCCCGCATGCTGGGCAGCATCGCCCGGGACGTGGCCTCCCAGGCCCCGTGTGACGTCTACGTGGCCTACACGCACGAGCGGAAGTCCTAGAACCCGGCCGAGACCAGTTCCACCATGGGCCGGTCCGGGCTCAGTCCAGCGTCAGCAGGCGCTCGATCTCCCGTGCCACCCCATCCTCGTCGCACGCCCCCGCGGTCGCGTCGGCCGCGGCCAGCAGGGTGGGGTGCCCGGAGGCCACGGCGTAGCCGGTGCCCGCCCAGGAGATCATCTCCAGGTCATTGGGCATGTCACCGAAGGCCACCACCTCGTGGGCCGAGATTCCCAGCTCCGCGGCGAACCCCGCCAGGGTGGTGGCCTTGTTGACGTCCGGGCGGGACATCTCCAGCAGGGCCATGCCCGGCGCGGAGTGCGTCACGGCGAGCAGGTCTCCGAGCAGGTTCCGGACCTCCGCCAGGAAGGCGTCCGGCTCGCTGGACCGGGTCTTGGCCAGGAACTTCACCACCTCGGGATCCGCAGGCAACACCTCCTGGATCCGGGTGCCCACGTGGATCCCGGCGGCGAGTTCGGGCAGCGCACCGTCAGGGTCCGGGCCCGCCTGCCCGCTCCCGGCGGGATCCCGTTCCAGGAAGGCCTTCTCCAGATGGAACCCCTCCACGGTCTCCACGCCGAAGGACGCCGAGGGGTCCAAGGCCGCGATCATCTCCCGGGCCTGGAGTACCGTCTCGTAGTCCATGGGCTGGGATTCGATCACGGTCTCCTGCACCAGGTCGTAGATGACGGCACCGTTGGAACAGATCACCGGTCCCGCGTGGCCCAGGGCCTCCGTCAGGGGACTCAGCCAGCGGATCGGCCGTCCCGTCACGAAGACCACCTGGATGCCCGCGTCATGTGCCGCGTTGAAGGCCTCCACCGTCCGGCCCGTGATGAATCCGGTGCGTGTGTGGTCGTAGCCGATGATGGTGCCGTCCAGGTCACTGGCGATCATCCGCGGACGCCGGACCGGTCCGGCCGGCGGTGCCGGATCAAGGGCCGGTTCTGGGCGGAGCATGGAGCCATTCTAGGCCGAGCGTGCCCCGGACGGTCCTAGCCGAGATCTGCCCGAGTGGGCGGGTCCGCGCCGAGCCGGGAGGACGTGATGCCGGCTGCCCGCGCGGCATAGGCGAGCACGGCGGCCGTGTCCTCCGCGCAGATCCCGCGGAGCTGCTCCCGGTTCTCGGCCCCCAGCAGCCCCCGGTCCTTCAGGGCCACCAGCAGGGCCGCCGTGAAGGAGTCGCCGGCGCCCACGGTGTCCGCCACCTCCACCGGGCTGACGGGGTGTTCGGTCAGGCCGGCGGCGGTGGCACACAGCAGCGAGGACTCCCCGCGGGTCACCACCACCATGGCCGGCTCGATCCGCTGCCATTCCACGATCACGTCCTCGAGGGGCCGCTCCGGGTACAGCCAGGCCAGATCCTCGTCCGAGGCATGCACGATGTCCGCGAGCGCCACCGACTCCTCGGCCCGGCGCCGTGCGGTGGCGCGGTCCGGGACGATCGAGGGCCGGCAGTTCGGGTCATAGCTCAGGGTGACGTCCGGTTCGAGGATGGCCAGCAGCTCCATGACGGTGGAGGCGCCGGGCTCCAGCATCGTGGCGATGGATCCGGTGTGCAGGTGCCTCAGGGGCCGCTCCGGGCCATCCCGGACCAGGACCTCGCGGACCAGCCTGGCGATCTCCGCGGTCTCGGGAAGGGACCAGTCGAGGTCGAAGTCGTAGTGCGCCACTCCGGTCGGGTCGAGGCGGGCTGTCGCCACGGAGGTCGGCAGTGCGTCCGGAGCCAACACGGAGTCCACACCGTTGCGCTCAAGGTGCGCGCGCACCATGGAGCCGTACTCGTCCCGCCCGTAGCGGCCGGTGAAGAAGACGTTCTCCCCGAGTCGGGCCAGCCCCACGGCCACGTTGAGGGGGCTGCCGCCGGCGTGCGCGCGCGGCGTCGCGGTATCGGAATGGACGACGTCGACGAGCGCCTCGCCGATCACACCCACGTAGTCAGTCACAAATCAACGGTACCCTACGGCTCAGTTGACTTCCCCTCACCCCGAAGGATCGCGATGACCTCATCCGAGCACCCTCCCCGCCCGTCAGGACCCGAAAACCCGAAGGAGGGGCGCCGGCCGCTCGCCTCGCGACTCGGCCTGGACTGGTCCATCCACGGCGACGGCCGGCGCATCGGCCCGGGTGAGGTGGTGTCACCGGACGAGCGACTGGCCTGGCCCCAGACCATCGGCGTGGGCATCCAGCACGTCATGGCGATGTTCGGCGCCACGGTGTTGGTCCCCACCATCACCGGGTTCCCCGTGACGGCCTCCCTGTTCTTCTCCGGCGTGGGCACGTTGCTGTTCCTGATCATCACCGCCGGCCGGGTGCCCTCCTATCTCGGCAGCTCGTTCGCCTTCATCGCGCCCATCGGGGCGGCGATGAACCAGCACGGGATCGGCGGTGCCCTGGGCGGGGTGCTCGTGACCGGCGTCGCCCTGTTCCTCGTGGGGCTGATCGTCCAGAAGGCCGGGACCGGGTGGATCCACGCCCTGATGCCACCGGTGGTGATGGGTACCATCGTGGCGCTGATCGGCCTGAACCTGGCCGGCTCCACCACTGATGCCATGGTCGAGGTCCCCCTGACCACCTTCACCACGGCCCTGGCGATCGTGGTGTGTGCGGTGCTCTTCAAGGGGCTGCTGGGCCGGCTGTCCATCCTGCTCGGGATCGTGGTGGGCTACCTCGTGGCGCTGGCTCAGGGCCAGATCGACTTCTCCCCGGTCGGCGAGGCCGGATGGGTGGGTCTGCCCCCGTTCCACGCGCCGGAGTTCCACTGGGACGTCCTGTTCCTGTTCCTGCCCGTGGTGCTGGTGCTCGTGGCGGAGAACATCGGCCACGTGAAGACGGTCGGGCTGATGACGAACCGCAACCTGGACTCCTCCAACGGCCGGGCCCTGATGGCAGACGGTCTCTCCACCACCCTCTCCGGCCTGGGCGGCGGCGTGGGCACCACCACCTACGCGGAGAACATCGGGGTCATGGCCTCCTCCCGTGTCTACTCCACCGCCGCCTACTGGGTGGCCGGGTTCTTCGCCCTCGCCCTGGCCTTCCTCCCGAAGTTCGGCGCCCTGATCAACACCATCCCGCCGGGGGTCGCGGGCGGGGCCGGCATCATCCTCTACGGCATGATCGGCGTGATGGGCGTGCGCATCTGGGTGCAGAACCGCGTGGACTTCTCCAACACCATCAACCTGATGTCCGCCGGGGCCGGACTGATCGTCGCGATCGCGGACCCCACCCTGGATCTCGGCGGCATGCAGTTCGGCGGCATCGCCCTGGGCACCGCCGCCGTGTTGGTGGTCTTCCACCTGATGACGCTCATCGCCCGCTGGCGTGGCACCGAGCCAGTCCCCCTGGAGCAGGAGAACCCGTACGAGTCCTCCGAACCGGGACGCCTCGGCTAGCGCCGCCTGCCACCTCGGCCGCCCCTCGCACCCTTGCCCGACCGGGCGCCCTTGACTGATCGGGCGCCCTGGGTTCCGCTGGCGGTCTTCCCTGGCGGCCCCGGACGCGCGGCGCCGGCGCCCGCACGGACCCGGCCGGCCGGTGCGGCCTCGGAGGGGGCGTCCCTCAGATGGTCGTTCCGGGACGAGCCGGGGCGCCGGCCCTTCGCGGCCCCGATGAAGTCCTGCACCAGCTGGGAGTCCACGGCCCTCAGCCAGGCCAGGCCCACCCCCCAGCCCGGGTGAGTGGTGTCCCGGGTCAGGGGCAGCACCACCACGTCCCTGCGCCCGAACATCCGGGCCACGGAGGCGGGCAACACCACGTGGCCGGCGCCCGTGGCCACGATCTCCACCGCCGTCCGCTCTCCGGAGCCGGGAAGCTCGGGAGCGTCCAGTGGGTCGGCTGGAGGTTCAGGGGCGAATCGCACCGGGTCCATGGCCTCAGAGGGGTCCAGTTCCGAGGCGGGAAGGGGCCCGTCGGCCTCCACGTCCCATGCGGCCAGCAGGTGGTCCTGGCCCACGCAGACCACCGGATCCTCCTCATAGAACCTGACCACGTGGACATCCTCCGGATCCACCCCGGCAGCCCCCAGCAGGGCCTCCGGGGAGGAGTCGAGGCGCCAGCGCAGGTACCCCACCTGCGGGAGTCCGCGCGGTGCCGAGCCCCCGGGGCCGGGGGCCAGGAACGCCACCTGCGCGCCGTCGTCGTGATTCACCAACTGGACCCGGCGCTCACGGGACGTGAAGCGCTCCACCCACTTGGACGGCGAGGCGCCGGGGATGGTGGAGAGGAAGAGTGTCTCCGGGACCGTGGACCCGGCGGGGCCGGACGCCCCCGGGGTATCGGCTGTGGGCACGGGTGGTTACTTGACCTTGTCCTTCAGGAACCCCACGGTGCGGGACCAGGCCAGCTTCGCGTCCTCGGGACGGTGGTTGCCCTGGGGGTTCTCATCATTGTGGAAGGCGTGCGGGGCATCGTAGAAGAAGTACTCGACCTCGGCGCCCGACTCCTCGCGGATCTGTTGCTCCTGCGCGCGGGCATCCTCGGGCGGGAACATGGAGTCCTGCTCGGCGTAGTGGCCCTGGATGGCGGCCTTCACACCGGCGTAGGAGTCCGGCACCGCCTGGCCCACGCCGTAGAAGGGAACGGCCGCGGAGATCTTCTCGCCCTGCTCGGCGGCGAGCGCCAGCACGAAGCCGCCGCCCATGCAGAACCCCACGGTGCCCACGGTCTTCGAGGTCACCGAGTCCAGGGACAGCAGATGGTCCACGGCGCCGGCCAGCTGGTGGGCGCCGGCCTCGGCCGGGAGGTTCTGCATCATCTCGCCGGCCTCCTCGCCGTCATGGGCCACCCAGCCGCCGAAGAGGTCCGGGGCGAGGGCCGTGAACCCCTCCGAGGCCAATCGGTCACACACGTCCCGCATGTGGTCGGTGAGGCCCCACCACTCCTGGATGACGATCACGCCGGGTCCGGCACCGGACTCCGGGGTGGCCAGGTAGCCGTGGCCGAGGTTCACGCCACCGGCGGACCCCTCCTTCTCCGGCAGGGCGAACGTGGTGTTCTGGTGCGGGGTCTTTCCGGCCATTGCGGTCCTCCTTCGTGCCGCGCTGGGCGCGCGGTGCATCGGCTGGTACTCGTCACGTTCAGTCTAGGGGTGTACGCCGAGCGCGCCATTGGTGATACTGAGCTTCAGGAACCGGCCGGGCGGCCCACCGTTCGGAGGGTCCCGTCGGCACGCCGTCACCGCACAGGAGGTCCACATCATGTCATCCGCTTCCCCTCACAGCACCGCCGCCCGCTGGCTCGCCGAGTTCATCGGCACCTTCGTCCTCGTGTTCGGTGGCTGTGGCACCGCCGTGTTCGCCGCCCAGGTCCTGGATGATGCGGCGGGCGTCAACATGGGGGTCGGCTTCCTCGGTGTGGCCCTCGCCTTCGGCCTGACGGTACTGGTCATGGCCTACGCCGTGGGCCACGTCTCCGGCGGTCACTTCAACCCGGCCGTCACGCTCGGCACGGCGCTGGCCGGGCGGACGAAGTGGTCCGATGTTGGCCCCTACATCCTCATCCAGATCCTCGGCGCCACCGTGGCCGGGGCCGTGCTGCTGGCCATCGCCTCCGGCAAGGCCGGCTTCAGCGCCGTCGACTCCGGCTTCGCCACCAACGGCTACGGTGAGCGCTCCCCGGACGGCTACTCGCTGCTGTCCGTGCTGCTCATCGAGATCGTCCTCACGGCGGTGTTCCTCTACGTGATCCTGGGGGTGACGGACCGGCGGGCCCCTGCGGGCTTCGGCCCCCTGGCGATCGGCCTGTCCCTGACGCTGATCCACCTGATCTCCATCCCGGTCTCCAACACCTCGGTCAACCCTGCCCGCTCCCTCGGGGTCGCCTGGTTCGCCGGCGGTGAGGCGCTGGGTCAGGTCTGGCTGTTCCTCCTGGCCCCGCTCGTGGGCGCTGCGATCGCCGGACTGACGTACAACCTGATGTTCCCGGACCGGGCCAGTGTGGACCGTGGCCTGGCCGGGCAGGAGGCGAATGACGCCACCGCCTGACCTGCTGCGTCCAGAGGTCGAAAGAGGCCCGCTCTCCCGGGATTTCCCGGGAGGGCGGGCCTCTTCTGACCTGCAGTTGCAGGCGGTGGGGTCAGGCTCAGGCCTGGGCGTCCTCCGCGGCGGGCAGGACGAAGGAGGCGTCGATCTGGATCTTGACGGCGTCGGAGACCAGCACGCCACCGGCGGCGGCCTGCAGCGGTGCGTTCCAGGTGATGCCGAACTCCTTGCGGGAGATCTCACCCGTGGCCTCGAAGCCGGCGCGGGTCATGCCGAAGGCGTCCACGGTCTGGCCGCCGAACTCCGCCTTGAGCTCCACCGGGTTGGTGACACCCTTGATGGTCAGGTCGCCCACGAGGGTGAACTCCTGCGGCTCGTTGCCGTTGGCGCGGACCTCGGTGGACACGAAGGTCATGTTCGGGTGGGCCTCGGTCTCGAAGAAGTCCGCCGCCTTGATGTGGGCATCGCGGTCCGGCTGACCGGTGTCGACCGAGTTGGCGTCGATGGTGATGTCCACGTTCGATGCGGTGGCGTCATCGGCCACGAGCAGTGATCCCTCCACGGCGTTGAAGGTGCCACGGACCTTGGAGATGCCGGCGTGACGGACGGTGAAGTCGACGTCGGTGTGGGTGGCGTCAAGGTTCCAGGTTCCGGGGGTGAGTGCGGTCATGTGAGGTCTCCTCTGGGATAGCAGGTGGCGCCCGGACCGCGGTCCGGCCGTTCCACCACATTTGGTTGAACATTCAATAGAACCATGACGCGGGCGGATCTATTCCCATGCCGGAGACGAACTTCAGGTGAACGAACCCTCGGTGAACCGGCCAGCATGTTGGATAAGGTCGAGGTGGCCCTTCCGTCACCAACGAGCAGTGGGAGTACTAGTGAAGATTGCGATCCTCGGCGGCGACGGCTTCTGTGGGTGGCCCGCCGCCCTGCACCTCTCAGACCAGGGCCACGACGTGATCATCGTGGACAACTTCTCCCGGCGGGTGATCGACGAGGAGCTCGAGGCCGAATCCCTGACGCCGATCCGCTCCCTGTCCGAACGCCGCGCGGCCTGGAAGGAGGTCTCCGGGAAGGAGATCGGATTCGCCTTCCTGGACGTGGCCCAGGACTACGAGTCCCTGGTGGACCTCTTCCGCTCCGAGCGTCCGGACGCCGTGGTGCACTTCGCCGAGCAGCGCGCCGCCCCGTACTCCATGAAGTCACCCCGCAACAAGCGCTACACGGTGGACAACAACGTCAACGCCACCCACAATGTACTGGCCGCCACCGTGGAGTCCGGCCAGGACATCCACCTGGTCCACCTCGGCACCATGGGCGTCTACGGCTACGGCACCGCCGGCATGAAGATCCCCGAGGGCTACCTGGACATCGAGGTCACCGCGGACGGCGACGCGACCGATGACACGAAGGGCGCTGCGAACGGCCCGTCCGAACATCCGGCCGAACCGCGGCGCATCGAGCAGCAGATCCTGTACCCGACCAACCCCGGCTCGATCTACCACCTGACGAAGGTCCTGGATCAGCACCTCTTCGCCTACTACGTGAAGAACGACTCGCTGCGGATCACCGACCTGCACCAGGGCATCATCTGGGGCACCCACACCGAGCAGACGCAGCGGGACGAACGGCTCATCAACCGCTTCGACTATGACGGTGACTACGGCACCGTGCTGAACCGCTTCCTCATGCAGGCCGCGGTGGGGCACCCACTCACGGTGCACGGCACGGGCGGGCAGACCCGCGCGTTCATCCACCTGCAGGACATGGTGCGCTGCATCCAGATCGCGCTGGAGAATCCGCCGGCCACCGGGGACCGGGTCAAGATCTTCAACCAGATGACCGAGACCCACCGGGTCCGCGACCTGGCCGAGCTGATCGGGCGGATCACCGGCGCCGAGGTGGCCCTGGTGCCCAACCCGCGCAAGGAGTCCGCGGAGAACGATCTCCACGTGGTCAATGACACCTTCCTTGACCTGGGCCTGAACCCGACCACCCTGTCCGAGGGGCTGCTGCTCGAGGTGGAGCAGATCGCCGTGAAGTACAGGGACCGTGCGGACCTCTCGAAGGTGCCGGCCACCTCACTGTGGACGGCCGAGCAACAGGCCGGCGTGCCGTCATCCAACCCTCCGGCCCCCTCCGCCGTCCCCGGCTCCCAGGCCGCCCCGGCCACCTAGGGACCGGCCGCATGCGCATCGCCATGTTCACGGAGGTCTTCCTGCCGAAGATCGACGGCGTGGTGACCCGTGTGGTGCGCACCCTGGAGCAGCTGCGGCAGATGGGCCACGAGGTACTGCTGTTCGCCCCCGGTGACCCCCCAGCGGAGTACGCCGGTCACCGGGTGGTGAAGGTGCGCAGCTTCTCGCTCCGCTACCTGTACCCGGAGCTGAAGGTCGGGGTGCCCACGCCGGCCATCGCGCGGGCCATGGAGTCCTTCCGCCCCCACGTGGTGCACACGGTCAACCCGATCTGGTTGTCCGCCTACGGCGTGCTCTCTGCCGGCCGGCGGGACCTGCCACAGCTGGCGAGCTTCCACACGGACGTGCCCCAGTACACCGAGTCCCTGCGGGTCGGCTGGGCCCGGCACCCCATCGAGACCTGGATCGAGTTCCTGCACAACAAGGCCGAGATCAATCTCTGCACCTCCGGCCCCATGGTGGACCGGGCCCGGCAGGTCGGCATCGAGCGGGTGGACCTGTGGCCCAAGGCCGTGGACACGGAGGGATACCACCCGGCGAACACGAGCCCGGCGATGCGGGCCACGCTGACTGACGGCCGTCCGGAGGCGCCGCTCGTGGTCTACGTGGGCCGGATGAGCCGGGAGAAGGGCCTGGAACGACTGGCGGAGGTGATGCCCCGGCTTCGTGAGCGGGTGCCAGGCGCCCGGCTGGCCATGGTGGGCTCCGGGCCACACCTGGGCGAGCTGCGGAAACGCTTCGACCCGGCCTACACCGTGTTCACCGGCTACCTGTCCGGGACAGGGTTGGCCGCAGCCTACGCGAGCGCGGACACCTTCGCCTTCCCCTCCACCACCGAGACGCTGGGCCTGGTGGCCCTGGAGTCCATGGCCTCAGGCGTGCCGGTGGTGGGCGCCCACGCGGGCGGCATCCCCTTCGTGATCGACGACGGCGGCACCGGCTTCCTGGTCCAGCCCGGCGATGTGGGGGGCTGGGTGGACCGGCTGGCCCGACTGTTGGAGGACCCTGCACTGCGCCTGTCGATGGGCCGGGAGGCCCGCGCCGAGGCCGAGCGGCACTCCTGGCGCGCCGCCACCGAGACCCTGGTGGAATTCTACGGTCAGGCGATCGAGCGGCACTGGTCGGAGCACCGGCCCCTCAACGGGCCTCTCCTGGACCGCTTCGCCAAGCCCATGCCCAGGGCACGGGACTGAAGAGGACTCAGGGCTTCACGCAGATCACCGGGGCGCTGGCCTCCAGGATGATCTGCTGCGCCGCGGAACCCAGCAGCAGCTTGCCCACCGGGGAGCGATGGCGGACCCCCACCACGATCGCGGAGACATCCACCTGCCCCGCCGTGTCCAGCAGGTCACCCACGGCGTCCTTGCCCCGCGCGTCCGGCTCGGCGTAGGCCTCGGTGACTCCTGCGCCGGAGGCCACCTCGGGCTCCGGACGCTCACCGGCAAGCACGAAGTACAGCACGTCCTCCTGGCGCCGGGCGGCCTCCTCCACAGCGAAGCGGTGGGCCGACTTTCCTTCGGCGGTGCTGGTTCCGGCCACGAGGACGGTCATCGTGAATCTCCTTGGTGTCGTGCTGATGGTTCTGTGGTGCCGTGTTGGCTGGTCATGCATCGGAGAGACTGAGATCGAGACACGGGCTCACGTGGCCGGAAAGGCACTCCGTGACTTGCATACTAGACGTTGCACATGGTGGGGTATATCACTGTCAAAGCGCGGGCGGACCTCGGATGATGGACCTGGTCCGCACCCGGCCGGTCCGGCGGGGCCCGGCCCGGGACCCGCACCATCCTCCGCATGGCACCTGCTCCGTTTCTCCGCTTCACCCAAAGGACCTTCGATGAGCCAGCCTCCGGCGGCAGACTCCCCACCTCGTTCGCGGGCCAGGACCATCGGCACGGCGGTCTTCGCCGCCATTGCCGCGGTGGTCATCGGCTTCGCCTCGTTCTTCTCCATCCAGGCCGCGTCAGGCGGCACGGACGTCCGCAACAACCTGACCCTGGTCGCCCCGGCCGCCGCGGGCGGCGGCTGGGACACCTTCCAGCGGGAGCTGCAGCAGACCATGCGCTCCAACGGCCTGGTCAACAACGTCCAGGTCGCCAACGTCCCGGGCGCCGGCGGCACCATCGGCATCGGCGTGCTGTCCCAACAACCCGAGGCCAACAACCTGATGGTGGGCGGCAGCGGTCAGATCGCCGCCCAGGTCCAGTTCGGCACGTCCTCCACCATCCAGGACGTGGCTCCCGTGGCCAAGGTCCTGGAGGAGTACGACATCGTGGTGGTTCCGGCCGACTCGCCCCACGAGACGTTGGACGATCTCGTCGAGGCGTGGACGGAGGACCCCCGGGGGGTCTCCTGGACCGGCGGTGGCTCCTTCGACCAGTTGGTGATGACGGAGATCGCGCTGGCCGCCGGGATCCCGCCGGCGGAGACCACCTACATCCCCTCGGACGGCGGCGGGGAGGCCATCCAGGCCCTGCTCAACGGCACGGCCGACGCCTCGGCCGGCGGCTTCGCCGACATGTACCCGCAGGTCGAATCCGGCCGGCTCAAGGTCCTCGGCCTCGTGGCCGAGGACCGCCTGTCCGGTGCGGAGGAGATCGAGCAGATCCCCACCCTGGTGGAGCAGGGACTGGACGTGACCATCACCAACTGGCGCGCCCTCTTCGCGCCGCCCTCTGCCACGGACGAGCAGATCAACCAGCTGCAGGACCTGGTGGGAGAGGCGGTCGCCACGGACGAGTGGCAGGCCACCGTGGAGCAGAACTACTGGCGTGAGGCCCCGCTGCAGGACGAGGAATTCGAGACGTACATCCAGGACGAGACGGACAGGATCGCCAATCTGTTCGAGGAGATGGGACAGTGAGCGCACTAGACACCGCACCGCCGGGGAACACCAGCACACCCATGGGGTCCGGCACCTTCTGGGAGGGCCGTTCTGGACTCATCATGCCGGTGCTGATCGCGGCCTTCAGCCTCTTCCTGATCTTCGGTTCCCTCGCCATGGACGCCGGGGACGCAGAATTCCCCGGCCCCGGGTTCTTCCCGACCCTGATCGGGGTCGTCGGCCTGGTCCTGGCCGTCATCATCACGATCGGCATCATCCGCACACCAGATCCGCCGGCGGGCCGCGACGCCCAGACCACCCGCTTCCACTCGGACTTCACCGCCCTGGGCTGGACCGTTCTGGGCTTCCTCGCCTTCTCGGTGCTGCTGCCCTGGCTGGGCTGGATCCTGGCCGCGGCGCTGTTGTTCTGGTGCGTGGCCCACGGTTTCGGATCCCGCCGTGCGGTCTTCGACATCCTGGTGTCCCTGTTCATGGGTTCCGTGGCCTACCTGGCCTTCGACGTCGCGCTGGGTCTGAACCTGCCCTCCGGCATCCTGGGCGGGGGGTTCTGAGATGGAGTCACTGAACCTGTTGATGGAGGGCTTCGCCGGAGCCCTCACGCCGATCAACCTCCTGTGGGTGGTCATCGGCTGCCTGCTGGGCACGGCCGTGGGCGTCATGCCCGGCCTGGGATCCTCCATGGCGGTGGCACTGCTGCTGCCCATGACCTTCGCCCTGGATCCGACGGCCGCATTCATCCTGTTCTCGGGGGTGTACTTCGGCGGCCTGTTCGGCGATTCGACCATGGCCATCCTGATGAACACCCCGGGTCAGGCCTCGGCCATCGCCTCCACCTTCGAGGGACACAAGATGGCCAGGGCCGGACGGGCTCCGCAGGCCCTGGCCACCGCCGCCATCGGCGCATTCATCGGTGGCTTCATCGCCTCGGTGATCGTGGTGTTCTTCGCGCCCCTGTTGGCCGAGCTCTCCAGCTACTTCGGGCCTGCCGAGTTCTTCGCCCTGGCCCTGTTCGCCTTCATCGCGACCTCCTCGGTGGTCTCGGAATCGGTCCCGAAGGGACTGTCCGCACTCGCCCTGGGGCTGGGAATCTCCACGGTCGGCATCGACTCCGTCACCGGCACGGAGCGCTTCACCCTCGGCGCGCCGCAACTGTTCGATGGCATCTCCCTGGTGACCGTCACGGTGGCGGTGCTGGCCCTGGGGGAGGTGTTCTTCGTGGCCTCCCGCGTCCGCCGGGACACCCATGACCTCCGGACCCGCTCTGCGGGCCGGCCCTGGTTGAAGTGGGCCGAGTTCCGAGAGGCCGCCCCGGCGTGGGCCCGCGGAACCGCCATCGGCCTCCCCTTCGGCGTGGTCCCGGTGGGCGGTTCCGAGGTGCCCACCTTCCTGGCCTATGACGTGGAGCGCCGTCTGGACCGCAGGCGCCGGACCCCGATGTTCGGCAAGGGCGCGATCCGCGGACTGGCGGCCCCGGAGGCAGCCGGCAACTCCACCACCGGTATGGCGATGGGTGCCCTGCTCGCCCTCGGGCTGCCGGTCTCGGCCACCGCGGCCATCATGCTGGCGGCCTTCCGCCAGTACGGGCTGCAGCCCGGGCCGCTGCTGTTCGACCGCAACCCGGACCTGGTGTGGGCCCTGTTGGCCAGCTTCTTCCTGGCCATGGTGGTCCTCCTGATCATCAACCTGCCCTTCGCGCAGCTCTGGTCCAAGCTCCTGCTGATCCCACAGCCGTACCTCTACGCCGGGATCGCCCTGTTCTGCGGGCTCGGGGTCTTCGCCACCTCAGGCCGGGTCTTCGACCTGCTGATGCTGCTGGTGATCGGCATCGTCGGATTCCTGATGCGGCGGTACGGCTACCCGCTGGCCCCGCTGATGATCGGCATGGTGCTGGGTGCCCTCGCCGAGACCTCGATCCGTGACGCGCTGCTGTCCTCGTCCGGGGACTTCTCGGTGCTGGTCTCCAGCCCCATCACCTGGGCGATCTACGGCTTGCTCGCCGTGGTGCTGGCCTTCACCATCCGCAACGCGGTGGTCAGGCACTTCCGCCGCGACGTGTGATCGAGGCCCCTGGTTCCCGGCCTGTGGCCGGGGGCCAGGGGCAGGGCCCGTCAACCCGGGCCCACGGACGGCGTGCGTCCGGACCAGCCCCTCGTTGCAACACAAAGGCCCCGGATCGATGATCCGGGGCCTTCATGAACAACTCGCGTGCGCGAGGGGGGACTTGAACCCCCACGTCCTTTCGAACACTGGCACCTGAAGCCAGCGCGTCTGCCAATTCCGCCACTCGCGCGAGGTTTGGTCTGTCTTCCCGGTCGAAAGGTCTGTACGGAATCCTCCGTACCGGTCAGAACAGCAGGATCTATCCTATCCTGACCCTTGCGGGATTCCCAAATCGAGGTATCGCACACCGCCCCGGCTCCCGTATCGAAACCGCATTGCAACCCGTCAAGGGCCTGTTCCTCACGGAATGCTCATGCGTCCCGCGTACTATCGACACAGACATCTGCGGAAAGGAGCACCCCTCGTGGGTCTTCTGGACAACCTCGAGCGCGGCCTGGAGAAGGCGGTGCAGTCAGCCTTCTCGGCCGGCGGCTCCCGAGCGGTCAAGCCGGTCGAGATCGCCAATGCCCTGAGACTGGCCATGGACGACGAGTCCCTGGTCCTCTCCCAGGGCCGCACTTTCGTGCCCAATGTCTTCACCGTCAAGTTCTCCACGGCGGACTTCGAGCAGGCCCGCAAGTGGGGCTCTGCCCTGGCGGAGGAACTCTGCGATGAGGCCATCCGCCATGCCCGGGATCAGGGCTACACCCTGCACGGCCCCGTCCGCGTCACCTTCGTGGAGGACACGGAACTGCGGGCCGGCAAGCTGGACATCGCGGCCGAATCGGACAAGACCGGCGGCTCCGCCCCCTCGCACGACGCCGGCCGGTCACCTTCCGGAACCGGCTCGTCCGCCGCTGTGAGCCAGGCCCCGGTGGACCGGGAGGCCCCGGCCCCGCCCGTCGCTCCTGTGCCGGCGCCCCGGCCGGAGGTGCGGCAGCCGGCTCCCAGCCCCTCGCCGCAGCACCCCGCCAGATCCACACGGCCGGACACCCCACTGCAGCCGGTCCTCGAGATCGACGGGCGCAAGTACGGGCTCAACGCAGACTCGATCGTGCTGGGCCGTGCCGCGGATGCGGACATCCTGGTGGAGGACACGGGCGTCTCACGCCGCCACCTGGAGATCATCACCCGGGGTGCCACCGTCACGGCGGTGGACCTGGGCTCCACCAACGGCTTCCACGTCAATGACCGTAAAGTGGACGGCTCCACCGTCCTGCGGGACGGTGACCGCATCAGGATGGGCCGCGTCACCATGGTCTTCCGGATGCTGCCCGCCCGGGGCAACCGCAGTCAGGGAGGAAACCTCAGTGAGTGAACTCGCCGTCGCCGCACTCCGACTGGGCCTGTTGCTGGTCCTGTGGATCCTCATCATCTCGATCGTCTCCTCCCAGGGACGGGACCTGATGGTGGGCGCCCGCAACAAGGTCCGTCCGCGTGGCGCCTCCGGTGCCCCCACCCCAGCACCGGCCCCCGCACCGGCCACCTCCTCCACCTCCGAATCGGCGGGCCCCGCCGGGAACACCACCGGCCAGCAGTCGGTGCGTCCCCTGCCGCAACAGCTCCACGTCACCGAAGGGCCACTGCGAGGGTCCGTGGTGGACCTGCACGGTTCGCCCCTGTTGCTGGGCCGCGCCCAAGAGGCGGACCTGGTGCTGGATGACGACTACGTCTCCGGTCGGCACGCCCGCCTGTTCCCGCAGGGATCCCGGTGGTTCCTGGAGGACCTCGGCTCCACGAACGGCACGTACGTGGCCGGTACCCAGCTCACCCGGACCGTGGCCGTTGACCCGGGTACCGCCATCCGGATCGGCAAGACCGTGCTGGAACTGGGGTCCTGAACCCCATGCCATTGGTCCTCCGCTTCGCCGCGCGATCAGATGTGGGCAGGGTCAGGTCGAAGAACGACGACTCCGCCTATGCCGGTCTGCACCTCGCCGTCGTGGCCGACGGCATGGGCGGACACGTGGGCGGCGACGTGGCCAGCGCCTCCACCGTGCTGGATCTGGCCCCGCTGGACGCCATCGGCTATGCCAGTCCGGCCACCGTGCTGCCGGATGAGATCCAGAACGCGAACCTGATCCTCAACGACCTGGTGCACGCCAGCCCCAAGCTCGCCGGGATGGGGACCACCTGCACGGCCCTGCTGCTGGCCGGTGAGACCATCCATGTGGCCCACATCGGGGACTCGCGGGCCTACCGGTTCAAGGACGATGCCTTCGAGCAGATCAGCGTGGACCACACCTTCGTCCAGCGGCTGGTGGACGAAGGCCGTCTGGACCCCTCCGAGGCGGAGTCCCATCCCCACAAGAACGTGCTCATGCGGGTCCTCGGTGATGTGGACGCCTCCCCCGAACTGGACATCTCCGCAGTGGACGCCGCCCCCGGCGAGCGCTGGCTCCTCTGCTCGGACGGGCTGACCGCCGTGGTGCCGCCCCGGGTGATCGAGCAGAAGCTCCGCCACCGCTCAGACCTGCAGACGGTGGCAGACGAACTCGTGGAGCTGACGCTCGCGGGTGGTGCCCCGGACAACGTCACCGTGGTGGTCCTCGAGGTCCACGAGGCCGGCGAGGGGGAGATCGGCGTCCGCGCACCGGCACAGCTCTCCGAACAGGCCCTCGCGGCCGCCACCCCCGCACAGGCCGGCCCCGTCTCCGCCTCCCTGCTGCGCGAGGACCTCGAGTCCCGCCCCCACGTGCTGGTGGGCGCGGCCGACCTGGCCACCCAGACCGGGAAGATCCCCATCGTCACGCGGCGCAGCACCCAGAAGCGGGCTGCCGCCCTGCTCACCGGCGCCCCCACGCTCGGCGATCAGGCCGAGGGCACCCACCCTCCCCGCGAGCCCGTGCCCGCCACGGCGTCCGCGGACCTCATCGAGGGCCACCGCGCGCCGGAGGACTCCGCCGCAGAGGTGTCGGCGGCAGACTCGCGGGACCGGGAGGGAACCCGGGACGAGGACCGGCCGCGCCGTCGTCGTTCCGTGTTCATTCCCGTCTTCACCGCCCTGCTGGCCCTGATCTTCGCGGTGCTGCTGCTGTGGGGGTACCTCTGGACTCAGACGCAGTACTTCGTGGGCGCGCAGGACGGCCGGGTGGCCATCTTCAACGGGGTCTCCCAGCGGCTCGGGCCGATCGAGCTGGCGCACCTGGACACGGAGACCGAGGTGTCCCTGGAGGAACTGCCGGCCTACTCCCGCCAGCGCGTGGAGTCCGGGCTGCCGGCCCGGGACCTCGAGCACGCTCAACAGATCGTGGAACAGCTGGAGACCTCCCTGACCCCCGAACCCACCCCGTCCCCGAGTGCCTCACCCAGCGGCTCGGCGTCCCCCAGCGAGTCGGCATCCGGCTCGCCCTCCGAATCCGCCACCACTCCAGTCAGCCCCTCAGGAGGTGATCGCTGATGCCCCAGGATCCAACCCTTCCGCGCCCGCGCCGCAACACCGAACTGGTGCTGCTGATCGTGGGCCTGTGCATCGGTATCGGCGCCAGCGTCCTCGCCGGACTCGGGATGGACCGCCCGATCACCTCCGACTACTGGGTGCAGGGTGCCGTGCTGGCCATCATGGCGCTGGTCTTCCACCTCGTACTGCGGCTGCGCGCTCGGTACGCGGACCCCTACATCCTGCCGATCGTCGTCACCCTCAACGGCCTCGGCATCGCCATGATCCACCGTATCGACGTGGCCGAGGGAGACGATGCCGCCGGCCGGCAGCTGTTGTGGACCGTGGTGGCCATGGGCGTGGCCATCGCCCTGCTCTGGGTGCTCAAGGACCACCGGATCCTGCGGCGCTGGCCCTACCTCTTCCTGGCCGCCTCCGGCATCCTGCTGGTGCTGCCCCTCATCCCCGGCCTGGGCGTGACGATCAACGGCGCCAGGATCTGGATCAACCTCGGCGTCGGCTCCTTCCAGCCCGGCGAGATCGCCAAGATCACCCTGGCCGTCTTCTTCGCGGGCTATCTCTCGGCCAACCGGGACCTGATCCTGCTGGCGGGCAAGAAGCTGGGCCCCGTCACGTTCCCCCGATTCCGAGACATGGGACCGCTGATCATCGCGTGGCTGATCTCCATGGGTGTCCTGGTCTTCCAGCGGGACCTCGGTTCGGCCATCCTGTTCTTCGGCCTGTTCATGGCCATGATCTACCTGGCCACCTCACGGGTGTCCTGGATCATCCTCGGACTCGTCCTCGTGGCCGTGGGCGGGCTGCTGGCCGTGAACACGATCTCGCACGTGGGACTGCGGGTGGACGCCTGGCTCAACGCCTTCGACCCGGAGGTCTACAACCGGGGCGCCGGAAGCTATCAGATCGTCCAGGGGTTGTTCGGGCTCGCCTCAGGTGGTCTCGTCGGCACCGGACTGGGCGGAGGCCGGCCGGACATCGTGGCCTACGCCAATTCGGACATGATCATCGCCTCCTTCGGCGAGGAATTGGGCTTCATCGGGCTCTCCGCGATCCTGATGCTCTTCGTGCTGCTGGTCACCCGGATGATGCGTGCCGCCCTGGGCACCCGGGACTCCTTCGGCAAGCTACTGGCCGCCGGACTCGCCTTCACCATGGCCATGCAGTGCTTCGTGGTGATCGGCGGCGTGACCATGGTCATCCCCCTGACCGGCCTCACCACCCCGTTCATGGCGGCCGGTGGCTCCTCACTGCTGGCCAACTGGATCGTGGTGGCCCTCGTGCTGATGGTGTCCCAGTCCGCCCGCAAGCCGGTGGCGGTCGGCCCCATGGTGAACGCCTCCGGTTCCGGCTCCGGCCACCAGGACCGCACCGCCGGGGTCCCCCTGACCACGCCTGCGGGAGGTGTCACCGCATGAACCAGGCCATCCGCAACACGTGGGTCGTGGTCATCGCCATGTTCTTGGTGCTGATCGTGGCCATCTCCATCATCCAGGTCCTCGCCGCCGACGCGCTGAAGAACAACGACTTCAACTCGCGTCAGCTCTACCAGGAGTTCGGTTCGGCCCGCGGACCGATCCTGGTGGACGGCAACCCCATCGCCGAGTCGGTGGAATCCAATGATGACTTCAACTACCAGCGCGTCTACCACGACACCGAGCTGTACTCGGGGCTGACCGGCTTCTACTCGCTGACCTACGGGGCCACGGGCCTGGAGGACAAGCTCAACCGCCACCTGGCCGGTTCCTCCGACGGCCAGTTCGTGGACCGGCTGATCCAACTGTTCTCCGGCACGCAGATGGAGGGTGCCCAGGTGGAGCTGACCATCGATCCCGAGATGCAGGAGCTGGCGTACTCGGTGATGCCGGAGGGGGTCCAGGGCTCGGTGGTCATCTCCGATCCCAGCACCGGCGATGTCCTGGCCATGGCCTCCAAGCCCAGCTATGACACCAACCTGCTGGCCACCCACAGCGGGGCGGCGGCCTCGGCCAACATGGAGGAGCTCCAGACCGTGCCGGGACTGAGTCCCTACGTCAACCGGCCCACCGCCTCCCTGCCGGCGCCGGGGTCCACCTTCAAACTGATCGACACGGTGGCCATGCTCGAGTCCGGGGACTACCAGACGGACGAGATGATGGACGTGCCGGATTCCATCACGCTGCCGAACTCGAGCACGGAGCTGGGCAACTTCGGCGGCGGGCTGTGCGGAAACCTGGACCGGGCCACCCTCGCCGAGATCTTCGCCCAGTCCTGCAACACCCCCTTCGCCACAGCCGCCATGGAACTGGGCCAGGATCGGATCCGCCAGACGGCGGAGAACTTCGGCTTCAACCAGCCTCTGGAGATCCCGCTGTCGGTGGCCGCCTCACAGTTCCCGGACGACCTCGACGACGCCGCCCTGGCACAGTCCTCGATCGGCCAGCGGGACGTCAAGGCCACCGCCCTGCAGATGAACATGGTCGCGGCCGCGATCGCCAACGAGGGGACGCTGATGAAACCACAGTTGATCGATTCCATCCGCGGCTCCGACCTGACGCTGCTGGAGGAGATGCAGCCGGAGGTCTTCAAACGCTCCACCACCCCGGAGATCGCCGAGCAGATGACCGAACTGATGCGCGAGCCCCTGGACGGCGGCACGGCCTACCGCGCGAAGTCCGAGACCGTGGACATCGCTGCGAAGACCGGCACCGCCCAGTTGGGCGCGGACAACGACCTGGTCAACTCGTGGATCACCGGATTCGCTCCGGCGGACGATCCGCAGGTGGCCGTCACGATCGTGTACCAGAACATCGACTTCGACCAAGGCAGTGCGCTGACGTCGACCAACCTGAAGGAAATCATGGAGGCGGTGGTCACACAGTGAGGCCGACATCGGGTATCACGCTGGGCGGCAGGTACCAGCTCACCGAGCGCATCGCCATCGGTGGCATGGGTGAGGTCTGGAAGGCCAAGGACAAGGTCCTGGGGCGGCTGACGGCGGTGAAGATCCTCAAGGAGGAGTACACCGGGGACGCCAACTTCCTGCGCCGGTTCCGGGCGGAGGCACAGCACACCGCGCTGTTGAACCATCCGGGCGTGGCCAATGTGTTCGACTACGGCGAGGAGGACGGCTCCGGCTACCTCGTGATGGAGCTCGTGCCCGGGCCGCCGCTCTCGGCGATCCTGGACAAGGAGAAGGTGCTCTCCCCTGACCGCACGCTGAACATCATGGCGCAGACGGCTCGAGCCCTCTCCGCAGCCCATGCCCAGGGGCTCGTGCACCGTGACATCAAGCCGGGCAACCTGCTCATCACCCCCCACGGCCGCGTCAAGGTCACCGACTTCGGCATCGCCCGGCTCGCGGACCAGGTGCCGCTGACGGCCACCGGCCAGGTCATGGGCACGGCGCAATACCTCGCCCCGGAACAGGCCACCGGCCAGCAGGCCACCGGTTCCTCGGACATCTACTCGCTCGGCGTCATCGGCTACGAGTGCCTCGTGGGGCACCGCCCCTTCTCGGGTGAGTCCCAGATCGCGATCGCGCTGGCCCAGGTCAATGACCCGCCGCCGCCGTTGACGGAATCCATCCCCGAGCCGGTGCGGGCCCTGATCATGTCCATGCTGGCCAAGGAGCCCCACGAGAGGCCCGCCAACGCCACCGCGCTGGCGGAGGCCGCCGAGTCCCTGCGGCAGCAGGACACCGCGTCCGCCGCCGCCGCCGTGCCCGGCATGGTCCCGTTCCTCACCGGGGATGCGGCTGCCGCGGCAGTGGCCGCCCAGGGCACCCCCACCCAGGCCCTGACCCAGGCCGTCGACTACTCGGGCATGTCCCAGACCCATGCCACCGAGGTCATCAGCAGCTCTTCCGGCTCCGAGGGCACGGGCACGTCCGCGCTTCCCGTGGCCGGAGCCGGTGCCGCCGGTGTGGGTGCCGGTGCTGCCGGTGCGGCCGGAGCCATCTCCGCCACCGGAAGCCCCGACGGCGGCCGCGGCCGGAATGCGACCAGCGCCCCGGGAGGGGTGGAACCCGTGGACAACGATCAGCTGGACCGCACGGCCGGGCGCAGGAAGCGCAGTCCGTGGACCTGGCCGATGATCGGTCTGCTGGCCCTGATCGTCTTCGTCATCCTCGGGATCTGGCTGGGCCCCACCCTGACCGGTGGTGGCGAGGATGAGTCCTCGGCACCTGCCACCAGCACCACTGAGTCAGGCTCGTCCTCCTCTTCGGGACCGGAGACCGTGTCCATCAGTGCGGACGACTACCTCGGCGCGGACATCACCAGCGTGGAGGCCGCACTCCGGGACCTGGGCATGGACGTCACCAGCCAGGAGGTCGCCGCGGAGGAACCTTCCGGGACCGTGCTGACCCTGTCCCATACCGGCGATGTCCCCGTGGGAACCCTGATCACCGTGAGGTACTCCGCCGGTCCCACAGAGGAAACCACCCCGGAACCGACCACCTCGGAGCCCACCACCCCCGCACCCACCACCTCGGCACCGGAGAGCACCCCGTCGCAGTCGCCCACCTCGGAGCCCACCACCCCGGCGGAGACGACCTCCGAAGCGACCACCTCCGCTCCGCAGAGCACCCCGACGCAGTCGCCCACCGAGACCACGACTCCCGAGAGCGCAGAGGGCAGCGACGATCCGAGCACCCCGGCCGCCTCGAGCGAGACCGCCACCGAGGCGAGCGCGGACCCAGCGGCCTAGCCGGCGGCCCCGTCTCCCACCCATCCGAGAACAGGACGAACGACAGTGCCACATCAACGCATCCTCAACGGCCGGTATGAGGTCGGTGAACTCATCGGCCGGGGTGGCATGGCCGATGTGTTCCAGGGGCGGGACCAGAAGCTCGGTCGCAGGGTGGCCATCAAGCTCATGCGCCCGGACCTGGCCCGGGATCCGCAGTTCCAGTCCCGCTTCCACCGCGAGGCCCAGTCCTCGGCCGCGTTGAACCACCCCAACATCGTCTCCGTCTTCGACACCGGGGAGGAACGGTTCGAGGATGGCGCCTATCAAGGCGTCGCCTGCCCGTTCATCGTCATGGAGTTCGTGGACGGCCGCACTCTGCGGGATCTGCTGCGCCATGACGAGATCACGGTGGACCTGGCCGTCGAATGGACCTCCGGGCTGCTGGCCGCCCTGAACTACAGCCATGAGGAGGGGATCGTCCACCGGGACATCAAGCCCGCCAACATCATGGTCACCAAGTCCGGTGCTGTGAAGGTCATGGACTTCGGCATCGCCCGCGCCCTGTCCGACTCGGCGGCCACCATGACGCAGACCCAGACGCTGGTCGGCACCGCCACCTACCTCTCACCCGAACAGGCCCGGGGTGAGACCGTGGACTCGCGGTCGGACCTCTACTCGGCGGGCTGCCTCCTCTTCGAGCTGTTGACCGGACGGCCGCCCTTCGTGGCCGATACCTCCCCGGCCCTCGCCTACCAGCACGTCCACGAGGAGCCCCCGGCCCCCTCGACGCTCAATCCCACCGTCTCACCCGCCCTGGATTCCGTGGTCGCCAGTTCCCTGGCCAAGGACCGCCTCGAGCGGTTCCAGTCCGGCCTCGAGTTCCGCGCCGCGCTGATGCGCGCCCTCGAGAATCCCGACGCCGGCCAGTCACCTCGTCCGGTCCGCTCGGCGGGCGCCGTGACGGCTGGGGCCGCCGGGGCCGCCGGGGATCGTCCCACTGAGGCCATGTCTGCCGTGGAGTCCGACGCTCAGGATCCGACGGTGACGACCACGGCCATGCCCGCCGTCGGCACCGAGCCCGCCACGCAGCGCTACTCGGCCACTCACGCCGTCCCGCGGACCGCAGCCACCCCCACAGATCCGGTGGACTCCGAGGGCTCCACCGGACACCCCCTGGATCCCGTCGCGACCGGGGGACCGGCGCACGAGCCGAAGAAGCGCAAGAGCCACCGGATCTGGATTCCGATCCTCGTGGTCATCCTCGCCCTCGGGGCGGTGGCTGGCGGCTGGTTCCTCATGGACGAGCTGAACCGTCGCAATGTGGAGGCCAACCGGGTCACCGTCCCGCCAGTGACCAACATGACCCAGATCGAGGCGCAGAACGCCCTGACCTCGGCAGAGCTCCGTCCCATCCTGGAGGAGGTGTATGACGACGAGGTCCAGCGAGACCTGGCGGTCGGCACCGAGCCGGCCGACGGGGCCACCGCCCAGAAGGGCCAGGAGATCACCCTCCTCATCTCCAAGGGACCGGAGCAGATCGAGATCCCTGCGGACCTGGCCGGCCAGTCCGAGGCAACAGCCCGGGACACTCTCGAGGGACTGGGACTGGCCATCTCCTCGGTGCGCTACGTTCCCTCAGCGGACGTGCCACGGGACCGCCTGGTCGGAACATCCCCTGAACTCGGTGCCACGGTGCGCTCCGGCGCCTCCGTCGAGTTGCAGATGTCCTCAGGAAACGTGGAGGTGCCCAACCTCGTCGGAAGTACCCAGGCGGAGGCGCAGGCGGCCCTGGAGGAGGTCGGCCTGAGCATGACGGTGTCCACGGTGGAGCGCGAGACCCCGGAGCCGGGAACCGTGGTCGGGCAGTCACAGGCCGAGGGCTCCGAGGTTCCGCAGGGTTCCTCCGTCGCGGTCGAGGTGGCTGAGGCTCCACCGTCGCCTACCCCGACGCCATCGAGCGAGTCCGCCAGCCCCAGTGACTCGGCGTCCCCCTCGGACTCGGCGTCCCCCTCGGACTCGGCGTCCCCCTCGGATTCAGCGTCGCCCTCGGACTCGGATTCCCCCTCGCCCTCAACGAGTGACTCCGCGAGCCCCTCGGATTCGGCCAGTGAGACTCCGGAGGCGGCGCCCGTGGGTCCCGGCAACAACAACGGGCGCGGGTCGGGGCGCGGGGCCGGCGGCTAGTCGGTTCCGCGTCGGAGCCCTCCGCTCAGCCCACCACGGGGGAGAGCGTGTCCGCCCGCGCGGCGGCACCTGCCATTCCTAGGGACTCCAACCAATTGGCCAGCATCCGGTAGCCCCCCTCCGTCAGCACGGACTCCGGGTGGAACTGCACGCCCCACAGGGGTACTGACCGGTGGGCCACCCCCATGACGATCCCGCCCTCCGTCTCGGCGGTGATCTCCAGCTCGTCTGGGACCGTGGACCGTACGGCCGCCAGCGAGTGGTAACGAGTCGCCGTGAAGGGATCCGGTACACCGGCGAACATGGAGTGGTTGCCGTGCAGCACGCGGGAGGTCTTGCCGTGCATCAGCTCTGCGGAATGCGTCACCGTTGCCCCGTAGGCCTCGGAGATCGCCTGATGGCCCAGGCAGACTCCGTAGAGCGGCTTGGACTGCTCGGCCGCCCAGTGGACCAGGTCCACACTGACGCCGGCCCCTGCCGGGGTTCCAGGCCCCGGGGAGAGCAGGATCCCCTGACGGTCTGCGGCCAGCTCGGTCACCTCGCCGAGGCTCATGGCGTCGTTGCGCACCACCAGGGTGTCCGCACCCAGTTCCCGCAGGTAGCCCACCAGGGTGTAGACGAAGCTGTCATAGTTGTCCACCACCAGGATCCGTGCGGCGGGGCTGGTGGAGCTGGTCGGGGAGGTCATGCAGGTTCCCATCAGGTCTGGAGGCGGCTGCGGCGTTCGCCGCTAGACTGGCCCGGATGTCTTCGTCTGAAGCAGACTACGCCGTGACCGGAATCGGTGCGGCGACGTGACCGACCGACCGTGAACAGGAACCGACGTGCCCGAGTCCAAGTCCCGCAAGACCGGCAGCAAGGCCAGCCAGGCCGCCAAGGCCGATCGAGCCCAGCTACGGGCCGAACGCCGCGCTCAGGAGCAGGAGCCCGGCCCACTGCCGGCCTGGTACAAGGCGATCATGTTCGGCCTGATGATCGTTGGCCTGATCTGGATCGTCGTCTACTACCTCGCCGAGGGCCTGGCGCCCATCCCCCAGGCGGGCGGCTGGAACATCGGCATCGGCTTCGGCATTGCGTGCGTCGGCTTCCTCATGACCACTCGCTGGCGTTAGGCTTCACAGCCCGTCTCAGATCTCGCCTGCGGCCTCACGTCCGTTCCGCGCGGTACAGATCCCGCAACAGGCACATCTCCGCGCCGTGGTGGATGACCTCCCGGTTGACGTGCAGCACCAGCTCGAGCATCGGGTGTTCCGCCCATGGTCCCTCGGCTTCGCCCACGGGTTCGCCCAGCTCTGCGGGCCCCAGCGTGTCCACCGCGTCGCACCAGCGTCCGACTGCGGTCCCCAGCCTCGCATAGGCCTCGTCCGCTGTGCCTGGATAGTCATAGGTGTAGTAGTCCATCGCGGGGCCTCCGAAGTGGCCTGCCATCCGCGCGCCCAGCACCCCTACGAGCACATGCGCAGCCCGCCAGGCGATCGTGGTGACCGGCGCCGGGTTCGGTTCCGGGAAGGCGAAGTCCAGCAGCCAGTCGCCGCCGCCCGCCCGGACTGCCCCAGGGTGTTCGGGTCCGGCGACCCCGCGAGGCCTGAGCCCCCAGGCTCCGCGCGCCGACTCCCAGTGGTATTCCTCGTCACTCATCCCCTGGAGCCGCGGGGACAGGTGATGCTCCCAGTGCCAGCGCACCTGCTGGGCCAGTTCCGGCAGGGAGGCTGCGGAATCGCCATCAGGGCCTGTGGATAGGTCGTCGCCATGAGCCATACGGCGATCCTCCCCCTCGGGGTCGAATTGTGGAAGACTTCGGTCGTCGGCGGCCCGAAACGCCCGAGTTATCCCCAAGGCTCCAAATGCCGCCAATATCGTCGCTGACATGGACTTTTATTGTCCACATCCTCGTCCACAGTGGGAACAACACCGCTGTTATTCATCCACATTGTGGATAACCCTTGTGGATAACTCAGGAGGCGAATGACAACCGTGTCATTCCATCCACATCCGTGGATATCCCTGTGGATAAACATGAGCCCCGACGTGCCCAGTGGAGACCTTTGAGGTCAGTCCCCACCAAGGCGAGGTAACGGGGGCCGGTGGAGATCGGCTCGATCTCGGACAGGACGCTGTGGAAGGCTGGAGAAGGACCCCAGAGCACTGGTCGTGTGAGCGTCTCCGTTCGTCCCCGAGAGGGCCGGCTCGACGCTGAGGCACTCGCCCCCACGTCCCCAACAGCCTGCTCTAGCTGCTCAGTTGCTGCTCGATCAGGGTCGGAATACCCAACTGCCCCACCCCGACCGCGGTCAGGATCAGCAGCACCACCAGGATTCCGGCCAGGGCGAGCCACTGCACCACGGCGGGACGTCCTGTTATCCGCGTTCGCCACCCCGCTCCGTGCTGGCCCCGGGGCAGGTACGCCAGGACGGCCGCGCAGGCCGCCCCGGTCACCAGTCCGCCCACGTGCCCCTGCCAGGAGATGTTGGCACCGGGCACGAAGGAGATCACCAGGTTCACGCCGATCAGCGCCGCGATCCCGGTGACATTGCCGCCGGTCTTGCGCATCACGATGAAGAGTGCGGCGAAGAGCCCGTAGACGGCCCCCGAGGCACCCACCACGGGGATGTACGGGTTGGACAGCAACAACACCGCCACGGAGCCACCGAACGCCGAGATCAGGTACAGCGCGAGGAAGCGTGGCCAGCCCAACACCGGCTCCAGAATCCGGCCCATGAGCCACAACGTGTACAGGTTCAGCACGATGTGCAGGGGATTTCCCAGGGAGTGCAGGAAGGCCGAGGTCAGCATGCGCCAGGGCTCCATCCCCGCGGCGGAGGTGTGCAGGCCGGCATAGAAGAACCGCTCGGTGACCCCCATGCTCTGGCCGGAGGTGATCCACTGCAGGGCATACATCACCACGCACAGCCCGATCATGGTCCACGTGACCCACGGCTGGCCTGGGCGGGAGACCGCCATCGTTCGGGGTTGCCGCTGGGGCCGGGCCGGGGCCCGCTGGCCACCCTGCACGGGCATTCCCCACGGGTCAGTGGCACCGGCTGCCCCTGAGGGGTCCCCTCCTGCCTGGCCTGCCGCGGCCACACAGTCCACACAGTGGACCCCGACGGCGGCCGGACGCTGGCATTCGGGACAGGCCGGCCGGCCGCACCGCTGGCAACGGATGAACGAAGGGCGGTCCGGATGGCGGGGACAGACCGGCAACTGCCGTTCCATCCCACCGTCCGGACCGCCCGAGGTCTGGTGGGTCAAGGGGACTCAGGCTTCCTTGATCTCGATGGACTCGATGGAGACGGCCTCGAGGGGCTTGTCCCGGCCATCGGTGGCCACGGAGTTCAGGGCGTCGACGACCTTCTTCGAGGCATCGTCCTTGACCTCGCCGAAGATGGAGTGCTTGCCCTGCAGCCAGGTGGTGGGCACCGTGGTGATGAAGAACTGCGAGCCGTTGGTGCCCCGGCCGTTCTGGATCCCGGCATTGGCCATGGCCAACTTGTAGGGCGAGGCGAAGTCAAGGTCAGGGCTGATCTCGTCGTCGAACTGGTAGCCCGGACCGCCGAAGCCCTGGCCCAGCGGATCCCCGCCCTGGATCATGAAGTCCTTGATGATGCGGTGGAAGACGGTCCCGGAGTACAGCGGGGTCCCGTTGTGGGTCTCCCCGGTCTGCGGGTGCGTCCACTCCTGCTCTCCGGTGGACAATCCCACGAAGTTCTTCACGGTCTTCGGGGCGTGGTTGCCGTAGAGCTCAACGAGGATGTCCCCGGCGGTGGTCTTGATGGTGGCGATGTGGGTTGCAATGGCAGTCATGATCGCCATTGTTCCACCACCCGCCCCCCGCAGGACCGCACGGCGGGGGGCGATGCGCTGACTTCGCGCAGGGCCGAATCACGGCTGCCGGGACCCGCCGTGCCGTCAGGGCCTGGAACCCGTAGGCTGTAGGCAGGACCGGCTGACCGGTGGGTTGCCGGCACAAACCAGTGCACAGCCGCACGTCATGGAGGTTCAGATGAGCAAGAAGACGACTGTTCCGAGCATTGAGGATCGGGTCAATGCCGGTATCGACCAGGCCGCACACTGGGCCGCGCCAAAGGTCGAAGCGGCTTTGGCCTGGGCCGAACGAGGCCTGGGTGAGGGCAAGGCCCAGGGCAAGGTGGCCGGTGAGAAGGCCTCCCACCAGGTCTCCGAGACCGTGGAGAAGTTGAGCCCGCAGGTCAAGGCCGGACTGGCCCAGGCCAATTCCGCGTGGTCTGGCGCTGTGGAGAAGTTCTCCCCGGCCTTCGAGGAGGCTCGCAACAGGGTCGAGGGTGATTATGTCCCGGCCGCCTCCGCCCGGCTGGCTGATGTCGCGGGCCGAGCCTCCAAGGCCGCCCACGGAGCCAAGATCTCCCCGGCCGTCGAGAATGCCCTGGTCAGCATCACCGGGGACAAGAAGGCCGTCAAGAAGCTGCGCAAGGCCACCGAGGAATACGCGAAGGTGGCGGAGAAGCAGCTGAAGAGGCAGGCCAAGAAGAGCAACAAGGGCGGCAAGGGCTGGCTCGTGGCCGGCATCGTCGTGGCCACCGGTGTGGCCGCCGTCGCTGTCTGGCAACTGACCAAGCCGGTCGAGGATCCCTGGAAGACCCCGGCGCCGGCACCCCTGCCGAAGCAGCCCGCCCCGGCGGCGCGCGCCACTGCCACGGGCACAGACCCGGACCTCGCCCAGACCGCACCGTCCGCCCCGGTGGCTCCGGCCGCCGCAGCCGGGACCACGGCCCCCAGCGTCGCCGCCGGCAGCGCCACGGTGGACAGCGTGGACGGCGCCGAGGAGAAGGTCGAGGGCATTCCCGCCCCGAAGTCCGCGGAGTGAGCGTCCGGGCCGTCGGCTCCCTTCGGGGCCGGCGGCCCGCTCCCGCCCTGCCGGACGTCACGGCCGTTGCCGCAGCATGTGAAAGGGCCCGGGACACCATCAGGTGTCCCGGGCCCTTTCACATCGGTGGAGGCAAGGGGACTCGAACCCCTAACCCCCTGCTTGCAAAGCAGGTGCGCTACCAATTGCGCCATGCCCCCGAGGGGTTCTTCAGTTGTTCGGCTCAGCCTGACTCTCGCGTGCGGTTCCCGGACTGTCCAGTGAGTCCGTGGCCGAGCTCCAGACCTGCTTGCCGCGTTCGTTCTCACGCCACGAGCGGACTCCCAGCACGGCGGCGACGCCGGCTGCCACGACGGCCAGTCGAACTACCGGCTTCATGGTGCCACCTTCCCCGGCTCTCCAACCGGATGGGGGAACTGCGTGAGTGGGCGTACCAAGACTTGAACTTGGGACCTCTTCGTTATCAGCGAAGCGCTCTAACCGCCTGAGCTATACGCCCTCACGTCTCGATCATGCGATGTCATCGCATCCTCGGAACGAGAATCAACATTACCCCAGCCCGGCCGACCGGCAAAATCGGCCCGGTCCGGACCAGCCCCCGGCCGCGGAACCTCCACCACTGGCCTCACCCATCACCTCGAGGGAGGCGAGGACTGGTCGTGGCCACCCCCGAGGTCCTCGACGTGAGGTGCTCAGTCGTCGGTGAGCGTGACGCCGATGCCACCCACGAGGGTGGAGGAGATGTTGTACAGCACGGCCGCGAGCATGCTCAGGGCCGTCAACAGCACCACGTTCACCACGGCAATGATCGTGGCGAAGGAGGCCACCTGCCCCAGCGAGATCAATTGCTGGACGGTGAAGGACCCTCCCTCGGAGCCGAGCACCTGGGCGAGCAGGTCATTGACCTGATCGAAGATGCCGGTGAGGTCCATGACGGTCCAGAGCACCACGGCACCCACCACCGTCACGATCCCCAGGGCCACGGAGAGCAGGAACGCCATCTTCAGCACGGACCAGGGGTCCACCTTGGAGACGAGGAGCCGGGCCTTGCGGACCTTGGCCTTCGGTGCCGGCCGGACCAGCCCCTGCTGCGCGGGACGCTGGGCCGGCCGCTGCGGCCGGGACGGGGCGTTTCCCGCGGGCCGGGTACCCTGCGGGCGCGGTCCCCCCTGACGGGCACCCTGGCCCGAGGACCGTTGCTGCGTTCCGCGGGGCGCGGCTCCCTTGGCCGAGGAACCGCCGGCCGGGCGCTGGCCTCCGGATCGGGGCGTTCCGGATGTGCTCACTACTGTCCTCCGTCAATCTCCGCATCCGGGTCGGATTCGACCTGTGCGGATTCGGTGGCTGTCACGGTCGTGTCGGTCCCCTCCGCGCTGGCGGGGGCGGCCGTCTCAGAGTCCAAGGGTACTTCACCCTCGGTAACATCCCCTTCAGGGACGTCCCCGTCCTCACCGGCTACACCGTTGAGCTGCTTCTCGTTGTTGAGGGTGACCGCGATGATCTGGTCCTTCTTGTCCGGCTTCGCGAAGATCACGCCCATGGTGTTGCGGCCCCGGGCCGGTACCCCAGCCACGGAGGAACGGACCACCTTGCCGGAGTTCATCACCACCAGCACCTCGTCACCCTCCTCCACCACGAGTCCGCCGGTGAGCTCCCCACGGTCCTCCACGAAGTTGCCGACCTTGATGCCCAGGCCACCGCGGTTCTGCACGCGGTACTCGTCCACGGCGGAGCGCTTGGCGTAGCCACCGTCCGTGACGGTGAAGACGAAGGCATCCTCGCGGATCACGTCCGCCGTCAGCAACTCATCACCCTGGCGGAACTTCATGCCGGTCACGCCGGAGGTGGCGCGGCCCATCGGGCGCAGGGCCTCATTGGTGGCGTTGAAGCGCAGCGACTGGCCGTTCTTGGAGATCAGGATCATGTCGTCCTCCTCCGAGACCAGCTTGGCGGAGACCACCTCGTCACCTTCACGCAGGCGGACGGCGATCACGCCGGCACTGCGATTCGTGTCATAGTCCGCCAGGAGGGTCTTCTTCACGAGACCCTCGCGCGTGGCCAGGACCAGGTATGGCGCCCGCCCGTAGTCGGCGAGCGGAAGGACCTGGGCGATCTGTTCGTCCGGCTGGAAGGCCATGAGGTTGGCCACGTGCTGGCCCTTGGCGTCACGGCCGGCCTCCAGCAGCTCATAGGTCTTGATGCGGTAGACCCGGCCGAGGTTGGTGAAGAACAGGATCCAGTGGTGGGTGGAGGTGGTGAAGAAGTGCGCCACCACGTCGTCCTCACGCAGGGTGGCACCCCGCACGCCCTTCCCACCGCGGTTCTGGGCACGGTAGTTGTCGATCCGAGTGCGCTTGATGTACCCGCCGCGGGTGATGGTGACCACCATCTCCTCCTCGGGGATGAGATCCTCGATCGACATGTCGCCGTCGTAGCCGTACTGGATCTCCGAGCGCCGCTCGTCGCCGTACTTCTGCCCGATCTCGGCCAGTTCCGTGGAGACCACCTCACGCTGACGCTCCGGGGACTCCAGGATCTTGTTGTACTCGGCGATCTTCGCCTGCAGCTCGTCATACTCGTCCTGGATGCCCTGGCGCTCCAGGGCGGCCAGGTGACGCAGCTGCATGTTGAGGATGGCCTGCGCCTGGTCGTCGTCGATGTCCAGAAGCGTCTTCAGTGACTCGCGGGCGGCATCCGCACTGGCGGAGGCCCGGATGGTGGCGATGACCTCGTCCAACATGTCCAGGGCCTTGAGCAGACCCTGCAGGATGTGGGCGCGGAGTTCGGCCTTCCTCTTGCGGAACTCGGTGCGCCGGACGATGACCTCGATCTGGTGCATCACCCAGTGGTGCACGAAGCCGTCCAGGGACAGGGTACGCGGCACACCATCCACCAGGGCCAGCATGTTGGCGGAGAAGTTCTCCTGCAACTGGGTGTGCTTGTACAGGTTGTTCAGCACCACCTTGGCCACGGCGTCCCGCTTGAGCACGATCACCAATCGCTGGCCGGTGCGCCCGGAGGTCTCGTCCCGCATGTCCGCGATGCCGGAGAGCTTGCCGTCCCGCACCATCTCGGCGATCTTGGAGGCGAGGTTGTCCGGGTTGGCCATGTAGGGCAGCTCGGTGACCACCAGGCAGGTCCGGTTCTGGATCTCCTCCACGTTGACCACCGCACGCATGGTGATCGAGCCGCGACCGGTGCGGTAGGCCTCCTCGATGCCCTTGCGGCCCAGGATCTGGGCGCCGCTGGGAAAGTCCGGCCCCTTGATGCGCTGCATCAGGGCGGCGAGCAGTTCCTCGCGCGAGGCCTCCGGGTGCTCCAGGTACCACTGGACGCCCTCGATCACCTCACGCAGGTTGTGCGGAGGGATGTTGGTGGCCATGCCCACGGCGATGCCGGAGGAACCGTTGACCAACAGGTTCGGGAACCGGGCCGGCATGACCGCGGGTTCCTGCTGCTTGCCGTCGTAGTTGTCCTGGAAGTCAACCGTGTTCTCGGCGATGTCCCGGACCATCTCCATGGCCAACGGGGCCATCTTGGTCTCGGTGTAACGCTGGGCGGCCGCGCCGTCGTTGCCGGGTGAACCGAAGTTGCCCTGGCCGAGAGCCAACGGGTAGCGCATGACCCAGTCCTGGATCAGGCGCACGAGGGCGTCATAGATCGCGGAGTCGCCGTGCGGGTGGTAGTTGCCCATCACCTCACCGACCACGCGAGCGGACTTGTTGAACGAACGGTCCGGCCGGTAGCCGCCGTCGAACATCCCGTACAGCACGCGGCGGTGCACCGGCTTGAGGCCGTCCCGCACGTCCGGCAGCGCACGGCCCACGATCACGGCCATGGCATAGTCCAGGTAGGACCGCTTCATCTCGGTCTGCAGGTCCACCTGCTCGACCTTGTCATGGTCGGAAAGCGGTGGGGCGATCACCGACGCCTCCCCCTCGGAGGCGACCGGGCCGTCGTCGTGCCCCTGGGGGGTGCCGGCGGCCTCGCTGCCGGTCTCGTTCTCGTGCTCAGGATTCTGCTCGTCAGCCACGGACGTGGTCCTCGATTCTGTGTGGTCGTGGGGCCGGGATCCGGCCGGGCGGGCTCAGGCGGAGGGGCCCGACGCGCGGGCGGCACCTTCCCGGGCGAGCCCGCCGGGGTGGGGGTCGGCTCAGATGTCCAGGAAACGGACGTCCTTGGCGTTCTGCTGGATGAAGCTACGGCGCGATTCGACGTCCTCGCCCATCAACATCGAGAAGATCTCGTCCGCTGCGGCCGCGTCATCCATGGTGACCTGCAGCAGGGTCCGGTGCTCCGGATCCATGGTGGTGTCCCACAGTTCCTGGTAGTCCATCTCGCCCAGGCCCTTGTAACGCTGGATGCCGTTGTCCTTCGGGTAACGCCAGCCCCTCGCCGCGCCGGCAGCCAGGGAACGGTCCCGCTCCTCGTCCGTGAAGACGTAGTCGTGCGGGGCGTTGGACCACTTGATGCGGTAGAGCGGTGGCTGGGCCAGAAACACGAAGCCGTGCTCGATCAGCGGGCGCATGTAGCGGAACAGGACCGTCAGCAGCAGCGTGGTGATGTGCTGGCCGTCCACGTCCGCATCCGCCATCAGCACGATCTTGTGGTACCGCAGCTTGGTGATGTCGAATTCCTCACCGATGCCCGTACCGAAAGCCGTGATCATCGCCTGGACCTCGGCGTTGGACAGGGCGCGGTCCAGGCGGGCGCGCTCCACGTTCAGGATCTTGCCGCGCAGCGGCAGGATGGCCTGGGTCCCGGGGTTGCGGCCCTGCTTGGCCGAGCCACCCGCGGAGTCGCCCTCCACGATGTAGACCTCACACTCGACGGGGTTCTTCGAGGAGCAGTCCGCCAACTTGCCGGGCATCCCGAAGGACTCCAACGGCGACTTCCGGCGGGCGTTGTCCCGGGCCTTGCGGGCCGCCATGCGGGCCTGGGAGGCCAACTGGGCCTTGCGGATGATGTCCCGGGCGGGGCCGGGGTTTCGTTCGAGCCAGTCACCGAGCTGGTCCGAGACGATCTTCTGGATGAAGCCCTTCGCCTCGGAGTTGCCGAGCTTGGTCTTGGTCTGCCCCTCGAACTGGGGCTCGGAGAGCTTGACGGAGAGCACGGCGGTCAGGCCCTCGCGGACGTCGTCGCCCGAGAGGTTGTCATCCTTGGCCCGCAGGATCTCCTTGTCCCGCGCGTAGCGGTTGACCAGCGAGGTCAGGGCCGCACGGAAGCCCTCCTCGTGAGTGCCCCCCTCATGGGTGTTGATGGTGTTCGCGTAGGTGTGCACGGACTCCGAGTAGGCGGTGGTCCACTGCATGGCCACCTCGGCGGCCATCTTGCGGTCCGCGTCCTCGGTCTCGAAGGCGATGACGTCCTCGTGGACGATCTCGACCTTCTTGTTCGAGTTCAGGTGCTGGACATAGTCCAGCAGCCCGTTGTCGTACTTGTAGTCCACCATCCGCTTCTTGGGGACGGCCAGTTCCTCGCCGATCGTGTCAGGGCTCGGCTCGGTCTCGGCCATCACGGCCTGGTCCGCCTCGGTCCCCGGGACGCCGTCACCGTCGGCGTCGCCGGCGATCTCGTCCTTCTGGATCTCGTTGGTCTCGATCAGCCGCTCGTCCGTCAGCGTGATGCGCAGTCCCTTGTTCAGGAATGCCATCTGCTGGAAGCGGGCCCGCAGGGTCTCGAAGTCGAACTCGACCGATTCGAAGATCCCGGCGTCCGGGTAGAAGGTCTGGGTGGTGCCCGTCTCCTCTGCGTCCCCGAGCCTGATGAGCTCGCCCTGGGGCATGCCGCCGTCGGCGAAGTTCATCTGCCAGGCGGCCCCATCGCGCCGGATCTCCGTCCGCACCCGGGAGGACAGAGCGTTCACCACGGAGATGCCCACGCCGTGGAGACCGCCGGAGACCGCGTATCCGCCGCCGCCGAACTTGCCGCCGGCGTGCAGGATCGTCATGACCACCTCAACGGTGGGCTTGCCCTCCGTGGGGTGCATCTCCACGGGGATGCCTCGGCCGTTGTCCTCGACCTGCACGCCGCCGTCCGCCCGCAGGGTCACGTGGATGGTGTCACAGTGGCCGGCCAGGGCCTCGTCCACGGAGTTGTCCACCACCTCGTACACCAGGTGGTGGAGGCCGCGCAGACCGGTGGATCCGATGTACATGCCCGGCCGTTTGCGGACCGCCTCCAGCCCCTCGAGGACGGTGATGTCCCCTGCGCCGTACGCGTGTTCCACCTTCCGGGTGGCCTCGGTGATCTGCGTGGAGGTGATGGCCTCCTCCGCCTCTGCCGTCCCGGACGGACCCGTCTCGGACCCCTCGATGGCGGGATCCTGCGGAAGGCCGCTCTGGTCTGTGCCGTTGTTCTCTTCGGCCACGGGCGTCTACGGCTCCTCTGGTGGTGGGGCTGGGCTGTACAACACGCGTGCCGATGCGCGCCCCTGCACTCTGGGCGAGGGGTCATCCCACTTCGGCACGTTTACTTCACATTCTACCCCCCGAGGCGCCGTTTCGGGGTCTCAGCGGGAGTCTCCGGAGAGAGAACATGTCCTCTAAGGGCCGGAATCGTTGATCCGGCCCACGCGGGATGCCACTATCCGGTCCCGGCTCACCCTCCGGGGGTTGAGTTCGCCAGATCGCCGTTGGCGGGGTCCGCGGTTCAGGCCAGCGTCCACCCTGTCCGTCAGCCGTAGGTATCCCTGGGCCCACGGCCCTTCACCACGCGCGGACCCTTGCGCCAGGAGGGGGCGGCGGGACCGGCCACCCGCAGGCTCGTGACGATCCCGGGCCCGAGGGCCTGTTCGAAGCGTTGCAACAGGGCCGGGGTCAGCAGCTTGAGCTGCGTGGCCCAGGCGGTGGAGTCGCAGCGCACCGTCACCACGGCGTTCTCGAAGCTCTCGGGGCGGCAGTGCAGTCCGATGTCCGCCCCCACCAGCTCATCCCACCGGGACAGCACGGACCCCACGGCCACCGGGGAGGACCAGCCACGCTCGTTGACGAGCCGGCCGAACACGTCCCCCACCATCCGCGGGTCCCGGGCATCCAGATCAGGGCGCCCGCCCCTTCCGGAAGCGCCGGAGCGCCCTGGTGCCGCGGCGCTCCCGGCGGCGCCGCGGCCGTTGGCTGCCGGGTGCCGCCGGCGCACCTCACCCCGGGACTCCGCGGCCCGCCGGACCCGGTTCAACGCCACAACGGCCGCATCGGGCTCGTCCTCGATGCCGTCCGGTGAAGCCTCCCGCTCTGGAAGTGGGCCCTCGTCAGCACTCATGGACCACTGCTCACGGCTGGATCTCGCTGCCCGATTCCCCCAGCGAGACACCGATCCGGGGCCCGTCCAGCTCCTCCGGGATGTCCCCCGCCACGGCAGCGGTCACCAGGAGCTGCTCGGCTCCGGAGGCCAGGGTCGCCAGCCGGCTCCGGCGATCGGCGTCCAGCTCGGCGAACACGTCGTCCAGGATGAGGACGGGCCGGGCATCTGGGTCGGAATCGTCCGCCACGAGTACCTGGTAGCTGGCCAGTTTCAGGGACAGGGCCATGGACCAGGTCTCCCCATGGGAGGCGAATCCCTTGACGGGGGCGGGGCCCAGGGTCAGGGCCAGATCGTCCCGGTGCGGCCCCACCAGGGTGACCCCGCGGTCTCGTTCCGGCTTGCGGTGGGCCTCGAGTTCGGCCAGGAACGCCCCCTGCAGTGTCTGCTCGTCCGGGATCTCCTGGTGCTGTCCGGCCGCCAGGGGCACGGTGGACTCGTAGCTGAAGCCGGCCGTCTTCTGTCCCTCGGCCAGGGCGGTGTAGGACTCCGTGAGGGGCCCGGCAAGCATCTGCAGGACGTGAAGGCGCCCGTTGAGAACCCTGGCCCCGGCCCGGGAGAGATGCTCATCCCACACGGCCAGGGTGTGCCCGTGGTCCTCGGTCCAGGCCCCGGAGAGTTTGGCGTTCTTCAACAGCGCGTTCCGTTGCCTGAGGACCCGGTCATAGTCGCTGCGGGCGTCCCCGAGGGCTGGCCGCAGCTGGACCACCAGGTCGTCCAGGAACCGGCGCCGCAGGGAGGGGTCCCCGGTGATCAGCGCCAGGTCCTCGGGGGCGAACAGCACGGACCGCAGCAGTCCGAGCCCGTCCCGAGCCCGTTGGGGGGCACCCCGGTTCACGGCAGCGCGGTTGGACTTGCCGGGATTGATCTCGACCTCGAGGGAGACCGCCCGCTCGCCGCGGTGGATACGCCCCCGGACGATGGCCTGGGAGGCACCGAAGCGCACCAGCGGGGTGTCCTGGGGGACCCGGTGCGAGGCCTGGGTTGCGAGGTAGCCCACGGCCTCCACCACGTTCGTCTTGCCCACCCCGTTCGACCCCACCAGCACATTGGGTCCGGGCACCAGGGCGAGGTCTGCCTGGGCATAGGAGCGGTACTGGGTCAGGGACAGGTGGGAGAGGTACACGGGGCAGGCAGTGACGTCCGGGGCTGGTTGGTCAGTTGGCCAGGCGTACCGGCATGACCAGGTACCGGTAGTCATCCTGCTCGGGAGCCTCAGGTTCCTGCTGAGCCGTCATCAGCGCCGGCTTGGGAGCCGTGGTGAAGGAGAACCGGACGTACGGGGAGTTGATGACGTTGAGCCCCTCCGCCAGGTAGGAGGGGTTGAAGGCCACCGTGATCTCGTCACCCTCGAGCCCCGCATCCAGCAACTCGTTGGCCGAGGCGTCGTCCCCCGCGCCGGCGTCGAGCGTGACCTGCCCGTCCGAGAAGACCATGCGCACCGCGGTGTTGCGCTCGGCCACGAGAGCCACGCGCTTGACGGCCTCCACGAGGGGGCTGGTGGGCACCACGGCGTGGATGGGACTGGAATCGGGGAACAGGGCCCGGATCTTCGGGTACTCGCCGTCCACGAGCAGGCTCGTGGTGCGCCGTCCACCTGAGGAGAAGCCCACGAGGTCCGAGCCCGCGGCCTCCTTCGGCAGGCGCAGCTGCAGCTCTCCGCCCCCGGACAGGGACTTCGCCACCTCGGTCAGCGTCTTGGACTTGACCAGCAAGGAGGTCGAGATGGAGGGATCGGCCGGGGACCAGTTGAGTTCCTTCATGGCCAGCCGGTACCGGTCCGTGGCCAGGAAGGTGATGCGGTCACCCTCGATCTCCAGCTTCACCGCGGTCAGGATCGGCAGGGTGTCATCGCGGGAGGCGGCCACCGTCACCTGTGCGACGGCATGGGCGAAGGCCTCACCGTCCACTGTCCCGGCGATCTCGGGCATCTCCGGAAGGGATGGGTAGTCCTCCACCGGCATGGTGGCCAGGGCGAAGCGGGAGTTCCTGCAGGTCAGGACCACCTTCGTCCCGTCCGTCTCCACGGTCACGGGAGCTGCCGGCAGCGAGCGGACGATGTCGTTGAGCAGACGCCCTGAGACCAGGATCGTCCCCGGCGTCTCGATGTCCGCCTCGATCTCCAGCTGGGCGGAGGTCTCGTAGTCGAAACTGGCGATGGAGACCAGTTGATCCTCGGCGGTGATCAGCAGACCGGATAGCACCGGCACCGGGGGGCGAGGTGACAGGGAGCGTGCGGTCCAGGAGACGGCGTCCGTCAGGATGTCTCGCTCAACGGTGAACTTCACAGAAGTTTCCGCCTTTCTCGTAGACGGCAGGTGATGGTGGGCAACGTCCTCCGGATACCCCCGCCGGGCATCCTTCGTACACACGCCGATGCCGTGTGCTGTGTCAGCTTACCGTGACTCGCCGGAGGGGCGAATGTTGGCATTTCCGGCGGGGATGTGGTTAGCGATGGGATCGATGGTGTGGTTCGAGTCGTCGGCGAAGGGGCGAGGGTGAATGTTCTTGGGATTCATTCTTAACAGGGATCAGTAGTGTTAATAAGTCCTGTGGATACTGTGGATAACCGCTTCCATCCGTGCTCTCCGGCCATTGTGCCTGTGGACCGTGCGGTGGACGTCGCCCGTAGTGGTTGTGCACGGATGGTGCACAACCGGTGGGGGCGGTTTCCTTGAATTCACAGGGAAGCGTGTAGTTATCCAGAGAATCGCCCGAGTGGTCCACTTAAGTGTCCACAGAGTTGTCCACAGCTGTGGGTTGCCCCTCCCAGAGCGCCCTCGCAGCCTGTGGATATCTGTGGATACCGGTGGACAACTCCACCGGGTGGCGCTGATACCGGGGTTCTGGTTGTGGAAGGACCTTGCCGTTGAGGTTCAAGCCTGCCGGCCGGGGAGAGGCTTCAGCGGGCTCGCTGCTGCTGCTTGATCCGGTTGGTCAATTCAGTGACCTGGTTGTAGATCGTGCGCCGCTCGGCCATCAGTTCGCGGATCTTCCGGTCGGCGTGGATCACGGTGGTGTGGTCGCGGCCGCCCAGCTCCTGGCCGATCTTGGGCAGGGACATCTCCGTCAGCTCACGCAACAGGTACATGGCGATCTGGCGGGCGGTGACGAGCGTCCTGGTCCGTGACTTGGAGGTCAGCTCCTCCATGGTCAGGTTGAAGTAGGACGCCGTCTCGTTGAGGATGGTCGGCGCCGTGATCTCGTGGGCGTCCTCGTGGGTGATGAGGTCCCGCAGCACCTGTTCGGCCAGCTGGATGCCCACTGGCTGCTTGTTCAGTGAGGCGAAGGCGGTGACGCGGATCAGCGCACCCTCGAGCTCTCGGATGTTGGTGGAGATGTTCGATCCGATGTACTCCAGGACCTCCGGCGGTGCCGTGAGCCCCTCGGCCTCCGCCTTCTTCCGCAGGATGGCGATCCGGGTCTCCAGGTCCGGTGGCTGGATGTCCGTGATCAGGCCCCACTCGAAGCGCGAGCGGAGCCGCTCCTCGAACCCGGCGAGCTGCTTGGGCGGCAGGTCGGAGGTGATCACCACCTGCTTGTTGTTGTTGTAGAGCGTGTTGAAGGTGTGGAAGAACTCCTCGACGGTGGCTTCCTTGTCCGCCAGGAACTGGATGTCGTCGATCAGCAGGATGTCCACGTTGCGGTACACCTGCTTGAAGCTGGCGCCCTCGTCGTGGCGAATCGAGTTGATGAAGTCGTTGGTGAACTCCTCGGAGTTCACGTACCGCACCCGGAGGCCCGGGTAGAGGTGCCGGGCGTAGTGGCCGATCGCGTGCAGGAGGTGGGTCTTGCCCAGGCCGGACTCCCCGTAGATGAACAGCGGGTTGTACGCCTTGGCTGGTGCCTCGGCCACGGCATTGGCGGCAGCGTGGGCGAAGCGGTTCGATGATCCGATGACGAAGGTCTCGAAGTGGTAGCGCGGGTTGAGTCGGCTCGTCTCGTCCGAGGTCGACGGCGGCGCTGGCGCCGGTGCAACAGGCCTGGCCGGCGCGTGGGGTGAGGCGGCCGAGCGGGGGCCTGGGGCCTCACGAACGGGCGGCGCCGGGGTGGAGGGCAGCGGTGAGTCCTCCAGTACGGGGGACACCAGGGACGAATCGATGGAGTAGGCACACAGGATCTCGGTTCGGAACACGTTCTCGAGTGCCTCTGCCAGGGCATCCTTGAGCTGTGTCTGGAGGACCTCACGCGTGAGCTCGTTCGGCACGGCGAGCAACAGGGTGCTGCCGATCAGGCCCTGGGGCTGGGCGAGGCCGACGTGCCCGAACTGACGAGGGGTCACCCGGTGGTCTTCCTCCAGGGTGCGGACCACCTTTCGCCACGAGCTGCTGACAGCCTCATCTGCAACCATGGGGGCTGAGGTCCTTCCGTTGACGTCCGGGGCGAGTCTACCGGCAATCCACAGAGTTATTCACAGGCAGTGGATAACTCCGGCAGGGTACCCGCCCGCGGACGGACTGGCCACTGGGGTGGGACGCCGAGGGACTGGGCCTGGACCCGAGTTGGGGTGTGGGGGGCCTGCTCGGAAGGGGCAATTTGACCGAGATGGGGCGTTGTCCCTAAACTTGATTGGTCCCCGCGGGGTTGTTTAACCGTGCTCTGAAACGTTCGCCTCCTGCGGAACGACCACAGGGTTCAGTCAACCGGCGGACACCATCAGGCCCACCCGGAAGTGGACCGGTGTCCCAGCGCGGGGAAGTCCTAGTCAGAGCGTCTACCGGTTCTTCCCCCAGGTACAACGGGTCCGGGCGCATACACACGTTGTGGAGAGATCAAAGTGAGCAAGCGGACTTTTCAGCCGAATAACCGCCGCCGGGCCAAGAAGCACGGTTTCCGCGCCCGGATGCGTACCCGCGCCGGCCGTGCCATCCTGGCGACCCGCCGCACCAAGGGCCGCACGGAACTGTCCGCCTGATCCGGCCCTCGGCCGATCAGCCAGAGCGGACCACAAGGCGTGCTGCCCCGCGAGAAACGGGTACGCACCCCCGCGGATTTTTCCCAGACACTGCGTTCCGGCGCCCGGACAGGGCGCCGGAACGTTGTCGTGTCCGCCTACCTCATCGAACCCACGAGTGCCGAGGCCGAAGCCGCTCCGGTGCGCGTGGGTTTCGTCGTGTCCAAGGCGGTGGGTAACGCCGTGGTCCGCAACCGCGTGAAGCGTCGTCTCCGAGCCGCCGTGGCCGAGCAGCTCGACGGCCCCCTGGACGGTCACCCTGGTGGGACCGTGGTGGTTCGCGCCCTGCCGCCTTCGGCCACGGCCGGGTGGGTCGAGTTGAAGAAGGACCTGGACTCCGCTCTGGGGAGTGCCCTGCGCAAGGCTGCCGGCCGGCGTCGTTCCGTGATGGGGGCCGGGACATGACCGTCCAGTCCCCCTTCGTCACCCGGCCTGGAGCCGTTCAGTGGAACGCACTGAGGGCGCTGCCCTCCACGGTGTTGGCCTGGGTGCTCATGGCCTACCGCGCGGTGATCTCGCCGCTGTACGGCCCCGTCTGCCGTTTCTTCCCGTCCTGCTCGGCCTACGGCCTGGAGGCCGTCCACGTGCACGGTGCGGTGAGGGGCTCCTACCTCACGGCGCACCGACTGGCCCGCTGCCATCCCTGGTCCAGGGGAGGCGTTGATGCCGTCCCGCCCGGCCGCCGGATTTGGCCGCTGGGGCGTCAACCCAAGATCATTGACCTAAACCATCCCGTCATTCCCCCGGATCCTCCGGCTGAACAGTAGGAGATCATGGACTTCTTCCAAATCATTCTCTGGCCCTTCAAGTGGGTGATGTCCTGGATCCTGGGTGCCGCCCACACCGCGCTGGACTGGATCGGCATGGATCCCGACGGCGGTTTCACCTGGACACTCTCGATCATCCTGCTGGTGGTCATCGTCCGTAGCGCGTTGATCCCACTGTTCGTCAAGCAGATCAAGTCGCAGCGGGCCATGCAGGCCCTGCAACCCGAGATCCAGAAGCTGCAGGCCAAGTACAAGGGCAAGACGGACCAGCTGTCCCGTCAGGCCATGGCAATGGAGCAGCAGGCCCTCTTCAAGGAACACGGGACCAGTCCGTTCGCCGCCTGTCTGCCGATGCTCGTGCAGATGCCGTTCTTCTTCGCACTGTTCCAGATCCTGACCGGGGCCGGCGCCGCGGCGGAACGTGGCGAGGGAGAGGCTGCCCTGAGTGCAGCGCAGATCCACTCCTTCGGTGAGGCGATCTTCCTCGGTGCCCCGATGCAGGACACGTTCCTGGGTTCCGTCGGCGAGAACATGAACGTGGCGGTCATCATCGTCTCCGTCATCATGATCATCCTGATGTCCGGCTCGCAGTTCTTCATGCAGAAGATGCTGATGAGCAAGAACATGTCCGAGGCTGCGATGACCGGGCCCTTCGCCCAGTCGCAGAAGTTCATGCTCTACATCCTGCCGCTGGTGTTCGGCATCGGCGGCATCAACTTCCCCATCGGTGTGCTGATCTACTGGACGGCCACCAACTTCTGGGCCGTGGGTCAGCAGATGTGGATCATCCGCAACAACCCCACTCCCGGGTCCCAGGCCGAGCGTGAGTTGAACGAGCGCCGCGCCGTCAAGGGCCTGCCCCCCGTGGGCAAGGCCGCGCAGGAGGCCGCCGCCAAGGCTGAGGCCGAGGCCGCCAAGCCGCAGCAGACGGGTCAGCGTCACCAGCCCAAGCGGAAGTCCAAGAAGAGGAGATAGCCGTGACCGATGCATCAACCACGCCGTCCGAGGACACCCCGGATTCTGGGGAGAGCACCGATCAGACTGCGGATCCTTCTGTGAGCTCCGCCGAGACCTCCATGCCGACCCCGGCTGTGGACAACCCTGTTGAGAACTCTGGGGGCACCACGGCGGACCGTGGGGATGATGCCTCTGACGCCGCGTCCGTTCCGGCGGATTCGGCCGAGTCCGGGGAGGACTCACCCGCGAACGCCCGCCGCCTCGAGGAGGAGGGGGACATCGCCGCCGACTATGTCGAGGAGTTGCTGGACATCTCCGATCTGGACGGTGATATCGACATCGAGGTGCGCAACGGCCGTACCTACGTCTCCGTGATCGCCGCAGAGGGCGATGATCGACTCAGCGACCTCGTGGGCCGGGAAGGCAAGGGGTTGGAGGCGTTGCAGGAGCTCGTCCGTCTGGCCGTTCTCTCGGCCACCGGCGTCCGCTCGCGGCTGGTCCTGGACATCGCCGGTCACCGGGCGGACCGGACCTCGCAGTTGGAGGGTATCGCCCAGGAGGCCATCGAATCTGTGCGGGCCGATGGCGAGCCGGTGCACCTGAAGCCCATGGGGGCCTACGAACGCAAGGTGGTGCATGATGTCATCGCCGAGGCGGGGTTGGTCAGCGCCTCCGAGGGCGAGGGCCCGCGCCGGCACGTGGTGGTCTCCGCCGGTGAGTGATCCCTCGAGCGAGCCAGTCCAGTCTCAGGAGCCCCCCGTCCTGGAGGGTGCCCTGCGGTCCGCCGCGGAGGAGATGTTCGGTGACCGCCTGGAGTCCGCGGTGCGCTTCGTGGACCACCTGTCCTCCACGGGCATCGAGTGGGGTCTGCTGGGGCCCCGTGAGGTCCCGCGTCTGTGGGAGCGGCATGTCCTGAACTGCGCCGTGGTGGGCGACCTCTTTGCCGAGGGGGCCCTGGTGGCCGACGTCGGCTCCGGCGCCGGCCTGCCCGGTCTCGCCCTGGCCCTGGCCCGCCCGGACAGTCAGTTCATCCTGATCGAGCCGCTGGAACGACGCGTCGCCTGGCTGGACATGGTCGTGGAGGATCTCGGTCTGGAGAATGTCGACGTGGTGCGCGCGCGCTCCGAGCAGGTCGTCGGCAACATCGCCGTGGACATCGTGACCGCTCGTGCGGTCTCGGCCCTGAAGTCCCTGCTCCCGCTCACCGTCCCCTTGCTCCAGGGGTCCGGCGAACTGCTGGCCATCAAGGGGCGCAGCGCCGACCAGGAGATCGCCGCTGCCGCGAAGACGCTGAAGAGATTCAAGTGCTCCGCACCGGAGATCGAGACCGTGGGAGCGGATCTGCTGGACGAGCCGACCACCGTGGTCCGGGTGCGCGTGGGTGCGGGTCGCTGACCAGTAGGCTGGAGTCGCTGGATCTCACGGCGACAGGGTCATCTCGCCGTCTATCAACCTCGGGAGGTTGTTCTCTTGACCAATGAGTCTGAAGTTTCACGTGAAACCGTCACGGGCGTCGGCTCGTCCGTGGTGGATGACCTGGAGACCCCGCTGGCGCGGGAGCTGGCGCAGGAGAACCGGCGGCGGGACAAGCTCAAGGGCCGCCGGCTGCCGACCCCGGAGAGCACGCGCATCATCACCGTGTCCAACCAGAAGGGCGGGGTGGGCAAGACGACCACCACCGTGAACCTTTCTGCCGCACTCGCCCGTGCCGGAATGCAGGTATTGGTGGTGGACATCGACCCCCAGGGCAACGCCTCCACGGCGCTGGCGATCCCCCACAATTCCGATGTGGACAGCGTCTATGACGTGCTGATCGACGAATACCCCATGGCAGACGTGGTCAAGCCGTGCCCCGATGTGGACGGACTCGTGGTGGCTCCGGCCACCATTGACCTGGCGGGCGCCGAGATCGAACTGGTCTCCCTGGTGGCTCGTGAGCAGCGGTTGTCCCGTGCCCTCAAGGACTATTTCTCCTATCGCGAGAAGCAGGGCCTGCCGCGGATCGACTATGTCTTCATCGACTGCCCGCCGAGCTTGGGACTGCTGACCGTCAACGCGTTCGTGGCCGCCAACGAGGTACTCATTCCCATCCAGACTGAGTACTATGCTCTGGAGGGCCTCTCGCAGCTGCTCAACAACATCCGGATGATCCAGAAGCACCTGAACTCCGCGCTCGAGGTCACCACGATCCTCCTGACCATGTATGACGGACGGACGAATCTCTCGACCCAGGTGGCTGGGGAGGTGCGTGAGCACTTCCCCGAGGAGGTGCTGAACGCGGTGATCCCTCGGAACGTGCGGATCTCGGAGGCCCCCAGCTTCCAGCAGACGGTGCTGACCTATGACCCGCAGTCCTCAGGCGCGTTGTCCTACCGCGAGGCCGCCACAGAGATCGCTGATCGCGGTCAAGCCAAGGGACGTTGACCCTCTCCCTGCTCATACCGGCCAGTAGCTGACGTATATCAATCGTTTCAAGCTGAATGCGACGTTCGGCTGATGGTGGGGTTGTTTCATGTGAAACCCTCGCGGGTCGGCAAGCCCTCGCGGCCTGGGCTGGGCAGGGTAGGCGGCGACGATGTCGACCCGCTGCATCGGTGCTGGTGACGCCCCTGATGCGGTCATCTCGCCGTTCGTCAGGGGCATCGGCGCGTCACTGAATGCGGGTTCCGGTGCCCCTATCCCTTGAATAGGCGTGGACACCGATACGGGTGCTGGTGTTTCACGTGAAACCGGCGCACTTCATTCCCCTGGTGCGGGCGCTTCGCCCACTCTGGCAAGGACTCCATCTACGGCACGCCAAGCAACATCTTCAGGGGTGTGCTGGTTTCGGCTGATGTCTGGGGTGTGCTTGGACTGTACCGGGCCCGGTGTCGGTCCACGGTGCTCACCGTCAGCTTCCCGGGGGCACGTGTCGCGCTTGCCGACTGATGTCTCTCCCCGCCGTCAGCGTTTCACGTGAAACGGGATCGTCGAGGTCTGTTGCCGTGTGTGTTCTGTTCGCCAGACAACGGTGAACCCGTAGTGGCCGGGTTGAGGGATCTGAAACAAGGCTGGGCATTCATGGAATGCCGAGACCTCGTCATGTCTGCGCCCCCGCCTTTCGGTTCTCGTACACAGAGCTTCCACGAGGTACAGTCCACCGTCCGCGCCGGGGAAGGGATGGATCCTGAGGTGCCGCGTGGCACATCATCCTGGGCTCTCCTCATGGAGTCGCGTCGAACTGGGGGTTCTATGGGAATTCCTGGGCAGTCACCACTGATGGAAAGAAGCGGATATGCCTACATGTGGGGTCCTTGAATGGCAGGTGTCCAGAACTCGAGTGACGCCAAGCGTTTGGTCTGACGCCACTCTGGGATCTGTCCTGAACCCGGCGTGTGGTCATGTCTGGAGATGCGACCGGGGGTCACTTCTCGCTCGCACGCCGGGGTTCGTACCGCCAACAGTTTCACGTGAAACAGAATCCCTTGGTGATGGTGCGGGAGTCTGACGCAGGGTTTGGTCGAAAACCCCCCATGATCTGGGGCCAGGGAGAGAATGGAATTGGTAGCCAGCCTAGAGTGTTCCACGTGAAACAAGAGTGCCGCCCTGGATCACAAGGTGGCAGAGACTGGACCACTGAGCATCAGTACCTGCGAATACTCCCTCTGAGCACCCGGAGCCCTTCCCAGGCGAGGAGCCGTAGGATCGGGGCATGGTCTCCTGTCCAGACATTCACACGTTCTGAGGGTCTGGCGGACCGTACGGTTTGAGTGATCGAGATCTCCCCGCGCGAGAGCTCCACATTGAACGGCGAGCATCCTTCCGCAGGTCTGTCCGGAGGGGGCCTCTATCCGAACCCGGCTGCTGTTTCACGTGAAACAGCAGTAGACTGGGGACCGATGTTGGGCCGTTCTGTAAGGAGTTTGCGTGAAGAAGAACCGTCGAGGTCTGGGCCGTGGGATCGAGGCATTGATTCAGAGCACTGCTCCGGAAGATGACTCAGTGAAAGTCGAAGAGATCGAAGGGCCTGCCGAGCCACAGGTGGAGGACGACTCCGTAGAAGTCGTGGAATCATCCGAATCAGCTAGCTCTTCGACGGATGCGAATCCTCCTACTGGTAACGCCACTCCCACTCCGACGTCCTCCGCTAGCAGGAGCACGGAAAACAAGCCCGAGCTCGAGTCTCGGGAGCTGGCACGTGATGCTGATGCAGAGGCCTCGGAGAACCCTCATACCCCTGACTCAGAATCCGATGAAGATTCGGGTCGGGGTCAGCAGCGACGGCGGGATCTGACCAGCCGGTATCTCAGCGGCCGGCCCGCTGCCAGCGGTTCAACGGCCGTTCCACGTGAAACGCGCCGACCAGTCGACGTCTTCTTCCCGGATCGCCGCGCGGGCGAGGAGGTGGACCTCGTCGGGGCTGACACCGGTCACCGCCGTCCTCGGACGCGACCGAACATGCCCTCCCTTCAGTCGGCTTCTCCAGTCAAGGGGTCACCGGCGAAGGGGCCGACGTCAGAGGACGTGGAAGCAGCCGGAGATCAACCTCTGACGGTGGATGAAGGGGCCCACACCCCAGCCCCCACCTCGGCCCCGGCTTCGGCCCCCACCTCGTCCCGACGGAACCCGCGGGCCGCTGTTCCTGAGCGCTCCGGAGAGATGGCGGAGGAATCCGGACGCCTGATGGGCTCGGCCGGCAATGCCGAACTTCGGTCGGTTGCGGTCGCTGACATCCACCCGAACCCGCGTCAGCCGCGAGACGTGTTCGATGAGGATGATATGGAGGAGCTGGTCTCCTCCATCAGTCAGGTGGGAGTGCTTCAGCCCATTGTCGTACGGCAGGTGGAAGGCCCCTCCCCGTATGAGTTGGTGATGGGTGAACGCCGCTGGCGGGCCAGCCAACAGGCCGGACTCACAGAGATCCCGGCCATCGTGCGCCATACGGCGGATACCGATCTGCTTCGGGATGCCCTGTTGGAGAACCTGCACCGTAGTCAGCTCAACCCCTTGGAGGAGGCCGCTGCGTACGAGCAGCTGCTGGAGGACTTCAATTGCACCCAGGATGAGCTGTCCACAAGGATCGGTCGCTCCCGGCCGCAGATCACCAATACCCTTCGCCTCCTGAGGCTCCCCCCGCTCGTCCAGCGGAGGGTGGCTTCGGGGGTGCTCTCGGCTGGTCACGCCAGGGCGCTGTTGTCCTTGGTTGATCCGGCCGAGATGGAGAAGCTGGCACAGAAGGTGGTCTCCGAGGGTCTGTCCGTCCGAGCCACTGAGGAACTGGTGTCCCTGCAGGACGGCGTGCGGCAGACGAAGCCCCAGTCCCGGGCCAAGCGGAATGATCGTCATGAGCGGTTGGACTACCTCGCGAACTCGCTGACGGACCGGCTGGACACCACGGTGAAGATCACGCTTGGTGCTCGCAAGGGGAAGATCGCGATCGACTTCGCCTCGGTGGATGACCTCAATCGGATTATGGACCTGATGGGTCAGTCACAGGCAACATCGGAGTAGACGGTGTACAAGGTATAGGGCCTGTGAGCGATTCCTGATGACAGGTCCTAAATGAATGATGGCCCCGATCCCATGGGATCGGGGCCATCATTCATCTACTGCCTCAGCGGCAAAGGCTCACTTGAGGTACTCGGCGAACTCCGTCTCCAGGACCTGCTTCGGCTTGGCTCCGATGGAGGTGGCGACCTTCTCGCCACCCTGGAACACCATGACCGCCGGGATGCTGGTGATGCCATAGGTGGAGGCTGCCTGTGGGTTGTCATCCACGTTGAGCTTGGCCACGGTGATCTTCTCCGAGTGCTCGGTGGCCATCTCCTCCAGGACGGGGCTGAGCATGCGGCAGGGGCCGCACCACTCCGCCCAGAAGTCGACGAGGACCGGCTTGTCCGAGTTCAGGACCTTTTCCTGGAAGTCCTGGTCGGTAACGTCAATAGTGCTCATGGTTCCTCCTGATGGGGTTGATCGGGTGTGCGAACGGGGGCTAGACGGCGCTGGCCGCCAGCTCCTTGATGTCCGCGAGGTAGTGCTCCACGTCCTGTGCGGCGATGCAGCCACTGCCGGCTGCGGTGATCGCCTGCCGGTAGGTCGGGTCGGTGACGTCGCCAGCGGCGAACACACCTGGCAGAGAGGTCCGGCTGCTGGGGTGCTCCACGCGGACCGTCCCATCCGGGTTCAACTCGAGCTGGTCTTTGACGAGGGTGGTCCGGGGATCGGAGCCGATGGCCACGAAGAGACCGGTGACATCCAAGGTGGACTCCTCGCCGGTCTTCAGGTTTCGGAGGCTCAGGGTCTTGAGCTTGTCCTCGCCCTGCATCCCGGTCACCTCGGTGTCCCAGACGAAGCGGATCTTCTCATGACCCAAGGCGCGGTCCGCCATGGTCTTGGAGGCACGGAGTTCGTCACGTCGATGGATGACGGTCACCGTGGAGGCGAACTTGGTGAGGAACAGCGCCTCCTCCATGGCCGAGTCACCGCCACCGGCCACGGCGATGTTCTGGTCTCGGAAGAAGAATCCGTCACACGTGGCGCACCAGCTCACGCCGTGTCCGGAGAATCGCTTCTCACCCTCGACTCCGAGCTCGCGGTAGGCCGAGCCCGTGGACAGGATCACGGAGTGGGCCCGGTACACCGTGCCGTTGCCGAGGGTGACGACCTTGGGGGTGGCGTGGAGATCCACCTCCGTGACGTCCTCGTACTGGACCTCTGCGCCGAAGCGGGTGGCCTGCTGCTCCAGGTGGGACATGAGCTCTGGCCCGAGGATCCCCTCAGGGAAGCCGGGAAAGTTCTCGACGTCCGTGGTGTTCATGAGTTCGCCGCCAGCGGTGACGGAGCCGGCGATCACGAGCGGGTTCAGATTGGCGCGAGCCGCGTAGATGGCGGCGGTATAGCCTGCCGGACCCGATCCGATGATGACGACGTCCCGGACGGCGTCGGTGGACTCTACAGCCTCGGTCACGGTGTTTCCTTCACGGTAGGCAATGGGGACTCTGATGGATGGAACACCCCCCGGGAAGAACCTATTCCAAGCGGGCTCGCTCCGGTCCGGTGCCGACCACCATCCTAGGCGGGCCGCTGCCGTGCTGCCTCCGCCGGTTCCGCCAGACGGATCCACGGGGCCGGGAGGTACCGCTACTCGACCGTGACCTCCGCGATCCGTAGGCCGTAGGGCAGGTTGCCGGAGGCGTTGGACAGCTGTGGCAGTTCGGTGAAGTTGATGATCACGTACTGCGCCTCCGCCGGTCCGCCCTCCTGGGCCGGGACGGGCACGCTGACCTCTGGCCCCGTGAAGGACCCCTCCGCGATCTGGGTGGCGCCCTCCAGGTCAGGTGAGTCGTTGAGCAGGACCGAGAATGAACCGCCGCTGCCGTTGTTCTGGGCGATGTCCACCTGGGAGATCCCACTGGGCTCCTCCAGCTCCAGGACCAGGGCCATGTTGGAGGCGTAGCCGCCGAAGGCCGGCTGGGCGAAGGAGTAGGGCTGCCAGGCGGTGGCGGGGTTGCCGTCCACCGCGTTGGGCAACGTGTTGTCCGTCTCCGCGCTCAGGCCGGGATCGTCCGGGACCACCCGGGTGGCTCCGACGATCACGGGGTCCGGAAGCTGCGAGTCCTGGGCGGCATCCTCGGAAGTGCCCTCGGATGGGGTCCCGGGTGCGCTGGAGGATTCCCCGCCGGCCTCCGGACTGCGGTTGTTGCCGAGGATGTTGAAGGCGAAGACCGCACCGAGGATCAGGAGCAGGACCAGGATCCCGCCGACCAGCCAGCGGGCACCGGTGGGCTTGTCCTCATCGTCCTCCTCATAGTTCTCCTCGTCCTCGTCATAGTCCTCGTCGAAGTCCGAGTAGTCGGATCCATCAGAAGCGTGGTCGCCGTGGTGCGGCCCGGCGGCGGGGGCCGTCCCTCCGGACGTACCTCCCGCAGCGGCGGCAGCCGCAGCCCCGCCGGCCCCTCCGGCCACGGCACCGGCCGCCATGCCGGCATTCACATCGCGGTCATGCTCGGGCTCATCGTCCCAGAGGGTGACCTTGGGCCGGTCCGCAGCGCGCTGCTGGCGGTCCTTCTCCGGCCGGGGGCTGTGGCGTCCGACGGGCGGGGGGACTGCGGCGGCCGTGGGGGTCTCGTCCGTCTCCGGGCCCTGGTCCTTCGGCTGAGCCAGGCCCTGGTCCCTGCGTTCGTCCTCCGTCTGGTCGGCATTCTTCTGGTCGGCACTCGTCACTGGGGCCGTGTCTGGGGCCCGGTCGGCAACCGGGTCCGGTTCAGGTTCGGACTCCCGGACCTGTGGGGAGGGGTCCTCCGGCGAGGCTCCCTGACCCTGCTCGACCGTCACCTCGTCGTGGGCACCGGTCCACTCGTCGTCATGGACGGTCTGTGGCAGCGGCTGATCGTTCTCCCGGCGGTCCGAGGAACGGTACGGATCCTGCTCGCCGGGCGAGCCGGCGTCGTGCTCCTGGCTGTTGTGGGCGGCGGAACCCGCGGCACCCGCGGCGCCCACGGCCCCGGCGGCGGCCCCACCGGCCACGGCGTCCTTGGCAGCGTCCTCGGAACCGATCCGTTGGCTCAGCCGATCGGAGATGCCGCGGAGGAACTTGGGGCGGCGCTTCTCCGACTCCTCCTCCACGAAGCCGTCATCCAGGTCCTCGTAGTACTCCTCGTCATCCTCGTAGACGTGGGGCTCGTACGTGCGGGCCTCGCCGAAGATCTCGGACCCGAGGGTATCCGTGTAGAACGGCTCCACGTAGACCTGCTGTTCGCGGGTCATGTCCAACAGCTCGTCAGCGGCCGGGTTGCCACCGGCAATGAGGTAGGTGCGGCCCTCGCTCAGGCCGAGGTCGAGGACCTGGACGGTGCCCTGACGCTCACCGGTGGCGAGCTCGCGGGCCGAGGCCGCCACCTGGGAGGCGTGGGCGGCGGAGGCCACCAGGATGGAGACGTCGCGATTGAGGACCTGGTCACGGCCGTCCAGCACCATGTCCTGATCGGCGGACGTCAGCACATGTCCGGTGACGAGGTAGCGGCCTCCGAGGACCATCCCCTCTTCAATGGGCTGTGACACGGTGCTCCTCCAGGTCGATGGCCCGGATCCGTGGACTCGTGGTGGCCGTCCGGGTGGACGGTGGTGCCTCTGCCGGCATTGGCTGGCCACGGACGGGCCGGGGTGCGGTCGGGACCATGCTACGGCCGTCAGCGCGTTGTCCAGCGGTGAACCGCCGAACGGAACCGCAGGAAATTACCGGGCCAGCCCGGGAATCCGGCGTGCCAGGGGCCCCAGGAAGTCGGCCAACTCGGGCAGGCGCATGGCCCGCAGGAGCAGGAAGTACACCAGCCCCATCACCAGCCCCACCACGGTACAGCTCACCAGTGAGGTGAAGATCGAGTCCCAGGGGAAGCCGCCCGAGTAGCCGCCCATCAGCCAGAGGACCAGGGCTCCGGCGGCGCCGGACAGCAGGGCGGCCACCCCGGTGCGGATATAGGTGTCCAGCACGTGGCCGGACCCGTAGTCGCCGAAGTGACGGCGGACCAGGACGTGCATCCACACGAACTGGACGATGTGCAGGAGGGTGAAGACCGAGACCATCAGATAGGCCATGGACCAGGCCGGCATGAAGATCGAGGCCACGTAGGCGATGACCAGGGTGCAGCCGGCGATCCCGACCTGGACGAACATGGGGATCCGGGCGTTCTCCGAGGCGTAGAACAACCGCGTGAGATAGATGTGGGCGGAGCGGAAGGGCATGCCCAGCGCGAGCAGGATCAGCAACTGCCCGATCGCCACACCGGAGGCGGTGGCGGTGGCCGAGGAACCGCCGAAGATACGCCCGAGGGGCCCGGCCAGCACGAGGATCGCCACCATGGCGAACATCATCGGCACAGCGAAGCTACGCAGGCCCCGGCCCACGGTGGCCAGGGCCCCGGGAAGGTCCTGGCGGTGTAGTGAACGGGTCAGCTGGTTGAACAGCACGGTGGCCAGGGACAGCACGAACACGGAGTGTGGCAGCACCGTGATCAGTTGGGCCGTGTTCAGGGCGTAGAGGCCGGGGATCGAAGCCTCGACGGCGGCCGGGTCCAGTCCCTCGAAGGGCCCTCCGGCCCCAGCGGCCTCGCCGATGGAGCTGCGCGCCTCGGTGGCACCGGAGACCAGGCGGGCGACGAGCAGGTTGATGACATTGCCGGCCATCATGGTGACCAGGGTGTAGCCGGCGAGCTTGCCGGTGGACCGCAGACCCATGCCCTTCCAACCGAACTTCGGCCGCAACCCCAGGCCGAGCCGGCTGAGCGGGACGAACAGCACGAGGGCCTGCACCACGATGCCCAGGGTGTGCCCACCGGCCAACAGCACGGTCTGGGCCGTGCTCCACTCGGCAAGCTGATCTCCGCCCGCCTGGTAGGAGCCGAACATCACCAGGTACAGGCCGATCACGCCGATCGCCACCACGTTGTTGGCCACGGGGGCCCACATGTAGGCACCGAAGCGGCCGTTGGCGTTGAGGACCTGCCCGATCACCGCATACACGCCGTAGAAGAAGATCTGCGGGAACGTCCAGAGGGCGAAGGCAGTGCCCAGGGCGAGCATCGGCTCCGACCAGTTGCTCGTGAGCGCCACCATGATGGGCATCGCTGCCACGGTTACCACGAGGGTGGCGCCGGCCATCACCAGCACGGCCAGGGTGATCAGCCGGGAGGTGTAGTCGGAGCCGCGGTCCGGGGCCCGGGCGGCCTTGATGAGCTGCGGGACCAGCACCACGTTGAACACGCCGCCGGCCAGCAGCATGTAGATGATGTTCGGGATGGTGTTGGCGGACTCGAAGATGTCCGCGGCCATGGCCGTGGAGCCGATGGCCACGGCGAGCAGGGCCGTGCGGACGAAGCCGAGGATGCGGGAGACCAGGGTGCCGGCGGCCATGACAGCGCTGGACTTCGCGGTGCTGTCCCGGACGGCGGCGGAGGTGTCGGCGCCGGAGGTGTTGCCGCCAATCGGCGCACCGGTGCCCTGGCCGCGGCCCGGGGTGTCCGGCGTCGCGGTGGTGGGGTCCTTCGCCGTCACCGCGCGGAATCCGGCAGGTCCGGAAAACCGTCCTCGTGCCCGGGCAGCACGTCCCGGGCCAGGTCCACGATCCGCCGTTCGTTCGGGAAGGAGAGCTTGGCGTTCAGCACGTCCAGGCCCACCCAGGCGACGTCCACGGCCTCATGGTCCGGATCATTCTCCGTGGTCAGCTCGCCCCCGGTGGCCTGCAGCAGGTAGTGGTGCACGGTCTTGTGCACGCGGTGGCTGGACACCGTGAACCAGTAGTCGATGGAACCGAGGGAGGCCAGGATGTCCCCGGCGATGCCGGTCTCCTCCTCCACCTCGCGGATGGCCGCCTCTCCGTGCGTCTCCTCGCCCTCGGGGTGGCCCTTCGGCAGGCACCATTCCAGGCGGCCGCCGCGGTTGTAACGGGCGATGATGGCGACCTCGAGCCGGCCGCCCACCTTGCGCACCACCAGGCCGCCTGCGGAGACCTCCTCCACGGTGGGCAGGGATCCCTGCGGGATCTCCCCAGAACCCGGGGCCCCGGGTCGCCGCGGCACACGCCGGCCCACCGATGCGGTGAGCGGGGTGCGCTTGGGAGCGCTCGGAACGGGATGAGCCATGCATTCCACTGTAGCGGGCCGAACCGGAACCGCATGGCGGCGGCACCCCCGGGCGGAAGCCGATGGTCCTCAGGAGAGGCCGGGATCTGGCACCCTTTAACACACGATGAATCCCTCTGCCACGACCCCGCCCCCCTCCGGCACGCCCGCCCCCGAGCTGGTGGCTCTCCCCGTCGGGTTCCCGACCGGTGCCGGGCTGCCCCCGGTGGTGCTCGAGCTGGGCCGGCTCTTCGAGGACGCCGGACACGAACTGGCCCTGGTAGGTGGCCCGGTGCGTGACCTGTTCCTGGGCCGAGTGTCCCCGGACCTGGACTTCACCACGGACGCCGACCCGGACACCACCCTGAAGATCGCCCGGCGGTGGGCGGACGCGCACTGGGACATCGGGAAGAAGTTCGGCACCATCGGCTTCAGCAAGGGCGGCTGGCAGCTCGAGGTCACCACCTATCGGGCGGAACAGTACGACGCCGACTCCCGCAAGCCCCAGGTGGCGTTCGGGGACACCTTGGAAGGCGACCTGCTGCGCCGTGACTTCACCGTCAACGCCATGGCCATCCGCCTGCCCTCCCTGCAGCTCGTTGACCTGCACGGCGGCGTCAAGGACCTGGCGGCCGGCCGGCTACGCACCCCGGGCACCCCCGAGGAGTCCTTCTCCGATGACCCGCTGCGGATGATGCGCGCCGCGCGCTTCGCCTCCCAGTTGGGGATCGGCGTGGACGAGACCGTGACTGCGGCCATGACGGCGATGGCCGAGCGGATCACCATCATCTCCGCTGAGCGCGTCCGGGAGGAGCTGGTCAAGCTCGTCAACGGCGCCCACCCCCGCGCCGGCCTCAACCTCCTGGTGGACACCGGTCTGGCGGGCCATGTGCTGCCCGAACTGCCGGCCCTGAAACTGGAGACGGACGAACACCACCGGCACAAGGACGTCTACGAACACTCCCTGACGGTGATGGAACAGGCGATGGAGCATGAGTACCCGGCGGAGCTGGAGGAGCGCTGGAGTGCGGAGCACCCGGCCGCAGCGGACGGCGAGGCGGATGCGGAACCCTTCGCGCCGCCGTCGGGCACCTATGTCCCCGCCCCGGACTTCGTCCTGCGCTTCGCGGCCCTGATGCACGACGTCGGCAAGCCGGCCACCCGGCGTTTCGAGCCGAACGGGGCGGTCACCTTCCGGCACCACGATGTGGTGGGGGCGAAGCTGGTCAAGCAGCGGATGCGGGCGCTGAAGTTCGACAACGACACGATCAAGGCCGTGGCCCGGCTGGTGGAGCTGCACATGCGGTTCTACGGCTACGGGGATGCCGGCTGGACCGACTCGGCCGTGCGCCGGTATGTCACGGACGCCGGCCCCGTGCTGCCGCGGCTGCACGCCCTGACCCGCTCCGATGTGACCACGCGCAACCGCCGCAAGGCCGACCGGCTGGCCTTCGCCTATGACGACCTGGAACGGCGCATGACGGAGATTGCCGCGAAGGAGGAGCTCGAGGCCGTCCGCCCGGACCTGGACGGGAAGCAGGTCATGGCGATCCTCGGGATACGCCCGGGGCCCGTGGTCGGCCGGGCCTACCAACATCTGCTGGAATGGCGGTTGGACGAGGGCACTCACGGCGAGGACGAGGCAACGGCCGAGCTGTTGCGCTGGTGGGCCGAGCAGCCGGAATCATCCTCCTGACCCCCGGTTATGAGCACGCCTAGCGTCGAGACACGCCGGGTGGAGCCACCCACAAGCGTGCTCGTAACCCGGGTGGTGGGGATCAGAACAGCCCGGTGACGTGGCCGGAGGAGTCCACGTCCATGGAATCGGCCGCGGGCGTGCGGGGCAGCCCGGGCATGGTCATGACGGACCCGGTCAGGGCCACCACGAATCCCGCACCGGGGCGCAGCGCCAGATCGCGCACCGTGACGATGAAGCCCTCGGGGGCCCCGAGCACCGCGGGATCGTCCGTGAACGAGTACTGGGTCTTGGCCATGCAGACCGGCAGGTGGTCCCATCCCTCCGCCACCAGCTGGTCCAGCTGGTACCGGGCCGCTGGCGTGTACTCCACCCCGGCGCCGCCGTAGATCTGCGTCACCACGGTCTCGATCCGCTCGGCCACCGTCATGTCATCGGTCCACAGTGAATGCCAGCCGGACTCCTCCTCCTCGGCGGGCAGGACCTCCACGAGCCGCCGGGCCACCTTCAGCGCGCCCTCGCCGCCGCGGGCCCAGACATCGGCCACCGCGGCGGGGACGCCCCGGCGGGCACACCAGCCGGTCAGCCAGTCCAGTTCGGCCTCGGTGTCCTGCGGGAAGCGGTTGACCGCCACCACCACCGGCACACCGTAGGCCGCCATGTTCTCGAGGTGCCGGGCCAGGTTCGCCACCCCGGCCTCCAGTGCCTCCAGAGATGGCTGATCCCCGTGCTCGGCACCGGTGTCCAGGTCCTCCGGGGACATGCCGCCGTTGAGTTTCAAGGCCCGGACCGTGGCCACGATGACGGTGGCAGCCGGTGGGAATCCTCCGGCCACCGCCGTGATGTCCATGAACTTCTGCCCGCCCAGGTCCGCCCCGAAGCCTGCCTCGGTGACCACCACGTCAGCCAGTCTCCGGGCCGTGTTGGTGGCGGTGATCGAGTTGGCACCGTGCGCGATGTTGGCGAAGGGCCCCCCGTGGACGAAGGCGGCGGAACCGCCCAGGGTCTGGACCAGGTTGGGTTTCAGGGCGTCCTTGAGCAGCACGGCCATGGCCCCCTGGGCGCCGTGCAGCCCCAGGTCACCCACCGTCACCGGTTGGCGATCGTAGGTCCGGCCGATGATGATCCTCGAGAGGCGCTCCTTGAGATCCTCCAGGCCGGTGGCCAGACAGAACACGGCCATGGTCTCCGTGGCCACCGTGATCTCGAAGCCGGATTCCCGGGGCACGGACTCGGTGCGGCCGCCCAGCCCGATGATCGTCTGGCGGAGGGAGCGGTCGTTGGTGTCCAGTGCCCGCTTGAGGGCGATGGTCCGAGGGTCGATCCGGAGTTCGTTGCCCCGGTGCAGGTGGTTGTCCACCAGGGCGCAGAGCAGGTTGTGGGCCGAGGTGATGGCGTGGAAGTCGCCCGTGAAGTGCAGGTTGATGTTCTCCATGGGCACCACCTGGGCGTATCCGCCGCCCGTGGCCCCGCCCTTCATCCCGAAGACCGGGCCGAGGGAGGGTTCCCGCAGGGCGGCCATCGCCGTCTTGCCGGCCCAGGCGTCCGGGGCGTCGTCGGCGCGGGCGAGGAGGTTGAGTCCGTCCGTCAGGCCCACGGTGACGGTCGACTTCCCCTCGCCGGCCGGCGTCGGATTGGTCCCGGTGACGAGCACGACCCGGCCGTTCTGGCCCGGTCCTGCCAGGCTGGCGGTGTCCACCTTGGCCATGTGGTGGCCGTAGGGAATGAGCGCCTCTGCGGGGATTCCGGCCCGGTGGGCGACGTCGGCCACCGGCTCGAGTGTGGCTGCTGCGGAGATCTCGGCGTCGTTCATGGGGTGATCCTCGCACGGCCCCAGCCGGGCGGGGAATGGGTCATCGGACCCGGATCTGCCCTCCTGTGGCGGGACTGGAAGCCGGACAGACCACTGGAGGTCGATGAATGACCCGAGACCCCGGGGATCCGGGAATCTGGGTCACCCATCGACCTCCAGCGGGGGCGGAGCGGGTGATCACCGCAGGTGGATGATGAAATTCGGCGGCAACGGGATGTCGTCCCGGCTCGGGGACCGTTCCTGGTCAGGCAGAAAGGGTGCCGGGCGGAAGATGGTCCCGAAGCGCTGCTTGCAGGACCGCCTGCGCGGGGTACCCGGGTCATGGGAGTGCTCGCTCACGTGCTGTCACCCCCTCTCCACGGTCGAGGGGGTCCGGACAGGGACGCAGGGAGGACCGCCGGGGTGCCGGCGGCCAGGACAGGGTGTTCGGGGGTGTTTCTGATGACGGACATGGCTGGGGTGGTCCCTCGGTTGGGATGCCTCAGCGATGGGTCAGCGGCTGGAGTGGGAAGTCCACCGGACCACCAAGGTGGTCAGGCTGACGGTCCTACTCTGCGGTGTACCCGGACGAGGTCCGGGTCTCGGCTGCTCAGCTGCGTGCGTTCAGCGCGGAGGCGGGGATGGACTGATTGATGGCAGCGACTCCTGGATACGCCAGGTGGACGCCGGACGCGGCGGTGTCGCCGTTCGCGAAGTCATGCTGGATAGTCATCAATTTCCCCACCTCCTTCAGATGAGTCAGTCCGCCGATGCAGAGCGGAAAAGCCGATAAGGAAGCGCGCAGAGATCCCAGAGGATCTCGGGCACTCGAAGAGAATAGCAGGGCTGCGTGATCTGGAACACCCCCTACTGAGGGGTAGTTTCTGCCGTTGGCCGCGTGGGGGTCACCTGAGGGGTGCCGGGGCCAGGGCTCCCATGCCCGTTGTCCGGCCACGGTCAATCTGGAGGTCGAATCCGGCCCGATTACTCACCGGTAGCGCCGAGAAATGGGCCGGATTCGACCTCCAGTTGAGAAGGCGAAGGAGGGGTCTAGCGTTCGATCTCGCCGCGGATGAAGGCCTCCACGAGCTCATGGGCCACGTCGTCGTGATGCTGGACCGGCGGGGACTTCATGAAGTAGCTGGAGGCCGAGAGGATGGGGCCGCCGACCCCGCGGTCCAGGGCGATCTTGGCGGCGCGGACGGCGTCGATGATCACGCCGGCGGAGTTCGGGGAGTCCCAGACCTCCAGCTTGTACTCCAGGGAGACGGGGGCGTCGCCGAAGTTGCGGCCCTCGAGGCGGACGAAGGCCCACTTGCGGTCGTCCAGCCAGGACACGTAGTCCGAGGGGCCGATGTGCACGTCATCCGCGCCCAGCACGGCCGAGGTGTTCGAGGTGACGGCCTGGGTCTTGGAGATCTTCTTGGACTCCAGGCGCTCGCGTTCGAGCATGTTCTTGAAGTCCATGTTGCCGCCCACGTTCAACTGGTAGGTGCGGTCCAGGGTGACCCCGCGGTCCTCGAACAGCTTGGCCATGACGCGGTGGGTGATGGTGGCGCCGATCTGCGACTTGATGTCATCGCCCACGATCGGCACACCGGCCGCGGTGAACTTCTCCGCCCAGGCGGGGGTTCCGGCGATGAAGACGGGCAGGGCGTTGACGAAGCCGACCTTCGAATCGATCGCGGCCTGCGCGTAGAACTTCGCGGCATCCTCGGAGCCCACCGGCAGATAGCAGACGAGCACATCCGCCTGCGTGTCCTTCAGGACCTGGGCCACGTCGACCGGCTCGGCGCCGGACTCCTCGATGGTCTCGCGGTAGTACTTGCCGAGCCCGTCCAGGGTGGGACCACGCTGGACCGTCACGCCGGTGGCCGGGACGTCGGCGATCTTGATGGTGTTGTTCTCGGAGGCGGTCAGGGCCTCGGAGAGCTCCACGCCGACCTTCTTCGCGTCCACGTCGAAGGCGGCCACGAACTCGAGGTCCGAGACGTGGTACCCGCCGAACTGCACGTGCATCAGACCGGGGACCTGTTCGTCCGCGGAGGCGTTGCGGTAGTACTCCACCCCCTGGATCAGCGAGGTGGCGCAGTTGCCCACGCCCGCAATGGCCACACGAATCGGGTTCTTCGACACCGGTACTCCTTGTTGTGCTGACAGTCCTGGGGCCGCACGCCGGGCGCGGCGGACTCCGGTCCCGAAGGCTCGGGACGAAAACGTTGTTGGGTGCCGTGGACCCGAGCGGGCTCGGCACAACCCCATCCACTTTACGCCGGATGACGGCCGCAGACGGCATCCATGTCCAACCACCCGCGTCCGGGCCGTATTCCCGGGGCGTCTGGCAGGCCCTGCCGCTCCTAGGATGGTCACCATGAGCCTGCGCACCCCGGGGAGAACCATCAGGCCCGACGCCGGCGCCCCCCTCCCAGCCTCCGTCCCGTCCCGCGCGGACGGGCTCGTGCGCCGGATGCGTGAGCTGCTGGGCGGCCCGGCGGGCCGGCACACGGTGCCCGGCCGGACCGGCGGATCCTTCTGGACCCCGATGCGCGTGCTGATCGCGCTCACCACCCTCTCGGCCGTCGTCGCCGTGCTGTTGAAGTCCCCGTGCCGGCTGAACGGCTGGGGCCAGCCCACGGTCTATTACGCGGGGTGCTACTCGGACTGGTCCGCGCTGTACGGCGGACGCGGGTTCGCCGAGGACCCCTTCGCCCCGTTCGCCGCCGGGGCGAGCTTCGAGTACCCGGTGCTGATGTCCGTGGTGGCCTCGATCGCGGCGGTGATCTCCCGGATGCTGCCATTGGCGGACCTCAATCCCTCCCTGGCCTACTGGGACGTGAACTTCGTCTTCACCGCCATGCTGTGGATCGTCACCGTGGTGGTCACGGCGAAGTCCGCAGGGCGGCGGCCCTGGGATGCGCTCATGGTGGCCGTGGCCCCGGGGATCATCCTCGCCGGATCCGTGAACTGGGACCTCTGGGCCGTGGGGCTGCTTGCCGTGGGGATGTGGCTCTTCGGCGGACGCAAGCCCCTGTGGGCGGGCATCCTCTTCGGCCTGGGGGCGGCCATGAAGCTCTACCCCTTGCTGATCCTGGGGGCACTGCTCATCCTGGCCGTGCGCTCTCTGCGGTGGGCGCCGTTCCTGTGGGCGGCCCTGGGCACCGTGGCCGCCTGGCTCGCGGTCAACCTGCCGATGATGATCGGCAACCCCGCGGCGTGGAGCGTGTTCTTCACGTTCTCCGGCGAACGCGGACCGGGGCTGTCCTCCATCTGGCACGCCTGGAACGTGACCATGGAGAAGGTCGGTGGGCCGACCATCGCCGCCGAGCAGCTGTCCCTGCTGGCCTACGGCGCCTTCTTCCTGTGCTGCTGCGCCGTGTTCGTCCTCGGGGTGACGTGCCGCTACCGGCCCCGGGTGGCCCACCTGGCGTTCCTGATCGTGGCGGCCTTCGTGCTGTGCAACAAGGTGTACTCACCCCAGTTCGTCATCTGGCTCGTGCCCCTGGCAGCGTTGGCCGTCCCCCGCTGGCGGGACTTCCTGATCTGGCAGTTCCTCGAGGTGCTGCACTTCTGGGCCATCTGGATGTACCTCGCCAAGGGCGCCTCCGGCTCCGAGGTCCAGCACTCCATGGATGACACCTTCTACGTGCTGGCGATCCTGGGCCACATGGCCGCCACCGTGTACCTCATGGTCCGCGTGGTGGAGCAGATGCTCCATCCGGAGGGGGACCAGGTGCGGGCCTCCCTGCCGGGGGGCCGGATCTGGCGCCACGGCAACGCCGGACAGGGACGGGTGCAGGCGGCGGCCCGGTTGAAGGCCCTGGGCTACGCGCCGGAGGAGGCGGAGAGGCTCCCCGTGGATGACCCGCTGGGCGGTGACTATGACGATGCCCCCGACCGCGCCCCGTGGTTGGTGCGCGCCCACGCGGAGGCGGGACACGCACCGGGACGGCCCTGACGCCCAGCCCAGTACGGTAGGCACATGACCGAACTGTCCCCCCACCTGCAGGACCTGTCCGACTTCGTGATGGCCAGCCCCTCGAGCTACCACGCCGCCGCCGAGGCCGCCCGTCGGCTGGAGGCCGTGGGCTTCGCGCGAGTCGACGAGCGGCTGGACCTCCCCTCGGCGCCGGGCGGGTACGTCCTGGTGCGTGACGGTGCGGTGATGGCCTGGCGGATTCCCGACGACGGCCGGCAGCAGGGTGCCCGGGGCGCCGACGGCTCGGTGCCGGTGTTCCGGATCCTCGGCGCCCACACCGATTCGCCGACGTTCAAGCTCAAGCCGAACCCCTCGACCTCCCGGGAGGGATGGCGGCAGGCGGGTGTGGAGGTCTACGGTGGCCCGCTGCTGAACTCCTGGCTGGACCGTGAGCTCTGTTTCGCCGGGCGGCTCGTGACGGCCGACGGCCGGGAGCACCTGGTCCGGACGGGGCCGATCGCCCGCTTCCCGCAGCTGGCCATCCACCTGGACCGGGAGGTCAACAACGGCCTGACGCTGGACCGGCAGAGGCACCTGAACCCCATCTGGGGTGCGGAGACGGCGGGGACCGCCGGTTCCAGCGCCGAGGGGGTGGGTGACGAGGCCACCGAGGTCACTGACATCCTGGCCGTCCTCGCGGCCACCGCGGGTCTGGAGCCGGACGCTGTGGCGGGGGCCGACGTCGTGATGGCGGACACGCAGGCTCCCGGACTGTTCGGCGGCGCCGGGGAGTTCTTCGCCTCCGGGCGGCTGGACAACCTGTCCTCCGTGCATGCGGGCGTGGTCGCGATGGAACAGCTGGTCACCGGTGCCGGCGCCGGCAGGGTGGCGGACGGGATGGCCGGTGAGTCCGCCGGCGCGCCGGTGATCCCCGTGCTGGCGGCCTTCGACCACGAGGAGCTCGGCTCGGCATCCCGGTCCGGAGCGGCTGGGCCGGTGTTGGAGGACGTGCTGCGCCGGGTGCTGGTGGCCCTCGGTGTGGAGGGGCAGGGTGCGGCCCGTTCCTTCGCCGGGTCCTGGCTGCTCTCCGCCGATGCCGGGCATCTGGTCCATCCCAACTACTCCGAGCGCCACGATCCCGTGAACCATCCACGGCCGAACGGCGGACCGTTGCTGAAGATCAACGCCAATCAGCGCTACTCCACGGATGCCGCCGGGGCCGCTGCCTTCGCCCGCTGGTGCGGGGTGGCCGGGGTGCCGTTCCAGGAGTTCGTCTCCAACAACACGGTGCCCTGCGGATCCACGATCGGGCCGATCTCCGCCACGCGGCTGGGCATCCGCACCGTGGACGTGGGCATCGGCCTGCTGTCCATGCACTCGGCCCGTGAGATGTGCGGCGCCGGGGACCCGGCACGGCTGACCGGGGCCGTGGGAGCCTTCTACTCCGGGGTCTGACAGTCCGCCACTGCACAGCGGCCGCGGTCCGCGGGATGGTCCACAGGTCCGATTGGGTGCCGTGGCCCGGCAGCGGGTAAGATGACTAAGGTTTTCTGCGTGCCGTCCCAAGACGGGTCCGCGCAGGGGACATCGCACAGAACCTCCTGTTACGGAAATACCGTGACCGTCAGCCCAAAGGAGGTGGGTTCGCATGCGTGCATATGAACTGATGGTGCTGGTTGATCCCGAAGTGGATGAGCGCACCGTAGAACCGACCCTGCAGAAGTACCTGGAGGTCGTCACCAAGGACGGCGGCTCCGTGGACTCCTTCGATCTCTGGGGCCGGCGCCGCCTGTCCTACGAGATCCAGAAGAAGGCCGAGGCCATCTACGCGGTCATCAACTTCACCAGCTCCCCGGAGACCTCCAAGGAACTGGACCGTCTGCTGGGCCTGAACGAGATCATCCTCCGCACCAAGATCATCCGCCCGGAAGAGCAGAAGATCTCCGCAGAGTAATCACCGTGTGGGCACCCTCGGGGCGCCGCACCACCACGCCGATATCACCGCCGAGCAGCACTGACTCAAGGCACTACAGGAGGCACCATGGCCGGAGAAACCGTCATCACCGTCGTCGGAAACCTCACGTCTGACCCGGAACTGCGGTTCACCCCCTCGGGTGCTGCCGTGGCCAACTTCACCATCGCCTCCACGCCGCGGACGTTCGACCGCCAGGCCAATGAGTGGAAGGACGGGGAGACCCTGTTCCTCCGCGCGTCGATCTGGCGCGAGGCGGCCGAGAATGTGGCCGAGTCGCTGACCAAGGGCGCCCGCGTGGTGGCCCAGGGCCGGCTGAAGGCCCGGAGCTACGAGACCCGAGAGGGCGAGAAGCGGACGAGCTACGAGCTGGACGTCGATGAAGTCGGTCCCTCGCTGCGCTACGCCACCGCCAAGGTCACCAAGTCCAACCGCTCCGGCGGAGGCGGCTTCGGTGGCAACTCGGGTGGCGGCGGCTTCGGCGGCGGCCAGGGTGGCGGTCAGGGCGGTGGCTTCAATCAGGGTGGCGGCGGCCAGGGCGGCGGAAACGCCGGCTGGGGCGCCGGAGGCGGCGGCCAGCAGAACGATCCGTGGGGTGGTTCCTCCACCTCCGCTGGTTCCTGGGACACCCCGGGGAACAACGAACCGCCGTTCTGATCCCGTAGTACTCCAACCACACCGACACATCCGGGACTGGTGTCTCACCAGTTCCCTCCCGGCCCCTGGCGCCCTCGGGCACCGACCGGCCGAACGCCGTGTAGGAACCGTTTCCCGCACGGCTCGCAGGTGGAACCCCACCCGCGATCCCATCCCGCAGAACCGTTCTGCGGGCTCCCGAATGACGAAGGAGCACCACGATGGCGAAGGCTGAAATCCGTAAGCCCAAACCAAAGTCCAACCCGCTGAAGGCCGCTGACATCACCGTCATCGACTACAAGGACGTTGCACTGCTGCGCAAGTTCATCTCCGACCGCGGCAAGATCCGCGCGCGTCGCGTGACCGGCGTGACCGTGCAGGAGCAGCGCAAGATCGCCCAGGCCGTCAAGAACGCCCGTGAGGTTGCCCTGCTTCCTTACTCCGGCGCTGGCCGCGGCTGATCGACCGAGTCGAGGAAGGAACAGATACCAGATGGCAAAGCTCATTCTGACCCAGGAAGTGACTGGCCTGGGCTCCGCCGGTGACGTCGTCGACGTCAAGAACGGCTACGCCCGCAACTACCTGCTGCCGCGCGGTTTCGCGACCACGTGGAGCAAGGGTGGGGAGAAGCAGGTCGAGTCGATCAAGGCTGCCCGCGAGATCCGCGCCGTGAAGTCGCTTGAGGAGGCCCAGGCCCTGGCAGCGCAGCTCCAGGCGTCGCCGGTCCGCCTCGAGGTCACCGCCGGTGAGGGCGGTCGCCTGTTCGGCGCCGTCAAGGCCGCCGACGTGGCCGCTGCCGTGGAGGCCGCTGGCCTCGGCAGCATCGACAAGCGCGTGGTGACCCTGCCGACCGCCATCAAGGCGACCGGCCGGTTCCAGGCTCATGCCCGACTGCAGGAGGATGTCCTGGCCGTGATCGACCTGGACGTCGTCGCTGCCAAGGCCGCCAAGAAGTAGGCATACCGGCTGAGGCGGCGTTATCGCCCACCTCGGCCCACCTGACGAAGGCCGGCTGCTTCCCCCAGGGGAGGCGGCCGGCCTTCGGCTGTCCGGGGCCCCGCCCTGGTGGGTGCCTCAGCGGCCCTGGACAGGGGGCTGGTGGAGTTCCTCGGTCACGTAGCGGTATCCGGTCCGGATGAGCTGCTCGAGGACCTCGGTGTCCACATCCGCGAGCTTGTTGACGTAGAGGCATGCCTTGCCCATGCGGTGCTTTCCCAGCCGCTCCAGGAGGGCGGTGGCCTCCGGCTGCATGGTCAGTCCGTAGAGGGACAGACTGGTCTTCCGGGGCGAGAACCCGGCCGCGAGGGCATCTCCACTGTGCCCGCTGGCGTACTCGTAGTGATACGCGCCGTAGCCCACCATGCTGGGCCCCCACATCCGTGGCTCCTGGCCCGTGACCCGGCGGAACATCTCGTCCAGGACCTCCGCGTCGGCCCGGCGGACGGGGTGGTCCACCCGGGATATGAACTCATCGACGGGGACCTCGGTGGGTTGCGTGGTGATCTCATGGCCGGTCATGTCCCTATCATTTCAGTCCCTCTGGTCAGAGGGAATGTGAAACCGCCGCCGAATGAATACCCGGTGAACGCCACACGGACGTGACGGATGTGACAAGCCGGGTGCGGTCCAGGCCGGAGGGTGGCCGGAATGAGCGCGGACATGGCATACAACCGAGGGTACAAACCCTGTGGACAGCCTGTGGATAAGTCTGAAAGGTGCCCGGGCTGCATTGCTCAAGGCGGGCCGGCGATGGTACGTACGCCAGAGTAATCCCCAAGGGAATTCTCTTGAATCCACAGCCACCGAATCACAAAAGACCATGTCAAACAGGATATGTGGATAAAACGCGGGGGTAATCCTCCGAGTTGTCCCCACGCTGTGCACACAACACGCCGGGGAATCCACACCTTATCCACAGGGCTTGTGGAACACGCGGTTGAGGAGGGTCCTGCCGGCGAGTAGTGTCTCGTGGTATCCCCTTCAGGCGGGTCCGGGTATTGGCCGCGGTTTCGCGGCGCACATCCGGCACTTCACGTCTGCGGAATCCGCCGCCTCAGCACTGTCTGAGACGGCGGATTCCACTGGGGTCATCGCACCGCGAGGAGTTGCCGGGCCGTCCGGTTACGGGAGAGGGAATCAAGTACTTGGCATCACAGGATTTTGATTCCACCGACGGCGCCGGTGGCTCGCGGGCCGGACTCCTCCCCCCACAGGATCTCGTCGCCGAACAGTCGGTACTCGGCGGCATGATGCTGTCCAAGGACGCCATTGCGGATGTGGTGGAGCTGCTGCGCGGCAACGACTTCTACCGTCCCGCCCACGAGATGGTCTACGAGGCCATCATCGACCTGTACGGCCGCGGGGAACCCGCCGATGCCGTCACCGTGGCGGACCTGCTGAACAAGCGCCAGGAACTCTCACGGATCGGGGGACCGGCCGTCCTGCACGAGCTGGTCCAGTCCGTCCCCACGGCTGCCAACGCCGGTTTCTATGCCGAGATCGTCCGCGAGAAGGGCGTGTTGCGCCGCCTGGTGACGGCCGGGACCAAGATCGTCCAGATGGGCTACGGCCAGGACGGCGAGGTCGAGGAGATCGTCAACGAGGCGCAGGCGGAGATCTACAAGGTCGCCGAGACCCGCCAGTCCGAGGACTACGTGCCCCTGTCCGGGATCCTCGAGCACACGGTGGACGAGATCGAGGCGGCCGGCTCCCAGGGCGAGGGGATGACCGGCGTGCCGACCGGCTTCTACGAGTTCGACGAGCTGACCCAGGGTCTGCACGGCGGCCAGATGATCGTCATCGCCGCCCGCCCGGCGGTGGGCAAGTCCACCCTGGCGCTGGACTTCGCCCGTGCTGCCGCCATCAAGAACAACATGACCGCCGTGTTCTTCTCGCTCGAGATGGGCAAGAACGAGATCGCCATGCGCCTGCTCTCGGCCGAGGCCACGATCGCCCTGCAGGACCTGCGCAAGGGCACCATCCGGGATGAGCAGTGGTCCAAGATCGCCGCGACCGTGGGCCGGCTGAACGACTCCCCGTTCTTCATCGACGACTCCCCGAACATGTCCATGATGGAGATCCGCGCCAAGTGCCGGCGCCTGAAGCAGAAGCACGATCTCAAGCTCGTGATCCTGGACTACCTGCAGCTGATGAGCTCCGGCAAGAAGGTCGAGTCCCGCCAGCAGGAGGTGGCCGAGTTCTCGCGTGCCCTCAAGCTGCTGGCCAAGGAGCTCGAGGTCCCGGTGATCGCCCTGTCCCAGCTGAACCGTGGCTCCGAGCAGCGCACGGACAAGAAGCCCCAGATCTCGGACCTGCGCGAGTCCGGCTCGATCGAGCAGGACGCGGACATGGTCATCCTGCTGCACCGCGAGGACATCTATGACAAGGAGTCACCGCGCGCCGGCGAGGCCGACCTGATCGTGGCCAAGCACCGCAACGGTCCCACCAAGACCATCGTGCTCGGGTTCCAGGGGCACTACTCGCGGTTCTCCAACATGGCGCCGGACGCCGGCGGATTCTGACGGGCGCCGCATGGCACCCAGGGTGGCACCACCCGTGAACGGGGTGGGCGAGGTTGCGGCGGATCTGTGGGAGCGGGCCACCGCTACCCACGCGCCTTTGGACCTGCCGCTGGTGCTGGGCTTGGCCGTGGCAGCGCTCCTGTTGGCCTGGAGCCCCTGGGGCTACCGCTTGGTGCGGCACCTGGTGACGCTGGTCCACGAGGCCGGGCATGCGCTGGTGGCCGTCCTCGCCGGTCGGCGGCTCAGCGGCATCCGACTGCACTCGGACACCTCCGGGGTGACCCTCTCGCGCGGCCGGCCGCGAGGACCCGGCATGGTCCTGACATTGGCCGCCGGCTACCCGGCGCCCGCTCTCGCCGGGCTGGCCGGCGCCTGGCTGGTGGGGGCCGGATACGCGGCTGGCAGTCTGTGGTTGCTGGTCCTCACCTGCGTGCTGATGCTGCTGCTGATCCGCAACCTCTACGGACTCTGGGTGGTCCTGGTGACCGGGGCGGCCGTGGGCGTGCTGTCCTGGGCCGCCTCCCCGGTGGCGGTCCAGTCCGCGGCCTACCTGGTGGTGCTGTCCCTGCTGTTGGCCGCGCCCCGCTCGGTGGTCGAGATGCAGCGTGCGCGACGCCGGCCCGGGCGCCTGGGCGGCGGCCGCTCGGGCTGTGCGCCCGTCAGTGACGCCGACCAGTTGGCCGGGTTGACCGGGCTGCCCGCCGGACTGTGGACGGGCGTGTTCTGGCTGCTCTGCCTGGCGTGCCTGGGCGTGGGGGGATGGATACTGTGGCCCTGAGAATCCCCGTGGCCGGCGCCACGGGACACCTGGGCCGCCACCTCGTGAGGGAGCTGACCTCGGCAGAGGGGCCCGTCGATGGGCCCTGCCCCCGGTCCCGTCCCGGGACCTAGCATGCGGACCATGAGAATCGTGGTGCTCGGAGCCTCAGGAACCCTCGGAACCCTACTGGTGAGCCGCTTGCGCGCAGACGGCCACGAGGTGGTGGAGGCCAGTCGCTCCACCGGGGTGGACGCCTACACGGGCACGGGCCTGCGGGAGGCGTTCGCCGGGGCAGACGCCGTGATCGACTCGCTCAGCAAGGTCACGCTCAGTGCCGCGACGGCGATCGAGTTCTTCACCACCACGGCAGGCAACATCTGCTCGGAGGCCCGCCGGGCCGGCGTCGGGCATCTGGTCTGCGTCTCCATAGCCGGCGCAGCGGACGGCGAGGTCAACAGGAGGTACGGGTACTACCGGGGCAAGGCGGCGCAGGAGCACGCCTACCGGACCTCCGGGCTTCCGGTGACCCTGATCCACTCGACCCAGTGGTTCGAGCTGGTGCCCCTCATGCTGCAGATGACCACTCTGGGTCCGGTGGCCGTCCTGCCGACCATGCGCATGGCACCCGTGGCTGCGGAGTCGGTGGCGCAGCTGGTGGCGCAGGAGGCCATCCGGACCTCGAGGGAGGCGGAGCGCGGTGGCCGGGAACCCGCGGTGCGCACCGTGGCCATCCGCGGCCCCGAGACCGCGACCGCGGCCGAGGTGGCCAGGCGGATGATCGACGTGCTGGGCTCGGCCGGGGGCAAGGCCCCGCAGCGGATCCTCGAGGTGCCACTGTTCGGGCGCGCGATGGCCGGCGGCGGACTGATCCCGGACGCGGCCGTGGTGGACGGCGTGACCCTGGAGGAGTGGATGGACCGGCAACGTTCGGCGCCCTCGGACCAGGGCGGCCCGGTTGAGGCGCGGGAGGCGGTGCCGTCCCTGGACCCCAGCGCCGAGGGCCTGCACACGGAAGAGGTGCTGGAGGCCTACGACTACGTGATCGTGGGAGCCGGGATGGCCGCCGCGAAGGCCGTGGAGGGGATTCGGGCGGAGGACGGAACCGGCAGCATCGGGGTGTTCGGCGCCGACCCTGCCGCGCCCGTCTACCGGCCGGACCTGTCCAAGACACTGTGGGTGGACCCGGAGGCCACCCTGCAGGGGTCCCTGATGGTCTCCGGACCCCCGGTTCTCGAGGGCGCCCCGGACGAGAACACCCGGTTCCACCTCGGCACCACCGTGGCTGCCCTCACTCCGGACGAGCACTCGATCACCCTGGCCGGGGGCCGCTCCGTCCGGTACGGCCGGCTCCTGCTGGCCACCGGTGCCGAGCCCCGCACCGCCGGCCTCGAGCCCGGCGAGCGGGTCATCTACTACCGGACGGTGGCGGACTACCGGCGGTTGCGGGAGCTCGCGACACCCGGTGCCCACGTGGTGGTGGTCGGCGGCGGATACATCGGCTCGGAGATGGCCGCCGTGCTCACCCAGAACTCGGTCCGGGTGACCCTGGTGGTCACGGGAGAGCCGCTGCTGACCCAGATGTTCCCCGCCGCCCTGGCCCGCACCGTCACGCAGGAGTTCCGGGACCGCGGCGTCGAGATCGTCGAGGGCCGTCTGGCCGGCGGGACCGAGCGGGCGGATGGGGTGGACGTCCGCCTCGAGGACGGGACGCGGATCGCAGCGGACGCGGCCGTCGTCGGGGTGGGGGTGGAGCCCCGCACGGAGCTGGCGCAGGCCGCCGGGCTGGCCGTGGAGGACGGGGTGCTGGTGGACGAGCACCTGCGCACCGGCGCGCACAGCGTCTACGCCGCCGGGGACGTGGCCCGTTATCCGGACCGGCTCCTCGGGATCCGGCGCGTGGAGCATGCCGCTGCCGCGGAGACCATGGGCAAGATCGCCGGGCGCAACATGGCCGGGGCCGGCAGGCCGTACCGGACCACCCCGTTCTTCTGGTCCGACCTGTTCGATTACGGCTACGAGGCCGTGGGCGAGTTGGACACCCGGCACACCATGGTGGAGGACTGGGCGGTGGGTGAGGACGGGGAACCGGATCACTCCACGGGCGTGGTCTACTACCTCAACCACCTGGGCGCGGTGCGCGGGGTGCTGCTGTGGAACGTGTGGGACTCGGTGAAGCTGGCCCGCGAGGTGATCGGGCGGACCGCGGAGGAGCCGGTGACTGAACCGGAATCGCTGAAGGGGAGCATCCCGCTGGGGTGACCCCGGGGGTGACGCCTGGGGGTGGTCAGGGCACGGGGGCCGGCGGGAGGATGGTTCCATGAGCGAATCGAAGCCAGACCCGAAGAAGACCCTGACGTCCGACGAGATCGCCGAGGCCGGACTGGACGGCTGGACCGAGGACGGCGGCACGCTGACCGCCACCTTCGCCACGAAGTCCTTCGCCACCGGACTGGAGCTCGTCAACCTCATCGGTGCCTCCGCCGAGGAGAACAACCACCACCCGGACCTGCTGCTGACCTACCCCTCCGTGCAGGTCACCTGGTCCAGCCATGACGTCGGCGGCATCACCAGCCGAGACGTGCGTCTGGCGCGGGCCACCACCGAGCATGCGGAGGGTCTGGGCATCTCGGTGGCCGGATGACGGGACGCCGTGGCCGGTGGGGTCAGAGAAGATCCTTGCGGCTGGACTCCTTGGTGAGGAGGACGGCAAGCGTGCAGATCGCCAGCATCCCGGCCCAGAAGGCTCCGACGAGGACCACCGATCCCCCGGCGAGGATCATGAGGCCTGCCGCGATCATCGGGGTGAAGCCGGCACCGACCACGGAGGCGCCCTGGTACGCCAGAGACGCTCCGGTGTACCGCACCTTTCCCGGGAACTGTTCTGCGACGAAGGCGCCGATCGGGCCGTACAGGAGGCCCTGGACTATGCCGTTGCCCAGGACCATGGCCAGGGCGAAGCTCCACATGGTTCCGGTGGTGAGCAACAGGACGAGCGGGTAGGCCGAGACGATGCCGACCACCCCGGCGATGGTCAGCATCCGCCGACGTCCGATGCGGTCTGACATGCGTGCGGCCCAGAAGGTGACGACGAGCGTGAGGGCGGCTGCTGCGGCCTTCCAGTTCAGCACGGCTGACCGGTCCAGGCCCTGCTCGACGGCCATGGACACACCCCACACCGTGAGGATGGCCTGGCAGACGTAGAACCCCATGGCCGCGGCCAAAGCCAGGGCCACGGCTCGCCAGTGATGCTGGATGACCTCCACGATGGGTAGCTTGCGCGCCTCGCTCTCCTCCGAGAGCTTCTGGAAGACCGGGGACTCAGCGACCTTCAGGCGGATCACCATGCCCACGACGATCAGGACGGCCGAGAGCAGGAAGGGAATCCGCCAGCCCCACTCGAGGAAGTGGTCCCCGGTCAGTGCCGAGACGGAGGACACCACCAGGGTCGCCATGATGGCGCCGGCCGGCCCTCCGGCATTGGCGAAGGACGTGGCGAAGCCACGAGACTGCTTCGGCGCGTGCTCCAAGGCCATTAGCGCGGCACCGCCCCACTCTCCGCCGACCGCAATGCCCTGGACCACCCGGAGGGTGATCAGGATGAGGGGTGCGGCGATGCCGATGGTCGCCGTGGTCGGCAACAGGCCGATGAGCACGGTGGCCACACCCATGATCATCATGGACAAGACCAACATCTTCTTGCGCCCGATGCGGTCACCGAAGTGGCCGAACACCAACCCGCCGAGCGGCCGCGCCAGGTAGCCGGCCGCCAGGGTCCCGAACGAGGCGAACATGGCGACGGCCGGATCCAGGCCGTTGAAGAACACCTGGTTGAAGACCACGGAGGCGGCGGTGGCGTAGAGGATGAAGTCGTAGTACTCGATGGCCGTGCCGATGAAACTCGAGGAGAGGATCCGGCGCATGTCCTTGGTGTTCAGGGACGTCGCCGTCTCCACGGGTGCCGAAGGGTCGAGGACGGGGGGAGTGGAGGGGGAACCGGTGGTCAGCACGGGGTCAGCCTTGCTCATGGGGTCATCACATCCTGGGGTGAAGTGGCCTGGTTCTCAGGGTCTGCCGCGGCTGGCGCCTGCGGAGAGGGGCGGGCTGCCCCGAAGGGGATGGACTGGAGGTCGTCGGGGACATGGAACTCCCCGTCGAAGAGCGCCTCGCCGCGTTCCCAGACGGCGGGCGCCGCCGTACCCGGGACCAGGTGGTGGAGGGCCAGTTGGCGTGCTCCGGCGGCCGTCGCGATCCGCGCGGCGCCCTCCACGGAGGTATGGGACTTGTAGTGGTGATCCCGGGAGGCCCTGGAGGCCTCGTCCACCTTGTCGGCGTACATCGACTCCACGAAGCCGAAATCGATGGCCTCGTGCAGCAGCAGGTCGGTCCCCTGGGCCAGCCGGACCATGTTCGCCGTCTCCGCCGTGTCCCCGGAGAACGTCACTGAGCCCTCTGCCGTCTCGAAGCGGAAGCCGAAGGCCGGGGCGACCGGGGGATGCTCGACGAGGATGGCGCTGACCGTGACGTACTCGTCCCGGAAGATGACGAAGGGGTCCATGTCCGGGTTCGGACGGTCGTTCGGGTGGTATCCGAGGCCCTGGGGGAGTTCGATGTCCTCCACCTGGAAGAGGTCCAGCGGATTGGGCCGCAGACTGTCCAGGATGCGGTCGTTGAGATCGGTGGCGTGGGCGTGCATTAGGGTCCTGAACAGGTCCCGGGTGCCCGGCGTGGGATTCTCCGGGTTCAGCGGTTGCGGGGCCCGTTGGGCACGTGGCGAGACCCGGGGCAACATGCCGCGGTCCCCCGGGCCCATGATCGTGACCGGGCGGTCCTGACGGTCGGTCATCTCGTACAGGCCGAACAGGGCCAGACTGCCGAGGTCCACCGTGTGATCTGAATGGAGGTGGGTGATGAACACCCCGCGCAGGCCGGCCATGGTCAGCCCTGCCTCATTGAGGCGGCGGCCCACGCCGTGGCCACAGTCGACGAGGTAGAACCCGTCACCCACCACCACCGCAGTGGAGATGCCGCACCGCTGCTGCGGCACCCCGCGGGTCCACCACCGCGGGCCACCGGCAGTGCCCAGGGTGACGATGTGCGGATCGAGTGCAGATGTCGATGGAGTGGTCAGGGGCTGGCCCATGCCAGGTCTCCTTCCGGTGCCATGCCGGACTGATCCGGCATTTCGTAGAGTTTCAAAATCATTGTGTTTCATCATGATCCAGGTCACAGTATGAGCCAAGCTTGTATATTTGATGAGGCCTATCAGAGGAGCTGATGATGGACGTCACCCTGCGTCAGATGGAGTACTTCTTGGCCGCCCTGGACACGGGATCAATGACCGCCGCTTCGAAGCGCTGCCACGTGTCCCAGTCGGCCACGTCCATGGCCGTCGCCCAGTTGGAGAAGTCCTTGGGAGCCCCCCTGTTCCTGAGGAGTTCCGGACCCCTGATGCCGACGTCGGCGGCATTGGCCTTCGCCGAACACGCCCGCAGGTGTGTGGAGGAGGCGGAGGCCGCACAAGCCGCCGTGACGGAGGCACTGCAGGACCTCTCCGGGTCGATGCGCGTGGGATGTCTGCGTGACCTCGCCAGGGTGATCCTGCCGGAGCTGGCACAGCGCTGCCAGGAGCGATATCCGCAACTGGAGCTGCAGCTGGTCGAGGGGTCTGCCGCGCAGCTCCAGGAGGAGGTGAGGTCCGGCAGGTTCGACCTGGCACTGGTGTATTCGCTGCAGGTCGCCTCGAACCTCTCGATGACGCCGTTGCGTGGAGTGCGGCTCCACGCCGTCCTGCCGGCCGGGCATCCGGCGGCCCGGGGCGAGACCGTCGACTGGGCGGAGATCGCAGGGGAGCCGGCCATCCTCGCGGACGGTCCGCCGACCGTCGACCGGCTCACCGCGCAGGCGCATCGCCTCGGACTCGAGCTGAACATCCGGTGGACGCTCTCCTCCATGGAGGCGATCCGCTCCCTCGTGGCGCGCGGTCTCGGCTACTCGCTGACGAACGTGCCTCCCGGCAGTTCGGCGCTGGTGGACGGCCTCGAGGTGGTGTTCAAGCCCCTCTCCAACGACCTGCTGCCCAATCGCATCTGCGCACTGCACGCGCCCGGGGTGGGGCGCCTGCGCAAGACCAGAGCCGTGCTGGACCTCATCCGTGAGGTGACCCAGGGTGGGGAGGCCGCTACGGCCCGGGAGTCCAGGCCGGTGGCACCCCGGCCGGACGGGGCGTAGGGCACCTGCTTGACTGGGTCCATGCGCGCATTCGGTTTCACCCAGTACGGCGGCCCCGAGGTCATGCACCACCTCGAGGTGGAGGACCCCGTGCCCGGCGAGGGGCAGGTGCTCATCCGGCTCCAGGCCTCCGGGGTCAATCCTGCGGACATCAAGGTCCGCTCGGGCCTGCGGCGGGACCGGATCCGGGCGGTCTTCCCCATGGCGATGGGCCGCGAGGCAGCCGGCGAGGTCCTGAGCGTCGGGCCGGGCGTCAGCGACTTCGCACCCGGGGACCAGGTGTTCGGCTCGACGGCGGCCGGGACCGGGTCCATGAGCGAGCTGGTCCTGCTTCAGGCGGCGGCCACGGCCCACCGGCCGGCCGAAGTGAGCGTGAAACAGGCCGCCTCGATCCCCGTCTCGGTGGCCACGGCTCACGACGCCCTCGACGAACTCGACCTGCCGGAGGGCTCCAGCCTCCTGGTGCTCGGCGCCGGTGGCGGCGTGGGCACGGCGGCCTGCGGCCTGGCCCGGCCGCGCGGGCTACGCGTGTTGGGTGTGGCCTCGGAGTCCAAACGGACGGCCGTGGAGGAGCTCGGTGCCGTGCACGTGCCCAAGGGCGCCGGCTGGGTGGACCGGGTACGCCAACTGGCCCCGGACGGCGTGGACGCCGTGATCGACGCCGTGGGTGGGCCGGTCCTCCAGGAGGGCGTCGGCCTCCTCCGTGCCCGAGCGGGAACCGGAGCCGAGCCGGGGTCCCCCACCGATGCCGGTGTGCTGCCGGTGCGCAGCGCGGCTGATTTCGGGCTTGTCGCGGAGCTCGGCGGCAAGCCGGTGGACCGGCGCCGGACCACGGCCGTCTTCACCGAGGTGGCCGCGCTGATCGCCGGCGGGATCTTCGTCTCCGTTGTCTCCGCCGCCTGGCCGCTGGCCGAGGCACATCAGGCCGTGGCCGCCGTCGAGCAGCACAGTCCGGTGGGCAACGTGGTGGTGCTCGGCTGAGGAGGTGGGTGGCTCAGCCAGCGGGACGGACGAGCGGTCAGACGGCGGTGACCCAGGGCCGCAGGAGCTCGCCGAGCTGTTCCTCGGAGCGATACGGCACCACGTCGAAACCACCCAGGCCGGCATCGGCCTCGGCAGGCTGACCCCAGTCCTGACGGAACTCGAGCACCGCGACCTCCTGGTCCACGATGGTGACCACCACGCTGCGGCGCCCCGGAGGGGTCGCCTCGATGACGAGGGTGGCGGCGGACTCCCTGTACAGCCGGGCGGCCATCAGGGCGCCGGCCGGCGTGGGGTGGAGACGTCCGCCCGTCCGCTCCAGCAGCTCCAGGCGCCGCAGCAGCTCGAGTTGTTCCGGGTCCCTCTGCCGGGCGCGGGATCCCCGGGTCGGGGCGCCAGCCCCTCCAGGACCCGGACCCAGCGGGGCCGCCACCGGGCGGGCATGCCGGAGGTGCCCATGAAGTGCCCGGTGACCACGAGGGCCAGCCCGCCGAAGAAGCCCACGGTCCAGGCGATGCCGCTGGCCGTCGTCGGGCCTCCGGATGCGAAGAGATCGGCCACGGGCGTGGAGAGCCCCATCAGGACGAGGCCGGCGCCCAGGGGGACCATGGCCGGTCCGAGGTGGCCGGCGTAGATGTGGGGACGGGAGAGCCACCGGCGGTTCCAGCCGGCGTAGGCACCCCAGCCCAGCACCAGGAAGACCGCGCCGAGCAGGATGAAGAACCACATGACGACTCCTGGCGGTATAGGTGCCCCGACCCCCTGACAATACCGGTGGGATGGGGATACGGTGGCCACGTCGGCCGCCGACCCGGCGGCCCGGCACGCCCAGACATCTTCAGGAGGATCACCATGCCCCGTCCGATCGTCAGCCAAGCCAGCACCTCGTGGGACGGAGACCTCTTCACCGGATCCGGCTCCACCACCCTGAAGACCTCCGGATCCGGCACCTTTGACGTGAACTGGAAGGCCCGTGCCGAGGAGGCCGGGTCCGCCACGAACCCGGAGGAGCTGCTCGCCGCGGCCCACGCCACCTGCTACACCATGCAGTTCTCCAACATGCTCAAGGAGAACGGCACCGCCCCCACCCACCTGGACACCTCCGCGGACGTCACGTTCGAGGCCGGGGTGGGGATCTCGAAGATCACCCTGGTGGTGAAGGGCCAGGTCGAGGGGATCTCCACGGAGGACTTCGTCCGGATCGCCAGCGAGGCCAAGGACCAGTGCCCCGTCTCGCAGGCGCTCGCCGGCGTGCCGGACATCAGCGTGGACGCCACCCTGGCCTAGACCGGATGGAGATGTTCGATCGGGTCGGTGCCGAGATGGGCGCCGCCGTGCAGGACATGCAGTTCCCCGGGTTGGTCTGGTCCCTGACCTCCGGGCACGACGCCGGCCGACAGGTGGCGCTCGAGGCCCCCGGTGACGTGCCGGGAGACGCGCTGATCCGCATCGCCTCGGTCACCAAGCCGATCGCCGCGGCGGCGACCCTCGCGCTGACCGAGGCCGGCGTGCTGGATCTGGATGACCCGGTCGAGCGGTTCGTGCCGTCCTGGGCCGGGCGCCGCGTGCTGGGCATCCGGAACGGTCCCCTGTCCGAGACGGTGCCGGCGGACCGGCCGACCACGGTGCGGGACCTGCTGGCGATGGGCTTCGGGCTCGGCTATGACGCGGGCGCCCCGGAGGGGGACGCCCTCTCCGCAGCGACGTCAGCGGCCGGGCTCTACTCGGACTGGAGGGTCCCCGCCCTGGATCCGGACACGTGGGCCGAGCGGGCTGCGGTGCTGCCGATGGCACACCAGCCTGGACAGGGGTGGCTCTACCAGTCCTCCTTCGACGCGCTGACCGTGGTGGTGCAGGCCGCCACCGGCCAGGGCTTCGAGGCGGTCCTGCGCGAGCGGATCCTGGACCCGTTGGGGATGGCCGAGACCGGGTTCACGGTGCCGGAGGAATCGCTGGACCGGGTGCCCCGGCATGGATTCCCCGATGCCGCCGGCGGCCCGGCGGAGATCCTCCCGGCCGGCGACCGCGCCCTGCTGACACCGCCCAGGTTCCCATCCGCAGCCACCGGACTGGTCTCCACGGCGGCCGACCTGATGCGCTTCGCCAGCATGCTGCTGGACGGTGGGTCGGGTCCGAACAGGCGGGTGCTCACCGAGGACTCCGTGCGCGCCATGACCACGGAGACCACCACCGGGGCCGGCCGCGAGATGGGACGAGGACTCCTGCCGGAGGGCCAGGCCTGGGGACTGGGCGTGGGGATCGATCCCGCCGGGCGATTCGGCTGGGACGGCGGGACCGGATCGAGCCTCTGGGTGGACCCGGCAGCAGGGGTGGCCGGCGTGCTCCTGACCACCGAGGGGATGGGATCGCCCGAGCCACCCGCCTACCTGCAACGGTTCTGGCGGGCGGTGCAGAGCTTGCCCACCTGAGTCTGCCGATCGCCGGACCCTCCTGTCCGTCTCGCCTAGAGTGTCTGCGGTGAGAACTGAAGCGGGCCAGACACCACCGGAGCGGTCCTTGGTCTGGCGGTGGGTGCGGTTCCTTCTGGGGGTGTGCCTGATCGCGCTGGGGGTGGCCCTGAGTATCCGCGCCGGGCTGGGTGCCACGCCGATCTCCACCATCCCCACCGTCCAGGCCGAGGTCACTCCCATCACGGTCGGCACGTTCCTGATGGCCATGAACGTGTTCTTCGTGGTGCTTCAGGTGGTCTTGCTCCGACGCCGGTTCCCGCCCTTCCAGTTCATCCAGGTCCCCATTGCCGTGGTCTTCGGCCTGATGTGCGACGCGGCGCTCTGGGCCACCCGCTGGATCACCCCAGAGCACTATGCCGAGCAGGTGTGGTGGACGGTGGCGAGTGTGCTCGTGATCGCGGTGGGCGTCTACATCGAGGTGGCAGCCCGGGTCGCCTATCTGCCCGGAGACGGCATCGTCTTCACCCTGCATCAGGTGACCCGGATACGTTTCGGCACCGTGAAGCAGCTCTTCGACTGGTCCCTGGTGGTCCTGGCGGTCGCGCTGTCCTATCTGCTGCTCGGGGAGCTGTTCGGTGTCCGTGAGGGCACGGCCCTCTCGGCGCTCGGTGTGGGCGCCGTGGTCAAGGTCATCGAGCGGCTGCACTCCAGGTGGTTGATTCGGCGTCGCCACGGCTGAGGCCCTTCTCCAGTGAGGGTCAGTAGTGAGGGTCAGCCGAGGTCACCCGGGGGTCCGACGAACAGCTCCGCCACCAGTTCGTCCGAGCGCCGTTGACCGGCGCGATCGCTCATGCCTCCGGTGACCAGTACCTCGTCGGCACCCGTGAACGCCACCAGCTCCTCCACCTGACGGCGCACCTGCTCCGGGGTGCCGTGGATTCCGGTGGCGAGGTTCTCCGCGACCCGCTGCTCATCACGTGCGGTGACGGAGCCGGCGTCGTGCAAGGCCTTGATCTCCGCCACCGGCACCAGGGCCCAGGCCTCGGGCAGCACCAGGTCCCGTGCGGCCTGCGGGGTGTCCGCCACGGCGAGCGTGGCCGAGGCGATCACGTACGGTGTGGGGAACCACCGCGAGGGACGGAAGTCACGGCGGTAGCGCGCCAGGCCCTGATGCTCGGTCACCTGCGCGTCCGGAGTCCCGCGCTGGAAGAGGGACGGCCCGCCCACAACGACGGCCAGGCCGGCCTCCGCGGCCCATCTGAGCCCCTGCCCGGTCGCCAACACGAACACCGGGGTGGCGGCATGGTCCTGGGGGCGGGCGGTGAAGGCGGCCGTACCGCCGAGGTAGGTGAGGAGCTCGGCGAGTTCCTCCGGGAATCGCTGCGCCGCGTCCCTGTCCCGGCGCAGGGCCCGGCGCACGGCGGGGGTGAACCCGACCGAGCGGCCCAGGCCGAGGTCGATCCGCCCGGGGAACAGCGCCTGGAGCGTGGCGGCCTGCTCGGCGACGACCAGCGGCTGGTGGTTGGGCAGCATGACGCCGCCGGAGCCCACCCGCAGTCGCTCGGTGGCCCCCGCAACGGCGGTCATCAACAGGGTCGGCGTGGATCCGGCGATGCCCGGCACGCCGTGGTGTTCGGCCACCCAGAAGCGCCGGTACCCGAGCCTCTCGACCCGCTGGGCCCGGGCGATGACCCCGTGCAGGACCTCGGACTCGGTGACCCCGGCCAGGGCGTTGGCGCGGTCGAGGAGGGAGACGGGAAGGCCGGAGAGAGGGTTCGGGGTCATGACGACACAACGGCGGATGGCCCCGGAATATTGCCGGAACCCTGAGGAGTGCGCCGGGCTGGATCTGAGAGGAGACCCCCTGTTCATTGCGATAGTGTGTGACACACAGTATCGTGTGAGGCATGGATGAAGAGCTGTCCTCCACCCTCGCCACCCACCGGCAGGAGTTGCGGCGGGGCACCCTCGTGGTGGCCTGCCTGCTGGCCTGCCGGACCCCGCGTTACGGCTACGCGCTCCTGGAGTACCTCGGCTCCGCGGGAATGGAGGCGGAGGCCAACACCCTGTATCCGCTGCTGCGCCGGCTCGAGGGCCAGGGGCTGCTGAAGGCGGAGTGGAACACGGACGAGCCTCGTCCGCGCAAGTACTACAGCCTCACCGGGGACGGCGCCGAGATGGCGGACAGGCTCCGGGATGAATGGACACGACTGACGGCCAGCATGGCCTCACTCAGGAAGGAATCACCATGAGTGCACTGACGCGCCGCTACATCGACCAGGTCGTCGGGCACCTTCCCGATGGTCGGCGCGGGGACATCTCCCGTGAGCTGGACACCCTCATCGCGGACATGCAGGAGGAGCGGCTCGCCGCCGGGGCTGATGGGGCCGCCGCCGAGCGGGAGGCGCTCGAGGAGCTCGGCGATCCGGCCCGTCTGGCCGCCACGTACCGCAATGCCCCGAACCACCTGATCGGTCCAGGGCTGTATCCGCTCTTCACCCGGATGCTGGCCTGGCTGCTCCCGCTGGTGTTGCTGGTCGCACTGGTCGTCAACATCGTCGTCTACACCGCCACGGAACCCGAGGCGGCCCTCGGCGGGATGATCGGCCAGGTCGTCGGGGCCCTGCTCAATGCGCTGGTGTGGACCCTGGGGTCCGTGACCGCGCTGTTCTGGCTCCTCGAACGGGTCCTCCCGGAACGTGACCTCAGGTCCTCCCTCGGAGTCGGTGCCACGCGGTGGACCGTCGAGGCGCTGGACACGGAGATCGTCAACGCCCGTGGTGCCCGCTCGGAGGCCGTCACGGGGTTGGTCTTCCTGGCGGTCCTGGCCGTGCTGCCGCTGGTCCCCACCTCCTTCCTCTATGTGGGACACCTGAATGACGGGGGGCCGTTCGTCAACCAGGCCCTCTGGGGCTTCTGGCTCCCCGCCTACTACGTGCTGCTGGTCATGGCGGCTGCCGTGGACCTCTGGACGGCCGTGCAGGGGATGTCCCGGCCGATCGTGGTCGCCCGTGCCGTTCTCGACATCGCGGCCGGAGTGTTCCTCACGGCCCTGGTGCTCACCCAGCAGGTGATCGACCCCGCGATCGACTCGGGCATCCTCCAGACCGCCGGTGCCGTGGACTGGGTGGACGTGCTCTACCTGGCGGTCATCTGGATGGTGGTGGCGTGGGATCTGTACGTCTGCGTGAAGTACTGGCGCACCCTCAGGGCCACCGCCGATTGATGTCGGTAGGGTAACGCTGGACCGCCAGGACGCGGTGTCCACTCGACTCGCACGGCTTGAGCGGGCGTCGCCTTTCTGGCCGGGTCCTTGAGTTCAGGCGGCGGGCAGGTGGCCATCAGGTTATCGCAAGGTTGCGGTTTAATAACGAACCTGTACATTTAAGTAACGCTCCGATAACACCGGATGCCGTGTGCACACCATCGTCTATTCAAGGTATTCCTCCATGACTTTCTCCACCCGCCGTGATCGCCTCGCAGCTGAGCGTCAGGCCCGTAGGTCCCATGCCCGCCGACGCCTGGCCGTGGGAACCCTCGGGGTGACCACCGCCTTCGGTGCGGTCCTTGCTGGCGTGGCCCCGGCCTCCGCCAACGACGGCTCGCAGCCTGCCTCCAGTTATCAGGACTGGAGCTACCAGGGCGAGTCCACCGGCTCGACCTCCGGCTCCACGCCCGGCTACGCCTCGGACTACTCCACCGCCTCCACCGGCTCGACCGGGTCCTCGAGCGAGGAGGCCTCCTACCAGCTGGCCTCGTACTCCTCCTCGTCGACCGGCTCCTACGGTGCGGCCGTGGACTGGGCCGTGGCCACCGCGAACGATCCCTCCGTCGGCTACGCCTACGGAGGCAACGGCCCCTCCGCGTACGACTGCTCCGGCTTCACCCAGAACGCCTTCGCCCAGGCCGGTGTGGACCTGCCCAGGACCTCCAGCGCCCAGTACGCCTCGGCCAACCAGTACGTCGGCCTGGACGAGCTGCAGGTCGGGGACCTGGTGTTCTGGTCCAACAATGGTTCCTCCTCGGGGATCTACCACGTGGCCATGTACATCGGCGACGGCAAGATCGCCCACGCCCGCAACTACACCGAGGGCGTCTCCGTCACGGACGTGGACTACAGCCCCTGGAACATGTTGGGCACTGCCGCGCGGTACTGATCCCGGCCGGAACCCACGCGACGCTGGCCCCCCAGTGTCCACCCCCACTGTGCGGGCAGAGATGACCAGTCATTTCTGCCCGCACAGTGCTTTGTGGGGTCAGGCGCCGAAGCGCTGCTCGCTCAGCAGCTCATCAGTCCTCCGAGCTGCGTCGGCCCGCTGCGAGGTGAGGGTCTCCACCAGGCGCCGCACGTGCCGGACGCGGGACTCCCAGGCGGCGCCGCGCTGCTCCCGGCGCGGCAGGCGCTCCAGGGCCATGACCTCGCGCCAAGCGGTGACCAGGGCCGACTCATAGAGCCGCTGGTCGGCCTGCTCGGCCCGGCCCCCGGTCTCCGAGTCCGAGCCCAGCACCGCCACCAGGTCCAGTCGGGACAGGTCCAGCCCCAGGGCGAGGCCGTTGAGGTCCTTGCGCAGTCCCGCCAGTTCCCGCCGGACCGCGGCGGTGCCCTGCCGGCGCCGGCCGGCCTCGAGCGCCGCCAGGACGAGCATCAGGACGGTCAACAGTCCGGTCCACGCGCTGACGCTGACCGCCCAGAACACGGCGGCCGGACTCACGTTGTCCACGCTGAGGTGGTTGTACTCCATGGTCCGGCCCAGGTCCTTCAGGTCATAGGCCACCCACCAGCCGATCGAGACATCAGCCTGGTCCCCGCGGCCGTAGACCGTGGGTTTGGTGCCGTTGAAGAAGTAGGCACCCATCCGGCTGCTGACGCCCACGCTGAACTCGCCCGTCAGGGCGTAGCTGAACGCATAACTGCCGTCATCCAGCAGCCACACGGGCAGGATGGCCTGCCCCAGGGCCACGTCACCGGTCTCGGAGTCCAGGACCTCCGGGTACTCGGCGGCCACGTCCTGCTTGACCCGTCGGTGGGCCTCCAACAGGTCCCAGTACTCGATGTTGATCCGGTGGTCGTACTCCGGGTCCGGGATGTAGTCGATGTACTCCGCGGCGGGCAGCAGGGCCACCGTCAGGTCGAGATCGGCCGGTAGCAGGGCGGCTTCCTCGTTGTGGGCCGCAGACCAGGCCATCCGCTCCCGGATGTAGTCCAGGTCGAGGCTCGCCTCCTGAGTCTGCGGCTCGTGGTCCCCGGGGCCGACCAGCCCCGCCAGCTGCCCCGGGTCGCCGTAGACCTGGAGTCCGGCCAGGGGGCGGTCGCCGGTGAGGTCCTTGCCGTACTGGATGTGACTGTCCTCGATCTGCGAGGCCGCGAGGAGGCCCGCCCCCAGGGCGAGCAGCAGCGGGATCAGGCCCATGGCCAGTCCGTAGCGGGCCGCCCCGGAGGCCTCTCGGGCCGGGGGCGGCGCCGGGTTGCCGTGAGCCTCTTGCCGTTCGATCAGCTCGAGGACCCGCTCGGTCGCCTGGAGGGGACCCATCCGGTGGCCGTGGCCCAGGCCCAGGGCGGCCCGCAGCTCGGTGAACGAGTCCGTGGCCCCGGCCGTGGAGACCGAGACCCGGGCGCGGGCCCGCTCCTCCACCGTCTCGTCGACACTCCGGGTGGTGGCCGCATTCGGGAGGGTCTTCGGTGAGTCCATGTGCCGGGACATCCGGGCGGCGGTGGCGCGGATCTCCTGCTCCACGGCGTTCCACCGTTCCAGCAGGGCCCCGTGCCGGGCCACCAGGCCCGCCGCCTGGTCACCGGCTGCGGTTCCGCTCTCCGTGCCGTCCACGGAAGCGGCCCCAGCACCGGCCCCGGGCCCGACGCCGGCCGCCACCTCCTGCGCGATGACCAGCAGTTGGGCGCGGTGCCCCTCCAGGGCGCGGGCCTCAGCCGGGTAGCGGCCGTGGTGCGCGAGCACCTCGTCGATGGACTGGAGGAGGGGCAGGGCGAGCTGGTCCAGGACGGAGCGGGCGCCGGCGTGGCCGGACCGGACCTCGGCCGCTTGCGCCAGGGCATCGGTGCGGCGCTTGAGATCGAGGGTGTCTGCGGCGAATCCGCCCAGGTCGGCCTCGAGCTCCTCGGCGGTCCGGGCCTTCAGCGGCGAAACGGTGCCGTCGAGGTCTGCCACCAGTCCCTGCTCGGTGCGGGCCAGATCCCAGGTGAGGTCCTGGACGCGCTTCCAGTCGTTGCGCAGCTGCTCCCTCGGGCCCCGGCCCGCCACGGGGCCGGCGGCTTCCGGTTCATCGAGCAGTGCCGCGGCCACGTCCACGCGTAGCTGCAGCGTCTCCAGCTCGAGGACGGCGCGGGCCAGCCGGAGCTGGGCCTCACCGAAGGCACGGTACCGGGCCCGCTCCTGACGGCGGCGGTGAAGCCAGCGGTACATGGCCAGGATGGCTGCGAACATGGGCAGGGCGGCCAGGGGCGCCCACAGCAGCGGGGTGCGCGCGCCGCCGTCGAACCGCAGGTCCGCCGCCGTCAGACCGGCTCCGAGCACGGCGTGTGGTCCGTGCCCGAGGGTGCGGTTGTTGACGAAGGTCTCGCGGATGGTGGCCGCATCCTCGTAGTGATCGCTGTAGTCCTCCCCGGAGAAGGCCACGCGGTGGGCGTCCGGCAGGGACAGGTCCAGGTCCTCGGGGTCATCGGCGATGGACAGCATGACGTCCGCGTTCCCGGTCTCACCGTCCGAGTACTCGCTCCACTCCAGGTCCCGGCCCACCACGTGCAGGGTGAAGGGCCGGTGGGACAGCCCGATGCCCTCGGCCGCGGCCTCCACGGACTGCTGCGTGATGCCGTAGGGCAGCCCCTCGTCCACCACGAAGGTGATGGGCTCCGTGGGCTCGGCGGTGACCTGCTGGAAGCCGATGGCACCGAGCAGCACGGAGAGCCCGGCCAGGGCCACGGCCAGGACGGGGAAGCGGGACGGTGGACGGCGGCGCAACGGGCCGCTGCGCTGCGATCTGCGGGTGCGGGTGCGGGGCACGGTTCAAGAGTCTAGAGTGCCACCGTGACCCAGATCCCTGCACCCCGCACCGACGAGGAGATCCGTCCCTACCTGCAGCGGCTGGGGCTCCCCGGCCTGATCGATCTGCACGTGCACTTCATGCCCCAGAACGTGCTGGACAAGGTGTGGGCGTTCTTTGACGGGGTCGGCGAGAGGGGCACGGTCCCGCCATGGACCATCACCTACCGCACGCCGGAGAGCGAACGGGCCGCCACCCTGCGCCGGATGGGTGTGAGCTCCTACACCACCCTGAACTACGCGCACCGGCCGGGCATGGCCGTCTGGCTCAACGAGTACTCCGCCCGGTTTGCGGCTGACCACCCGGAGGCCATCCACTCCGGCACGTTCTACCCCGAGCCCGGGGTGGAGGATCAGGTGGCCGGGTGCCTGGCGGACGGGGTGAGGGTCTTCAAGGTGCACGTGCAGGTGGGGGGCTTCACCCCGCTGGATCCCCTGCTGGAGCCGGCGTGGGCGCTGATCGAGGAGGCCGGGACACCCGTGGTAATTCACTGCGGCAGCGGGCCCACGCGGGGCGAGCACACCGGTCCGGGTCCCATCCGTCAGCTGTTGGCCCGTCATCCGCGGCTCGTGCTGGTGATCGCCCATGCGGGCCTGCCGGAGTACGAGGAGTTCGCCGCACTGGCCAGCGAGTATCCCGGCGTCCATCTGGACACCACCATGGTGGGGACCTCCTACATGGAGCAGACCTTCCCGCTGCCGAGGGACTTTCCGCAGACCATGGCGGCGCTGGCGGACAAGGTGGTGCTCGGCACCGACTTCCCCAACATCCCCTACCCCTACGCCCACCAGATCCAGGTGCTGGCCGACTGGGGCCTCGGGGACGAGTGGATGCGCAAGGTGCTCTGGGAGAACCCCCGCCGGCTGCTCGGCTGCTGACCTCTCCGGTAGTGCCGGGGCGTCAGGCCCAATACCGTGCGGACGTCCCGGTTCAGGTGCGCCTGGTCCGCGTCGCCGCGTTCCGCGGCCACGTCCGCGATGACGACGGAAGGCTCCTCGTTCCAGATGCCTGGCGGACTTTTCACGGTCCATTGGTCTTTTCACGGGGGAAATCCGCTATGAAATGACCATCGGGGGGTGAATAGTCGCGGGGGTCAGCCCTCGGGGTCGGTGACGTCCGCGAGTTGTGCGCCGAGGACCTCGACGAGTGGGCCGGAGTCCACGGTCACCGCGGCACCCGGCGCCCCGGCGCCGATCGAGACCTGACCCCCGGCGAGGGCGAGGTCCGCGATGACGGGCCAGGCCGTCGTCGCCCCGAAGGGGGTGATGGAGCCTCGCGGGTATCCGGTGACCTCGAGCGCCTCGGCCGCCGAGGGCATGGACAGACGGTTCACGCCGAGCAGGGCGCGCAGCTTGGGCCAGGAGATGCTGCGTCCGCCCGGGACCAGGACGAACAGGTAGTCGCCCTCCCCGCGGCGGACCACCAGGGACTTGATGAGCCGGCCCGGGTCCACGCCCCGGGCTGCGGCGGCCTCGGCCAGGGAGGTGACGGGGCCGTGCTGGGCCAGGGTGTACTCGAGCCCCGCGCCGATGATGGCGGGCAGGCCGGGCGGGGTGAGGTCGTCGAGTTCGGGGTCAGGGGCCACTGTGCCAGCGTATCCGTCTGGTGCAGGATGGAACCATGACCACTCAGCCCCCGCCCCCCGTTCCCGGGGATGACCGCGATTGGACCTTCGTCATCACCGAGGGGTGCGCGGAGTGCGGCTTCCGACCCCTCGACCGGGAGGATCTGGCCGACTGGTTCGCGGCGCAGTCCAACCGCTGGCGGGACGTGCTGACCCGGCCCACTGTGGGCGAGCGGCCCAGGGCGCAGGTGTGGTCCCCGCTGGAGTACGGCCGGCACGTGCAGGACATGCTCGCCGTGTTGGCCGAGCGGATCGAGGCGATGCTCGGCCTGGACACGCCGATGCTGGCCGACTGGGACGGAGACGCCAAGGCCGTGGAACTGGAGTACTGGAACGCCGACCCGATGCAGACGCTGAGCGAGTTGCAGGGTTCAGCGGTGCACGTGGGCGGGATTCTGCGGAGTGTGTCCGGAGAGGACTGGGAGCGTGCGGGCCTGCGCTCGGACGGGATGTCCTTCACGGTGACCACCATGAGCCAGTACATCGCGCATGAGATGCAGCATCACCTGCACGACGTCGGCGCCTGAGTCAGGCCTGGACCGCACCCTTCCGGCGTCCGGCGATGAGGGCGTCGAGGCTGATGCGGCCGGGGCCCACGAGGGCGAAGACCAGGGCGGCCAGGCCGATCACGGCCACCAGCTCCCAACCGTTGCCGGCCACGAACACGCCATGTGGGGCGTGCACGAACAGCACGGCGCCGAGCATGTTCAGTGCCACCAGGAGGCCGGCCACCGTGGTGAACAGCCCGAGGATCAGCAGGATGCCGCCACCGAGCTCGACGATCGAGGCGATCAGGGCCGAGGCCGGCGGGGCCGGGACGCCCATCTCCTCAAAGCTGGCCGTGGTGCCGGTGATGCCCCACTCCGTGAACTTCTGCCAGCCGTGGGCCACCAGGACCACACCGAGGATCACGCGGGTGATCAGCAGCCCCCACTCACGGGCGGGTGCGGGTGCGGGCATCAGTCGGGAGTCGGTGGGGGCGGTGCTCATGAGCGTGGCCTTTCGGGAGGGTCCGTGCGCACCGGGCGGTGGCACGAAGCACCACTGTGGCCACAAATAGTTGATGCGTCAAGTGTATGACCCTGGTCATGAGAGGTCCCCTCCGGAATCCCGGGAACAGGGAGTCGGCGGGTTTCGCCGCATGCGAAGTCCGAGAACGGGGGGCCTCGATGGCTTGGCAGGATCGGCCACGGCCGGCAGGGTGGGGGGCATGGCTACCTACACGACCACCAACCCGACCACCGGCGCCACCGAGCGAGAGTTCCCGACCCTGGAGGAGTCCGGAGTGCAGGAGGTTCTGAGCCGCTCCGATGCGGCCTTCCCGGCATGGCGCTCGCGGACCCCGCAGGAACGGGCCGAGCTGCTCACCCGGGTGGCGGACGCCTACAGGGCCCGGGCCGAGGAGCTCGGACGGCTCATCGCCACGGAGATGGGAAAGCCCCTCGCCGAGGCCATCGGTGAGGCCAAGCTGGCCGGAAAGATCTACCGCTGGTACGCCGAGCATGGGCCCGAACTGCTGCAGCCCGAGACGCTCGATCCCCAGGGGGCGCAGGAGTCCCTCGTCACCACGGAACCCGTCGGCCCCCTGGTCGGCGTCATGCCCTGGAACTACCCGTACTACCAGGTCGCCCGCTTCGCCGCCCCGAATCTGATGGCCGGCAACACGGTCATCCTGAAGCACGCGGAGATCTGTGCCGGCTCCGCGGAGGTCATGGAGGAGATCTTCCACGGCGCCGGAGTGCCAGAGGACGCGTACATCAACGTCTTCGCCGACCATGATCAGGTGGCGGCCATGATCGCCGATCCCCGGGTCCACGGGGTGTCCCTGACGGGCAGTGAGCGGGCTGGTGCCGCCGTGGCCGAGACCGCTGGCAAGAACCTGAAGAAGTCCGTGTTGGAGCTCGGCGGCTCCGATGCCTTCATCGTGTTGGCGGACGCTGACCTGCAGGACGTGGCCGGAACCGCCGCCGGGGCCAGGCTCTCCAACGCCGGCCAGGCCTGCAACTCCCCCAAGCGGATGATCGTCCCGACCGCGGCGCTGCCGGACTTCGTGGCCACCCTGACGGCCGCCTTCAGTGAGGCGGTGGTGGGAGACCCCCTCGACCCGGGCGTGGATGTCGGCCCGCTGTCCTCCGTGAAGGCCCGTGACACGGTGGTGGATCAGGTCAAGCGTGCCGTGGAGCAGGGCGCCGTCCTCCATGTGGGTGGAGAGCCGCTGGAGGGGGACGGGGCGTTCATGCGGCCCGCGGTCCTCACCGGCATCACCCCGGAGATGGACGCCTACTCCGAGGAGATCTTCGGGCCTGTGGCCATGGTCTACGGGGCCGACTCAGAGGAGGACGCGGTGCGGCTGGCCAATGACGTGAGCTTCGGGCTGAGCGGCTCGGTCTGGGGTTCGGACCTCGAGCGGGCCCAGGAGGTTGCCGACCAGCTGGAGGTCGGAATGGCCTACGTCAATGAGCACGGCACCACACTGCCGGGCCTGCCCTTCGGCGGCGTCAAGCGCTCTGGCTTCGGCCGGGAGCTGGGCCGCTGGGGAATGGGCGAGTTCGTCAACACCCGCCTGCGCCGCACCGCGAGGTCCTGACGCCGAGGTGGCCGGCAGCCGACGCCGGGCGGGTCATCCGGCCCGGTGCCGCACCGCCTTCGCGGACATGACCTCCGCCCCGGTCTGGCGCAGCCGGGACTGCAGCTCCCGATCTGCGGTGGCCACCACCACCCCGGCGCCGGACTCCACCTCGCGGCGGGCCACGGCCACGATCTCGTCGTCGCCCTCCCCCGGGGCCTCGACCACCTCGACCCCGGACACCGGGCCGACCCCTCTTGCCTGGCCCTCGGTGACCAGCACGATCCGGTGCGGTGCCCCGTCCGGCGGGTGGCCGGCGCCGGACGGCCCCGGGGCCTGGGCGGCCACGAGCGCCAGGTGGTCCCGCAGGAGCACCGTGGCCGCGCGCCGGTCCCGCCACCATCCGTCCGGGACGGAACCCACCACATTGGCGGCGTCCACCACGAGCACGAGCGTTGATCCCATGCTGCCATTCTCCCAGTGCGGCACGCCGGCCGCGATGGGTAGGGTTGGTGGTACCCCCACCCTGAAGGAGTGCCATGACCTTTCTTGAACCATCCGTCTGGGACGGCAAGATCTACACCGACCGCTGGACCACGGGCTCGGCAGGCACCGTGGACGTGGTGGAGCCGGCCACGGGAACGGTGCTGGGCACAGCCGGCATGGCCTCCGGTGAGGACGTGTTCGCCGCGGCCACTCGTGCCGCGAAGGCCCAGAGGCAGTGGGCGGCCACGAAGCCCGAGGAGCGTGCGGCGGTGCTGCGCCGGGCCGGTCAGGTCTTCGAGGACCACGTTCAGGAGCTGAACACCTGGATCCAGCGCGAGACCGGGGCCATTGCCCCCAAGGCCGCCATGGAGACCCATGTGGCGGCCAACGAGTGCTTCGACTCCGCCGGACTGCCGCACCACCCGGCCGGCGAGGTGCTGACCTCGGACGCAGACCACTGGTCCTTCGCGCGGCGGGTGCCGGCCGGAGTGGTGGGCGTGATCTCCCCCTTCAACTTCCCCCTGATCCTCTCCATCCGGTCAGTGGCGCCGGCCCTGGCGCTGGGCAACGCGGTGATCCTCAAGCCGGACCCCCGCACGCCCGTCTCCGGTGGAGTGATGATCATGCGGGCCTTCGAGGAGGCCGGCCTGCCGGCCGGGGTCCTCCAGCTGCTGACCGGCGGGACTGACGCCGGTGCCGCGCTGTCCGAGGCGCCCGAGGTCCGGGTGGTCTCCTTCACCGGGTCCACGGCGGCCGGCCGGAAGGTCGGGGAGGCCTGCGGCCGCAACCTCAAGCGTGCCCACCTGGAACTCGGGGGCAACAATGCCCTCGTGGTGCTGCCCGGTGCGGACGTGGCCGCTGCGGCCAGTGCCGGGGCCTTCGGATCCTTCATGCATCAGGGCCAGGTCTGCATGACCAGCGGACGCCACCTGGTCCACGAGTCCCTCAAGGACGAGTACGTGGCCGCACTGCGGGAGAAGGCCGAACACCTCCCCGTGGGGGACCCCACCGGAGAGGTGGCCCTCGGACCGATCATCGATGAGCGGCAGCGGGACAACGTGGATCGGATCGTGCGCGGGGCCAAGGACGCCGGTGCCTCGATCGAGGCCGGCGGCACCTTTGAGAACCTCTTCTATGCACCCACGGTGCTCACCGACCTGACCCCGGAGAACCCGGCGTGGGCCGAGGAGATCTTCGGACCGGTGGCCCCGGTGATGTCCTTCTCCACTGTCGAGGAGGCCGCCGAGCTCATCAACGCCAGCGAATATGCGCTCTCCCTGGGCATCCTCGGTGACGTGGGCCAGGCCATGAGACTCACCGACCTGGTGGACGCCGGCAAGGTGCACATCAACGAACAGACCGTGGCGGATGAGTCCAACGCGCCCATGGGCGGGATGAAGGCCTCCGGCAACGGGGCCCGCTTCGGCGGCTACACCGCGAACATCGAGGCCTTCACCGAGGTCCAGTGGCTCACCATGCGTCCGGAGATCGCCCCCTACCCGTTCTAGGTCTGTTCTAGGCCACCAGCGTCGGGCCAGCTCCGGGTCCGGGAGACCCGGGCTGGCCATGGACGCGGTGGTGCAGCCGTTCCATGCGCCGGTCCAGGTCATCGGCGGCCTGCGCCGCCTCCTTGAGCTCGTCCACGACGTCGGCCGGCACCTCGCCGTCGTACTTGTACTTGATCTTGTGGTCCAGTGAGGCCCAGAAGTCCATGGCGATGGTGCGGAACTGGACCTCCACCGGTATCAGGATGACTCCCGTGGAGAGGTACACGGGGACTCGGACGGTGGCGTGCAGTGAGGAGTACCCGTTGGCCTTGGGGTGGGCGATGTAGTCCTTCACGGAGACCACCTCCACGTCCTGACGCTCGGTGAACAGGTCGAAGACCCGGTAGGCGTCCCGCCGGAAGCTGCAGGTCACGCGAGTGCCGGCGATGTCCAGGATCTCCCGGCGCCAGACTCCCAGGTCCATCGGCAGCCCACGGCGGTTGGCCTTGCCCACCAGGGAGTCCAAGGTCTTCAGGCGCGTGGAGACGTGTTCGATCGGGTTGTAGTCGTGCAGGTGCAGGAACTCGTCCTGCAGGATGTGCATCTTCGTCTCCACCTCGCGCAAGGCGAACTCGTACTCCAGCGTGAGTTGGCGGAAGTCCGCTCCGATGCCGGCCAGCCGCCGAGCGAGATCCGATGGCATGGTGCTCAGGTCCATCCCGGTCTCGGTGCCCAGCCGTTCGAGGTCGGTGGAGGGCGCGGTCGGTCTGGGGGAGTCGTCCATACCCACCATTCTCCCCGAGCCGCCTGTCAGCGGGCCGAACCAGTGCTGGACGCCGGCTGTGACGATGCTGCCTGCCGAACCGATGGTGGATACCGAGGGGTGGTCACTGTGGATCACATCACCGCAGTTTCGGAGGCGACGCCGCCCCCGTGACGGTCCTACCGTGGAGGCACCCACGCAGGGTCCTGCAACCGCGGACCTGATCCCTTCGGAGGAACGCCATGACCGCCACCGACCTGTCCCACTACGATCCGGCCCCAGCCACCCCGCCCGTCGTCGACCAGCAGACGTGGCAGGCCGAGATGGAGGATCTGCGCCGACGCGAGAAGGCGGTCACCCGTGAGCTCGACGCCCTCTCCGCGCAGCGCCGGCGCCTGCCCATGGTGAAGATGCCCGACTACACGCTCGAGGGCGCCTTCGGCCCGGTGCGCCTGGTGGACCTCTTCGACGGCAGGCACCAGTTGATCGTCTACAGCCACATGTGGCATCCCGGCGCCGAGTTCCAGTGCGGCGGATGCACGTTCTTCTCCTCCCAGTTCGCCCGGCTGGAGTACCTCGGGAACTACGACGCGCGCTTCGTGGTGGTGACCCAGGGCCCCATCGACGAGGCGCTCGCGTACCGGCGCCGGGTGGGGAACCCGATGAGCTGGTACTCCACCGCCGAGAGCAGCTTCGGCGCGGACGTGGGTGCCCCGCCGGATGCCGGATACGCCCTCAACGTCTTCCTGCGGGACGGTGAGGACGTCTACCGGACCTGGCATACGGACGGGCGCGGCCTGGAGCAGCTCTCCTACGTGTTCGGTCTCATGGATGTCCTGCCCTACGGCCGGCAGGAGGACTGGCAGGATTCCCCGGACGGCTGGCCCGGCGGCGAGGCCGGGCGCGGGTGGCCGGAATCGGAGGACGTTGCCGGTTGGTATGGGGACTCCTGATCCCGTCGCGTCAGGCGTAGGGGGCCAGGATGCAGAACTCGTTGCCCGAGGGATCGGACCAGGTGGACCAGGGCCAGTCCGGGTTGTCGGTGAGCAGCTGAGCTCCCAGATCCCGCAGGCGGGAGGTCACCGCGCCGTCGTCCGGACCGGGCCGCACGTCCAGGTGCATCCGGTTCTTCCCGCGCTTGGCCCCGGACTCCGTGAGGAACTCCAACAGCGGGCCCGTCCCCGAGGGGTGCCGCAGCGAGGCCTCCGCCACGCCCTGGACGCGCTCCCAGCCGGTGGCCACCGCCCAGAAGTCCGCGTCCCGGCTCGGGTCATCTCCCTCCAGGATCAGGGAGGTGAGGACCCCGGTGCCGCGGTAGGCCTCCCGCTCGTCCATGACGCAGAACGTGTTGCCCTCGGGGTCCGCCAGGACCACCCACGGCACGTCCCCCTGGCCGATGTCCGTGCGCGTGGCGCCCAGGCCGAGCAGGCGTTCCACGGTCTCCCGTTGATGCGGCCCGCCGGTCAGGTCCGGGTGCACCCGGGACTTGACGGCAGAGGGGTCCGGGACCCGCTCGAAGCAGAGGTCCAGGAACCGGCCTGCCGGAAGGTGGAGGCGGATCTCCACGAGGTCCTCTTCCTCGGTGACGGTCTTCGCCCCCAGGGCAGCCGCCCAGAAGGCCGCCAGCCGGTGCGGGTCGAGGGAGTCGATGTTCAGGTTCTCCAGTCGCATCGCTCCGGTGTATCAACCCCGGAGCGGACCGGGCAAGGGGTGGCCGAGGTCTCGCCCTGGCGGGCTGTGGGCCGTAGCGTCGGAGCAGGAGCACGAAAACTTTCCATCCCGGTGTCGATCCAGCCGGATCCCAGGCGACGGAGGGGTAGGAGGGCGCACCTGGCGCCCTGCCGAACCGAGGAGAACACCATGAAGTACATGCTCATCATGCGGTCCACCCAGGCGGCCCTGGAGGCCTCGAAGGAGGCTGACTTCGAGGAGATCATCAACCAGATGGGCGCCTACAACGAGGCGATGCTGAAGGCCGGGGTCATGATCGGCGGGGACGGGCTGGCGGACGCGAAGGAGGAGGCCAACTTCATCGTCGACTTCGACCAGGACCCGCCGCTGATCACCGACGGCCCCTACGGGGAGACCCATGAGCTGTTCAGCGGCTTCTGGCTGATCGAGGTTCCCACCAAGGAGGACGCCATCGAGTGGGCCAGCCGCTGTCCGCTGGGCCCCGGCTCCAAGCTGGAGGTCCGCCGCGTGACCGGCGAGGAGGACTTCGCCGACTTCCAGGACAACGAGTACATCCAGAAGGAGGCCAGCTGGCGCGAGGAGGAAGAGGTCCGGCGCAGCGCGGGGACGGCCTGAGTGGCCGAGGGCCGAGGGAGGCGAAGGGTGGACGGCACGGCGGCGGTCCGGCGCCGGCTCGAAGCGGTCTGGCGCATCGAGTCGGCCCAGATCGTGGCCGCGTTGGCGCGCGTGACCGGGGACCTCGGGCTCGCCGAGGACGCCGCGCAGGAGGCCGTGTCCGCCGCCCTGAGACAGTGGCCGGCCGAGGGGATCCCCCGCAGCCCGGGCGCGTGGCTGATGGCGGTGGCCCGGCGCCGGGCCGTGGACGCCTGGCGGCGGGATGAGCGGCTGCAGCAGAAGGTCCGGTTGCTGGCCCGGGACGCTGAGGACCCCGCGGGCCCCTGGGGTGCGCCGGGGGCGGGCGCCGACTGGGAGCCGGTTCAGGACGACGTGCTGCGGCTGGTCTTCGTGGCCTGCCACCCCGTGCTCTCCCGCGAGGCCCGGGTGGCGCTGACGCTGCGCGTGGTCGCCGGCCTCACCACCGAGGAGATCGCCCGCCTGTTCCTGGTGCCCGTGGCCACCGTCCAGCAGCGGATCGTGCGGGCCAAGCGCACGCTGGCGGAGGCGCGGGTGCCCTTCGAGGTCCCGGAGCGCGAGGAGTGGGGGCCGCGGCTGGGCACGGTGCTCGGGGTGGTCTACCTGCTCTTCACGGAGGGCTACGCCGCCACCACGGGGCAGCGGTGGATCCGCCGCGAGCTGGCCGAGGAGGCCCTGCGCCTCGGCCGCATCCTGGCCGGGCTCGTCCCCCGGGAGCCGGAGGTCCACGCGCTTGCCGCGCTGATGGAGCTGCAGGCCTCGCACTTCCCGGCGCGCACCGCCGCGGACGGCGCGCCCATCCTGCTCGCGGACCAGGACCGCACCCGCTGGGACCGGTCCCGCATCCGCCGCGGCCTGCAGTGTCTCGAGCGGGCGGACCGTGAGGCGTCCCGGCGTGGGCGGGGCCGCGGCCCCTATGCCCTGCAGGCCGCCATCGCCGCCGTGCATGCTCAGGCGGAAAGTGTCGAGACCACGGACTGGCCGCGGATCGTGGTGCTCTACGAGGCGCTCTGCCGGCTGGCGCCCAGTCCCGTGGTGGAACTCAACCAGGCCGTGGCCGTCTCCCAGACCACCGGCCCCGAGACCGCCCTGCGGATGGTGGACGGGCTGCGGGAGGAGAAGGCGCTGCGCGGATCCCACCTGCTGCCCTCCGTCCGCGCGGAGCTGCTGGCCCGGTGCGGGCGGGTCGCTGAGGCCCGTGAGGAGTTCCTCATTGCTGCCGAGCTGGCGCGCAACGAGCGGGAGCGCGAGGCGCTCCTGGCCCGCGCCGAGGACCTCGAGATCCAACCGGAGGGGGCGTAGATGGCGGAGTTCACGGACCGGTACGACGCCGGCCGGCAGCTGGCCGCGCTCCTCGCCTCGCGCGGCCGGTCGCCGGTCCCCGGCGCCGGGGGAATCCGGGAGCAACAGGTGACGGCCGGCGTCGGGCCATCCTCAGGAACCACCGTGGTGCTGGGCCTGCCGCGCGGAGGGGTGCCCGTGGCCGAGGTGGTGGCGCGGGAGCTCGGGGCGCCGCTGGACGTCATCATGGTCCGCAAGCTGGGCGTGCCCGTGCACCCGGAGTTGGCGATGGGCGCGATCGGGGAGGGCGGGCTGCGAGTGCTGGACGAGTCGATCGTGCGGCACTTCGCCGTGGCGGAGGCCGAGCTGGCCGAGGTGCAGGCGCGGGAGGAGGCGACCCTGGCCCGGCGGGCTGAGCTGTTCCGGGCGGGGCGGCCGCCCCTGGACCTGCGGGGTGCCACGGCCGTGCTCGTGGATGACGGCATGGCCACCGGGGCCACCGCCCGCGTGGCATGCCAGGCGGCACGGCGGCTCGGGGCGGAGCGGGTGGTGTTGGCGGTCCCCGTGGCCGCGCGGGAGACGGTGGAGCGGTTCCGGGCCGACGGCGACGCGGACGAGGTGGTGGCGGTGGCCACCCCGCGCCACTTCCGCTCCGTGGGGGAACACTATGCGGACTTCGCCGCGGTGGAGGACGGCACCGTGGCGGCCATCCTGCGTCGATTCCAGCGGCCTCCTACGGGCGGTCGTGCGCGGTGAAGAAGTCCAGGAGTACCGGCTCCAGCTCGCCGGCCGCCTGCATGGGCAGGGAGTGCGTGGTCTCGGGCCACACCCTGACCGTGGCCTGCGGCAGGGACTGCGCGCGTTCCACCGCCGCGGGGCCCCCGGCCAGGGAGTCCTCGGCGGCGATCGCCACGTAGACCGGCATGGTCAACCGCTCCAGCTGCTCGTCGGCGAGCGGAGTGGGTTGGGGCAGGGCCGCGCTGTAGTGCTCGGTGGCGGCGGCGACCATCCGAACCATGGGTTCGTCGCTGTTCGCCGCCTCCTCGCTGTCCGCGCCGCCGACCCTCTCCAGGGCGGTGTCCCTCCATGCTTCAGGGAGGCCCGGGAGGGAGACGACGGAGGCCCACCACAGCATCTGTGCGCTTGGAGGGGCGAGCGTGAAGGCCGGCTCGAGCAGAGTGAGGGATGCCGTGCGCTCGGGGAACCGGAGAGCATAGGCGGAGGCCACGGCGCCGCCGAAGGAGTGGCCGATCAGGTGGACGCCGTCCGGGGCGAGCTCCTGCACCACCTGGTCCATCGGTCCGGCCTGATCGGCGAAGTCCTCGAAGGGGGCGGACTGCACGGACAATCCCGAGTCTCCCAGGGCGTCGAACGCCAGCACGCGGCGTTCCTCGGTGAGGTTCTCGAGGTTGTCCATCCACATGGGCACGCCGGAGGCCCGGCCGGGTGCCAGCAGGATCGGGGTGTCTCCCCTGTTCTCGGGCGTGGCCCACTCGTAGACGCGAATGGTGCCGTGGCTGGTGGGGACGTCATGGGTGTCCGTGGGCTCCGGCAACCGCTCCATGGAGTCCTCGTAGGCCGACAGGTAGTCGCTGCGCCCCTCGGCGCTGCGGAAGTGGCCGACCCCGGGCGGCCCGGCGAAGAAGTTCCACGTGGCCACCAGCCCGAGCACGGCGAACAATGCCACGAGGATCCGGCCCAGCCAGAGCAGGCGGGGGCGCCAGCGGCCACGGCGGGTACGTGCCTCGTTCCGGTCGCTGTCCCGGGGATGACGCTGATTCCGTTGCAATACGAACATACTGCAATGGTGTTACAAGTTGTTCGTACTGTAAAGTGGCGGGATGCCGAGGATCGTCGATCACGCCCAGCGCCGCGAGGAGATCGTCCTGGGGTTGTGGCAGGTCATCCACGAACGGGGGATCGACGGCGTCTCCTTCCGCACGGTGGCGGAGGCCGCCGGCGTCTCCATCGGGAGGGTCCAGCACTACTTCGGAAGCAAGGACGAACTCGTGGTCCACGGCTGCCGGGCGATGGTGGATGCGGCCCAGGCGGACCACGGGCCGAAACCGCTGTCCTCGGGAGGAGGCGCTGCGGCCCGGGACGTGCTGATCGCCTTTCTGGACGCCCCCCTGCCGGAGTCGACGGGTTCCCGGCTGGGTGCTTCGGTCTGGGTGACCTACCAGGCCAAGTCCGTCTCCCACCCGGGTATCGCGCAGGTGGTGGCCGAGGCACTGGCCGGGAGGACTCGGACCGTGGAGGACCTGCTCGTCGCCGCTCGAGGGCCCGGGGCAGCCGCCGGGGCGGAGTCCCGTGCCGAGGCGTTGGCCCTGGCCTCCCTGTCCGAGGGCCTGACCCTGCGCGTGCTGGTCGGCGCCCTGCCGGTGGGCGAGGCCCGGGCGTTGATCCGTGATGCGGTGGACCGGGCCCTGGCCGAGGGCTGAGGCCGACGGGCAGGGGCATGGCGCATCGAGCAGGATCGGATGCGCCACGCGGCCAGTCCCTCCCTAGGCTGGTGGGACGAGGGCCAAGGCCCGCCCCCACCGGAAGGACCCACCGTGCGGATCGTCATCACCCAGAACACCACCCTGGACGGCAGGGTCGAGATGCTGGACGACTGGTTCGACCCGGCGAACCAGGACGAGGAGCTGGCCGCGGAACTGATGCGGCAGACCGAGCAGGAGGAGGTGCTCCTGCTCGGGCGGCAGACCTTCGAGGACTTCCGCGGCTACTGGCCGCAGCAGTCCGAGGACACCACCGGCGTGGCCGCCAGCCTGGACGCGGCGGACAAGCGCGTGGTCTCCTCCACCCTCACCGAGCCCGGCTGGGCCAACACCACCGTCATCCCCGGGGACCCGCTCGAGGCGGTGCGCGCGCTGCGGGAGGAACCGGGGAAGGACGTGATCGTCACGGGCAGCATCACCCTGTGCCACGCCCTGATCGGGGCCGGGCTCGTGGACCTGTACCGGATGTTCGTCTACCCGCACTGGCAGGGCCGGGGCCGCGGGTTCTTCCCCGAGGACCACCCCGGCACCGGGCTGCGCCGGGTGGAGGCCCGGGCCTTCTCCGGAGGGGTGACCTATGCGGCCTACGTGCCGCTCGCGGGCCTCGGCTCCGAGCAGGACGACTGAGGACGACAGAGGACGACTGAGGATACGAGGCACACCGTGGGACAGCTGATCTACTCCGGCATCGGATCCCTGGACGGCTACATCGCCGATCCGGACGGTGACTTCTCCTGGGCCGAGCCGGACGAGGAGGTCCACCAGTACGCCAACGACATGCTGCTCGGCGTGGACCTGCACCTCTACGGCCGGACCACCTATGACCTGATGACCGTGTGGGAGACGGATCCGGACTTCGCCGCGGGGTCTCGTCTCTACGCCGAGTTCGCCGAGCGCTGGATGGACGCGGACAAGGTGGTCTACTCCACCACGCTCGGCGAGGTGCCCACCCGGCGGACCCGGGTGGAGCGGGAGTTCGATCCTGACGCCGTGCGGGAGCTGAAGGAGTCCACGCCCGGCGGGATCATGATCGGCGGGCCCACCCTGGCCGCGGCAGCCCTGCGGGCGGGCCTCGTGGACGTGGTGGACCAGGTCCTGCTGCCCATCGTCATCGGCGGCGGGCTGTCCGTCTTTCCCGACGGCGTCCGGCTGGGTCTCGAGCTCGAGGCCGAGCGCCGCTTCGCCTGCGGGGCGGTGGCAGTGCGGCACCGGGTGACGGGCTCCGTCCCCCCGAACTGAGTCGCGGGAATTACCCCTGATGCGCTGGAACCAGGGGCAATTCCTGCAACTCGGATGTGGGGGTCAGAGCAGATTGACGAGCAACACGAAGGTCAGTGTGCCCAGGCCGATGCTCAGCAGGGTCCGGCGACCGCAGAGCAGGTGCACCGCGATGGTGACCGCGGCCGCGAGGGCGGCGTGGGCCGCCGTCGTCCAGTGGATGCCGGCGTCACTGGTGAAGGTGCCGGTCCAGGTGGAGGCGGCCAGGATGGCCAGGATCCCCACCGGCATCCACAGCCCGAGGGCGAGCACCAGCCTCGACTCGCGCAGGGGCTTGAGGACGGCGAAGGGCGCGGCCCGCAGTGCCACGGTGATGGCGCCGGCGATCACGAGGGCGGCCACCACGTACCAGGAGTCTGACACTGGATCAGGCATCGGTGACCTCCTGCCCGCGTGACCGGGAGAGCGCGTATCGCACGGCCAGGGCCACCACGAACAGCATCATCGCCACGAACAGCGACTGCTCCGGCAGGAGGATATGCGCGGCCGCGAAGCACCCCAGCGCCATAACCAGGGACGGCACCTGCTTCCGCGTCCGGCAGGCATCCAGGGTCAGGGTGATGAACAGGGCCACGAGGGCGAACTCGAGCCCCTCGACCGTCCCGGGCAGGGCGGAGGCGAACAGCACCCCGGCCAGGCCGCCGAAGACCCAGTAGCACTGGAAGGCGAGCTGGGTGGCCAGCAGCCTGGGTGACGTCCAGCCCCGCGGATTGGCCGCGGTGATGGCGTACGCCTCGTCGGTGAGGGCATAGACGGAATACGCTCTCGCCAGCGGGTTGCGCACCACGTGCAGCGGGAAGGAGAACGCGTAGAACACGTGCCGGAAGTTCACCAGCAGGGTGGTCAGGGCGATCGTCGCCAGAGGGGTGGCCGCAGCGATCAACCCCACCAGTAGCAGCTCCACCGAACCGGCGTAGACCGCGATGGACAGGGCCGGGGCCATCCACCACGGCAGCCCGTACTGGATCACCAGGATGCCGAAGGCCACGCCCAGCGGGAACATGCCCAGACCCGCGGGCAGGGACAGCCGGATGCCGAAGGCGATCTCGGCGCGGCGGCCGCGCGGTTCCTCGATCGCCTGACTGGTCATGGATCCATGATCCCCTGAATGGGGCCATTCGGTGGAGTGCGACGTCTTGCAGTCCGGGGGTGAGGTATCCAGTGGTGCCCCGAATGATACTTCTGGGGTCGGGCTGGTATGCGCAAGTGAAGCGCCCTGGGTTTCGTTCCGTGGTTAGACGACAGCGGGCGCGGCCGTCTGTTGTTGAGTGTAGGTGGCCTCGACTTCTGCCGGGGTCCGGTAGCCGAGGTTCTCGTGCAGACGTCGGGTGTTCCACCACTGCACCCAGTCAATCGTGGCCATCTCGACGGCGGTGACCCAGGGCCAGACGCGACGTGAGTGGATGATCTCCGCCTTGTAGAGGCCGTTCACGGCTTCAGCCAGGGCGTTGTCATACGAATCCCCGACGGACCCGACTGACGCGGTGACACCGTAGGCGGCCAGCGCCCGGCGTGACGCCGTCGTCGACGTCGGCCTGCTTCACCCACATCCGCACGGACTCGACCCCGTAACCGAGTTGCGTCGTCCCCCAGCCCGGGGTCGTCTCCACGTACCTGGCCACGCTCGTCCTGCTAGCCACGACTGTGTATCTGCCCTACCTCGGTGCCGCCTTGTCTGGATGCGCCTGACCAACTACAGCGAAGGGCAATCAGTAAGCCGGCCGCGGGACATCACCATGGGCCTCGAAGCTGTCATGCCGGTCACCGTGCCGGTCGCCCGCACGGTCTGATAGCTGCTCCTGGGCCGTTGCCCAACCAGTTCCGCGGGTGGAACCTGTGGCGCGCCTCGAACTTCCTGTCCGGGATCGGGCTGCTGATGGCCGCCTCGGCGCTCAGCTCCCGCCGCTACTCCGCGACCGCTTCGGGGTGCATACGTACCAGCACCTGCTCATCGACGTTGCGCAACCACCTTGTTACCTGCCTCCCGGAGTTCACCGGTGGGTGAGACGTGGCGGTAGAGCGTCTGACGAGTGATGCCCAACTCCTTGCACAGCGCGCTGACGTTGGTGTCCTTCTTGCCCATCGAGGCCATCGCCAGGCGGATCTTGGCCGGGGTCATCTTGTAGGGCCGGCCGCCCTTGCGGCCCCTGGCCCGGGCCGAGGCCAGGCCGGCCTTGGTGCGTTCGGAGATCAGCTCGCGTTCGAACTCGGCCAGGGCGGCGAAGATCCTCGCCTGCACGGAATATCAGAAGGGGTCTGCACCAGTCCGGGGTGCTGTTCGTTCGCTGGGCTGTTGGTTGGCCCAGGGAGTGCGTCCGCCTCGGCAGTTGCGGACAGGGCTCGTCAGCTGCCAGTGATTCCTCATGCACCGCGTCGCTGGGAGGGCCTGCTTCCGAGGAGGGGGCCGTAGGGGGACACCAGTCATCATCCATACCGGTGGTACCGGCACGCCGGGTGCTAGGGTTTTTTTATCCACACGGGTGCCCTATGCAGGGGCTGAGATCGGACTTATGCCGTCCGCGACCGTTGAACCTGTCCGGGTCATGCCGGCGAAGGAAGTAGGAAACCAGTTATGAGCTCCATGAATTCACATTTGCTCGCGTATGCTCGCGACCCGGAACACGGCATTAGCGTCCCTGTCACGGAGATCGCATTGGAGGACTCTCCGAACGGGGTGAAGAATCCACCGTTTACGGCGTATCGGACGGCCGGGCCCGGAAGTGATCCTGTGGTCGGCCTGGAGCCGTTCCGGTCCGGATGGATAGAGTCCCGGGGTGACACCGAGGCTTACGGCGGGCGGGAACGGAACCTGCTTGACGACGGTAAGTCCGCCGTGCGCCGGGGCGCGGCGTCCGCGGAGTGGAAGGGCGCGCAGCCGGTGCCCCGCCGCGCCCTCGACGGCAAGACCGTAACGCAGATGCACTACGCCCGTCAGGGCATCATCACCCCCGAGATGCGGTTCGTGGCAGTGCGGGAAAACTGTGACGTCGAGCTGGTGCGCAGCGAAGTGGCCGCTGGCCGGGCCATCATCCCGAACAACATCAACCACCCCGAATCCGAGCCGATGATTATCGGCAAGGCCTTCCTGGTGAAAATCAACGCCAACATTGGCAACTCTGCCGTGACAAGTTCCATTGCCGAGGAAGTGGACAAGCTGCAGTGGGCGGCCCAGTGGGGCGCCGACACCGTGATGGACCTTTCCACCGGGGATGACATCCACACCACCCGTGAATGGATCATTCGCAACTCGCCTGTCCCGATCGGGACCGTGCCGATCTACCAGGCGCTGGAGAAGGTTAACGGCGAGGCCAATGACCTGACCTGGGAGATTTACCGGGATACAGTGATCGAGCAGTGCGAGCAGGGGGTGGATTACATGACCGTCCACGCCGGGGTGCTGCTGCGCTATGTGCCGTTGACGGCGAACCGAGTGACCGGCATCGTGTCCCGCGGCGGGTCCATCATGGCCGGCTGGTGCCTGGCCCACCACAAGGAGAGCTTCCTCTACACTCACTTCGATGAGCTCTGTGAGATCTTCGCCAAGTACGACGTCGCCTTCTCGCTGGGCGACGGGCTGCGCCCGGGATCAATCGCTGATGCCAACGACGCCGCCCAGTTCGCCGAACTGGACACCCTGGCCGAACTGACCAAGCGCGCCTGGAAGTACGACGTGCAGGTCATGGTCGAAGGCCCCGGGCACATCCCCTTCCACCTCGTCCGCGAAAACGTCGAACGCCAGCAGGAGCTCTGCGACGGCGCTCCCTTCTACACCCTCGGCCCGCTGGTGACCGACATTGCGCCCGGCTACGACCACATCACCTCGGCCATCGGCGCCACCGAGATCGCCCGCTACGGCACCGCCATGCTCTGCTACGTCACGCCCAAGGAACACCTCGGGCTGCCGAACAAGGACGACGTGAAGACCGGAGTCATCACCTACAAGATCGCCGCCCACGCGGCAGATCTCGCCAAAGGCCACCCCGGAGCCCAAGAACGCGATGATGCCCTGTCCAAGGCACGCTTCGAGTTCCGCTGGCGCGACCAGTTCGCCCTCTCCCTGGACCCGGCCACGGCCGAGTCCTTCCACGACGAGACCCTGCCCGCCGAGCCGGCCAAGACCGCGCACTTCTGCTCCATGTGCGGACCAAAGTTCTGCTCCATGCGGCTCTCCCAGGACATCCGCGACCAGTTCGGGGGCATGTCCGAACAGGAAGCCATCGCAGGAATGGAGGCCAAGTCCACCGAATTCCGCGAATCCGGCGGGAAGGTCTACCTGCCGGAACCGGTCCTGCCCCGCAGCTAGGAGCCGGTCAGGGCCGGCCCTTCAGGGCCGGTCCTGACCCGTCCCTGGGCTTAGGAGACCTGTTCGATAGCGCCGTTGGAGCCACCGCCCGTTCGGTCCAGGGGCGCCGCAGGTTCACCGTGTGCGGAAACGTCTGGCCGGCTGAATCGCACGACGTCTTCCGCCACCGAAGAGCATCTAGTGTCCAGTGAGCAGCTTTTCCCCGTCGGAGCGCAGTTCCCCGGTGGGTGAGACGTGGCGGTAGAGGGTCTGGCGGGTGATACCCAGTTCCTTGCACAGCGCGCTGACGTTCGTGTCTTTCCTGCCCATCGAGGCCATCGCCAGGCGGATCTTGGCCGGGGTCATCTTGTAGGGCCGGCCGCCCTTGCGGCCCCTGGCCCGGGCCGAGGCCAGGCCGGCCTTGGTGCGTTCGGAGATCAGCTCGCGTTCGAACTCGGCCAGGGCGGCGAAGATCCCGAACACCAACTTGCCCGAGGCGGTGGTGGTGTCGATCGCCGCGCCCTGACCGGTGAGTACCTTCAGGCCCACGCCCCGCTCGGTGAGGTCATGGACGATGTTGACCAGGTGGCGCAGGTCCCGCCCGAGCCGGTCCAGCTTCCACACCAGCAGCGTGTCCCCGTCCCGCAGCGCCTTCAGGCAGGCTGCGAGGTGGGGGCGCTCGTCGGTCTTGCCGGAAGCCTTGTCCTCGTACAGGGCCTTCGGCTTCACGCCGGCTTCGAGGAGGGCATCGCGTTGCAGGTCGGTGGTCTGGGATCCGTCAGCTTTCGACACTCGCATGTACCCGACGAGCACCCTGCACCTCCGCTGTCATTTATTCGATCGTTTACGTGACAGAAGGTCCGCACAGTCCGAAGTTCAAGGAAGCTGTCACATAACCCGTCATCTATTCTACGTCTCGCAGAGGGAGACGTGGCCGATCAATGTGACAGGGAAACTCAGAGGTGCTGTGCTCGTTCCATTCGCCTTGGAATTGGTGGATGGCCTTTGCTGCTCCCGCCTCCCTTTCGAGAACAGGACTAAGCACGCGGTTAGCGCACAGGACTATTGAGCAGGTGAAGTTCAGAAGTGGACAGCACTACCCGCAAGATCACTGGCCTGGGCGTGCCGTCGGGTTCTGAAAGTGACACCCCGAGGGCGTGTAAGAGGGTATACGCGCCCTTACACATCCGTTCATGCCCGGCCCTCGTTGGCGCCACGTAGTCATTGCTGGTGACCACCTTGGTTTCCGAGGAGGACCACCATTGATGTCCGAGGGCCGCAGAAGGGTTATTCGATCGGTGTCTTCATGATTGTTCAGCTGCCCGGGCCCTGGATCAGCGGTCGAGTCCGAGCTCTTTTATGACCGCGGTGACGCGGGTGCGTTGTCCTGCATCCAGTCCTTGAAGGGGCAACGGCAGGCAGGACGGGCGCGACAGGCCGAGTAGTTCAGCAATGGTGGCCATGACCCTGATGCTCCCGCCGCACTGACACCGGACGCCAAGGACATCCTCAAAAGCCTCAGCCAGTCAGGGCACTAATTTTGAGCCAAGTCGGGTCTTACTCATCTACAGGGATTCGTGCTCACATCCGGGGAGGTGCCACAGCCTCTCCGGGTGACTCAGGGGACGTGTCCTAGGGCATTGCTAGCTTCGGCGGCTGCCTGTGCCACTGCCGTACCCAGTCCGGGTACGCGATCAGGACCGACTCGCTGCGTAGGGAAGCCCAGCCCCAACACTCCGGCCAGCCGGCCTGCGTGGTCGAAGACCGGGGCGCTGATGGATCCGACGTCCTCGTGGCGTTCGCCGAACGCCGCATAGTAGCCCTGATCGTGAGCCGCGGCCGCCTGTGCTTGAAGCGTATTCAGGCTGTCGGGGGTGGCCGGGGCGAACTTGGTCAGTGGTGCGCCCTGGAGGGCGTCCCACGCCTCGGGGTCGTAGGCCAGGAAAATCTTGCCTGGAGCGCCGGCGTGGATGGGCATTACTTGGCCGACCATGAAGGGCCGCATGACTACGTGGCGGGTCTCGGCGACGGCCACCACGGTGCGGAACGCCCCGTCCCGAATGTAGAAGCAGGCCGTCTCTCCGGTATCGTCGCGCAACTCTTGCAAGATCGGCCGTACGAGTCGTACAAAGTCGAGGCCCACGGTGCCCGGGGTGGCCCACCGGACGAGGCCGATCCCGATCCTGTACCGGTCACCGTCGCGGTCCAAGAACCCCTCACGCACCATGTTTTGGGCCAGCCGCTGGCATGTGCTGGCGGGAAGCCCTGTCTTCTGGATGAGCTGTTGCAGGGACGGCTCGGGCTCCTCGACCGAGAAGCAGTCGAGGATTCTTGCCACCTTGTGCAGCACCAGGATGGGTGCCGCTCCCGCGGACTGTTTCGTTGACACTGTGCCTTCCTTGCCGCTGGGCCGTATCGATAAGCGCCCCCAGCCTAGCCACTGCGGTTCGCCGGCGATCTCGCCCGAAGACGACTGGCCAAAAAATGTGACCTGGTTGACACTCCTATTCTGACACCCACATACTGGTTTGGCATCCCACAAAGTGGGTAACTATCTCTTCGCATCGATTCAATGGAGTATCTGTGAGCCTTTCTGACACCACCTCCGAGATCGCCCCCGAGCCCAAGGCTCCCCGCACCACCAGAGTGGGTCTGATCGTTCCCAGTTCCAACACCACGATGGAGACCGAGCTCCCCGAGCTCTTCCGCCGCCAGTCCGAGGCCACCGGGCAGCGGTACACCTTCCACTCCGCCAGGGCGGGCCTGAAGCAGGTCAACCGCGAAGAGTTGCTGGCCATGGTCGGCAAGGCCGGTGACTGCGCTCGAGCGGTGTCCGATGCCGACGTCGACGTGATTGCCTACGCCTGTCTGGTGGCTGTGATGGCCCAGGGCCCTAACGCTCACACCGGTTCCGAGGAGGTCATTGCCACCGCGGCGCGGGAGAACGGCCACCCCGCCGAGGTCACCAGCAGCGCGGGCGCGCTGGTGCGCACCCTTCAGGAAATGGGTGCACGGAAGATCGCCATGGTGGCGCCCTACATGTTGCCGTTGACCCAGATGGTGCGCGAGTACATCGAAGGAGCCGGCATCGAGGTGCTCGACGCCATCAGCCTTGAGGTCGACGACAACCTGGCTGTCGGCGCTCTGGATCCGCATAAGCTGCCCGAGATCGCCCAGGACCTTAAGCGCGAGGGGGCCGACGCCATTATCCTCTCTGCCTGCGTGCAGATGCCGTCCCTGCCCGCCGTTCAGACGGTCGAGGACGAACTGGGTCTGCCGGTGATCACTGCGGCCACGGCAACTACCTACGAGATCCTCAAGGCACTGGGTCATGCCCCGTCGATCACCGGCGCCGGCGGCTTGCTGTCCGGGGCCTACACCGCGGCCACTGCCGGCCGCGAATAAGCAGGGGGAACCATGTCCTTGTCACTCATCGCTTTCCTGGTATTGATCGCAGCCTTCGCCCTGGGGTCCTTCACACGCGTCAACGCCGGCCTGGCAGCCGCGGTCGCGGCCTTCGTCGTGGGCACCCTGGTCGCGGGCATGCCGATCGCGGACGTCATCGCCCAGTTCCCCTCCGGTCTGTTCTTCATCCTGGTCGGGGCCACCCTGCTGTTCGGCATCGTGCGGGTGACCGGCACCATTGACCTGATGGCCTACTGGGCCGAGCGGTTGGCTGGGCAGCGCAGGCTCCTGGTGCCGGTGCTGATGTTCCTCCTTACCGCGGTCCTGGCCTCGGCCGGTGCGTTCACACCGGCGGCCATCGCCATCGTGGCTCCTGTGGCCCTGGCCCTGGGCGCCCGGTTCGGCATCAGCGCCCTGGCCATGGGCCTGGTCATCGTCCAGGGCGCCAACGCCGGGGCGTTCTCCCCGGTCAATCCTTTCGGCGTGCTGGCCAACGTGATGCTCGACGAGGCGGGGGCGGGCGCCCAGGACACGCTGAAGCTCTACATCTACTGCTTCATCTTCAATGCGATCCTGGCTGTGATCGCCTACGCCGTCGTCCAGGCGATCATGAACCGGCGCAACGGCCGGGCCAACGGCTCGGTCCCGGTCCCAGGCCCTGCAGGAGGTGCCAGCACTGCCGCGCGCATTGCCGATACCGCGCGGAACAATCCAGAGGAGGAAGTTGAAGCTGCCGGCTCTCAGACCGGTGTTCTGACCGCAGCACCCCGCACGAAGGCATCTCCGACACCGCCCGTGGAGGGGCCCGTCAAGGTGGACGTGACCCCCATGCGCCTCCTGACTCTGGCCGGGCTGGCGGCCCTGCTGGTGCTCACCACTGCCTTCGGCCTGGATGTCGGGGTCGCCTCCCTGATCATCGCCCTGGTGCTCATCTGTGTGAAGCCGGCGGTGCAGAAGCCGGCCGTGGAGGGCATGCCGTGGTCGGCGATCCTTCTGGTCACCGGCATCGTCACCTACGTGGGGATGCTGGAAGCCATGGGGGCGCTGGAGGAGCTGCAGGCCGGCATCGCCAGCCTGGGCAACAGCTCCGTGGCCGCACTGATCACCAGCTACGTGGTGGGCATCGTCTCAGCCTTCGCCTCCACCACCGGCACCCTCGGGGTGATCAGCCCGATCGTCACCCCGATCGCCGCAGACCCGCTGCTGAGCCCGATCGGCGTCATCACCGCCATCGCCATCAGCTCCTCGGTGGTGGACGTCAGCCCGATGTCCACCAGTGGAGCGCTACTCATGGCCAGCGCCCAGCCCAAAGATGAGCGACTCTTCTTCCGGGCCTTGTTACTGTGGGCGATCGCCATGATCGGCGTCGTGCCGCTGCTGGTCTGGTTCCTGTTCGTGCAACTGGGAATCGGCTAGTCCGTTCACGCAAACAAGGGGCGTCCGGGAAGATCTCGGGCGCCCCTCATCGTCACGAGCTCAGGAACCCTGGCCACCCCTGCGTTTGAAATGGCCCGGCCAGTCCACGGCCCGAATCCTGCGGATTTCTCGGATGGGGCCAGTAGTGCCCCACTCGTTGCGGCCCAGCCTGGCCAGCGGCTCCAACAGGTCCATCTGCGGATGGGAGCCGTCCAGCACCTCGGCCGAAACCGTGGCATAACGGACCTCTCCGAACACTAGAGTACAGTCTCCCATCGGCAGCGTCCGGTGGAGCCGGCACTCCAGCGCCACCGGTGATTCCTTGACCCTCGGGGGACGCACCATGACACTCGATTCCCGAGTCAGACCCACTGCGTCGAACTCACTGACCTCAGCCGGGAAGTCGGTGCCGGTCGCGTTGACCTTCTCGAACAGCCAAGCCGGGGTGAGATTTACGACGAACTCCCCTTGCGCCTGAATGTTGCGTAAAGAATCCTTCTCCCCAACCGAGGTGAACTGGACGATTGGAGGACTCACGGACGCGACCGTGTAGAAGGAATGCGGAGCAAGGTTGTCCACGCCCGTCCCGGACGTGCTAGATACCCAGGCAATCGGCCTTGGGACCACCACCGCCGTCAACAACCGATAGAAGTCGCGCGACGACATCTCACTGGGATCGAAATCTGCTCGCATGATGTGCCCTACATTCTCTGTACAGTCCATATCCTGTGCCGCCCTTCTTTGGCGTTCTTCCTAGAACTGTACGACGACCGACTGGATGAATCTGAGCCGATAGGGACGGTCACCGGCGCTAGACGAACCAGCTGTCTCCCACACCGACTCGACCAGAAGGCCCTGCTATACAGCACTCTGCCCCTGCCCGGCTCAGGCACCCTCCTGCTGGGTCACCACTGATAGTCCACGCGTTGCAATAGGATTCGGGCCGTGAGCAAACCCGCTGAACTCGCCCTGCCCGATGACTACCCAGTCTTCTTGGGGGAATTGAAGGAGCATGTCCGGGGCGCTCGGTTGCAGACTCTGCGTCGGGTCAACACGGGCCTGCTCTGGCTCTACTGGAGAATCGGGCGAGACATCCTGGCCCGGCAGCAACACCAGGGCTGGGGTAGCGGTGTCATCGGTCGACTGGCCCAGGACCTGCGCGCCGAGTTCCCCCAGATGACGGGTTTTTCCCGCAGCAACCTGTTCTACATGCGGGCCTTCGCTGCGGCATGGCCGGACTGGGACCCAAATGTCCCACAGCCTGTGGGACATTTGCCGTGGGGCCACGTCCGGGTCCTACTGGACAAGCTCGACACCGCGCCGGCGCGGGACCGATATGCCGCTGCGGCCGTGGAGCACGGATGGTCCCGCAACGTGCTGATGAACATGATCATGAACAGGTCCCTGGAGCGTTCCGGCACCGCCCCGTCGAACTTCGGCACCCATCTGGCGGCCCCGGATTCGGAGTTGGCGCAGCAGGTCGCCAAGGACCCGTATTCCTTCGAGTTCCTGGGCCTGTCCGGGGCTGTCGCCGAGCGGGACCTGGAACAGCCCTGATGGACCGGATCACCGAGACGTTGAGGGAGTTGGGGCACGGCTTCGCGTTCGTGGGGCGTCAGGTGCACCTCGAGGTGGATGGGGACGACTTTTACATCGACCTGTTGTTCTTCCACGTCGAGCAGCTGCGTTACTTCGTCATCGAGCTCAAGACCGGCAAGTTCCAACCGGAGTATGCCGGCAAGTTGAACTTCTACGTCGCGTTGGTTGATGACCGGCTCAAACGCGAGGCTCACGCGCCAACGGTGGGGATACTGATTTGCGGCAGCAAGAATGACCACACAGTCCGATACGCGCTGGGCCGGTCGACGTCACCGCTGGCGGTCTCCGCCTACACCTACGACCAGCTGCCGGCGGCCGACCGGAGCCTGGTCCCGGCCGAGGACCAGCTCACCGCCGCCCTGGACACCCTGCCCGACGAGGGATCCTAGGCGCCGAGGTCGAGGAACTCCGGGGGCGTTGTTGCGGACGTTTCCGACTGCGGAAGCCGCCTCGTCGAAGGTCTGGGACGCGCTTTCATGGCTCTTCCCAGATGAGGGTGTAGGTCGGCCGGGCGTGTGATGTCTCGGGACATCGTGCACAGTCATGTCTCAACACATCGTGGACGTTCGGGTGTCTCAGGACTTCGTGGACTTGCCGCTCCAGTTGGGGCCGTGCCAGCCGCGGATCGCAGTCGGTTTGTCGTAGGTTGCGATTGTCGTTCCGTCGTCAGCGGTGAGCGTCACCGTGGTCGCGGTCCAGGCGATGGTGATCTCCTCGCCCTTGCGGTGGTAGCCGGCGTAGAACTTGTTCGCGAGAACGCCGACGTAGCCGCCTCGAGAGATGATCCGGCGGGTTGCGCCTACCGTCGCAACGGATGGGGTTGTCGAAGCCTCGCGCATCTTGGTCCCGGTCGGCGTGCGGGGGCCGTAATACCAGCCGGACTCCGTCGGGCGCGGGTAGGTGACCAGGTGTTCGCCGTTGTCGTCGAAGAACTCGACGACCGACTCGTTCCAGATCACGTGGACGATCTCGCCGGCCCTGGCGGTCGATATATAGAAGCAGCATTTGAGGACCTTGGCCTGCCCGTTGCCGCGCACTTTCACGTCCGTAGTGCCTTCGGCAGCGTGCAGCGCGAGGCGGGTTCGACTCGGGGTGACCGGTACGGTCGTAGGCGCCATTGCGGCGGAGGAGGCGGGCCCTGGCGTGAAGTAGCCGGTCTGGGCCGAGACAGCTGACGGCGGGATCGTGGGCATGCGCGGCTCGGGCATCGGCGGCGGGGCGATCTCTGCGGCAGCCCACACCTCGTTGGGCGTCTTGCCGTCCAGGGCTTGGTGGACACGCTCGTTGTTGTAGTACGCGTCGAACTCGTCGACCAACACTTGGAGGGCTTCGATCGTCTTGGCCGGAGTGCGAGCATTGAGCCACTTCTGCAGCGTCTGATGGAACCGCTCGTTCTTGCCCTGGGTCGTCGGCCGGCCTGGTTTTCCGGTGATCGGCTTGACGCTCAGGTCCTGCAGGTACTCCACGAGCTTGCCGGTGAAGCCCCGGCGGGTCGGGTTGAACGCGAGCCCGTTGTCCGAGAGCAGCCGCTGCGGCACGCCCCAGCGACGAACCGCGGTCGAGACCACCTGCAGGGCCGCCTTGGCGGTCTCGCCCTCAGCCACGAGCGTCGCCACCGCCTTATGCGTGTTGTCGTCGATGACCTGATGGATCGCGACCGCGGTCCCGTCTGCCAGGGACCAGGCGAACGCGTCGATCTGCCAGCAGCAGTTCGGCGCTGGATACACGAACCGCCGGTTGGCCGCCCGCGGGCGCTTTCGCGGCTCTGGCTTCGAGACCCCCGCTGCGGCGAACGCCCTGGCGAGCGTCGCCCTCGACGGTGGTTCCAATCCCTGGCGCTTCATCCTCGCGACGACCGACAACGGGCCAGCGTCCAAGCCCTGCCCTTCGAGCCAAGCCCGCACGGCCAGGGCGTGCTCGATCACGTCAGGGCCGGTACGCCGCGGGCTCTTCAGCGGCCGTCGTGACCCCGGTTCGGTTGCCCCGACCGGGCCCTGCTCCACCGCCTGCCGGCGGATCTTGTAGAACACCGAGCGGCTGATGCCCTGCCGCTCACAGAATCGGGACACCTCACCCCGATCAGCGTTCTCGGGCCAGTTCGCAATCGCCCAGCGCACATCCGCAGGCACAGTGTTCGAATCCATGCCCGAAGACAACACGACGCCGAACTGTCCACGATGTCATGAGACACACTGTGCACGATGTGCTGAGACAGAAGCGTCCACGATGTCCCGAGACTTCACACGCCCGGCCGACCTACACCGTCATCTGAGAAGACCCCTGAAACGTCTTCGCCGACGACGGGGCCGGCGAGGAGGAGGGCGCGGTGAGCTAAAAGAATGGAGCTTGCTCGGCTTCGACGCCGCCGCAAGCTCCGGTGAAACGCTCGGTACTGGTCGGTCGTCGTCGGTCACCACCGGATGGCGGCGTCCTCCACGCTCGGCGTTTGCGCAGGTCAGCGGCTCGTTCGCCCAGTGGGCGCATCAAGCGATAGACGCAAAGCCGACGTGATTAGGTCGTCCGTTCGATTCCGACAGGCGGTTCGGTTCTGGTGGTCGCGCGATGCGCTGGCCTCACGGCTCTGCCAGACACCGACGTCGCTCTCCTCTGCGACGGACCCCTCGCCGGCTGAGCGCTCGCGGCCGGCATCCTGTCCGTGTGCCGATAGGCCTCGCACCGCTCGGCAACGCAGCGTGGCGTTGCCGAGCGACCTGGCGACGGCTCGGCGGGGCGCGATCGTCTCGTGCGTTGGCGGACTACGGGAGCTTGGACGCGAGGACGTCGGCCGCCAGGATCTCGGGTGCTGCGCCGAGGAGGTGCTGGTTGGCCATCAGGGCTGCGACGATGGCGCCGTTGGCGTGGGCGTCGCGAGCGGCCTCGTCGGGGAATGCATCGAAGATCCAGAAGGTGTCGGCGTGGGTCCTGACCGCGAACCAGACAATCGTTCCTACTTCTTCGTTGGCGAGTGCGACAGCGCCGGCGAGCAGATCGGCGAGCGCGTCGTGCTGTCCATCGGCCGCGACGATCTTGGCGACGAAGGCATACGGAAGTGATGCGGGTGTGGACATGAGGGACTCTCCTTGACGTCGGGGTTCTTCGTGGGACGAGTTCAGCGTATGACGAGCGAGGGCCGATGGGAAGTGGCGTATACGGCAGTATTGCTATTGTTTACGTCATGCGTATCGGACTGATCGCGATCGACGGCTGCTTCGGTTCGGCTATCGCGTCGATCATCGACATCGTGCGGGTGGCCGACGGAGCCCGCGGAGATGTCGACCCGCGGATCGACCCGATCGAACTCGCCATCCTCGGACCGAAACGGCGAGTGACCACGACGGCATCGATGACCCTGTCGGTGGACCACCCGCTGTCGGAGTCCGCAGAGTTCGACGTGGTCGTCGTCCCTGCGCTTGGAACCCTTACGGCCGCCGCTACCAACGACGTCCTCCAGAGCCGAGATGCTCGTTCGGTCATCGCCTCGCTCGGGCGCCTCGACGAGGCGACCACCCGGATCGCCGCGGCGTGCACCGGCGTGTTCGCTGTCGCCGAGACCGGACGGATGCATCATCGGCGGGCGACGACCAGCTGGTTCCTGGGGCCGGAGTTCCTGAAGCGCTATCCGACCGTCGCCCTCGATCTCGACACCATGGTCGTGGTCGACGGGAACCTCGTCACCGCCGGCGCCGCGTTCGCCCACATCGACCTCGCGCTCTCACTCGTGCGATCGATCAGCCCCGACCTGGCCCAACATGTCGCCAAGCTCCTCATCATCGACGAGCGTCCGTCGCAGGCGGCTTTCGTCGCCTACGAACATCTCCGGCACGAGGACCCGATCGTCGTCGAGTTCGAACGCTTCGTGCGCGCCCGCCTGGACGAACCGTTCAACGTCGCCTCCGTCGCGCAGTCGCTCGGCACCAGCCGGCGCACCCTCGAACGACGAGTCCGTGCGGCGCTCAACCTCACTCCGCTCGGCTTCGTCCAACGGCTTCGCATCGAACGAGCTCGGCACCTCTCAGCAACCACGGACCTCACCTCCGCCGAGATCGCGCTACGGGTCGGCTACGCGAACGCCGAGACTCTGCGCTCCCTCCTGCGCAGGGAGCGACGCCGTTCCTGACCTATCGCCATGCCTGTAGCCGGTGTCCTAGCGCTCGACTGGAACCACCTCTCAGCACGTCGCGTCGACGCTACTGCGTCGCCCCTGGACGACCCACTCGACACGCCCGCAGCACAGGCCATGTGACGTGCCCCGGCTTCCCGGACGGTCGGGGTCGGGTGGCTGTGATGTGTCGCTGCGTTCTCGTCGAGGGGGTCAGCAGACTCGATCAGGGTCGACTGGGATGAGACGCGAAGGCGGTCAGGTCAAGGGGGCCGAAGCCGGCCGGCGGGGTAGCGTCCGGCACGTCGAGGTCTTTCGGACGGATGGCGTAGGAACCTCCATCGTCGGGAGACCTCGACGTCTACCTGCGGACCGACGCGCCCGGCCGACCTACACCCTCATCTGGGAAGAGCCCTTTTGATGAAGGCTTCGAGGTCGTCAGTCGGGTCCACCTGTGACATGCCGTCATCATAATGTTGACGGAGTCATCCGGGTAGGGGGTGACTGCGGTGGACTATTCGAAGAAGTCCTCGTCGATCTCCACGATCTGGACCGTGCGCTTGACCTGGACGCCGACGCCGTAGTGGATCAAGAGGCGGGTGAGGCGCTCGCCGTCCACGAGGGGGACTGCTGCACCGATAGGTGACAGGGTGGGTCAGGCTGCCTGAGCGGCAGCTGTGGTCATGATGGTCTCGTATTCGATGGGGGTCAATCGGCCCAGGGCTGCTTGCCGGCGGCGGCGGTGGTAGGTCCGCTCGATCCAGGTGATGATCGCGAGCCTCAGTTCCTGGCGGGTGGCCCAGGGACGGCGGTCCAGGACGTTCTTCTGCAGGAGCGCGAAGAAGCTCTCCATCGCGGCGTTGTCCCCGGCCGCGCCGACCCGGCCCATGGACCCGACCATGGCGTGGCGGTGCAGGGCGCGCACGAATTTCCGGGACCGAAATTGAGACCCCCGGTCCGTGTGGACCACGCAGCCGGCCACGTCACCACGGCGGGCGACGGCGTTGTTGAGCGCCGCGACCGCGAGCCGGGACTTCATCCGGTCGCTGATGGAGTAGCCCACGATCCAGTTGGAGTACACGTCCTTGATCGCGCAGAGGTAGAGCTTGCCCTGACCGGTGCGGTGTTCGGTGATGTCGGACAGCCACAACTCGTTCGGCCCCTGGGCAGTGAACCGGTGACGGGTCATGCCGTGCTCGTCGAGGTAGGCGCACAGGTCGTCGTGGACCGGCGGACCGGGCTTGGTGCCGTTCTTGCCGCGTTTCTTGCCGAACGCAGGCCACCAGCCGTTGGTTGAGCAGATCCGCCAGGCGGTGCGCTCGGCCATCGGTTCACCGGCGTCGCGGGCCTCCTCGACCAGGTAGCGGTAGCCGAACTCCCGGTCGTCGGTGTGGGCATCGAACAGGGCGTTGGCGCGGTAGGCCTGTGCCAGTTCCGCCTCGGTAACCGGCTCTTCCCGGTTGAGCGTGGGGGTGTCGTGAGTCAAGGGGCTCGTGCCCTTGCTTGAGGATGGATTTTGCGAAGAATCTGCCCTCGATCACGAAGGACACGAGCCATGTCCCAGACTACGCACGACCGCTTGTCCCCGCGCGCCCACGCCACCGCCGAACCGGCTGTCCGCCTGGCAGCGTCGGTGGTGTTCAACCTCGCCGACTACACCGTCCACGACGCCGTCGACCTGCCGTTGGGCGGACGTCGGGTCGTGGTGGCCGCCGATGCCACCGAGGATGCCTGCCCGGGGTGCGGGGTGCTCTCCTGGCGGGTGCATCAGCGGGTCCGTCAGTCGGTGAAGGACATCCCCGTCGGCGGCACCTGCCTCGAGGTGATCGTCGTCAAGCCGCGCTTCGTGTGCGCCGAGACTGCTTGCCCACGAAGGACGTTCACCCAGGCCACGGAGCAGTTGCCGGCCCGGGCCCGGTGCACCACACGGCTGAAAGAAGCGGTCGTGGCGGCCGTGTTGGACTCCGGGCGGGCCACCGCCGAGGTCGCCGCTGACCACGGGGTCGCCTGGGGCACCGTGAACACCGCGGTCCTGGACCAGACCCTCGAGCTGCCCACGGTGGACCAGGTGCCGGTGCGGGCCCTGGGGATCGATGAGCACCGGTTCGCCACCGCGAAGTGGTTCAAGAACCCCGACACCGCGGTGTGGTGCCGGGTCGAGCCCTGGATGAGCACCTTCGTGGACGCGAACACCGGCCACGTCCTCGGCGTCGTTGACGGCCGGTCCTCCCGCAACGTCACCGCCTGGCTGCGGGCCCGCTCTCAGGCGTGGCTGGACCGGTTGGAGGTGGTGGCGATCGATCCCTCGGCCACCTTCCGCAACGCGATCCGCCAGGTGCTGCCCGCGGTGGACATCAGCGTCGACCACTTCCACCTGGTCAAGCTCGGAAACCAGATGCTCACCGACGTACGCCAACGCGCAATCCGCGAGGTGCTGGGACGGCGGGGCCGGAAACAGGACGCCGTGTGGGCGCACCGGATGCTGCTACTGAGGGCCGGGGACCGCCTCACCGAGGCCGGACTCCACTGACTCGGGGACGTCCTCGACGAGCCCGCCTATGAGCAGGTCGCCGCGGCCTGGGCGGTCAAGGAACACCTCCGGCAGATCCTGAACGCCCCGAGCATCGCCAAGGCCCAGAACGCCAGGATCGACTTCGAGCTGGTCGTCGCCGCCGCCGACCTGCCAGAAGCCGACAGGCTCTCGCTGACGGTGGCGAACTGGTGGGTGGAGATCAAGGTGTTCATCCGCACCCGGGTCACCAATGCCCGGACCGAGGCCGCGAACACGGCCATCAAGCAGATCAAACGCACCGGGCGTGGCTACCGCAACCAGACCAACTACCAGTCACGTATCCTGGGACGGAGCTTCCGGCGGACACGCCGACGCTCCCAAATCCACCCTCGAGCAGGACACCACGCTCAAGCGTGAAGAGCCCGGTAACCGGGGTGGCGAGCCAGCGGTAGTAGGGCTGGCGGGCGAGCTTCAGGACCCGACACGTCACCGTGACGGGCACCCCGTCGGCGGCGAGCTCCTTCACGAGCGGGTAGAGCTGTAATGGCTTCTGGCGGGCCTGTGGCCGGCTGAGAGGCTGAGCCGTAGTTCGGTCGTGTGACTCCGGGTAGAACCGACCCGCCCGGTGGCGGTGTCTTTAAAAGGACGTGTCCGCGGTCGAACTACGGCTCGGTCTGTCCGCGCAGATGCCTTGATCAGAAGCCTGTCCGCCCCCACGGCGTGACTCATTACAGAAGTGTCTCTGAGCGACCCCGGGCCAGCCCGCCGCAGTGCTGATACCCCGAAGGAGCTCACTATGCCTGTAGTCGCCGAACACTTCGAACACGTTGTCGGCATCGACACCCATGCCCGCTCTCACACCTACTGCATCGTCGAAACGCGCACCGGTGTCGTCGTCGACACCGGCACGTTCCCGACCAGCAGCGCGGGGCTCGACCGCGCGATCAGCTGGATCGGGCGACGATCGCGAGGAACGACAGTGCTGGCCGCCGTCGAGGGAACCTCCTCCTACGGTGCCGGCATCACCGCAGCCCTGACCGCCACCGGTATCGAGGTGGCCGAGATCCGGCCACTGTCGCGACCGTCGCGTGCCCGAACGGGCAAGTCGGATCCCATCGATGCCGAGGCCGCGGCGCGGGTGGTGATCGGCGAAGACCTGCGCCGCCTCGCTCAACCGCGCCGCACCGGAGATCGAGCAGCCCTGCGGGTACTGCTTGCGGCTCGCTCCCTCCTGGACCAGCAGCGCACCGCCAACCGGAACGCACTCACCGCGCTGCTACGCAGCACGAACCTGGCCGTCGACGCCCGCAAACCGCTCACAGACACCCAGGTCGCAGCCATTGCCGGATGGCGGACCGGACGCGACGATGCCACCACGCGGGTGTTCCGGGAAGAAGCGCGCCGGCTCGCCAAGACCGTTGTCGAGCAAACTCGTCTCCTTCAAGACAATCACCGCCACCTCGCCCAGCTCACCGAAGCTCTCGCACCCGGCCTGCAGACCATTCCCGGAGTCGGAGCAGTCACCGGCGCGATTCTCGTCACCGCGTACTCCCACCACGGCCGCGTGCGATCTGAAGCCGCTTTCGCGTCCCTTGGAGGAATAGCACCGTTGCCAGCATCGTCGGGAAACACCACCCGCCATCGGCTCTCCCGATCCGGCGACCGCCAACTCAACCGCGCAGTCGACGTCGTCGTCCGAACCCGCATGAGCTACGACCAACCCACCCGCAACTATGTGACACGCCGACGCTCCGAAGGCCTCTCGAAACGGGAGATCAGGCGCTGCCTCAAACGCTACGTCTGCCGCTCCCTCTACCGGGAGCTACGCAGGCGAATGGCTTGACTCCCGGCATAGAAGCGTCCTTTTGACGGCAGGTTGGCCTGCGACAGGTAGGCCGCGGCGCGGCGCAGCACCTCGTTCTCCTGCTCCAGCAACCGGATGCGCTTCTTGGCCTCGCGCAGTTCCGCGTTCTCTGCGGCGGTCGTTCCGGACTTCGAGCCGTTCTCGATGTCGGCCCGGCGCATCCAGTTACGCAGGCAGGACTCGGCGATGCCGAAGTCGGAAGCGATCTACTTGATGGTCTGGCCAGGTTCACGGTTGCGGGCGACGTTCACGACGTCGTCGCGGAACTCCTGCGGATGGGGCTTGGGCACGGTGTACATCCTTCCAGCAACGCCTCACGGCGTCACAGATCAGATGTCACCTATTCGTGCAGCAGTCCCACGACACCGGAAACGAGGTGACCACCGAACCGGAAACCACACTCGAACTCAGCGCCTAATAACACCAACGAAGGATCAGACCGCTACACCACTACAAGGGACTTGACCATCAACTCCCTGCTGTCCGCGGATGCAGACGTCGTGTCCACAATTGTGGGACCCAAAGCCGAACGCTGAAATGCAATTCCCACCGAACCGAACCGGGCCTAGTCAGCAATAGATTTATAAGATGTCCACGCTTGGAAGGCAAGCCAAAAAGCTGCGAGATCGGCTGACGAACCAATATCTCGCCCCGTAATCTCACTGATCTTGGTCATTCTATAGACCAACGTTTGCCTATGGATCCCCAGTGATACCGCAGTTTCGGTAGCGCGACGATCGTTGGTGAGGTACGAGAATAGAGTCTCGCGCAACTTAGAATTCCTCGGGTCTGTCTTAGCAAGATCACCGAGGACTAGCTCCACTACGGCTGACGCCTCCTTGTGAGAACGAGCGAGCAACGATACTGAGACTCCTTCGAACTCCTTCCATAATTGGTGGGGTCCTGCAGACAGGAATACCTTCAGCGCTTCGTCTGCGGCGACTTTGATATCTCGCAAGTCCACATACGATGATGACGCCCCACCTTGGATATCGAGCTCCGTCAGAAATTGACGAACTTCAACCTGCATACCTACCGACATCAAAATTAGGGAAGAACTATGTCCGGAGGCGCATAACACTGGCAGATTTTTTATAGATGCCGCCCGGGCTACCCGATCTCCATCCTCTGCCGAAACGGCTACGACTTGGTACCCATTGGAATCACCACCGAGACCTAGGATTTGTTCGATATCAGCGGGAGGCCGCCCTTCAAGAACGGCCGCAAACGTTTGAGCTGAGCGCTCGGCCCGGCTACGGATAGAAGGCAATATCCGGCTCAGAGCAACATCAACCACCTGGAGGAGGTGGATCAGCAGAAAACTACTAATCTCCTCTTCGGCGTGCTCAATTATCGAGAGACTGACGCCACTACCGCCTGGAAGTACGTAGGATCGCTCCCTCGCAGAGTCTGGCATTGGCACCGATGAGGCTCCTTCAAGCATGACGAGGCCTGTCAGGACATCAAATACCCTGAGACGCACACTGAATAATGTCTCCAAGTCAGACAACATCCGGTTTGGATCCGTGTGGGCGTAAGCGGACAGCTGGTAAAGCTTGCTGAGCTGAAGGACCTGGATGGTTTGAGCGCTAGCCGCAGCTGCTGCAACAGTTCGACCGATGGCGGCGAACGGAGTGCTGGATCCAGTCAGCAGAACGGGGAATGAGCGCTTATTTGCCTCTTCATACAATTGTGGGTGCAGAACAGGGAGAGGCGCATGGTCGCCCAGCACCACACCGCATAGACCGGTTTCGTCGAGATTTGCGATGAAAGCGCGTTGCTCCTCCGGAGTCTCAGGAAGGCCTAATCCTACTGTCATGAGAAGCTCATGTGGGCCAAGCCAACGCTCTGGATCGCTCAACTCACAACTGTGTGCCCAAAGCACTTCCCGACCAAGACCATTGCTTCCCGCGAGAACGCGAATATCTAGACTCTTCAGGCTAATAAGGTCGGCCATCGTCAATGGTGGATCATCCATGGTGCGATTCTAGAACCTTCACCCTCGGGAGTAGTACTCCCGTACCGAACACGGTTGAAAATATTACGTTTGTACTATTTGCAGCCAATCACGCCATCGGTAAGCTAAGCGAACGCAGGGAAGCAAACTCAAGGGGATGATATTTATGGTCGTCGAAACAGTATCGACTTATGACTGGCGCAATGAGTCAGCCTGGCCTACCCTTGGGGGCGCCAACGACCTTCCATCAAGCATTAACAATTGTGACTGAATTGCCATGAATCATGTCCGAAGAAGCGTCAGAGTTGCTGTTCTTGGCGGTGGACTCGCAGGGTTGGCAGCTGCGACCAAGCTGAATGCATCTGGTCTCGACGTGACCGTTTACGAAGCCCGCAACCGGGTTGGCGGACGAGTATGGTCCGTGGATATGGCTGAAGGTGGAGCCCCCCCATGCGTCGTTGAACGCGGTGCAGAGTTCATCCTTACCGGATACTCTACGACGCAGCGGCTGTTGGATCTCACGGGCCTGTCTCTGATCGACACCGGCATGAGTTATTACGTTCGGGAATTGGCCGATACGTCTGATATCACCACCAATGATGTTGTTTCTGCTGGAAGGGAAGCATTCAACATCGCAAGGACATTCAATTCCCCACCCTCCGCCGAGGATGTTTTGAGGCGTTTGAATCGCAACGACCAGCTGGTTGATGCCCTTAGAGCAAGAATCGAGATCTCAGCCGCGGTAGCTTCGAGCGAAGTCAGCGCCGAGACACTCAAACACATTGCTTCTTTCGAGCCGCTTCCGAGCTGGCGGATTGAAGGCGGCAATCAGAGACTTCCCAACGCTTTAGCGGACCGTCTAGACGAACCGATCCGATACGGCGACTTCGTGCATGCTGTTCGCGAAACGAGTAGAGGACTGGTCGTTGAGTCCAAGACCGGAAACACCCGATTCGATGCTGTAGTGGTAGCTCTGCCTTTGGCGTTGGTTCGCGACCCGAGTTCCCTCGACATGCCTCTACCCGATTGGAAAATTAGTGCTCTGGAGCATGTGCTCCAAGGTGATGCAGCGAAACTCCATCTGCCGCTCCAGTCGGTTCCGAAAACGAGTGCAGTCATGTCAGTCCGCGATCGATTCTGGACCTGGACCGCCCTTGATGCTTCCGGAGCTGCCACGCCGATGCTTACATCGTTCATGGGCTCTCGCAATGCAATAGATTTGGCGGCCGGTAGCGAGAACGACTTTAGTGCTTGGTCGGTAAAGGCAAAAGACATTCGGCCAGATTTGGACTTCGAGGACTCGAGCGCCATCGTCACAGTCTGGAGAGACGATCCTCTGTCGCGTGGTGCCTACGCCGCATACGCTCCGGGTGCCAGCCATGACTATTCCGAGGTCCTCGAGCGTCCAGTGGGTAATATTTTCTTCGCCGGTGAATACGCTGACCCTGAGTTTACAGGGCTCATGGAAGGCGCCCTTCGAAGTGGAGAAAGAGCCGCTGACCGCGTCATTCACTCAGTGGTGAATCACGACACGAGAACTGTCGGCGCACCATCGTGAAGTTGCAATCCCAGGGACGCGTGCCGGTCAGATTTTGCCGGGCACAGAATCAGCTTCGGCTAACAGCAGGCCACTACATGGAATGCAGGTTCTTCAACAGACTCAATTGTTAATACTCCGGGCGCGGTTAACTAATACACCGTTTCTAACATTCAAAAGGCTAGCCAAGCTGCCGAACACAATGCATCTCGCGGGACGAGCTAGCGACTTAATTAGATGCCAGGTCGACAGATACGTGAAAAATTTTCTCAATCGACCAAAGACGACAACTTTTCTAGGATCATGAACCAGACTCACGAACGCCAGATGATACTTTCACTAACGTGTCCAGACAGAATGGGAATTGTCCATGCTGTCACGGGGTTCTTGGTGTCTCATGGATGCAACATCCTATCCAGCCAGCAGTTCGATGACGAATCCGATAAGTATTTTTTTATGCGAGTGCAAGCGTCATACCCTTCTGCGATATCTGTTGAAGATATCGAAATTGCATTCCGGGCAACCGCTGCTGCCCATGGGATGTCATGGTCGATAGTGGACGCGGCAGTCCGACCGAGAGTTGCTCTCTTAGTCTCTAAAGCTGGACATTGTCTCAACGACCTACTTTTCCGGTGGCGATCCGATCAGTTGAAAATTGAGATCCCATTCATTGCCTCGAACCATAAGACTCTTCAGCCGGTGGCGGAAGCTCACAGCATCCCCTTCTTCCATATCCCTGTGACGCCTGAAACCAAACAGGGTGCAGAGGAAGAATTGCTAGCCCTTCTCGCCGAGTACCAGGTGGACTTGACAGTTTTGGCCCGGTATATGCAAGTACTGAGCGACAGCTTGTGCCGTGATTTATACGGTAAGGCAATCAACATTCATCATTCTTTTCTACCCGGTTTTAAGGGCGCTAAGCCTTACCATCAGGCATTCGATCGAGGGGTCAAACTCGTCGGTGCTACGGCGCACTACGTGACCGCAGAACTCGATGAAGGACCGATCATCGAGCAGGAAGTGATCCGTGTACGGCACGACTACACAGCAGCCCAACTGGCGGTGAGCGGCCAAGATGCCGAACGGCTGGCATTGGCTCGTGCCGTTCAGTGGCATGCAGAACAGCGGGTTCTGATTAGCGGTCACCGCACTGTCGTTTTCAAATAGTCATTTTTATCCTGCTCAGGACAGGGCATCCCTTAGAACTGAAACGAGGCTCCCATGGACCGACTTGTTGACCGCACTATTGGTGCAAGGACATTCACAAATTCCTCCAACGACTCCTTGCCACTGCGAGCGGGAACTGTCGTCGTCGGTGGTGGCATCGTAGGTGCGAGCATTGCTTACCATCTTGCAGTTGCTGGTGAGAAGGATGTCTTGTTGCTGGAGAGCAACGTTCTCGGTAGCGGGACTTCGTGGCACGCTGCCGGCCTTGTCACTGGAGCTCGCGGATCCACGGCCATGACTAAGTTAGCGAAGTACAGCTTAGATCTTTACAGTCGCCTCGAAGAGTTGTCGGGTCTTGATGTCTCCTTCCAGGGGTCAGGTTCGTTGAGTGTCGCCAGAACCGCTGGTCGCGTCGACGAACTTCTCTATGCGAAAGACGTCGCCGACCAGCAGGGGGTTAGGACAGAATGGCTTACAGAGGATCGCTTCAAGGAAGCATGGCCGCTGGCTAATCCTGCCGGAGTCCTTGGATCGCTTCTGCTCCCTGACGACGGCCACATCAACCCTGGTCATGCGACCATAGCTTTTGCCAAGCTCGCCCATTGTCTTGGGGTCCAGGTGCGCGAAAACGTTACCGTCGGGCAGGTATTACTGGACGATGATCATGTTACTGGCGTGCTCACCGACCGAGGAACCGTCATCTGTGACCGAGTGATTCTGGCTTGTGGGCTGTGGACCCGCGATCTCGCGGCTACTGCGGGAGTGGAAGTTCCACTGTATGCAGCCGAGCACGTTCATGTTCGTTCCGGGAAGATGGACGGGATCTCGTCCGAGCTGCCTGTGCTTCGGGATCTCGATAACAGCTACTACATTCGTCACGAAGCAGGGCGCCTGTTGGTTGGGGCATTTGAACCTGACGGAGTGCCGCGCCCTATGGCGGAAATTCCTGCTGGAGGTTTCGTAGAGTTCGAGCCGGACTGGGAGCATTTTGCTGCCATCCGTACTATGGCTGAGGCTACAGTTCCGAAGCTTTCAACAACCGGGTATGACAGGTTCCTCAACGCGCCCGAGAGTTTTACTCCCGATGCGAACTTCGCACTCGGGGAAGCTTCCACGGTCAGCAACCTGTTCGTCGCGGCAGGTTTCAATTCCCAGGGGATCATTTTTGCACCTGGGGTTGGTAAGGAAATGGCTGAGTGGGTCATTTCGGGCGCGCCGCAATTCGACGCGTCGTCAGTTGATGTGCAACGTTTCTCCCCCCATCAAAACAACCGACGATATCTGAAGGCGCGGACTCGAGAAGGGCTCGGTCGGCTCTACGCCATGCACTGGCCAAATCTACAGATGGGGACGGCACGCAATGTCCGGCGCTCGCCCCTCCATTCCCGATTAGTTGAGCTCGGCGCATGTTTCGGTGAAGTCAATGGTGGAGAACGAGCAAACTGGTACGGAGAGCCGGGGACTTCGCCTGTCTACGACTACAGCTTTGGACGGGCTGCCTGGTTCAATCGTGTCGCCGAAGAGCATCAAGCTGTACGTGAAGGGGTTGCACTCTTTGATCTCAGTCCGTTCGCGAAGTTTGAAGTAGCCGGGCCCGATGCTTTGGAAGTCTGCCAGTTGGCCTCAACAGCGAACGTGGACGTAGAAATTGATAAGGCGGTCTATACGCTTTTCCTGAATACTAGGGGCGGTATCGAGATGGACGGCACCATCACACGCCTCGCCAGCGATCGGTTCCTTGTCGTTACACCCTCGTTTAGTCAACAGAAAACGGGGGCTTATCTCAATCGAATCGCGAAGGGTAAGGCTTCGGCCGTATTCGATTGCACGGCAGCGCTGGCCACCATCGGAGTTATGGGACCCAAGAGCCGGGAGCTCCTCAAAAGAATTTCCCCGGAGGATTGGTCTGATAAGGCGCAACCTTATACCCATGGCCGTACGGCCGAACTCGCTGACGGCTATGCCTATAGCCTCCGCGTGAGCTTCGTGGGTGAACTGGGTTACGAACTATATCCAAGTGCTGACTTGGCCCTGAATGTCTTTGATTCGCTCTGGACGGCCGGACAGGATCTCGGTGTTAAGATGGCTGGTTATCATGCTTTGGATTCCCTGCGCAGTGAGAAGGGGTTCCGGCATCTGGGTCACGACATAGGTCCGGCTGACGACCCCTTCTCCGCGGGTCTCCGCTTCACGGTAGCGATGGACAAACCGAGCGGATTCATCGGAAGGGAAGCCCTTTCGAACCTTGAATCGACGGCGCTAAAGCACCGGACTGTATATGTTTCCCTAGATGATCCTGAACCCATGTTTGTGCACGATGAGACGGTTTACTGCGACGGCGAAAAGGTCGGTCGTATGACGAGTGGTAGCTATGGCCACACATTGGGCCGAGCAGTCGGAATCGCTGCCATCGACCCCAATGCAGATCTCGCGGGGAATTTCGAAGTTCGATGCAAGGGAAAGTTGTATGCGGCGACAGTTTCGCGGCGTCCTTTCTATGATCCGAAAGGAGAGCGGCTCCGGGGTTAGATTCCACTCACAATATGCAGGACAGGGAGGGTGTCCAAATGGCGCTTATCGCCTACGCGTAACATTTTGGGCGTCGAGCATCATCGCAGCCATTACTACACTCTACCAATATAAGGTTTCGATTTATTCGGAAGTATAATTTTATAACTTGCAAATATATGACCATTTATTCTCCAGTCCATAACTACTTTTACACGGACATTTAATTTCGAGGAGTAATTCGTGACAGCAACACAGTTTATGGCATTGGATACCGTCGCTCTGGACGGCTTGTTCGAGAAAGCCCATACCACCAATACGTTCGTCGAAGACCCAGTTTCACCCGCGATGATTCAGAGAGTCTATGAGACCATTCGATGGGCTCCGACCGCCATGAATATCCAGCCACTGCGCCTGACAGTGGTCGATTCTGCTTCTGCTCGCGAGCTGCTGGTGCCTCACCTTGGAGAGGCCAACCGCCAGAAGACCTTGGAGGCCCCCCTGACATTGATCGCATCTTATGATCCTCGTTGGCACGAGCACATGACCCACCTTGCGCCATTCAGAGAAGGAATGCAGGAGCAGTTCGAAGACGAGGAGGACGTTCGCCATTCAATGGGACGCATGAACGGCTTGATCCAGGTCGGTTATCTACTGGTCGGGCTTCGCGCGCATGGCTTGCAGGTTGGGCCGATGAACGGTTTGGATCCGGCCGGCGTTGATTCGGTTTTCCATGCGGAGAACGGCTGGCGGACCCTAGTGGCTATCAATGTCGGCCATGCGCCTAAGCCGGATGATCCGACGGCACAGCGTCCCCGCGCCGGGCGTCTTGAGTTCGCCGATGCGGCGCAAATCCGCTGAGGCGCGACTGGTTGCAGGAGGGCACAAAGTCGTTGATTTTACTCGATCTGCTCCGGTTTGCAGACGATGGTCTTCGCTTCCGAATTGGTTCGTTCCTCGAGTCCTGATTTCCCTGGCACCCCGGAGGCCCCTTTGGCCTGACTCGTGCCACTCTTAGTGCCCTGTGTGGGAGCTGATCTGGTCGAGGATTTTCTGGGTGTCGGCGTCGATGGCCGGGGCGGCGGTGAGTTCGTGGCCGTTGACGTCGATGATGACCGTCCGCAGGGGCCTGAGTGTCTGGACGAGCTTCTTGATGCTGATACCGGTGGCTTCCTGCAGGTGGCGGGCCACGGCCAGGGCGCAGATCACCACGGTCAGGTGCGCTTCGATGGAATCACGCTGGTGGTGGAACATCGGCCGGGCCCGGATATCACTCTTGGCCATCCGGAAGGACTTCTCGACCTGCCACAACGAGTGGTACGCGGCCACCACGGCAGGCCCGTCCAACACTTCGGGACTGATGTTTGACACATAGCCTTTCAGGCCCAGGAGCTGGCGGGCGCGTTCGACCAGGGCCCAGTCGACACCGGGTTTCTTCCCGGCGAGCTTCACGAACCGGTCCCGCTTGATCGGCCGTTGTCCGTTGGCGACCTTCTCGGCTTTCTCGATCTGCTTGTTCAACCTGACTTCTATCACCGTTAGTGCGGTCCGATCTCAGCCGGATTGATCTGCAGTGCCTCGAGAATCGCTTGGGCATCAGCAGTAAGGGCGGCGGGAACGGCGATGGTCTCCCCGCGGACCTGCAACACGGCCTCGCGTAGTGGTTGCAGGGTCTGGACGACCTTCTTGATGCTCATCCCCGTGGCCGTCTGGATGTAGCGGCCTACGGCCAGGGCGCAGAACACCATGGTCAGGTGCGCTTCGATCGATTCCCGGGTCCGATGGAAGATCGGCCGGGCCCTCAGATCGGACTTCGCCATCCGGAACGAGGCCTCGACCTCGAACAACGAGTGATACGCGGCCACCACCTCGGCCCCGGAGAGCACCTCCATCGGCGCCGAGGTGATATACCCCTTGAGTCCGAAGAGCTGCTCGGCAGCACGGGCGGCCTCGTAGTCGACCTTCAACGATTTGGGTCCACCACCGGTGAGGAACCGTGCCTTGCGCGGCTGCTTGCGCCCGGCAGCGATGTCCTCAGCGCGCTGTAGCTGTAGGGTCTGGGTCCGCCGGTCGCGGTGTTCCCGGGCCAGCCGGTACTGCCAGACGGCCCTGCGTCGGGAGGAGACGACCCCGCGCTTGAGTTCGGTGGTGGCTTCCAGGACCTGCCCGTCGGTGAAGTTGTTCCCCATGGCCAGTCGCTCGGCCAGATCGTAGGGTGCCTTCGAGGTCCTGGACCCGACGATGTACTGGTACCCGGCTTCCTCCAGGGCCTCAAGGTTGGCCCTGGAGAGCATCCCGGCATCGGCCACGACCAGCATGTCTGTGACCTGGTGGCGGGTCCGGAAGGCATCCAGCACCGGGATCAAGGTCAGCGTCTCGGCCTTGGAACCTTCGAAGCAGTGGATCTCCAGCGGGAACCCTGTCTTGTCGACCAGCAGGCCGATGACGATCTGCGGGTCGACGCGTCGTTCCTTGGAGAAGCCGACCTTGCGGGTCTCGTCCTCCTCGTCGGTCTCGAAATACAGGGTGGTCACGTCGTACAAGCAGACGCTCACGGCCCCGTCTCCGGCAGCGAACCCGTAGGCGGTGGTGCACGCGGCGTCCCGCCACTTGGATTGCTGATGTCGGGCCAGGTGGCGCCACATCGTGGCCTCGCCGGGGACCTCGGCCACGTCCATCTCGGCCAGCATCCGCAGCGTGGCCGTCTTCGAAGCCGGGGAGATCACCCGGCCCAACACCAACGATCGGAACACTTCCGAATCAATGGCCTGGTGGAAGCCGATCCGGTCATAGACCGTCCCGAGGACTTCCCAGAGCAGCCGGGGCCGGGACCCCACCGTCCGGGCACTACCGACCACGACCGGGGCTGGCTTCGGCTTCTTCGTCTTGGCCCGCGGTGGGGCCGGGGCCGGCACCAGTCCGTCGAGATCGAAGGCTGGCTGGCCGGCGGCAACCCGCTCCAGGGCCAGGTGCTCCAGGAGCGCCAGCTCACCATCGTCGTGGGCTGAGCCGAGGTGCTCGAGGATCTCGCGGCGCCCGTTGCGGTACTGCACCAGCTGCACCGCTGTGGCCCCCGAGGCCGTCTTCACCCGCCGAATCTGCACCCCTCCACCATAGATTTAGTGCGGTCCCAAGCCGAGCCCACCCCCGCAAACAAGCCGATCCGAGCTCGCCGAGCCCAAAAATCGGCTCAGGTGATAGAAGTCAGGTCACCCGCCGAATCTGCACCCCTCCACCATAGATTTAGTGCGGTCCCAAGCCGAGCCCACCCCCGCAAACAAGCCGATCCGAGCTCGCCGAGCCCAAAAATCGGCTCAGGTGATAGAAGTCAGGTGGCGCACCCGAGACGAAGAGCTCGCCACGGCCACCGCCCGTGGTGAAGCGATCCGGCTCGCCAAACGCGTCGCCGTCCTCGACGGCGAGCTCAAGGAGATCACCACGCGGATCACGGACCTGGTCCGGCACAGCCCCGCCGGTGGCCTGCTCAACCAGCCCGGCATCGGCCCAGTCACCGCCGCCGTCGCGCTGACCGCGTGGTCACACCTGGGCCGCATTCGATCCGAGTCCGCGTTCGCCAGCCTCGCTGGAACCAGCCCCATCCCCGCGTCATCGGGCAACACCGTCCGACACCGGATCAACCGGGGTGGCGACCGGCGCCTCAACCGAGCACTCCACATGGCCGTCGTCACCCGCATGCGAATGGACCCGCGAACCCGCGCCTACGTCGAGCGCCGTACCGCCGAAGGGCGCACCCTTCGGGAGATCCGTCGCTGCCTCAAGCGCTACCTCGCCCGCGACATCTACCGCCGCCTCAACACCGCCGCTCAGAATGAGCTCACCGGGGCTTGACAGACATAGGAGATTCTACGGTCGCCTCGAGCACCTACGCGGCTCAGCCCTCGGGTTCCAAAACCTCACCAACTATATCGCCCGATCCCTGCTGGAATCCGGCGGATTCAGGCCACGTATACACCCTGAATTGTGAAGAGCCCGATAAGCGCCATCAGTCCCGTGAAGACTGTTGTCGGCTGGAGCCCAAGTGCCGATATGCGGAATGCAGTAGGGCCGGATCCGATGCTGGCAGACTTATTTGGCGAGCGACCACCGGATACGAGTCACGGTGAGCAACGAACTTCTAATGAAGCGAATGCTCGTATCACCGCCGCGGCCGCCAACGCCGTCTCATACGCTAACCTCGGTCGGTCACGAGTCCGTCAAGTAGGAAAGCACCGCACAACCAGCCTGACCATCATGGTCGACCTAATTTTCAGCAGCCACTTGCAAGTGAAATGGGCTCATGACTGACTATTCCCGTCGAGACTCCTACATTCAAATGCATCGACTGTTGCTTCTACGATCTGTTGATAACCGGTGCAACGGCAAATGTTGCCCGAGATTGCTTCCCGTGCAGATGTGGCGTCTAGGGTAACTTCCAGATCGTCATAAAGCGGCTTCAGTGTCATGAGAAAACCTGCAGTGCAGAACCCACACTGAAGGGCATGGCACTTGGAAAAGCTGCGCTGGAGTTGGTGAAGTTCACCATCATCTTGCAAACTCTCGACAGTCTCGATTATCGAATCGTGTGCCTGGACAGCAAGCGTGGTGCACGAGCGAATGGGTTGCCCATTCATCAGTACAGTGCATGATCCACAAACCCCATGTTCACAGCCCACCCGGGTCCCTCGCAAGTGCAGACTGTCACGGAGGAAGTCAGCAAGCAACCGGCGAGGCTCCACATCAGCCTCATGGATCATGCCATTTACTTCAACTTTGAGGTGAAAGGTGCTCATCGAATCTCATGCCTTTCATAGTTGTACCGCACGTTGATGTGCCAGCTTCAAGGTTCTTTCGACGATGGCGCGGATGACTTCTCGGCGGTATGGACCACTGCCATGCACCGTGGAGACAGGATGGAGATCTTGCACTGCGGAGGCCGCGGCAAATGAAACATCGGAATCGTCTAGTTTCTTGCCGATCAGAATATCCTCGGCTTCCAAACAACGAGTGGCATTAGATCCGCCGCCCAACACTGCGACTCTCGCCCTCGCGCATCGACCTTCTTCATCCAAAGTGAGGATAGAGGCGGCACCTCCAATAGCATAATCGCCGTGTCTTCTTGAGAATTCGTCGAATGCTGACCCCGTGCGTGATGGGAGGATCGGAACGTTTGCCTCCACAATGATCTCGTCAGGGAGAATGCTTGATACGAAATGCGTGACAAGGAGTTCCTTAATAGGAACCTGGCGCTCTCCACGAAGGGACTTGACCGTTACGGAAGCGTCCAGAGCGAGAAGTGCGACAGGCAACTCCGCAGAAGCGTCGGCGTGGGCAAGAGAGCCCCCAAGTGTTCCTCGCGTGCGAATCTGCGGGTGAGCGATCCATGCTGCCGCCTCCGACAATAACGGGAACTCTCGAGCAATCGTCTTGGAGGTTTGGAGTTTTGAATGACGCGTCAATGCGCCGATCGTGACGCTCTGATCAACTTGTCGTATATTCGCCAGCCCGGAAATATGGTTGATGTCAACCAAAAGCGACGGACGGGCCATGCGAAAATTCAATAGCGGAACTAAACTCTGGCCGCCGGCAATAATCTTCGCATCATCTCCTCCGTCTTTTAGTAGACGAAGTGCGTGTTCTACCGAATCAGCTACAACATAGTCAAAGGAGGGCGGTTTCACGGGCAGTACCTCCAGCCCCACTCACTGTTCATTACTCCACCCTGCACCCTGACCTCTCCTTTGCGCTCTGCGTCATGTGACAAATGAGTGATCCTGCCTACACAGATTTGATAAGGCGCAGAGATATTAAGGTCCGGGAGACTCCTGCCTCATAGCAGTGGAGTCGACACTACGAAGTAGACTATGAAGTCGGAGAGCCACGAGAAGCTCCACATGATGCTCTGAAACTGTCACACCTAGTCGCTCCTCGATGGATCTAAGACGGTAGGCGACAGTACGCTCGTGGACCTGTAGCGTCCCTGCCGCTGAAACTGCGTTGAATCCTGAGGTGAAATAGGCTGACAACGTTTCGCATAGGACGTCTCTACGGGGGTCAGCGAGCAATGGGCCGAGCTGTAGAGCCACTAGATCCCGAACCGCTTGAATGTCGGTAGTGAATATGGCCTCTAAGGCTACATCTGCATATGAAGTCAGCTTTGCACCGGTCAGTAGGCCCACTCTGTAAGCCCTCCAAGCACGCTGGTAGCTTTGTCGAAAACCGTCGAAGCCTGGGATAACCGACCCTATCGCGAGGTGAGTTCCGTCTGGAAGGTCCTCGGGCCTGAGCTGGCCAATGATTCTGGGATCATCGATAACTGCCAGCCATCCTAGAAAAGTACCGCCTGTGCTCTCGAGCACGAGCTGCTTCGTGGCTCCGAACGCTTTACCCGCGGTTTGGATCGCTTCCTTGGGGTTGTGGCCCCACGTCACAACGGAAAGATGCTGTCCTTCGAAATCATAAGAGGCACTCGGCGGCAGCAAACGCCTGCCAGCGATGAACTCCCGCACTTCATTTCTGAGTTGACGGCCTTCGGACTTGTAGAAGAACCGATGCTGCTCCGAACGATAGGCGTCGATTACATTCGCCACTGCCGTGTCATGCCAACTGTGTTGCAGTCGTGAGACCCACTTTTGGACGTCTAGTTGCTCGGACGCGTCGGGGACTAGCTCTGTGGTCAGGTTAAGAAGGATGTCCCACATTTTTGATTGCAACACCCTGTAGGTGTGGATAAGTTCAAGCAAATCCACGCCGGCTTGCGCCGCAGCGCTTGCTTCACGGGCTGCCTCGGCCAAAAATTCAGGATTGGGTTCGGACTCTCCTGCTAATGCCCTACTAAAGGACAGGAGCGCAGCGGTTAGACGCTCGGATCTGCGCATCGCGAGTGCGGGATCTGATCCGCCGCCGGACCGTGAGTCCTCACGGAGGCGGCGTGCCACGGACTCGGACAACCGGTTGACATCTGAAGATATCGCAGCCGATATCGATAATTGGTGGTGTGGCTGTATCATGTGCCAATTCATAGGCGGCTGGACCTCGGATGATGATGACTCGTTGGTAGTGTCAGTGTATGACTATTGAGGAAGATTTGGGTGCGCTGGCGGCGGCTGTCAGGGCAAGGGTCCCAGAGATCTACGACAGCATTCGGGCCAGGCTCCAGTACGAGTATGGAGACGATTCCTCAATGGTAAGGAATCCTTCGCTCACGGCAGCAGAAGCAGAAACTGTCACAGCCTCCTTAAGAGATGTCCTGGAATACATCGATCAGGAGGGGGCCAGTGTGACCCGAGCCTCCAATGAGACTCTTCGCGAAGTTCAACTAGCAGCCAGAGCCGGAGTGGACCTACACCACCTCCTGAAGGCATCACGCGCCGCTCAATCTACGTTATGGGAGTTCTTCCTTGAAGAGGCTCATCAGCTCATAGACGATCCGGGGCAAAGGGCGACGGTGTTGCGACACGCCAGCGCAAGGCATTTTGCGTGGAACGACAAAGTATCTGCTTCTATCATTGACACCTACCAAACGGAGAATACTGCATTCTCGAGGCAAAGCCAGAATCGCCGAAAGCTGTCTACCTTGCGTGCCCTCCTTGCTGGCCTTCCAATCGATTCAACGATCTTCTCTTATAATTTATCCGGCCGTCATTTGGCAGCCGTTGTGTCAGCTGGTGGCGGGAAAATCGTTGCTCGTGCCCTTGGAAGTGTATCGAAGATCACGCCGCTGGTGATTACTGACGAGGACGAGACTGACTACATCTGGGTTGAGTGGCCGAGTCGATTGCCTTCACCCCGAGAAGCTGTTTATAACATGGTATTGCCTAAGGGAGTCCGGGCTTCATTCGGGACCGTCAGCCAAGGCCGAGATGGATTCGTTGCTTCCCACAGGCGTGCGACAGAGGCAGGTATGGTTGCCCAGGAGCTCGGCCGAGGCATGGTTTGGTACGAAGATGTGATGCTGGAAGCACTGGCAATGAAAGATTCTGTATCGGTAAGTGCGTTCATCGCAGACGAGCTGGAGATTCTCGGTCTAAATCAAGACCCGCCCAGTACATTCATCGAAACACTCGAAGCCTATTTTGCATCTGGGTATAATGCGGCAGCGGCAGCCCAATGTCTGGGTGTGCATAGTAGAACCGTCGCATACCGCTTGAAACTAGTGGAGGGTAAGATAGGTGCGGCGGGATTGTTGCGCGACGAGTTGCCGGTGGCAATCAGGCTCTCACGGATGGAGAAAGCAATGAATCTGGAACCGGGTAACTATGAGGATGCTCCGGGGCTACCGCTGCCGCCCCTTATATAGGACCTAGAACTAGGCTTTCGGCTTCTGTTCACTCTGCCATGAACCAGATCTCCTTGAACGTGTCGTGGAACTCCCAGGTGGAGGTGTGTCCGCTTGGAAGAAACACGAGGTCCCCGGCGGTTACTTTGACGGGTTCTTGGGAATCCAGAGTGAGTGTTGCCGTACCTTCGAGGACATAGATGATTTCATTGTCAGTGAGTTCATAGCTTGTTTTAGCTGGCTGGGAAGTAAAGACTCCGGTCCCAAAACGGGTCGGGGCTGTCTGTTCGAACAACGTGTGCCCGCGGCCTCTAGGGTCACCCTCATCTACTTCAATACCCTCCGGTTGCCAGGATTCAAGTGGCACCGTTCTCGCGTTGATTTTCAGGATCTTGCTGATTGGAGTCCCTGAAGACATCAGGAGATACGCTTCTTGTCTGCATGCAACACGTCCTGCAGCCAGTCCGCCATCTCAAGCCGGGGACGCATGCCTAGATTGTGGCAGCAGTGATCGCCGTCTTGTTCGACTACTACTGTTAGATGCTCGGATGGGATCAATTCCCTCACGGTATCCACGAATGAGAGCGGGACTTCGTCGTGAACGCCGTGAAGCACATAAGTAGGACAGGCAATAAGTGGGAGAACATGTCGGGTTTCCAGTGCCTGGCTGACGTGGACTCTTGCTTCCTCTAGCGTGTCGACCTTAGACACATATCGCCAGCTCTCCTTTGTCAGGGGAGTCTCTGCATCCCAGTAGTCCAAGTCTGAGAATCCACCCCACGAAATGCAGGCCGCAATTCGAGGATCGCATGCGGCAGATTTCAAAGCGTAGTTTCCGCCAAGGCTGCGCCCCAGGACACCGACGGCGTCGGCTTGGATCGACTCGAGTCCGCTGAGGAGGTCTACCACGGCAGAGGTGTACTTCTCGTAGTCGGCGGCCAACCGCTTAAGCGCAAACATCTCTCCCTGGCCCGGGCCGTCAAATGTGGCTGTAGCTAGTCCGCGCTTAAGGACTAGATTCTCCATCTGGTAGCTTTCCTCTTTGGTGCTTTCGAGCCCCCCGATCATGATGACAGCGGGGTGAGGGCCAGGACCCTCCGGAAAGCGAACGTAAACAGGCATCGGAATCCCGTCCACAACGAGTTCATGGCGTTCGGCGGGTGGTGAAAGAAGCGGGGCGGCCTTCTGAAATAGCTCAACCTTCCGGGCCTGGCCTAGCTCCCGTCGTTCATCGAACCAGAGGAACTGCGCATACTGAGCGCAGAGGACTGCGGACATCAGGAATTCTCCGGCAGACAGGTTGTGTCCCAAAGACAGCCGGTTTGTAGCTTCCTGCTCATAGTCGTTTGCCAGCTTCATCCAATAGTCGAACCATGTCACTTCGGCAGGACGATCACGGGCCCCCACCATGTCGGCGTAGGAGAGTCCGTCTAGAATAAGACGACCCCAGTTCAGCATTTCGTCTTCAGGCTTCAATGATGACGGCATTGGCATACTACTTCTCCCTCAGTCTGGACTCTCTTTTCTCCCCGCAGGGGGCCTGCGAGGTCGATCATGCTACGAAAACTCATCTGAAGCGTCTACGAACCGTGAATACTTGGCTTAGTTCTTTGTCAATACGTGAACATTGGTCTCCCGTGGGCCGGTGACATACTGTCCGCATGACGGCAACGGGTAAAGCGTTCACTCCTAAGAACAACCGGCCTACCGGGGAGGGGGGGAGCAAAAAGACCTGGATCGGCGAAGAGGTTTCAAGGCGCGAGGACCGGCGTCTCCTCACCGGAGAGGCGATGTTCGCGGGTGACATGGCGCTGCCCGGACAACTGCATATGAGGTTAGTTCGCTCCACTCAAGCGCACGCTCGCATTATGTCTATTGACATCAGTGACGCCGAACGTGCTCCTGGAGTAAGAGGGATCATCACTGCGGAGCAGACTCGGCACCTGGGATCTGTTCCCCTGGAGGATCTTGGATACCACGAGGAATACGACAATATTGAGGACTTCAGCCATCCAGTCCTGGCTGTAGAGAAGGTCATGTACGTGGGACAACCTGTGGTCGCCGTACTTGCCACCGACGCGTATCTTGCTGAAGACGCAGCAGACTTGGTGTCCATAGAATATGAGTCACTACCCGTACTTCTAGACCCGGAAGCAGCGTTGGACAGAGAGATCCAGCTTTTCCCCGGTCGTGGCAACGAGGGAGCCCGGATTGAAAAATCCTACGGAGATATCGAACTTGCCTTTACGAATGCCGTCCATATTATCGAGCATAAGTATGTCACCAATCGGCATTCAGGTGTGCCCATGGAGCCGCGCGGTATCGTGGTGCAACCTGATCGTGCGCGGGACACGCTATTCATTTGGGGAACGGTCCACGTCCATGATAACCGCAGAATCATTGCGCAAATGCTGGGTTTGCCTGAGGTGAATGTGCGCATGAAACACGCCGAGGTTGGAGGAAATTTCGGGGTCAAGGGCGGAGTTTTCCCGGAAACTGTGCTGGTAGCTTGGGCAGCGCGATCTATGGGCGAATCTGTCAAGTGGGTTGAAGACCGGGTAGAACATATGGTCGCAACCTCTCACGCGCGTGAAATGGTGCACAAACTCGAGCTTGCCGTCGATACAGAGGGCAAGATCTTGGGGCTTAGGGACGAGATCTTCCATAATCATGGTGCCTTCTTCAGGCAGGCCGAGCCCTTGGTGAGCGACATCACTGCCGGGATAGTGTTTGGGCCCTATCGAGTCCCGAATTATGAAGCTGTTCTTCACGCCGTCTTCACCAATAAAACTCCCGTGGCTGCTTATCGGGCTCCTGGTCGTTATGAATCCACTTTCGCCAGGGAGCGGGTATTCGACTTGGCCGCGAGGAAGGTCGGGATTAGTCCCGTGGACTTCCGGCGAAGAAATCTACTGACGGCAGACGACCTTCCTTGGGCTCCAGGAATTGAAATGGTTCACGAGCCGTATCACTTCGACTCGGGAGATGTCGTCCAACATTTCAATGAGGCGCTCCAGGCTGCCAAATGGTCCGAGTGGGTCATTGAAAGCCAGCAGATGCGAGCCGAAGGCCGGAAAGTGGGCGTCGGACTCGGGGTTCTGATGGACAAGGCAGGATTGGGATTATTCGAGACCGGAGGTGTTGAGGTTAGTCGTGCCGGTCGAGTCACCGTCAAAACCGGAGGCTCCTCTGTTGGACAGGGGATTGAAACGGTCTTGGCCCAGATTGTGGCGCAAGAGCTGCAAGTCGACCCTGAAGATATTGATGTGGTGCACAGTGATACCGAGCTTATTCCCGATGGCGTTGGTTCCTGGTCTAGTCGTTCCACCGTTCTCGCCGGGGGTGCCGCTCGCAAAGCGGCACTTGTTGTAGTGGATAAAGCCAAGCGATTGGCCAGTGAGATGTTAGAGGTTGATCCAAGTGACCTCGAGTTGGTCGACGGGCATTTCAGGATCAAAGGCACCGATTCGGAGATATCCCTGTACGAGATCGCGGCAGCTCGGGATCCGTTCACTGCCAGGTTGGAAAATGATGAACCCGGCCTTGCAGCAGACGCTGTCTACGTGAACAACCTCATGAACTACCCCTACGGGGTGACTCTGGTTCAAATCGAGCTCGATCCCGACACCGGCGGACACAGAATTCTAAAGTTCTTCACGTCAACCGAAGCCGGACAAGTGATTAACCCACTGACAACCAGGGGGCAGATCATTGGCGCCGCGGTTCAAGGCATCGGTGGCGCTCTTTACGAGGAATTCCTCTATGAGGAAGATGGACAGCCCATTACCACCTCGTTCATGGACTACCTGTTGCCCGGGGCGGGGGAGATGCCAGACGTGCACTACTTCGTTACCGAAGACGCCCAGTCACCAGACAACCCTTTTGGAGCTAAGGGCCTCGGCGAAATTGGAATCATAGCCGTCGGAGCCGCCGTCGCCGCCGCTATCGACGATGCGGCTGCTGACGGTGGACACATCGACAGGCTGCCTGTTACGCCGGAGCAGATTTACAACCGCTTTCACGGTTCACACAAAGGCTAGGAGCAACTTGTGTGATCGGTCAGTGGGACAAGTTCGCTCCCATTAGGAGACTGATCACATCAAACCAATTACGTGAAGCTGTAGGGAAGGACCCCGGATGTCGAAGGTTCGGCACGTTTTCGCATGGCGCGTCTCGGAAGGCAATAAGCAGGAAGAAATCGTCGAGATTCTCAATACGCTCCCGCCACGCCTGAAGTTCATCCAGTCGTGGGAAATCGGCACCCACACCGGTGACCCCGGGGATAACGGCGCTCCGTGGGATGGAGTGCTTATCACCGACTTCGCGAGCTGGGGCGACCTGGACAAGTACTCCACAGATCCATTCCATCTCGAAGTCGTTGCAACACTAATGCCGATGTTCGCCGACCGAGCAGTCGTCGATTATGAGATTGAGGACAAGTGATGAGTAAGACCGCAAACGTCAAGGCCGCCCAGAGTCCTTGGGGCCCCGACGACGAACGGGGCGCGCTCAATCTCCTCGATCCCGAAGCCCGCGCAGATGTGCTGCAAAGGGCAGACTCCTCGCGTGTCTACGACCTCAGTGTCGACTACTTCGTGGGAATGCCAAGTTTCCAAGGTGCTGGCGATCCCAGCTATCAGATTTTCATGTCTCACACGCCTCAGGGAACACTCGTTGATAACCTCAACAATGTAGGCGATGATATCAATAGGCATGTTTGCTACTCCGGTGACGTGGTATTCATGTACACGCATACCGGAACCCACATCGATGCCCTGAATCATTTCGGGGTGGATGGCGAAATCTATAATGGGTACAAGGCAGAAGAACATCTAGGTAGTCGCTCGTGGACCAAGGGGGGCGCGGAAACTATCCCACCTATCATTACCCGTGGCGTGTTGCTTGATATCGCGAACTTGAAGAATGTCGACTGTCTCCCTGACTCTTATGCAATCACTGTTGCGGATATCGAAGAGGCCCTAGAGAAATCGGGTCTGAGGTTGGAGTCCGGGGACGTTGCCTTTGTACGTACAGGACGCATGAGGTACTGGCCCGATGGCACAAAGACCCTCGGGAACCCTCCGGGGCTCAGTTTGGAGGCCGCGCGTTGGCTCACCGACCAGAAGATTTCCGCGATTGGCGCAGACCAGGAATGTGTCGAAGTGGGCCCCTCTGAGCACGAAGATAACTGGCTTCCCGGGCATACGCACTTTCTTGCAGAGGCAGGCGTTCCGATGGTGGAGCTGCTGAATCTTGAGGAACTGGCTGCTGATGGAATTGGTGAGTTTTGCCTCATCGCTGCGCCTATTCGCTTCAAGGGAGCGAGCGGTGCTCCGATGCGACCGCTCGCCATGGCACTGAGGCCAAGTGCATGAGCGGCACAAACGAACGTGTTGCAGTTGTAGGAGGCTCGATCGCTGGCCTCACGGCCGCATTGAACCTGCGGGATGCCGGGGTCGAGGTGGACATCTATGAGCGTTCGCCACAGCCCTTGTCTGGTTACGGGACGGGGATCGTCGTTCAGCCCGAACTAGTTCGCTATCTCGTCGAGCAGGGCATCGAGCTCGAGTCCCTCAGCGTTCCTTCCACTTCGATGGCGTATGTCGATGCTCGAACAGGAAATAGCCTGGGAACCATCCCCTCAGCGCATCGGTTCACAAGCTATAACACTGTTTATGGACAGCTGCTCAAGCTCTTCAGCATGGATCGGTACCACAACAATAAGTGCTTGGTTGGTCTGGACCAGGACTCGGACGTTGTGCGCATGCGATTCTCGGATGGTACAAGAGCAGAGGCGGATTGGCTCATTGCCGCTGATGGAGGGGCTTCTGTAGTTCGAAAGCGCCTTCTAGGAATTGAGCCTCAGTACGCGGGATATGTCACTTGGCGAGGCTTGCTCCAGCCTGGAGAGGTGGCCGATGAGATCTGGGACTACTTTGATGGAAAGTTCACATATGGACTACTAGACGATGGGCATCTCATCGCCTATCCGATTCCTGGGGGAGAAGGTAAGGAGGCTTCGCTCCTTAACTTTCAGTGGTACTGGAATGTCCAAGAGGGGCCTGAGCTGGACGAACTGATGACTGACATCCGTGGCACAAGGCTATCTAGGTCAGTCCACAACAAGTCATTGATTCAACATAACCTGAGTCAACTTCATGATCGAGCGCAGGAGCTTGCGGGGCCGTTCAGAGACCTGGTGCTCAACGCGCCATCGCCCTTCGTCACGGTTGTTGCGGATGCAACAGTGGATCAAATGGTCCATGGGCGGGTCGTACTAATCGGAGACGCGGCCGTAACTCCCCGACCGCATGCTGCAGCCGGGGGCGCTAAGGCATGCGACGACGCCCGAACTTTGGCAGAAGTGTTAGGACGTGGCGACGATTTGTCCGGGTCTCTACAGCGATGGGAGTCACGGCAACTGCAGCAGGCTCGTGCCTATGTGCGAAAAGCACAGGAGATGGGTTCCCGTCTCCAAAGTGGTGGGCTCTTTGAGCCCGGAGACCCCAACTTCGCTTTCGGCCTGCCTCAAGTCTCCCATCAATCCGCACTCTAATATTTCTTAAGGAAATGACACTATGGAGTTGACAAACACTATCCCCGTTCCGGTATCGCCCGAGGATGCATGGCCGGTATTGCTGGACCTCGAGCGCATCGCCCCCATGATTCCGGGAGCCTCAATCACCGGGGTCGATGGTGATGAGTTTGAAGGCAAGGCAAAGATCAAGGTAGGCCCGATCACTGCAGAGTACGTAGGCGTGGCTCGCTTTGTGGAACTTGATGAGAAGGGCCGGCGGGCCGTCATCGAAGCGCGGGCCAAGGATGCACGGGGCCAGGGGAACTTGACTGCGACCATCACGGCTCGCTTGGAGCCGGACCCCGGGGGCGCCGTTGTTATTGTTCAGACGGATCTCGACATGACCGGGAAGGTCGCTCAGTTCGGTAGAGGTGTCATTGCCGAGGCTGCCACGGCGATCCTCGGGATCTTTGCTCAACGCCTCGCCGACGAAATGACGAGCGGGAGTGAGGCGACTAACGCAGCCCCCAGCGGATCGGCTGAAGTGGCTCGCGATCGCCAGGAGGTCACGCGGCCAGCGCAAGCGGAGCCAGAGGCGCTCGATCTTATTAAGCTGGCCAAGGATACGCGAGCTGCAAAGAGAACTCCGGTGGACGGTGATCAGGGCAGGAGTTCCTGGGCACCTGCCCTAGTGTCCGTCTTGGCCGCATTGACTGCTGTGTTTGCAGCCGGGATCGCCGTCGGAAGTAACCGAAGGCCGTGAATCGGATGAAGGTATGGGACTCATCGCCGAGCAGCGGCCAGCTGGAAGTGGCAGCTGTTCAGGTCAAGTTCGATAGCGCAGAGTCTCCGGAGGGCAGGATCTCACGCGTTGAGGATTTGATGTCAGACGTCGTCGATGCCGACCTGATCGTTTTGCCTGAACTATGGTTCCACGGCGCATTCTCATTTGATAGTTGGCGTCAGAATGCCGTCACGCTCGATAGTAGTGTTCTCAGTCGTCTGTCGAAAGTGGCCAGGGATCAAGAAGTGTGGCTACACGCTGGTTCCTTTGTGCAAACTGTGCACACAAATTCTGATTCTGACATGTGGAACACTTCGGTACTTTTTGATGCCTCTGGCACCCAACACACTACCTATAAGAAGATTCATCGTTTTGGCTTTACCGAGGGCGAGCCAACATTGGTTGAGGCTGGCGATGAACCAGTGACCGCTGTTGTACAAACAGATACAGGTACGGCCGTAACCGGACTTACCACGTGTTACGACCTACGTTTTCCTGAGCTTTACCGGTATATGTTGAAGGCTGGGACAGCCCTGCATGTGGTGCCAGCGGCTTGGCCGTTGTCTCGGGTTCCCCATTGGGAAGTCCTTGGACGGGCTCGGGCTATCGAGAATCAGGCTTACGTGGTCCAATGCAACATGGCTGGAATGGACCACCAGACAGAGTACGGGGGCCATAGTCAGATAGTTGATCCGAACGGTGAGATCCTAGCCCAAGCCGGGGTGGAAGAAGCGGTCATCCAGGCTCGGCTCGACTTCGATAGGTTGGCCGAAGTCAGAAGATCGTTCCCCGTCCTGCAAGATCAGCGTGCAGATATCTGGTCTATCCGAGACCAATCCATGGGTAATGTCATCAAATGAACAGCAACATAGTAGCTACACCTCGGGACCCTGTGGAGATGGCCGCCAAGCTTAGAGGCGCGAACTACCTGGCGGATGAAGGTCTTGCTACGACTGTCTATCTTGCCGTCGCTATGAACCGGCCGCTGCTCTTAGAGGGTGCTCCAGGTACGGGCAAGACCTCGCTATCTGAAGCCCTCGCAAGGGCATTGGATATCCCGCTAATTCGGCTCCAGTGTTACGAGGGGATCGATGCAACGCAGGCGCTCTACGACTGGGACTTCTCCCGACAGATTCTGCACCTAAGGTCTCTAGAGGCTGCGGGATCGGAAACGAGCCCAGATGAACGGGAGCAGTCGCTGTATACGGAACGCTTCCTCCTACCCAGGCCTGTTCTCCGTGCTCTTCGGGAGAGTCCGGCCGTCTTGTTGATTGACGAAGTCGATCGTTCTGATGATGAATTCGAAGCGTTTCTTCTAGAAGTGCTGGCGTCTAGCCAGATCTCCATACCTGAGCTGGGTACCGTCGTTGCAAAAGTTCCTCCCGTAGTGATCCTTACCTCCAACCGGACGCGTGATCTTCACGAAGCACTCAGAAGACGATGTTATTTTCACTGGATTGATCATCCTGATCCTGTCCGGGAACTTGAGATTGTCAAAGCTCACCTCCCCGAAGTAAGCCACAGGTTGGCAGAGCAAGTTGTGGATGTAGTCCAATCTTTGCGGAACCAGGGGCGGCTCCGGAGAGTACCGGGAGTCGCCGAGACCTTGGATTGGGCTCAGGCTCTGAACAGGCTTGGGGGAGACGAAATTACAGCCCACACTGCCGCCTTAGCGATGGGCGCTCTATGTAAGGATCAGAACGATCGTGATTATGTTCGTGAGGCCCTAGACGCTGCCTTCGCTACTACAAGCAGCTTTGCTACATAGAGGGCCATGCTCTGAATGTGTGAGCAAGTCGGCCTCGGGGTCTTTTACGGTTTCATAGGAATGCTCAGGGCAGAAGGTTTGAGCATTGGCACAGATCAGGTGCAGAGCTACCTAAGGGCACTTGACGCCATTTCTCTTCATCGGCGCATCGAAGTGTTCTGGGCGGGGCGTGCAACACTCTGCCGGAAGAGTGCCGACTTTGCCGCCTATGATCGCGCATTTCAAATGTGGTTCTCGGCGGAGATGCCGACTGTTACTGCAGTACCCGAGGTGAAGATTCACGGGGTGCCAGATGGAGAGGGTAGCCCCGAAGTCGAGTCCGAAGACGAACAGCAGATCACACGGGCGAGCGAGAAGGAAGAACTGAAGCGCAGAGATGTAGCGTTGATGTCATCAGAAGAGAAGCGTCTCTTGGCAGCAGCCTTCAGTGGGTTGCCGATCAGGGCTCCCCTGCGGAAGTCCCGCTACGTGAGTACTCATCGACACAAGCGCATTGACCCGGTTCAGACCATGCGTCATCAACTGAAGAGAGCTGGGGAGCCCGGTCCGCTGCATTATCGGCACCGGACTGTACGGCCTAGAAAGATCGTTCTAATTGTTGACGTATCAGGCTCGATGAAAAACTATGCAGAAAGTTTTTTGCGATTTGGACATCGGCTTATTTCCACCCTAGGCGCATCTACAGAAGTATTCTCACTTGGGACTCGTTTGACTCGAGTTACCGCCGCGCTGATGCACCCGAATCCCGATGTCGCATTGACAGAGGCTGGATTAGTCGTGCCTGATTGGTCCGGGGGTACTCGCCTCGGGGAGTCCCTTCAAGCTTTCGTCCGCTTATGGGGCCAACACGCGATGCTGAGGGGGGCAGTTGTGGTCATTGCCAGTGACGGGTGGGAGCGTGGCGACCCCGCCGTATTAGCCGGCCAGATGTCCCGGATACATGGATTGGCGCACTGCCTCATTTGGGCAAACCCACATCGTGGAAAGGTGGGATATGAACCCATACAAAGCGGAATTAAGGCGGTCTTACCGTACGTCGACGCCATGGTGGGCGGCCATACGCTGGAATCTTTTAGGACTTTAGCAGATCGGATAGCAGATGCGTGATGTGATCGAGGCAGTGATCCCGTGGGTAGGTCGCGGAGATGATTTCGCCTTGGCTACTGTTGTCAGCACTTCGAAGTCAGCTCCTCGTCCTCCGGGGGCCACTATGGCGGTGGGCATGCAAGGGGAGGCGGTGGGTTCCGTTTCCGGGGGGTGTGTAGAGGGTGCTGTTTATCAAATCGGGCAGGACGTTATAGAGACGGGCATCCCCGCCCTGGAGCATTACGGCTATAGCGATGATGTCGCTTTTGAAGTTGGCCTAACCTGTGGTGGAAATATTGATGTATTCGTTGAGCGGATCAACTTTCAGAGTTTTCCTGAGATTTTGGAAGTCACCGACGACATTCAAGCGGGCAACCCCGTAGCTGTGGCGACAGTGATTGAGCATCCAGACCCAGAGACCCTCGGGAGACGTTTGGTGGTTTGGCCTCGGCGGACTGCGGGAACACTTGGCAGTTCCCAGTTCGACCACGCGGTATCGGACGATGCTAGAGGCCTTCTTGCCTCGGGTGAGTCCTGCGTGATCATGTACGGTCCCGACGGGGAGCGCATGGAATCAGGCGCCCAAGTATTCGTCGCCTCCTACCAGCCTAAACCTCGAATGATCATTTTCGGCGCCATCGACTTTGCTGGGGCTGTTGCCAAAGCAGGGGCGTTGGTCGGATTCCACGTCACAGTTTGTGACGCGCGTGAAGTGTTCGCAACCGCTGCTCGGTTTCCCGGAGCCGATGAGGTGATCGTCTCTTGGCCTCATGTTTATCTTCAGCAGGAGCTTGATAAGGAAGCTATAGATAACAGGACTGTCATTTGTGTTTTGACACATGACCCGAAATTTGATGTTCCTGTATTGGATATCGCCTTACGTCTTGAAGGCGTCGAAAAGCCGGCATACGTCGGTGCTATGGGCTCCCGGAAGACACACCTGGATCGGTTGTCTCGGCTCCGAGATGTGGGGATTGATGCATCGCAGATCGCCGAGCTGCATAGTCCCATCGGACTGAACCTAGGGGGGCGCACTCCAGAAGAGACCGCCGTATCCGTCCTAGCTGAAATTATCGCCAAGAGATGGAATGGAAATGGCGTTCCGTTGAAGTGTTCCGATAGTGCTGTGCATCCATAGGGTTCAATCTGCACTCGATTAAGGAATGAGGTTCGGACCAGTAATTTCGGTAGATATGAATAGATTAGGAAAACTAAATGATGTCAGCTGACAGGGTGGGAGCAAAAGGGCCAGAGGATAGCGGATCGCTTGGCCTCCACATGCTAAAGCATGGAGACAAGATACGAGTATGGCAAGACGACGTCCTATGCCGTTCCGGGACTGTCGACCTCAGTGATCCAAGGTTGGGATTACTTTGGATCCATCAGGAGGGGCTAGGGGGGCGTAAGGTTGTCCATTGCCCAGTTTTCAAGCTACAGGGACTAGCCGAAAACTGTTGGGATCTGACGGTCCTTGGAAGTGAAGAATAAGCATGGACCCCACGAGAACTACGGCAGTACTGCTGGCAGCAGGGGCCGGAACTCGTCTGGGTGCGGGGCCCAAGGCTCTCCTGCCACATCGCGGGCGCCCACTTGTTGAAACTATCGCGAGCACTCTACTTGAAGGCGGCTGCCACGATGTAGTTATAGTTCTTGGGGCAGGTGCTTCGACGGTCATGGCCTCAGCGAAAATTAATCCGTATCGTGTTGTGGTGAATCATAAATGGCCATCGGGAATGGGCAGCTCTTACCTCGCGGGCGCTAACTCTACCGCTCTTACGGACCACCTACTGGTGGCCTTGGTCGATCAGCCACATCTTACTGTTGGCACTGTAAGTAGGCTTCTCAATTCGCATCGCCCAGGTCGCATCACCGCAGCTGGTTACACGCCAGTAGGACTTCGTAGGGGGCTGCATCGCGGGCATCCGATCGTAATCGACAGCTCTCTCCGTGAGGCGGTAGCGAGCACGGTGGTCGGAGATGCCGGCGCCAGAAAATTTCTGCTCGACAATCCGCAACTCGTCGACATCGTTGATTGCAGCGATGAATCTACCGGTGAGGACATTGATACGGTCGAGCAGATGAAGCGACTTCTGTACGAATAAGAGCTGCCGTTTAATAGGGCTAAACGGTTCCTTGTCGAATTCAGGAAGTATTGCCTAGAGCCTTCAAGCAATTAATATCTGTGAGGTTATTGAGACGGTGACGGATTTAGCAGAATCACTCATCGTCTAACCTGACTTCTATCACCTGAGCCGATTTTTGGGCTCGGCGAGCTCGGATCGGCTTGTTTGCGGGGGTGGGCTCGGCTTGGGACCGCACTAAATCTATGGTGGAGGGGTGCAGATTCGGCGGGTGAAGACGGCCTCGGGGGCCACAGCGGTGCAGCTGGTGCAGTACCGCAACGGGCGCCGCGAGATCCTCGAGCACCTCGGCTCAGCCCACGACGATGGTGAGCTGGCGCTCCTGGAGCACCTGGCTCTGGAGCGGGTTGCCGCCGGCCAGCCAGCCTTCGATCTCGACGGACTGGTGCCGGCCCCGGCCCCACCGCGGGCCAGGACGAAGAAGCCGAAGCCAGCCCCGGTCGTGGCCGGTAGTGCCCGGACGGTGGGGTCCCGGCCCCGGCTGCTCTGGGAAGTCCTCGGGACGGTCTATGACCGGATCGGCTTCCACCAGGCCATTGATTCGGAAGTGTTCCGATCGTTGGTGTTGGGCCGGGTGATCTCCCCGGCTTCGAAGACGGCCACGCTGCGGATGCTGGCCGAGATGGACGTGGCCGAGGTCCCCGGCGAGGCCACGATGTGGCGCCACCTGGCCCGACATCAGCAATCCAAGTGGCGGGACGCCGCGTGCACCACCGCCTACGGGTTCGCTGCCGGAGACGGGGCCGTGAGCGTCTGCTTGTACGACGTGACCACCCTGTATTTCGAGACCGACGAGGAGGACGAGACCCGCAAGGTCGGCTTCTCCAAGGAACGACGCGTCGACCCGCAGATCGTCATCGGCCTGCTGGTCGACAAGACAGGGTTCCCGCTGGAGATCCACTGCTTCGAAGGTTCCAAGGCCGAGACGCTGACCTTGATCCCGGTGCTGGATGCCTTCCGGACCCGCCACCAGGTCACAGACATGCTGGTCGTGGCCGATGCCGGGATGCTCTCCAGGGCCAACCTTGAGGCCCTGGAGGAAGCCGGGTACCAGTACATCGTCGGGTCCAGGACCTCGAAGGCACCCTACGATCTGGCCGAGCGACTGGCCATGGGGAACAACTTCACCGACGGGCAGGTCCTGGAAGCCACCACCGAACTCAAGCGCGGGGTCGTCTCCTCCCGACGCAGGGCCGTCTGGCAGTACCGGCTGGCCCGGGAACACCGCGACCGGCGGACCCAGACCCTACAGCTACAGCGCGCTGAGGACATCGCTGCCGGGCGCAAGCAGCCGCGCAAGGCACGGTTCCTCACCGGTGGTGGACCCAAATCGTTGAAGGTCGACTACGAGGCAGCCCGTGCTGCCGAGCAGCTCTTCGGACTCAAGGGGTATATCACCTCGGCGCCGATGGAGGTGCTCTCCGGGGCCGAGGTGGTGGCCGCGTATCACTCGTTGTTCGAGGTCGAGGCCTCGTTCCGGATGGCGAAGTCCGATCTGAGGGCCCGGCCGATCTTCCATCGGACCCGGGAATCGATCGAAGCGCACCTGACCATGGTGTTCTGCGCCCTGGCCGTAGGCCGCTACATCCAGACGGCCACGGGGATGAGCATCAAGAAGGTCGTCCAGACCCTGCAACCACTACGCGAGGCCGTGTTGCAGGTCCGCGGGGAGACCATCGCCGTTCCCGCCGCCCTTACTGCTGATGCCCAAGCGATTCTCGAGGCACTGCAGATCAATCCGGCTGAGATCGGACCGCACTAACGGTGATAGAAGTCAGGTGAGCATCTGGTTGCCGAGCTTGACCAGGTGGAAGTGGTCGACGCTGATGTCCACCGCGGGCAGCACCTGGCGGATCGCGTTGCGGAAGGTGGCCGAGGGATCGATCGCCACCACCTCCAACCGGTCCAGCCACGCCTGAGAGCGGGCCCGCAGCCAGGCGGTGACGTTGCGGGAGGACCGGCCGTCAACGACGCCGAGGACGTGGCCGGTGTTCGCGTCCACGAAGGTGCTCATCCAGGGCTCGACCCGGCACCACACCGCGGTGTCGGGGTTCTTGAACCACTTCGCGGTGGCGAGCCGGTGCTCATCGATCCCCAGGGCCCGCACCGGCACCTGGTCCACCGTGGGCAGCTCGAGGGTCTGGTCCAGGACCGCGGTGTTCACGGTGCCCCAGGCGACCCCGTGGTCAGCGGCGACCTCGGCGGTGGCCCGCCCGGAGTCCAACACGGCCGCCACGATTGCTTCTTTCAGCCGTGTGGTGCACCGGGCCCGGGCCGGCAACTGCTCCGGGGCCTGGGTGAACGTCCTTCGTGGGCAAGCAGTCTCGGTGCCCACGAAGCGCGGCTTGACGACGATCACCTCGAGGCAGGTGCCGCCGACGGGGATGTCCTTCACCGACTGACGGACCCGCTGATGCACCCGGGAGGAGAGCACCCCGCACCCCGGGCAGGCATCCTCGGTGGCATCGGCGGCCACCACGACCCGACGTCCGCCCAACGGCAGGTCGGCGGTGGCGTGGGCGCGCGGGGACAAGCGGTCGTGCGTAGTCTGGGACATGGCTCGTGTCCTTCGTGATCGAGGGCAGATTCTTCGCAAAATCCATCCTCAAGCAAGGGCACGAGCCCCTTGACTCACGACACCCCCACGCTCAACTGGGAAGAGCCGGTAAAGCGGTCCATATCGCCTACGCGAACCAGGCCCAGGAGTCCTTCCTGGACGGGCACGTGCAGGCCTTCGAACGCCTGGGTGGGGTGCCGACTGGGATGATCCGGTATGACGATGATCCGGTATGGCAACCTCAAGGCCGCGGTGGTCCGGTGCGCGCTGGGCCGCGAACGCGAGGAGAATCCGCAGTTCATCGCGCTGCGGTCGCACTACGGCTACGACTCGTTCTTCTGCCAGCCCGGGCTGGAGGGTGCCCACGAGAAGGGTGGTGTCGAGGGCGAGGTCGGCCGGTTCCGTCGCCGTCATCTGGTCCCGGTCCCGGACTTCGCCTCCCTGGCCGAGCTGAACGCGTTCATGGCCGCCGCTGATGCCGCTGACGACGCCCGGAGGATCACCGGACGGTCCGAGACCGTGGGGGCGGCCGCGGCCCGGGAACTGCCCGGGCTACGCCCGCTGCCGGGCGAGGGCCCGTTCGATCCGGCCCTGGTGCTCTCCTGCCGGGTCGATGCCCGATCCAGGGTCTGTGTGCGGCAGTCTTACTACTCAGTGCCGGCCCGCTATGCCGGGCGCCGGCTCCAGGTCAAGCTCGCCGCGACCACGGTCACGGTGGTGGCCGAGGGAGCCGTGGTGGCGGTGCATACTCGCTCGTTGCATAAGTACACCGAGGACCTGGTGTTGGATCACTACCTGGAGGTGCTGGCCCGCAAGCCCGGGGCGCTGCCCGGGGCCACGGCCCTGGCCGCTGCCCGCAAGGCCGGGACCTTCACGAAGTCGCATCAGCGGTTCTGGGATGCCGCCCGCGCCCAGCTCGGTGACTCCGCGGGGACGAGGGCGCTGATCGGGGTGCTGCTGCTGCACCGCACCCAGCCGCCCGAGGCAATCGTCTCCGGGATGGGCGCCGCGGTGACGATGGGGCGATTCGATCCGGACTTGGTGGCCCTCGAGGCCCGCCGACTGGCCCCGGCCAGGACCGTAGCCCCGGTCGTGGTGCCGGTCACCGCACCCCCGGCGGCACTGCACGAGCGTCCGGCGCCCTCCTTGGGGGCCTACGACCAGCTGCTGGGGGTCGGAGCATGAACGCGACAGCAGCGGCCCCCACCCCCACGGCTCCCACAGCCCCCTCACCGGCGGTGACGCCGGTCAGTGAGACTGCGGCCGAGGCGGCGATCGCCGCGGCCTGCCGGTCCCTGATGCTGCCCACCATCAGGGAGCAGGCCGGCCCGTTGGCTCAGGCCGCCGCCCGGGAGCGGCTCACCCACCAGGGGTATCTGGCCGAGGTCCTCACCGCCGAGTGCGATGACCGTGACGCCCGCCGGAGGATCCGCCGGGTCAAGGAGGCCAAGTTCCCCCGCACCAAGTCCCTGGCCGACTTCGACACCACCGCCATCACCGAGCTGCCAGCGGCGACCCTGGCCCAGTTGGCCACCGGGGCGTGGATCGATGCCGGCGAACCCCTGGTGCTGCTCGGAGACTCCGGCACCGGTAAGACTGAATCGCCCTGGGAATCTTGGAGACTCCTGACCTTGGAAACGAGGATGGGTTTATGCCGAAGGACATCTCGCAGGATCAGCCGACCTCGCGTCGGTACAGCGCGGAGGAGAAAGCCGCCGCAGTGCGGATGGTGCGCACCCTGCGCGCTGAGTTAGGCACTACGCAGGGCACCGTGAAGCGCGTCGCGGAACAACTGGGATACGGGACCGAGTCGGTGCGGACCTGGGTCAAGCAAGCCGACATCGATGAGGGCCACACCCCGGGCGTCACCACCGATGAGGCCGCGAGAATGCTGGCCTTGGAGCAGGAGAACCGCGAATTACGCCGTGCCAATGAAATTCTCAAGCGGGCCGCTAGTTTCTTCGGGGCGGAGCTCGACCGCCAACACAAGAGATAGTCACTTTCATCGACGCTAACCGTGACGATCACTTCGACGGCCGTCAACTCGGGGTCGAGCCCATCTGCACTGTCTTGCGTCAAGCAGGGGTGCAGATGGCCCCGAGCACGTACTACGCCGCGAAATCCCGGCCACCCTCTCAACGAATGCAGCGGGATGCTGTGATGGTCCCGGTGGTGCGGAAGCTGTGGGAGGAGAACTACCGGGTCTACGGAGCCAGGAAGATCTGGAAAGCCGCCCACCGCGCCGGCCACCAGATCGGCCGTGACCAGGTCGCACGGCTGATGCGGGCCGAGGGTATCGAAGGAGTACGCCGCACCAAGACAGTGCGCACTACCCGGCCGAATCCCGAGGTGGCCCGTCACCCTGACCTGGTGGACCGGCAGTTCACCGCCGAGGCACCAAACCAGCTGTGGGTCACCGACCTGACCTACGTGCCGACCTGGGCCGGCATCGCCTACGTCTGCTTCATCATCGACGCTTGCTCCCGCGCAATCGTTGGCTGGCGGGTCGCCTCCCACATGCGGACGACGATGGTGCTGGATGCGATCGAAATGGCCCGATGGTCCCGCGGCACCACACTGGCCGGCTTGCGTTGCCACAGCGATGCCGGATCGCAATTCACGTCCATCCGATACGGGGAGCGGCTGGCCGAGATCGGTGCGGTGCCCTCGATCGGCACCGTGGGCGATAGCTATGACTGTCAGTCTGTTTCTGCCGCATCCCGCAAGGATGGGGTAGTCCTGGCCGGAGTGTTCTGACCCTTGCTTACGATTGGCCCGCAGGGTGCCTTGGCGTTGATCTGTCGAGCCTGCGGCCGGGCGCAGTACCGCTGCCGCCGGATCGGGCGTGACCTGATAGGAGCCTGGAGCCTCGTCAAAGCGTCCCCATGACAGTCCTGTCCACCCGCCGGCGACAGCGTGAGACCACGCTAACCGGTGAAGGAGACAGCACACCATGGAACAGATCGAGCCCGCCCGTTCCGGGCACGTCGTGATCGGCGTCGATACCCACAAGCACATTCACGTCGCCGCGGTGATGGACTCGATCGACGGAGTCCTGGCGACCCTTACGATCGCGACCGACACTGCGGGGTTCAAGCAGTTGCTCGAGTGGGCGTCGTCGTTCGGGAAGGTCATCGCGTTCGGAATCGAAGGCACCGGCTCCTATGGTGCCGGGCTGACCTCGTTCGTCCGCCGGAACGGACACAAGGTCGTCGAGGTCTCCCGGCCCGATCGGCGGCTGCGTCGGCTGAACGGGAAGTCCGACACGCTCGACGCGGAGAACGCTGCCAGGGCAGTACTTGCCGGGTTCGCGACTGCGGTCCCGAAGACCGCTGACGGGGTGGTAGAGATGATCCGGCAGCTGAAAATCGCCCACGACACCGCGGTGAAAGACCGCACCGGGGCGATGGTGACGCTCAAGGCGCTGCTCGTCCACTCGGACGAAGAGCTACGGCATGAGACGGCACGGAAAACGCAGAAGATGATCGCCCGCCACTGCGCCGCGCTCCGCCCACGCGGATTAGAGACGCCAGAGGACGCGAACCGGCACGCACTCCGATCGATCGCCAGACGCTGGATCGCCTTGAACGACGAGATCAAAGACCTTGAAGCGCAGATCGAGCAACTCGTCGTCCAACGCGCCCCGCACCTGCTGGACGAGTTCGGCATCGGCGTCGATACCGCCGCAGAGATCCTCATCGTCGCCGGGGACAATCCCGAACGGATCCGCAGCGAGGCCGCATTCGCGAAGCTCGCCGGGATCAGCCCCGTGCCGGCAGGTTCCGGGATGACCAGCGGGAAGCACCGCATCAATCACGGCGGGCACCGTCAACTCAACGCCGCGATCTACAGAACCGTGATCGTCAGGATGAGATTCCACGAGCCAACAATTGCCTACGTCGCCCGCCGCACGGCCGAGGGCAAAAGCAAACGCGACATCATCCGCTGCCTGAAATGCTACGTAATTCGAGAGGTCTACCACCTCGTCAAAACCGACCCAAGAACGGGCGAAATCGCAAGTTGACAACTATAGGAGCATCAACGCCCTGGCTGAAGCCATCAACGGTCTCTACAAGGCCGAGATCATCCATTCTCGCCAGGTCTGGGCCTCGGGCACGGCAGTGGAAATGACCACGATGGACTGGGTGCAGTGGTGGAATACCCGCCGACTACATGAGAGCCTCGACTACCGGACCCCGGCAGAAGACGAGGCCACCTACACTCAAGACCTAACCCTCAAGCCCGCGGTGGTCTGACCACGGAACAAAACCCAGGGCGCTTCAGGGGAGCGGTGGGTTTGATCCGACGCGGTCGCTGGACGTAGATCTGGTGTGACCCTAGACTCAATTAAATGCTGTAGGGTTTGATGCCAGGTATTTCGGCTGTTTGCGAGCGAATTACTGGGTTGGTGGCCGGCGGACCCGCACATCTTGGACCAGTAACCGCGCTGGATTTTGGTGCCGTATCGTGCTCGACACCGTTGGGAGTGGCTATGCTCGAAACTGATCTGAACACTTTGGTGCCTGCTGTATCAGGGATTTCGGACCTAGCTTTGGACCCGGCTGCAGTAGAGTTATCCGTGATAAATCGGCAGTGCGGTGCAGCTCTTACGTTCACGGGGATCGTCCGGAACCATGATCCCGAAGCTTCCGGCGCAGTAGTCTCGCTCGAGTACACGGCGCATCCGGACGCCGGGCGAATCTTGGACGATATCGTGCGGGAATACGCGCGAGAGCCGAACGACCCGAACGGCGAGGTCCGAGTAGCGGCTGTGCATCGGATCGGACACCTCGACGTAGGCGATCTCGCCCTGATTGTGTCCGCTGCATCCGCTCATCGAGCCGAGGCTTTCGAAATCTGTCGTGTTGTTGTGGAAGAGATCAAAGCTAAGGTTCCTATCTGGAAACGTCAACATACTGCTATCGGTGAAGCGCATTGGGTGGGTCTACCATGAGTGGGGTCTCTGTCACGCTGACAACCCGCACGGTAAGCGCACCGGGGGCGGTGCCGGTCGGCGGTTCAACGCCGGGATCCGATCCATTGGATGGTCCAGAAGCCACTAGGTTGCTTCCTACCTCGGCCGAACTCGCCGGAGTGGAAAGGGCAGGGACCCTAGCCGACGGCTTCGGCCGAGTGCATCGGGACCTCAGAGTGTCGCTAACGGACAAGTGCTCCCTGAGGTGTACCTACTGCATGCCGGAGGACGCAGGCCCATTCATGCCGAAAGAGGACTTGCTGGACGCTGGGCAGATTGAGCGCTTGGTGCGAATCGCGGTGGACCACGGGATTACCGGGGTGCGCTTGACCGGTGGCGAGCCGCTTTTGCGAGCAGATCTCGAAGACATCGTCGCGCGATTGTCCACGATTGAACTGTCGGGTGGTGGATCCTTACCGATAGCGATGACCACCAACGGCATCTCCTTGGACCGTAGGCTTCCCGCGCTGCAGAAGGCCGGCTTATCCCGGTTGAATATCTCCCTGGACACGGTGCGACCGGATCGGTACCGGGCGCTAACGCGCCGCGACCGTTTCAAGGACGTCATGGCTGGGATCGCAGCGGCCCGGGACTCTGGGCTGCGCCCACTCAAGCTCAATGCCGTGGCCATGCGTGGGGTGAACGAGGACGAGCTTGTTGACTTGGTGGCTTTCGCAGTGTCACAGGACGCGCAGATGCGATTCATCGAACAGATGCCCCTCGACGCCGGCCACACCTGGAAACGAGACAACCTTGTGTCTGGGGAGGAAATCCTCGAGCAGTTGTCCCATCGATTCGACCTGGAGGAGGTCCCGGGGCGTGGATCCTCGCCGGCTGCCATCTACACTGTGGACGGTGGCCCCCATACGGTAGGCGTTATCGCATCGGTGTCAGCTCCTTTCTGTGGAGACTGCGACAGACTGCGGTTCACGGCTGACGGGCAGATGCGTAATTGCCTATTTGCCCGCCAGGAAACAGATCTGAGGACTCTATTGCGCGAGGGCGCTTCTGAGGAGGATCTCGCCGCGGCCATGCAGCTATCCGTAGACGCTAAGAAAGCTGGGCACGGGATCGACGACCCCGGGTTCGTCCAGCCCGGTCGCGGCATGAACGCTATCGGTGGCTGATCCATCCCGGTTGTCGATGGCTGTTTATCCCCCGGCGAAAGGCGGTAACACGTCGACGAGGGAATCGGTCCTAATCGGGTGCTCATCGTCTGCGGCGCGCACGCCGTCCACCAGCAGAGAGCACCGGGCGATAACCTGTTCCACGCTAATGCCATGGCCCGTCACGAGGACCTGGCGCAAGTCGCCGGCCGTCGTGGCGTGAACATTCGTCTCCGAAAAACCGAGTATGTCGGCGGCGCCAGCAAAGAGGCGGATCCGTGCCATGAATGTCGTCCTTCCAAACGTTTTGTTCTGGGAGAGGGGGACCAAGATAATTGGTCATTTGTCTGTCCTTGAGTAACGTAAGTAGGGTGGAAATTAACGTGCTCCATACCTCCCAAGGTATCAATATCTTCCCATAGGCTGGCCTGGTCCGCGATCTCGACTTATGCAACAAGTACTGTCCGCTGGACCTGCCATACCTCGAGTTCTCCCTGGTAGTGTGGGGTAGGTGGCATGCAGGTAGAAGCCAGGTCGGGCAGGCGATGTAAATGGCCGCCGCGAATCACGGTCATCATCCCTTGGGATGCCGGCGAGGGCTTCCGCAGGATTGACTGTCGGCCCCCCGGAAACAGGGACATTGGCTCGTGGTCGACTTGGGGCTGTCGGGCTACCCACATGGAAACACAGCACCCAGACGAAGTCGTCCTCGGATATGCGCAGAGCGGCTCGTTGAAACGGGAAGGCCTAGATGCAGACTTTCCATCACAAATGCACATCCCGTAAGCCAGCCGGGGGCAGATCCGGCTGCTGACGATCATAGTGGCGTTGTGTTGTCGGGCTGTGCACCGTTCAAAGTTCGTCTGAGAGGTTCCGCTCAGGACTAGTGATGCTCTGTCCAGTTGGTCGCAGTTAATGTCACTCCGCCGAGGACGAAGGAACAGCGTGGTCAGAGGTGGTCTTCACGGCGCCATGCTCCAGATCGTCCGCCGGTTTTCTCCAGAAGCTTGATACCGGTCAGTTCAACTGATCGGTCAAGACCCTTGACCATGTCCACCATAGCCAGCCCAGCCACTGAGGCCGCAGTCAGAGCTTCCATCTCGACACCGGTCCGGTCTGCGGTCCGGGCAGTAGCGAGGATGCGGATGTGGTCCTCGCGGACCTCGAAATCGACAGTGGCCCCGTGTATGCCGATTACGTGAGCAAGGGGCAATAATTCGCTGCACTTTTTGGCTGCCTGGATGCCGGCGATCCGGGCTATGGCCCAGACGTCGCCTTTGGGTACGGAACCCCCAGTCAGAGCGGCCAGTACCGGGGGAGCGACCAGCACGGTTGCCTCGGCGGTAGCGCTGCGGACAGTGGGTGCCTTTGCGGTGACATCGACCATACGGGCCGAGCCATCGCCGGAGAGGTGCGTGAAGCCGTCGCCGCCATCGATGTCCGTGTCTCGCGTCTGTTCGGAAGCACTGGATTTCCTTGTTTTATGCATACGGAACCCCGGTTCCATCAATTTTCTAAACTCCGGTAGAGGACGTTGTCGCCCGCCGAGACCTTTGTGGTGGCTGCGGCCACGCGGGCCAGACCAGTAGCACGTGCCATGCGGCCGGCTAAATGTGAGCCGGACCCTCGATCGGTGGCCGGGACCACTTGTAGCGGCTCACCAGTAGCGGACACGACGCGTGCGGGGACAAACTGCTCGCGGTGCGGCGGTGAATCCCAGCTCTCAACGGCCGTGACGGGTTGCCAGTCCGCCACTGGTTTCGAACGGCCCTGCATGGCCAATAATCCGGGCTCGACGAAAAGCAGATAGCTCACCCAGGCACTGACCGGATTTCCAGGCAAAGACCAGACCGGTCGCCCATTCGGCAACAGGCCGAACCCCTGCGGCTTGCCTGGTTGCATTGCAAGACGGTCGAAGCGCACCGCTGTGTCCATCAGGGCTCGGTCACTGTGGTTGGACTCGCCTAGCTGTACTCCTCCTGAGGCATGGGGAGACAGAACAAGGCGGGCGACGTCATGAGCTCCTACGCTGGCTCCTCCGGTGAGGACGACGACATCGACAGTCTCTCGAGTAGATTCCAGGATGGATTTGAGCTCTGAGGGGTCATCGGAAACCCTGTCGCAGAGCACAACCTCTCCGCCGCTGGTGTCCACGAGAGTGGCCAACAGCAGGCTATTGGAATCGAGGATCTGGCCGCGCCGTAGCGGCTCACCTGGCGCCTTGAGCTCGGATCCCGTGCTCACGATCGCGACGCGTGGCTTGGTCCGCACTTGCACCTCGGTAATCCCCGCAGCGGCCAAGGAGGATAGTCGGTGAGGGGTTAGGTGCTCTCCGGCGCTGGCGACACGGTCCCCAAGCCGTAGATCGTCTCCCCGAGATCGAATGTACCGACCTTTTTCCACCGGTTTGTCAAGTATCACGGAATCTGGTGGCGGGGTTCCAGCAGTCGGGGCGCCGGGGTCCCAGCCCAGGACGTCCTCGAGCGGAACGATGGCGTCGGCATCGGTAGGGATTGGCGCGCCAGTCATGATGCGGGCAGCTTGACCTGGGCCCAGTTTAGGGTCGGCGTCGGTTCCAGCGGGCAGCTCCGCAATAATCGCAAGCTGGACTGGGGAATCTTTCGTTGCATTGGCAGTGTCTTTCGCGCGAAGGGCAAAACCGTCCATGGCTGAGTTGTTCCATGGCGGCAAGTCCAAACCAGCTGCGGTATCGGTGGCCAAGGTATAGCCGATGGCCTTCGCCAAAGGCAGGACTTGGTGCGGCAGGTGCGGGACCAGGGTGAGGATGCGCTGTCGATGCTCACCGACGGTGTGGTATTGGAGATCGGTCATGTGATTTCTCCGGTCGTGTCTCTATGGGAGGTCATGGCGGGGGCCGGCCGGGCCGGTCCTGTTGGTGACTCTGTGGAGGCCTTCTGGGGGAGACCACCGTCGAGGTAGCCGATGACCGGCCAGCCCAAGGCGGAAAGGTGCCGGGCTGCCGAGACGCTGCGCGGTCCGGAGGCACAGAACGGCATCAGGGGCTGACCTGGGGAAAGAGCTGCAAAAGCATGGTCGTCTCGGAGCGGAGTCTCGGGGCCGGTGTCGAGGCGGAGAACTTGGTCCAAGGGCAGAGTTATCGTCCCGGGTGGGCCCGGGTTTTCGTCGGACTCCTCGGGCCGGCGGACGTCAATCCAGACGGAGTCTGGGTCCACCATGGAGAGCGGGACTGGGCTGGGGATGAGAACCGAATCTGGTTTATCACCGACGGCTAACAGCGACTGATGATGAGCCGGCATGGTGGTGGGGTTCTTGCTACACGCCGAAGCTGAGCCGGAGACGCGAATCTGGGATGTAGTTCCCGCGAGGCCGTCGATGAGCAAGATACGGCCCAGGAGGGGTTCTCCAGTAGCTAAGACGAGCTTGAGGGCCTCTAACGCCATGAAAGATCCGGTGATGCCCACAACGGCACCTAGTACACCAGCCTCGGCGCAACCGGGCGAAGCGTGGGTAGCGGCAGTATCTGGAAACACGTCCGTTAGAACAGTGGGTTGCAATCCGGATTCGGACGGGGGGGTTGACCAGAAGACCGTGACTTGGGCGTTCCATTGCATCAGAGCGCCGTAGACCACTGGCCTGGACAGAGCCACGGCAGCACGGTGGATAATGAAGCGCGTGGTGAACGAATCACTCCCATCAATGATGACATCCGCATCGCGGAGGATGTCTTGTGCGTTGTCATCGGTCAAGCGCACGGTTTGGGGGATGACGGTGGTTTCTGGCGAGAGGCGCTGCGCCGCGGTGACGGCGCCAGCGGTCTTGAGTTGGCCGAGAGTATCCACACCATGCAGAGTCTGACGGTTCAGGTTACTTAGTTCGACATGGTCGTCATCGATAACGTGGATCGTGCCAATGCCGGCGGCAGCAAGATATTGGATTACGGGAGAGCCCAGCCCACCTGCCCCGACGACGGCAATGGTGGCCGCGGTCAAGAGCCTTTGACCGGACTCTCCAATCTGCGGCAATGTCCGTTGCCTCACCGTGCGGGCTGCAAAATTCGGCGTGCGATCTGGGTTCGGAAGATATTCCAGGGCCATGACCTGACTCTAGCCGAGCTAATGAGCAGCCGGTCCAGAGCGAGAGGTGCAGCTACGACCAGAGCTGTACGTTCATGCACCTGGGAGTGGGACGCTCGTCGGCATGTTCGGTGCTTGCTACGTTTGCGAGAACTCAACGTAGAATCTTGCCAGCTAACGGGACGCATAGTCCTGGGGCCTCTCTGCCTGCGTTCGGCGGATCAGGTATCTGTCGAATGAGGGTTTGCGCAGTGAAGGCCAAGCTGCGTCGGGATGCATGCGCACAGGTGTTGCCGGCGTCACTGGTCGGGGCCCCTGCCGATTAGCGTCGAATGGATCGAGCTGGCACATCCGTCCCTCGCCACTCGTCCGCTCTGTACACTCTCGACCGATTATTCTGAACGATGGCGGGTACTGTCGTGAACTCGCCACCCGCCCGTAGGAGGACAGACCGTGATCACCGTTGCTCAGGTCTTGGGCCTTCACGGATTGGATCTAAAGCCGTTGGTCACCGGAGATGTTGCGCTACCGGTTAGTTGGGTTGCAACAAGCGAGCTGCAAGACCCAACGCCATATCTAAATGGTGGAGAAATCATCCTTTTCACTGGCCTCACGCGTCGTCCTGCCCATCCGACATGGGAAAGTTATGTTCGACGTTTGGCCGAGCAGGGGGTGGTCGCCCTCGGCATGGGTGTTGGCGGAGGACTCACATGGGATCATGTCCCGAAAGAGCTAGTCGAGGCCGCCCATCGTGTCGGCCTAACGCTGTTCGAAGTGCCGGAGCAGACACCCTTCCTACGCATCATCCAAGACGTAGCGAGGCTGCGCGCAGCGGAGGAACGACGCGCCCTTGAGACCACCCTGGCCAACCAGCGCGCGCTGACTCGCGCCGCCGCTGCTGTTGAGGGATCGGCTCAGGTTCTTCGAACCCTGGCCGAGCTGTTGCCTGGCGCATGGGCCGCAGTAAGTTCCGCCGACGCTGAAATCCGCGAACGTTCAGCACCGGGTATTCCGCCGTTGCCGTCCGAACGATCCCTTGAGGAACTAGTTGGCCGTTTGCAGGGTGCCGGATTACTAGGCTCATTGAGCGAGTCAGGTCCCCGAGGCGTCGTCGTCATTCACCCATTAGGCGTCTATGGAGAACCCCATGGGTACCTCATAGTGGTTTTGCCTAGGGCCGTGGAAAGTTCGCAGGCAGCCACGATCGCCACGGCCGTGACCTTGTTGTCCCTGCATGGCGAACGTGCCGCTGAACAACGACTCTCCCAACGGCGGGTTCGAGCCGGGGCCGTCGCGTTGCTACTTGGCGGAGATATCCGCGCTGGCGATGCCCTCCTGGCGGTTGCCGGTGATGAAGGCTGGGGCAAGCACGTGCGGAAAGTCCGGGCAGTTCGACTCCGAGGCAGCGCTACAGACACGCAGGAAGCAATCCGGCGTATCGAAGCCCATGCGCAACGCACAGGCCACCGGGTCCTTACAGGGACTTCCACAGCCATCGGCTCGAATTTCGGGGCCACGACGAATGAGGAAGAAATGCCCGTTCTAATAGAGGATTCTGACCTTTCGCAAAAGGCTCTGCGTCAGGCCGTAGAGACTATAGAGATCTGCGTCGGAATCGGTGGTAGTGCGGCACTTGAGGCAACTGCCACAAGTCACAGTGAAGCTCTCCATGCTCTCGAACGCACGGGTGGCCGCCAGAGAGTCGTCGCATGGGACGATATAGTAACCGGGGGAGCCTCGGGGCTGTTGCCGCCAGAACCTGCCCGTGCTTGGGCGCGAACTTTCCTGGAACCGTTGGTTGCCCAAGGCCCCGCGGGGAGTCGCTTGATCATGACGTTGCGCGTGTTTCTCGATCACAACGGCAATCGTCGCAGGACTGCCGAGGCGCTTGGCGTCCACCGAAACACCCTGCTGAACCATTTGAGTCTGGTTGAAAGGGCATTTCGTCGATCTCTTGACGACCCGCAGTTGCGCGCCGACTTGTGGATCGCCCTCCATCTGCCTGGTGATCATCAGAATCGACCTACCCAAGCCTAATCCAGAATGGCACGGTACGGTGCGTGCTGAACTATCAACCATGCACAATGGGCACGATAATCTTGGGCAGCTATTCTCCCGGCGTCCATCTAATGTCGGATTTGTAGACCGAGAGACCCTGCTTTTTCTCATCCCTGTGAAAGGCAAGCACGCATGGCCGTCGAACTTACCACCCCATCCGTCCTTCCGACTCTTGCAACACGCTTGTCCCAGCGTCGCGACTTAGTGACCGAGGTTCCCGGCCCCGAGTCTCGCAATTTGCATGATCGCCGTACCTCAGTGGTTCCGCGAGGAGTGATTTCCAGCCTTCCTGTGTATGCTGCCGACGCTGACGGGGGCATTATCCGCGACGTAGATGGGAACTCATTCGTCGACCTTGGCTCGGGCATAGCCGTCACCAACGTGGGAGCTTCGGCGCCAACAGTAGTAGCGGCCATCCGGGAACAGGCCGAGCACTTTACCCACACCTGTTTCATGGTCAGCCCTTACGAAAGCTACATCCGGGTCGCAGAAGAACTTGCTGAACTTACCCCGGGTAACCATGCCAAACGTAGCGTCCTATTCAACTCCGGTGCTGAAGCCGTAGAGAACGCCGTAAAAATTGCTCGCCTGACTACAGGCCGCCAGGCTGTTGTTGTCTTTGACCACGCCTACCATGGGCGGACTAACCTCACGATGGCTCTCACCGCCAAAACAATGCCTTACAAGAGTAATTTCGGACCATTTGCTCCAGAGATCTACCGGATGCCTATGAGCTACCCTTATCGCGAGGAGAATCCAAATCTGACAGGGGCGGAAGCGGCTCTACGTGCGATTGATCAGATTGAGAAGCAGATCGGCGCCGATTCCACGGCGGCAATCTTGATTGAGCCTATTCAAGGAGAGGGCGGCTTCATCGTCCCAGCACCGGGTTTCCTCCCAACTCTGGCCGATTGGGCACGGAGTAACGGTGTGGTATTCATCGCCGATGAGGTCCAGTCTGGCTTCTGTCGTACAGGGGCTTGGTTCGCATCTGAACACGAGGGCGTCGTCCCCGACCTGATCACAATGGCCAAGGGAATCGCCGGCGGTATGCCCCTGTCTGCGGTTACCGGACGGGCTGAACTGCTTGACGCTGTCCATCCCGGTGGGCTCGGGGGCACCTACGGTGGCAACCCGATAGCGTGCGCCGCCGCTTTGGCGAGTATCGATGTGATGCGGGAGCATGACCTCAGTGGTCGGGCTCGCGCCATTGAGGCACTAGTCATGGGCCGACTAAGAGCGCTATCTGACGATCTTGGCGGTGAGCAGGGTCCGATCGGCGATGTTCGTGGGCGTGGAGCAATGATTGCCCTCGAGCTTGTAAAGCCGGGTACGCGAAAACCCGACCCGGAAATCACTAAGGCCGTGGCAAGTGCCTGCCTAGCCGAGGGCGTTCTGCTCCTCACTTGTGGAACCTTCGGGAACGTCATTCGCCTCCTGCCTCCTTTGGTCATAGATGAGGAACTATTGCTGGACGGCCTCGACGTGCTTGAAGCCGCGATCCGTGCAGCCCACTGAGTTCGCCTCGCCCTGGCGCACCTAAAACTCCCACGGACAGCAAGCATGAGGAGCCATCGCGCTTTGATTCCAGTCAGACAGGTTTACCGCGTATGGGGGGTGGCCCTCGATCGGACAACCGGTAGGTAATTGATCCATGCGACCGACCCCTCGCAGCTCCAGGCCCTCTGTAGGGAATTTCCGCCAAGGACCGATCAGCGAAAGTATTATAAAATGAGAATAAAGCGAGATTCTATTGTACTCTCTTCCCGAGAATCTCAGGCCTTGGGCTCGAGTCTGAACTTTAGCCCGATCGAGAATCATTCGACGGGTGACATCTGCACGGGTGAGGTGCCTTCCTTGAATTGTCCATTTTGCTCTGGTCCAGAAACCGACTAAAGAGAGTCACGGTAGGACTATGAAGTCTCTGCAATCGCGGACCCTCCGCTCCTTAGCAAGCCGATAGTTCTATCCGATAAGATGAAAGTCGTTAACTCCAATCGTAGTGCTACTCATTGGTGAGTAAACGTTCAATTCGTCATGCAGAGTTCGTTGTGAAGTTACCTCCCCTCTCGGCGAGACTTCCTGACAACTCACGGCATCGGTGGCTTTTAAGGGGCTCTTCACAATTCAGGGTGTAGCCGGGGCCTGAATCCGCCGGACTCCAGGAGCGATCGGGCGATGTAGTTGGTGAGGTTCCTGAACCCGAGGGCTGACCCGCGGAGGTGTTTCAGCCGGCCGTTGATGGCCTCGGTGGGGCCCGTTGGAGGTTCCGGGCCGGTCGAAGCAGGCCAGGATGTCCGCCGTCCGCTTCTTCAAGGTCCGTCCCAGCGCGGCCAGCTCGGTGAACTTGGTCGGCACTGCTCGACCCAGCTTGGTGATCAGTGTCTGCATCATCTGCTTGCCCTTGGCCCTGTCGGACTCACGGTAGGGCTCTTCCCAGTTGAGCGTGGGGGTGTCGTGAGTCAAGGGGCTCGTGCCCTTGCTTGAGGATGGATTTTGCGAAGAATCTGCCCTCGATCACGAAGGACACGAGCCATGTCCCAGACTACGCACGACCGCTTGTCCCCGCGCGCCCACGCCACCGCCGAACCGGCTGTCCGCCTGGCAGCGTCGGTGGTGTTCAACCTCGCCGACTACACCGTCCACGACGCCGTCGACCTGCCGTTGGGCGGACGTCGGGTCGTGGTGGCCGCCGATGCCACCGAGGATGCCTGCCCGGGGTGCGGGGTGCTCTCCTCCCGGGTGCATCAGCGGGTCCGTCAGTCGGTGAAGGACATCCCCGTCGGCGGCACCTGCCTCGAGGTGATCGTCGTCAAGCCGCGCTTCGTGTGCGCCGAGACTGCTTGCCCACGAAGGACGTTCACCCAGGCCACGGAGCAGTTGCCGGCCCGGGCCCGGTGCACCACACGGCTGAAAGAAGCGGTCGTGGCGGCCGTGTTGGACTCCGGGCGGGCCACCGCCGAGGTCGCCGCTGACCACGGGGTCGCCTGGTGGATATTCGGAGTACTGAGGTCCACTCGTATTGAGGTTGGGAGCCGGGGGCCGGTTGACGCATTCGGCGTCTTCGGAGCCACCAATATTTTCGTTCGGAGCCACCTGCTTACGCTCCTTCCGCCGGGTGTAAAGGGCACCCGGCGGAAGGAGCAGTTCTCAATGGTAAGGAAGATCAAGGCCAAGCTCGTGCTGCAGTTGCGGGCCGAGGGCCTGTCCGGGCGGGCGATTGCGGCCTCCCAGCGGATCTCGCGGAACAGTGTGGCCGCGGTGCTGGAGGCCGCCGATTCGGCCGGTGTGGGCTGGGATGACATCAAGGATCGGCCGGAGGCCGAGGTGTACTCGATGGTGTTCCCCGGTCGCGGGGAACACGAGAGCGTCTACGCCCAGCCGGATTTCGAGAAGGTCCACAAGGAACTCGCCCGGGTCGGGGTGACGCTGAAGCTGCTCCACGGCGAATACCTCGACGCGTGCGCCGCCGGCGGGGAACCGGCGATGGGCTACGACCGGTTCTGCAAGTCCTATCAGCACCATGTGCTGGTGACCGGGCTGGCCTCGCGGGTCGGGCACAAGGCCGGGCAGACGGTGGAGGTCGACTGGTCCGGGCCGACGATGCAGCTGGCGGATGCGGCGACCGGGGAGCTGAGAACGGTGTACCTGTTCGTGGGGTGCCTGCCGTTCAGCCGGTATGCCTTCGTTGAGCCTGCCCTGGACATGAAGCAGGACACCTGGCTGCGGGCGCACGTGGCGATGTTCGAGGCCTTCGGCGGCTCGGTGCCCAGGGTCGTGCCGGACAACCTCAAGACCGGGGTGATCAAGCATCCGGCCGAGGGCGAGATCGTGCTCAACGACGCCTACCGCGAGATGGCCGCCCACTACTCAGCCGCCGTGCTGCCGGGACGGGTGAAGAAGCCGAAGGACAAGCCCAGTGTGGAGAACACCGTGTCCCACGTGGCCACCTGGGTCATCGCCGGACTCCGGGACCAGACGTTCACGACGCTGCCGGAGCTCAAGGCCGCGGTCACCGAGCGGGTGGCCGCCTACAACGCGGAGCCGTTCCAGAAACGCGCCGGTTCCCGGGCCAGCGCGTTCGCAGCCGAGGAGAAGCCCCTGCTGCGGCCACTGCCGGCGGTGCCCTATGAAATCAACCGGTGGATCAACGGACGCCGGGTCGCCAAGAACGGCCACATCACCTTCGGGAAGAACTTCTACTCCGTCCCATATACCCACGTCGGGGCCAAGGTCGACCTGCGCCTGACGGACACCCTGCTCGAGGTCTACCGCGGCCATGAGCGGCTGACCAGTCACCTGCTGGCCCCGGAGAACGTGGTCAACGAATACCGCACCCATGACGCCGACCTGCCAGCCGGACCCGGCTACCGGCAGTGGGACCCGGACCGGGTACGGGACTGGGCCACACGCATCGGCCCGAGCGCGGTGACCGTCGTGGAGCGGATCTTCGAGTCCGTGCCGGTCGCCGAGCAGGGCCTGGACCCGGCCCTGGCCGTGCTGCGGCTGACTCGCCGCTACTCCGGAGAGCGGGTGGAGGCGGCCTGCCGGCTCGCCGTGGCCGGCCGGGTCCGGTCGCCGCGCTACGCGCACCTGCGCCCGATCCTGGAGACCGGACAGGACAAGACCCCCGCTGCGGATAGGCCACCGGGAGCCGGGACGGCCGAGGAGTCCGGTGGGTACGTGCGCGGGGCCGCCTACTACGCGGCAGGAGGCACCCGATGAGCCGGATCGATACCGAGACCAAGCGCAAATTGCGCGAGATGGGAGCGGCCGCCCTGCTGGAGGCCCTGGAGGCTCAGGACGAGACCCTGGTGATGGGACTGGGCTTCGAGGACAAGATCCGGCTGGCCGTGGACGAGGCCCACAGTTCGTTCACCCACGCCAAGGTCGAGGGCCTGATCCGCCGGGCCGGGCTGCGCTACCCCAACGCCGATTTGCGCCGACTGGACCTGCTCACCGAACGCGGCCTGGACCAGGGCGTGATCGCCCAGCTGGGCACCTGCTCGTTCATCGACCGCCAGCAGAACGTGGTGTTCCAGGGCTTCACCGGCTCCGGGAAGTCCTACCTCGGGTGCGCGCTGGCCAAGCAGGCCTGCCAGCACCGGATCCGGGTGAATCGCCCTGGGTTTGATGGAGACTCGTTCTATTGGATTCCGACCAGGGCCTGGTCGGTCCGTTTCGTAGCGTAGAGCGTTTCCTCGAACTCTGCTGGCGGCACGTCATTCAGATAGCCGTGCAGGCGGGTCTGGTTGTGCCAGTGGACCCAGCTGAGGGTGGCGAGCTCGACGTCCTCGACGGTCTTCCACGGGCGGCCCTCACGGGCCGGGCCACGGATCAGCTCGGCCTTGTAGTAGCCATTCACCGTCTCGGCCAGGGCATTGTCATAGCTATCGCCCACGGTGCCGATCGAGGGCACCGCACCAATCTCGGCCAGCCGCTCCCCATAGCGAATGGACGTGAATTGGGCGGATTCAATCGGTCGTCGCAACGCTCTGATCTGAGGAGTGCTGATGGGGCGTCCAGCGGGATGGTTGAAGGAGTTGACGGGGCGGAGTCCGATGATCTCGCCTGGGCATCCGGGAACGCGGCGCAGTATCGAGCGCGCGTTCTGGAAGCACGTCGTGGCGGGTGCGTCGTCCGAGGACGCTGCCATTTTGGTGGGGGTGTCGGCGGCGGTCGGTGCGCGGTGGTTCCGGCAGGGTGGCGGCATGCCCACGATCACGCTCACCGAGCCGGGCGGCCGGTATCTCTCGTTCGCTGAGCGGGAGGAGATCGCGCTCTTGAAGGCGCAACACCACGGGGTTCGAGAGATCGCGCGCAGGGTGGGGCGTGACCCGGGGACGATCTCCCGGGAGTTGCGTCGGAACGCGGCGACGCGGGGCGGGAAGCTGGAGTACCGGGCCTCGGTCGCGCAGTGGAAGACGGAGCTGATGGCGCGTCGCCCGAAGCCCGCGAAGCTCGTCACGAACGACCGACTGCGCGAGTATGTGCAGGACCGGCTCGACGGCAGTGTGCGGCTGCCGGACGGGACGGTGGTCGACGGTCCCGAGGTACCGGCGTGGCAGGGACGGAATAAGCCACACCGGCAGGACCGGCGCTGGTCGACGGCGTGGAGCCCGCAGCAGATCTCGAAGCGGCTCGAGGTCGAGTTCCCCGATGATGAGAGCATGCGCATCAGCCACGAAGCGATCTACCAGTCGCTGTTCATCGAGGGACGCGGTGCGCTCAAGCGCGAGCTCGTCGCCGCCCTGCGAACCGGGCGGGCGCTGCGCAAGCCCCGAGCCCGGTCGCAGAACAAGCCCCAGGCGCATGTCACCGCGGACGTGGTGATCTCCGAACGCCCCGCAGAGGCTGCTGATCGCGCGATCCCTGGGCATTGGGAGGGGGACCTGATCATCGGGACGAACCGATCCGCGATCGGCACGCTCGTCGAACGCTCCAGCCGCTCCACGCTGCTGGTGCACCTGCCACGCCTCGAGGGCTACGGTGAGCAGCCGCGCACGAAACACGGGCCAGCGCTCAGCGGATACGGAGCCGTCGCAATGAACACCGCGCTGACGAGGTCGCTGACCACGCTCCCGGAGCAGCTCCGCAAGACGCTCACCTGGGACCGCGGGAAGGAGCTCTCTGAGCATGCGCAGCTCGTCCTCGAGACCGGCACGAAGGTGTTCTTCGCGGACCCGCACTCCCCTTGGCAGCGACCCACGAACGAGAACACCAACGGGCTGCTCCGCCAGTACTTCCCGAAGGGCACCGACCTGTCCCGGTGGACCGCCGACGACCTCGCCGCAGTCGCCTACACGCTCAACAACAGGCCACGCAAAGCCCTCGACTGGAAAACACCAGCAGAAGTCTTCGCCGAGCAGCTACAGTCGATCCAACAACCCGGTGTTGCGACGACCGATTGAATCCGCCTTGAACGCCTCGGTCTGAGTGGTGGACCAGCCGTCCGTCCCGCAGGCTGGCGTCGGTGCTCAGCAGCGCGTGCTCCAGGGCTTGCAGCGGCAGGGACTGTGTGTGCAGCGTGGCCGCCACGGACCAGCCGACGATCTTACGGGTGCAGGCATCGGTGATGAACGCGACGTAGCAGAACCCGGTCAGGATCCGCACGTAGGTGATGTCAGCGACCCACAGCCGGTTCGGTGACTGCGCGGCGAACTGGCGCTTCACCAGATCGGGACGGTGATCCGGCTCGACGGCGGGACGAGTCGTGACCGGCTTGCGTCCGCGCCGCACGCCCTGCAGGCCGGCGGCCTTCATCAGCCGGGCGACCTGGTCACGGCCCACCTCCCAGCCGGCCCGGCGCATGGCATGCCACATCTTGCGGTACCCGTAGACGGCGTAGTTCTCGGCGTGGATCCGCCGCAGTTCCTCGGTCAGGACCGCATCGCGCAGGCTGCGCTCAGAGACCGGACGGGTCTTCGCGGCCCGGTAGCCGCGGGAGGTGATGAACCCACACTCCGTCGCACCCAGGGTGCGACAGATGGCCTCGACCCCGAAACGATCCTTGTGTTCGTCGATGAACCGGATCATCTCGTCGTGGGGCGGTCGAGTTCCGCGGCGAAAAACGCCGAGGCCTTCTTCAGGATCTCGTTGGCACGTCTGGTCTCGGCCAGCTCCCGGCGCAGCTGCCGGTTCTCTTCCTCCAGACTCGCGCTAGTGGGCACGGCCACCGAGGTGAGGTCGGACGCTTCCGCCCGGCGGCACCAGTTCCGCAGGGTCTCCGGGCCGCAACCCAGGGACTGTGCCACGACGCGGATCGAGGCCGCTCTGGGACCGCCTTCAGCAGCTTGGCGATCGAGCACCATCCGGACCGCCCGGTCGCGGAACTCAGGGGTGAACTTCTTGGGCATGTACCGATTCTCCTTCGTGAGACTCGGAACGAAACCCAGTGCGCTTCAACGGCCACTAGAAAACCCATCGAGGGCCGGTGGCTCCCACCCGGGTGGCCGCCGGCTCTCAACGGCAATAACCCTGGCTCCGAACCGCAATAATCAGTGGCTCCCAGAGGTACGAATACTCACCTGGGGCACCGTGAACACCGCGGTCCTGGACCAGACCCTCGAGCTGCCCACGGTGGACCAGGTGCCGGTGCGGGCCCTGGGGATCGATGAGCACCGGCTCGCCACCGCGAAGTGGTTCAAGAACCCCGACACCGCGGTGTGGTGCCGGGTCGAGCCCTGGATGAGCACCTTCGTGGACGCGAACACCGGCCACGTCCTCGGCGTCGTTGACGGCCGGTCCTCCCGCAACGTCACCGCCTGGCTGCGGGCCCGCTCTCAGGCGTGGCTGGACCGGTTGGAGGTGGTGGCGATCGATCCCTCGGCCACCTTCCGCAACGCGATCCGCCAGGTGCTGCCCGCGGTGGACATCAGCGTCGACCACTTCCACCTGGTCAAGCTCGGCAACCAGATGCTCACCGACGTACGCCAACGCGCAATCCGCGAGGTGCTGGGACGGCGGGGCCGGAAACAGGACGCCGTGTGGGCGCACCGGATGCTGCTACTGAGGGCCGGGGACCGCCTCACCGAGGCCGGACTCCACCAACTCGGGGACGTCCTCGACGAGCCCGCCTATGAGCAGGTCGCCGCGGCCTGGGCGGTCAAGGAACACCTCCGGCAGATCCTGAACGCCCCGAGCATCGCCAAGGCCCAGAACGCCAGGATCGACTTCGAGCTGGCCGTCGCCGCCGCCGACCTGCCAGAAGCCGACAGGCTCTCGCTGACGGTGGCCAACTGGTGGGTGGAGATCAAGGTGTTCATCCGCACCCAGGTCACCAATGCCCGGACCGAGGCCGCGAACACGGCCATCAAGCAGATCAAACGCACCGGGCGTGGCTACCGCAACCAGACCAACTACCAGTCACGTATCCTGGGACGGAGCTTCCGGCGGACACGCCGACGCTCCCAAATCCACCCTCGAGCAGGACACCACGCTCAAGTGTGAAGAGCCCCCAAACGACCGAATCACCGAACAGTGAGCCAAGTCGAGTTATACACACTTCTACAAAGATCACGGAAGACTTGTACTTCAATGCTATGCAGAATCCCTCTGGGCGTAAGAGAGGATGTAAGCCAATCGAGGGAGTGAATGATGAAACTACCTGCTCTTAAATACACGGCGCCGACTTCGGTTGAGGAAGCCTGCGACCTACTGGCAGCCGATGAAGACGCCAAAATCATTGCTGCGGGCCAGAGCCTTATACCTATTATGGCGATGCGCTTAGCCAGACCATCGGTCCTTATAGACCTCGCGCGAATCCCTGGTTTGACCGACATAGATGAAGTCGGCGATTACGTTCGCCTCGGGTCTATGGTCACTCACGCAAACATTCTAAACTCACCTGTAGTCGCGAGGAACTTGCCGATGATGGCCGAGGCGGGAAGAAACATCGCGCATGCTCAAGTTCGAAACCGCGGGACTATTGGCGGTTCCGTGGCACATGGTGACGCCGCCGGTGAGTGGCCCCTTGTATTGCTTGCTCTCGATGGCATGGTGGAGGTGCAAAGCGTGCGGGGTAGACGCACAATCGATGCCGACGACCTGTTTATCGGACCATTCATGACCACCATTGCCGATGATGAGGTCCTTACCGATATATGGATACCGTCGCGACGAGCCGGGTGGGGCTACGGTGAATTTGCCAGGCGCCTAGGCGACTACGGCATTGTCAATGTTGCGGTCGCTCTGTCCACTGACGGGATTGACACACCCCATGCCAGGGTGACGATCGGAGCAGCAGTCGGCAAAGTTCAAAGGATTCCAGTGGCTGAAGAGATCCTCAATGGGGCCGAATTTGCGCCTGATCTGGCTGACGAGGCTTCCATGGCTGGAGCAGAGTCCCTCTCGTACATCTCGGACATGCACGGCTCAGCAGAGTATCGGCGTGGCTTAGCGCGAGAACTAATCCGTCGCACCATTGTTGAAGCAGGAGTACGCACGTGACAACATCCTCGTCCTCAGACCGCGTTGAAATAGACGTAGAAGTAAACGGCGTTCGCAGCACGAATACTGTGAAGGCTCGCGAGACCTTGGCTGACCATCTGCGAGATGATCATCACGTCCGGGGCGTTAAAGTGGGTTGCGAACATGGCGTCTGTGGGGCCTGCACGGTACTACTAGATGGAGCACCGGTTACGTCATGCTTAGTACTCGCTGCCCAGGGCGATGGACGCATGATTCAGACTGTCGAGAGCCTATCTCCGGCGGGTACGCTTAACCCACTCCAGGAAGCATTCAAGAAACATCACGCCTTACAATGCGGTTTTTGTACCGCTGGATTTCTTATATCTGCCACAAAATTACTCGAGCAGAACCCCAACCCTTCCCGAATTGAAGTTATCGAAGCCCTGTCCGGAAATTTATGTCGATGCACCGGCTATCAGACGATTGTTGATGCCGTCCTGGAGGCAGCTGAAATGATTGGAAATAACAATGGATAATCCACACTTCAATTCCCCTCCCATAACGAGAAACTTGGTTGGGCGGCGGTTGCCACGTACTGAGGACGCGAAGCTCTTGACTGGCCGAGGCAGATACCTTAACGACATCAATGTTGAAGGCCAATTGCATGCATGCTTAGTGCGCAGTCCTGCGGCGCACGCTCGGATCATCGACATCGACACTGCAGCTGCTTCAGAACTACCTGGCGTCCACTTAGTGTGGACCGCCACCGACGTAGAACCGCATTGTGCCGGTATCGAAGCGCAATACAGTGCTGACGGATGTGAAGCAATGACGATGCCCTTGCTGGCCAAGCACGTGGTGCGATACGTAGGTGAGCCAGTGGTTTTGGTATTGGCAGATTCGCGCGCCGTAGCAGAAGACGCATGTGACCTGGTCAATCTCGAGCTCGAGGCGCTCGAGGCCGTACTCGACCCACTTTCGTCAATTAAGGGTGGTCCGGTTGCCAATGGAGAACGTCCTGACAACGTCGGTATCCGGGGGCGGGAAACGTTCGGTAACATCGACGAAGCGTTCAAAGATGCAGAGCATGTTGTATCTGCTCTCTTCCATTCCGGCCGGGTGGCAGCCGCGCCCATGGAAACGCGGGGCTGCCTAGCCCATTATGACTGGGCAGACGATCGACTGCGGCTCTGGGCCTCGACACAGATGCCCCACTTCTTGAAGCTAACTCTGAGCCTTAACCTAGGCTTTGCTGAATCGCGGTGTGAAATCATATCTCCAGATACGGGTGGTGGCTTCGGACAGAAAGCCCATGTCTTTCCTGAAGATCTGCTGATGCCCCTAGCGTCCAGGCACCTAAAGAGACCAGTTAAGTGGGTCGAAGACCGCCGCGAAAACCTATTATCTGGGTCGCACGCGCACGAACAATTCGTCACCATCCAATACGCAGCTAATTCAGATGGAAAAATCACCGGCGTGCGGACACATGCTCTGGTCGACGGAGGTGCATACCACATGCCACCGCAAACGATGGCCGTCGAAAGTTGGTGTACTGCTGCTGTCACACCGACTGGGGTATACGACATCCCAGCGGCAGAATACGTCTACGAGGGAGCCGTGACGAACAAATGTCCCATGGGCGCCTATCGCGGCGTGGGTTACATGGCCGGTACATTGGCTCGGGAAAGTCTCATGGACGATTTGGCCCGCCGCCTCAATGTGTCTCCGTTTGAAGTTAGACGACAGAATGTTGTCAAGGAGTTCCCCTGGACCAATCCTCAAGGAATTGAGTATGAAGAAGGCTCCTGGGAAGCAACGATTAATACTCTGGAAGAGATGGTCGATTATCCAGCTTTTCTGGAGCGCCAGGCTGCCGCGCGCAAGGAAGGGCGCTATCTTGGACTCGGAATTAGCGTGTTTGTGGAAAGCAGCGGCGAAAGCTCCGGCATGCTAAAGGGTCACGGAATCCAGGAAATTTATCATGATACTGCGACAGTCAAAATGGACTCTACGGGATCAGTTACTGTTTCTGTCGGCGTTAATTCTCAAGGTCAGGGCCATGAAACGACTCTCGCACAAATGGCTGCTGATGTTCTAGGTATACCTTTTGACTGGATCAGCGTCGATCCAGGAACCTCCACCAAGAATGCATACGGAAGTGGAACTATTGGAAGCCGAGTAGCAGTCATTGCTGGAGGGTGCGTAAATCGGGCGGCATCGGCAATCAAGGAGAAGATTGTTGCGGTGGCGGCCCATATGCTCGAGTCATCTGAGGAGGACATCGTTTTGGAAGACGGGGTTGCCTCCGTGATCGGGGCCCCTGATTCTAAAGTGGATATATCCGAGGTGGCCATGGCAGCTTACTGGGACGAGTCGCAGTGGCCGGCCGGCTTTGAACCTGGCTTGGAATTTACTAAATCTTGGGACACCTCCCGACCTATGTTCTCGAACGGCGGGCACGCGATGATCGTAGAACTAGACCCCGTCACCGGGTTTGTTACAGTCGAGAAGGTGTTCTCCGTGGAAGACTGTGGCGTGATGATTAATCCAACAATCGTCGAAGGCCAAATTCGCGGGGGAGTCGTCCAGGGGATTGGTCTGGGTCTTTTTGAGGAACTGGTTTACGACAAGTCCGGAAATTTGTCGACCACATCATTCTTGGACTACCAGACGCCAACAATGGACGTATCACCCACCTTCGAAATTCGCCACCTTGAGACACCGTCGAAGTTCTCGGCCTCCGGTGTAAGGGGCATGGGTGAGTCGGGACTTATCGCTGCACCAGCTGCAGTATTGAACGCCGTCAACGACGCTCTATCACCATTTGGGACGGCCTTGCACGAGCTCCCAGCCTCACCCGAGAGGGTACTTCGCGCCACCCAAGGTATAGATGACTCGGGAACGCCCGAGGATTGGGCGGACCTGTGGCATCGGGCCGGAGTGGCTCCTGTCGACCCTGGGTCAATGGAACTCGCGTAAGCAGTTATATTGTGGTTTATCACGCACATGAATAGTTGAAGGTCTCTATGCGAATAAGCGCAAAGGAGGGTTGCTATGCCTTATGATGCCATTATAATTGGTGCAGGATTTAGTGGATTGAAGGCAGCTCGAGATTTGGCGGACGCTGGTCGAAGGGTGCTATTGCTTGAAGGGGGAGCGCGCCTCGGGGGGAGGGCCTACACTCGGCAATCTGCAGCGAGGGTTGACCTCGAGGTGGAAGTGGGGGGCGCATACCTGCATCGAGAGCATCATCCGAGGCTGGCGGCCGAGCTGGACAGGTACAGCACCCCAACTAAGGAAGCGACGGAGCTGACCTCATTCAGGCATCAACTTGGGGAAGACGCGTTGAATCAAGCCTTCCCAATCCCAAGTTCCGAAGCGGTCGCCTTAGAAGCGGCCATCTATACGATGCTTCGGGACGCGCACAGGATCGACCTGGAGAAGGGTCTGGCGAACGAGGGCCTCGAAGACCTTGATATCCCCTTGGTCGACTACGTTGACGCTCTTCAATTGGGGCCAGTGAGTAGACAATTTCTGCTTGCGTGGTCGTGGAATATGTTGGGGCAACCAGTCAGTGAGGCATCCGCTCTTTGGGCCCTACAACTCGTGGCGGCTCATCACTACAGTTTGCTCGGCGTAGTCCTATCACTCAATGAAGTATTTGCGAATGGTACTAACGACCTCGTTTCCGCAATGATACAGGATATTCCCGAATACAGATTAGAGTCGGTTGTTACCGAGATAGATCAGTCGGGAGATATAGTTCGCGTGGGCGTTCAGAGCGGAGAGTTCCTTGAAGCGCATTCTGTGATTCTCGCGACCCCGTTGAATACCTGGCGGAGAATCGCGTTCACGCCGCCCCTTCCTGAAACACGACGAGCAGTGATACAGGAGGGGCATGGTTGTCGAGCGCTTAAGCTGCTCATCCATGTACGCGGGGCAGACGCTGGAGTTCAATGCATCGGAGATGGAGTATTCCCGACACTCTATGACTATTGTGAGGTGTCCGCAGACGAGCGACTTCTCGTCGCTTTCACCGATTCTAGCTCGTTCGATCCGACTGACCCGCGGGCGTTGGAAGACGCGGTGCATCATTACTTGCCGGAAGTCGAAGTCCTGGGAGTGGACTACCATGATTGGCTTGCAGATCCACTCTTCGAAGGTCCCTGGGTATCCCCGCGAGTGGGCCAGGTGAGCCGAGTGCATAAGGAACTGGGCGCACCCTTTGGGCGAGTACATTTCGTAGGGTCGGACGTGTCACTATCGTTCCCTGCTTATATTGAAGGTGCGTTTGAGACCGCTGAACGTGCAGTCGAAACTATCTTGGGAACACCGGCCAGCGTCAAGGGGCATTTGGACTCCGGAGGAGTGAGAGTGTGAGGCCCAGGAGCATTATGGGCTCTTCACACTTGAGCGTGGTGTCCTGCTCGAGGGTGGATTTGGGAGCGTCGGCGTGTCCGCCGGAAGCTCCGTCCCAGGATACGTGACTGGTAGTTGGTCTGGTTGCGGTAGCCACGCCCGGTGCGTTTGATCTGCTTGATGGCCGTGTTCGCGGCCTCGGTCCGGGCATTGGTGACCCGGGTGCGGATGAACACCTTGATCTCCACCCACCAGTTCGCCACCGTCAGCGAGAGCCTGTCGGCTTCTGGCAGGTCGGCGGCGGCGACGGCCAGCTCGAAGTCGATCCTGGCGTTCTGGGCCTTGGCGATGCTCGGGGCGTTCACCTGACTTCTATCACCGTTAGTGCGGTCCGATCTCAGCCGGATTGATCTGCAGTGCCTCGAGAATCGCTTGGGCATCAGCAGTAAGGGCGGCGGGAACGGCGATGGTCTCCCCGCGGACCTGCAACACGGCCTCGCGTAGTGGTTGCAGGGTCTGGACGACCTTCTTGATGCTCATCCCCGTGGCCGTCTGGATGTAGCGGCCTACGGCCAGGGCGCAGAACACCATGGTCAGGTGCGCTTCGATCGATTCCCGGGTCCGATGGAAGATCGGCCGGGCCCTCAGATCGGACTTCGCCATCCGGAACGAGGCCTCGACCTCGAACAACGAGTGATACGCGGCCACCACCTCGGCCCCGGAGAGCACCTCCATCGGCGCCGAGGTGATATACCCCTTGAGTCCGAAGAGCTGCTCGGCAGCACGGGCGGCCTCGTAGTCGACCTTCAACGATTTGGGTCCACCACCGGTGAGGAACCGTGCCTTGCGCGGCTGCTTGCGCCCGGCAGCGATGTCCTCAGCGCGCTGTAGCTGTAGGGTCTGGGTCCGCCGGTCGCGGTGTTCCCGGGCCAGCCGGTACTGCCAGACGGCCCTGCGTCGGGAGGAGACGACCCCGCGCTTGAGTTCGGTGGTGGCTTCCAGGACCTGCCCGTCGGTGAAGTTGTTCCCCATGGCCAGTCGCTCGGCCAGATCGTAGGGTGCCTTCGAGGTCCTGGACCCGACGATGTACTGGTACCCGGCTTCCTCCAGGGCCTCAAGGTTGGCCCTGGAGAGCATCCCGGCATCGGCCACGACCAGCATGTCTGTGACCTGGTGGCGGGTCCGGAAGGCATCCAGCACCGGGATCAAGGTCAGCGTCTCGGCCTTGGAACCTTCGAAGCAGTGGATCTCCAGCGGGAACCCTGTCTTGTCGACCAGCAGGCCGATGACGATCTGCGGGTCGACGCGTCGTTCCTTGGAGAAGCCGACCTTGCGGGTCTCGTCCTCCTCGTCGGTCTCGAAATACAGGGTGGTCACGTCGTACAAGCAGACGCTCACGGCCCCGTCTCCGGCAGCGAACCCGTAGGCGGTGGTGCACGCGGCGTCCCGCCACTTGGATTGCTGATGTCGGGCCAGGTGGCGCCACATCGTGGCCTCGCCGGGGACCTCGGCCACGTCCATCTCGGCCAGCATCCGCAGCGTGGCCGTCTTCGAAGCCGGGGAGATCACCCGGCCCAACACCAACGATCGGAACACTTCCGAATCAATGGCCTGGTGGAAGCCGATCCGGTCATAGACCGTCCCGAGGACTTCCCAGAGCAGCCGGGGCCGGGACCCCACCGTCCGGGCACTACCGACCACGACCGGGGCTGGCTTCGGCTTCTTCGTCCTGGCCCGCGGTGGGGCCGGGGCCGGCACCAGTCCGTCGAGATCGAAGGCTGGCTGGCCGGCGGCAACCCGCTCCAGAGCCAGGTGCTCCAGGAGCGCCAGCTCACCATCGTCGTGGGCTGAGCCGAGGTGCTCGAGGATCTCGCGGCGCCCGTTGCGGTACTGCACCAGCTGCACCGCTGTGGCCCCCGAGGCCGTCTTCACCCGCCGAATCTGCACCCCTCCACCATAGATTTAGTGCGGTCCCAAGCCGAGCCCACCCCCGCAAACAAGCCGATCCGAGCTCGCCGAGCCCAAAAATCGGCTCAGGTGATAGAAGTCAGGTTCTGGCAGGTCGGCGGCGGCGACGGCCAGCTCGAAGTCGATCCTGGCGTTCTGGGCCTTGGCGATGCTCGGGGCGTTCAGGATCTGCCGGAGGTGTTCCTTGACCGCCCAGGCCGCGGCGACCTGCTCATAGGCGGGCTCGTCGAGGACGTCCCCGAGTTGGTGGAGTCCGGCCTCGGTGAGGCGGTCCCCGGCCCTCAGTAGCAGCATCCGGTGCGCCCACACGGCGTCCTGTTTCCGGCCCCGCCGTCCCAGCACCTCGCGGATTGCGCGTTGGCGTACGTCGGTGAGCATCTGGTTGCCGAGCTTGACCAGGTGGAAGTGGTCGACGCTGATGTCCACCGCGGGCAGCACCTGGCGGATCGCGTTGCGGAAGGTGGCCGAGGGATCGATCGCCACCACCTCCAACCGGTCCAGCCACGCCTGAGAGCGGGCCCGCAGCCAGGCGGTGACGTTGCGGGAGGACCGGCCGTCAACGACGCCGAGGACGTGGCCGGTGTTCGCGTCCACGAAGGTGCTCATCCAGGGCTCGACCCGGCACCACACCGCGGTGTCGGGGTTCTTGAACCACTTCGCGGTGGCGAGCCGGTGCTCATCGATCCCCAGGGCCCGCACCGGCACCTGGTCCACCGTGGGCAGCTCGAGGGTCTGGTCCAGGACCGCGGTGTTCACGGTGCCCCAGGCGACCCCGTGGTCAGCGGCGACCTCGGCGGTGGCCCGCCCGGAGTCCAACACGGCCGCCACGACCGCTTCTTTCAGCCGTGTGGTGCACCGGGCCTGGGCCGGCAACTGCTCCGTGGCCTGGGTGAATGAAGCGCACTGGGTTTCGTTCCGTGGTTAGACCACCGCGGGCGCGATCGTCAGGTGTTGAGTGTATGAGGCTTCGACTTCTGCCGGGGTTCGGTAGTCGAGGTTCTCGTGCAGCCGTCGGGTGTTCCACCACTGCACCCAGTCCAACGTGGCCATCTCCACGGCCGTGACCGAGGGCCAGACCCGACGGGTGTGGATGATCTCCGCCTTGTAGAGGCCATTTACGGCTTCGGCCAAGGCGTTGTCATACGAATCCCCGACGGACCCGACCGACGCGGTGACATCGTAGGCGGCCAGAGTGTCGGTGTAGGCCAGGCTGACGTATTGGCCGTATTCAACCGGTCGTCGCAACACCGACTTCTTGGAGGTGTTCGATGGGTGTCAAGGAGAAGCAGAAACGGGTCCAGGCCTACCGGGGGCAGATCGTGTCTCCGGGCCGGCCGACGGTGGCCTGGCGTGAGGATCGGGTGCGGTTCTGGGCGGCGATCGCCCGTGGGGAGAAGACCTCGACGGCGGGGGCGGCAGCCGGGGTCTCCGAGCCGGTCGCGCACCGCTGGTTCCGGCATGCTGGCGGAGTGAATCCCTGCCTGGCCCCGACGGTATCGGGGCGTTACCTGTCATCAGCTGAGCGTGAGGACATTGCCCTGTGGCGGGCCCAGGGCCAGGGGGCGCGGGAGATCGCCCGCCGCCTGGGCCGGTCCGCCTCGACAATCTCCCGAGAGCTGCGCCGCAACGCCTCCACGCGCACCTATCGACTGGAGTACAAGGCCTCCACGGCGCAGTGGCATGCCGAACGCCGGGCACGCCGTCCCAAGGTCGCCAAGCTGGTCACCCATCACCGGCTGCGCCAGTACGTCCAGGAACGGCTCAACGGTGCGGTCTGCGCCACCGACGGGCGAGTCGTTGGCCCGGTCGGACCGGTGTGGGACGGTAAGAACAAGCCCCACCGCGGGGACCGGGCCTGGGTGCGCGGGTGGAGTCCGGAGCAGATCGCCCGCAGGCTGCCGCTGGACTTCCCTGACGACCCCTCGATGCGGATCAGCGCCGAGGCGATCTACCAGGCCCTCTACATCGAGAACCGTGGTGGCCTGGAGCGGAGTCTGTCCTGGTGCCTGCGCCGGGGCCGGACCAAGAGGATGCCCCGGGCCCGGACCCGCCAGCAGGCGTGGGCCCACGTCACCGAGCAGACCCTGATCTCCAACCGGCCCGAGGAGGTCGCCGACCGTGAGGTCCCCGGCCACTGGGAGGGTGATCTCATTATCGGGCTCAAACGCTCAGCGGTGGCCACCCTGGTCGAGCGCACCACCCGGTACGCGATGCTGGTCCACCTGCCCCGGCTGCCCGGCTACGGCCAGATCCCACCCACGAAGAACGGCCCGGCCCTGGCCGGCTACGGGGCCCTGACCATGAAGGACGCCCTCGCCAAGGCATTCACCCCGCTGCCGACCGGGCTGCGCCGGTCATTGACCTGGGACCGCGGCAAGGAACTCTCGGCACATGCCCTGTTCACCGCCCAGACCGGCGTGGCCGTCTACTTCGCCGACCCCAAGAGCCCCTGGCAACGCGGCAGCAACGAGCACCTCAACGGGCTGCTGCGCCAGTACCTGCCCAAGGGCACCGACCTCGCCCGCTGGGACGCCAACGAGATCGCCGCCGTGGCCCACGCCATCAACACCAGGCCCCGACGCATCCTCGACTGGCGCACCCCCGCCGAGGCCTTCGAAGAACAGCTACGATCGGCCCCACAGCACACTGTTGCGACGACCGGTTGAATACGGCTTGAACGCCTCGGTCTGAGTGGTGGACCAGCCGCCCGTCCCGCAGGCTGGCGTCGGTGCTCAGCAGCGCGTGCTCCAGGGCTTGCAGCGACAGCGACTGCGTGTGCAGCGTGGCCGCCACGGACCAGCCGACGATCTTACGGGTGCAGGCATCGGTGATGAACGCGACGTAGCAGAAGCCGGCCATGATCCGCACGTACGTGATGTCAGCGACCCACAGCTGGTGGGGTGCTTGTGCGGCGAACTGGCGCTTCACCAAGTCGGGACGGTGATCCGGCTCGACGGCGGGACGAGTCGTGACCGGCTTGCGTCCGCGCCGCACGCCCTGCAGGCCGGCGGCCTTCATCAGACGGGCCACCTGATCACGGCCCACCTCCCAGCCGGCCCGGCGCATGGCATGCCACATCTTGCGGTACCCGTAGACGGCGTAGTTCTCGGCGTGGATCCGCCGCAGTTCCTCGGTCAGGACCGCATCGCGCAGGCTCCGCGCCGGGACCGGACGGGTCTTCGCGGCGCGGTAGCCGCGGGAGGTGATGAACCCACACTGCGTCGCACCCAGGGTGCGGCAGATGGCCTCGACCCCGAAACGATCCTTGTGCTCGTCGATGAACCGGATCATCTCGTCGTGGGGCGGTCGAGCTCCGCTGCGAAAAAAGCCGAGGCCTTCTTGAGGATCTCGTTGGCGCGGCGGGTCTCGGCCAGCTCGCGGCGCAGCTGCCGGTTCTCTTCCTCCAGATCCGCCCCGCCGCTCAGGGCCACCACAGCCGGGCCGGACGACTCCGCCCGGCGGCACCAGTTCCGCAGGGTCTCGGGGCCACAGCCCAGGGACTGGGCCACGACGCGGATCGAGGCGGCTCTGGGCCCACCTTCCGCGGCTTGTCGGTCGAGGACCATTCGCACCGCTCGGTCGCGGAACTCAGGGGTGAACTTCTTGGGCATGTACCGCTTCTCCTTCGTGAGACTCGGAACGAAACCCAGTGCGCTTCAGAACGTCCTTCGTGGGCAAGCAGTCTCGGCGCACACGAAGCGCGGCTTGACGACGATCACCTCGAGGCAGGTGCCGCCGACGGGGATGTCCTTCACCGACTGACGGACCCGCTGATGCACCCGGGAGGAGAGCACCCCGCACCCCGGGCAGGCATCCTCGGTGGCATCGGCGGCCACCACGACCCGACGTCCGCCCAACGGCAGGTCGACGGCGTCGTGGACGGTGTAGTCGGCGAGGTTGAACACCACCGACGCTGCCAGGCGGACAGCCGGTTCGGCGGTGGCGTGGGCGCGCGGGGACAAGCGGTCGTGCGTAGTCTGGGACATGGCTCGTGTCCTTCGTGATCGAGGGCAGATTCTTCGCAAAATCCATCCTCAAGCAAGGGCACGAGCCCCTTGACTCACGACACCCCCACGCTCAACTGGGAAGAGCCGGTTAAGGGCGGCGCCTCCGTCAGATGTTGAGCGCATGAAGCCTCCACTTGGACCGGAACCCGGTAGCCGAAGGTCTCGTACAGACGCCGGGTGGTCAACAGCTGTACCTCTCGGGCGCAGGCCTTTGATACCGATGTAAGAGAACGGCAATATCATTTTACAAACGGACGATTGAAGGCGTGAGATATTCGGCCTAGTGTGATGTAGATCAATTGCGAGTCATAAGGGCGTTGACCCAAATGTGCCTGGCGTATTTTTAGTTCTCCCCCGGGAACCGCAGTCGTTCAATTCATTGGTAAATACAGACCTGGTCCCAGGTATTGTTCGTGACCTTGAAAAGAAGGCGATGATGAATGCGATCATTGACTTTTATGTCCCGAATGTCTTGTAGGTGCACAACGCACGGATAAAGCTGGTCGCTTTAGGCGACATTTCGGCCCGTGAGTAGTGGGCGTACAGCTTCCTAAATAATTGAATGCTTCGCAGAACAGTTTATCGAAGTGAAAGGATCGAGAATGCATGATTCAAGTGAGCAGGTGTTGGTAGCCGTTGAGGAGCATGCCGCAGCGGTCGGCCCCTACGGTGGAGCCGAGTTCTTCTGGCTGCTCGTTTTCACCCTCGTCCTACCTGCGTTGATGCTGGTCATCGCGTATGTGGTGATGTGACCATGGCGCAGCGAATTGGCACTGGCAGCGGGGTAACGGTCGCGCGCCCGACGACACCGGGACAGCGAAACTGGACCAAGCTGGTCACTCTAGGCCTCGCGGCCTCCACCGCGGTAGCGACTTGGTGCTTCCTGCTGGGAGGGTATGTGGCTGCCTACCTACCGGCTGTGCCTGGCATGCTGACGATGGTGGCGGGAGGACTCATAGGCATCCTTGTTATTTTTCTCGCATTGGTGCCAATTTCGACCCGATATGGTGTGGAGTCCATCATGTCGATCAAGCCAGTTCTGGGGCAGTGGGGACCATGGATCGTGGTCGGTATAGCAGGATTTATTCTGATCGGCTGGAACAGTGTCCTGCTCATTTTCATGGGACGGGCAGCGGCGGAAGTCCTGGTCACAACCGGGTTGGCACCGGATGCTTCCCGCCATGGAATCATGGTCGTTTCTGCATTGGTGGGTATCGCATTTATCTGGTGGGTCCTCCGCAAGGGACCCTCTCGAATGACCAGGATCGGCTTTTGGATTGCCGCCGTGGTCGTTGTAATGGCTTTCTGGATTCTCTTCAGCCTAGTTGCGAATATTGGCTGGGAGCCCATCATTTCTGCCCCGGCGCTTGCGCCCGTTGAGACTGATCACGGGAACCTGGCCGTGGGTGCAGAAATGCTGATTGCCGTGTCATTGTCGTGGTGGCCCTATGTGGGCGGGATTACGCAGAACTTATCATCCACCCGGAAGGCTATGAATCCGGTTCTGCTAGGGCTGTGCTTGCCACTCTCATTAATTTCCGTTATTGGTTTGTTTGCTGCTTTAGTATTCCCTGAGTCTGGGGGGGATCCCACCAGCTATATCATTGAACTTAGTGGCCCGGTTATCGGTATTCCGATCCTCATCTTTATTATCTGCGCGAATATCTCCACCGTAATGATCGGTGTCTACAGTTTGTCTCTCGGTGTCCGGCAGGCGACCGGGCTCAAAAAGGAGCTTCCATGGAAGACTGTCCTCGCGGTCTCGCTGGTGCCTGTCGTCTTTATCGTCGCACTTGTCCCGAACCTCTTGTTCGATCACATCAGTACGGTAAACGCCATAGTGGGCCTCATTTTGGCACCGATCTGCGGAGTGCAGATCGTTGACTACTTCATCCTTCGTAGACAATTCGTTTCAGTTCGCGCTATCTACTCAACTGCACACGATTCTGTCTATCGGTTCTGGGGAGGGTTGAATTGGTGGGCAGTTTTGGCGCTGGCGTTGGGCTTCGCCACGTCTCTCTCTCTTCTCAATCCGATCACCTACGAATATCGCGCGCCCTTCGAGTTCCTGACTTCCAGCCTGCCTGCGGCTGTTGTTGCAGGAGGTTTTCACTGGGTGTTCACGAAGCTGATTGTCCAGCCTGCAGGCAAAGGTGGCTACGCAGGACTCAAGGAATTGGCTGTGGATCATCGCAGTTCATAGCTTCCATCCGCTCGACGTCCGCGAATCACGCGCGGGCGTCGAGCGAAAGGGCTCCTACGTGTGAAAGCACGGCGTTCACACGCAGAAAGGTCTGGTCCGATCTTCGGGTCAAGTGAGGCAGGCATCGATTGTTCTGTTGCGCAGACTCTGAGTTTGAGCGTTTGATCGATGGGCTGCGGTTGAGCGAGTGCGCCGGCGTGAATGTGTGCCGCTCGTTGCCACCTGAGTTATGCAATACAGATGGCTTCGTTGCCTTTACTTTTGCTGCTTGATAGTCGTGCAAGGGCTGGAAGCGGAGCAGTTTATTGAGTGTCCATTTGACCGTTGACGGAGCCCTCTGTGTCAACCTTGAGTGAGACACCCGGATGGTCGGGTTCTGTGTCGTAGAGGGCGGGGAGGAGTTCCCTGGTATGAGTATGACGATGACGTCACCGGCCCGGTTGGGGCAGTCTGGTGGCATGGACGAGGTCCCGGATCCGCAAGTACCCGAGAAGGCGCGTCGGCGCACGTACACGGCAAGGTACAAGGCCCAGATCCTGGCCGAGTACGAGGCGTGTGACCGCGAGGGCAAGGGCGCCTTGCTGCGTCGGGAGGGCCTGTACACCTCGCTGATCAGTTCCTGGCGGGACCAGCGCGACAAGGGGGCGCTGCAGGCGCTGGGCAGGGCCTCGGGGGCGGAGCCGGCCAACGCCGAGCAGAAGGAGGCGGTCCGGTTGCGCCGGGAGAACGAGAAGCTCACCACCGAGCTGGCCAAGGCGCGGGAGGTCATCGCGATCCAGGGAAAACTCTCGGCGCTGTTGGACCAGCTCTCGACCGACAGCAGCAAGCACAGGCCCGAGCGATGATCGACGAGACGATCACCGAGCTCACGCCCCTGGTCGGGGTCAAGGCCGCTTGCGCCGCGGTGGGCAGGTCCCGGGCCACCCACTACCGCCACCACCGCACCACGCCGGCACCTGAGCGTCCGGCCCGGGAGCCGAAACCTCAGCCGCGGGCGTTGTCCGAGGCCGAGCAGGCCCGGGTGCTGGCCGTGCTGCGCTCGGAGCGGTTCGTGGACATGGCCCCGGCCGAGAGCCACGCCGTGCTGCTGGACGAGGGCACCTACCTGTGCTCGGTCTCCACCATGTACCGGCTGCTACGCCGGACCGGAGAGGTCCGCGAACGACGGGCCCAGGCCACCCACCCGGCCCGTACCAAGCCCGAGCTCGTCGCGCACGAGCCGAATGAATGCTGGTCCTGGGACATCACGAAATTGCGCGGGCCGGCGAAGTGGACGTACTACTACCTGTACTCGATCATCGACATCTTCTCCCGATACACGGTCGGATGGATGGTCGCCACCGGGGAGTCCGCGGCCCTGGCCGAGCGGCTGCTGGCTGAGACCATCGCCAAGCAAGGCGTGGACCGGGACCAGCTGACCATCCATGCCGACAACGGCTCCTCGATGGCCTCCAAGCCGGTCGCGTTCCTGCTGGCCGATCTCGGGGTCACCAAGTCCCACTCCCGGCCGCACGTCTCGAACGATAATCCCTACTCGGAAGCGCAATTCAAGACCTTGAAGTACCGGCCCGAGTTCCCCGCGCAGTTCGGTTCCCTCGAGCAGGCCCGGGCCTTCTGCGCCGAGTTCTACCGCTGGTACAACCTCGAGCACCGCCACTCCGGGATCGCGATGCATACACCGTTCGACGTCCATCACGGCCGGGCCGCCATGGTGCAGGACCACCGTGCCCAGGTGCTCACCAGCGCCTACGCCGCCCACCCCGAACGCTTCGTCCGCCACCGGCCAGTACCGCAAGATCTGCCCGGAACCGCGTGGATCAACCAGCCCATCCCACAGGAGAACCAGCCCGCACCGACAAACTCAACAATTCAGCTCAGCAACTGACCCAACAAGGTTGACAGGTTCCGGAGGCGCGGAGTGAAGAAGTGGCTGTACCTAGGCGGTGCGATTATCGCGGAGGTCGGCGCCACTATCGCGCTTAAAGCCGCCCTTGAAGTGCCAGTCTTGTACCTGTTGGTTGTCTCTGGCTACATCTCTGCCTTTGGTCTGCTGGCAGTTTGTCTACGTGCGGGTATGACCATCAGTGTTGCCTACGGAGCGTGGGGAGCGGGTGGAATTGTGGCAACCGCATTGCTGGCCGCAGCGATTTTTGGTGAACCCCTCACGTGGACAATGGGCCTCGGAATTGTGATCATTCTAGCGGGCATCATCACTGTCGAGTCCGGGACGCAAAAGGCTCAGAAGGCTCGGACTGGAGAGGACTTGGCGTGATTTGGGTCTTTCTGGGTTTAGCCATTCTGACTGAGCTAGCAGCAACACTGTCGTTGCGCGCCTCGGATGGCTTGAAAAGGAAGCCGTGGTTGATTATTATCGTGCCGGGCTATGTTTCGGCTTTTGGTTTTCTCAGTTTAGCTTTATCTGAAGGGCTTTCGCTGGGTATTGGATACGGAATATGGGTGGCCTGCGGTGTTGCGCTTACAGCAGTATTTGCTCGTATCGTTTTTGGCGAGCCCCTGACTTTGCCCATAGCCTTAGGAATCCTGCTCATCGCAGTGGGAGTGCTCATTGTTCAGACAGGAACCGATGCAACGGTTTAATGGTCTTTCCTTGATCAACTGAGTTGACAGGCTGGGGACGCTGACAGGACGCAGAAATTATCCCGGTTTAGTTGTTGTGGGTCATGAGGTTGTCGGACCTGACTCGTGCCACTTTTAGTGCCCTGTGTGGGAGCTGATCTGGTCGAGGATTTTCTGGGTGTCGGCGTCGATGGCCGGGGCGGCGGTGAGTTCGTGGCCGTTGACGTCGATGATGACCGTCCGCAGGGGCCTGAGTGTCTGGACGAGCTTCTTGATGCTGATACCGGTGGCTTCCTGCAGGTGGCGGGCCACGGCCAGGGCGCAGAACACCACGGTCAGGTGCGCTTCGATGGAATCACGCTGGTGGTGGAACATCGGCCGGGCCCGGATATCACTCTTGGCCATCTGAAGCGCCCTGGGTTTCGTTCCGTGGTTAGACGACAGCGGGCGCGGCCGTCTGTTGTTGAGTGTAGGTGGCCTCGACTTCTGCCGGGGTTCGGTAGTCGAGGTTCTCGTGCAGCCGTCGGGTGTTCCACCACTGCACCCAGTCCAACGTGGCCATCTCTACGGCCGTGGCCGAGGGCCAGACCCGACGGGTGTGGATGATCTCCGCCTTGTAGAGGCCATTTACGGCTTCGGCCAAGGCGTTGTCATACGAATCCCCGACGGACCCGACCGACGCGGTGACATCGTAGGCGGCCAGGGTGTCGGTGTAGGCCAGGCTGACGTATTGGGCGGATTCAATCGGTCGTCGCAACGCTCTGATCTGAGGAGTGCTGATGGGGCGTCCAGCGGGATGGTTGAAGGAGTTGACGGGGCGGAGTCCGATGATCTCGCCTGGGCATCCGGGAACGCGGCGCAGTATCGAGCGCGCGTTCTGGAAGCACGTCGTGGCGGGTGCGTCGTCCGAGGACGCTGCCATTTTGGTGGGGGTGTCGGCGGCGGTCGGTGCGCGGTGGTTCCGGCAGGGTGGCGGCATGCCCACGATCACGCTCACCGAGCCGGGCGGCCGGTATCTCTCGTTCGCTGAGCGGGAGGAGATCGCGCTCTTGAAGGCGCAACACCACGGGGTTCGAGAGATCGCGCGCAGGGTGGGGCGTGACCCGGGGACGATCTCCCGGGAGTTGCGTCGGAACGCGGCGACGCGGGGCGGGAAGCTGGAGTACCGGGCCTCGGTCGCGCAGTGGAAGACGGAGCTGATGGCGCGTCGCCCGAAGCCCGCGAAGCTCGTCACGAACGACCGACTGCGCGAGTATGTGCAGGACCGGCTCGACGGCAGTGTGCGGCTGCCGGACGGGACGGTGGTCGACGGTCCCGAGGTACCGGCGTGGCAGGGACGGAATAAGCCACACCGGCAGGACCGGCGCTGGTCGACGGCGTGGAGCCCGCAGCAGATCTCGAAGCGGCTCGAGGTCGAGTTCCCCGATGATGAGAGCATGCGCATCAGCCACGAAGCGATCTACCAGTCGCTGTTCATCGAGGGACGCGGTGCGCTCAAGCGCGAGCTCGTCGCCGCCCTGCGAACCGGGCGGGCGCTGCGCAAGCCCCGAGCCCGGTCGCAGAACAAGCCCCAGGCGCATGTCACCGCGGACGTGGTGATCTCCGAACGCCCCGCAGAGGCTGCTGATCGCGCGATCCCTGGGCATTGGGAGGGGGACCTGATCATCGGGACGAACCGATCCGCGATCGGCACGCTCGTCGAACGCTCCAGCCGCTCCACGCTGCTGGTGCACCTGCCACGCCTCGAGGGCTACGGTGAGCAGCCGCGCACGAAACACGGGCCAGCGCTCAGCGGATACGGAGCCGTCGCAATGAACACCGCGCTGACGAGGTCGCTGACCACGCTCCCGGAGCAGCTCCGCAAGACGCTCACCTGGGACCGCGGGAAGGAGCTCTCTGAGCATGCGCAGCTCGTCCTCGAGACCGGCACGAAGGTGTTCTTCGCGGACCCGCACTCCCCTTGGCAGCGACCCACGAACGAGAACACCAACGGGCTGCTCCGCCAGTACTTCCCGAAGGGCACCGACCTGTCCCGGTGGACCGCCGACGACCTCGCCGCAGTCGCCTACACGCTCAACAACAGGCCACGCAAAGCCCTCGACTGGAAAACACCAGCAGAAGTCTTCGCCGAGCAGCTACAGTCGATCCAACAACCCGGTGTTGCGACGACCGATTGAATCCGCCTTGAACGCCTCGGTCTGAGTGGTGGACCAGCCGTCCGTCCCGCAGGCTGGCGTCGGTGCTCAGCAGCGCGTGCTCCAGGGCTTGCAGCGGCAGGGACTGTGTGTGCAGCGTGGCCGCCACGGACCAGCCGACGATCTTACGGGTGCAGGCATCGGTGATGAACGCGACGTAGCAGAACCCGGTCAGGATCCGCACGTAGGTGATGTCAGCGACCCACAGCCGGTTCGGTGACTGCGCGGCGAACTGGCGCTTCACCAGATCGGGACGGTGATCCGGCTCGACGGCGGGACGAGTCGTGACCGGCTTGCGTCCGCGCCGCACGCCCTGCAGGCCGGCGGCCTTCATCAGCCGGGCGACCTGGTCACGGCCCACCTCCCAGCCGGCCCGGCGCATGGCATGCCACATCTTGCGGTACCCGTAGACGGCGTAGTTCTCGGCGTGGATCCGCCGCAGTTCCTCGGTCAGGACCGCATCGCGCAGGCTGCGCTCAGAGACCGGACGGGTCTTCGCGGCCCGGTAGCCGCGGGAGGTGATGAACCCACACTCCGTCGCACCCAGGGTGCGACAGATGGCCTCGACCCCGAAACGATCCTTGTGTTCGTCGATGAACCGGATCATCTCGTCGTGGGGCGGTCGAGTTCCGCGGCGAAAAACGCCGAGGCCTTCTTCAGGATCTCGTTGGCACGTCTGGTCTCGGCCAGCTCCCGGCGCAGCTGCCGGTTCTCTTCCTCCAGACTCGCGCTAGTGGGCACGGCCACCGAGGTGAGGTCGGACGCTTCCGCCCGGCGGCACCAGTTCCGCAGGGTCTCCGGGCCGCAACCCAGGGACTGTGCCACGACGCGGATCGAGGCCGCTCTGGGACCGCCTTCAGCAGCTTGGCGATCGAGCACCATCCGGACCGCCCGGTCGCGGAACTCAGGGGTGAACTTCTTGGGCATGTACCGATTCTCCTTCGTGAGACTCGGAACGAAACCCAGTGCGCTTCACATTTCGCCGGGGGAGGGAGTAGTTCGGGTCTGGTCCGGGGCCTGGCCGGCGTGTCTGGCGAGGTAGGTACCGTGGGAACGCGCCCCGTCCTAACGATTCGACCGGGAGTCGGGGGAGCGACACAGGACGAACCGCGGGGCTGGCCCCATGGTGCTGCCGCACGGGTGGGCCCTACGCGGGGTGGCATGTCCGGGCGATAATGGCCGGGTGACCGGGACATGGTGGGTTGAGCTGCTGATCAGCGTGGCCTTGGCCCTGGCGTTGATCTGGATCGTCCTGCTCGTCGCCTTGGCGTTCGTGCGCCCGCGCGGGGCCCACCTCAAGGAGGCCCTGCGGCTGCTGCCGGATGTGCTGCGCCTCATTCGACGCCTGGCTGCCGATCCGTCCTTGCCCAGGGGCGTGCGGATCAGGTTGGGTCTACTGCTTGCCTACCTGGCGCTGCCCCTGGACCTCGTGCCCGACGTCATTCCCGTGCTGGGGTATGCCGACGACGCCATCATTGTCACCGCCGTCCTGCGAGGGGTGGTGCGCCGGGCCGGCATCGAGGCCGTGCACCGCCACTGGCCGGACACACCAGACGGTTTCGTCGTCCTGTGCCGGCTGACCGGCTTGAGCCCCCACGGCTCCGCCTCCGCGAGGACGCCTCCAGAAGCGCGGTGAAGGACGGGTGGCCGGTGGCGGTCGTGCTGACGCCCGGCGGTGGTCGTCCGCCCGGGCCCTGCCGTAGCCTTGGGCGCATGAAGTCCTGAGTCCTGACCCTCCCGCGCCCGAGGAGAGCACCCACGCCACCGGCGTCGCAGCGTGCCACCCGGCGGGAACCGCCCTGAACCACGCCAGGACTCCCTCATGACCCATCCCCATTCCGCCTCCCTTGCGCCAGAGGCGCCCGTCCTCGGCGCCGCCGCCCACCTCCGGGTGGACGGCGTCTCCAAGTCCTACGCTTCCGCGCCCGACCACCGCGTCCTGACGGACGTCTCCCTCACCGTCACCACCGGCGAACGCGCCTGCCTGATCGGGGAGAACGGCAGCGGCAAGTCCACGCTGCTGCGGATCATCGCCGGCCTGGACGAGGAGCACGGCGGAGCCGTCACCGCGCCCGGCACCGTCGGCCTGTTCCACCAGCAGCCGCCGTTCCCCCTCGACTGGACCGTGGACCGGGTCCTCGCCTCGGCCACGGCGCCCCTGCGCGCGGTGGCCGCCGAGGTCGCGCGCCTCGCCGAGGCGCTCACCACCGAGGACCTCGCCACCGCCTACGACCACGCCCTGTCCGAGGCGACCCGCCTCGGCGCCTGGGACGTGGACCGGCAGGTCGAGCGCGTGGTGGACGGGCTGGACCTGGCCCACGTCCCCCGCGACCGGCCGGCGGCGCGGCTCTCCGGCGGGCAGCTGTCCCGGCTCTCCCTGGCCTGGCTGCTGCTGCGCCGCCCGGACACCCTGCTGCTGGACGAGCCCACCAACCATCTCGACGCCCGGGGCACGGCCCTGCTGGTGGACCTGGTGACCGGCTGGTCCGGGCCGGTGCTGATCGCCAGCCATGACCGCGCCTTCCTGGACGAGGTGGCCACCACGCTGCTCGACCTGGACCCGGCGCCGCGCCCGCTGGCCGGGGACTCGGACGGCCTGACGCGCTTCGGCGGCCGCTACTCCGAGTACCTGCTGCACCGCATCGACGAACGCGAGCGGTGGGATCGGCGCTACCGGGACGAGCAGGCCGAGCTGAAACGGTTGAGGCAACAGGTCGCCGCCAACCACACGGTTGGCCACGCTGACCGGCCGCCCCGGACCGAGGGCAAGATGGCCCAGAGGTTCTACGCGGACCGCAACGCCAAGGTGGTCTCCCGCCGCGTCAACGACGCCACCACCGCCCTCGAACGCCTCGAGCAGGCCCAGGTCAGCAGGCCCCCGGCCGTGCTCCGATTCACCGGCCTCGACGCCGCCGTGCGACCGGCCGTGCGACCCGCCGGGGGCCCACCCGGCCACCGCGAGGCCGCACCCGCCCGGGGGAGCGGCCGGCCGGCGTCGGGCCCGTTGCTGGTGGCCACCGGGGTGACGGTGCGGGACCGCCTGGCCCCCGTCTCCCTGCACCTCGGGCCGCGCTTGCGGCTGCTGGTCACCGGGCCCAACGGGGCCGGGAAGACCACGCTGCTGCGGATCCTCGCCGGTGACCTGAGGCCCGACGCCGGCTCGGTCACCACTCCCGGTCCGGTCACCGTGGGGCTGCTGGGCCAGGACACCGACCACCTGCCCGGCACCGCGTCCGGCACCGAGTCCGGCGCCCAGCCCGGCACCGGGGCGACGGTCGAGGAGGTCTACCGGGCCGCCGTCGGGCCCGGGGCCGCGGAGCGGGTGCCGCTGGGCACCTTCGGTCTGCTCGCCGAACGGGACCACCGGCGGCCGGCGCGGGAGCTGTCCGTGGGGCAGCGCCGGCGCCTGGACCTGGCGGTGCTGCTGGCCGATCCGCCGGACGTGCTGCTGCTGGACGAGCCCACCAACCACTTCTCCCTGCTGCTGGCCACGCAGTTGGAGGCCTCGATCCGGGACTACCCGGGCGCCGTGGTGGTGGCCAGCCACGACCGGTGGCTCAGCGCCGGCTGGCGCGGTGACCGGTTCGAGCTGCGCGGGTCGCGGGAGGGGAGTGGCTAGGATGCGGGGCGTCCCCTCCGTCCCGTCCAGAGAATCGACCGACCATCTCCCGAGACACCGCCCCCGTCCCCGAGAAGCAGGCCTGGCGTGCCCTGACGGCCCTGTCGATCGGGCTGTTCATGACCCTGCTGGACCAGTCCCTCGTGGCGGTGTCCCTGCCCCAGATCCGCGAGGACCTGGACGCCAGCATCAACCAGGCGGTGTGGGTCTCCGCCGCCTACCTGCTGGCGTTCGCGGTCCCGCTGCTGGTCACGGGCCGGCTGGGTGACCGCTTCGGCCAGCGCAACGTCTACCTGGCCGGCATGATCGTCTTCACCGCCGGCGCGCTGGCCTGCACGCTGGCTCCGACCATCGAGTGGCTCATCGCCCTGCGGGTGGTCCAGGGCCTGGGCGGGGCCCTGCTCAACCCGCAGCCGCTGAGCATCATCCACCGGATCTTCGCCCACCACCGCCGTGGGGCGGCCACCGGCGTGTGGAGCGCGGTGGCCAGCTCGGCCGGACTGTTCGGCCCGGTCATCGGCGGGCTGATCGTCGGCGGCCTCGGCTGGCGATGGGTGTTCTTCGTCTACGTCCCGCTCGGGGTGGTCTCGCTGGTGCTGGTGGCGCGCAACGTGCCCCGGCTGCCCACGGGGGCCAGCCGGATCGACCTGCTCAGCGCCGCGGTCTCCTTCGTCGCCGTGCTGGGGATCGTGTTCACCCTCCAGCAGGGCCCCGAGGTGGACTGGGCGCCGTGGGTCTGGGCGGTCCTGGGCGTGGGGGTGCTGGCCCTCCTGCTCTTCCTGCGGCTCCAGCAGTCCGCCGGCCGCCGCGGGACGGCCGCCCTCATGCCGCTGGACCTGTTCCGCCACCCGAACTTCACCCTCGGCATCGGGGCGGTCTTCACCCTCGGGTTCACCGTGTACTCGGTCAACCTGCCCATCATGCTCTACCTGCAGGAGGCCCAGGGCCTGCCCGCCGAGCTGGCCGGGCTGATGCTGCTGCCGATGGGGGTGGTCTCCGTGGTCATGTCCCCGATCATCGGCCGGCTCACCGACCGGGTGCCCCCGGGACGCATCTCGAAGATCGGCTTCTCAGCCCTCATCACCGCGATGGTCCTGTTCGGGACCTTCATGCACCTGGGCCTCGGCCCCGGATGGATCCCGCTGCCGGTCGTGGCCCTCGGGCTGGCGAACTCCATGTGCTGGGCGCCCAACTCCACCATCACCCTCCGGGACCTGCCCCCGACCCTCGTGGGGTCCGGCTCCGGCGTGTACAATACCTCCCGCCAGGTCGGGGCCGTGGTGGGATCGGCCGCCGGCGGCGCCATCATGCAGATGGGCGTGGGCGTGATCGGCTTCGGCGCCGCCATGGGCAACGCCCTGCTGCTCCCCGTGCTGGTCCTGGCCTTCGGCCTGCTGGCCGTCTCCCGGTTCCGCGCCGACGGCCGGCCCGTCGAGCGGCCGGTCGCAGATCGCCCCGAGGGGTAGCGGCACCGGCCACGGGCCGGGCACGATGGGCGCATGAGCGTATTCACCCAGACCTGGGACCGCCACACCGAACCCCTGACCCGCGTCATCGAAGACGTCACCGACTGGGACGCCGCCAGCCCGTGCGAGGGCTGGACCGCCGCCGACGTCCTCGACCACCTCATGGACACCCACCGCGACTTCGTGTCCCGCCACGGCCGCGAGATCCCGCTCGTCAGCGGCTCACCGGCCGAGCAGTGGCAGCACCACGCCGCGGCCATGGACGCCCTGGTCCGGGACGAGGAGTTCACCGACACCACGATGCAGACACCCTTCGGGGACTCCACCGTCGGGCAGGTGCTGTTGGACTTCTACGGCATGGACCTGATCGTGCACCGCTGGGACCTGGCCACCTCCCAGGGAGCCGACCACCGCCTCAGCGAGGACGAACTCGGGGAGGTGGACGCCGCCGTCGACGGCTACGGGGAGGCCGCCTACGCCCCGGGGATCTTCAAGGACCCGGTGCCCGTGCCCGAGGGGGCCGACCGGCAGGCGCGGGTGCTCGCCCGGACCGGACGCGCGGCCTGAGCGATCCTCGTCCGCGGACCGCGGCCGGTTCGGACCCCGGTTGGCGGGACGGACCCCGTCCCGGCGGGTCAGATCGAGGCCCGCTCGCGCTCCGCCGTCACGGCGCGGGTCAGCGAGACCAGGCGGGCCAGGACCTTCGCCAGGGAGGCGTCGTGGTGGTCCGTCAGGGCGGGCCTGCCGCCCGGGAAGTCCACCCGGCGGATGAGGTTCACCGAGGACCCCACCACGTGCATGTTGTAGGCGGCCACCGTCACCCGCCAGGCCTCGTTGGCCCGCACCCCGCCCAGGCCGCCGTAGGCCACGATCGCCAGGGTCTTGTCCATCCACTGCCTGCTCAGCAGGTCGTAGGCGTTCTTGAAGGCACCGGGGATGTTGCGGTTGTACTCGGGGGTGACGAACACGAAGCCGTCGCAGGCGTCGACGGCGTCCCGCCAGCGGTGCACCTCGGCCGGTCCGTCCTCGGCCTGGGCCCAGTTCTCGTCCGTCATGACGGGCAGGTCGAAGTCCTTGAGGTCCAGGACCTCCCACTCCACGTCCTGCGCGTCCTCCTGCACGCGGGCGCGTTCGGCCACCCAGTCGCCGATGGGCTTGCCCATGCGCCCCTCGCGGACCGATCCGATGACGATGCCGATTCTCATGTGCGACCTCCCGTTCCGGCCCATGCGGCCGTGACCTGTCCTGACCTGTCCAGCGTAGGGTGCGTGAACCATACTGGGCGGTGACGCGTCACCCGCCGCCACCCTCCGTCACCCACTGCACCGAAGGGGTTCCCATGAAGATCAGCCAGGCCTTCCTGCTCGTCACCGATCGGGACGCCGCCAAGACGTTCTACACCGAGGTCCTCGGATTCGAGGTGGAGACGGATTTCGCCAGCGAGGGCTTCCGTTGGCTGTCCCTGCGCGCCCCGGGGCCCGACGGCGGCGCCTCCCTGGTGCTGGAGGCCGCCGCCGGTGCCGGGCTGGCCTACCAGCAGGAGGTCCGCGCCTCCGGGATGCCGGCCTTCTCCATGACCCTCACCGGCGGCCAGGAGGAGTTCGAGCAGATCCGGGCCCGGGGGGCACAGGTGATCATGGAGCCGACGGTGCAACAGTACGTCGGCACGGACGCCCTGATCGATGACACGGTCGGGAACATCATCTGCCTGCACCAGGACTGACGGCCGATGAGCCTCCGGCACGCCCAGGCCCGGCCGCGCGGCACCGCAGCCGGGGCACCCGGGTGGTGGGCCGTCGTCGGGCGTGGGGTGTTCGCCGTGGCGGCGCTGCTGTCCTTCACGGGCAACGGGCTGTCCTTCTCCATCGGCTCCTGGAAGGACTCGGACCTGCCCGCGAACGCGGGGTTCTCCGGGGGTTTCACAGCCGGCTGGGAGCACATGGTCAACCAGCCCACCTACTTCACGTTCCTGGCGAACTTCCTGGTGGGGCTGACCTCGCTGCTGCTGGCGATCCGCCCGTACCGGACCTCTGATCTGTTCCACGCACTACGGATCGCAGCGGTGGTGAGCATCGTGATCACCGGCGTGGTGTTCAACGTGCTGCTGCGGGACGCCCCGCCGGCCACGCCCGTGGAACAGGTCAACGACACCATCCAGCACATCATCACCCCGATCCTCACGCCGGTGGTGTGGCTGCTCTTCGACCCGCCGGGCGGGGTCCGGTGGCGGCGGATCGGGCTGGCCTCGGCGATCCCGCTGGCGTGGCTGGCGTTCACCCTGCTGCGGGGTCCGCTGCTGGACTGGTACCCGTACACCATCCTGGACGTGCCGCGGCTGGGCTACGGCGGGGTTGGCGTCTACGTGGTGGCCATCCTCGCGTTCTTCTTCGCCGTGGCCGCGCTGATGTGGGTGCTCGACCGCCTGCTGGCGCGGTGGCTCCCGGAGGTCAGTGTCCCCTCAACCCCGTGAGGCCCTTAACCCCTTGAACCCCTTGAGTTACAAGCACGACGGATGTCGAGACTCGCCGATCGAGACCACAGGCGTCGTGCTCGTAACTTGGGGATTCCCGTGGTGATCGCGTGGCGTGCTGGTCAGGCCTGGAAGGGCCGCAGCTCCACGCGGTTCCCGCAGGCCTTCGACGCGCGGGCGGCCAGGTCCTCGGCCTGCTGCGGTCCCGCGGCGTCCACCACCCAGAACCCGCCCATGTGCTGCTGGGCCTGGGTGAAGGGGCCGTCCGAGATGACCGGCTCGCCCGCCCGGCCGTCGATGACCACGGACTCCTCGGGGGCCACCAGCCCGCCGGCGAACACCCAGGCGCCCTCGGCCTGGAGTGCCTCGTTGAACTCGCTGACGGCCTGGAACGCGGCCCGCATCTCCTCCTCCGAGGCGTAGGGGCCGGTCTCGCGGTGCTGGACTCCGGGGGAGTGCCAGACGGAGATCAGATACTGGGGCATGGGGTCCTCCTCGGAAGCGCTGGGACTCGCTGACCTGGTCGGTTCGCCGGGGGATGTGGTGGGAATTACACTCTAACGGGCCTTCGTCCACACCACACCGGACGGTGGCCGCCCCAACCACAGCAGAATCGCCATACCCCCGGGCGGACCCAGCGGGACCGACCGTCCCGCGCGACACAGGAGATGACCATGCCGTCCATCGACGAGCCGACATCCAGCGCATCCACCGCCGTGGGCGCGGACACCGCCCCGGGCCCCACGCCCACCGCCGGCGACGTCGCCAGACCACGCTGGAGCGGCTTCGACTCCAGCTGGACCATCAGCCTCTTCGGCACCGCCGTGGGCGCCGGGATCCTGTTCCTGCCCATGAACGCGGGCCTCGGCGGGATCTGGCCCCTGCTGGTGGCCACGCTGCTGATCGGCCCGATGACGTACTTCGCCCACCGCGGGCTCTCCCGCATGGTGGTGGCCTCCCCGAACCCGAACCCGGACCGGAACATCACGGGGGTGGTGCGGGACTACTTCGGCGAGACGGCCGGCCGCGTGGTGACGGTGCTGTACTTCCTGGCGATCTACCCGATCGTGCTGATCTACGGGGTGGGTATCACCAACACGGTGGAGTCCCTCATGGTGAATCAGCTCGGGATGGACCCCTGGCCGCGGTGGCTGCTGGCGGGGCTGCTCGTGCTGGCGATGTCCGCCGTCATGCTGGCCGGCCAGAGGGTCATGCTCGTGGTCACCCAGTGGCTCGTCTTCCCGCTGATCGCGGTGCTGTTCGCCGTGACGCTGCTGCTGATCCCGTCCTGGACCCTCGAGGGCTTCGGGGCGGTGCCGGCCGCGGGGGACTTCGCCATGTCCCTGTGGCTGATGATCCCGGTGCTGGTGTTCTCCTTCAACCACTCCCCGGCGGTCTCGCAGTTCTCCGTGGCCCTGCGTGATCGCTACGGCGAGTCCTCCGTGACGAAGGCGTCCTCCGTGCTGCGTCTGACCGCCGTGCTGCTGGTGGTCTTCACCATGGGCTTCGTGTGGTCCTGCGTGCTGGCCCTCGGCCCGGAGGGGCTGCAGGAGGCCAAGGACGCGAACCTGCCGGTGCTCTCCCACCTGGCCAACGTCATGGGCATCCCGCTGATCGCCTGGTTGGGCCCGGCCGTGGCCATCACCGCGATCGCCTCCTCCTTCTTCGGCCACTGGATGGGCGCCGCCGAGGGCGCTACGGGAATCGTCCGGACCATGGTGGACCGGAGGGGCCGGTTCGGGGACCGCTCGGTGCGGATCGGCGTCAGCGCCTTCCTCATCGTCACCACCTGGCTGGCCGGGGTGCTCAACCCGAGCATCCTGTCCCTGATCGAGTCCCTGGCCGGCCCCGTGATCGCCGTGGTGCTCTACCTCATGCCGATGTACGCCATCCACCGGGTCCCGGCGCTCGCCAGGTTCCGCGGCGCCGCGTCCAACGTGTTCGTGGTGATCGCCGGGATCGTGGCCGTGGGTGGGATCCTGCTCAGCTTCCTCAACTGAGCGTCACAGCTCGGCGAAGGCCGCGTTCACCGGCTGCTCCCCATCCACGTACTCGATCTGCTTCCCGATGGTGTTCGGTGAGGCCAGCGCAACGCGGATGGTCTGCGCCACGTTGCCCCGGGACGTGTCCCGGTTGGCGCCGTCACCGCCGCCGGCGCCCACGGCGATGGTGCCGGTGGGCTCGTCCAGCGTCAGCTTGCCCGGGCCGAGGATGGTCCAGTCCAGGCCGGAGTTGCGCAGGTGCTCGTCCGCGGCGCCCTTGGACTCCGCGTACGGGAAGAAGGAGCTGTCCTCGGGCACGCCGTGCTGGGTGCTGGCACCCTGGTAGGACACCATCAGGTAGCGCTTCACGCGGGCCTGCTGGGCCGCGCCCATGGTGCGGATGGCCGCGTCACGGTCCACCGCGTACGTGCGCTCCGGGCTGCCGCCGCCGGCTCCGGCGGACCACACGATGGCGTCCTGACCGGCGAAGGCCGCAGCGAGATCCTCCTGGCTGGCCTTCTCGACGTCCAGCACGAGGGCCTGGGCCCCGGTGGCCTCGATCTCCGCGGTCTGGTCCGGGTTGCGGATGACGGAGGTGACCGTGTGGCCCTCCTGGACGAGCAGGGGGGCGGTGAGCATCCCGACCTTGCCGTGTCCACCGATGATCAGGTAATTCGCCATGGATCTGGTCCTTCCGTTGGTGTGCACTGGGTTCAGTGGCCACTGTTCCACTGCGACCCGGTCCACGCCAGCGGGTTCGGCCAGCGGCGGAACGCTCGTCACCTGCGGTCATCCGGGAATAGGGGGCTCACGGGGTCAGGTCTCGGTGACGCCCTCGTACAGGCCGATCTCGTTGCCGTCCAGGTCCCGGAACACGGCCCACCAGCTGGTTGAGGTGATCTCGGATTTGGGGGCCAGGACCTCTCCGCCGAGTTCGGTGACCAGGGCCAGGGTGTCGTCGATCGAATCGACCTCCACGGTGGAGCGCGGCTGGGTGAACCCCTCGCTGCGCGGGGCCAGGCCGCCGCCGCTGACCTGGTTGGGGGCCCGCCACATCGGGTAGTCCTCGAAGCCGGGATAGGTCTCGATCCTCCAGCCGAAGACCTGGCCGAAGAAGTCCGTGGCGCGTTGGTGGTCAGAAACGGGAATGTCTACGTGGGTGATGTCTCCGTGAGCCATGACAGACATCGTCCTCCTGCGGGCGGCCCGCGGGAACCCCTGTTCGGCCCGGACCGGCGTGACCCGTTCCGGCCCGGTCGCGGGGAAGGGCGGCGTCAGATGTCAGGCGCGGTAGGAGTGCGGTGCGTCCGGTGCTGCCACGCCGGTGACGTGCTCGGCACGGGACAGGGCCTCGGCCAGGAGCCGGTGCACGTGCCGGTCCGTGGCGGAGTAGTGGATGAAGGTCCCCTCGCGGCGGGATTCGACCAGGCCGGCCAGCCGCAGCTTGGACAGGTGCTGGCTGGCCGCCGTGGGGGTGGTGTCCACCAGCTCGGCCAGGGTGCCCACGCTCGACTCGCCCTGGAGCAGGGCCCACAGGATCTTGACCCGGGTGGGGTCCGCGAGCAGGCGGAACGTATCGGCCACGAGCTGCGCGTGGTGGTCATCCGGCACGGCCTGGACCGGGTTCTCATGCATGGGGCGATTCTATCCTATGTTCATATATGCACGTATACGCAGATATGATGGAAGATATGATGCAGCAGCCGGTCGGGCCGTCCCACGATCACCATCACCACAACAACCACGAGCACGGGCGCGGCCTCTGGGCGGCGATCAGGCACGCGGTGACGCCGCACAGCCACGACCACTCCGAGGCCATCCAATCCGCGGAGGAGTCCAGTGAGCAGGGGCTCCGGGCAGCCTGGTTCAGCCTGGGCGGGATGGGCGCCACCGCCGTCCTCCAGATCGTCATCGTGACTCTGAGCGGATCCATGGCGCTGCTGGCGGACACCGTGCACAACATCGGTCACCTGGCCACCACGATCCCGCTGATCATCGCCTTCCGGATCGGACAGCGGGCCCCCACGCGGCGGTACACCTACGGCTTCCGGCGGGCCGAGGACCTGGTCGGCCTGCTGATCGGGCTGGTCATCGCCCTGTCCGCCGCCGTCATCATCTGGGAGTCGGTCCGTGCCCTGGCCCAGCCGCGCGAGCTCACGAACCTCGGCTGGGTGCTCGCGGCGGCGCTTGTCGGGGCGGCCGGCAACGAGGCCGTGGCGCAGTACCGGATCCGCGTGGGCCGCCGGATCGGTTCGGCGGCGCTGATCGCCGAGGGCCAGCACGCGCGGACGGACGCCCTGACCTCCCTGGCGGTGGTGTCCGGGGTGGTCGGGGCCTGGCTGGGTGCCCCGCAGGTGGACGCCGTGGCCGGACTGGCGATCGCGGCGGTGGTCGTCCTGGTGCTGATCCGCTCGATGAAGACCGTCCTGAACCGCCTGATGGACGGCGTGGACGAGTCGGTGACCGCGAGGATCGGGTCCGTGGCGGAGCGGGTGGCCGGGGTGCACGCCGTGGAGGGCGTCCGGGCCCGGTGGAGTGGGCATCGGTTGGAGGCCGAGCTGGGCATCACCATCGACGGAGGGCAGACCGTGACGGCCGGCCACCTCGTTGCCGAGACCCTCCAACGGGAGCTGCTCGGCTCCGTCCCGCACCTGGACCGGGTCGCCGTCCGGCTCCTGCCCGTGGCCGAGGGGACGGGCGGGGCCTGACCGGGACAGGACGGGCCTCAGCCCTGCAACATCTCCCGGTTGGCCGCCGTCCGCGGCAATACCACCGGGTGCCCCAGCAACGGATCGGGCACGACGTCGGCATCCAGTCCGTAGATCTCCTCCAGTCGGGCGGGGGTCAGGACCTGATCCGGCGTCCCCTCGGCCACCACCTGGCCGTCCGCCATGGCGATGATGTGGTCGGCGGTGCGGGCCGCGAGATTGAGCTCGTGCAGTACGGCCACCACGGTGGCCCGCGGCCGCGCGCCGGCGGGGTCCGGCAGCTCGCGCACCAGGTCCAGCAGCTCCACCTGGTGGGAGAGGTCCAGATAGGAGGTCGGCTCGTCCAGCAACACCACGGGGGTCTGCTGGGCCAGCACCAGGGCCAGCCACGCCCGTTGCCGCTGGCCGCCGGAGAGCTCGGCGACGTCCCGGCCCGCCAGCCCCACCAGGTCGGTCTGCTCCAGGGCACGGGCGATGGCCTCCGTGTCACGTGCCGTCCGCGCGCCGAACCAGCCCCGGTGCGGGTGGCGGCCGCGGTCCACGAGCTGCTCCACCGTCATGCCCTCCGGCACCACGGGGGACTGGGGCAGCAGCGCCACGGTGCGGGCGTAGCCGCGGGCGTTCCACCCCTCCACGTTCCGGCCGAACACCTCGAGGGACCCGCTGGCCAGAGGCAGTTGCCGGGTCAGCCCCTTGAGCAGGGTGGACTTGCCGCAGCCGTTGGCCCCGATGATCGCCGTGGTCCGGCCTGCGGGCACGTCCAGGTCCACGGGGGTGTGGGCGCCGACGACGGTGCGAGAGCCGTAGGCCAGGCTCACGCCGCGCAGTCGCAGAGCGGTGTCATCGGTCATCTCAAGCCTTCCGTCCGGTTCGGATCAACAGCCACAGCATCAGCGGAGCCCCGGCGGCGCCCGTCAGCACACCGGTGGGCAGGCGCGTGCCCCCGAAGGCCTCGGAGGCCACGAAGTCGGCCACCACCACGATCACCGCCCCGCACAGGGCCGCCACGGGCAGTGACGGCCGGCCGCCCGTCATCCCACGGGCCAGCGGGGTGGAGAGCAGGGCCACGAAGGCCAGTGGGCCGGTGGCTGCGGTGGCCGCCGCGGCCAGCAGGGCACCGACCACCAGGGCCCCCATGCCGGTGCGTCCCGGGCGGGAGCCGACGCCGTGGGCCAGCTCGCCGCCCAGGTCCGCCGGGGCCAGACGGGTGTGCAGGATCCCGCCCAGCGGCACCAGCACCACCATCAGCACGGCCAACAGGATGATGCGCTCCCACGTCACCGCGTTCAGGGACCCGGCCGTCCACACCGCAGCCGCTTGCAGGTCATGCTGGTTCAGGGCCAGCATGGCCCCGGAGAGGATGGCCTGGCACAGCGAGGCCACGGCGATCCCGGCCACGATGAACGTGGCCCCGCCCAAGGTGCCGGCCAACCCGCCTCGCCCGGCGCCGCCGGACCTCCTGCCGGCCAGGGAGAACCCGAGCACGATGCCGATCGCCGCGAGGCCACCCATCAGCGCGGCAGCGGCCATGCCCATCCCGCGCACGCCACCGAAGGCCAGTACGGCCACGGCGGCCACGGCGGCCCCCTGGGTCACGCCGATGATGTCCGGGCTGGCCAGGGGATTGCGCAGGGTCCGGCGGAACAGGGCCCCGGACGCACCGAAGGCCGCGCCGGCCAGGGCACCGGCCACGGCGCGGGGCAGCTTCTCCTCTCGCACGATGAAGGTGGCCCCGGGGATCCGCTCGCCACCCAGGATGGCGAAGAAGTCGGGGAGGGTGACGGTGTAGTTCCCCAGCAGCACGCGCACGCCCATGGCCAGTACCAGGACCAGGGTGAGGCCGAGGGTGGCGGCGAGGAGCCGGCGCGTGGCCGCCGAGTGCAGGGACCGGACCGCCGCCAGGGCGCCGGGTGAGGCCTCCACGGGCGGGGGTGCTGCCGAGGGGGATGTGGAGGAGTGGGGATGGAGGACCGGGGCGCTCACAGGGACACCGCCTTGCGGCGCAGCAGGACCAGCAGCACGGGCACGCCGATGACCACGGTGGTGACGCCCACGTGGATCTCCTGCGGGGCGATCACGAGGCGGCCGGCCAGGTCCGCCAGGACCACCAGGACGGCACCCCAGAGGGCACAGCCCAGTACGAGCACGCGGGTGGAGGCAGGGCGGAAGCGGCGCAGTGCGTGGGGGACCAGGATTCCGACGAACACCACGGGTCCGGCCAGGGCGGTGGCGGCGGCGGTGAGCACCACGGTGGCGCCGAGCAGCAGCAGGCGCAACCGCTCGGGACGGGAGCCCAGGCCGTGGGCCAGCTCGTCGCCCAGAGCGAGGGCGTCCAGCCCGGGGGCGGCCACGAAGACGGCCAGGATGCCGAGGGCGATCAGCGGGGCCAGCCAGGCGGCGTCCTCGAGGGAGGAACGTGCCACGGAGCCCACGGTCCAGAATCGGAAGCGTTCCAGCACGGCGGGGGAGAGGATCAGCAGGGCGCTCGTGACGGCCGTGCAGCCGGCCGTCACGGCCGCGCCGGCGAGCACGAGGGACAGGGGGCCGGGGGCTCCGCCGGTGGCGGCACCGGACCCGCCGCCGAGCCGGGAGGCGGCCGCAGCCACGGTGTAGACCACCACGGCGGCCCCCAGGGTGCCGAGGATCGAGAGGACCATGACCCCCGCCAGGCCGGCCGAGAGGCCCAGGCCCAGCCCGAGGGCCACCGCCAGGGAGGCCCCGGCGGTCAGCCCGAGCAGGCCCGCATCGCCCAGCGGATTGCGGGTGGCGCCCTGCAGTGCCACCCCGGAGACGGCCAGGGCCGCACCCACCAGGATGGCCGTGACGGTGCGGGGGATCCGGGACAACACCGCCGCGGCGTCGATGTCCGCCGAGGCGCTGCCGGATCCGGAGAAGAACGCGCCGAGGGCCTCCAGCGTCGGCCCCGGGCCCACACTGCGGGCCCCGAACGCCACCGCGGCCAGGGAGACGATCACCAGGGCGACCGCCGACAGGATCAGGAAGGTGACCGGCCGGCGTCGTGCCGTGGGCACACCACCCCACCCCTCCGGCGCGAGGGCCGGCGAGGCGGGTGGGGCGGTGCCCGAGTCCGGGTGGTGGATGGTGGGGTTCATCCGCGGTGCGTGGTCAGTTCCCGGCCGTCTCGGACTGTTCGGCCTGCTCGGCCGCTTCGGCAAGGTCCGGGACCACGTGGTCCAGGGCCCACGGGATGGACAGGGGTGAGGCGGCGGAGGTGGAGAGGACCTCCTGCTCGTCGGTCTGCAACACGAGGGTGTCCTCCTGGACGGCCGGGATCTTGGACAGCAGTGGATCGGCCTTGATGGCGTCCCCCACCGAATCGTCGGCGGCCGAGGTGATCAGGATGTCCGAGTCGAGCTCGTCCGCCCGCTCGGGGGACCACGTCAGGAAGAAGGCCTCTTGGGCCTCCTCATTCTCCGCGAGCACGGGGGCCAGCTCCATGCCGAGGGAGGTGAGGAACTTCGGCCGGTTGTCCGCCGCCGTGAACAGGTAGATCTGATCGGCGGCGGCCGGGTCCACGGAACCGCTCAGGAAGGTGGTGCCCTCCAGGGCCGGGTACTCCTCTGCGGCCTGCGCCACCTGCTCCTCCACGTCCGTGATGACCTCCTCGGCCTTCTCCTCCTTGCCCAGGGCCTCACCGATCAGCCGGGTGGAGTCCTGCCAGGCGGTGGTGAAGGCGGGGGTGTCCTCCGGGTAGGCGACCACGGGGGCGATCGCGGAGAGCTTGTCATACTCCTCCTGCGTGATGCCGGAGTAGGCGGCCAGGATGATGTCCGGCTCCGTGGCGGCCAGAGCCTCGAAGTTGATGCCGTCCGCCTCCGAGTACTGCTCCGGGGCCTCCGCGCCGGACTCCTCCAGTGCTGCATCGAACCAGTCCGTGGACTGTTCCGCATTGCCGCCGTACTCGGTGGCCGCCACGCCCACCGGAGCCACGCCCAGCGCGAGCGACACGTCCTGATTCACCCAGGACACCGTGGCGACGCGCTCGGGCTGCGCCGGGATCTCCGTCTCTCCGTAGACGTGCTCCACCGTTCGGGGGAAGGTGGCGTCCGAGCTGGTGGAGGACTCCGAGGCGCCCGCGGATTCTGACTCCGAACCGCCGGCAGGCCCGGTGGAGCAACCGGCCAGCAGGGCTGCGCTGAGCGCGAGGGAACCGATGGAGAGGGTCCTGCGGCGGGCGGTCCCGCGGGGCTGACGCTCACCGGTGGTCGATTCACCGGAGGTCGAGGAGAGGGGGGAAGAGGACACGGGGGTGCCTTTCATTCAGGGACGGCTCTTGGTTGTCATTGGGTAACGAGGGTGTTGCCTAATTGCATGAAGTTAGCCTAGCCTAACAAATGTGCGGTCGCCGTGCGGGGCGAACGCACACTGCAGTTGGGTCAACGGTGGACGTGCCCAGCGACCGTGCCGGATGTGCGAACCTCCCAGGGTTTCCGGCGCGGTCGCTGGGCACGCGACCCAAAGGCGTCCGTTCGGCGAAGGCGGCTGTTCGGCGGCCCGGCCACAGGCGACTACCGTGGAGCGGGTGAGCACGAACCAGCCAGCCGCCGAGACCCCCCGCCCCGACGAGCATGGGGCCGACCACGGGGCGCAGGTCTCGTCGATGTTCGACGGCATCGCCGGCCGTTACGACCTGATGAACCTCGTCATGACCTGGGGCCAGGAGCCGCGCTTCGTGCGCCGCACGGTCCAGCGCGCGGAGCTTCCGGATGCGCCCGTCGTCCTGGACCTGGCCACCGGCACCGGGGACATCGCCCTCGAGGTGCTGAGGCAGCACTACGGCTCCACGATCACCGGCGCGGACTTCGCCCCCGAGATGATGGAGGTCGGCAAGCGCCGGCCCGGCGGGGAGCAGGTCGATTGGGTCGAGGCCGACGCCATGGACCTCCCGTTCGCGGACGGAACCTTCGACGCGGTCACCCACGGCTACCTGCTGCGCAACGTGGCGGACATCCCCACCACCCTGGCCGAGCAGTTCCGCGTGCTCAAGCCCGGCGGCCGCATGGTGGCCCTGGAGACCTCGCCCGCCCCGGACAACCTCATCAAGCCCTTCTCCACCGCCTACATCAAGTACGTGGTGCCGCAGATCTCCAAACTGATCACCCGGGACCCGGAGGCCTACGAGTACCTCTCGGCCACCTCCCGCGGCTTCAAGACCCCGGCGCAGATCCAGGACCTGCTCGAGGAGGCCGGCTTCGAGGACGTCGGCCACGAGACGCACCTGTTCGGCACCCTCGCCATCCACTGGGCCACCAAGCCCCGCTGACCTCCCCACCGCGGAGCATGGACGGTTCACCTTCCCCGCCGGCGGATCTACGCTGGGAGCACGGCCGGTGCCCCGGCATCGGCGCTCCCTCGGAGGTACGCCATGCATGAGAACGAGAAGGTCCATCCCGTGGTGAGGGACAACACCGGGTTGTCCCTCGGATACCGCCTGCTGTGGCGGATCCGCTACGCCGCGAACGACGTCTATGGCCCCGCCAGCCGCCAGTCCGGCCTGAACCCGCGCGAGGGGCTCAGGGTGGAGCGGGCCCAGCGGATCGCGGCGGCCTACCGGGCCCGGGGCGAGCAGCCGCCACCGGCCGTCCGGCGCGCGGCGGGGGACGCCGACGCGCCCGAGGCGGAGAAGTCCGAGTTCCTGAGTCACCACGGCCAGCCCCCGAAGCCGTTCCAGGAGGGCTACCGCTACATCATGGTGGACGAGCAGGGGAACCCCGTGGACCCGGAGCAGACCGTGCAGCCCGTCCCGCGGACGCCGCAGCCCGACGAGCCGACGTCACGGCAGGATGACGCCTGAGCGGATGTCAGCCGCGTGAGATGGCCGTCCTACTCCGGCACGGGGTGGACGCGCTCCATGAGCGTGGTCATGAGCCGGTGCAGGTCCTGCAGCTCGTCCTCGTCCATCTGGAGCCGACGCATCATCTCCACGGGCACCTGCTCGGCCTGCTGGCGGAGGGCGCGTCCCTCATCGGTGAGGGAGAGCGCCAGTCCTCGGCCGTCGTCGGGATTCCGCCCCCGCTGGACATAGCTCAGGGCCTCGAGGCGCCGGGTCATCGGGGAGAGGGTGGCCGTCTCCATGTGGAGCCGTTCCGCGAGGTCCTTGAGGGACAGGGGCGCGTGCTGCCACAGTGCGAGCATCACCAGGTACTGGGGGTGCGTGAGCCGGAGGGGCTCGAGCACGGGGCGGTAGGCGGCGATCACCCCGCGGGAGGCCACGGACAGGGCGAAGCAGATCTGGCTCTCGAGGGCCAGGGGGTCGGTGGCGGGGGTCGGCTCGGGCATGCCTCTAGGATGCCTGATGTGCCCGGCACGCGGGCGCCCGGTGCCCGGCGTTCCCTCGGCAGCGGCGGAAGGGACGGTGTGGTGATGGATCCTCAGCTGGGTCACGGACGGACTGTGCGACGGCGGCGCGCCCGATCCATCGTCCTGGCCACCTCCGCGACCCTTGCCCTGGGCCTGGCGCTACTGCCGCATCCGGCTGTCACCACCCCGTGGCTCGTGGTGCCTCTGCAGGCTCTGATCCCGGTGTTGTGCCTGGTGGTTGCCGTGGCTGCCGTGGCGATGGCCCTGGTGCGTCAGCGATGGGCCGCAGCACTCTTGGCGGCAGGGGCGGCGGCGGGGCTGGTGCCCGCACTGGTACCGACGGCGCTGACGGCAGATTCCTCGACTGCGCCGGCGGTAGCGGGTGAGGCGGGGGAGCTCACGCTGTTGAGCCTGAACGCTGAATATGCCGGCGCGGACCCCGCGGCGCTGGCCGCCGACCTCGAGGAGCACGGAGTGGAGGTCCTCGTTCTGGTGGAGGCGGACGAGGAGCTGGTCGGCGAGCTGCGGGCCCGGGGCGCCCTCGACGGGTTGCCGCACCGCACGGGGGAGATCCCCGCCGTTCCCCAGGGCGGGCACGCCGGCGGCGCGGTGATCCTGTCCGCCCACCCGGTACGTTCCGAGGGCGTTCTGCCGCGGTTTGCCGGGTTCCGTCACTTCGAGCAGCCGGTGGCGGTGGTCCAGGACCCGGAGCTGGGGTCGGTGCGGGTGGTGGGTGTCCACCCCGTTCCCCCGATCGGGAGAGATTTCGTTCCCTCGTGGGACGAGACCCTGAACGGCCTGGACCGTTGGCAGGCAGGACGGGCGGAGATGCCCCTGGTGCTGGCCGGTGACTTCAACGCCAGCTGGGCCCATCCGCAGTTCAGGGCGCTGGCCGAGGGGTTCACCCCGGCGGCGGCAGCGTCCGGGCCCTGGCCGGGACCGACGTGGCCGGTGGGATCCTGGGTCCCGCCGTTCACCCAGATCGATCACGTGCTCCTGCGTGGTCTGGTGCCGCAGGACTACCGGCGGCTGACGTTCCCTGGAACGGACCACCGGGGCATCCTGACCACGGTCACTGCCGCCGGCGCCTGAGGGGCGCCGGCCTGGCTCAGTCCTCGGCGGGGGTGTTGGCGCGGTACAGCTCGGTCATGGCCTCCGCGACGAGTGCCGCCCGCTCCTCGCCGAGGACGTCGATGAACACCTCGCGGTTGGTGCGTGCGGTCAATGCCGTGAGGCGGGCGGCGAGCCCCCTCCCCTCCGCGGTGAACTCGAGGAACGTCACCCGCCGGTCCTCCGCACAGGCGGCCCGGATGACGTAGCCGCGCTGAGTGAGCCTGTCCGCGAGCTTGGTGAACCCGCCGGTGGAGAAGGAGGCCGCCTGGGCCAGCCTGGCCATGGGCGCTCGGTGCTCGGGCTGGCGATGCAGGATCAGGAGGATCTGCGCCTCGGCCTCCGTCAGGGAGAACTTTCGGTCGATCGCCTCGTGGATCCGGCGATTGGTCACCTCGAAACCGTTGATGACGCGGCCCCAGAGTTCCACGGCGTGGCCGTCAGAGGTCTGCCCTGCGCCTGACCGATCCGCGGGTTGCTGGCTCCTGGCCCCCATATCCGTCCCCTGTCCCATGCCTTGATCCAGAATACCTGTGGACCAGGCGGCAACCGTGGCGAAGCCCGTACGGGCGTTGACTCCCTGGGACGAGGTGTTGCGCCGTACGGCTGAGGGGAACCAAGGCGGCCCGAAGGTGCCGGTGGGTTCGGCGCCTCGATGCCTGACGCGGTCAGACTCCGGCATGCGACGTAGGGCTCAGTCCCTTCCTCCACAGCCCTGCCTGTGCCGGCGGGTCATCCACAGGTGGCCCCTGACGCGCTGTCGGGACCCGGCGGCTTCACGCAGTCTGGAACCACGCCGCCGGCCTACCGCCTGCGGCGACCAGTTCGGTGAGACACCCAGCGGAGGCCCCAGCCATGTTCATGTTGACCCAACGGATCGCCGTCGCCGTGGCGGGAGCCCTCGCCGTCGCCGCTCTGGTTTCCCCCGGAGCCGCACCTGTACAGGAGGAGACCCCTGCCGTGGGCATGGGGACCCTGACGGCCGAGTCGTTCCAGATCAACCTTCCTCTGTCCTGGGAGGAGCAGGACCTCTCCAACCAGACCTTCATCTCGCCCACCCCCAAGGACGTCCGCGCCCATTTCCGCCAGGCGGCGCCGGACGGGGAGGGTGCCTCCGTGCTCTTCCAGTACACGGCCGAGCCGGCGCCGGATGAGCCGCTCTCAAGGGAGGATCTGGAGGAGGTGATCGAGGAGAAGCGTGCCGGCATGGCGGCCCTGGCGCCGGAGGATTTCACGTACTACGTCCAGGACAAGGGCCACGGGTGCCTGGACGGCTTCCATCTGCTCGGCAGTCCCGAGACCGCGCCTGCGTCAGGGCAGGCCGAGCACCACGTCGCCTTCCACTACGAGTACGCGTGCTCCAACGGCGGTGTCCCCACCATGGGGTGGGCCTGGGTCGCCTACTCGCCGGACGGGCGGAAGCACAACGTCTTCATGACGGCCTACGAGCACGTGTGGGAGAGGGACTTCGCCACCCTGCAGGAGGTGGCCGCCAGCATCACCCTGCCGGAGTGAGGTCCGGCCGCGGCGGGGTCATCCCCTGGGTGGACCCTCAGCCGCTGAGGATCGGAGCCGGGGCCGACGACGGGGTGGGGGGTCCTCGGCGAGAGTGGAACCATGATGAACCGACCCGCACCCCTGCCCGCCCCGATCCTCGCCGCCCGTGGCCTGAGGAAGACCTACGGCACCACCCACGCGCTGGACGGCGTGGACCTGAACGTGGAGGCCGGGGAGTCCGTGGCGATCATGGGACCCTCCGGCTCCGGCAAGACCACCCTGATGCACATCCTCTCCGGAATCCTGACGCCCGACGCCGGTTCGGTCCAGTTCGCCGGCGACGGCACCGGCGCCACCGAGGTCACCTCCCTGAACGAGGAGGCGCGCGCGAAGCTGCGCCGCGAACACCTCGGCTTCGTCTTCCAGGACGGGCTGCTCCTGCCCGAACTCACCGCTGTGGAGAACGTGGCCCTGCCGCTCATGCTCTCCGGCGTGCCCCGTCAGGGAGCCGAGTCCCACGCCGCCCAGTGGCTCTCCGCCCTCGGCCTGGACGGGATGCAGACGCGCCGGCTCGGCGAACTCTCCGGGGGCCAGGCTCAGCGAGTGGCCATCGCCCGTGCCCAGGTGGCCGACCCCCACGTGGTCTTCGCGGACGAACCCACGGGCGCCCTGGACTCCGCCACCTCTGCCTCGGTGCTCGATGCCCTGCTCGACTCCACCGTGGGCCGCGGCCGCACCCTGGTGATGGTCACCCACGATCAGACCACTGCCGACCGCTGCTCCCGGCTGGTGCGGATGGCCGATGGCCGGATGGTCGCCGACTCGGCATCGGCCGCCGCCGGAGGTGCACGATGAGGAACGAGACCGTCCATCCCGGAACCGCGCCGGACGCCAGCCTGGGCGCGGTGCCCGGCCGGCCGCCGTCGAGCTCGGGACGCAGCCCGTCCAGCGGCACCGCCGCGGTGTTGAAGCTGTTCCTCGGCAAGTTGTTCTCCGACCGCCAGGTCTGGGGACTGCCAGTGACGGCGTTCGCGATCGTCGGGACCCTGGCCCTGCTCGTGGCCGGCGGCGCCTCCTCGTTCTGGACGATCACCGGGGACCTGGCCGGTTTCTACCTGGTGCTCTCCGTCTTCGCCCTGATGCTGCTCGTGTTCCCGCTGGTCGGCCTGGCCGGTTCTGCCGCCAGGCTGCTGGCCAGGCGCAGGGATGAACGGCTGTCCTCCCTGCGCCTGTTGGGCGCCGGGACCCTCACGGTGCGGACCCTGGCCGTGGTCGAGTCCATGGTGCTGGCCGCCGCGGGGCTGATGATCGGCATCGTCGGGTACCTCGTGTGCATGCCGCTGGTCGGTCTGATCCCCTTCGCGGGACGGCCGATCGGCCTCGAGGGCATGTGGCTGGGGACCGGATGGCTGTTCGCCGTGGTGGGTGCCCTGCTGCTGATGGCCGCCGCCAGTTCGATGGCCGGGCTGCGGCGGATCGAGATCACGCCGCTCGGTGTACGGACCCGGCAGGAGGCCGCGAAGGTCCACTGGGTCCGCGTGGTGCTGGCCGTGGTGGGGCTGGCCCTGGCCCAGGTGTTGCTCAACGCCTTCGGGGCAGGGGACATGATGGTGGTGCTGATCATGCTGCTCGTGGGTTTCGGCCTGCCGATGCTGGCCCTGCACTTCATCGGCCCGTGGCTGGTGGGCCTGATGACCCGCCGCACCTGGCGCCGAGCGGACACGGCCGAGAAGCTGGTGGCGGCCCGCAACGTGCTCGAGTCGCCACAGCAGGCCTGGCGTCAGATCGGTGGCCTCGCCGTGACCACCTACATCGGTGTGGTCGGCGGTGCGGGCATGGGTCTGGCGAACTCGGTCTCTGCCGAGGGCGCTCGGCCGGAGGACATGGTGCTGATCGGCGACCTGCAGACCGGGGTGCTGCTGACCATGCTCATCGCCTTCGTGCTGACGGCCTGCTCCGTGGGCATCACCCAGGCAGCCCAGGTCCTCGACCGTGCCGAGATGTACCGCGGGCTGAGCCGGCTCGGGATGACCGAGCCCACCATGGAGGTCATCCGACGCCGCTCCGTGATGGGGCCTCTCTGGATCGTGCTGGTCTTCACCCTCGTGTCCGCCGCGGTGACCACCCTGCCGGTGATCGGGGCCGCTGTGCTCTTCAGCCCCGCGTCCATGGCGCTCGTGGCCGGGGCCCTGGTGCTCGGCGTGCTGCTGGTCCGGCTGGGCGTCACGGCCTCCCGGCCCACCCTGCGCGGAGTACTCGCAGAGCGCTGATCTGTTGGCGTTGTGTCTGGAGAGATTCACGCCCGGGGTCGGGTTTCCGGTGAATCCCTCCAGACTCAACGTGGGAGTGTTGGGCTCAGTTGACGGTGCTCTCGCCCAGGTCAACGGTGGCGGTGTGCTCGGCGCCTTCGGCGTCCGTCCAGACCAGGCTCACGGAGTCGCCCGGGTCCAGCGAGCTGACCTGGTCGGAGAGCTCGGAGGAATCGGCGACCTCGGTGCCGTCCAGGGCCGTCAGGGTGTCACCGGCCACCAGGCCCGCCGACTCGGCCGCGGACCCCGGGGAGACTTCCACCACGAGCGCGCCGGAGGCAGTGCCGTTGGACCCGCTGGACCCGCTGTCCTCCTGGGCGGCGTACGGGTCCGTGCCGCCCTGCTGCGAACCCCGGTGGTCGGCGTACTCCTGCTGGGCCGCCGCGGCGGCATCCGTCACGGTGACGCCGAGGGCCCCGGATGCCCCGACCTGCACGCTGTCCGACTCGGTGCCGGCAACGATCTGGTCGGCGATGTCCAGGGCCGTGGTGATCTGGATGGCGAAGCCGTTGACCTGCTCGGAGGTCTCGCCGGTGGAGGCCGCGGTGCTCATCCCGACCACCTGGCCGTCCCCGTCCACCAGTGGCCCGCCGGAGTAGCCGGGCACCACGTCCGCGTCCGTCGCGATCAGTCCGGTGAGGTCCTCGGTGTCCCCGAGGCTCTCGGCGGAGATCGACTGGTCCACTCCGGTCGCCGTGCCGGAGACAGCGGTCAGATATCCCTGGCCGGAGCCGTTGCCCACGGCCGCCACCTCCTCCCCGGAGTCCACGCCGGAGGCATCGACGCTGACGGTGTCCAGCCCGGAGGCCTCCTGCAGCTGCAGCACCGCCACGTCCTGGGTGGCATCACGGCCCACCACGCTGGCCGTGTAGGTCTCGCCCGTGTCCGCGACGGTGACCTCCACCTCGGAGGAGCCGTCCACCACGTGGTAGTTCGTCATGGCGAGCCCGTCCGAACTCAGCACCATGCCCGTCCCCGCACCTTCGCCGTTCGAGGTCTCGGTGTTGACCAGGAGTACGCCGGGGGCGTCCTGGACCTCGACGCCGGCATCCACCCGGGTGCCCTGGGAGTCCGGGGTTCCTCCGCCCCAGGAGGCCTCCGGCCCGCCGAAGGAGTAGCCGTCCGTGGCGCCGGGAGAACCGCCGATGCCGCCTTGACCGTCATCCAGGCTGTTGTCCCGGCCGCCGTACTGGTCGGCTTCCTGGGTGCCGTCTGCCCCCTCGGCCGCCCCGTCCACCTCCGGCACGGTGATGCCGTCGTGGACATGGTCGAGGGTCTCGGCCAGGGTGGCTGGATCGGCGACGGTCTGGGCGGAGTGGGCATCGCCTGAGTTGGCCTCTCCAGCGGCCTCACCGGTTTGCTGCGAGGGGGCGGCGGAGGGGGGCTGGGTGGCCACGGAATCGGCCACCACGCCGCCGACGCCTCCGGCCACCATCAGCCCGGCGATGGCCAATCCGGCCACGGACCACCGGATCCGGCGGGGCCGATCCCGGGTGTCCCGAGCATCCTCGTCTGACGGCTCGCCGCCGGCCGCTGCTGAGAGCACCGTCATCGAGGCGGTCTCGGGGTGGTGGGCATCGGAGGCTGAAGGGCTGTTCGGGCCGGTGCTGGTCATGGCGTGCTCCTGGGGATTCGGCGATTCTGACTCCATGCACACACCACCACCGGAATCTCTGTGCCACGTGTGCCGTTCCTGTGTCCGCCCTGTGCAACGGGGGTGCGCATGGTTTCGCAGCGGAATCACAGCCTCGGCATGGCCTCGGCACGCCGGCATGGCAGTACGGTGTTCACGGCGGAACTGCCGACCGTCTTGCCTCAGCTATCGTTTAGCGATAGGTTTTCATCGCAAGACAATCGATGGAGGCCTGTCATGCCCACGCCCGCTCATACGTCCGTGCCGCGTTCCCTGGTGCTCATCCTGCGGGCCATGTTGGTGCTCGCTGCCGCCGGATCGCTCGTCGTGCTGCTCGTCATCCTCCCGCTCACCTGGGGCGACATGGCGGACGGTGCGGTGTCCGTGGCAGTCGCCATCGTCACCATCCTGGCCCTCGGGGTCGTGTGCCTGCAGGTCATCGGTGTGTGCATCTGGCAGCTGCTGTCCCTGGTGCTGCGCGGGCGGATCTTCTCCCGCGCCGCCTTCCGGCACGTGGACGTCGTCACCGCGGCGGTCGCCGGCATCGGCGTGCTGCTGCTCGCCTTCGGTGTGGTGCTGGCCGGGGGCACGGTGGCGCCGGGATTGGTGCTCATCGTCGGCGGGGCCGCGCTATTGGCCTTCGCGGCCGCCCTGACGGTCAATGTGGCCCGCCGGTTGCTGGCCCAGGCCGTGGAACGCGATGCCCAGGCTCGCCGCCTCGAGGACGAACTCTCGGAGGTGATCTGATGCCGATCGTGGTGGACGTGGACGTCATGATGGCCCGCCGCAAGATGTCCGCCGGAGAGTTGGCCGAGGCCGTCGGAATCACGCCAGCCAACCTCGCTGTGCTGAAGAACGGGCGTGCCAAGGCGGTGCGATTCTCCACGCTGGCCGCGATCTGCCGGGTGTTGGACTGCCAGCCCGGAGACCTGCTGCGCTGGGATGGATCGGAGGCCGGCGGCCCCGGGGAGGGAGGCCCGGATGAACACGCCGGCTGAACCAGGAGAGCGCCGGGAGCACGTGGACGTCCTCGTGGTCGGAGCCGGTCTGGCGGGACTGTACGCCGCCACCCTCCTCGCCCGGGCAGGTCACCGGGTGACACTCGTGGAGCGGCGGAGAACGCTGACGGGGACCGTCCGCACCACCGGGATCTTCGTCCGGCGAACCCTGGAGGACTTCGACCTGCCTGAGGAGCACCTGGGCCCACCGATCCGCCGGATGGTGCTCTATCCTCCCGGACTGCGCGGTCCCGTGGAGCTGGCCAGTGCCCGTGACGAGTACCGCGTGGGGGACATGGGCCCGCTCTACTCGCACGCGGCCGCGGCGGCCGAGCGGGCCGGCGTCGTGCTCCGGTTCTCCACCCGTTTCCTGGGACGGGAAGAGGGTCAGGGGGACGGCACCCGCCAGGACGTTCCGGCCTACCTGATCGAGGGGCCGGGTGGGCCCGAGCGGGTGCAGGCCCGGTTCCTCCTGGGGGCGGACGGGGCGCGGTCCCGGGTGGCCCGCACGCTGGGGCTGAGCCGGAACACGGAACTCCTGGCGGGGGCCGAGGAGGTCTTCCCGGAGCCTGATCCTGCGGTGGAGCCGGGGTTCCACTGCGTGGTGGACCCTCGGATCGCCCCCGGCTACCTGGCCTGGGTGCTCCGGGACGGGGAGCACGTCCACCTCGGCACCGCCGGTTATGCCGAGCGCTTCCCGCACGGGATGTATGGGGCGCTGCGGTCCTTCGCCAGTCAGGCGCCCGGGATGGAGGGTGTGGTCCGCCCGGAGTTGGTGGAGAAGCGGGCCGGACCGATCCCCGTGGGTGGCGTGCTGCCGCGGATCTCCTGTGCTGCCGGGCTGCTCGTGGGGGACGCCGCGGGGGCGGTCTCGCCACTGACCGCTGGCGGGCTCGACCCCTGCCTGCGGCTGTCCGGGTATGCCGCCGAGGCCCTGGACGAGGCACTCCGCTCCGGCCGCCCCGAGATCCTGGAGCGCTACGACGGCAGTGCTCTGAGGGCCAGGTTCCGCAAACGACTGCTGCTGCGGCGAGGGCTGGAGGCGGTCCGGACGCCCGCAATGGCCACGGCCGCCTTCGCGGCCCTCCGCACTCCGCCCGGCCGGGCCCTGGCTCGCCGGATCCTCTTCGGAAGTGGCTCGTTCCCCCTGCCCTGAACCGACCAGGCCCCTCCGCTGGGTGGTCAGATCGTGTGGCAGTCCGCGCCGGGATCGCCACGGGAAGTGACCACCCAGCAGGAAGTTCAAATCTCAAGGAATGAACCGGGCGGGCTCCGGCGTTCTCCCTGACGTGACTGAGAACCCTGTGACCCAGAGCCCTGCCGCGCTCGCGGCCCCGCATCCCAACCCGTCCACCGAACGCGCCGACTCCGTGCCCGCCGGCACCCTCGAATTCGGTCTGCACACCTTCGGGGACGTGACCCAGTCGGCGGAGGGGCAGCCCCTGAGCCACCCCGAGGTGCTGCGCAACGTGGTGGCTGAGGGCGTCATGGCGGACCAGGCCGGCGTGGACGTCATCGGCATCGGCGAGCACCACCGCCCCGACTACGCGGTCTCCTCGCCAGAGATGGTGTTGTCCGCCATTGCCGGGCAGACCGAGCACATCAAACTGATCTCCGCGGTCACGGTCCTCTCCTCGGATGACCCGGTACGCGTCTACCAGCGATTCGCCACCCTGGATGCCGTCTCGAACGGCCGCGCCGAGATCTCACTGGGCCGCGGCTCCTTCATCGAGTCCTTCCCGCTCTTCGGCTACAACCTGGCCGACTACGAGATGCTCTACGAGGAGAAGCTGGACCTCTTCTCCCACCTGCGCACCGAGCAGCCCGTCACTTGGCAGGGCAACGCCCGCGCCGCGCTCACCCGCCAGTCCGTGTTCCCGACGACGGCCCACGAGTCCGGTCTGCCCACCTGGGTTGCCGTGGGGGGCACTCCGACCTCGGTGGTGCGCGCGGCCACCTATGGCATGGGGCTCGAGCTGGCCATCATCGGCGGCTCGCCCGAACGGTTCCGCCCCTTCGCAGAGCTCTACCGGCGGGAGATCGAGGCCCGCGGATTCGAGAGGCGCCGGGTGGCCCTGCACTCCCACGGCTTCGTGGCCGCCACGGACGAGGAGGCTGCTGAGCGGTACTACCCACACTGGGAGCGCAGCATGCGCACGCTGGGCGCCGAGCGTGGCTGGCCCGCACCCACCCCGGCCCAGTTCCGGCAGGAGATCGCCCACGGCGCCCTGCACCTGGGTTCGCCCGAGACGGTGGCCCGCAAGGTGGCAGCCAGTGTTCGCGCCTTGGACGCCGGCCGGTTCGGACTGAAGTACGGCAACGGTTCGCTGCCGCACGAGTCCATGATGGAGTCGATCGAGCTCTACGGGGCGAAGGTCAAGCCGATGGTCCTGGACATGCTCGCCGGCTCCTGACCACCACGGATCACGAGGGCTCCAACCTCGGATGCGCTCGGCACCCCGCAAGTTGGCAAGTTATGAGCACGCTGGTGGGTGGCTCGGCCCGGCGTGTCTCGACGATAGCCGTGATCGTAACTATTGGCCGGGACGGGATGGGGTGGTCAGGAGCCGGCGCGGAGGGCGGCAGCGATGACCTGGGCCAGGTGACGGCTGTCCAGCTCCGCGAGGTCGGCCACCTGCGTGCGGCAGGAGAAGCCGTCCGCCAGGATCGGCCGGTCCGGGGAACGCTCCGCCGCAGCCAGGATGCCCTGCCGGGCGATCGTCTCCGAGATCTCGTAGTGGCCCTGCTCCATGCCGAAGTTCCCGGCCAGCCCACAGCAGCCGTTGGACAGTTCCACGTCCACGCCCATGGATTCCAGCAGGCGCCGGTCCGCGGAATAGCCCATCACCGCGTGTTGGTGGCAGTGCGGCTGGGCCAGCAGCTCAGCGTCCGCGCCGGAGACCTGTGGCGGCGTCCAGTCCAGCTCACCCAGCAGTTCAGCCACCGTCCGCACCGCACGCGCGACCTCCCGGGACCCGGGTTCGTCCGGCAGCAGCTCCACCAGGTCCGAGCGCAGCGTCGCCGTGCAGCTCGGCTCCAGCCCGACGACGGTCCGGCCGGCCCGCACATGCGGCAGCAGGATCTCCACGGTCCGCCTCAGCTTCTGCTTCGCGGCCGTGAGTTGGCCCGTCGAGATCAGTGTCAGCCCGCAACACGCCTGCTCCCCGGCTGACTGCCCCACCACGTGGACCTCGCAGCCAGCCGCCGCCAGCACCTCGAGGGCGTCGGTGGGGATCTCGGGAGACAGGGCATCCGAGAAGGAGTCCACCCACAGCACCACTGGCCGTCCGTCGTCGTGCCCCGGGTCCCGCCGGGCGGCCTCCGACCAGCGGAACGGCGCCTTCGGCAGCAGCGGCAGGGACCGCCGGTCATCCGCACCCATCAGCGTCATCATGCTCCGCCGCAGCATCGGAATCCGTCCGGCGGCGTTGACCAGGGGGGCCAGGGGCGCGGCCAGACGCAGCCATCCCGGCAACCGCCCCAGCGTGTAGTGGGACAGCGGGCGCACCTTCCCGGCGAACCTGCGGTGCAGGGACTCGGACTTGTAGGTGGCCATGTCCACGCCGGTGGGGCAGTCGGAGGCACAGGCCTTGCAGGACAGGCACAGGTCGAGGGCCTCGTGCACCTCGGGGGCATCCCAGCCCAGGGTGACCACGGAGCCGTTGAGCATCTCCTGCAGCACCCGGGCCCGCCCTCGCGTGGAGTCCTTCTCGTCGCCGGTGGCCAGGTAGGACGGGCACATGAAGGTGCCCTGCTCCCGCAGGTCCGCCCGGCACTTGGCGATGCCCACGCAACGGTGCACGGCATCGGTGACCGAGCCGGCGTCGTGCGCGAAGGCGAAGCCGTCCGCGGCGCGCTCCTCGGCGGAGGCGGGCCGGCGCAGGGCGGCGTCAACGGGGTCCGGATCCACCAGCACCCCCGGATTCATCAACCCGGCGGGATCGAACAGCGCCTTGAACTCGGCGAACGCGGTCAGGGCCTCCGGGGAGTACATGACGGACAGCAGCTCGCTGCGCGCCCGCCCGTCCCCGTGCTCGCCGGCCAGCGATCCGCCGTAGCGGGCCACCAGTGCGGCGGCGGACTCCATGAACTCGCGGAACTCGCCGGTGCCGGAGGCGAAGGGGAAGTCGATGCGCATGTGGATGCAGCCGTCCCCGAAGTGCCCGTACGCCAGTCCGGAGAGGCCGCGGGCGTCCATCAGGGTCTGTAGCTCGCGCAGGTAGTCGCCCAGGTGCTCCGGCGGCACGGCTGCGTCCTCCCACCCGGGCCAGGCCTGCGTTCCCGTGGCCGTCCGCACCGCGAGCCCCGAGCCGTCCGCGCGGATCTGCCAGAGCCGGGACGCCTGCGGCCCTGAGGGCAACACCACCGCCTCCAGGCCGTGCGCCGCGGCGACCATGGCCTCGGCGGCGGCCACCGCCTCGGCCGCATCCTGCCCGCCGACCTCCACCATCAGCCAGCCCCCGCCTGCCGGAAGCTCCGGCACGTCGGCCCCCGCGGGGGAGCGGCGCACCACCTCCACCATCTCGGCCGAGAGCCCCTCCAGCGCCAGCGGCCTGTGGGGCAGCAGGTGGGGGACGTCGTCCGCGGCGGAGGGCATGTCCGGATAGCCGATCACGGCCAGCGCGGGGGCCGGGGCCTTCGGCACCAGGTCCACCTCGGCCTCCAGCAGCACCCCGCAGGTCCCTTCCGTCCCCACGAGGGCGGCGGCCAGGTCCCGGCCGTTCTCCGGCAGCAGGTGCTCCAGGCTGTACCCGGAGATCTGCCGGCCGAACCGTCCCAGTTCCGTGCGGAGCACCTGAAGGTGCCGTTGGATGAGGGCCTCCAGCCCGGGCACCCGGTCCACGGTGTCTTGTCCCGGGACCACCTCCAGGATCCGGCCGTTCGGCAGCAGCCAGCGCAATCGGCGCACATTGTCCGCCGTGCGGCCGTAGGCCAGGCCGTGGGGTCCGCAGGCGTTGTTGCCGATCATCCCGCCGAGGGTGCAGCGGCTCGCCGAGGACGGGTCTGGCCCGAACCGCAGGCCGTGCGGTGCCGCTGCGGCCTGCAGGTCCGTCAGGATCACGCCGGGCTGCACGACGGCGGAGCGCGCCTCGGCGTCGATCGAGACGATGCGATGCAGATGCTTCCCCAGATCCAGGATCAGCCCCGGGCCCACCGCGTTGCCGGCAATGGAGGTGCCCCCGCCCCGCGATGTCACGGGCAGGTTGTGCCGCGCCGCGATGCGCACCGCCGCCACCACCTCGGCCTCGTCCATCGGGCAGACCGCCACCTGGGGCACCACCCGGTAATTGGAGGCATCCGAGCTGTACAGGGACCGGCGGAGCTCGGTGGTGTGGACCTCTCCGCGCAGCGCGCGTTCCAACTCCTGGACCACGCCGCGGAGGTCGGGTTCCAGGACCGCCGTGCTGTGCTCCCTGCCCATGGCCTGTCCTCCGGATGCTCGACGGTTCTTCCCTGCACTGTGCCGGACGGACGCGGGCCCCGGCAAGGATCGATCCAGTCTGTCTGAACAGGCCGCCGTGGGCGATACTGGTCCGATGAGTGATCCAGCCAACACTCCCGCATCCCCCACGCCCGTGACCCCGCCCGACTGGAAGCCCATCCTCGCCGCCCTCGGCAACGAGGCCGCCCGCACCGTCTTCGCCCTGGCCGCCCTGGGTGAGCTGGGGGTGGAGGCTCGAGCCGGCCTGAACGCCAAGGAACAGAAGTCCGTGGCCGGCTGGCTGTCCTTGGGCATCCTCGTGGAGCAACCGGAGGGCCACATCACCGTGGACGGCACGGCCATGCGAGCGCCGCTCACCGCGTCAGCCGCCGGCGGGGCGGGGAAGGCGAGGGCCGGCGTCGGGAGGTTCCTGTCCGCCGGGCGTGGCCCACGCATCGAGGTGATGCCGGCTGCCCCGGGTGAGCGCGCCGAACTGCTGGCCTGGGTCCGCGATCACGCCCTGGCCGAGGACGAGGTGCTCACCGAGGCCCAACTGAACCAGCGGCTGCACGTGTTCCACCCGGACGTGGCCATGCTGCGCCGGTACCTGGTGGACGCGTCTCTGTTGGAACGGACATCGACCGGCACGGAGTACGCGATCCCGGCTGATTCCCGGATCTCCTAGCCCGGGTCAGGGCAGGCCCAGTGCCCCACGGACGGTCCGGGCCACCGAGAGGGCGGTCAGCCCGGAGGTCTTCGGATTCTCGGGGCTCGGCGCCGATTCGAAGGCCAACTCGATCCGGCCCGCCGGACCCGTGGCGAGGATCTCGTGCCGGCTGCGTCCGGCGGCAGGATCGGCCACCAGCTCCACCCGTACCCGTTCCAGGGACCGCCGCAGCAGCTCGGCCTGCCCGGCCTGAGGCCCGACGCCGGCCCCGGTGCCTACCGCTGGATCGGCCCGTCCGCGGGTGGCCCAGGCCAACCCGACCGCGACATTGACGTTGGCCGGGAACTGTTCGATCGCGCCGGCGGGGCCACCGGAGAACACCGTCACGGGGTCATCACCGGGGCTCAGGCTCCGTAGCTGTGCCTCCTGCTGATCGGTCATCCAGGGCCGGAGCAGGGAGGTGGGGAGTTTGGAGGTGCGGATGCGCACGGCATCCAGCCCGCCGGCCTCGGCTGCGGCGCCGAGCACATCGAAACCGCCGATGGCCCCGTTGGTCACCCAGAGCCGCCCCGGCCCCGCGAGCAGTCGGAGCGCGGTCTCCGGATCCGCCAGGGCGCCCACGCTGGTGAGGACCAGGTCCATCCCGGCGGCGATCACCTGTGGGCCGTACTCCCCGGCGGGCTCGACGCCGGCACACTCCACCACCAGGTCCGCCTCCGCCAAGGCCTCGGCCCAGGTGGGGCAGTCCGTGTCCGTGCCGGTGGTGGAGAGCTCGACTCCGGGGACGGCCCGGTCGCGATGCGCGGCGACCTCGCGTTCGGCCGCGCACATCCGCAGGAGGCCGGCCTCCCGCTCCGGGGCCAGGAGCGTGGCCACGTGGCGGCCGATCGCGCCGAAGCCCAGCAGGAGTACGCGGGCGGGCTCGGCGGGGTACGCAGGGGGCGTCGGCATCATGCCCACAGTCCACACCACCTCCACCCCGGTTCACAGCATGTTGCGGGCCGCCTGCTGCACCGCTGCGGTCAACCGGTCCAGGGCCTCGGTGCCGGCGGACCAGCGCTGCCAGTGCAGGGGGACCCGTGACTGTCCCAGCTCCGGGATGGTCACCAGGTCCGGGTGGGTTCCCTCCAGGACGCCGTCCGGAAGCTGCCCTGCCGGGATCATGCCCCAGCCCAGTCCGGCGGCCACGGCGGCGTTGAACCCGCCCACGGTGGGCACCTGGTGGCGCGGAGGCTCGGCGACGGGGGCCCCGGAGCCCTGCGGGAGCCCGTCCTGCTGCCCCTCCCGCCAGGCGGCGAGCCGGCTGCGCTGCAGGTTGTCCCGCGTGCCGAAGTCCTGCACGGGGACGGCACCGAAGTCCACGGTGCCGTCCTCCCCGCGGTACCGGTCCAGCAGGGCGGAGGCCGCCACCGCGTGATAGTCCATGGTGCCCAGCTCCATGGAGATGCAGCCGGATACCGGGGCCGGATGCTCGGTGATCGCCGCGATCACCGAGCCGGAACGGAGCAGCTCGTGGGTGTGCTCCTGGTCCTCCAGGTGCAGCTGCAGTACCGCGTCATCCCACGTGGCGGCCTGGCGCAGCACCTCCACGAACCAGGTGGCCAGCGAGTCCGCGTTGACGGCCACGGACAGCACGGTGCGCCCGCCCGTGCCGCGGCCCAGAGACCGCCGGGCCTCGTCCTCCAGCACGGCCACCTGCCGGGCGAGCCGCAGCATCCGGTCTCCCGCCTGCGTGGTGCCCACCGGGACGGTGCGCGTCAGCAGCACCTGCCCGGCGTCCTTCTCCAGGGCCTTGATGCGCTGGGAGAACGCGGATCCGGAGATGCGCAGGGCGTCCGCTGCGGCATCGAACGTGCCCTCGTCCACGGCGGCGGCCAGGGCGCGCAGGTGCTCGGTGTTCATGAAGAAAAGCTTAATACCCTGAAGGATGTGCAGGTGGAGCGGAAGATCCAGGTCAACCTACCGTGGCTTCGTGACGATTTTCCTGACCGGTCTGCTGACCTGCCTCGCCCTCATCGTGGCCATCGGTGCCCAGAGCCTGTTCATCATGCGCCAGGCCATCCGCCGGGACCGGATCCTCCTGGTGCTGGCCGTGTGCTGGACCGGGGACGTGGTCCTCATCCTGGCCGGCACCGCCGGGGTCGGCGCCCTGACCGAGAGCGCCCCCTGGGTGATCGAGGTGCTTCGCTGGGCCGGCGTCGTCTACCTGCTGTGGTTCGCCTACAGCTCGTTCCGCTCCGCGTTCATCTCCCGCCGCTCCCTCTCCGTGGCGGCAGAGGACGGAGGGCAGCCGGAGGATGAGGCCCGTGCGCAGGGCCCGGACGAGCCGGTGCTGGTGAGTGCCGGTGGCGGGGGAGGACTCGGTGGCGGGCCGGCGACCGGAACGATGTCCGTGGTCTCGGAGAAGTCCAAGGTCTCCGTGCGGATGGAGCGTTCAGCGTCCGGTCAGCGGACCCTGACGCCCGTGTGGACGGTGGTGCTGGCCGCGCTCTCCGTCTCCATGCTGAATCCGCACGCCATCCTGGACACCGTGGTCATGCTCGGTACCCTCGCCAACAATTACGGGGCGGACAAGTGGCTGTTCGCCGGCGGTGCACTGACGGCCTCCGCTGTCTGGTTCCTGATCCTGGGCCTGGGAGTGCGGGCCCTCGCCCCCCTGCTGGACACCCCGCGGACGTGGCGCATCGTGGACGTGTCCGTCGGCGTGATCATGCTGTTCATCGCCGGCACGCTGGCCCTGGGCTGAGCCGAGGTTCCGTGCCCCGGAAGTCCGGGAATGAACTGGGGCCCAGTGTGGTTGGCGCTATGGCCAGATAGGTCAACGAACAGTGCTGGAGCACTCATCCCTCAAAGGAGCGGTTCATGAAGATCGGAATCATCGGAGCCACCGGCATGGCCGGCCAGGAGATCTACCGCGAGGCCGTGCGCCGCGGTGCGGAGGTGGTGGCGATCGTCCGCGACGCCGCCAAGGCGAGGGAGCTGCTGGGGGCCGATGCCGCCGTCGTGGAGAAGGACGCCTTCGAGCTGGCCGCCGAGGACCTGGCCGGTTTCGACGCCGTGGTGGATGCCTTCGGCACCGCCCCTGACCAGGCACACACGCACAACGATCTGACGCGACAGCTGGTGCAGGCGGCGCCGGCTGCGGAGCCGGGCTCCCCGCGGCTGCTGTTCATCCTCGGTGCCGGCTCCCTGACCAACCCGGAGACCGGTCGCCTGGCGATCGAGGACATCCGGCAGGCTCCCGGGTCCGAGGCCTGGATCAGCATCCCGGAGGCAGCCCTGGAGCAGCTCGAGTACCTGCGCACGGTGGACTCGGCGGACTGGGTGGGCGTCTCCCCGCAGATGATGTTCACTCCCGGTGAGGCCACCGCCCCGCAGGTGGGTCAGGACTCGCTGCTGACCGCAGCGGACGGCGCATCCCACACCACCGCCGGGACCATGGCCGTGGGCATCCTCGACGAACTGCAGAACCCGGCGTACCGCAACACCCGGTTCACGGTCTCGGACGCCTGACCAGGCTCCCGGTGTGCAACTGGAGGTCGAAAGTGGACCGATTACCGACGGGTATCCGCCCGGACTGGGCCGCTTTCGACCTCCAGATGAAGGGGGGCGGATGGAGGGGGCGGATGAAGGGGTCAGCGGCGCTGTGACCGTTCGTGGCCGCGGGCGTCGAAGTCGAGCGCGCCAGGACCACTGAACCGCTCCGCCGGGACAGGACGCCCGGCCATCGCCATGATGAGGTCCAGCGCGTTGCCCTCCACCTCCGGGCCGGTGCCGACCCAGTGGCGCACGTCCCGGGCCACGAGGGTCAGCCCGCGGGCCCGAGCCTTGGAGGGCACCGTGAAGTTCGAGGACTCGAAGAACGTCAGCAGCGTCACCAGGACCTCCTCCGGATAGTCCCGGTGCAGGCCGAGGGGCTCCCGGATGTCCTCGCCGTGGATGACCACCTCACCCAGCCAGGCCGGCAGGGTGCCGGTGGGGGAGACGGTGGAGTCGATCGTCTCCCGGAACCGCTCCAGGGTGTCCGCGGGTGTGGGCCCCAGCTGTTCCTCGAGGCGCCGCTGGTTGTGGAGGTCCGCGTTGAACCCCGCCCCCACGATGCTGCGGATCCATGCCCAGAAGCCGAGCGAGGCCCCGGCCGTCAGGTGGGCCACGGCCTGCTCCACGGTCCACGCGGTGGACAGGGTCTGCTGCCGCCACCGGTCCTCGTCCAGGTTCGCCAGGTCGTCCGCGAGTGCGGCGCGTTCTGCGTGGATGAGGTCCCAGAGATGGTTCACGCGTCCACCCTAGGCGACCGATGCGCTCCGGGGTATGGCCCCCGCTACACTCGGCCCGTGTCCCTGCCTGTCCCTGCCTGAAGGCTCGGCGCCGGTGGCCATCTCCCGCCCGTCCTCCCAGGTCAACACCATCTGGGTGGGCGGGGGCTGCGTCACGGTCATCGCGGGAACGGTACTCCTGTGGACCCTGTAGACCGCTGCCGCCGGCCCGTGAGAGCATGACGCCAGCCCGTCTCGTTCCCCCAGACGATAGGAAAGGACCACCCCATGACGACCCATTACCACTCCCCGGAGGACCTCGACCGGCTCGGCGAGTACAAGGAACTGGCCGGCCCGGAGTTCGGTGCCTACGCGAAGTTCGACGGCAGCATCGGCCGGAAGGACGGGGAGATCGACCTCCTGCACCGCGAGCTCATCGCCGTCGGGGTGGCCATCTCCTCCCAGTGCCCGTACTGCATCCAGGTGCACGTCACCCAGGCGAAGAAGGCCGGCGCCAGCAAGGCCCAGATCGCCGAGGCGAGCATGATCGCCGCCGCCCTGGGTGCCGGAGCCGCCGTCACCCACGGCACCCTCGCGTTCAGGATCTACGACGAGGTCTGACGCTCCACAACACGCCCCAACAGCCCGTCAGCCTTTTCCCGGTGGCCGCGAGAAGATGGAGGGATGCAGAACTCAGTTCCGGACGGATCCGGCACCCCCCAGCCGATCGAGGTTGCCGCGGTGGTCCTGTACCGTCCGAACGGTGAGGTCCTGACGGTCCGGAAGGCCGGCACCAGCATGTTCATGTTCCCCGGGGGCAAGCACCAGCCGGGCGAGGCGGCACTGGACACCGCCCTTCGCGAGCTGGCCGAGGAGACCGGGCTCTCGGTGCCGCCGCAGGACCTGGAGCACCTCGGTGCATGGGAAACCCCGGCGGCGAACGAGGATGGGCATCAGCTGCACTCGGAGGTGTTCGCCCTGTTGCGCCCCCTGGCCCGCAATGAGGTCCCCACCCCGGACGCAGAGATCGAGGAACTGGTCTGGATGGACCCCGCGGCTCCCCAGGCGCCCGCCGGGCAGGGGATCGCACCCCTGCTGCTGGCTGTCTTCGACCAGCTCAGGAACCGCCGCCCCTTCTGACGGCTGACGCCTGCTGGCCCACGGGGTCGCCGACGGCGCCGCTGACGGGCCGAGGATCAGCTCCTGACGGCGCCGCCATGCGCATCGTGATCGCGCAGGAACCGGCGCTGGGCCCGGGTGTCCACCACCAGCAGCAGGACGACCACGGCGAAACCGGCCAGGGCCAGCAGAGCCGCCAGGCCGGCGTCGTCCCCGGGGGCCAACAGCACCCGCGCCTCGTCCTGCCAGGGCCACAGGGTCCGCAGCCCGCCGACCATGACGCCGGACAGCACGGCCAGGGTGATGGTGTGGCGGTGGTCCAACAGCCACTTGAGCAGCTTCACCACCACCACCATGCCCAGCACCATCCCGAGGGCGAAGACCCCCAGGTAGGCGAGGTCGAGCTCGTCCACAGCGCGCAGGGTGGGCTCGTAGAGGCCGAAGGTCAGCAGCAGGAACGAGCCGGAGAGTCCCGGCAGCACGAGGGCGGAGACCGCCACCATGGCCGCTGGTACGAGCACCAGCGGATGGGCCTCGGCAGACGCCGGCGGCAGCGAGACCAGCAGGAACGTGGCCGCCGCCGCGAGGATCCCGCCGATCAGGTGGATCGGCCGCAGGCGGACCTCGGCGGGGTCACGTCCCACCGCCACCCGCCGGAACCGCTCCGTGGCCAGTCCCTGCAGCATCATCCGGAACGGCACGGCCACGGAGGCCAGCACCATGCCGAAGAACACCGCACGCATCAGGGTGGGGTGGCTCTCCATGGCATCGGCCATGGGCCCGGCCACCGTGAACACGGCGAGCACCATGGCGATGGCCACGGGGATGACCACCCGCCAGTGCACCAGAGCCAGGTGTTCGGCGGCACCGGCCCGCCGTTCCGGTCCGGTGATGAGACGGCGCAGGGCGGAGATGAGGTGGGCGGCGGAGTCGATGATGTGGTGGTAGATCCCCACCACGAGCGCCACGGTGCCGCCGGAGACGCCCGGGACGGTCTCCACCGCGCCGATCAGCGCGCCGCGGACCAGGTTTCCCAACAACGACGTCGGCCGCTCGGCCGGTGCGGTGGGTTCGGCAGGGGACTCGGCGGCGGGTTCGGCGGGGGAATCGGCACGGGACATGGTGCGGTGGACCTCCGTGGATGGCTGGGGGCCGCGGACGGCCGGACGGCCCCTGAGTCTACCGGCCAAAGGCCGGCAACGGCGGGCGCGCCTCGAGCAGGGCTCGGGTGAACGGGGCCTGTGGATGGGACCACACCTGCTCCACGGGACCGCGCTCCACGATGGAACCGCGGTGCATGACGGCCACCGAGTCACAGGTCTTGCGGATGACGGCGAGGTCGTGGGAGATGAGCACCAACGCCGTGCCCGTGCGTTCCTGCAGTTCGGTCAGCATCTGCAGGATGGCGGCCTGGACCGTCACGTCCAGGGCGGAGACCGGCTCGTCCAGCACCAGCACGGCGGGTTCGGCGGCCAGGGCCCGCGCGATCGCCAGCCGCTGCCGCTGGCCTCCGGAGAGCGCCCGTGGGCTGCGGTCCTGGACGGAGTCCGGCAGCCGCACCAACTCCAGCAGCTCGGCGGGCGTGCGGGCGCTGCCGGAGATCTTCAGAGCGGTGCGCAGGATCCGGCCTCCGTTCCAGCGGGGATCGAAGGAGCCGAGTGGGTCCTGGGGGATCATCCGCACCAGGTGGCGTCGGGGCCGGCGGTTCCGCTCGGGCAGCTCGCTCCACGGCTCGCCGGCCAACTCCACCCGCCCGGCGTCCGCCCGCTCGGCGGCCACGAGGACCCTGGCCAGCGTGGACTTGCCGCTGCCGGACTCACCCACCACTCCCAGGGCCTGGCCTCGGCGCACGGTGAGGTCCACGCCGTCGAGGGCGTTCACGGTGCCACCGCCGGGCAGGGGGTAGCGCCGGTGCAGCCCCGTGGCGCGCAGCACGTCCGGCGCCGTCTCCGGTACCGGAGGCCTCCGGCTCGGACCGCGCGGGACGGCGGCCACGAGGGCCCGGGTGACGGGGTGGTCCGGCTGGCTCAGCACCTGCCCGGTGGGACCGGACTCCACCACGCGGCCGCCGTCAAGCACCATCACGTCATCGGCCAGTCGGGCCACCGCGCCGAGGTCATGGGTCACCAGCAGCACCGCCGTGCCCTCGTCCCGCAACCGCCCGAGCAGCTCGAGGACGCCCCGGGCCACGGTGGCGTCCAGGGCCGTGGTCGGCTCATCGGCCACCAGAAGCTGTGGGCCGGCCACGATGGCCGAGGCGATGAGCGCGCGCTGGCGCATCCCGCCGGACAGCTCGCCGGAGCGCTGGGCGGCGCGCGTCTCGGGTTCGTCCAGACCGGCGTGCGCCAGAGCCTGCAGCACGCGGCCGCTGCGCTCCGGCCGGCCCCTCCGGCGCAGCTGCAGCGACTCGCCCACCTCGGCGCCCACGGTGCGCAGCGGGTCCAGTGACTGCAGCGCGTCCTGCAGCACGAAACCCACCTTTGCCCCGCGCAGCCGCCGCCACTGCCGGGCCCCGGCCCCGTTCACGTCCTGTCCGGCCACCGTGAATCGTTCAGCCGCCACCGCAGCCGGGGCGCCGCCCTCCCCGGCCAGGCCGACGAGAGTGCGGGCCAGCACTGACTTACCGGCCCCGGACTCGCCCACCACGGCCAGGCAGCGGCCCGGTTCCAACCGCAGGTCCACGCCCCGCAGCACCTCCCCGACGCCCGGGAAGGAGACCGTGAGTCCGGCGATGTCCAGAACCGCGCTCGTGTCTGCGTTCGGGTCAGGGCGGCCGCGCGCGCCGGTGACCCCGCTCATGCCGGCCCCACCGCACTGAGCCGCTGCCCGAGCGTCGTCAGGGCGGCCGCGGCCGCCGTGATCGCCAGGCCCGGGGCCACGGTGAGCCACCACGAGCTGGTGATGTGCAGCCGGCCGGCGTTGAGCATGGCCCCCCATTCGGGGGAGGGCGGCAGCGCGCCGAGGCCGAGGTAGCTCAGGGCGGAGACCCACACGATCGCCTGACCGACCCCCAGGGTCCCCACGGCGATCAGCGGCCACATGGTGTTCGGCACCACGTGCCGGGCGAAGGCCACGGGCGCGGACACCCCCTCCAGTCGGGCGGCGGCCACGTAGGGGCTGTGCACCACCTGCCGGGCGCGGGCGCGCAGGATGCGGGCGTAGCCGGGAGCCGTGGCCAGGCCCACGGCGAGCACCGAGGGCCCCACCCCCGCACCCAGCACCGAGACCAGCAGCAGGGCGAGCACGAGGCTCGGCAGGGCGAAGAGCACCTCGATGATGCGGCTGAGTGCCGCGTCAAGCCAGCGCGGGCCGAGCGCGGCGCCGAAGCCGAGCATGAGCCCGAGTCCCAGGCCGATCGCGGTGGCGCCCGCCCCGACCCCGAGGGACTGTCCTGCCCCATGCACCACACGGGTGTAGACGTCCCGCCCGGAGGAGTCGGTGCCGAGGACGGAGCCCGGTCCCGGCGGCTGGTAGGCCTGCGCCGGCGCGATGGCGGTCGGGTCCCCGGGGGCCAGCAGGCCCGGGAGCAGGGCGGCCAGCAGCACCAGGAGCACGACGCCGGCGCTCACCAACCCGCCCGGCCCCAGGTGTGCTGCCCAACGCCTGACCCGGCCGCCCCCGCTGGTGTTCCGGCCCGCGGCCCGGCTTGTTGACCGGCCTGTTGCCCGGCTTGTTGCCCGGCCGGTCGTCCGGCCGGAAGTGCGCTGCCCGCTCACGAGACCACCTCTCCCTCGGGGGCCGCCCGCACAGCCTCGACCCGGCCCCGCAGCCGGGGGTCGAGGACGCGCTCGAGCAGGTCGGCCACGGACATCACCACCACGTAGCCCAGGGCGATGACGAGCACCACTCCGATCACGAGCGGCACGTCCCGCGAGTGCGTGGCGTCGATCAGCAGACGGCCCAGGCCCGGCCGGCCGAACAGGGTCTCCACCACCACGGCGCCGGAGAGCAGCGAGCCGAACGCCCAGCCGGAGAGTGCGATCGCCGGCAGCGCGGCGTGGCGCAGCGAGTGCCGCCACAGCACCCGCCGCTCCGAGGCACCCCGGGTGCGGGCCGTCGTCGAGAAGGGGGCGGCGTGCGCCTCCTCCAGTCCGTCCCGCATCACCTGGCCGAGGAAGCCGGCCACGGGGACGGCGAGCGTCAGAGCGGGCAGGATGAGTGACTGCAGGGAGTTGTCACTGCTCGTGGCCGGCAGCCAGCCGAGGCCGCCGGCGAAGACCGTGATCAGCACGGCGCCGAGCCAGAAGTGCGGCATCACCGAGGCCACCACCTCGCCGCCGCGCAGCAGCCCCACCGCCCGGCGGGCGAGGGGACCGCGGGCACGCACGGCCACTGTGGCGACGGCCAGCGCGATGACCCAGGCGAGGACCAGCCCGAGGCCGGCCAGGGCCAGCGTGCCGGGCAGCTGGTCCCCGATGAGCTCGGCGACGGGCTGGCGCCGCGCGTAGGAGTCGCCCAACTGGAACGTGACGGTGCGGAGCAGCTGCAGCACGTACTGCACCAGCAGCGGCTCGTCGAGCGAGTACTCCTCGCGCACCCGGGCCATGGACTCCCCGCTCGCCTGCGAACCGGGGCCGCCGAGGATCGCCTCGGAGGGGTCGCCACCGGCGGCGCGCAGCGCGAAGAACACCACGGTGGCGACCACCCAGGCCACCAGGGCCGCCGCGGCCAGCCGGCCGAGCAGCCAGCGCAGCACGGCCCTCATGCCGCGTCCGTCCGGCCCCGCCTCACGGGATCACGGCTGCGTCAGCTGGGCGTTGACGAAGGTGGGCGTGGACACCGTCCCGAGGGTCGTCACACCGGTCACGCCGCGGGTGAGGAAGTGGTTCTGCTGGTCATACAGCGGCAAGATGTAGTAGCCCTCCAGCACCTGCCGCTGGGCCTGCTCGTACAGCGCGGCACGCTCTTCGGGATCGGTGATCCGGGCGGCCTCCTCCAGCAGGGCATCCAGGTCGCCGCTCGTGACCTGGGAGAGGTTGGCGAAGTAGCCGGACGGCGCGGGCTCGGTGCCGCCCGAGTGGTAGAGGGTCCGCAGCACGTCCGGGCCGACCTTGGTGTACGGGGCGCTGACCGCCTCGTATTCGTTCTCGCCGTTGCCGGATTCCCCTCCGCCCTCGGGTGCCGCCAGGGCGCCATACCAGGCGGACAGGTCGAGTGGGGTGAGGATCACCTCGAAGCCCACCTCGCGGGTGTTGGCCTGGATCTGCTCGAAGAGCGCCTGCTCGGCGGCCACTGACTGATTGGTGCTCACCGGGAAGCGCACGGTCAGGCGCTCGCCGTCCTGGATGCGGTACCCCTCGGCATCGGTCTCCTCCCAGCCTGCGTCATCCAGCAGGCGTTCGGCCTCGGCCAGATCCGTGCCGAAGAGTTCCGGGTCGCTGTAGGCCATGGGCTCCACGGAGGACAACGGCGAATGGGACCGGGTGGCCACGCCCCGGTAGAGCGTCTCGATCCCCGGGTCCACGTCCGCGGAGCGGATGAACGCCTCGCGGACCCGTTCGTCATCGAACGGGGCCTGGGAGGAGTTGAGCTCGATCCGGTTCACGGAGCCGGGGCGGGGCGCGTCCAGGTGGCTGATCTCCTCCCCGGCCGTGCCGTTCTCGGAGGCCACGATCGCCTCCGGCTCGGGGTTGTCGATCACGTGGACCTCACCGGACTGCAGAGACGCCCAGCGGGTGGCCGGATCCGGCAGGAAGCGCCACTCGATGCGATCCAGGTGTGCGGCGCCCTCGTGGTCCGCCTCCGGCCCGTGCGAGGCGTACTCCGCGTTGCGCTCGAGGATCACGTGCTGCTGGGGGACCCACTCGCTCACGGTGAAGGGTCCCGTGCCGATCGGGGCCGCGCAGTTCTCCTCCATGCCGCGGTCGATCCCGGCGGGGGACTGCATGGCGGTCCACTGCATGCTCAGCGACTCGAGCAGGGCGGAGTCCGGCTCGCTGAGGTGGAACCGCACGTGGGTGGCGTCCACGGGCTCCACCTCGTCGATCTTCTGCACGGCGAGGAAGCCGGTGGAGGAGGCGGTGTCCGGGTCCTGCAGGTGTTCGATGTTCGCCTGGACCGCCTCGGCGTCCAGCGGCGTGCCATCAGAGAAGGCGATGTCCTCGCCGAGGGTCAGGTCCCATGTGAGGCCGTCCTCGCTGACCTCCCAGTCAGTGGCCAGCCAGGGCTGGATCTGGCCCTCGGCATCCCGTCCCACGAGCGGCTCGAGGTATTGGGTGCTGATCAGTGCCTGCGGGTAGTTCCCGCCCACATGAGGGTCCAGGCAGGTGGGCTCGGCGTCCCCGGTGGCGTAGACGAGAGTGCCGCCCTCCACGGGTTCGGCCGCGGTGCCGCCGTTCCCGGACTCGCCGCCGCTGCAGGCGGCCAACAGGAGCGCCAGCACCGCTGCCCCAGTGGCCAGGCGGAGGCCGCGTCGGCGGGGAACGGTGGACAGCCGGGAATCGGCCATAGAGACATGCACCTTCACTCTTGATTGACACGTCAATCGTAGTCGAGCCGCCCCCGGAGGATTCATCCGCCGTCATGGCACAGACACGTGCCACCCGCTGGGGGTGGCGGCCGGACCCACGGGGTGCGAACATGTCCCGCATGCCCGGCGAACTGCATTCCACGCCCGCCCGCTCGCCCAGCGGTGCCGAGGAGGACGGTGGCCTCAAGGCCGTCCTGCACCACTACCTGATCAGCGCACGGCGTGACCTGCGGTGGAAGCTGGAGGGGCTGACCGAGCGCCAGTTGCGCACGCCCATGACGCCCACCGGCACCAACCTGCTGGGACTGCTCAAGCACCTCGCCTCGGTGGACGCGGGGTATTTCACGGACTGCATGGGCCGGCCCTCCGGGATCCCCATGCCGTGGTTCGAGGAGGGTGCTGAACCGAACGCGGACATGTACGCCTCGGCGGAGGAGTCCGCGGCGTCGGTGTTCGCCTTCGCAGACCGCTGTGCTGCAGCATCGGATGCAGCCATCGCTGCCATGGACCTGACCACCGCGGGGCAGGTGCCGTGGTGGAGGAACGGGTCCGTGACCCTCGGCCGGTTGCTGGTGCACATGGTGGCCGAGTACCAGCGGCACCTCGGCCACGCGGACATCGTCCGGGAGCTGCTGGACGGCGCCGCCGGCCTGACTCCGGGCAACCCGAACCTGCCGGAGCCCGAGGGCGGTGCGGACCGTCAGTGGTGGGACGGCCACACGGCACGGTTGCAGGCCCTGTCCGAGGCCGCGCCGGATGCGCTGCCGGGCAGCTGAGTCCGGCCGTTCGGCGGACTACTCGACCGGCATCTGGGCGATCTGGAAGGACGCCCCGGCCGGATCCGCCACGGTGGCGAGCCGGCCGAACGGGGTGTCCATGGGGCCGTCCATCACGGTGCCGCCCAGCTGACGGATCTGCTCCGCGGCGGCGTCGGCATCCTCGACGAGGAAATAGGCCCGCCAGAACGAGGGCGTGCCCTCGGGGAACCACTCGCGGGGCGCCTTGCACAGGCCGGCCGTGGCGGCCTCGCCCGGGTGGTTGTTGGCGTAGTCGGCATCCTCACCGCCGCCGTCCCGCCCGGTCTCCTGGCCGTCGTCGCCCAGGGGGGTCGGTTCCCAGCCCCACACGGTGCGGTAGTACTCGGCGTCCGCGGCGACGTCGAAGCTCATGACCTCGAACCACACCGGTGCGCCGACCGCCCGGTTCAGCTCGAAACCCTCGAAGCCGTCGGCCTGCCACAGGCCCACGGCCTCCCCGCCGGGCGTGGTGACGAGGCCCATGGAACCCAGCCCCGGCATGGGCATCGCGGGAACCATCACGTTGCCGCCAGCTGCCGCGGTGTCCGAGAGTGCGGCCTCGATGTCATCACTCTTGAGGTAGATGGTCCATGCTGAGCCCTCGTCCGGGAAGTCGTCCTGCATGGACATGGCCCCGCCCACGGGGGCGCCGCCGTTCGTGACCATATGGTAATTGCCGTATTCCGGCCCCATGTCCTCGAACTCCCAACCGAACAGGGCCTCGTAGAAGCCCCGCACCGCGGTCAGGTCCGGGACGCCGAGATCCACCCAGACCGGGGAGCCGGTCGTGATGGCGGGGGAGGTGGTCTGGCTGGAGGGGGAGGTCTCTGACATGGCTGACTCCTGGTGTGGGGCTGGTGTGGTGGCTGGGGGAGCGGTCAGCTGCCGGGCCGCAGGCCGGGCAGCAGGGAGGGCAGGGCGCTGAGCATCGGGAACTGCCAGGGAGCGGCGAAGTCCAGACCCAGCTGGACGGTGGCGGATCCGGTCAACGGCTGGGGGTGGACCCCGACGGCGGGACGAGGGTTGGCGAGGTGATCCACCGGTTCCGCGGTGGCCGGGACGGCGGTGGCCAGCAACCACGGCGCGGAGGCCATCACGGGCAGGCGGAAGGTTCCCTCGCCACAGCGCAGGACCCCGGTGACGGGGAGCCCGGCCGGGGACGGCGCAGGGTAGAAGCCGATCCACACGAGGGCCTCCAGGCCGGGGGCGCCGTGCAGCCGGGGCGGCAGGCGGACCGTACCCTGAACGGTGCCGATCTGACCGGTGGCAGGATTCGGCACCCCCGCCGCGAGGTGGGCCTCGGTGATCCCCGGCGGATGGAGGGTGAACGGGCTCGGGGTGGTCACGGACAGGGAGTCGGCCAGCCGCCGGAGCTCGGATGGAGCCACCCCCACCTCTTCGCGGAATCGCCGGGTGAAGGTCCCGGGCGAGGAGAAGCCGACCTCGTAGCAGACGTCCACCACCGAGTGGTCCTGGGTCAGGAGCAACTCCTTGGCCCGGTGGAACCGGACCCCCGCGAGGAAGCGGTTGGGGGTGACATGCAGCCGTTGGGCGAACAGGCGGGTGAAGTGGAACTGGCTGTATCCCGCGGCGTCGGCCATGTCCGCCACGGTGATGGGCTCGGCGGCGTGCTCCGCGATGAAGCGGGCACCACGCCGGGCTGCGGCCTCGTGGCCGCCACTCTGGTCCTTCACCCGACCAGTGTGGTGTTCGGTCCTGATCGCTGTCACCATGCCACCCGCTCCTCCGTCAGCCGAGAGTCAGCAGTGGTCAGCCCGAGGGCATCTCCGAGGACATCCAGAGGATCTCCCACTGGTGACCGTCCAGGTCCCGGAACGTGCGGCCGTACATCAGGCCGGCGTCCACCATCTCCTGGCCGGGATTCGGCTCGGGGGCCGGGACCTCGGTGGCCCCGGCGGCCACTGCCGCGTCCACGAAGGCGTCCACGTTCTCCTGGGCCGCCGCGTCCAGGGCCACGATGGCACCGCTGACGGCCTGGGTGTCCGCCACGGGCCTTCCACCGAGGAAACCGGCATAGAAGTCCTTGGCGAGGAGCATCACCGTCACGTGGTCGCTGAGGGACAGGGAGACGGCGTTCTCGTCCGAGTAGTCCTCGGAGATGCGCACCCCCACCTCCGTCCAGAAGGCCCGTGCCGCGGCGACGTCCTGGACGGGGAGGTTGAGGTAGATGGATGATCCGATGCCCGTTCCGGTAGCAGTCATGGAATCGACCCTAGGACCGCGAGGTCCCAGGGCCGACTCTGATCCTGCGCGATGCCCTCCCGCACGGTTGGCATTCAGTGGGTGGTCAGTTGCCGTGGCGATCAGCGGGGTGATCGCCACGGCAACTGACCACCCAGCGGAGGCAGCGCGGCAGGGGGATCAGGCCACGGCCAGTCCCTGCACCGGGGCCAGCTTGGCGGCCCGCTGTGACGGTGCCACCGAGGCGAGCAGTCCGGCGAGCACGGAGACGGCCACGATCACGGCCATCTCCCACCACGGCACCACGGGCCAGACGATCGACTGGCCGATCCCCTCCGCCATCGGCGCGAAGACCGTGTGGGCGCCCATGCCGCCGTAGAACGTCCCGAGGGTGCAGCCGATCAGCGCCGCCACCCCGGAGATCAGCACGGCCTCCAGGGCCAGCATGCCGCGCAGACCGCGCCGCGTCAGGCCCAGGGCCCTCATCAGCGAGTTCTCCCGGGAGCGCTCGATCGCGGACAGGGACAGGGTGTTGGCCACGCCGATCAGGGCGATCAGCACGGACACCGCGAGCAGCGCCGTGACCACCATGAGCATGCCGTCGATCACCACGGAGAACAGCAGCCGAATGCTCAGGTCCCCCGCGACCTTGTCCTGGGAGACTCCGGCCGCCTGGGCGATCTCCGTGTTCAGCTGTTGCAGCCCGTCCATGGTGACGCCGTCCGAGGCATCGAGCCACAGCTGCGGTACCCCGGCGGCCTGACCCTCCTGGGCCGCGCCCTCCTCCAGCCCGATCGCCCGGGCGTCCTCGAGGGTCATCACCGGGCTGATGGAGGAGGAGGCGCTCGGGATGACGTCCAGCTCCACGGAGCCATCGGCACCGGTGACTGTCAGGGTGTCCGCCTCGATGGAGTTGGGCACCAGGATGGTCCCGGCCTGCCCGAGCCGTTCGGAGGACTCACCCTCCGGCATTCCGGAGACCACGGAACGCAGCTCGTCTGGGTCGGAGGCGAAGACGGGCAGGTCCTCGAGCCCTGCCCCCGCATCCGGCCCGGTCGCTCCGGCCGGCAGCAGCAGGGCGGCGCCATCGACGTTGTCCACGCCGGCCACGGCCTGCTGGGCGGCGAGGGCCTCGTCGGCCTCCAGACCGGAGGCGCCGGCGCCGGCCCCTGCACCGGACTCGGCGTCCGCGCCGGGCTGCCCGGTCCCGTCCTCAACTCCTGCGGCCGGACCCGAGCCCGCGGCCAGCTCGACCTGCAGGTCCACCGGGAACTCGGTGGCGAAGATCGTGTCCATCTGGTGCTGGGCCGTGCGGCCACCCGTGAGCATCATGGCCACGAGGGTGGTGCCGATCAGCAGGGCCGCCGCCGTGGAGGCGGTGCGTCCCGGGTTGCGCACGGAGTTCAACCGGGCCATCCGGCCGGGGACGCCGGCCGGCTTGGCGGCCAGACCGGCCACGGACACCACGGCCGGCACGAACAGGGCCGCGAGCATCAGCACGCCCACGAAGGACAGGGCGCCACCGGCCACCGCGATGGCCAGGTTGGCCTCCACCGCACCCCAGACCAGTCCGGCCAGCCCGCCCAGCAGGGCGATGCTGCCGAGGACCAGCCGGACGGTGCCGGCTCGGTTGCCGACCGCGGCATCCTCCCGGGGGCGCATGGCCTCCAACGGGGAGACCCTGGTGGCGGCCAGTGCGGCGGACATCGAGGCGATGATGGTCAGGACCATGCCCACGGCCACGCAGGCGATGAGGTCCCGAGGGTTGGCCTCGAAGGTCAGGAACCCGAAGCCCTGGTTGGTGGACCCCCATGCCACCAGGGCCACCACGATCCCGCTGGCCAGGGCCACGCCGATGGCGGCACCGACCACGCCGATGATGCCGGCCTCGGTCAGGACCGCACCGCGCACCTGGCGGCGGGAGGCGCCCAGGGCGCGCTGCAGGGCCAGATCGCGGGAGCGCTGGGCCACCAGCACCGAGAAGGTGTTGGAGATGACCAGTGCGGTGACCAGGAGGGCGATCGCGGCGAAGGCCGCAAGGACATAGACGAAGATGTTGGACCCGGCCATCTGGGCGACCTGTTCCTGCGCCTGCACGTCCGGGGTGGCCACGGTGGCCTCGATGCCCTCAGCGGTGGCGAAGTCCTCCAGGGCGGCCTGGGCGGCGGCGAGGTCAGTGCCCTCCTGAAGCCGGATGAGGACGTGCTCCGAGTAATCGCTGCCCATCAGCTCCTCCGGGTCAGCGGCCTGGGCGTCGCCCTCGCCGGCGGCGCTCGCGGCGGCGGTCATCTCCTTCACGGAGTCCAGCTTGAGGGCCTGTGCGAGGGCGTCGTCCACCTTGAGCTGGATGGCGCCGACGGCATTGGGGCCCTGGGAGACCCCGGTCAGCCCGGTCACGGTGACCTGGCGGCCGGCGGCGTCACTCGAGGTGCCGGCCTTCAGGAAGGTGGTGGAGCCGACGTCGACCCCGAGGTTCTCAGCGGTGCGCTCATCCAGGGCGATCTCCGTGGTGGAGCCGGCAGCCGGGTAGTCTCCGGCCACGAGGGCCTCCGGAACGAGCGAGGTGTCCTCCGGCACGGTGGACGCCTGGGCATAGTCCGTGTCCGGGCCCCAGGTGCCCTGTCCCTGGGCATCGGAGGAACGCTGGACGCCCACGGGGGTGACCACGTGGGCGTAGGCCTCCTGGACACCCTCCACGTCCTGCAGCGGGCCGGGCTCCGCGGAGGTGCCGGCCACCGCGGCGAGGGACTCCATGGTCCCGTAGGTGTCGGTGGCGGCCTGGGAGGGGGCCATCACGAGGTCGGCCTTTGAATAGGTGGCCCCCAGCGAGTTGCGGAGGCTGGCCGTGGAGGAGGACCCCACGAGGAGGGCGGAGGCCAGGAAGGTCACGCCGATGGTGATGGCGAGCAGTACCGAGATGTAGCGGCGCGGTTGGTCCCTCAGTTGGGACAGGGCGAGTTTCAGCATGGCTCAGGCCACTCCCAACTTCGCGAGCGAGGCGAGGACGTTGTCCGGGGTCGGATCGGTGATCTCACCGGCGAGCCGGCCGTCGGCGAGCAGGACCACGCGGTCTGCATAGGCGGCGGCCGCAGGATCATGGGTGACCATGATGATGGTCTGGCCCATCTCCCGGGAGGATCGGCGCAGCAGGGAGAGCACCTCCGCGCCGGTGGCGGAGTCCAGGTTGCCGGTGGGCTCGTCCCCGAACACCACATCCGGGCGGGTCAGCAGGGCGCGGGCCACCGCCACGCGCTGCTGCTGGCCACCGGATAGCTCGTGCGGCTTGTGCCCCAGGCGGTCCTTCAGCCCGAGGATCCCCACCACATCAGCCATCCAGGCCTTGTCCACCGGCTTGCCGGCGAGGTCCAGTGGCAGCACGATGTTCTGCTCGGCCGTCAGGGTGGGCACCAGGTTGAACGCCTGGAAGACGAAGCCGATGCGGTCCCGGCGGAGCTTGGTCAGCGCGTTGTCATTCAGGCCGGCGATCTCCTGCTCGCCCAGGACGATCGAGCCGGAGTCCGCGGTGTCCAGACCGGCCAGGCAGTGCATGAGGGTGGACTTGCCGGAGCCGGAGGGCCCCATGATGGCGGTGAAGGCCCCGGCGGTGAAGTCCACGTCCACGCCGGCCAGCGCGTGCACCACGGCCTCGCCCTTTCCGTAGGTCTTGACGAGCCCGCGGGCGGAGACGGCGGTTGATGCCCTGTTCTGTGAACGGGAAGCGGTGGGGGAGATGACGTCGGTAGTGGTGTCCATGCAAGCCACTCAACCGGATGCGGGGCCGCCGTGGATCCACCGCCGGACCCGTTCCGTGGCCGTTCCGGGTCATCCTCAGGGATGACTCGGGGTCATCCCTGACTACTGCCGTCCGCCGAGGACCTCAATGTCTCCACCGTAGACTGGTGCGCTGCCCGCGGGGGTAGCATTCGCGGGGGCGGTTCCTTGACCGGTTTCCGCCGCATCGAACATCTTTCCGATCATTGTGGTGAAGGGGGAGGCCGTCAGTGGATGTCCTCATGGCGGCACTGCCCATTGTGCTGACGCTCGGGCTGTTGCCGACCAGGCTTCCCGCCTGGGTGGCCCCCGGTGCGGGGCTGGCGTCCGCTCTCCTGATCGCCGTGGCGTGGTTCGGCTCGCCGTGGGCGGACCTGGGGGAGGCCTTCGGGGGCGGGGCGTGGACGGTGGTGGAGGTCCTGGCGATCATCGGCGGCGGCGTGCTGCTCTCCCGCGTCATGGACCGCACCGGCGCGCAGCAGCGGATCGCCATCTGGCTCTCGGCCGGAGGTGGGCCCACCGTGGCCTCGGCCCTGCTCATGGTCACCGGTGTGGTGCCCTTCATGGAATCCGTCACCGGCTTCGGTGTCTCCGTCATCATCGCCATCCCGCTGCTGCGCGCCCTCGGCTTCACGCCCCTGCGCGCCGCCCTGCTGGCCCTGCTGGGCCTGACCGTGGCGCCCTGGGGGTCGATGGCCCCGGGCACCCTGCTCGGCTCCGAGATCGCCGGGGTCTCCCTGATGGACCTGGGCCTGGCCTCCGGCGTCTTCAACGTCCTGCCCTTCGTGCTCGGCGGAGCGCTCGCCGCCGTGGTGGCCGGCCGTGGCGCCCACGAGGTGGGGGCGTTCCGCGGAGAGGCCAACCCCAAGGCCTACGCCACATGGGCCGTCACGGGGTTCTCCGCCGGGCTGGTGCAGAGCACGCTGATCATGCTGAGCAACCTGCTGCTGGGCACCGCCGTGGCGGGCGCGGTGGGCTCCCTGTTGATGTCCGCCGGCTGGGCCCTGATCATCAGCCGAGGGCGGCTCCAGCCCACCCCCTGGCGCGACCTCGGCCCCTACCTGATCCTGCTCGTGGGGACGGTCTCCGGCCAGATCCTCGAACGGACTCTGCTGCCGAACGGTCTCGGTGCCGTACTGGGCTCCCCGGCCCTGTGGTCCATCACGGGCGCCCTGGCCGGGATCTGGATCCTCGGGATGGAGAGTCACCACCGCTGGCTGCTGCCGAGGGAGACCGGCCGGGTGTGGCTGGGCGCGGCCATCCCCACCGGGCTCTACCTGTTGCTGGGCTACGCCGTCTCCGGAGGTGGGCTGGCTGAGAGTCTGGCCACCGCACTGACCGCCCTGGGCGGGGGCTACCTGTTCCTGGTCCCGTGGATCGGTGGGCTGGGCGGCTACATCACCGCCTCCAACACGGGGGCCAATTCCATGTTCGGCGGCACACAGACGGCCGCGGCCAATGCCCTAGGGGTGGACCCCCTGTGGGTGATGGCCTCGCAGAACTCCGCCGCCGGTCTGGGCTGCCTCACCAGCCCCGCCCGCATCGAGCTGGCCTACAGGCTGGCCAGCGCCGAGGCCCGGGAGGACCACCCCGGTCCGCGCGTCACCCGCGGCAACCTGCTGCGGGTCACCCTGCCGTTCTTCCTGGTGTGCGTGGTCCTCTGGGCCGTGGCCGGGCTGCTGTTCCTGCCGGCCGCCGGGTAGACCCCGTTGGAGGGGCCCGGCGGGCCGGCGGTGCGGCCCACCGAGGCGTCGAATGCCCGGTCATCCGATTTCACGCAGGGTGGGGTCGATTTCGCCGGGCCGGTGCGTGGAATCGGATGACAGGCCGGGGACCTGGCCCGGCCGAGGCTCACGGTTGGGCGATCCCCGTCCGGTAGGCCGTCACCACAGCCTGCACACGGTCCCGGGCACCGAGCTTGGCCAGCACGCGGCCCACGTGGGTCTTCACGGTGGCCTCGGAGAGGAAGAGTCCGGCGGCGATCTCCTGGTTGGAGTCCCCGCGGGCCATCAGCCCGAGCACCTCGCGCTCGCGTGGAGTCAGGGAGTCCACCGCCGCCGATTCCCGCTCCCACCGCTGGTCCGCGGCGTGGTCCCGGCGCAGGGTCGGGGCCATGTGGTCCAGTAGCCGCCGCGTGGTGGAGGGCGCGATCACGGCATCTCCCCGGTGCACCGTGCGGACCGCGGCGAGCAGCTCCTCCGGTGGGGCATCCTTGAGCAGGAAGCCCGAGGCCCCGGCCTCGATCGCCTCCAGCGCGTACTCGTCCAGGTCGAAGGTCGTCAGGACCACGACGCGCGGGCCCACCGTGGCGTCCGGCAGCTCGCCTCCCGACCCGGCGGGGTGGAGCGCGCCAGGTGCGGGACCGGCACCAGAACCGGCCGAGGCGGGACCGTCGTCGCCCTGTGCCTGGGGGATCAGGGCCCGGGTGGCGGAGATGCCGTCCATCTGGGGCATGCGGATGTCCATGAGGACCACGTCCGCGCCGCGCACGGCGGGGGAGGCCACGGCGTCCCGGCCGTTGGAGGCCTCCGCCACCACCGTCAGGTCCGGCTGGGAGTTGAGGAGCATGGCCAGGCCCGAGCGGACGAGCTGCTGATCGTCCACAAGGGCCACGCAGATGGGGTCCGGCTGATGACTGTCGGTCTGGTTCACGGTTCCATCATCCCCTGCCGGCCGCCTCACGGTCAGATTTCCCAGGTCCCATCAGATCCCTCACATCCCTCAGACCCCTCAGATCTCCTGGTAGGGCACCGTGGCGTGGACGGAGAAGCCACCCCCGTGACGAGGGCCGGACTGCACGGTGCCGCCGAACAGGCCGATCCGCTCGCGCAGCCCCACCAGTCCCTGCTGCGAGCCCTGGGTGGACTGGGAGGCGGCGGCGCCGCGGCCGTCGTCCCCGACCTCGATCTCCAACCCCCGGCCCGTCCAGCGCAACCGCACCGTGGCGGTGGTATTCGGCCCGCCGTGGCGGACCGTGTTGGTCAGTGACTCCTGCACGGCGCGGTAGGCCGCGAGCTCCCCGCCCGTGGGCAGGTCCCGGCGGGCCGAGCCCTCCACGGCGAAGTCCACGTCCAGGCCGGTCAGGCGGATGGTCTCCACGAGGTCCTCCAGATCCGCCAACCCCGGTTGCGGTTGGAACTCGGTGGCCTCCGGCCCGCGCAGCACGCCGAGCAGCCGCCGCATCTCCCCGAGCGCCTTGCGACCCGTCTCCGAGACGGTGCCGAGCGTGTTCATGGCCACCTGCGGATCGTTCGCCCCGGCGTAGCGCCCACCGTCCGCCTGGGTGATGATCACCTGCAGCGAGTGGGCCACGATGTCATGCATCTCGCGGGCGATGTGGTTGCGTTCGTCCGCGGCGGCCAACTCGCGCTCCTGGGCGGCCTCCACCTCGAGCTGCCGAGCGCGGTCCCGCAACTGGTCCATGGCGATCCGGCGCGTCCGGGCGAGGTCGCCGAAGGCCCAGGCCGCCAGCACGATCGCCGCCGCGCCCACGGCGAAGGAGGTGGCGATGATCACCTGCTCCGTGGGTGTCGTGTAGATGTCCGGGTTCTCGATCAAGGCGGCGCTCGGGTCCAGGAAGGAGGGTGAGAAGTACGCGATCTTCACACCGTTGAGCACGGCACCGACCAGCGCGGCGCCGATCCCGGCCAGAGAGGCCCACCGGGGGGCATTGACGGCGAGATTGTGGACCATCATGGGCACCACGACGATCGAGGGCAGCAACTCCGGACCGATCAGCAGCTGCAGCACGCAGAAGAAGACCGTGATCCCGGCGGCCAGCACGGGTCGCCACCGGCGGATGGCCCAGGGGACGAGCTGGCCCACGGAGATGAAGAAGGACAGGAGCACCCACGGCAGGCCGTTGACGCTCGGGTCGCCGATCGGTGCGGCGGCCCCGACGGACAGCGTGGAGAAGAAGAGCACCAGCAGGCACGCGACCAGCACATCCGTGATGAACGGGTGGTTGCGGAACCAGGAGTCGAGACGGCGCAGCGGGTTCACTGAGGCGAATCCCCCAGGAGGCCCGTGAGGATCTGCTCCGCAGGCGCGGGGCGGGCGCGGGCGGCTCCGACGCCGGCCCACAGGCTCACGGATTCGGCGTCACCGGCGGCGGTGGCGGCGGCGCGCAACGCCTTGGTGAGGCTGTTGACCTCCGGATAGGCAGCCGGGGCGTCACTGTGCTCGCGCATGAACCGATTCTCCAGGCCCCGGGCCCAACGCCCGGAGTAGGCCCGGGTCAGAGCGGTGCGGGCGGAGCCGTCCGGATGGGCGAAGTGGGTCCCGGCGGCCGCCTGCTCCAGAGCTGTGCGCTGCAGGGTGGAGGTCCCGGCCTCCTCCGCCCGCAGGAACGCGGTGCCGCACTGCGCGGCGGCGGCACCGGCCGAAAGCACGGCTCGCACCGCGTCCGCATGCATGATCCCGCCCGCGGCGAAGAGCGGGACCGAGGGCCCGACGGCGGCCCGGACCTCGGCCAGGAGGTCCGCCAGTGCGGTGGTCCCGGGATCCGCCGCGGGATCATGCACCGAGCGGTGACCGCCGGACTCGGGGCCCTGCACGCTGAGCAGGTCGGCGCCGTGGTCCAGGGCGCGGGTGGCCTCGGCGGCCGTGGTGACGGTGACCCCGAGCACGGAGCCGGAGGCATGGAGGCGGTCGAAGACCTCGGGAGCGGGCAATCCGAAGGTGAAGGTCACCAGGGGCCAGCGGCCGCTCTCGGCGGCGTCCAGTTTGGCGTCCCAGCCGTCGGTGGCGTCCGGGTCCAGGGTGTCCGCCGCCGGCAGTTCCGCGGGGTCCATCCCGAGCCGCGCGGCCTCGGCGAGCAGGCTGGAACGGTACGCGGCCACCTCGGCCGCGCGCCGGCGTCGGGCGGGGGAACCGGGTGCCGAGCGCTCAGCCGGGATGGCCGTGTTGGCCGTTTCGGGGACGAAGAGGTTCACGCCGACGGGCTGGGCTGTGGCCTTCCGGGCCGACGCCACGTCCTGGACCAGCTGCTCCACGGCACGCATGCCGCCGGCGAGGAAGCCGAGGCCTCCGGCGGCGGACACGGCCGCGGCCAGTTGCCACGTGGAGGGGCCGCCGGCCATCGGCGCGGCGACCACGGGTGCGGCGGGCCGGGTGAGGGACGTGAGGGAGTCAGAGGACGGGGTAGTGCTCATGGGTGGATTCTGGCACGCCGAGCGATCATCAGGGTGGCGGTGGCGACGGCCAGGCCGCCGGCCACCATGATGACCAGCCGGGTGCTCTCGCCCAGCGCGGTCCAGAGCGCCAGCCCGCCGCCGACCGTGATCAGGGTGATCAGCAGGGCGAGCAGGGCGGGGGCGTGATCAGGCAGTTCCGGGTTCGTGGAGCCCGCGCCGGTGGGGACGGGCTCCGGGGCGGTGAGGTCATCGGCCGGCAGGGAGGCGGTGATCACGTGGTGGGAGGGATCGGAGAACTGGTCGGCCGCGGGAATGGTGACGATGTGGAGTGCGGCGGTGTCCAGGCTGGTGGGGGCGGTGGGTGCGGTGGGGGCGAGGGCTGGTGCGTGGCTCATGCTCTCCAGCGTGCCCCTCGGAGGGGGTGCCCCAGAAGCCACCGGAGGGTGAACCCGGGGCCGCGCGACTACGACTCCAGGATGACCCCGCCCCGGATGGCACCGGGGGTCAGAGGATCCCGAGCCGCCCGGCCTCCGGGGAGACGCAGGCCATGGGATCCACCGCGGCCGTCAGTGCAGGGTTCCGGTTCAGCAGCGGCACGGTCCACTTCTCACCGGGGTGCATGGTCTTCTCCCGTCCCTCCACGTTGAGGTGGATGGGGTGGGCAGAGCCCTCGAGCAGCTGCAGGGTGATGCAGTACTGGGTGATGCGCACGCTCAGTGGCTGGCCGCGGAACCGGATGGTGAACTGCATCCCGGGGACCTCCAGGGGCAGCAGGGGATGCAGCCAGAGGGTGTCCGAGCGGGTCTCCACGCCGGCGTAGCAACGGATGACCATGTCCACGGTTCCGGCCATGGCGCCCAGGTGGATGCCCTCCCGGGTGGTGCCGCCCTGGGCGTCGGAGAGGTCGGCCTCGAGAGCCTCCTCGAACAGTTCCCAGGAGCTGGAGCGGTCGGTCCGGGCCGCCACCCAGCCGTGCACCAGGCGGGACAGGGTGGAGCCGTGGGAGGTGCGGGCCAGGTAGTAGTCCACGGTGGCGGTGAAGTCCTCGGAGGTGAAGTGATACCCCATCCGGTTCAGGATGCCCTGCAGCTCCTCGGAGGAGAACAGGTAGGCGAGCATCAGCACGTCCGCCTGCTTGGAGAGCTTGTAACGGTTGGTGGTGTCACCCTCGGCCTGCAGGATGAGGTCCAGTCGGCCGATGTTCCCGTACTGGTTGCGGTACCCGGTCCAGTCGAACTCCTCCAGGTCCTCATAGCCGTCGAACTGGCTCATCACGCCCCCGGTCTGGAAGGGCACGCGCAGCCTCAGGCTCAGGTCCTCCCAGAGCGCCAGCTCGTCCTCGAAGACGTCCAGCCACTCGGTCAGTGGGTCGTCCAGCCCGTCCAGCCACCGCACCAGCCGTACCGTCTCGGACAGCACCCAGGACAGCAGCACATTGGTGTAGGCGTTGTTCCGCACCCCGGATCCGGGGGACCCCGGGTAGCCGTCATGGTACTCGTCCGGGCCCATCACCCCGTGGAGCTCATACCTGCCACGCTCCGGGTTGAAGTGCGCCATCGAGACGAAGAAGCGGCTGATCTCCACGAGCATCTCGGCCCCGTAGTCCGAGACGAAGGTCTGGTCCTGGGTGGCCTCCACATAGCGCAGTACCGAGTACGCCACGGCCAGGGAGACGTGGCGCTGGTTGTGGGAGTTGTCCGGCATCCACTGTTGGGAGCGCTCGTTCCACAGTTCGGTGGGGGTCTCCTCGCGGCCGTCGGAGCCGGACTGCCACGGGAACATGGCCCCGCGGTACCCCTCGGCGCGGGCGTTGGCCCGGGCCTCCCCGAGCCGACGGTAGCGGTACATCAGCAGCCCCCGCGTGAGGTCCGGCCGGCGCAGCGTCAGCATGGGGTAGACGAAGATCTCGTCCCAGAAGATGTGGCCCCGGTAGCCCTCGCCGTGCAGGCCGCGGGCACCCAGCCCCGCATCGAGGTCACTGCGCGAGCCGAAGGAGGTCTGCAGCACGTGGAAGGTGTGCAGGTTCAGCGCCAGCTGGTGGCGTTGGGTGGTGCCCGAGCGCACCAGCGCCTCCGTGGCCTCCAGCCGGGTGGCCGGCGGCAGCAGGTGGCCCCCCTGCTCCGGGGCGGGATCAAGCTGCACCGCGAAGCGGGACCAGTTCACGCCCCACATCTCCTCGTGGTACGTCAGCAGCTGGCGGAAGGACCCGGTCCGTTCGATCCGCTTGGCCGCGTTGTGCCACACCGTGGAGGCCGCGTGGTCGTGCGTATTGGCCACCGCGGTGATCTTGTCGAACATCACCGGAACGCCCTCGGCCAGGTCGATCGCGATATCGTGACCGGCCACCAGGGGTCCCAGCTCCACGGGCGTGCGGACCGGCTCGGGGGCGTCGGAGGGGAATTGGAATCGGGTCCGGGCCGCCGTGGCCACGTGGACGCGGGACTGGCTGGTCACCGTCTCCAGGAGCACCGTCTCGCCGTCCACCTCGCGGGTGGTGACCGGCTCCCAGTGGCCGGAGGCCAACTCCCGGTCATCGGGAACGTTCTGATTGGCCACGCGGCCATCGATCAGGGAGCGCACCGAGGCGGTACCGGTCCAGTCCTCCGCCTCCACCGTGAGCTCCATGGCGGCCAGGTGGTGGCCGGCGAAGGACTGGAACTGGCGGGTGCTCAGGCGGGTGGTCCGGCCCTCCGCGTCACGGAACCGCATGGTGCGGGACAGCAGCCCGCGGCGCAGGTCGAGTTCCTGGCGGTAGGAGATCATCGTGGGATGGCCCGGCAGCAGCTGCTCCCCGTTGCCGAGCGTGACCAGGAGGAACGTCCAGTCCGGCGCGTTGACCATGTGCTCGGTCTCCACCGTCCTGCCCTGGACGGTGGACTCCAGCCTGTTGAAGACACCGGCCAGGTAGCTGCCGGGATAGTGGGTGGTCCCGGCGGTGGTGCCGGGAACGGAGCCGCGGGTGCCCCAGTAGCCGTTGGCCAGCGTGCACAGGGCCTCCCGGGTGCCCTCCTCGGCCGGATCGAAGTGGTCGTAGGCCAGGACCCAGTTCGGGTCGAAGGGCCGCGTGGTCCGCTGGCCCAGGTGCAGGGTGGAGATGTCCTCCACCACCACGTCTGCCCCGGCGTTCTTGAGCCGTTGCGGGTCCCGGGCACGGTCCACGCCCACCACCAGGCCGAAGCCGCCGTCCCGGGCGGCCTGCACGCCGGAGGCGGCATCCTCGAGGACGATCGCGTCCACCGGTTCCACCCCCAGCTGCTGGGCGGCGAGCTGGAACATCGCCGGATCCGGTTTGCCCGGCAGGCCGCGCTCCAGGGCGCTGTTGCCGTCCACCACCACGTCGAACATCCGCTCCACGTGGCCGGCGCCCAGCACGGGTCCGGAGTTCCGGGAGGACGTGACCAGCGCCGCCGGCACCGCGTCCTGACGCAATCGGGTCAGCAGGTCGAGGGTCTCCGGGAACACGGTGACCCCGTCCCGGCCCAGCACCTCCTCGAAGAAGCCCTGCTTGCGCTCCGCGAGGCCCTGCACGGTCAGCGTCTCCGAGGGCTCTGCGGACTCAGTGGCCTGCTTGGCCTGATTGGCCCGCTCGGTCTGCTCCGGCACCACCAGTCCACGGGAGGCGAAGAAGCTGCGCACGCCCTCCTCGCGCGGCTTGCCGTCCACGAACGTCAGGTAGTCCTCCTGCTCGTCGAAGGGCCGCAGGGCCAGCGGGTCGGCCGTCACGGCGGCCGCGTTCTGTGGGAGTTCACCCACCGCCGGCAGGCTCGAGTCGAAGAGGTCCTTCCAGGCCCGCGCGTGCACGCCGGCGGTGTCCGTGACCACGCCGTCCATGTCAAAGATCACGGCCCGGAAATGCCGAAGCGCGTGGCGCCGGGCGGGACCCGAGAGCTCGATGGGACGGGTCAGAGGATGCATGAATCCAGCCTAACCATCAGGGGCGGCGGTCCCTCAATCCGTGCGGAGCGATCGGGCGGTCCACCGTGAGTGGTCAACTGCGGTGAGATTGAGCGCCTGAACGCAACGACAACTGACCACTCACGGTGAGGGGGTGGTGGGGATCATCGGCGTTCGAGGAGCATCAGCACCTCGTAGTGTTCGGTCTGGGGGAACATGTCCAGCAGCCGCGCCCGCACGGGCCGGTAGCCGGGCATCCGCCCCAGGTCCCTCGCCAGGGTGGCCGCGTTGCAGCTGGAGTACAGCACGTGCCGGATCCCGGAGCCCTCCAGCCAGTCCGCCAACTCGGTGCCGATACCCCGCCGCGGTGGATTGACCACGACGGCGTCCGGCAGCTCACCGGGGGCCTCGGCCAACACGGTGGCATCCCCGACGGTGAAGCGCACCCGCTCGGCCACGCCCAGGTCCCGGGCCGTCACCCGGGCGGCTGCGACGGCGTCCGGCGACGTCTCGAGGCCCCACACCGAGCGCTCGGTGCCGGCGGGCAGGGGTCCGGCCGGGCCGGCGGGGTCGGCCGCGTGCGCCCGGACCTCCGCGAGCTGGAAACCGAAGCCGCCCACTCCGCAGTACAGATCCCACACGCTGGCGGCCGCCGTGGCGTCCAGCCACTCGGAGGCCAGCGCGTAGAGGGCGGCGGCCACGGCGGTGTTGGTCTGGAAGAAGCCCTGGGGGCGCAGGTTCAGGGGGATCCCGTTGAGGGTCATCCGGAGGGTTGCCTCCCCCGCGAGGTGGATCTCCTCGGGGCCCTCGAGCGCGGCGCGGTGTTCGGGCAGCAGGTTCGCGGTGATGACCTCGGCGCGTGGCAGGGCCCGCTGGAGTGCGGGGACGGTGGCGCGCAGGGCGTCCAGCTGGTCTGTGGAGCGGATCACGAAGCGGATCATCAGCCCGCCGGTGGGGGAGAGGGTCAGGATCACGTGCTTGAGCTCGCCCGTGCGCGTGCCCACGTTGTAGGGAATCAGCCCGGAACGGGTGATGACCTCCGCCACGGCCGGGAAGGCCGCGCCGAGGGCGGGCTCGTAGAGCCCGCAGTCGCGCAGGTCCACGCCGGTGCCGTCATGGTGCTTGGGGTGCTGACGCGGATCGAGGATGCCGAGCCGGGGAGCGGCGGCGGTGCCGGTGACCACCATCTTGGCCTTGTTCCGGAAGCCGGCCTCGGTGGAGGGAACCGGCCCGCACCACAGTTCAGAGCCGTCCGGGGCGGTGGTGCCGGCCACGGTGTCCAGCAGGGCGCGGACCCCCGCCTGCTTGGAGGCCAGCTGCTCGGCGTAGGGCACGCCCATGAGGGGACAGGAACGGCACTCGCCGGCGTCGAAATGAGGGCATTGCATGGTCCCCCAAGGGTAATGGTGCAGGACCCCACCGAGGCCCGCCGTGGCCCTGCCGGGGTCCGCCGGGGAAGCCCGCCCAACTTTTTCTCACGGCGGACCCATCCGGGGCGTGCATGACTCCGAACACTTCACGACAGCCCGCCGGGGACCATCGGTGGGAAGCACCAGCGGAACCGCAGGTTCTGCACACCCAAGGAGTAGTCATGAAGACGACGATGCGAACCACCATGCTGAGCCTGGCCGCCGTTGCAGCTCTCGGACTGACCGCCTGTGGCGGCGCCACTGACGAGCCCGTGGCCTCGGAGGAGTCCTCGATGGCCTCCTCGCCGTCAGCGTCCTCCTCCATGGAGGAGGGCACGGGAGGCTCGGGTTCACCGAGCGCCTCCGAGTCCATGATGGATCCCGCCGCGAACCTGGTGGGCCCGGGCTGCGCCGCGTATGCCGAGGAGGTCCCGGACGGAGCCGGCTCGGTGGAGGGCATGGCCATGGACCCGGTGGCCACTGCCGCCTCCAACAACCCCATGCTGACCACGCTCACCTCGGCCGTCTCCGGCGAGCTGAATCCGGAGGTGGACCTGGTGGACACCCTCAACGGTGACGAGTTCACCGTGTTCGCCCCCGTGGATGAGGCCTTTGCCGCCATCCCCGAGGCGGATCTGAATGCCGTGGTGGAGGATCCCGACGCCCTCAGCTCGGTGCTGACCTACCACGTGGTGCCCGGCCAGATCTCCCCGGACGAGATCGAGGGGACGCACACCACCGTCCAGGGTGAGGATCTCGAGGTGACCGGCAGCGGCGACGAGTTGACCGTCAATGACGCCAACGTCATCTGCGGTGGCGTCCAGACGGCCAACGCGACCGTCTACCTGGTCGATTCCGTCCTGATGCCCACCATGGACTGAACGGACACGTCACCGGCCGGCCCGGAACCGCAGCCGCGGGACCGGGCCGGCCTCTTGTGGTCGAGCTGAGGGAGAGAAGAATGAGTGCCATGACCGGGACATCCGCTTCGCGTGCTGCTGGCCGGTGGCCCTTCGCCGCCTCCGGGGCCATCGCGGCGGCCCTGCTGTTCGGGGTGGCCGAGCTGCTCTCCGTGCTGTTCTCCCCGGCCTCTTCACCGCTGGTGGCCGTGGGGGCTGCCTTCATCGACGTGACACCGGCCTGGTTGAAGGACTTCGCCATCGACGTCTTCGGCACCGCTGACAAACTCGTGTTGCTGGTGTCCATGGGAGTGGTGGCGCTGGTGGCGGCGGCTGCCCTGGGGATGCTGGCTCGCCGGCGGCTGGTGGTGGCCTCAGTGCTGTGCGGGGCCATCACCGTCCTGCTGGGCGTGGCGGTGCTGTCCCGGGCGGGGACCGGGATGGCCGATCTGGTCCCCACCGTGGCCGGCGGGGCCGCGGGACTGGTGGCCCTGAACGTGCTGGTGCGGTTGGCGGGCCGGAGCTCGGCACCCCTCCAGCCCCGGCAGGAGATGGCGCGGCGTACGTTCCTGGTGGCCGCGGGACTGACCACGGTGGTGGCCGCGGTGAGTCTGGCGACCGGCCGAGCACTCTCCGCCGCAGGCAGCGCCGCGGTGGCCACCCGGGACGCCCTCCGGCTGCCCGCTGCGCGCCGCGCTGCGGCCGCCCTGCCGGACGGTGTGGAGGCGGCGGCGCCCGGGATGCCGCCCTTCGTCACGCCGAATGGAGAGTTCTACCGCATCGACACGGCCCTGTCCGTGCCTCGAATCGACCCCTCCACGTGGGAGCTGCGCGTCCACGGGATGGTCGAGGAGGAGTTCACCCTCAGCTTCGCCGAGCTGTTGGACCTGGACCTCGAGGAGACCTGGTTGACGTTGACCTGCGTCTCGAACCCGGTGGGCGGTGAGCTGGCCGGCAACGCCAAGTGGCTCGGCTACCCGATCAGGGAACTGCTCGCGCGGGCCCGGCCGCGGGACGGCGCGGACATGGTGCTCTCCACCTCCGCGGACGGTTTCAGCGCCTCGACCCCTCTGGAGGTGCTCACCGATGACCGCGCCGCACTGCTCGCCGTCGGCATGAACGGCGAACCACTGCCGTTGGAGCACGGCTTCCCGGTGCGCATGGTGGTGCCCGGACTCTACGGATACGTCTCCGCCACCAAGTGGGTGGTGGACCTGGAGGTCACGCGCTTCGCGGACCGGTCCGCCTACTGGACCGAGCGCGGCTGGTCAGAGCGGGGACCCATCAAGCTCGCCTCGAGGATCGACGTCCCCCGGGGATTCGAGACCGTGCCTGCCGGCGGGACCGTGCTCGGCGGGACGGCCTGGTCTCAGACCATCGGCATCGATCGCGTGCAGGTGCAGGTGGACGGCGGCGAGTGGCAGGAGGCCACCCTGGCCACCGAGGCCACGGTGGACACCTGGCGGCAGTGGCGGTTCGACTGGGACGGTGAGCCGGGCGACCACACTGCCAGGGTGCGCGCGGTCAACCGGGACGGCGAGGTCCAGACCTCGGAGCGGGCAGACACCGTGCCGAACGGGGCGAGCGGCTGGCATCAGGTGCGCTTCCGCGCCGAATAGTGCTCTGCACCCGGCGCCATCGCCGGGCTCAGTACTCCGGTTCGGCCCGCAGGTCCGGCCGGCCGTGCCGCTCGGCCAGGCGCTCCAGGGCCTCCTCGGCGGCACCGGCCAGCACCGAGTCCGGATCCATGAGCAGCCCCTGCAGGGCGGAGGCTGCCCTCTCGCCACCGACCTCGCCCAGCGCCAGGGCGGCCGCGCTGCGCACGCGGGGATCAAGATCGCCCAGCAGGGTCTCGGCTGTCCCTGCGGTCCCCGCCAGTTCCGGTGCCCGCTGGGCGGCGATGATCCGGCAGCACGCCTGCCGCACGGCCGGGCTCTCGTCCGACAGCCCCGCGAGGACGGCCGACGCCGCCCGGGGGTGCCAGTGATACCGGAGCAGACGGGCACCGAGCCACCGGGACAGGTGGGGGTCCAGCGCTAGCTCCGGATCCAGGTGGGAGGCCTCACCGCGGATCAAGGTGATGTCCGGGTCCCCCGGGTCTCCCGGCCGGGCCCGCCCGGTCAGCAGGCGCACCGCCCAGTCGGCCAGCTGCGGCCCACCCACCTGTCCGACGGCGGCCGCCACCCAGGCGGGCACCTCGCCTTCCGACGCGGCCGGCAGGGAGACGTCCCAGTATTCGCGGTTGCCGTGGTCCATCAGTCCTCCTCCCGTGGTTGCTGGTCGAGCAGATGGTTGGGGAGGCGATTTCCCGGCGCCTGTCCCCTGATCCGCAGCAGGGTCCGGGCGTGCTGCCACAGCCGCTGGTCCTCCTCGCTGACCGGCTCCCACGGCGGCACGGGGACGGAGGTGCCCTCGTGGTCCCGGGCCACCATGACGGTGATGCAGTTCGTGGTCGGTTGCAGCGGGCCGCCCTTCGGGTCACCGGAGCGGACCTTCACGGCGATGTGCATGCCCTTGTGGCCCGTGTAGATCAGCCGGGCCTCGACCTCCACGAGGTCGCCGATGTGCAGTGGGTGCAGGAAGCGGATGCCGCCGGAGAAGACGGCCACGGTGTCTCGGCCGCAGTACCGGGCGGAGCAGAGGTAGGCGGCCGTGTCGATCCACTCCATGACGATCCCGCCGTGGACCTTGCCACCCCAGTTCACGTCCGTGGGTGCGGCGAGGAAGCGCAACACCACCCTCTCCGCCGTGCCCGCCTCCGTGTACTCGTGCCGGCTCAGCTCGTCCGCGATCTCGTCCCGGACCGGGATCCGTGAGGTCGCGTAGTCCTGGGCCAGCTCCTGCTCCAGGGTGCGGGGGACGAACTCGGGGACCGCGGTGGAGCGGCCCTCGTCATCCACGGCCACGAAGATCACCAGGCACCGGGCCCGTTCGGTGAGGATTCCCGTCTTGGGGTCGCCCGAGCGGACCGTGGTGTTGATGTGCATGGAGGACCGGCCCGTGTGGAGCACGGTGGCGGTCACCTCCACCATCTCGCCGACCTGGACCGGGTACTCGAAATGGATGTTGCCCACGTAGGCGGTGACGCAGTAACTGCCGCTCCAACCGGTCGCCGTGGCGAAGGCCGCCTTGTCCACCCACTCCAGCACCCGGCCGGCATCCACCGTGCCGGACTTGCCCCGGTCGGTGGGGGCCGCGAGGAACCGCAGGGTGGTCTCGTTCCGGCGGTCCGCGGCCGTCTCCGCCACCGCGGCGGCCGGTGACTGACCGGGGGACGGATCGGCCGGCGCAGGGAAGTTCTCCATCCCACCATTGTGACCGACGGGCCCAGGCGCTGGTGGACCGCTGGGAGCCGGCTGGTATTTGACGAAGAGTTTCCCGCCGGCGGGCAGGCGATGAACGTGGCACCCGTCACAGGTGCTAATTTTGTTCGCATGCCCACCCACAGTTCCATCGCCCTGCAGTTCAGGGCTGAGTCCTATGACCACCCAGATGGTTCCGTGGACGCCGGAACCGTCATGACCTGGATCGACAAGACGGCCTACGCCTCGGCGGCCTCCTGGTCCGGCACCAATGTGGTGTCCTCCTACGTGGGCAACATGCACTTCGGAAACCCCGTCCCCGTGGAGACCCGGGTGGTGGTGCAGGCCCGCGTGGTGCTGACCGGACGGACCTCCGTGCACGTGCAGACCCGCGTGGTCCTGCCGGACGTCAAGGACGCCCAGGGCAAGGCCACGGTGTGCACGGAGTGCGTCATGATCTACGTGGCCGTGGACGCTGAGGGCAACTCCATCCCCGTCCGCCCCTGGAAGCCCGAGACCCCGGAGGAGGAGGAGCGGCAGCGACTCGCGCAGCTGCGCGGTTCCATCCGTCGCGAGGTGGAGGAGGCCATGATCGAGGCCCCTCCGGCGACGGCCGAACTGACCGGTGAGTCCGTGGTCCTGCGCTTCGTGGCGAACACCCGGGAGGTCTACCCGGGAGAGAAGGTCCAGGGCGGGGCCGTGATGCGGTGGATCGACGAGGCGGCCAATGTGTGCGCGTCCCGGTGGTCCGGGAAGACCGTGGTGGCAGTCTTCGCCGGCGGCGTACGGTTCTACCAGCCGGTGCGCGTGGGGGACCTGGTGGAACTCGAGGCCCGCCTGGTCCACACGAGCACCCGGTCCATGCAGATCTCCGTGCGCGCACGCTCCGGGGACCGCCGGGAGCGCGAGCCGAAGCTGATCGCCCACGGCCTGACCGTCATGGTCACCACCGGTGCTGATGGCCGGGCGGCACCGGTGCCCCAGTGGTCCGCCCGCACCGAGGCTGACCAGGACCTGGAACGCCGGGCCCTCGAGTTGGTGGGACTGCGCAACAAGGCCGCCCACGAGTGGGCCGGCGGATAGTCGGGCGGATCGGGGAACCACGCATGGACGTCCTGCCGACCGCAGTTGCAGCCCCCGAGTCGTGGGACGGGCTGATCCTGTGCGCCACCTGTGGGGTGGAACAGGGCGCTGCCGGTCCGGGCGAGCTGCCCGCCGTCTGTGCGATCTGCGCTGACGACCGCCAGTGGGTCCCGGCCGAGGGGCAGCGCTGGACCACCGTCGGTGAGCTCCGCGACTCCGGGGCGGGCACCGAGCTGGCCGAGCTGGAGCCGGGCCTCTGGACGGTGCGGGTGCGGGGCGGCGTCGGGATCGGTCAGCACGCCAAGGTGCTGCTCACGCCGGCGGGCAACCTCATGGTGGACGTGCCCGCCTACATCGACGCGGCCGCGGTGGAGGCGGTCCGCAGGCTGGGCGGACTGGCCGGGATCATCGCCTCCCACCCGCACATGTACGGGGCGCAGTCGGCGTGGTCGGAGGCGCTGGCCGGCCCGGACGGTCCCGTGCCGGTGTACATCTCCGAGCCCGACGCCGGATGGCTGGCCCGGCGGCCGGCCTCGGTGCACGTGTGGTCGGGTTCCCAGGCGCCGCTCGCGGGGCTGCCCGGGGTGTCCGCCTCCCAGCCGGGCGGGCACTTCCCAGGCTCAGTGGTGGTGCACTTCACCGGCCGGGACGGGTCGGGCATACTGCTCTCCGGGGACACCGTGGGCGTGGCGCGGGACCGGCAGTGGGCCACCTTCATGCGCTCGTTCCCGAACTACCTGCCACTCTCCGGGGCCGTGGCCGAGCGGATCGCCGCCCACCTGGACCGCTATGACTACGAGCGGCTCTACGACAACTTCTCCGGTTGCCTCCCGGTGAACGCGGCCCAGGTGGTGCACCGCTCCGCGGCCCGGCACGCCGACTGGGCCGAGGGCCGGATGGACCACCTGACGTGAGCCACCACCCCGCGGATTTGACCCTGACGCAACGTGAGGCTGTTCAGTGGGGGACATGATGAACGAGAAGCAGCGCATCGGGCGGCAGCGGCACCGGGGCACCCACCCCGAGGTCGAGCTGCTGACGGTCGGCGAGACGGCCTCGGCCACCGGCGTCACCGTGCGCACCCTGCACCACTACGACGAGATCGGTCTGGTCTCCCCGGCCGCCCGCTCCTCGGCGGGCTACCGGCTCTATGCCCCCGCCGACCTCGAGCGCCTGCAGCAGGTGGTCGCCTACCGGCGGCTGGGACTGGGGCTGGAGGACATCGCCACCGCACTGGAGGGCGAGGGGCCCTCGGAGGGGCCCGGCCGGCGTCGGGCCCTGGAACGCCAGCGCGAGCTGGTGGAGGAGAAGATCACTGAACTCACGCGGCTGCTGGCCGCGTTGGACACCGCATTGGAGAAGGACATGAAGGACATCGACCTGAGCGAGAACGAGATGCGTGAGCTCTTCGGGGACTCCTACACGGAGCACTTCGAGGAGTACCAGACCGAGGCCGAGGACCGCTGGGGCCAGACCGAGGCCTGGAAGGAGTCGCAACGCCGGACGGCGTCCTACACGCAGGAGGACTGGACCAGGATCAGCGCGGAGACCGAGGAGAACAACCGGTTGATCCTGGCCGCCATGGACGCCGGGCGGCCGGCCGACTCGGAGCAGGCCATGGCCGCTGCCGAGGCCATGCGTGTGCACATGGACCACTGGTTCTTCCCGATCGACGGGGACTTCCACCGGAGCCTCGGGGACATGTACGTGCAGGATCCCCGGTTCACGAAGACCTACGAGGACCTGCGGCCCGGGCTGGCGCAGTACCTGCGTGACGCCATCCACGCCAACGCGGACCGGCTGGCGGACTGAGGCCTGGGGTGCTCCGATCCTGCGGTATCGGTTCACTGTGAGCGGATCGTGGCCCATTCTGCGGGTTCATCGGGCATGATAGTCGTGGACCATTTTCGGATCCGCGATCCCCGACTCCCCCTGCCGTCTCGGCAGTCCTGGCCTTCGGGTGCCCGAACGGCGGTCCCGCCACAATCCCTCCTGTCTCGGTGATGGCGAGGAAAGAACGAACCGGAAGCGAACACCCATGCTGTGGAAACTCGTCCGGCACTACGGCCGGCCCTACTGGGGCCATGTCGTTGCCGTCCTGGTGCTCCAGCTGGCCGCCACCCTGGCCACGCTGTACCTGCCCAGCCTCAACGCGGACATCATCGACAACGGGATCGCCACGGGTGACACCGAGTACATCTGGCGCGTGGGCGCCGTCATGCTCGGAGTGGCCCTGGCCCAGGTCGTCACGGCGATCGCCGCCGTCTGGTTCGGCGCCCGGATGTCCATGTCGATCGGGCGGGACATCCGTCAGGCCGTCTACACCCGGGTGGACCACTTCTCCGCCGAGGAGATGGGTCATTTCGGTGCCCCGACGCTGATCACCCGTGGCACCAACGACGTGCAGCAGGTGCAGATGGTGGTTCTGATGGCCCTGAACTTCATGGTCATGGTCCCGATCATGTCCATCGGCGGGATCGTCATGGCCATCCAGGAGGATCCGGGGCTGTCCTGGCTCGTCTGGGTGTCCGTTCCCGTGCTGCTGGTGATCGTGGGACTGCTGGTGCGCCGGCTGATGCCGTTGTTCGAGAAGATGCAGACCAACATCGATGACATCAACGGTGTGATGCGTGAGCAGATCATGGGCATCCGCGTGGTCCGGGCCTTCGTCCGGGAACGCCATGAGGCCCGCCGTTTCACGGACGCCAACGAGGTGCTCACCCGGACCTCCATCAACATCGGCCGACTGTTCATCCTCATGGGCCCCGTCATCACCATGGTGCTGCACCTCGCCACCGCCGCCGTGCTGTGGTTCGGCGGCCAGCGGGTGGACGCGGGGGTCGTGGAGGTCGGCGCGCTGACCGCGTTCATGCAGTACCTGCTGCAGATCCTCATGGCCGTGATGATGGGCACCTTCATGTTCATGATGTTCCCCCGCGCGGTGATCACCGCCCGGCGCATCGGCGAGGTGCTGACCACCACCGGCTCCGTGCAGGAGCCTGTCACCCCCACCGAGCCGCAGCGCCAGGACGGGACGGTGGAGTTCCGCAACGTGACCTTCTCCTACCCGGGTGCGGAGGCAGCCGTCCTGGACGGGGTGTCCTTCTCGGCCGAGGCCGGCAGGACCACCGCGATCATCGGTTCCACCGGCTCCGGGAAGACCACGCTGATCAACCTCATCCCGCGGCTCTACGACTCCACCGGGGGTGCCGTGCTGATCGACGGAGTCCCGGTGGAGCAGATGTCCCGGTCCTCGCTGACGGCAGCCGTGGGACTGGTCCCGCAGAAGCCCTACCTGTTCTCCGGGACGGTGGGGGAGAACCTCCGCTTCGGCAAGCCGGACGCCACCGAGGACGAACTGTGGAACGCCCTGGACACCGCCCAGGCCACCGACTTCGTGAGGGACCGGAGCACGGGGGAGGGCGAGTCGGCCGCCACGGGGCTGGACTCGGGCATCTCGCAGGGCGGCACCAACGTCTCCGGCGGCCAGCGCCAGCGGCTGTGCATCGCCCGGGCGCTCGTGGCCAAGCCGCGCGTGTACCTGTTCGATGACTCCTTCTCCGCCTTGGACGTCACCACCGATGCCCGGCTGCGCTCCGCCCTGACGGGCTACACGGACGGGGCCACCACCATCATGGTGGCCCAGCGCGTCTCATCCATCACGGAGGCGGACCAGATCATCGTCCTGGAGGAGGGGCGGATCGTGGGCCGCGGCACGCACCATGAACTCCTCGAGACCTCGGAGACCTACCGGGAGATCGTGGACTCGCAGATCAGCGCGGAGGAAGTGGCATGAGCAAGCGCGAGCACAGTCAGACTGCACCGGTCCGCCGCCCGGAGGACCTCTTCCCCGCGGTCCAGCGTCCCGCCTACCGGGCCACCGCGCCCGGTGGGTCGAAGGGAGACGGTGCCGGGGCCGGCGTCGTCTCCGAGCAGGAGATCGCCGAGCTGCAGGACAGCGTCGGTGCGGACGAGTGGGGCAACAGCTCCGCCCCCCGCAAGGCGAAATCCTTCTGGCCCTCCCTCGGGCGGCTCTTCGGCACGCTGAGGGACCACAAGTTCGGGATCGTCATGGTGTTCGTGTTCGGCGCCATCTCCACCGTCCTCACGGTGTGGGCGCCCGCCATCCTCGGTCAGGCCATGGACGTCATCTTCGACGGCTGGCTGGGTGACGGCATCGACTTCACCGTCCTGTCCCGGCTGCTGGCCGTGGTGCTGGGCATGTACGTGGTGGCCTCGCTGTTCGACTGGCTCCAGGGCTTCGTGCTCAACGAGATCGTCATGCGCGTGGTCTACCGGCTGCGCCAGCAGATCGAGGACAAGGTCAACCGCCTGCCGCTGAGCTACTTCGACACCCGTCAGCGCGGCGACCTGCTCTCCCGCACCACCAATGACGTGGACAACGTGCAGACCGCCATGCAGCAGGCCTTCGCCTCCCTGTTCTACGCGGTGATGACCATCGTCGGCATCACCATCATGATGTTCGCCCTGTCCTGGCAGCTGGCCCTGATCGCCCTGATCGCCCTGCCGATCGCCGGCGTGGTGGTGGGGCTCATCGGCTCGAAGTCCCAGAAGCTGTTCACCGCCCAGTGGAAGAACACCGGGCGGCTGAACGGTCACATCGAGGAGTCCTTCACGGGCCACGAGCTGGTGACCGTGTTCGGCCGCCAGGAGGCCATGCGGGAGCGGTTCGACGAGCGCAACGAGGACCTGTACGAGGCCTCCTTCCGGGCCCAGTTCTACTCCGGCATGATCATGCCGATCATGCAGTGGGTGACCTACCTGGGCTACGTGGGGATCGCCGTGGTGGGCGGACTGCGCGTGGCCACGGGCCAGATGTCCCTGGGCCAGGTCACCGCCTTCATCCAGTACTCCCGCGAGTTCAACGCCCCGCTGGGGGAGATGGCGGGCATGGCCAACATGCTCATCTCCGGCGTGGCCTCGGCCGAGCGGATCTTCGAGCTGCTGGACGCGGACGAGCAGGAGGAGGACCTCTCGGTGCAGGCGGAGGACGGCACGGTCCCGGCCGGGGCCCTGGCGGGAAAGCGGCCCGGCCAGCTGGCCCAGCCCGTGCACGGACACGTGGAGTTCGATCACGTGCGGTTCTCCTACACCCCGGAGAAGCCCCTCATCTCGGACCTGTCCCTGGACGCCCGGCCGGGGGAGACCATTGCGATCGTGGGGCCCACCGGTGCGGGCAAGACCACCCTGGTGAACCTCATCATGCGGTTCTACGAGATCGACGGCGGCCAGATCCGGCTGGACGGGGTGGACATCGCCACCTTGGACCGCGGGGTGCTGCGCGGTCAGATCGGCATGGTGCTGCAGGACGCCGTGCTGTTCGGCGGGACCATCCGGGAGAACATCCGCTACGGCCGGCTGGACGCCACGGACGAGGAGGTCGTGGCCGCGGCCACGGCGACCTTCGTGGACCGCTTCGTGCACACCCTGCCGGAGGGCTATGACACGGTGATCGAGGCCGAGGGCGCCAACATCTCCGCCGGTGAGCGCCAGCTCATCACCATCGCCCGGGCCTTCCTCGCGGACCCGGCCCTGCTGATCCTGGACGAGGCCACCTCCTCCGTGGACACCCGCACCGAGGTGCTGGTCCAGGAGGCCATGGCGGCCCTGCGCTCGGACCGGACCTCGTTCGTGATCGCTCACCGGCTCTCCACCATCCGGGACGCCAACGTGATCCTGGTGATGGAGCACGGGGACATCGTGGAGCAGGGCTCGCACGATCAGCTGCTGGCCGCCGAGGGTGCCTACTACCGGCTGTACATGTCCCAGTTCACCCAGGGCGTGGACCTGGATGCCGAGGAGGCCGCCGTCTCCGCGGGCACCGGTGCCATTCCCGTGCAGGGCGGGGCCGCGGCCGGCGAGTCCGCGGGGGCAGTGCCCGTGGTGACCGGCGCCGTGCCCGTGGTGGAGCCGGGCCAGCACCGCCCGGGGTCTGCGGGCTCGTGAGGGGCCCCGCGGTCGCCGTCCGCCTGGGCGTCCTGCTGGCCACTGACGTTCCGGAGGCGGCGTCCCCCGCGGACATCGCGGCCCGGCTCAGTGCGGGGCTGGACGCCGCCTACCCGGGGCTGGCCTGGGAGGTGGACGTGGTCCGGGAGGAGCTGGGCGTGGCCGAAGAGGACGAGTCGCTGGACCTGCTCGAGTTCACCCGGGACCGGATGCTGGACCAGGACTGGGACCTGGCCGTGGCGCTCTGCGATGAACCGCTGCGCCAGGGCAAGCACACGCTGGGCAGACAGGTCTCACCGGCCCACGCGGCCGCCGTGGTCTCCTTGGGGATCGCGGACACGGATCCGCTGGACTCGGTCCAGGCCGCCGTCGCCCGGATCCTCGGCCTGGACCCGGACGACTCCCGGCCCGCCGCGGCCCACCTGCGCGGGGCCGTCCACACCGCCCGCCAGCTGGCGACGGACGTGGAGGAGCGCGTCGGGGAGAACGAGGTGGCGTACGGCTGGCGCGTGGCCACCTCCAACCTGCGGCTCCTGCTGGGCACCGTCCGTGCCAACCGTCCGTGGACGCTGGCGGCCTCCCTCTCCCGCTCCCTGTCCGCTGCCCTGGCGACCGGGGCGCTGACCCTGATCACCACGGACCTGTGGCTGCTCTCGGCCGAGTACAACGGCCTGCAGATGGCCCTCGTCGGGGCGGTGGCCGTCGCCTCCGTGACGGTGGCGCTCGTGGTGGGTGCAGACCTCTGGGAGAAGCCCCGGCGGCGGGGCGAACGCGAGCAGGTCATGGTGTTCAACCTGGCCGCCCTGGTCTCCGTGGTGATCGGGGTGGCCGCACTGTACGTGGCCCTGACCGCCGCCGCCCTCGCCGGGTCCCTGCTGCTTGTGGACCCGGAGGTGTTCGGCACCGTCACCGGGGAGCCGGCCGAGTTCACCGAGTACCTCAAGCTGGCCTGGTTCGTCGGCGGGCTGGCGACGATCGGCTCGGCCCTCGGCGCCGGCCTGGAGGAGGATGACGACGTCCGCGCCGCCATCTTCACCCGCGGCAGTTCCTGACGGGTCAGCACCGCCGCCCGCGCCGATAGCATGGGCGCATGACCCAGGAACCGAGGCAGGCGCCCCGCCAGCCGTACCACCGGCCCGGTACCCGCCAGGCCATCCCGCCGGGCTGGCCCGGCCGCCTGCCACAGGAGAAGATCGTCCTGGACCCCGGCAAGCCCACCTGGATGGACCTGGTCACCGTGCTGGCCTACATTCTGATCTTCATCCTCGGCGGGGCCGTCCTGGTGACCCTGATCCCCGGCTTCCAGGAGCACTTCACCCAGCCGGACGGGTCCCTGAACGAGGGCTCGTTCACCTTCACGATCAACCTGATCTCCTACTCGATCCTGACCGTGCTGGCGCTGATCGCCTGTTGGCGGCCGTTCCTCGCCTCCTTCCGCACGTTCACGAGCCACCGGTGGCTCAAGATCGGCCTCATCCCGGCCATCTGGTTCGCCTGCATCATGGTCAACGCGCTCGTGGTGATGTCCGCCGGCGGGGACATCAAGAGTGAAAACCAGCTGGCCATCGAGGGCATGACCACGGAGGTGGCGTTCCTGCCCATGGTGCTCGTGACCGTGTTCATGGCCCCGTTCGTGGAGGAGTACATCTTCCGCCACCTGCTGATCGGCAAGCTCTCCCGCCGGGTCAACGTCTGGGTCTGCGTGGTGATCTCCATGGTGCTGTTCGCCTCGATCCACTTCATCAGCACGGGCTTCAACTTCGATCCGGTGCAGATCATCCCCTACCTCACGCTCGCCGCCGCCATCACCGTGGCCTACGTGCTGACGGGCAAGTCACTGGCCTACGCCACCATCCTGCACGTGTTCAACAACCTCGTCTCGATCGTCGTCGCCTACTCGGTGCTGCCGCTGCTGCCCGAGGGGATGTGACGGGACGGACGTGAGCACTCCCGCCGCACGGGACACGCGCCCGGTCTCCCGGCAGATCCTGGCGCTTGCGGTCCCCGCCTTCGGTGCGCTGCTCGCCGAGCCGCTGTTCCTGCTGGCGGACACCGCCATCGTGGGTCATCTCGGCGTGGCCGAGCTGGCCGGTGTCGGGGTGGGGACCACCATCCTGCACACCGTGACGGGCCTGATGATCTTCCTGGCCTACTCCACCACCCCGGCCGTGTCCCGGTTCCTGGGCGCCGGCAACCTGGGTGCCGCCATGGACCGGGGTCGCGACGGCGTGTGGCTGGCCCTGCTGCTCGGCGCGGCCCTGGCGGTGGCCGGCTGGTTCGGGGCCCCAGCGCTCGCGGGGTTGATCGGCGCGGAGGGGGCGGTGCTGCAGCACGCGGTGGCCTACCTGCAGTGGTCCATGCCCGGGATCCCCGCGATGCTCGGCGTCCTCGCCTCCACGGGCATCCTGCGCGGGCTGCTGGACACCCGGACCCCGCTGCTCGTGGCGGGGATCGGCTTCGGCGTGAACATCGGGCTGAACTTCGTGCTGGTCTATGGCGCGGGCCTGGGTGTGGCCGGTTCCGCCGCGGGCACCTCGATGGTGCAGTGGGGCATGTTCGCGGTCTATCTGGCCGTGCTGTACCCCCGGTTCCGCACGGCCGGCACGAACCTGGCCCCCTCCGGTCACGGCATGCGGGCCACCGCCCAGGTGGGCTCCTGGCTACTGTTGCGCACGGCCAGCCTGAGGGCCGCCATCCTCGTCACGGTCATGGCGGCCACCGGCCTGGGTGTGGCCACCCTTGCCGCCCACCAACTGGTGTTCACCGTCTACTCCACCCTGGCCTTCGCGCTCGATGCACTGGCCATCGCCGCCCAGGCACTGATCGGCCGCGAGCTCGGCGCCGGCCGTCGGCAGGAGGCCCGCGCCCTGACGGGCACCATGATCCGCTGGTCCCTCTGGTTCGGCCTCCTCACCGGCGTGCTCCTCGCGGCGCTCGCCTGGGTGCTGCCACCGCTCTTCACCCCGGAGCCTGCCGTCCAGGCCGCCGCCACCGCCGGGCTGCTCGTGTTGGCCGCCTCCCAGCCCATCGGGGGTTATGTGTTCGTCCTGGACGGCGTGCTCATCGGAGCCGGCGACGCCCGCTACCTGGCCCTGGCCGGCGTGGTGAACCTGGCGGTGTACCTGCCGGCCCTGGCCGGCCTGGTCTGGCTCGCCACGGGTGCCGGAACCGGACAGGGGCCCGACGCCGGAATGCAGCTGGCGCTGTTGTGGGCCGGTTTCGCGGGGGTCTTCCTGTGCGCCCGGGCGGTGACGCTGGGGCTGCGTGCCCGTTCCGAGGCGTGGATGCGGACCGGAGAGGGCTGAGGGACCCGGCCGAGGCCTAGAATGGCCGGGTGTCTGCCGCCAAAGCCCCCGTAGAAACTGCCGCGACCATCTGGAAGCCGATCCTGGTCCGCGCGCTCATTGCCGTCATCTTCGGCCTGACCACCGTGTTCCTGCAGGAGCCGGGACTGGGCGTGCTGAAGTACGGGCTGGCGGCATACTTCGTGTTCACCGGATCCGGGCTGTGGGAGTACCTGCGCCGCGATCCTGTGCCGGAGAGGATGCGCGGCCCGCTCTCGATCGCCGCGGCCGTCCTCATGCTCGGGGCTATCGCCCTGCTGTTCGCCGGGTCCGTCTTCGTGGCCGGGATCATCGCCGCAGTGGCCCTGATCGGCTCCGGTGCCGCCGAGCTGGTCGCCTGGGCGGGGCATCGCCGGGCCTTCGTCCCGGCCCGGGACCAGCTGTACACGGGGCTGGTCGGCGCCCTGTCCGGCGTCGGGCTCCTGCTGTTCCTGCACCTGGATCCCCACGGGCTCCTCGGGATCGTGGGCGGCGGGGCCATCATCATCGCCGTGGTGCTGGCCATCTCCGGCTTCGGATTCCGGCACGACGCCGGCCCGGCGGCCCAGGCCGCAGAGGGACCCCGCGCTCCGCGACTGTAGCGCCAGACGCGGGTCCGACTCGTTCTCTACACGCCGTAGAATGAAGGGGTGCGCTGACGGCCCGCCGGCCCGCGCACCGGCCCGAAGCAGACCAGGAGATCAGTACGTGAGCACGCCCCAGACCGGCCCCCAGCCAGAGGATCAGCGCCCCGGTGGTGCCTCGACGGACCGCCGCGAGGGCAAGTCCGGGTTCCTGCAGTCGATCAAGGGACCGCTGTGGTTCTCCTTCATCCTGGGTGTGATCGGCGGAGTGGTGGCCACCATGGCGTCCTCCGGAGGCACGGACAATCCGATCCGATTCGACCTCGGACTGATCGCCTTCGGTGTCTTCTTCATGGTGGCCCTGGTGGTGGTGGCGATGCTGCAGCTGGCCGCCAAGGACAACCCCGAGCACCTGTCCCAGGGCTCCGGCGTGCACCGCTCCTCCGAGGAACTGCACCGCCAGGCAGTGGCCAGGCGCAAGGCCGAGGCGCAGCGCCAGCGCGATCAGGCCGACCGGGACGAGCCGGGCAGCCCTACTTCTTAGCGTTCTTCTTGGCGCTCTTCTTGGCCTTGCCGTTCTTCTTGGTGGCCTTGTCAGGCTTCTCTGCTTTTTCTGACTTCTCTGACTTCTCTGACGTGGACGCCTTCTCAGCCTGATCCGCAGTGACGGCCTCCGCCGCGCGCCGGGCGCGGTAGGCCTTCACATGGGCGCGGTTGGCGCAATTGGCCTCGTCACAGAACTGCTTGGAGCGGTTGCGGGTCAGGTCCACGAAGGCGTTGGAACAGTCCTCTCCGGTACAGGTCCGCAGCCGGGTCAGCTCCCCGGCCAGTGCCACCTCGGCCAGGGCCAGGGCGAGGGCCGTGGACAGGGCCTTCTCCGGGGCATCCTCCTCATGGCCGGCGGCCAGGATGGCCGGGGACCGGACGGTGGACCCCTCGGGCAGCACGGCGCGGACGGGGCCGGCAGCGCCGAGCAGCGCGTTGAGACCCTCGAGCGCGGCATCCGCGTCCTCGGCGGCGGCGTCCTGCCAGATGCCAGCCACGTTGGCCCGCAGCTTCCGGACGGTGCGCAGGGTGGCGTTGGAGGGATCCTCCTCGAAGCCCCAGCCCGGAAGGACCGAGGGGAGCGCGGAGGGGAGTCCTGCGGCCCCGTCCAACCGATCGGGCCGCTGACGGCCGCCGCGGAAGCCGGGCGCCGTGTTGGCGAGCGTCGCGGCGAGGGCCAGACGTGAGGTGGTGGTGGCTGAGAACATGCGGCGGGGCCTCCTTTGCTCCTGACCGGCATCCGGGGGTGGACGCCGCAGGCGGTGACAGCACTGTACTTCGCGTTGGAGGTTCACGTCAGGTCCGGTGGGGCAATCCACGTGGTGGTCAGGAGATCGCTACGCGGGCCCGGGCGGGTCCGGCGTGGACGGGACGACACATGCTGCCACAGCGCAGGGAGGGGTGATCGGGCTGGGGTAGCTTGTACGAAGTTCGCCCAGCGCGCCGCCCGAGGACCATCCCGGGCCGTGGAACCGGCAGGGCCGGAACCGCACACAGTCCAAGGAGCCCTGAATGAGCACTGAACAGAACACGGCCACCACGAAGTCGGCCGGGCACGTCATCGTCGACACCCTCGAAGCCCATGGGGTCAAGCGGATCTACTCCGTGCCGGGCGAGAGCTACCTCGATGTGCTGGACGGCCTGCACCACTCCGCCATCGAGAACATCATCTGCCGCCATGAGGGCGGCGCCGCCTACATGGCGGAGGCCGACGGCAAGATGAACTCCGTTCCCGGCGTGGCCATGGTGACCCGTGGTCCCGGTGCCGCCAATGCCCACGTGGGACTGCACACCGCGTGGCAGGACTCCACCGCCATGGTGCTGTTCGTGGGGCTCATCCCCTTCGAGCACCGCGGCAAGGAGGCCTTCCAGGAGTTCGACCCGCAGATGTGGTTCGAGTCCGGTGCCAAGCGCGTGATGACCCTGGACCACGCCAGCCGAGCCTCCGAGATCGTGGCTGAGGCCATGTTCGCCTCCACGTCCGGCCGGCCCGGCCCGGTGGTGGTGGGCCTGCACGAGGACATCATCAAGGAACAGGTCAGCTCCGAGCTGCACCCGAACATCCCGGTGGCCACCGGTGGTATGACCGTGGAGGACTGGAAGGCCCTCAATGAGGCCCTGCAGGGATCGGACAAGCCCCTGTTCATCACGGGCGGCAATGACTGGACCCATGAGGGTGCCGAGGCCCTGACCACCTGGCTCGAGGAGCACCACATCCCGGCCGCCGCCGAGTGGCGCACCGAGGGCACCGTGCCGTTCACCTCGCCCTCCTACGTGGGCCCGATCGGCTACGGCCGCCCGAAGCCCACCTATGACCTGCTGGAGGAGACCGACCTCATCGTCTTCGTGGGCACCGTCCCCGGGGACGTGGTGACGGACGGCTTCACCATCCGGCAGAACTGGGACAAGAAGAACTTCCTGGTCACCATCGACCCCTCGCTGCGTGGCCGTTCAGGTCCCGTCTCCCATCAGATCGTGGCCAAGCCGGACGTCTTCATCCGCGACCTGGTCCGCATGGACCTGGCCGTCAAGGAGAGCTGGAAGGAGTGGACGTCCCGCATGCGCGGTGAGCAGGAGAGCTTCGCCGCCCTGCCGTCCGCCGAGCCGTCCGAGGGCCAGGCCCGCATGGACACCCTGATGGCGAACCTGGTGCAGGCTCTGCCGCAGGACGCCATGATCACCCTGGGCGCCGGCGAGCACACCAACTGGGCGCACCGCTACTTCCCCACGAACTCCTACGCCTCCATGGTCTCTGCGCGAAACGGCTCGATGGGCTACTCGGTCCCCTCCGCCGTGGCCGCGTCCCTGAACCATCCCGGCCGCCGCGTGGTGACCATCGCCGGGGACGGCGAGTTCCTCATGAACGGCCAGGAGCTGGCCACTGCCGCCCAGTACGGCGCCACCCCGCTCGTGATCGTCATGGACAACCAGGAATACGGGACCATCCGCACCCACCAGGAGCGCGACTACCCGAACCGGGTCTCCGGCACCCAGTTGAAGAACCCGGACTTCGCGAAGATGGCGGAGGCGTTCGGCGGCTTCGGTGTGCGCGTGGAGCAGGACGCGGACGTCCCGGCCGCCGTGGAGGCGGCCACCCGGGCCGTGGACGAGGACGGCACCTTCGCGCTGATCCACCTGATCGTGGACCAGCGCGTCAAGGCGTACTGAGCCCGGCAGGGTTCGAGAAGCCGTCGCTCGCCGGACGGATCCGGGCGTCCAGCGCCCACTGGTGTCCGTCGAACCATGACGGCACGGCACTCCGGTGGTGACGAACGCCACTCCCGGCCGCTACCGTGGGGGGACCCCTACTCTCAGGAGGTCCCCTCATGATGTCCCCTACTGTTGATGCACACGCCACTGGCGAGGCGCCGGAACACACCTCGGAACCGGGCTCAGTGCTGGAAGCCCGGCCGGAGGTCGAGGGTGAGTCTGTCTCCCGCGTGGGGATGTCACAGGCCGCCCTGGACCTCATCACCACGCTCGAGCAGGTCCACGGACCGTTGATGTTCCACCAGTCGGGGGGCTGCTGTGACGGCTCCTCGCCCATGTGCTTCCCGGACGGGGACTTCAAGACGGGCGGTTCGGACATCCTGCTGGGCACCTTCGAGCTGCCCAGTGGGAACGGCCTGCCGTTCTGGATGAGCCGGGAACAGTTCGAGTACTGGAAGCACACGCACCTGACCCTGGACGTGGTGGACGGCCGCGGCTCGGGATTCTCGGTCGAGGCCCCGGAGGGCAAGCGCTTCCTGATCCGCTCCAGGCTGATGGACGTCGGGTGACCCTGCCACTGTCCGGCCCTGCCTACCAGCAGGCCGTGGAGCGCGCACACGGTGAGCTGGCCACCCTGACGTCGTCCGCGGGTGGCGGGCTGGGCCAGCTCCGGGGGGAGGTTGCCGAATCGTGGCGCCGCTCTCTGGTGGTCCTCGGCGGCCCGGCCGGTCGCAGGGAGCCCCGGATGGTCAGCGACGACGCCCTGCGGGACGTGCGGCAGGAGCATCCGTTGTCCCCGGTGTTGCCGATCATCCGCCGGCTCCTGGTGGACCCGGCCCAGGACGCAGGGCTGATCGTGGCCCTGGGCAACGCCGAGGGGCAGTTGCTGTGGGTCGAGGGGGATCCGGTGGCCCGCCGCCGTGCAGAGGACATGGGCTTCCTCCCCGGGGCGGACTGGTCCGAGGCCTCGATGGGGACCTCAGCGCCGGGGGTGGCGCTGTACTCCGGCCGGCCGGTTCAGGTGAGTCGGGCCGAGCACTTCCATCCCGTGGTGCACCCCTGGAGCTGCTCGGCGGTGCCGTTGCGGGATCCGGCCGATGGCAGGATCGTCGGTGTCATCGACCTGACCGGCGGGGATGAGGCCATCTCGCCCCTGGCCCTGCCATTGCTGAGTGCAGCGGCCGAGGCGGTGCACTCGGCCTGGCGGGACCACGCGCTGCCGGCCCCGGTGGCGCTGCCCCCGCTGGAGCCCGACGCCGGCCGCGAGACCCTCATGCGCGTCACCGGGGGGTTGCCCCCTCGGCTCTCCGGCCCCGGAGGTGCCCTGTCCGAGGTCTCCGGCAAGCACGCCGAGATCCTGACCCTGCTGGACTGGCACGGCTCGGGGCTGGACGGTGCGGAACTCGAGGACCTCCTCTACGGGCATCAGGCCGGGACCACCTTGCGGGCGGAGATGCACCGGCTGCGCCGCTTCCTGGCCACCACCCTGCCCTCGGTGTCCATCCGTTCGCGTCCCTACCGGTTGGACGGCCCCCTGGTCACAGACGCAGTACTGGCCCGGGTCGCGTTGCGCCGCGGAGAGGTCGGCGCCGCCCTGTCCCAGGCCGCAGGGCCGGTGCTGCCGCGCTCGGTGGCTCCGGGCATCACCGAGATCCGCCGGCAGCTGGAGGCGGACCTGCGGGAGTCCGTGCTGGAGAACGCAGGGATCGAAGACCTCTGGTCCTTCGCCGGGCGTCCGGAGGCGGCTGGCGACCTGGAGGTGTGGATGACGGCGCTGCAGCTGTTGCCGGGTGACTCCCCGCGCCGCTCCCTGGCCGTCAGCGCTGTGGAGCGGCTGCAGGCCGAGGAAACCTAGCGGCGCCCAGCCCGGGCAGGCCCTGCCGGCGGGATGCAACGTGGATGCAACCTGACTGTGACTAGCCTCACAGTCAGTAGTGCAACCATCCCCGCGACACAGGAGCTGACATGACCATCTACGCGAACCCGGGTACCGACGGCTCGAAGGTCACCTTCAAGCCCCGCTACGAACACTTCATCGGCGGCGAGTGGGTTGCGCCGGTGAAGGGCCAGTACTTCGAGAACCCGACCCCGATCACCGGTCAGACCTTCACGGAGGTCGGGCGGGGGACCCCGGAGGACATCGAGGCCGCCCTGGACGCCGCCCACGCCGCCGCGCCGGCCTGGGGCAGGACCTCTCCGGCAGAACGCGCCGTGATCCTCAACAAGATCGCCGACCGCATGGAGGCCAACCTCGAGATGCTCGCGGTGGCCGAGACCTGGGACAACGGAAAGGCCGTCCGCGAGACGCTCAATGCGGACATCCCCCTGGCGATCGACCACTTCCGGTACTTCGCCGGCACCATCCGGGCCCAGGAGGGCTCGCTGTCCCAGATCGATGAGGACACGGTGGCCTACCACTACCACGAGCCACTCGGCGTGGTGGGGCAGATCATCCCGTGGAACTTCCCGATCCTGATGGCCGTCTGGAAGCTCGCGCCGGCCCTGGCCGCGGGCAATGCCGTGGTGCTCAAGCCGGCGGAGCAGACCCCGGCCTCCATCCTGGTCCTGGCCGAGCTGATCGGTGACCTGCTGCCGGGCGGCGTGCTGAACATCGTCAACGGCTTCGGTTTGGAGGCGGGCAAGCCACTGGCCTCCAACAAGCGGATCCGGAAGATCGCGTTCACCGGTGAGACCACCACCGGCCGGCTCATCATGCAGTACGCCTCGGAGAACCTCATCCCGGTCACGCTGGAGTTGGGCGGCAAGTCCCCGAACATCTTCTTCGAGGACGTCATGGCATCAGACGACTCCTACTGGGACAAGGCCCAGGAGGGCTTCACCCTGTTCGCCCTGAACCAGGGCGAGGTGTGCACCTGCCCCTCGCGCTCCCTGGTCCAGGAGTCCATCGCCGACTCCTTCCTCGACGCGGTGGTGGAGCGCGCCCGCGCCATCGTCCAGGGCAACCCCCTGGACACGGACACCCAGATGGGCGCCCAGGCGTCCAATGACCAATTGGAGAAGATCAAGTCCTACCTGGACATCGGCCGCCAGGAGGGCGCCGAGGTGCTGCTCGGAGGCGAGCAGGCACACCTGGACGGTGACCTGGCCGGTGGCTACTACGTCCAGCCCACGATCTTCCGGGGCAACAACTCAATGCGGGTGTTCCAGGAGGAGATCTTCGGGCCGGTGGTCTCGGTGGCCACGTTCAAGGACTTCGATGACGCCATGACCATCGCCAATGACACCCTCTACGGCCTCGGGGCCGGCGTCTGGTCCCGCAACGGCAACACCGCCTACCGGGCCGGTCGGGCCATCCAGGCCGGGCGCGTCTGGGTGAACAACTACCACGCCTACCCGGCCCACGCGGCCTTCGGCGGCTACAAGTCCTCGGGCATCGGACGTGAGAACCACAAGATGATGCTCGATCACTACCAACAGACCAAGAACCTGCTCGTCTCCTACTCGGAGAACAAGCTCGGCTTCTTCTAAAGCGGGGCCCACCGGGCCGTACCCGGATCCCGTCCCGGTTCCAGTCCCAGATTCAGTCACGGATCCAGTCGCAGAGACGAAACTCAGGTGCAGGCCATGGCGCAGCACCTGAGAGAACACGAGCAAGGAGAAACCATGAGCACCATGAAGGCTGCAGTTGTCGAGGAGTTCAACCAGGACCTGGCCGTCAAGCAGGTCCCCATCCCCGAGCCGGGCCCCGGTCAGGCCCTGGTCAAGCTGATCTCCTCGGGGGTCTGCCACACGGACCTGCACGCCGCCACGGGCGACTGGCCCATCAAGCCCTCCCCACCGTTCGTCCCCGGCCATGAGGGTGTGGGCCTCGTCGAGAAGGTCGGCGAGGGCGTCACCGAGGTGGAGGTCGGCCAGATGGTCGGCAACGCCTGGCTGTGGAGTGCCTGCGGGAACTGCGAGTACTGCCGCACCGGCTGGGAGACCCTGTGCGAGTCACAGCAGAACGGCGGCTACGCCGTGGACGGCTCCTTCGGCGAGTACATGCTGGTGGACGCCAAGTATGCCCCCATCCTGCCCGAGGGCTCAGACCCCTACGAGGTGGGTCCGGTGCTCTGTGCCGGCGTGACCGTCTACAAGGGCCTGAAGCGCACCGAGGTGCAGCCGGGCCAGTGGGTCGTCATCTCGGGGATCGGCGGACTGGGGCACATCGCCGTCCAGTACGCCGTGGCCATGGGCATGCGGGTGGTCGCGGTGGACGTGGCCGATGACAAGCTGGCCCTGGCGCAGAAGCACGGTGCTGAGATCGTGGTCAACGCCAACATCGCCGAGCCCTCGGTGGAGATCCAGGAGAAGATCGGCGGTGCCCATGGCGTGCTGGTCACCGCCGTCCACCCGAAGGCGTTCGGCCAGGCGATCGCCATGACCCGGCGCGGGGGGACCATCGTCTTCAACGGCCTCCCCCCGGGCGAGTTCCCGGCCCCGATCTTCGACATCGTCCTCAAGGGCCTGACGATCCGTGGTTCGATCGTCGGCACCCGTCAGGACATGGTGGAGGCGCTGGAGTTCTACGCCGCCGGGAAGATCCACCCGACCTACTCCCGGCGGCCCATCGAGGACATCAACGCGATCTTCGACGAGATGCACCACGCCAAGATCGAGGGGCGTGTGGTCCTGGACTACTCCGCCAGATGAGGCACTGACCTGTCCTGGACAGGGGCGGGCCCCGGGTGATCCGGCTGCGTGAGGGGGGACGCAATCTGCCGGGCCCGGGGCCCTGTCTCACTTCATCACTCGCACCTTGATGAGGTGCTCTCCACTGTAGGGAGCCGACCTGTTCGCGCACTTGGACGCGGCTGAGAGAGCGCTGGCAATCCGACCACCCCGGCCGAGGCGGGAGACATCACCGGACTGCCGCCGTCCTACAGATAACGTCCGGCCAGCCGCGTGAGGGAGGCACGGATGCCCTTCGCGTTGTCCTGCGGGCGCCGGGTCAGCTCGTAGCCTCGGGCCACCACATGCCGGGTCCACGAGTAGTCGAAGGTCTCGGTGACCACGGTGCTCCCGTCCCCCTGGTCCTCGAACCGCCACCGCCACCGGTGCCCACCCGGATGCTTCCACTCCACGAGCTCGTCCTCGTCCGCCGCCGTCACCACGAGGGTCATGGTGTAGGGGACGCCGAACTTCTTCATCGCCACCGAGAACTCGTCCCCGACGCTCACGAGATCCGGCCCGGTCTTCGCGTACTGGACCGTGGCGGATCCATCCACCTCGTGGTGCCGGTGCGGATTGGCGAGGATCGAATACAGCTCGGCGGCGGGTGCCTGGATGCGGATGCGGTAGCTGACCTGCAGGGGACCCGTGTCAACCGGTTCGGGCCATCCGGCCTGCGGGGCCGAGGTGGGCAGTCCGGTCTCGGGGTTGAAGGCGGGCTGGGGGGCGTTCTCCGGCTCGTTGCTCATGCCCCCAGTGTAGGAACCTGCGGCTCCGGGGAGGGGCGCGTCCGCGCGGCTACAGTGAAGACGTCACCCGCCGAACCTCCGGAGTCTCATCATGCCCGACGACGACCACGTCCCACCGCAGCGCCCCCACCATCCCGAGGTGGCCCAGAATCTGGCCCTGAGCCGGGAGGCCATGAGCCCCGAGCAGCGGCAGTCGGTCTGGCGCACACTGCGCCGGCCGGGATGGCTGAAGACCGAGCTGCTCGCCGGCCTGGTGGTCGCCCTGGCACTGATCCCCGAGGCCATCGCGTTCTCCCTGATCGCCGGCGTCGACCCCAAGGTGGGGCTCTATGCGGCGTCCGTCATGGCCATCGTCATCGCCTTCCTGGGCGGCCGTCCGGCGATGATCTCCGCCGCCACGGCCGCCACCGCCCTCGTGGTGGCGCCAGTGGTGTCCAGCCACGGCGTGCAGTACCTGTTCGCCACCGTCATCCTTGCGGGGGTGTTCCAGCTGGTGCTGGGCCTGCTCGGCGTCGCCAGACTGATGCGCTTCATCCCCCGCTCGGTGATGACGGGCTTCGTCAACGCCTTGGCGATCCTCATCTTCATCGCCCAGCTGCCGGACCTGATCGGCGTCCCGTGGCCGGTCTACGTCCTCGCAGCCCTCGGGCTGGGCATCATCTTCCTCTTCCCCCGGCTGACCACGGCCGTGCCCGCCCCGCTGGTCTCGATCGTGGTCGTCACGCTGCTGGCCATCGCCGTGCAGATGTCCGTCCCCACGGTGGGGGACAAGGGCGAGCTTCCAGACGCCCTGCCCGTCCTCCTCATCCCGCAGGTTCCGTTCACCCTGGAGACCCTCCAGGTCATCGCCCCCTATGCCCTGGCCATGGCGGTGGTCGGCCTGCTGGAGTCGCTGATGACGGCCAAGCTGGTGGATGACATCACGGACACCGGTTCGTCCAAGACCCGGGAGTCCCTGGGGCAGGGCGGAGCCAACATCGTGGCCGGATTCTTCGGCGGCATGGGCGGCTGCGCGATGATCGGCCAGACCATGATCAACGTGAAGGCCTCCGGCGCCCGCACCCGCATCTCCACCCTCACGGCCGGCGTCATGCTCATGGTGCTCTCAGTGGCGCTCGGGGACATCGTGGGGATGGTGCCGATGGCCGCCCTGGTCGCCGTGATGGTCTTCGTCTCCTGGGCCACCTTCGAGTGGCACTCCATCCGGCCCTCCACCCTGAAGGCCATGCCGAAGTCGGAGACGGCGGTCATGCTGGTCACCGTGGCCGCCACGGTGACCACGTCCAACCTCGCGGTCGGGGTGGGCCTGGGTGTGCTGACCGCCATGGTGCTCTTCGCCCGCCGGGTGGCACACTTCGTCACGGTGCGCCGCACCGAGCGGGAGCCCGACGCCGGCTCGGTCACCTACCGGGTGGACGGCGAGTTGTTCTGGGCCTCCTCGAATGACCTCTATACCCAGTTCGACTACGCCGGGGACCCCGCCCGCGTGGTCATCGACCTGACCGCTTCCCACCTGTGGGACGCCTCCACGATCGCCTCCCTGGACGCCATCACGGAGAAGTACGAGCGCTACGGCACCACCGTGGAGGTGGTGGGGCTGAACGCGGCGAGTGAACAGATGCGGCAACGGCTCAGCGGGAGACTGGTGCCGGGCGAGTAGGCGGCGGCCCGCGCGGACGGACGGCCGGATGCCACAATGAGCACCATGCGACCCGACCAGCTCGACGCCCGGCTCATCCAGCTGCTGACCGACGAGCCGCAACTGCCGATCCTCGAGTGCGCCCGGCGGCTGGGGGTGGCACGGGGGACGGTGACGAGCCGGTTGGCCAGGTTGCAGGCGCGGGGCGTGGTCTCGGCGATCGTCCCGCAGGTGGACCCGGCCGGCTTCGGCTATGACCTCGTCTCCTTCTGCTTCGTGGACATCATCCAGAACATCGGCCACGGACCGGTGACCGAGGCGATCCTCGAGGCCATTCCCGAGGTCACGGACCTGTACACCGTCACCGGGGACCATGACCTGCACCTGCGGGTGGTGGCCCGCAACGGCCAGGACCTGCAGGACGTGCTGGACCGGATCTCCCAGGTTCCCGGCGTGGCTCGCACCTCCTCCTCCCTGGCCCTGCGCACCCACATCCAGTCCCGGACCCTTCCCCTGCTGCACGCCGTCGCCAGAACCACTGATCAGGCTGACTAGAAGTCCCCGGTTCTGTGCGGACAGGATGAACAGTCTGTCCAGGGTCTTGCGGGCTGATTGCGCAACCCGGCCGAATCACCCCACACTGCTGGGCAGATGATGTCCATCCTGCTGAGGAGTGAACCGATGACTGCTGTGACTGACCGACCGCAGCCTGCCCAGCCAGCCCAGACCGGTCGGTCTGCCCGGCCGGAGCGCTCGGTGCCGACCGTGCCCCAGGCCGTGGCCGCCGTGGTCCGGGAGAGGGCCGATCCGCTCTTCGGACTGATGGGCAACGGCAACGCCCACCTGATCAGTGAGCTGACCAGTACGGGGTTCCCGCTCGTGACCGTGCGGCACGAGGCCGGAGCGGTCGCCGCCGCCGATGCCTTCCACCGTGCCTCGGGCCGGGTGGGCACCGCGACCGTCACCTACGGTGCCGGATTCACCAACACCCTCACCGCCCTCGCGGAGGCCTCTCTGGCCCGGATCCCGCTGGTGCTGATCGTGGGCGACGCCCCCACCACGGGGCCGCGCTTCTTCGACATCGACCAGGTCGGTATGGCTGCTGCCGCCGGCGTGGACACCGTCCGGTTGGATGACCGGGATCCGGCGGCCCAGGTGCGCGGCGCCTACGCCCGCGCCGAGTCCGGAAGGCGTCCCGTCGTCGTCGCGATCCCCTACGACCTCGTCGAGGTTCCGGTCAGCGCCCCGGCCACGGAGCGGATGCCGATCGCCGAGCGGCGGCCAGCCGAGCTCTCGGTGGCCGCGGTGGAGCCGTTGGCGGCCGCCTTGCGCACGTCGGAGCGGCCACTGCTCGTTGCGGGCCGGGGCGTGTTGGACTCACCGGGGGGCCCCGAGGCGCTGCGAGCCCTGGCCGATCGCCTGGGGGCCCTGCTGGCGACCTCCGTGATGGCCCGCAACGTGGCCGGTGAGGAGGGCGATCTGGGCATCGCCGGCGGATTCGGCCGTCTGGAGCGCGTGGAGATCATGCGCCAGGCCGATGTGGTGCTGGTGCTCGGCGCCAGCATGAACCCCTTCCAGATGCGCTACGGCACGGTCTTCGGTCCTGCCGCCACCGTGCTGCAGGTCGACGTGGACCCGGCGCGCCGTCATGAGCGTGCCGAGCACTTCCTGCCGGCCGACGCCGGTACTGCCCTGCGGTCGCTGGGCGATCTCCTCGCTGCCGGCCCGCTCGAGGAGGGCCGGGCTGACGGGGGCTGGCGCGCCCGCCAGCCGATTCCGCCGGCACCGAGCCTGGACGCGCCGGACCCAGTGGATCAGGCGGCCGGGGCGGAGAAGGTGGGGGCCGGCGTCGTCCCCCGGGGGCTGGCGCCCGACGGCCGGCTGGACCCGCGCACCATGGCCCTGGCCCTGGAGGGGATCCTGCCCCGTGAGCGGACGTTCGTGCAGGACGGCGGGCACTTCATCGGCTGGGTCCCGCTGATGTGCTCCGTTCCAGACGCCCGCTCGCACCTGTTCGTGGGCACCGCCTTCCAGTCGATCGGCCTCGGCTTCCCGTCCGCGGTCGGCGCCGCGGTGGCCCGCCCGGACCGGACCACCGTGCTGGTGACCGGTGACGGGGGCGGCCTGATGGCCCTGGCCGACCTGGAGAGTTTCGTGAAGCAGGCCCGCTCCGGCGTGGTGGTGGTCTTCAATGACGCCGCCTACGGGGCCGAGCTGCACCAGTATGCCGCGCGCGGGCTGGATGATCAGGCGATGCTCATCGACGAGGTCGACTTCGCCGCCGTGGGCCGGGCCTTCGGCGCCGAGGGGATCAAGGCGCGGAGCCTGCAGGACCTGGCTGCCCTGCAGGACTGGGTGGACCGGGGGGCTGAGGGCGTGTTCGTGCTGGACCTGCCGATCTCCCAGGACGTGGTGGCCGAGTACATGCAGGAGTCCATGGCCGGGGCGATTCCGGCACCGCGACCGCTGCCCGTGGACTGACGACGAGGTGCGCTGGACGGTGTGGCTGATGGCGGCCTGACATCGCAGAGGACAGGGCTGGGGCCGGGACACGACGTCCCGGCCCCAGCCCTTTCCTGTCGGCAGTCCACGCCCCCTCAGCAGGGGCTCCTGCCACACCGGGAAAGATCGGGGTGTTCAAGGTCACGGTGAATCGTATACGATTACCGGGAGACGAGACGGGCGCCACAGTGGGCCCGGAGTCCAGCGGGCCGGTGAGGCGCCGGCTGCAGCGCTGGACTCGGACGCCGACGGAAGCAGGAGACCATGACCGAGACACCCGCAGCGGATCATCAGGACAGCCACGCCCCGAGCCCGGTGGACTTCTCCGAGCGGCGCCATCGCCCCGGCAAGATCATCGCCCTGCACCTGAACTACCCCTCCCGCATCGCCCAGCGCGGCCGCTCCCCGAAGTTCCCGGGGTACTTCCTCAAGGCCGGCTCCTCCGTGGCTCGCAGTGGCCAGGCGATCGAGCGTCCTGAGGGCACCGAACTGCTTGCCTATGAGGGTGAGATCGCCCTGGTCCTCGGCGAGACCTGCCGTCGGGTGTCCCCCGAAGAGGGATGGTCCAAGGTCTCCGGGATCACGGCGGCCAACGACTGGGGGCTCTACGACCTGCGGCATGCGGACAAGGGCTCCAACCTCAAGAACAAGTCCGGTGACGGGTACACGCCGCTCGGGCCGAATGTGATCCCGGCCGCCGGCCTGGACCCCGCCCAGCTTCGGGTGCGCACCTGGGTCAACGGCGAACTGACCCAGGACGACACCACCGAGGGGCTCGTCTTCCCGTTCGGCCAGCTGATCGCCGACCTCTCCCAGCTGATGACCCTGGAGGCGGGGGACGTCATCCTGACGGGCACCCCGGCCGGCTCCTCCGTCGCCCAGCCCGGCGACGTCGTCGAGGTCGAGGTGGACGCGCCGCGCGCTCCAGGGGCCCCGAGCACGGGGCTCCTCATCACCCCCGTGCGCTCCTCCGGCCAGGCCCTGCCCGACTTCGGCGCCCAACCCCAGGTGGATGACACCCAGCGTGCCGAGGCCTGGGGATCTCGCGAGGCCGCCGGGCTGGCACCGGAACCCGCCGCGGAGGGAGCCGCGGCCGGCGTCGGGACCTATCGCTACGTGCCGGACACCCCCGCCGCGGACCGCACCCTGCTCACCGGAGAGCTGAGGACCAAGATCGAGGAGACCGCGGTCGCCACCATCACCGCCCAGCTGCGCAAGCGCGGCATCGACAACGCCACCATTGACGGCGTGCGCCCCACCCACCCGGGCCAGCGCATCCTCGGCTACGCCAAGACCCTGCGCTATGTGCCCAACCGCGAGGACCTGTTCAAGCGCTTCGGGGGCGGGTTCAACGCCCAGAAGCGCGCCATGGACACCGTGGAGCCGGACGACGTGGTCGTCATGGAGGCCCGCGGGGAGAAGGGCACCGGCACCCTCGGTGATGTCCTGGCATTGCGGGCCCGGGTCCGCGGCGCCACGGCCGTGGTGACCGACGGCGGCGTGCGGGATTCCGCGGCCGTCGCCGAGGTCGGCCTGCAGGTCTACTCCAACGGCGCGCACCCGGCCGTGCTCGGCCGGCGCCACATCCCCTGGGAGGTGGGCGGGACGATCGCCTGCGGCGGCACCGCCGTCCAGCCCGGAGACATCATCATCGGCGATGACGACGGCGTGGTGGTGGTTCCCCCCGCGCTGCTGGCCGAGGTGGTGGACGCCGCCTGGGAGCAGGAGCAGCAGGACGCCTGGGTCTACGAGCAGGTCGAGGCGGGACACCCGGTCGATGGGCTGTTCCCTCCGAACGCCGAGTGGAAGTCGAAGTACGAGGACTACCGCCAGGACCGCGCGAACCGGGACGGGCTCTGACCATGACCTCCAAGGCAGACCAGGCCTACCGGGAGATCCTGTCCGGCATCAACGCCGGGCGCTACGCCCCCGGGGCCCGGCTGGTGCTCGCCCAGCTCGCCGCCGAACTCGACATGTCCGTGGTCCCCGTGCGGGAGGCCATCCGGCGCCTGCAGTCGGAGTCGGTGGTGGCCTACACCCGCAACGTCGGGGCGACCGTGATAGGGATCGACCCGGAGATCTATCACGACACCATGGAGACCCTGGCCCTGGTGGAGGGATACTCCACCGCCCTGTGCGCCCCCCTGATCACCGGGGAGGAGATCGAGCGGGCCCGGGCGATCAACGAACGGATGCGGGGGCTCCTGGTGGACTTCAACGCCGTGGAGTTCACCCGGTTGAACAAGGAGTTCCACTCCGTGCTGTTCGAACACCACCAGAACAGCCACATCCTGGACCTCGTCCACCGGGGCTGGGCCCGCCTGGCGGCGCTGCGCTCCTCGACCTTCGCCTATGTCCCCCACCGTGCCGACCGATCGGTGGAGGAGCACGACCACCTGTTGGACCTGATCGCCGCCGGCGCCGAGTTCGCGGCGGTGGAGCAGGCTGCCCGCCAACACCGCCTCAACACCCTGAACACCTACCTGGACCACGTCGTCGCGAGCAGCGACGGCGCCGACCCCCCTGACAGCCTGAAGACCGAGAGGACCCCCCATGTCTGACCAGACCACCGAATTCGTTCCCGCGAACCTGCCGGAGAAGATCCAGCACTACATCGGCGGACAGCACGTCGACTCGCTCGACGGCGACACCTTCGAGGTGCTGAACCCGGTCACCAACCGGCCCTACCTGCAGGCTGCCTCCGGGAAGGTCGCGGACATCGATGCGGCCGTGGCCGCAGCGAAGGACGCCTTCGAGAACGGCCCCTGGCCGACCATGCTCCCGCGTGAGCGCTCCCGGGTGCTGCACAACATCGCGGACATCGTGGAGAGCCGCGGCCAGGAGCTGGCCGAGATGGAGTGCTATGACACCGGCCTGCCGATCTCCCAGGCGCTGGGCCAGGCCCGCCGCGCCGCCGAGAACTTCCGCTTCTTCGCCGATCTGATCGTGGCCCAGCACGACGACGCCTTCAAGGTCCCCGGCCGCCAGGCGAACTACGTCAACCGCAAGCCGATCGGCGTGGCCGGGCTCATCACCCCGTGGAACACCCCCTTCATGCTCGAGTCCTGGAAGCTGGGCCCGGCCATCGCCACCGGCAACACCGTGGTGCTCAAGCCGGCGGAGTTCACCCCGCTGTCCGCCTCCCTCTGGCCGGGCATCTTCGAGGAGGCCGGGCTGCCGGCCGGCGTGTTCAACATGGTCCACGGCTACGGCGAGGAGGGCTTCGCCGGCGACTCCCTGGTCAAGCACCCGGACGTGCCGCTGATCTCCTTCACCGGCGAGTCCACCACCGGGCAGATCATCTTCGCCAACGCGGCCCCCCACCTGAAGGGCCTGTCCATGGAACTGGGCGGCAAGTCCCCGGCCGTGGTCTTCGAGGACGCGGATCTGGACGCCGCGATCGATGCCACCGTCTTCGGCGTCTTCTCCCTCAACGGCGAACGCTGCACCGCCGGCTCCCGGATCCTGGTCCAGAGGGGCATCTACGACGAGTTCGTGGAGCGCTACTCGGCCCAGGCGAAGCGCGTGAAGGTGGGCCTGCCGCAGGACGAGACCACCGAGGTCGGCGCGCTGGTGCACCCGGAGCACTTCGAGAAGGTCATGTCCTACGTGGAGATCGGCAAGACCGAGGCCCGACTCACCGCCGGCGGCGGCCGTCCGGAGGCCTTCCCAGAGGGCAATTTCATCCAGCCGACCGTGTTCGCGGACGTGTCCCCGGAGGCCCGAATCTTCCAGGAGGAGATCTTCGGCCCGGTGGTGGCCATCACCCCGTTCGACACGGACGAGGAGGCGCTCGAGCTGGCCAACAACACCAGGTACGGCCTGGCCGCCTACATCTGGACGAACGACCTGAAGCGGTCCCACAACTTCGCCCAGAGCGTGGAGGCCGGCATGGTGTGGCTGAACTCCAACAACGTCCGGGACCTGCGCACGCCTTTCGGTGGGGTGAAGGCCTCCGGCCTCGGCCACGAGGGCGGCTACCGCTCGATCGACTTCTACACGGACCAGCAGGCCGTGCACATCAACCTCGGCGAGGTCCACAACCCCGTCTTCGGCCAGCAGGCCTGAACCTCCCCTCCCGCTCACAGCAAGGACTGACATGACCCACCTCGATGACCGGACGATGACGTCCTCCGGCTTCTATGTCTCCCAGGAAGCCCCCATCGTCTCCGACAACCCCGTCCCGACCCCGCAGGCCCCGGCCCCGGACATCCTGCGCTGCGCCTACATGGAGCTCATCGTGACCGACCTGGCGGCGTCCCGCCAGTTCTACGTCGACATCCTCGGGCTGTACGTCACCGAGGAGGACGACGAGGTCATCTATCTCCGCTCCACCGAGGAGTTCATCCACCACAACCTCATCCTGCGCAAGGGCGAGCTGGCCGCGGTGCGGGCGTTCTCGTACCGGGTGCGCGCACCCGAGGACCTGGACAAGGCGGTCGCGTTCTACGAAGAGCTCGGCTGCCGCGTGGAGCGCCGCCAGGAGGGCTTCACCAAGGGCATCGGCGACTCTGTGCGCGTGGAGGACCCGTTGGGCTTCCCGTACGAGTTCTTCCACCAGAGCGAGCACGTCGAGCGCATGTCGTGGCGCTACGACCTGCACATCCCGGGTGAGCTCGTGCGTCTGGACCACTTCAACCAGATCACGCCCGACGTGCCGCGCGCGGTCAAGTACATGCAGGACCTCGGCTTCCGCGTCACGGAGGACATCCAGGACGACGAGGGCACGGTGTACGCCGCGTGGATGCGTCGCAAGCCCACTGTGCACGACACCGCCATGACCGGCGGCGACGGCCCGCGCATGCACCACGTGTGCTTCGCGACGCACGAGAAGCACAACATCCTCGCGATCTGCGACAAGCTCGGCGCACTCCGCCGTTCCGACTCGATCGAGCGCGGACCCGGCCGCCACGGCGTCAGCAACGCGTTCTACCTGTACCTGCGCGACCCGGACGGGCACCGCGTCGAGGTCTACACGCAGGACTACTACACCGGCGACCCGGACAATCCCGTCGTCACGTGGGACGTGCACGACAACCAGCGTCGTGACTGGTGGGGCAACCCCGTGGTCCCCTCCTGGTACACCGACGGCTCGCTCGTGCTCGACCTCGACGGCAACCCGCAGCCGGTCATCGAGCGCACCGACAACAGCGAGATGGCGGTGACGATCGGCGCCGACGGCTTCTCCTACACCCGCGAGGGGGACCAGGACGGCACCTATCAGGGTGAGGCCTCCAAGGGCTTCAAACTCGGAAACCAGCTGTAGAGGCAGGAGAGCCACGGAGATGCTTGAGCACTCAATGCACGTCGCCATCGCCGACGAGCTGCACCAGGCCGCACGGGACCGCAAGCCGGTTCCCCTGCTCACGGCGCGGTACCCGGAGATGGGGATCGAGGATTCCTACGCGGTCCAGAGGATCTGGGCCCAGCGGCAGATCGATGCCGGCCGGAGGAAGGCCGGTCACAAGATCGGCCTGACCTCCAAGGCCATGCAGGACGCGACCGGGATCGATGAACCGGACTACGGGGTGATCTTCGACGACATGGTCATGGAGTCGGGGCACGTCTATGAGTGGTCCCGCTACACGCATCCGCGGGTCGAGATGGAGCTGGCCTTCGTGCTGAAGGACACCCTGGCGGGTCCGGGCGTGACGCTGTTCGACGTCCTGCGCGCCACCGAGTATGTGGTGCCGGCACTGGAGGTGCTGGACTCCCGGATCGAGATGGAGGGGCGCACGATCACCGACACCATCAGTGACAACGCCGCGATGGGCGCCATGGTGTTCGGCGGCCGCCCGGTGCCCCCCGATGCCGTGGACCTGCGCTGGGTCTCCGGGATGCTGTCCCGGAACCAGGAGATCATCGAGACGGGCGTGGCCGCCGGGGTACTCAACCACCCGGGCAACGGGGTGCACTGGCTGGCGAACCGGATCTCGGGGCACGGGGACGTGCTGGAGGCCGGGGAGATCATCCTGGCCGGCTCCTTCACCCGGCCCATGTGGGTCTACGCCGGGGACACCGTCTACGCCGACTACGGGAACCTGGGGACCGTGACATGCCAATTCGTCTAGAGCCACAGCCCAGCTTCAAGGACCTGTTCAGCGAGCGGGCGCGCTCCGACCGCGCAGGCCGGGCACCGGCCGGGATGTTCGTCAACTCGGCCGATCCCTCCGTCACCGAGATCTGCGCCTCCGCCGGCCTGGACTTCCTCCTGATCGACGGCGAGCACGCGCCCCTGGGGTTGGAGGCCATCCAGTCCCAGCTGCGGGCCATGGCCGGGTACCCCGTGGTCCCCGTGGTCCGGGTTCCTGCCCTGGACCCCGTGCTGGTCAAGCAGTACCTGGACCTGGGTGCGCAGTCCCTCGTCATCCCGATGGTGGACAGCGCCGAGGACGCCGAGCGGGCAGTCCGCGCGATGCACTACCCGCCGCGGGGGATGCGCGGGGTCGGCTCGGCCCTGGCGCGCTCGGCGCGATGGAACCGGATCCCGGACTACCTGGCCCGCGCCGGGGATCTGGTCACCCTGATCGTGCAGATCGAGTCCGCGGCCGCCGTCGCCGCAGCCGGGCAGATCGCGGCGGTGGACGGCGTGGACGGGATCTTCATCGGCCCCTCGGACCTGGCCGCCTCCATGGGCCTGATCGGGCAGCAGAACCATCCTGACGTCGTCGCCGCGGTGAAGACCGTGATCGGGAAGGCCCGGGAGGCCGGAACGTTCGTCGGCGTCAACGCCTTCGCCCCGGACCAGGCCCGGGACTACCTGGCGGCCGGCGCCGACTTCGTCAACGTGGGGGCCGACGTCGCCCTCCTGGCCCGCGCCACCGAGGCCCTCGCCGACACCTGGTGTGCCACCGGCACCACCGAATAGAACGCTAGAACACCTGTAGAGGAGACCACATGCTGTTTCACCACAACGGGTACGTGTCCGGGGACCCGCGCATCCAGCCTGCCGCGGGCGTGGGCATGGACCGTTCCGCCGAACTTCCGGAGGTCATGGACGTCCTCGTGGTCGGCGCCGGACCTGCCGGCATGACCGCCACCGCCCAACTGGCCAGCTTCCCCGAAGTCATGACCTGCCTCGTGGACCGCCGCCCGCAGCGGCTGGAGATCGGCCAGGCCGACGGCATCCAGGCCCGCAGCGTCGAGACGTTCCAGGCCTTCGGGTTCGCCGAGGAGATCGTCGCCGAGGCGTACCACCTGACCGAGATGAACTTCTGGAAGCCGGACCCGCAGGAGAGCGGCCACATCGTCAGGACCGCACGGGCTGTGGATGACCCGGCCGGGGTCAGCGAGTTCCCACACCTGATCGTCAATCAGGCCCGGGTGCTGGACTACTTCGCCCGCTTCGCCCGCCAGGCACCGTCCCGTACCGAGCCCTACTGGGGCTGGGAGTTCGTCTCCCTCGATGTGGGTGAGGGCGAGTACCCGGTGACCGTGACGCTGAAGCGCACCGGTGAGACGCCAGACGGCGGCGTGAGCCCGGGTGAGACCCGAACCATCCGCACCAAGTATGTGGTCGGCGGGGACGGCGCGCGCTCGAAGGTCCGCCGGGACATCGGCGCCCAGCACGTCGGCGCCGTGTCCTACCATGCGTGGGGGGTCATGGACGTCGTCGCGGAGACCGACTTCCCGGACATCCGTACCAAGTGCGCCATCCAGTCCGAGCACGGCTCGATCCTGCATATCCCGCGCGAGGGCGGCTTCCTGTTCCGGATGTACGTGGACCTCGGCGAGGTGGACCAAGACGATGCGGGCGCCGTGCGCAAGACCCCGCTCGAGTCGATCATCGCCCAGGCCAACCAGATCGTCTCGCCCTACACCGTGGAGGTGAAGGACGTGGCGTGGTGGAGCGTCTACGAGGTGGGCCACCGGGTGACGGACCGGTTCGACGACGTCCAGGCCGAGGACCTCGGCCAGCGCCACCCCCACGTCTTCATCGCCGGCGACGCCTGCCACACGCACTCGGCGAAGGCCGGACAGGGGATGAACGTCTCCATCCAGGACGCGTTCAACCTGGGCTGGAAGCTGGGCCACGTGCTGACCGGGCTGAGTCCGGAATCGCTGCTGTCCACCTACTCGTCCGAGCGGCAGCCCGTGGCCCAGAAGCTCATCGACTTCGACCGTGAGTGGTCCTCGATGATGGCCGCCAAGCCGGAGGAACTGGAGAGTGCCACTGCGCTGGAGGACTTCTACCAGCAGACCGCGGAGTTCCCGGCGGGCTTCATGACGGAGTACCCGGCCGGTCTGCTCGTCGCCGAGGCGTCCCACCAAGCGCTGGCCAGCGGGTTCCCCCTCGGCAAGCGCTTCAAGGCGCACCCGGCCAAGCGTGTCTGTGACACGACTCCGCACCGCCTCGGCCACCAGCACACGGCGGACGGTCGCTGGCGGATCTACGCCTTCGCCGATGCCGCCGTGTCCTCCGCCCAGGACTCGGCATTGCGGGCCTGGGCCGAATGGCTGGACTCCGAGGCCTCCCCGGTCCGCCGCTTCACCCCGGCTGGCCGAGACCTGGACGCGCTGTTCGACGTCCAGGTGGTCTATCAGCAGCCCCACGAGGAGGTGGAGCTGATGGAGACGCCCTCGATCTTCCGCCCGCAGGTCGGCCGATTCCAGATCTCCAACCTCAACAAGGTCTGGGGCATGGACCCGGAGGACGACATCTTCGAGGCGCGCGGTCTCAGCCGCGACGGCGTGATCGTGGTGGTCCGTCCGGACCAGTATGTCTCGGCGGTGCTCCCACTGACCGCCACGGACGAGCTGACGGACTTCTTCGAGCCGATCTTCACCACCTGACCCCGGCGTGCTCCGGCCCCCCCCACACATCTATTCGGCAACACCCAACGTGGTACCCATGACTGAACCCCGACACTCTGACCGGGCCAACCAGCGCCGCGTCGCTGCAGCCACCCTGGTGGGCACCACCGTGGAGTGGTACGACTTCTTCATCTACGCCACCATGGCCGGCCTGGTCTTCTCCCAGTTTTTCTTCGAGCCGGCAGGGACGTCGATCGGCCTGCTGCTGTCCTTCGCGTCGGTGGGCATCTCCTTCCTGTTCCGCCCGCTCGGGGCGTTCCTGGCGGGGCACTACGGGGACAAGTTGGGCCGCCGCGTCATCCTGGTGGTCACGCTCATCATGATGGGTGGGGCCACCACCCTGATCGGCCTGTTGCCCACCTATGAGTCGGTCGGGGTCCTCGCCCCGGTCCTGTTGATCCTGCTCCGCATCCTGCAGGGTGTCTCGGCCGGTGGCGAGTGGGGTGGCGCGGCGCTGATGGCCGTGGAACACGCCCCGGCGAAGCGCCGCGGCCTGGCGGATTCCCTTCATCGCCTCCGTGGTGCTGATCGGTGTCGGCTACTTCGTCCGGCTGGCCGTAGACGAGTCCCCGGTGTTCAAGGAGATGGCGGAGAAGAAGGAGCAGGCGAGTGTCCCGATCGTGGAGCTGTTCCGCAAGTACTGGCACCTGGTGCTCCTGGCCTCGCTCATCTTCGTGGGCAACAACTCGGTGGGCTACATGTCCACGGGCGGTTTCATACCCTCCTACGCGACCTCGGACAGCGTCGGGCTGGACGACACCGACGTGCTGATCGCCATGACATTCGCCGCCGCAGTGTGGTTGCTCGCCACCCTCGGGGCCGGGATCCTCTCGGACCACATCGGGCGGAAGCGGACGTATCAGCTCGGTTACGTCTGGCTGATCCTGGCGGTCTGGCCCCTGTTCATGCTCATCGACTCGGGCAGCCTGGCCAACCTCTACCTGGGCCTGGGGATCATCTGCATCGGCACCGGGCTGACCTATGGGCCGCAGGCCGCTCTCTACTCAGAGCTGTTCCCCGCCTCCATCCGGTTCTCTGGGGTGTCCATCTCCTATGCCATCGGCGCCATCCTGGGCGGGGCGTTCGCGCCCATGATCGCCCAGGCCCTCCTGGACGCCACCGGATCCTCCGGGGCCATCGCCGTCTACCTGGTCGGGATGTGCGTGGTCGCGCTCATCGCCGTGACCCTGGTCCGGGACCGCTCCGGGATCGACCTGTCCATCCACAACCAGGCCGAGCAGGAGGTCGGTTGCACGGTGTTCGACCAGCGCCCGGTGCCGGCGGCCCGCGAGATGTCCTTGCACTAGGGGTGCCCCGGCGGCGGCTGGTCGGCGCCCGGGCGGACCGGTGATCGCGCTCAGCGCCCGAACCGCGTCAAGCGCAGCGAGTTCGCCACCACCAGGACGGAACTGGCCGCCATGGCCGCGCCGGCCAGCATCGGGTTGAGCAGGCCGAGGGCGGCCACCGGGATGCCGAGGGTGTTGTAGGCGAAGGCCCAGAACAGGTTCGACTTGATGATGCCCAGCGTCTTGCGGCTCAGTTGCACGGATTGGGCCACCTGGCCCAGCGACGAACCCATCACGGTGATGTCGGCGGCCTCGCGGGCCACGTCCGTGCCGGAGCCCATGGCGATCCCCAGGTCCGCCTGCGCCAGCGCCGGGGCGTCGTTCACGCCGTCGCCCACCATGGCGACCACGCGGCCGCCCCGCTGGAGCTCGGTCACCTTGGCCACCTTGTCCTCGGGGCGCACCCCGGCGAACACGTCCTCTTCGGAGATCCCGACGGCGGCAGCCACCTGGGTGGCGACGGCGGCGTTGTCCCCGGTCAGCAGGATGGGGCGCAGTCCCATTTCCTTGAACCGGGCGATGGCCGGTGCCGAGGACTCCTTGACGGTGTCCTGTAGAGAGATGATCCCGGCGATCTGCCCGTCGACGGCCACCCAGATCGCGGTGGCGCCGGCCTCCTCTGCGGCGGTGAGTTGCTGCTTCTCGGCGGCGGTCAGTGCCCCGGAGTCCAGCTGCGTGGCCATGTAGTCCGAGCGTCCCACCGCCACCGACAGCAACCCTCCCTCGTGAGTGGTCAGGTCCCGTGGCGATTGACCGTCAATCGGCACGGGATCTGACCAGCCACGGTGGCCGGTCTGGGAGCCATCGGTCACGGTGCCGTGTACGCCCCCGCCGGCGGCTGAGGTGAAGCCGGTGACCTCGGGGATGTGGCCGGAGTCCGAGCGCTCGCGGGCGGCGGCGACGATCGCGGTGGCGATGGGGTGCTCGGAATGCGCCTCGACCGCACCGGCCAGGAGAAGGAGGCGGCCGGCGTCGTACCCGTGGCTCTGCTCCTGCAGCGGTGTCACCGAGGTGACGGCGAGGTCACCGGTGGTGACGGTGCCGGTCTTGTCCAGCACGATGGTGTCCACGGTGCGGGTGTCCTCGAGGACCTCCGGGCCGCGGATCAGGATGCCGAGCTGGGACGCGCGGCCGGTGCCGGCCAGCAGGCCCACGGGCGTGGCCAGCCCGAGTGCACAGGGGCAGGCGATGACCAGTACGGCCACGGCGGCGCGGAAGGCCGCGTGCAGGTCACCGCTGAAGATGAGCCAGAGGGTGAAGGTGATGACCGCGATGACGAGCACGATCGGCACGAAGACCGCCGAGATGCGGTCCGCCAGACGGGCGATGGGGGCCTTGCCGGTCTGGGCATCGGAGACGAGACGGCCCATCTGGGCGAGCGTGGTGTCCGCGCCGGTGTGCGTGGCACGGACCAGCAGGCGTCCGGAGGTGTTGATGGTGGCGCCGGTGACGGTGTCCTCCGGGCCGACCTCCGCGGGGACGGACTCGCCGGTGATGAGCGAGGTGTCCAGGGCTGAGTGGCCGGAGATCACGTAGCCGTCCGTGGCGACCTTCTCCCCGGGGCGCACCACGAACTCATCGCCGGGGACCAGCTGTGCGGCGGGGACAGTGGTCTCCACGCCGCCGCGCAGCACCGTGGCGGTCTTGGCACCGAGGTCCAGCAGCGACTTCAGGGCGGACCCGGCCTGCCTCTTGGCCCGGGCCTCGAGCCAGCGGCCGAGCAGCAGGAAGGTGGTGACCACTCCGGCCGTCTCGAAGTACAACTGGTGGTCCGCCATCGAGGCCATGCCCCCGCCGTGGGCGGCGCCGGCCATCGCCGTCATGCCGGGGTCCAGGAGCAACTCGACCGTGGAGAAGGCCCAGGCGGCCAGCACGCCGATCGAGACCAGGGTGTCCATGGTGGAGGAGCCGTGCCGGGCGGCCTTGAAGGCGGCAGTGTGGAACGGCCAGGCGGCCCACAGGGTGACCGGGGTGGCCAGGACCAGCGCAGCCCACCCCCAGTGGGGGAACTGCAGGGCCGGGACCATGGAGATCAGGAACAGCGGGAAGGTCAGGATCGCGGCGCCGATGAGCCGCGGCCGGATCATGTCCCCGGAGGGCCCATGGTTCATGTGGTCGCTGTGGTCGCTGTGGTCGCTGTGGTCAGCGTGCTCGTCGTGCTCGGGCAGAGAGTGACGAGGAGACGTCACTCCGGTGGGGGTGGCGTCACTTTGCGCCTGACGGATGGTGGCGGTGTAGCCGGCCCGGTCCACTGCGGCGACGATCTGCTCGTCCGTGACGGAGGGCGGGACCTCCACCGCGGCGGACTCCAGGGGGAGGTTGACGGAGGCGGAGACACCCTCGAGCTTGCCGAGTTTGCGCTCCACCCGGCCCACGCAGGAGGCGCATGTCATGCCGGTGATGTCCAGGTCCACCCTCCGGATGGCCGGTGTCTCGGTCATCGCGGCCTCAGGCAAGGTCCAGGCCGGGGGTGGCGACGGCGTAGCCGGCCTCCTCGACGGCGGCCTGCAGGTCCTCGGGGGCAACGGTGCCTTCCGCGGTGGTCACGGTGGCGGTGGAGGTGCCGCCGGACACGAGGTTCACCTCGACGCCGGTCACGCCGGGCAGCTCCTGGAGTTCCTCGGTGACACTCGCGACGCAGTGGTTGCAGGTCATGCCGTTGATCTTGATCTGGGTGGTGCTCATGGTGATCCTCCTGGAGTGGATGGTGGTGGTGCTCGGCCGGGGCGTCAGCGCATGAGCCGTGCGATGGCGGCCGTGGCCTCGGCGACCTTGGCCTGGACGGCTTCATCGTTGCCGGTGTCCCGGGCCTCGCGGGCGGCATCGGCCACGCAGTGGCCCATGTGGTCCTCGAGCAGGCCGAGGCTGACGGCGTGCAGGGCCTTCGTGGCTGCGGCGACCTGCGTCAGGACGTCGATGCAGTACTGGTCCTCATCGACCATCCGGGAGATGCCGCGGACCTGCCCCTCGATGCGCCGCAGGCGCTTGAGGTAGGCGTCCTTGTTCGGGCTGTACCCGTGATGCGCGTTCCCGTCCGTAGGTTGCGCAGGGGTCTCGATGTCCGTGCTCATGGTGTCACCATATACCCCATGCGGGTATGGTTTCAAGTACCCGGAGGGGGTATCGGAATTCGTGGGCTCATGCCTCCGGCCCGGCCGCCAGGGCAGGCGGCCGGGCCGGAGGGCGGGGTGGGGCGGTGCTCCGCCGGGATCAGGCGCTCAGCCGCAGTGCGGGGGGCTCGATCTCCCGCATCAGCGCCAGGGTCCGCCGTTCGAGGTCGTCCCGCATGGCGCGGATGTCCCGGAGGGGCCGGCCCACGAAGTTCGGGATGTCCCAGTCGCGGTAGTCCTGGCCGGGCAGTCGCTCGACCTGGCCGGCGCAGCCGAGGGCCACCACGTGCTGGGCGGCCCGGTGCACGTCCAGGGACAGGGGCTTGGGGTAGGCGTGGTCCAGGGGGATGCTGATCTCGGCCATGACGGTCACGGCGTCCTCGTAGAGGTGCCCGGCGGGAGTCAGCCCCGCGGAGCGGGCCGCGATCTGCCCTGCCGAGTGCTTGAGCAGCAGGGAGGCGGCCATCTGGGAGCGCCCGGCATTGGCGTCGTCGATGAACAGGACGCGCGGCAGGGGGGACTCGATGATCCCCTGGGCGAGGCCGAGCGCCCGCAGCTGGCTGTCCGCGAAATTGCCGGCCAGCAGGCTCAGGTGGGTCTTCACGGTGGCCCGCCGGGCCATCTCCCTGTAGGCCTCAGTCAGGATGCGGTCCACGGTCGGCCGGTCGGTCACACGGGCGTAGCGTTCGTGCAGATGGGCGGCGGTGCGCTCCAGGACGTGCCGGTCCAGGGCGGGGATGGCGGTGTCTGTGCCGGGGTCGGGTGGCGACGGCGTCGGCTGGATGGTGTTCTTCCCGTTCATGACAGCTCCTTCGCGGGATTGCGGAGACCAGGCGACAGCGGGAACCGCCTCGTCGACCCCGCTCGCTAGGTGAACAATGGGTTAACGGAACATGAATCAGCGTAGTCCAAGCGGATTCCCGGCGGTAGTGCCGGTGGGCCCGGCCGAACACGTGACGCCGTGCTTCGCCCCCGGTTAACCAGGACGTGCCAGAATCGGCGACCGTGACGGACTTCAGTGCAACCTCGCGAACCGCCACCGGCCGGTTGCCGCTGAGGGGCGCCCCGGCCGGCGGCTCCGGGCCGGTCTCCCGGCTCCTGTCCATCCGCCGGCTCACCGGCCCGGTGGCCCGCGAGTCCCTCGCCATCTGGGTGGCGATCGCGGCCGGGATGGCCGGTGCCGCCGTCGGGATCCTGGTCTTCGTAGGGCGCCGCGCACCCCTGTCCGGCGACTTCTCGGTGGGCACCGCTGCCGGCATCCTCACCGCCGTGGCCGCTGGACTGGCCTGCCTGGCGGGCCTGGCCCGCTCCACCCGCACCACGCACCAGTGGATGATCCAGCGGCACTGGGGCTGGCTGGTGGCGGATGCGGTGGGGCTCGTGGTGGTGCACGCCTCGATCGCCGTCATGGCCTGCCTGGCCCTGTTCCGGCTGTTCCAGGAGTCCTTCACCGGGCTGACGGTGGACGGGATCGCCTCCACCGTGATGCTCACGATCACCGGCTCCGTGGCCGGCTACCTCGGGTTCAACTCCTCCGCCCGGATCTCCACGCGCTCCCTGTCCACGCTGCTGGCGCTGTTCATGGCCTCCGGCATGATCGTCTCGATGCTGCTGGCGGAGAACCCGTTCTGGTGGCACGCGTTCTTCTCCGAGCTCGGCACGGGCCAGGCGGGCATCCTGTCCTTCTGGACCTTCAACACCACGCTCACGGTCTCCGGACTGGTGCTGACCACCCTGTCCTCCTTCATCACCCAGGACCTGTTCACGTGGGCCCGAGACCGCGCCCGGCGGGGAGTCCGCAAGGCTCGGATCGGGGTGCTGCGCTGGGCCCTGTTCATCATCGGGCTGTGCATGATGGGCGCCGGCGTGGTGCCCATCAACTTCTCCGATCCGGTGCACTCGACCTTCATCCGCGTCCTCGGGGTGGTGTTCATCGTGCTGCTGGCCAGTGTCCAGCTCTGGCTGCCGGGCTTTCCCGCCGCCGTCTATGTGGGGACCTACCTCATGCTGGGGCTGGGCATCCTGGCCACCCTCCTGTGGTTCCCGTTGCGCTACTACAACCTCACCGGCTTCGAGTTGGCCATGGGCGGGGTCATCTACGCCTGGCTCGTGGTCTTCATCCGCAACCTGGACGCCGTGCTCACGGAGGCCGGCTTGGGTGACCGCGCCCGCGAGGACGCCCTGGCGGAGGCGGCGGAGGTGGCGGAGGCCGCGGAATCCGGAGAGACTGCAGGAGTCGGGGGAGCGCAGGGAACCGGGGGGTCAGGTGCCGCGGCTCGGTCACCGGCGCTGGCCTCCGGCAGTGTCACCCGCACGACGCCGGCCGTCCAGCCAGATGGTGAGCCCGCCTACCGCGGGTGGCGCGTGGGGCCCGGCGGGTACACCTCGTGGCCGTGAGTGGCACACGCCACTGCGCGCCGACCACCACGGTGGGCCTGGCCCGGGAGGCCGCGGTGCTGGCCGGGGCCGGGGCCGCGATCCTGCTGCAGGTGGCCCACCGGCCCGTGGGGGCCGGGGTGGCCCACCACTCCGACTTCGCCGCCGACCCGCTGAGGAGGCTGCGCCACACCCTGGCCTTCGTCTATGCCGCCGTGCTGCCGGAGGCCGAACCGGTGCGGGACCGGATCGCCGCCCGGGTGGCCGCCGCGCACGTCCCCGTCCGCGGTGCCGACGCCGGGGGCAGGGCCTACTCGGCCGCCGATCCGCAGGCGCAGTTGTGGGTCACGGCCACCCTCTACTGGGCCGCCGAGCAGGCCCGGTGGCGGATCTGGGGTGAGCTGGGGGCCGCGGACGCGGAGCGGATCTACCGTGACTACGCCGTCCTCGGGACCCTGCTGGGGATGCCCGCCGGTCTTTGGCCGCAGGACCGGGTGGCCTTCGAGCGGTACTGGCAGGCCGCCGTCGTGCGCCTGGAGGTGACCGAGGCGGCGCAGGGGATCATGCGGGAGCTGTTCGCCGCCGAGCAGGCACCGTGGTGGCTGCGCCGGATGATGCCGGCGGTGCGGTTCGTGACCGCCGGGATGCTGCCGGGGCGGATCCGGGGCGCGCTCGGGCTGGACTGGGACGGGGCGGACTCGCGGCGTGAGGCCCGCCTGTGGGCTGTGGTCCGGGCCCTATACCCTCGGCTGCCCGCCGGCGTGCGGCACCTGCCCTCGGCCCTGGTGGTGCGCACGCTGCGCGCTGGCACAATGCTGTGATGACCAACGTGACTGCCTCCCGTCCTTCGGCCAGCTCTCGGGCCTCCTGGGTCTATCTGGCACTCTGCGTGGTCTTGGTCTCCCTCAACCTGCGCACCCTCTTCTCCAGCCTCTCGGCGATCCTGCCGGAGATCATGGCGGCCACGGCGCTGCCGGCGTGGGGCGTGACCCTGCTGACGACTGTGCCGATCACGCTGCTGGGCCTCTTCGCCCCGCTGGCCCCGGTGCTGGCGCACCGCTTCGGCACCTGGCAGGTCCTCGGTGGCTCCCTCGTGCTGTTGGCGGCGGGCCTGGTGCTGCGTGCGGTCCCGGTGCCGGAGGGCGGCGCGATCGTCCCGCTGCTGGCCGGCACCGTGCTCTCGGGCGCGGCGATCGCCCTGTGCAACGTGGTGCTGCCGAGCATCGTCAAGCAGGACTTCGCCGAGCGCGTGGGTCTGATGAGCGGCCTGTACACCACCTCGGTCTGCGGCTCCGCTGCCCTCGGTGCCGGCCTGACCTACCCGCTGTACGGCTCACTGGGCGAGTGGCACCTGGCGCTGGGCGTCTGGGCGGTGCCCGTGGTGCTGGCCGCGGTCCTATTGGTGCCCGTTCTGCTACGGCACCGCTCCACGGCGCGGGTGTCCACCTCCACCACCGGACGGAGCCCGCTGACCTCGCCTGTGGCCTGGCAGATCACCGGCATGATGGTCTGCCAGGCCATGACGTCCTTCACGTGCTTCGCCTGGCTGGCCCCCATCCTGCGCGAACGGGGGATCGATGGTGGCACGGCGGGGGTGATCGTGGCCGTCTCGATCGTGCTGCAGATGGCCGGATCCCTGTTCGGCCCCGTCTGGGCGGCCCGGCTGCGCTCGCAGTCCGGGCTCAACGTGGCTGCCGCTGTGCTGACCGCGAGCGGGTTCATCCTCGCCATCCACGGGCCCCTGGATGGGATCTGGATCTGGACGGGGGTGCTCGGTGTGGGGCAGGGGGCGCTGACGGCGCTGGCCCTGACCATGATCGCCCTGCGCAGCAACACCTCCCACATGGCCATCCGGGTCTCCGGGATGATGCAGGGGCTCGGCTACGGACTGGGCTCGGCGGGCACCTTCATCACCGGGCAGATCTTCGCCTCCACCGGGTCCTTCGGTCCCGCCGCCTGGCTGTTCGCCGCCTCCGGACTCGGGGCGGCCGCCTTCGGCTGGCTCGCCGGGCGGGACCGGACCATCCGGGGGTAGCCGGACCGGGACGGGATTGGACACCCATGGGAGAATGGCGGGGATGGCTGACACGTCTCGTCCCCGCGGAGGGGACCACCGCCCGGATCGCACCGCCCGGACCACTGCCGCGCGCCCTGCCGACGCCCACCTGGAGCATGCTCGGGACGGAAAGCTCAAGCTCAACCGTCCGAAGCGGGGGCTGATCGACGAGACCGAGGCGCAGCAGATCGCCGAGGACCGGGCCCGGCTGCAGAGTCAGGGCATCGGCGGGCCGCTGGACGGCCGCATGCTCTCCAATCCCGACGCCGCTGACGAGAGCCGCCCGCAGGTCCGCCCGAAGGCGGAGGGCTGGACCCAGCCGACCGCGGAGGACGGCCGGCCGCTCCTGCAGTTCAAGCAGCCCCGCGTGGCACAGCCCAAGACCCACCTGGCGGACCTGACGCTGTCCGAGCGCGAGGCGAAGGTCAAGGAGCTGGGGCTGCCCGGCTTCCGCGCCAAGCAGCTCTCCACCCACTACTTCACGCACTTCACCTCGGACCCGGAGAAGATGACGGACCTGCCCGCCGGGCAGCGGGACCAGTTGGTGGACCAGATGATGCCGCCCCTGCTGACCGAGGTCCGCCGGCTCACCACGGACAACGGGGACACCGTCAAGTTCCTGTGGCGCCTCTTCGACGGGGCGCTCGTGGAGTCCGTGCTCATGCGCTACCCCGGGCGGGTCACCCTGTGCGTGTCCAGCCAGGCCGGCTGCGGCATGAATTGCCCGTTCTGTGCCACGGGCCAGAACGGGTTGACCCGCAACATGTCCACCGCGGAGATCGTGGAACAGGTGGTCCGCGCCAACGAGGTCATCGCCTCCGGCGGCCTGGGCGGACTGCGCAAGGACGGCGGGCACAACGCCGAGCGCGTCACCAACATCGTGTTCATGGGCATGGGCGAGCCGCTGGCCAACTACAGGCGCGTGATCGCCTCCCTCCGCCGCATGGTGGACCCGGCGCCGGAGGGTCTGGGGATGTCCGCCCGGCACATCACCGTCTCCACGGTGGGGCTCGTCCCCGCCATCAACAGGCTGGCCGCGGAGGGCATCCCGGTCACCTTCGCCCTGTCCCTGCACGCCCCGGACGACGAGCTGCGGGACGAGCTGATCCCCGTGAACTCGCGGTGGAAGGCGGACGAGGCGATCGACGCCGCCTACAACTACTACGTGCAGACCGGCCGGCGGGTGTCCATCGAGTACGCGCTGATCAAGGACATGAACGATCACGCCTGGCGGGCGGACCTGCTGGCCAAGAAGCTCAACGCCCGCGGCCGCGGCTGGGTGCATGTGAACCCCATCCCGCTGAACCCGACCCCCGGATCCATCTGGACCTCCTCCGAGCCGGACGTGACGGACGAGTTCATCGACCGGTTGAACGCGGCCGGAATCCCCACCACCCTGCGGGACACCCGGGGCAAGGAGATCGACGGTGCCTGCGGCCAGCTCGCCGCCGAGGGTGATGACGAGGAGACCGCTGACGGTTCCGTGACCCCGAAGGGCTCCGGCCGGGGCGGGACCTCGGAGTCCATCGACCTGCGCGCCTGAGCTCCGGGAACGACGACGGCCGGCGCCTTCCAGCGGAAGGCACCGGCCGTCGTCGTACTCTGGGGCCGAGGGCCCCGGTCTCTAGGCCTGGTCGGTCTGGACCAGCCGGGCCATGTGCTCGAGGGCGAGCCGGTAGCCGTGGGTCCCGGCGCCGGCGATGACCGCCTCGGCCACCTTGGAGACGTAGGAGTGGTGGCGGAACTCCTCCCGCCGGTGGATGTTGGTGATGTGGACCTCGATCACCGGCAGGTCCGCGGCCAGCAGTGCGTCCATGATGGCGATCGACGTGGTGGTGTAGCCGGCCGGGTTCAGGATGATCCCACTGCCGGACCCACGGGCCTCCTGAATCCAGTCGACGAGGGTTCCCTCGTGGTTCGACTGGCGGAAGTCCACCGCCAGGCCGAGGCCCGTGGCGGTCTCCTCGCAGAGGGCCTGCACGTCCGCCAGCGTGGCGGTGCCGTACTTCTCCGGCTCACGCTGGCCGAGGAGGTTCAGGTTCGGCCCGTTGAGCACGAAGACGGGGAGCGCATTCTGGGTCATGGTGCCTCAGACTATCGCGTGGCCGGGGACTTGGAGCCGTGGTGCAACCCGGCCTCGATCTCCGCGTCCGAGACGGGATTGCCGAGTTCGGCCAGTGGGGTCTTGTACGTCTCCCGCGTGGTCAGGGCCACGATGGTCGCCAGGATGGTGGCGCCGGAGACCAGCCAGGCGGCCGGACCCCAATTCTCATAGTTGGCACCCACCAGGGCGGAGGCGATCATCGGCGTGAAGCCGGAGACCAGGATGCCGACCTGAAGGCCCACGGCAACACCGGAGTAGCGGACCTTGACGTTGAACAGTTCGGAGAACCAGGCCGGGTAGACGGCATTGGAGAGCGCGTAGGTCACGCCGAGGATGATGGTGGAGGCCACGAACACCAGGGCGATGTTGCCGGTGGCGATGGCGTTGAAGTAGACCCAGATCATCACGGCGGTGGTGGCGGTGCCGGCGATGAAGGTCGGCTTGCGGCCGATCCGGTCCGAGAGGTAGGCCGAGGCCGGCGTGGTGAAGATGGCCACGATGTTGCCGACGATGGTCACCCACAGCATGGTGGAGGAGTCGATCCCCACCTGGGTGGCGTAGGACAGGCCGAACGCCTGCATCAGGGTGTTGGTCACGACCTGTAGGGACAGGATGGAGATCTGCACGAACTGCACCGGGTGGGTGCGGAGCATGACCAGGAAGGGGGCCTTCTCCTGCTCGCCGGCGTCCTTGGTCTCCTGGAAGTCCTCGGGCTCCTGGAGGCTGCGGCGGACGAACCATGCCACTCCGAGCACGAGGATGGAGGCGAGGAAGGGCAGGCGCCAGCCCCAGCTGAGCATGGCCTCCTCATCCATGGCGGTGATGGGCAGGAAGGCCAGAGACGCCAGCACGATGCCGGCGGCGATCCCGGAGATGGAGAAGGACGGGAAGAACCCGCGCAACCCCACGGGGGCCTCCTCGGTGCTCAGGGCGGAGGCGCCGGCGATCTCCGCTCCGGCGGAGAGGCCCTGGGCCAGGCGGAGCACCACGAGCAGGATCGGGGCCCAGAGGCCGATCTGCTGGTACGTGGGGAGCACGCCGATGAGGAAGGTGGCCACGCCCATCAGCAGCAGCGTGGCCAACAGGATGGCCTTGCGGCCGATCCGGTCGCCGAGGTGCCCGAAGAAGACGGCACCGAAGGGGCGGGCCACGTAGGCCACGCCCAGGGTTCCGAACGAGGCCACCAGGGTCAGGGCGTCGCTGCCGGTGTCCGGGAAGAAGATGTGGGGGAAGATCAGCGAGGCCGCCGTGGCATAGACGAAGAAGTCGTAGTACTCCAGGGCCCCGCCGAGGAAGGCTGACCAACCCGCGCGCTTGGCACGGTCCATGCGGTACTTCTGGTCCTCGGGGGACAGGGCGTCCAGCTGACCGCTGGTATCACGGCGTGCCGTGTGGGTGGTGCTCATGGTTGCTCCCATGTAGGGGACGGTTCTTCGGCCGCGCCGGGTGGGGTCCGCACGCTCCTGCTCTTGGGCGGGGCAGGGCCCGGTGTTCCCGGTGGCCTGCGTGACTTCCTGCTGTGAACGGGGTCACGCGACTGTCTCAGAAGACTGCCTTCCGAAGGGGGCGACTCCAAAAGATGGCCCATTGAATGGGTTGGTGGGGTCTAGGCTGGGCGACATGGCGAACTCGAACTCCGGAGAATCGGTGATCACCCGGGTGGCCCGGATCCTGGACAGCTTCGATGCGGACCACCCAGAGCTCTCGGCCGCCCAGCTCTCCGCGCGGACCGGGCTGTCCGCCTCCACGGCCCACCGCCTGGCCTCGGACATGTCCGAGGCCGGCCTGCTGTTCCGGACCGGTCGTGGACGGTTCCGGATCGGCCTGGCCCTCTGGGAGGCAGGGCAGCGAGGTTCCCGGTTCCAGGCGCTGTCCCAATTGGCGCTGCCCTTCATGGAGGCCATCCACGTCACCCTGAAGCACAACGTCAGCCTGTCCATCCTGGACGAGCCCGCTGGGGAGATCGTCTACCTGGAGCGCCTCACCCATCGGGGCGCCCGGGAGGACCTCACCCAGGTGGCCCTGCGTCAGCCGGTCCTTGCGGCCTCACCCGGGCAGGTGATGCTGGCGTTCTCGCCGCCGGACGTGCGAGAGCGGATCCTGGCGATGCCCTGGGACGCCAGCACGCTGCAGTCCGGGATGACGGAGGGGCATCTGAGGCGGCGCCTGGCCCAGGCCCGGACAGACGGCTACGTGCACCTGCCGGGTGTGCTGGTGGGCTCCTTGGCCGGGCTGGCCGCGCCGGTACAGGACGCCCATGGTGCGGTGGTGGGGGCCCTGGCCATCGTCCAGACCCTGGCGGACGTGAACCTCAGGGTCCAGGTGCCGGTGCTGCTCTCCGCGGCGCGCGGGCTGTCCGGCATGGTCGGCAGCAGTCTGCCGAGGGCATGAGGCGTCCGCGTCCTGTGATCCGCTTCACCACATATTCCATTCAATGGGCCGCTGTGTGACGTTCCGGGTGTGAACGGGCTTACATGGGACCATGCCTACCGCCACCGGACGCCTGCTCGGCGTGGCCCAACTCTCCCTGCTCTCTGCCGCCCCACCCCGGCTGGTCCAGCTGGCGGCGGACGCCGGATTCGACTTCGTGGGGGTCCGGGTGCGTCCCGTGACGGACGCTGAGACGCCCTTCGACGTCCAGCCGGGCTCGCCCCTGCTGGCGGAGACCCTGGCCCGCATGGCGGACACCGGCGTGATGGTCCGGGACATCGAGTTCCTGCTCCTGGACGGAACGGACCAGCGTGATGCCTGGCTGCGGATGTTCGAGGCGGGGCAGGCCCTCGGGGCAGAATCGCTGACCGTGGCGTGCGGGGACCCGGACCTGTCCCGGGCGCGGGACACCCTGGCCCAGATGGCCGAGGACGGACGGCCCTTCGGCATCAGCCCGGGACTGGAGGCGATCAGCTACCAGAGCGTCCGCTCCATCCCGGTGGCGGACGAACTCGCCGTGCAGGCGGGCTGCGACCTCGTGGTGGACACCCTGCATACGGGCCGGTTCGGGGCCAGCGCCGCCGAGCTCGCCGCCGCGGCCAGCCGGGCTCCCATGGTCCAACTCTGTGACGCCCCGGCAGAGCGCCCCGCATCCCGGGAGGCCCTGATGACGGAGTCCCGCTCGGCGAGGCTGGCCCCCGGCGAGGGCGGGCTGGACCTGCTCGGGGTGGTGGACGCCCTGGAGGCCGGCCTGGCCGGCACCCCGCGCGCCGGGACCCAGCTCCCCGTCTCCCTCGAGGTCCCCAACGATGAGGCGGTGGCCCGACTCGGGGACGCCGGCTGGCTCGGGCACCTGCACTCATCGGCGGTGAGCCTGCTGGAGCGCGAGGCCCTGCCGGGCAGCTCGGCGGGGTCCTCCGGGGGCGCCGCCGCAGCCACTGCCGAGACCAGCACAGAAGAGAGGACCCGATGACCAGCAGCACGCAGCAGGACCCCCTGACGGAAGGCGAGGCCCTGGACCTCGGTGTCCCCGTGGTGGACACGGACGTCCTGATCGCCGGCTCCGGAGCCGGCGGGCTGGCGGCCGCCGTGACCGCGGCGTATCACGGCCTGGACGTGATGGTGGCGGAGAAGGCCCCCGTCTGCGGTGGGGCCACGAGCTGGTCCGGCGGCTGGGCCTGGACCCCCGGCACCGCCCTGGCCCGCGCCGAGGGCGTGGACGAGGACCGTGAGCAGTTCCGCAGCTACCTGCGCGCCGTCCTGGGGGACCGCTACACGCCGGCGGCGGGGGAGAAGATCGACGCCTTCCTCGAGGCCGTGCCCCACATGGTCGGCTTCTTCCATGACCGGACGTCCCTGCAGTTCGTCACCGGGGCGAAGATCAATGACATCTACGGGGACCTCCCGGGCGCCGGCACCGGCAACCGTTCCGTGGGGCCGGCCCCGGTGCACGCCCGGGAGTTCGGTGCCGCCCTGCTGAAGAAGATGCGCCGCCAGTACTACCCGACCTCCTTCTTCGGCATGGGCATCATGGCCGGCCAGGACCTGTCCACCTTCCTCAAGGCCTCGCAGTTCAAGCCCGAGGGGTGGGTCCACTCCGTCAAGCGCGTGGTCCCGCACCTGCTGGACATGGTCACGCGCGGCCGGTCCATGCACCTGGTCAACGGCACCGCCCTGACCGGCCGGCTCATGAAGTCCGCGGATGACCTGGGGGTGGACATCCGGGTCAACGCTCCGGTGCAGCGCCTCGTGCGCTCGGCCGAGGGGCGGATCTGCGGCGCGATCGTGGGCGGGCCGCGCGGCGGCCGGTACGTTCGCGCGCGGCGCGGGGTGGTCCTGGCCACGGGTGGCTTCCCGAACGACGTCGGCCGGCGCCGGGACCTGTTCCCCAAGACCCCGACGGGCAACGAGCACTGGACCCTGGCCCCGGAGGAGGCCTCGGGCGACGGGCTGGACCTGGCGCTGGGCGCCGGCGGGGTGTTCGATGCGGACATGGAGTCCCCGGCGGCCTGGTGCCCCGTCTCCCTGGTCCCCTACCCGGGCAACCGGCACGGGGTGTTCCCGCACATCATGGACCGCGCCAAGCCGGGATCGATCGGCGTGCGCCGGGACGGCACGCGCTTCGTCAACGAGGCCAACGGCTACTACGACTATGTCAGCGGACTGATCTCGGCCACGGGCGAGAACGAGGCGGTGGAGTCCTGGCAGATCGCTGACTCCACCGCGATCCGGCGCTACTCCCTGGGGTTCGCCAAGCCGATCCCGTTGCCGCTGACCCCCTACCTGAAGACCGGGTACCTGGTGCAGGGGGACACGGTCGCGGAGCTGGCGCAGAAGTGCGGGATCGATCCGGCAGGGCTGGAGAGGACCGTTCGGGAGTTCAACGAGAACGCCCGGCGTGGCGAGGACCCGGAGTTCGGCCGCGGGGCCACCGCGTTCAACCGCTTCGGCGGGGACCCCGAGGTGGGTCCGAACCCCTCGCTGGCACCGTTGGAGAAGGGCCCGTTCTACGCCGTGCACGTCCGCCCCGGCTCCTTCGGGACCTTCGCCGGGATCGCCGCGGACACCCGAGGGCGAGTGACGGATGCCGAGGGCATGCCGATCGAGGGGCTCTACACCGCCGGCAACGACCACGCCTCCATCATGCGCGGGCACTACCCGGCCGGCGGCATCAACCTGGGCCCGGCCCTGACCTTCGGCTACATCGCCGGCCGGCACCTGGCCGGAGTGAACACCTACGAGGACGACGGCTCGGTGGACGCCGGCACCCGGACGGACGCGGCCACCCAGACCGACACAGTCACCCAGACGGACACAGCACACGCCCCGGAGCGGGGCACGGAGGGAACCAGCGCATGAGCCACGTGGACGAGTCCTATCTGGTGGGCCTGATCGGGGACGGGATCACCGCATCACTGAGCCCGCCCATGCACGAGCAGGAGGCACGCGAGCACGGTCTGCTCTACCTCTACCGTCCCGTGGACACCGCCGCCCTCGGCCTGCGGGACGAGGAGGCGCAGGCGGCCGCGCCGCGGTTGCTGGCGGCAGGCCGTGAGCTCGGCTTCAACGCCTTCAACATCACCCACCCGTTCAAGCAGACCATCATGGAGCACCTCGACGAGGTGGACGAGGACGCCCGCAACCTCGGCGCGGTGAACACCGTGGTGTTCCGGGACGGGCGCTCGGTGGGCTACAACACCGACTTCTCCGGGTACATCACCGGTCTGCAGACCACCATGGCCGAGCCGGACCTCAGCCAGGTGGTGCAGTTGGGTGCCGGCGGCGCCGGCTCCGCCATCGCCTACGCCCTGCTGAGGGCCGGAGCCCGCCGGCTGACCCTGATGGACCTGGACCTGGACCGCGCCACGGCGCGCGCGGCCGCGCTCCAGGACCAGTTCCCGGACCAGACCGTGGCAGCCCGTCCGCACGCCGAGCTGCAGGAGGCACTGGTCACGGCCACCGGGCTGGCCCACTGCACCCCCGTGGGCATGAACGGCCACCCCGGGATGCCCGTCGAGGCCGCGTGGTTGCGCCCGGAGATGTGGGTGTCCGAGGTGGTGTACCTGCCCGTGGAGACCGAACTGGTGGTGGCGGCCCGGGCAGCCGGCTGTGCCGTGGTGGACGGTGGGCGCATGGCGGTGGGCCAGGCCCTGGACGCCTTCGGGCTGATCACCGGCCGGCAGGCTGACCCGGAGCGGGTGCGCCGGCACTTCCTGGACCTCGTGGCCCGGAATCAGGGCTGAGAACGGACGTAGGCTGGTCTCATGAGTCAGATCTCCTCCACGGGCCCCGCCCGCATGCAGAAGACCTCGATCGCCACGGTGTGCCTGGCCGGCACGCTGGAGGAGAAGATGCGGGCGGCGGCAGAGGCCGGCTTCCACGGGATCGAGGTGTTCGAGCCTGACCTGGTGGCCTCGCCGCTCTCCCCGGAACAGGTGCGGGACCTGGCCGAGGAACTGGGACTGACCCTGGACCTCTACCAGCCCTTCCGGGACCTCGAGGGGGTCCCCGAGGAGCAGTTCCAGCAGAACCTGCGCCGGCTCGAGGCCAAGTTCCAGCTGATGCAGCGCCTCGGCGTGGACCTGATCCTGCTGTGCTCCAACGTCGGCACCGCCACGAACTGGGAGGACCCGGTGGCGGTGGAGCAGTTGCGCCGGGCTGCCGATCTCGCCGCCGAATACGACGTCCGGATCGCCTACGAGGCCCTGGCCTGGGGCCGGTTCGTCAACACCTACGAGCACTCGTGGTCCCTGGTTCAGCAGGCGGACCGGCCCAACCTCGGGCTCTGCCTGGACTCCTTCCACATCCTCTCCCGCCGCGGAGACGTCACCGGCTTCCGGGACATCCCGGGGGAGAAGGTGTTCTTTGTGCAGATGGCCGATGCCCCGCTGCTGCTGATGGACGTGCTGTCCTGGTCCCGTCACCACCGCAACTTCCCCGGGGAGGGCGGCTTCGACCTGGTCACCTTCATGCGGGAGCTCTACGCCACCGGGTACACCGGCCCCGTGTCCCTGGAGGTCTTCTCGGACGTGTACCGCCAGACCGAGTCGGTCCGCACCGCCCGTGAGGCCATGCGGTCCCTGCAGTGGCTCGATGACGCCCAGTCCGGGGACGTCCCCGCCCGCCCCACCGGCTGGGACTTCGCCGAGGTCCGCGCCGCCGAGCCGGCCGACCTGGTCGAGGTGCTGACGCAGCTGGGCTTCGCGGACCGGGGGCGCCACCGGACCAAGGATGTGCACCTGTTCGCCGCCGGGGACGCCCGGGTGGTCACCAATGACCGCGCGGAGGCCCCCCTGGAGCACGCGGGGGGCTCGGTCATCGCCTCCGTGGGACTGCAGGTGCCGGACCCCCGCAGCACCGCCGAGCACGCGAGGGACCTGCACTTCCCGAAGGCCTGGCGGGCCAATCGCGCGGACGAGATGGTGTTGCGCGGCGTCCAGGCTCCGGATGGGACCGAGGTCTTCCTGGCCCCGAGCACCGCGGCCGCCCCACAGTGGGTGGGGGAGTACGGATCACGAGCCGAGGGTGAGACCGCCGGTGACGATTTGATCCTCGGGATCGACCACGTGAACCTGGCTCAGCCGTGGCAGTGGTTCGAGGAGGGCGTGCTGTTCTACCGCTCGCTGTTCGGGCTCGAGGCGCAGGTGAGCAATGACGTGGCCTCGCCGCAGGGGCTCGTGCGCTCCGAGGTGATGCGGACGCCGGATGGCGCCGTGCGCATCCCGCTGAACCTGATCCCGCACGGGCTGGACCCCGGACGCTCGGCGGAACCACGGTCCCTCAGCGGCCACGTGGACCATGACGAGCTGCGGCTGAAGGCGGCCTACCCCCAGCATGTGGCGTTCCTGTCCTCGGACGCGGTCGAGGTGGCGCGGCGGGCCCGCGGACGCGGTCTGCGGATGCTGCCGGTGCCCTCCAACTACTACGAGGACCTGGCCGCCCGGTTCAACCTGGACGAGGGCTTCCTGGCCGAGTTGCGGGAGAACGACGTCATGTATGACCGGGACGAGGGCGGGGAGTTCCTGCACTTCTACACCCGGACCGTGGGCACCGTGTTCTTCGAGGTGGTGGAGCGCCGCGGTGGCTATGAGGGCTATGGTGCCGGCTCCGCGCCCGTCCGGTTGGCCGCCCAGTACGATCTCGACCGCCAATAGCCCCACCCCGATGCAACTAGAGGTCGAAAGCGGCCCGTCTACTCGCGAGTAACCGCTGAGAACGGGCCGCTTTCGACCTCCAGATGGGGGTGGGTGGGGTCAGTGGACGGGGGCCTCGTCCGGAGTCCGCTCACCGGAGAGCACGTCCGGCTCCTCGTCGGCGGGGATGGACTTCACGAAGAACGAGCCCGCGAACGCCACGAGGGAGATCACGGCGCCCCAGACCATGGCGTTGTGGATGCCCGTCATCAGGGCCGCCACGGGCTCGGCGCCGCTGTCCGCGCCGGCGAGGGTCGCCGTCGTCATCACCGTGATGAAGACCGCGGTGCCGGCCGCGCCCGCCACCTGCTGAAGGGTGGACAGGATGGCCGAGCCGTGGGAGTACAGGCGGCGGGGCAGGGAGCCGAGGGCGGACGTCATGAGCGGGGAGAACATGAAGGACAGCCCGCCGTTGAGGAGCATGTGCCAGGCGATCACCGTGGACTGGGTGCTCTCCGCGGTTAGGGTGGTCATGCCCCACAGGGCCGTGGCCACCACGGCGGTCCCGGGCACCACGAGCGGGCGGGCACCGAAGCGGTCGAAGAGCCGTCCGACGATCAGGCCCATGACCCCCATCAGCAGGCCACCGGGCAGCAGCGTCAGGCCGGTGTGCATGGCGTCCAGGCCCAGCACGGACTGGAGGTAGATCGGCAGGACGATCAGAGTGCCGAACATGCCCATCATCCCGGTGCACATCATGACCAGTGAGATGGTGAAGGTGGGGGTGCCGAAGGCCCGGACATCCAACAGGGCGTGGTCCCGCAGGCCGAGCTGACGCCACGTGAACACCGCCAGGGACAGCACGCCCACGGCCAGCGGGATCCACGGGGCCACCAGTGCGTTGCCCTCCGCGGCAGAGCCGATGCTGCTCAGGCCGAAGACCAGGCCGGCGAAGCCGAGGGCCGCCAGGATCACGGAGAGCACGTCCAGGGGCAGGTCACGGGTCTCAGTGACGTTGCGGATCATGGTGGCGCCGAGGACCAGGGCGATCGCGGCGATCGGCAGCATGATCCAGAACATCCAGCGCCAGTCCAGGGCATCGAGGATGACGCCGCCGAGGGTGGGGCCGGTGGCCGGGGCCACCGCGATGACGATGGAGATCACGCCCATGGTCCGGCCGCGCCGGTGGGCGGGCACCACGTTGAGCACCGTGGTGAACAGCAGCGGCATCATGATGGCCGTGCCGACGGCCTGGACCACTCGGCCGGCCACGAGCACCAGGAACGTTGGAGCGAGGGCGGCCAGCAGCGTTCCGAGCAGGAAGCTGGTCATGGCGATCATGAACACCGTGCGCAACGGCAGCCGGGTCAGGAGATACCCGCTGATCGGGATCACGGCGGCCATGGTCAGCATGAAGGCCGTGGTGATCCACTGTGCTGTGGAGGCGCTGATGGCGAAATCGTCCATCAGCTCGGGCAGGGCCACGGACATGACGGTCTCGTTCAGGATCACCACGAAGGCGGCGATCACGAGCAGGGCGATGACCCGGGTGCCGCCGGCGGGAACGGCCGGTTCGGCAGTCTTCCGGGTGGTTTCGCCGGATGTGGCGGTGGGGCTTTCGGCGGCCGATGCAGGCACGGCGTTCCTCTCTGACAAGCAAGCGGGAGCCGGTGGGCTCCGGTAGTCCAACCTCGTACAGTGTGCCCGTATTCCCCGGTGACCGCCGCATCCGATCCTGCGTGGGTGCCGAGGCATTCGTCACGGTGGCTGCCGGGCCGGTGCTAGCCTCTGCCGCATGACGCTACCCGGGGACTGGATCGAGCACCGACGCGAGGACGGCGAGTGCGTCGGATGGATGGTGCCCGACGGCGGCCGGTTCCGTCCCCGGGACATCCTCGGCCGCCCGGTGGGCGGGCCGGTGGACTGGCTCGAGGCAGAGGAGGCCCTTGAGGAACGGGGCCTCGCCTTCCTGGCGGGGCGGCACGTGTTGCGGCTGCCCGACGGCCGTGAACGGCCCGTGCGGATCAGTCAGGTCGGTCCGGAAGGCCTTGAGGTGGTGGCGGATGAGTTCGGTGCCGCCTCGGCGGTGGGCGCCGGTGCCGAGACCTTCCGGCTGCCGTTCCCGGCGCCGGAGGAGTTGATCCTGGACGGGGAGTGATCCGCTCGGCGTCATGCGGGCGTCACGCGAAGGCCCAGACATGTGCATTCCGGTATCGGTTCGTGCCTTAATGGCCGGAAGGGCTTGACGATGCCGAACTAGGAAGTGATGTCATGACGACCAACCCCTCCACCACGCGGACCGGTGCCGCGGCAGCAGGACAGGGGGCCGTACGCCCGCCGCGCCGGCCCAAGCCGCCGGTGCTGCTGGAGGTGGTGGCCACGAGGCGGCTCAGCCCGCACATGGTCCGGGTGACCCTCGGCGGAGAGGGCTTCTCCGACTACCAGGACAAGGACGCCACGGACAAGTACATCAAGCTGATGTTCGCGGACCCGGCACTGGGCCTGGAGATGCCCTATGACATGGAGAAGCTGCGCGAGACCCTGCCGCCAGAGCGGATGCCCGTCCGCCGGACCTACACCGTGCGCTCCGTGGACCCGGAGGCAGGCACGCTGGACGTGGACTTCGTGGTGCACGGCGAGGACGGTCTCGCGGGGCCGTGGGCGGCCAACGCGCAGCCGGGTGACCTGGTGACCTTCGGGGGGCCCGGCGGGATGTTCCTCCCGGACTCTGTTGCCGACTGGCACCTCTTGGCAGGGGATGAATCGGCGATCCCGGCGATCTCCTCGGCCCTGGAGGCGATGCCGGTGGATGCCTCCGGACTGGTCATCCTGGAGGTCGCCGGCCCGGAGGACGAGATCCCGTTGACCGCGCCGGAGGGCTTCGAGGTGCGGTGGCTGCACCGCGGGGGCCCCTTCAGCCCCGAGTCCACCAGGTTGGCCCATGCGATCATCGAGACCCCCTGGCGTGAGGGGGTCGTCCAGGTCTTCGCCCATGGCGAGAGGGAGATGGTCAAGGACCTGCGCCGGTACCTCGCGGACGTCCGTGGGGTGAATCGGAAGCAGATGTCCCTGTCCGCCTACTGGGCCTACGGGCGGGCCGAGGAGGCCTTCCAGGCGGAGAAGACGGAGCCGATCGGACAGATCTTCCCCGAGGCCTGACCGTTCTGGCACTGGCACTGGCACTGGCAGGGGCCGGGACGCACATTTCCTCCCGTGACGCGATCTGCGTCACGGCCGGTCGCATGCTCCGCTACGGTGGGACGGTAACCATCCAGAGCGGCTGAGAGACCTGGCTCCGTGACGCCGCAGCAACCCGTGGGGATTCCGTCCCGTGCCGGGTGCTACCGCCAGGACCGATGGAGATCCACGGTCTGCGGCACGTCCGCGTCGCTCGATCCCGGGAGGTACCGGCCACTGGCCGGTCGGAGCCCAGGCCATGGGGATCCTTCGGTGTGACCGAGAGGACCGCCGAATGAGTACGATCACCAGCACCGTGTCCCCGCACCCCGTGACGGGCAAGACGGTCAGGCCCGGTGTCAACCTCGCCGCGGACCTTCCCCGTGACTATGCGGGACTCCGCGCGCACTTCCAGCCACTGTTCGAGCAGATCGCCGCGGGGTCCGTGGATCGGGAGCTGGAGCGAGACCTGCCCTTCGAGGCCGTCCGCTCCCTGGACGAGGCCGGCTTCGGCACCCTGCGGGTCCCGGCGGACCACGGCGGGCCCGAGGTGTCCCTGGTGGACTTCTTCCGGCTGCTCATGGACCTGGCCGAGGCGGACTCGAACGTCGCCCACATCTACCGGTCCCACTATGGCTTCCTCGAGGCCCTGCGCTTCCAGCCCCGGCAGATCCAGGAGGCCTGGTACCCGCGGGTGCTGGCCGGGGCCACCGTGGGCAACGCCTCCACCGAGAAGGGCGGCAATGCCCTGGGCGCCCTCAACACCACGCTGACCGAGACCGGTGACAGTGCTGACGGCGGGGGCCGTGTGGAGCTCAACGGGACCAAGTTCTACGCCACGGGCTCCATCTACTCGGACTACACGCGCGTCTCCGCGGCACGGGTGGGGCCGGACGGTGCGGCCCTGGAGGGGCGTCAGTTCGCCGTGGCGGCCACCGACGCGGAGGGCGTCACTCTGGAGGACGACTGGGACGGCTTCGGACAGAAGCTCACCGGCACCGGCACCGCGGTCTTCTCCCGGGTCCCCCTCGCCCCGAACGCCGTGATGGACCGGGTCCCCGGCTCCGCGGAGGCCGTGCATGAGGCGGCCTTCTTCCAGCTCGTGCTGCTGGCCGTGCTGGCCGGGATCGCCCGAGCCTCCCGCCGGGACACGGCCGCGGTCATCCGCAGCCGCAAGCGCACCTTCAACACCGGTTCGGGCCTGACCTTCAGCCAGGACCCGATCATTCAGGAGGCCGCGGGCCGCATCGCCGCGAAGGCCTTCACCGCCGAGGCCACGGTGGTGCACGCGGCCCGCTCCCTGGACGAGGGCGTCGCCGCGGCAGTGGCCTCCGGCGCAGACCGCCCCGACTTCTCCGGGACGCTGCCGGCAGAACTGTACGGCGCCGAGGTGGCGGTGGAGCACGCCATGATCACCGTCCCGGAGCTCGGCATAGGTGCCGCGCAGGACCTGTTCCTGACGGTCGGTGCCTCCGCCACGTCCACCTCCAAGGCACTGGACCGGCACTGGCGCAACGCCCAGACGGTGGCCACCCACAACCCCATCGCCTTCCGCGCGCGATCCCTGGGGGACTACTGGATCAACGGCACCCTGCCCGAGGGGCTGAACGCCATCGGCGATGCCAAGAACGCGGAGAGTACCGAGAGTACCGAGAGCAACGAGACCGCGAAGGGGGCGTCGCAGCGATGACCCAGACCACCACCCCCGCCCGGCCACGGAACGTGGTCCACGGCAAGAAGCGTGTCCTGGCCTCGGCCTTCGCCGGCACCACGATCGAGTGGTACGACTTCTACCTCTACGGCACGGCTGCGGCCCTGATCTTCAACGTCCAGTTCTTTCCGATGGCCACCGAGCTCGGCGGGATCGTGGCCTCCTTCGCCACCCTCGCCGTCGGGGTGATCGCCCGGCCGGTCGGAGGGATCATCGCCGGCCACCTGGGGGACCGGATCGGCCGCAAGTCCATGTTGGTGGCGTCCCTGTTGCTGATGGGGATCGCCTCCACTCTGATCGGCCTGCTGCCGACCTTCGACTCCATCGGATGGTGGGCCGTGGCCGGACTCGTGACCCTGCGCATCCTGCAGGGCATCTCCGCCGGGGCCGAGTGGGGAGGGTCCGCGCTGCTGAGTGTGGAGCACTCCCCGGCGCGCCACCGCGGCTTCTTCGGTTCCTTCACCCAGATCGGCTCCTCCGCCGGCATGCTGCTGGCCACCGGGGCGTTCTTCCTGGTGCAGAACGCCCTGACCGCCGAACAGTTCGCCGAGTTCGGCTGGCGGATCCCGTTCCTGCTCTCGGCCCTGCTGGTGGCGGTGGGTCTGTGGATCCGGCTCGGGGTCTCGGACGCCCCGGAGTTCCTGGAGCACCAGGCCTCCGGCAACGTGGAGAAGGCACCGCTGAAGGTCCTGCTGACCGACCATCGACGGCCCCTGCTGGTCACCATCGGCCTGCGCCTGGCCCAGAACGCCATCTACTACCTGATCACCGTGTACATGCTGACTTTCCTGCGGGACGAGCGGGGGGACTCCACCTCCGGCGTCACCGCCGTCATGATCGCCTCGGCCATCGGTCTGGCCTCCACCCCGTTCTGGGGCTGGCTGTCCGATCGGGTCGGCCGCCGCCGCGTGTCCGTGACCGGCTACGCGGCGATCGGGGTGTTCGGGTGGGTCTTCTTCGCCTTCCTCGACGTCGGCCCGCTGGGCCTGTTGCCCCTCGTGGTGATCCTGGGCATCAACCTCATCCACGATGCCGTCTACGGACCGCAGGCCGCCTGGTTCGCCGAACAGTTCCCCGTGCACGTGCGCTACTCCGGCGTCAGCCTGGGCTACCAGGTCGGCACGGTGCTCGGCGGCGGGCTGATGCCGATGATCGCTGCCCTGCTGTTCGCCGCCGGCGGGGACAGCCCGTGGCTGATCACCGGCTACCTCACGGTCCTGGCGGCGCTCTCCGTGATCGCCGGCCTGGCCGCGAAGGACCCCGCCCGGGACCGGCGCGGAGTGGAACTGACCGATCTGCACACCGCACCGGCCGACCCGGTGGAGGACCCCCGTTCCGAGAGCCCTGTGAGGACCACCGTATGAGCCACCCGACGAGCCGGCCGATGCTGCTCAATGCCTTCGACATGATGGTGCCGGTGCACCAGTCACCCGGACTCTGGCGCCACCCCGCGTCCGGCGTGACCGGCTTCGACACCCTGTCGTACTGGACGGAGTTGGCCCGGACCCTGGAGCGCGGAGGCTTCGCCTCACTGTTCCTGGCGGACATCCCGGGGATCTATGACGTCCACGGCGGTTCTACGGACGCCAGCCTGCGCGGCGGTGTGCAGGTGCCCCTGCTGGACCCCCTCGTGGTGGTGCCGGCCATGGCTGCCGTCACGGAGCGCCTGGGGTTCGGCGTCACGGCCTCGGTGACCTATGAGTCGCCTTACCTGCTGGCCCGGACCTTCGCCACCCTGGACCACTTCACCGGCGGGCGGATCGCCTGGAACGTGGTGACCTCCTACCAGGACTCGGCCGCCCGAAACCTCGGCATGGAGCAGCAGATCCCGCATGACGAGCGCTATGACCGGGCCGATGAGTACATGGAGGTCATGTACAAGCTCTTCGAGTCCTCCTTCGAGGACGGCGCCGTGGTGGCGGACGCCGAACGCGGGGTCTTCGTGGACCCGGAGCGGGTGCACCCGGTGGGGCACCGCGGCCGGTACTTCTCCGTGCCGGACCAGGCCCTGACCCACCCCGGGCCGCAGGGCACCCCGTTCCTGTTCCAGGCCGGGGCCTCCAAGCGCGGCCAGCAGTTCGCGGTGGACCATGCCGAGGCGATCTTCTTCATCGGCAACACCACCGGACTGGTGCGTTCCTGGGTGGACGGTGTCCGGGACGGGCTCGAGGCCAGTGGCCGGTCCCGGGACGCGATCAAGGTCTTCACCATGGCCACCGTGGTGGTGGCAGAGACTGACGAGGAGGCCCAGGCGCGGCTGGAGGGCTACCGCGAGTACGTGGACATCGACGGTGCGTTGGCACTGTTCGGTGGCTGGACGGGCGTGGACCTCTCCGGGCACGATCCGGACGCGCCGTTGGAGTACATCCAGACCGAGGCCAACCAGTCCGCCCTGGCCGCCTTCACCAAGCTGTCCCCGGACACCACCTGGACCGTGCGGGCGCTGGCCGAGTTCATCGCGATCGGTGGGCGTGGGCCGGTGATCGCCGGTTCCCCGCAGACCGTGGTGGACGAGCTCGTGGCCTGGCAGGAGGCCACGGACGTGGACGGCTTCAACATCTCCGCCGCGGTCCGTCCCGCAGACCTGGAGCGGTTCACCGATCTGGTGTCCCCGGAGCTGCGCCGCCGGGGGCTGCTGCCGGAGGAACCCGCCGGGCCGGACGGCGCGGGAACCCTGCGTGAGCGGCTGCTGGGCCGCGGGCCGCAGCTGGCCCCGGACCACCGGGGGGCCTCCTTCCGCCGGTGAGCCGGCGCAAGGAGTCCGGTTCCTCAGGCGGCGACGAGTGGCCGGCCTGCTACGGCACCCCGGCCACGTGGCGGTGGCACTATCGGCGCCACCGCTCAGAGCCGTACGCTGAAGTGGAGGCACGGATCCGTGCCACCGGAAGGACCCATGGGACGCAAACACCACCTGAGCACGCCCGCCACGGATGAGGCCTACGAGCGGTACCGCGCGGCCCGGGATCGGTATGACGTGGCCAAGTACGAGTACAAGGCGGCGAAGTATGCCCTGAAGGCGGCCCGGATGCGCGGGCAGGCGGGCCAGGAGGAGCGCGAGCCCCGCCGCGGTCACCCCGGGCACTCCCAAGACCGGCACGGCCGTCAGGATCAGCACGATGATCACCACGGGCACGGCGCGCTGGGACCGGTGGAGACCCGTGACTCGATGGCCCGCTCGATGGAACGCGGCAAGCGCCAGCAGGTGGTGCTCCAGGTGGTGGCCACCGAGCGGCTCGGTGAGCACTTCCAGCGGTTGACCCTCGGGGGCCCGGGGTTCGCGGACTTCCGGGACCACCACTTCACGGACAAGTATGTGAAGATCCTCTTCGTGGACCCGGCCCTGGGACTGGAACCGCCCTATGACGTGCAGGCCCTGCGCAAGGACCTGCCGAAACACCAGCGCCCGGTCCGCCGCACCTACACGGTGCACTCGGTGGACGCAGAGGCTCAGACGCTGGTGATCGACTTCGTGTTGCACGGTGACTCCGGCGTGGCCGGACCGTGGGCAGCGCAGGCCGTGGTGGGGGACAAGGTGGCCTTCGCCGGGCCCGGTGGCAAGTACGCCCCGGATGCCTCGGCGGACGCCCACCTGCTGGTCGGGGACGAATCGTCCCTGCCCGCCATCTCCGCAGCGCTGGCAGACCTCGCGGCGAGGGCCCCGGCCGCCGCGGGGAAGGCCTTCATCGAGGTGGGCGGCCCGGGCGAGGAGTGGGAGCTGGCCGGGCCCTCCGGCGTGACCATCCACTGGCTGCATCGCGGCGGGGAGTACACGCCGCAGAACACGCACCTGGCGACCACCGTGGAGTCGATCCGGGCCGAGGAGTGGCCTGCAGGCCGCGTGCAGGCCTTCGTCCACGGGGAGAAGACCATGGTCAAGCGCCTGCGCCGCCACCTCACCGAGGACCGCGGCGTGGACCGGCGGATGCTCTCCCTGTCCTCCTACTGGACCTATGGCACGGCAGACGACTGACGCCCACCGACGCGAGTCCAGACGTCGGAGATTCGTTCCGGTGACAGAACCGGTCCGTGCGCTCGAGGCTGAAAAGGCTCCGGACCCTGCGGCGTGGGAGGCCGATCTGCGGGCGGGCCATGAAACCTTGGCCCCGGATGAGCCGACCGACCCCTTCCAGCAGGCGGGCCGGTGAGCGTTCCGGCCGTGACGACCGCGCCGTGGCTGATCACCATGCCGCACTACTGGGACAAACAGGGCTCGTGCGGCAGGGACGTGGTGCCTGCTCATGGACGGGCATGCATATCAGCGGCGGGCCGCCAGGATCGGCTCCAGCCGGTGGAGGCCGATCAGTTGGAGAATCACGGGGTACGCGTGCAGGAGGAGGCCGGGGACCAGGATCAGCAGGGCAGCCGGCACTCCCGCAGTGACCAGAGCGGTCACGGCGAAGACCAGGTGCAGGATGAGGCCCCAGGAGTGCCCGGCGGCCGAGGCTCGGAGTGACCGCGCGTAGTCGACGGCGTCGGACGGACTTTGGAGGGGCTGGCGCATCCTCAGAATCAGTGCGTTCCAGCCGATCAGGCTGAGGAAGCGGTTGAACCATCCGGCGCCCAACCGATGGAACACCGTGAGGGCCCGGTCGGGGACGGCAGACCACCGGTGGGGGAGTGCGCGGGCCAGTGCGTCACCGACGAACGGGGCAGACCCCAGCGACACCAAGGCGACGCACAGTGCGAAGGCCGGATCGCCCGCCCCGATCTCCGTGGCGAGCCAGGCGAGTGCGGCGAGTCCCAGGGGGATGAACAGCATTCCGACGATGTCTGGGTCTCCTCAGTCCTGAAACGGCACAGTGGCCTTGTGCCGTGTGACCCGCGCCTCCGGCGTGGACCGGGGCAGGTCAGTGGCGCGCGGCCATGACCTCGGCGATCTGGCCCACGCAGGGCTCGTTCTGCAGGGACGTGGTGTCCCCCAGGGCGGTGCCCTCGTAGAGCTGCGTGAGCAGGCGGCGCATGATCTTGCCCGAGCGGGTCTTGGGCACATCCGGCACGAAGACCACGTCACGCGGCTTGGCCACGGGGCCGATCACGGTGCCCACGTGTTGACGGAGTGCTTCACCCGACTCCTCACCCACGCCCTCCCGGGCCACCACGAAGGCGACGGCGGCGTGCCCGGTCTTGGCGTCCGGCACCGGGCACACCCCGGCCTCCACCACGCCCGGGTGGGAGACGAGCGCGGACTCGATCTCGATGGTGGACAGGCGGTGGCCGGAGATGTTGATGACGTCATCGATGCGGCCGAGGATCCACAGGTCTGAATCCTCGTCATACTTCCCCCCGTCCCCGGCCAGGAACCAGCCCTGCTCGGCGTAGTCCTTCCAATAGGACGTGAAGTAGCGCCGCGGGTTGCCCCACACGGTGCGGGCCATGGCCGGCCCGGTGCGGGTCACCACCACCTTGCCCTGGAGGCCCGTGGCCACGCGCTCGCCGGTCTCGTCCACCACGGCCACGTCCACCCCGGGCAGCGGGCGGGAGCCGCAGCCGGGCTTGAACCGTGCGTCGGTCTGCCGCGGGGAGAGGATGGTCGCCCCGGTCTCGGACTGCCACCAGGTGTCCACCATCGGCACGCCCACGGAACCGTCACGCGGAACCCTCGCGCCGGCGTCGCGGGTCTCGGCCTGCAGCCGTGCGTCCAGCGCGTCCAGCCGGTTCCGGCCGATCTGGGTGCGCGCCCAGGTCCAGGCCTCCGGGTTCACGGCCTCGCCCACGGTGCCGACCAGGCGGATGCTGCTCAGGTCATACTCCGCGGGGATCCCATCGGGGAACCAGCCCATGAGGGATCGCACGAGCGTGGGCGCCGTGTAGTAGCTCGTCACGCCGTAGCGCTCGATCACCTCGAAGTGCCGGCCCGGGTGCGGGGCGTTCGGCACGCCCTCATAGATGACCTGGGTGACCCCGTTGGAGAGCGGTCCGTAGATCTCGTAGGTGTGCGCGGTGACCCAGGCGAGGTCCGCGGTGCACCAGTGCACGTCCCGCTCGCGGGCCTGTACGTCCGGGTTGGAGAACAGGTAGTCGTGGGACCAGGACGCCTGCGTCAGGTATCCGCCTGAGGTGTGCACCAGTCCCTTGGGCTGGCCCGTGGTGCCGGAGGTGTACATGATGAAGAGCTCGGTCTCGGCGCCGAAGGCCTCGGGAGTGTGCGTGTCCGGCTGGCGGTCCACGATCTCGTGCCACCAGACGTCCCGCCCCTCGGTCCACTCGACGTCCGTGTGCCCGGTGCGGTTGAGCACCAGCACGTGCTCGATGTTGTTCTCGCCGGCGACGGCGGCGTCCGCGTTGGCCTTGACCGGCACGGCCTTGCCGCGGCGGAATTGGCCCTCGGAGGTGACCAGCAGCTTGGCCCCGGTGTCCTCCACCCGGAACCTCAGCGCCTCGGCGGAGAAGCCGCCGAACACGAGCGAGTGCACGGCGCCGATCCGCGCGCAGGCCAGCGTGATGACCACGGTCTCCACCAGCACCGGCAGGTAGACGACCACGCGGTCACCCTTGCCGATGCCCAGCTCGATCAGTGCGTTCGCGGCCTGGCTGACCTCGCGCTGCAGCTGCGCGTAGGTGACGGCGCGGCGGTCGCCCGGCTCTCCCTCGAAGTACAGCGCCACCTTGTCCCCGCGTCCGGCGGCCACGTGCCGGTCCACGCAGTTCGCCGCCACATTGAGCCTTCCGCCCTCGAACCAGCGGATCTCCGGGCCGCGCTCCGCAAGCGGGTCCGGGTCTGTCCACGAGTGGGTGGTGTGCCACTCGGTGTCCCAGTCGAGGCGGCGCGCGGCGGCGTCCCAGAAGGCCAGGCGCTCCTGCTCGCTGACGGGTTCGCCGTCACCGAGCCCGCCGTGCAACAGCTGGGCGGGGCGGCCCGGGTGCACGCTGGGATCGGCGGAATCGACGACGCCGGCCGGCAGCGGAGCGGGCAGGGCGGCGGCCTGGGCGGTGGTGGCGTTCGGGGCAACAGACAAGACAGAACCTTCTTTCCATCGAATCTGGCGGTAGCACCTGGTGGCCGACGTGGCGCCCTCAGAAGGGGCCGGTACGGACCACGGGTTGCTGCGGCGTCACGGAGCCAGATCTCTCAGCCGCTCGGGATGGTCGATTCCACTGTAGGCCGGACCCCGCCCGCGGGTCTAAACGAGTGACAGTGTGCGACGCCTGCGGACCCGAAGGTGGTGGTGGGTGTTGGCGATGAACAGGGGGACGAAGGCCGCCACCATCAGGAGGACAGGCCACATTCCCCCGGTCTCGGACCCGATCCTGACCATCAGGAGGAGCATGACGATCCCCACCGCCCGGTACGCGTAGACCATGCGCGGAAAGTTCTCCGGGCGGCCCCAGAACTGCGGAATCTCCCGGTGGGGGTTCGCGGTGATCAGCCGCCGGATGGAGAGGAACAGAAACGTGGTTCCGCCCATCCACAGTGCGGCACCTCCCCACCAGGTCGGGGAGAAGAGTTCAGGGTCCATGGGGCCAGTCCAGCACACCCTGGGGGCCGCTCACCACCCATCCCTCGGAGCGGTCGCCCTGACACCGTGCAGGGGGCCTGGAGGAGGACGTCTTCCATGGAAAAGGTTTAGTGTTGAACGAGTTGGTTCGATGAGGCATCGACCGGTGCCGGAGAGGAATGACCATGAGGACACGCGCAGCTGTTGCCACCGCACCCCAGACCGATCTCGAGATCCGCGAGGTGGAGCTGGACGCCCCGCGCTCGGACGAACTCCAGGTGAAGGTGGTCGCCTCCGGCGTCTGCCACACCGATGCGATCATCCGCGACCAGTGGTACCCCGTCCCGTTGCCCACCGTGCTCGGTCACGAGGGTGCCGGGATCGTCGAGGCCGTGGGCGCTGACGTCGAGGGCTTCGCGGTGGGGGACAAAGTGGTCCTCGGCCCGGCCTACTGCGGGCGGTGCGAGCAGTGCCTGGACGGGCACCCCATGTTCTGCGTGAACTTCTATGACCGCAACTTCGGTGGCGGGCGGGCCGACGGCACGAAGTCCTTCTCGGACGGCGACGGCGAGATCGGCTCCCACTTCTTCGGGCAGTCCTCCTTCGCCGAGTACACCAACGTGGTGGCCAGCGGTGCCGTCAAGGTCCCGGACACTGCTCCACTGGAGCTGCTCGGACCCCTGGGCTGCGGCATCATGACCGGCTCCGGCGCGGTGCTGAATGTCCTGCAGCCCCAGCCCGGCTCCTCCGTGGCCATCTTCGGCACGGGTGCCGTGGGCATGGCCGGCATGCTGGCCGCCAAGGCCGCCGGCGTCACCACGATCATCATGGTGGACATCGTCCCCGAGCGGCTCGAGTTCGCCCGGGAGCTGGGCGCCACCCACGCCATCAACTCCAAGGACACCGATCCGGTGGAGGCCATCCGAGAGATCACCGGCGGAGGCGTTCACTACGCCCTGGACACCACGGGCGTGCCACCGGTCTTCGCCCAGATGACCAAGTCGCTGGCCACTCGGGGCCACGGCGTCCTGGTGGGTGCCGCCAAGCTGGGGACGGAGGCTCCGTTCGACATCGGGACCCTGCTGCTCAGCGGCATCAAGATCAGCATGGTGGTGGAGGGGGACGCAGTGCCCCAGGAGTTCATCCCACGGTTGATCAACCTGCATGCGGACGGCAAGTTCCCCTTCGACCGGCTGACCAAGACGTATCCGTTCGAGGACATCAATCAGGCCTTCGCCGATTCCTCGAACGGCACCACGTTGAAGCCGATCGTCGTGTACTAAGACGATGCCGTGGGTCCCCCGGCGGGACCCACGGCAACGGGGGCAGACTCCAGATCCTCCACCCTGAGCAGCCGCGTCCCCTTCGGGTGACCGGCTGCCTCCAGGGCCGCGGCCACGTGCACGGGGTCTGTCCCGGTCAGCATCACCCTGAGCGCCTCGGCCAGCCCGGCCTCCGGCAGCAGCCGGCCGCCGCCCACGGAGCGGGCCGGTGGAGCCAGGGCGAGCAGCAGCATGCCGTAGACGGGCTCCTGGTCTTCCGCCACCGGTGGCTGGACGTACGGCACCTCCAGGATGCGACCGCCCAGGCGGCCGTAGAACCGCAAGCGCGCTGCCGGGTCCCCGTGGACAGCATGGACCGGATGGTGCGCGGGGTGTTCCACCTCGGCCAGCACCACGGAGACCTCCGTCTCGGCCGCGATCCCCTTGAGCAGGGAGGTCAGCAGCCGCGATCCGATGCCCCGGCCGCGTTGGTCGGCGCGCGTGGCGAAGTACGCCAGCAACACGGCCGGCGAGTCGGCGAACGAGTCGGTCACGGCGATCGCCACGGGTTGCCGGGGATCCCCGATCACGCGGACCGTGCTCGTTCCCGCCGCCACGGACTCCACCAGCTCCTCCACGGCGATGAGTTCACTGACCGGGAAGTTCGGGACCAACATGCTCTGGTACAGCTCTGCCACGGTGACGGGATCGCTCACCGGTGTGCCGGCGTCGGGTCCGGGGCTTTCAGGGGTGTTCACGGTCGGCCTCCTTGCGCGCGAGGCTCCAGCCTAGGGCGGATCGTCCAGAGCCGTGGGGTGGTGCCGCGGATGCCGCATTTGACAGGAGGCCCGCCCACCCGGCTTGATGGAGGGGACCACCATCCAGAGCGGCTGAGAGATCTGGCTCGATGACGCCGCAGCAACCCGCCCGTCCAGGGGCCAGGGTGCTACCGCCAGCACCGATGGAGTTCCCATGAGCTATGAGACGCTGTCCGCCCGCTTCGCCCCCGCCTTCGAGGAGGTGGCCCAAGGGGAGATCGCTCGTGAGACCGGACGGCACCTGCCCTTCGCAGCCTTCGAGCTGCTGCGGGCACAGGGCCTCGGGGCCGTGACCGTCCCGGAGCAGTTCGGGGGCGCCGGGGCCGGCCAGGAGGACACCTACCGGCTGCTGATGGACCTGGCCGCGGTGGATGCCAACACGGCGCACCTGGTGCGCAGCCACCTCAGCTTCGTCCAGCATGTCCTGGCCCAGCCGGACCCTGCCGTCCGGGAGCGCTGGCTCGGCCGCACCGCGGCCGGGGACGTGGCGGGCAGCGCCCTCGCGGAGGGCCGTGGGGCGCCTCTGGGAGACGTCGGCACCACGGTCTCCCAGGACGAGACCGGGCAGCTGCTGATCAGCGGCGGCAAGTACTACACCACCGGCAGCATCTTCTCCACGTGGGCGCTGGCCACCGCCCGGCTGGATCCCGGCCTGCCCCGCGCAGTCCGCCGCCGGCACTCCGGATACGCGCTGGCGGTGGTGCGGGTGCGCCAGCCCCGGGTCACGGTGAAGGACGACTGGGACGGCTTCGGTCAGCGGCTCACCGGGACCGGGACCATGGAGTTCGCCGGGGCCGGCGTCGAGGACCTGCTCGTGGTGCCGCCCGGGGATGGTGCGGTGCCCCTGCACCACGAGTCCACGCTGATGGCACTGCTCGCCGGGATCGGGCGGGCCGCACTCCGTGACGGGGTGGAACAGACCCGCCGCCGGCACCGCTCCCCGAACACCGGGGGCGGGCTGACGCCTCGCGAGGACGACCAGATGCTGGGGATCATCGGAGAGCTGTCCGCCCAGCAGGCGACCGCCGAGGAACTCGTGCGCGCGGCGGGCCGGGACCTGGACGCCGCGCTCGCGCACGGTGCGCTGGGAGGGGCCGGGGCCGGCGTCGGACCCTCGGAGGGCGGGGAAGCGGATGGAGGCGCGGCGGCTGAGGCGATGCACCACGCCGCCCTGACGGCGCACCGGGCGCACGTGATGGTGCCGCGACTGGTGCTGGACACCTGCACCCGGATCTTCGACACCCTCGGTGCCTCCGCCACCAGCTCGGAGCTGCGGCTGGACCGGCACTGGCGCAACGCCCGGACCATCGCCAGCCATGATCCTGCGGCCTTCATGGCCCGGATGGTCGGCGATTGGGAGGTCAACGGCATCCGGCCGGTGCCCTACCTGCAGACCGGCGCCACCGACGAGGACTGACACCGACCCATCCGCAGTGTCCTCGGCTCCGAACACCAGACAGCACCTGCACCAGGGCAGGTCACCGGACCGAAACAGGAGGACCCCTGAGGATGAAGAGGCCACCCACACCGAATGACGTCCCTGACAGGTAGGACGTCCCGGGCCCCTCGCCCGGATAAGGTGGAGCCATGACGAGCACTGCAGGCACCGGACCCGCTCGCAGTGCCGCGCGCGAGCGGAACGAACACCTCATGGGCTTGCTCCGGCGCAGCGCCACCGGAGACCAGGAGGCCTTTGCCGCGTTCTATGACGCCGTGGCCCCCTCGGCCTACGGCCTGGCGCGCAAGATCGTGCGTGACGCCGACCTCGCGGCCGACGTCACGCAGGAGGCCCTCGTGGATGTGTGGCGCTCTGCTGAGCGCTTCGATCCCGACCGCGGGTCAGTGGTCGGCTGGGTCTGCTCGATCACCCACCGCCGGTCCGTCGACCTGATCCGTTCCACCCAGTCCGGCCGGAACCGGGAGGAACGGGCCGGAGTGGCCGGGTTCGAACGGGACCGGGACGATGTCTCCGAGGCCGTGGAGACGGCGGAGGACCGGGAACGCGTGACGCAGTGCCTCGGGACGTTGACCGGCCTGGAGTACGAGGCCGTGACGCAGGCCTACTACGGCGGATTGACCTACCGGCAGGTCGCAGAACGGCTCGGGGCCAAACTGGCCACCGTGAAATCCCGGATGCGCAGTGCGCTCCAACGACTACAGGACTGTTTGGGGGTGGGAGCATGACGAACGGCAACGAGAACGAGAACGAGAACAACAACGAGGGCGTGAACGTGATCGACGCGGAGTTGCTCGCAGCCTGGGCCCTGGACGCCGTGGACGAGGACGAGCGCCGCGCCATCGAGCAGCAGCTCGGCTCAGACCCCGAGCTCCGTGCCCGGGCCGATACCCTCAACAGCACCGTCGCCCGCCTGGCCGTGAGCACACCGGCCGAGCCCCCCGCCGAGCTGCGGGGCCGTGTCCTTTCGGCCGTGGCCGGCACCGGTCAGGAGGCCCGGCCTGCCGCGGACAGCGAGGCCTCGCCTGCAGCGGGGCACGGCACTCCCGGCTCCGGTGCTGGTGCCGAGCGAGCCGGCGTCGTTGATCTGGACGGCCACCGGGCCCGCCGGCCGGCCGCGCGCCGCTGGTGGGTGGGGGCGGTCTCGGCCGCCGCGGCCGCCGCCGTCGCCGTGGCCGTGGTGGTGAGCCAGCCGTGGGCGCCCACGGGTGGCGTGACCGAGGGCGATCAGCTCACGGCCATCGAGCAGATCCTCAAGGTGGACGGGGCCGAGCGACTGGAGTCACCGGTGACCGGTGGAGGCGAGGTGGAGGTGGCCCGCGCCCCGTCCGGTGAGACCGTGCTGGCCGCGCGGGGCCTGCCCGCTCCCGCCGAGGGCCGTGACTACCAGATGTGGACCATCCAGGGCGAGGCGGCGCCCCAACCGGCCGGATTGCTCGAGGTCCGGGACGGGCTCGCCCTCGTACGTATGCAGGATGTTCCGGCGGACGCGGCGCTCGCCGTCACGGTGGAACCGGCCGGAGGGTCCGAGGCGCCGACCACGGAGCCGATCGTGGTGCTCGCCGAGGGGTGACCTCACATGACCCGGCCGTTCGTGCCGAGCGGTCCGGGTGTGGTGGAATCTACGGGTAACCATCCAGAGCGGCTGAGAGATCTGGCTCGACGACGCCGCAGCAACCACCGGGCACTCACGTGCACCGGACAGGTGCTACCGCCAGAACCGATGGAAGGAGCATCATCGTGTCTGTCCCCACCCCTGCATCCTCAGCATCCGCCGCTGTCCCCGAGGGCGTGCCCACCACGCCCGCCGGGAAGCGGGAGATCCTGTTCAACGCCTTCGACATGAACTGCGTGGCGCACCAGTCCCCGGGGCTGTGGCGCCATCCGGAGGACCACGCCCGCGACTACAACACGCTGGGCTACTGGACCGGTCTGGCCCAGATCCTGGAGAAGGGCCTGTTCGACGGGCTGTTCATCGCCGACGTCCTGGGCCCCTATGACGTCTACGGCTCCTCGGACGAGGCGACCCTGAAGGCCGGCACCCAGGTTCCGGTCAACGACCCGCTGCTGGTGGTCCCGCCGATGGCCGCCGTCACGAAGAACCTCACTTTCGGGGTCACTGCCGGCACCGCCTACGAGCACCCGTACGCCTTCTGCCGCCGCCTGGCGACCCTCGACCACCTGACCGAGGGCCGTGTGGGCTGGAACGTGGTGACCGGCTACCTGCCCTCCGCCGCCATCAACATGGGCCAGGAAGACCAGATGGAGCACGACGAGCGGTACAACCACGCGGACGAGTACCTCGACGTGGTCTACAAGCTGCTCGAGGGCTCCTGGGAGGACGACGCGGTCCTGTATGACAAGGAGTCCGGCGTCTTCATCGACCCGGACAAGGTGCACCGGATCGAGCACGAGGGCACGTACTTCAAGACGCCCGGCATCGCCTTCACCGAGCCGAGTCCGCAGCGCACCCCCGTGATCTACCAGGCCGGGGCCTCCACCCGCGGCCGTGCCTTCGCCGGCAAGCACGCAGAGGCCGTGTTCATCAACTCGCCCACGGATGACCTGATCAGGGGCACCACGGCGAAGCTCCGCCAGAGTGCCGTGGAGGCGGGCCGCGACCCCTACTCCATCCGCGTCATGTCCATGCAGACCATCGTCACCGGAGCCACCGATGAGGAGGCCCGCGCCAAGTACGAGGAGCTGACGCAGTACATCGACGTGGAGGGCGGCCTCGTGCTGATGTCCGGCTGGATGGGCATCAACCTGGCCGACTTCGAGCTGGATGAGCCGATCGGGGACGTGAAGTCCAACGCCATCCAGTCCGCCGTGGAGACCTTCAAGAAGGCCTCCGGGGACGACTCGATCGAGTGGACCGTCCGCAAGCTGGCCGAGTGGTGCGGAGTCGGCGGCTTCGGCCCGGTCATCATCGGCTCGGGGGAGACGGTGGCCCGCGAGCTCGCCAGGATCCAGGACGAGACGGACGTGGACGGCTTCAACCTCGCTTACCACATCACCCCGGGCACCTTCGAGGACATCGTGGAGTTCGTGGTTCCGGAGCTGCAGGCGCTCGGCCGCTACAAGACCGAATACACCGAGGGCACCATGCGCCACAAGCTCTTCGGCCAGGGCGACCACCTGCCGAAGGAGCACTACGGTTCCGGCTTCGCTCTGCGGAACCGCGCGAACGCCTGAACCTCACCGCGCAAAGTGACGGCGCCCCCACCGAAGTGACCGGGCCCCGTCACTTTGTGCCTGCCCCGGTTGGGCACAAGAGAACCCCGGCCACTCCTGGGATTCAGGGGGCCGGGGTTCTTGCGTGGTGGGGCCGGGTGCGGATCAGTAGCGGTCCGGCCCGCCGCCCTCGGTCTCGAGGGACTGGGACGGATCCGAGACGACGTCGCCCGTCGGGGCCTTCACGTTGGTGTTGCCGCTCGAGGCGTTGGATCCGTCAGTGGCGTGCTTTCCGGTGGACTTGTCCGCGGCGCTCGAGGCCTTGTCCGCCAGGCCCTGGGTGGCGTCCGAGCCCTTCTGGGTGGCCGTGTGGGCTGCGGCATTGGCCCGGTCGGCCTTCTCGGACAGGTTCGGGGCCTTCTCCTTCACGGCATCCGTGGCCTTGTCAGCCAGCCCGGCGGCCTTCTCCGCCACCACGGGCGCCTGCTGCTTCACGGTGGAGGTGGCGCGCTGGACCTGCTCCTGCGTCTTCGGATCGTTCCAGAACCCCTGCGCATTCTTGGCGAACTTGTCCAGGTTCTTGCGGCCTTCTCGGCTGCCCAGCAGGTAACCGAGGGCCGCGCCGATGCCGAGGGTGATCAATCGCTTCATGGTGTCTCCTTTGTGGCGTCGTCCCGTGGCGGGATCCACCGCTCGGGTATGACCCGAGTCTTCACCCTGTGCCGTTGGTGGTCAATCTGTACCCAGTACGGTCTCGGGCCATTCACAGCTGGCCTTCAGGAACGTTCGGCGGCGGGGATACCCCATGGCACACTGTCCCCAGCGAAGGAGGTCCCATGCAGAGTCTCACCCCGGAACGCGTGGCGCGGTTGCGCTTGCTGGCCCAGGGGCTCATCGATCCCTGGCGCACGCCCGAAGAGGCCGCCCGGTCCCTGGTCTGCACTCAGGGCCAGGACTATTCGGGGTCCACGGTGTCACTCGCGCTGCGGTCCGGTGGGGCGGGCGCGGGAAGTGGGACGGGGTCCGTGGCGGCCGTCCGGCAGGCATACGATTCCGGCCTCCTCGTCCGGTCCTGGCCGATGCGTGGGACCCTGTTCGTGGTGGCCTCCGAGGACCTCGGGTGGATCCTGGACCTCACCTCCCCGGGAATCCTCAGGGCCACCGGACGGCGCCGCAGGGAGCTCGGGCTGGAGGCTGCCACGCTGGCGGCGGCCGAGGCCATTGCCGTCCGGGAGCTGTCCGGCGCCGGGCTGACGCGCGCAGGGCTCCTGGAGGCGTGGACCCGGGAGGGGATCGCGGTGGACGCCGGCCGCGGCTATCACCTCATCTTCTTCCTGGCCCTGACCGGGGTGCTGTGCTTCGGACCCACCGAAGGCAAGGGGCAGCGGATCGTGCTGGCCGAGGAATGGATCGGCAGCCACCGCACGTCCGCGCACGCGCCGGGCCCCCGGCCCCGGGACGAGGCCCTGCGAGAGCTGCTGCTGAGCTACCTGCGGTCCCATGGGCCGGCCACGCTGGAGGACTTCTGCTGGTGGTCCAAGCTGGGGAAGACCGAGGCCCGTGCCGCCCTGCGGGAGATCGAGGGCGAGGCGCAGGACCAACTCGAGGGGGCCGAGGGCGGCGGCCGAGAGTACTGGATGGCCGCCGGGCTGCCGGACCGCCATGCGGACCGGGCGCGGGCCACGGCGGCACCGCTGCTGCTGCCGGGATTCGACGAGATCGTGCTGGGCTACCGGGACCGCTCCGCCGTACTGACCCAGGCTGAGGAGGCCCGAGTGGTCCCTGGCGGCAACGGGGTGTTCAAGGGCACGGTTCTGCACCGAGGCCACGCAGTGGGGACGTGGAAGCGCTCCACGAGGAGGGACCGTCCCGTGGAGGTAGAGCCCTTCGGGGTCCTCCCGGGGCCGGTGCAGACCGCGATGCCCCGGCTCAGCGCGGCATTGCCGAGCTGAACCGGGGCACCGAACGGCGCTGGGCGGCCGCCTTCTGGAGGCAGCCGAGGCCGGGAGGTCTGAGGGGACTCAGCCGCGGGGCGTGGCCACCTGTGCCACGGCCTCGGCCACGCGCACCGAGACCTCGGGGTCGAAGACCGAGGGGATGATGAAGCTGGGATTGAGCTCCTCGTCCGTGATGGTCTCGGCGATGGCACGGGCCGCCACCACGAGCATCTCGTCCGTGATGTCTGCGGCGCCGGCGTCCAGCAGTCCGCGGAAGAAGCCGGGGAAGGCCAGCACGTTGTTGATCTGGTTCGGGAAGTCGGAGCGGCCGGTGGCCACGATCGCGGCGTACTTGGACGCGATCTCCGGGTGGACCTCCGGGTCCGGGTTGGACATGGCGAAGATGACGGAGCCCTCGTTCATGGTGGCCACGTCCGCCTCGTCCAGCAGGTTCGGCGCGGAGACGCCGATGAACACGTCCCGCCCGGCCACGGCCTCCTTGAGGGAGCCGGAGAAGCCCTCCTCGTTGGTGTGGTCCGCGAGCCACTGGCGGTTGGAGTCGGCGTGCTGGGAGCCTCGCTCGATGATGCCCGCGCGTCCGGCGGCCACGATGTGGCGCGCGCCGGAGGCCTTCAGCAGCTTGATGATGGCGGTGCCCGCGGCGCCGACTCCGGCCACCACGATCTTGACGTCCTCGATCTTCTTGCCCGTGAGCTTCAGGGCGTTGGTCAGGGCTGCCTGGACAACGATCGCGGTGCCGTGCTGGTCGTCGTGGAAGACCGGGATGTCCAGCTCCTCGCGCAGCCGGGCCTCGATCTCGAAGCAGCGCGGGGCGGAGATGTCCTCGAGATTGATGCCGCCGTAGGCCGGGGCGATGGCCTTGACGATGGAGATGATCTCCTCGGTGTCCTTGGTGTCCAGGGCCACCGGCCAGGCGTCCACGCCGGCGAACTGCTTGAACAGGGCGGCCTTGCCCTCCATCACCGGCATGGCGGCCTCCGGGCCGATGTCCCCGAGGCCCAGCACTGCGGTGCCGTCCGTGACCACGGCCACGGTGTTCTTCTTGATGGTGAACTGGCGGGCCAGCTCCCTGTCCTCGGCGATGGCCTTGCAGACGCGGGCCACCCCCGGGGTGTAGGCGCGGGAGAGATCATTGCGCGTGCGCAGCGGCACGCGCAGGGTGGTCTCGATCTTGCCACCCTGGTGGAGCTGGAAGGTGCGGTCCGTGATCTCGTGGACGGTGACGCCCTCCAGGGCCTCCACGGCGGTGCGGACGGTCTCGGCATGGTCCACGTCCACGGTGTCGCAGCTGACGGCCACGATCATGGAGCTGTGGTGTGACTCCACCACGTCCAGTGCGGTCACGGCCGCGCCGGTGGCGGCCACGGCCGCGGCGAGGTCGGTGGTGGCCGTGAAGGACACGGGCGTCTCGACCTGCAAGGTGATCGAGTAGCCGGGGCTAGGTGCTGCCATGGGGATGCTCCTTGAATTGGGGATCCGAACGGGCGTGGGTGGCCACCTCGGCGGCCAGACAACGTTCTGAGTGTAGCGGCGGCCCGAATCTACCCCCCAGTTCGCGCCGTAACGTGGGGCCGCGCATCCACGGCCGTGCCCGCTGCACCCGGTGCTCCCAGTGCGCCCGACGCGCCGGGCGTGACCGCATGACGGCGCCGGTGCAACTGGTGGATCCCCTCCAGCAGTAGGCAGGCCACGGCCCCGATGCCCACGGCTGCCACAGTCAGGTCCGGGGCCGGGAGCTCGAACTGGTGGAACGTCCGGGAGGCCGGGACCATCAGCACGAGCAGCAGCAGGGCGTACATGGCCGCCACCAGGGTCAGCTTCCACCGGGTCATCGGCCGGGCGATCAGGTTCAGCACCCACAGGCCCATGATCGTCAGGGTGATGACGGAGGCCGTCTGCACCTGCTGCAGGGAGGCATCACCCGGAGCGGCACCGAGGACCTCAGCGCCCCCGGTGAACCCGGCGAACCAGCGCGCGTAGCCGTTCACGGCCAGCATCCCAGCCAGGATGACCACGCCGGAGGGCAGTGCAAACCGCAGGGAACGGCCGAGGAATCCGGGGACGTAGCGGCGCTGGTTCGGAACCAGGGCCAGGAAGAACGTGGGCAGGCCGATCATCAGGAAGTCCACGGTGGAGGCCTGCCGTGGCAACAGCGGATACTGCCAGGCCAACAGGGAGAAGACCACGCCGAACAGCACGGCGTAGGCCGTCTTGGTCAGGTACAGGTGGGCCAGCTGCTCCATGTTGGCGATCACCTGGCGCCCCTCCGCCAGCACCTTCGGCAATCGCGAGAACCGGCTGTCCAGCAGCACCATGCGGGAGACGGCCTTGGTGGCCGGGGCCCCGTTTCCCATGGCGATCCCCAGGTCCGCGGTCTTCAGCGCCAGGGCATCATTGATGCCGTCCCCGGTCATGGCCACCACATGGCCGGCCTCCTGCAGGGCCACCACCATGCCCTTCTTCTGCTCCGGGGAGACCCGCCCGAACACGGAGTGACCATCCAGCACGGCCCGCCGCTCGTCCGGGTCCTCCGGCAGGTCCCGGGCGTCATAGCCGTCCCCCTCAACCTCCATGCCGACCTCGCGGGCCACCGCGGCCACGGTCCGGGGGTGGTCGCCGGAGATCACCTTCAACTCCACGTCCTGCGCGCGGAAGTACGCCAGGGTCTCCCGGGCATCGTCCCGGACCTTCTCCCGGAACGTCAGCACTGCCACGGGCACCAGCTCGACCGGCAGCGCCATGGCATCCTCAGGAGCGCCGTCCCCGAACCAGGAGTCGGCACCGGCCGGACGGTTCGAGGCACAGAGCACCATGGTGCGCAGTCCACGGCTGGTGGTCTCGGCGCACAGCTGCTCAATGCGTTCCCGCTGTCCGGCCGCGCCGCCGGTGGCCGGGAGCAGGGCCTCCGGGGCTCCCAGGACCCACGCGCCGGGCATCGCATCGGTGACGCCGGTGCCGGGGTGGGGGCCGCCGTCGTGCCCTGGGTCCTGGCCTGGATGCTGCCCGGGGGCCTGCCCGTCGGATGGCGGCAGCTGCGGGGGCGCCCCGAAGGCGACGGCGGACCAGCGCCGCTCCGAGGAGAAGGCCACCTGCGCGGTGGGGGCCTGGGCGGGCGTGGCGGTGAAGGGTGCGGCGAGGGCCAGCGCGGTGGGATTGGCGTTCGGGTCCGCGCCGAACCAGGCCAGGACCTGGTCGCCGGCCTGCTGCAGCTCGGGGTCCTCGGTGAGAGGGGATGAGTCGTCGAAGACGATCCGGCCCTCGGTGAGCGTGCCGGTCTTGTCCAGGCAGACGGTGTCCACGCGCGCGAGGATCTCGACGGCCGGCTGCTCCTGGATGAGGACCTCATCGCGGGCCAGCTTGAGTGCGGCCACGGCGAAGGAGATCGTGGTCATCAGGGCCAGGCCCTGGGGGATCATCGCGGTGATCGCGGCCACCGAGGCCACCACGGCCGGTTCGATCGCCCCGTGCTCCAGTGCGTGGGCCCAACCGCCGATCGCCTGGACCTGGCCGTTGACGATCAGCGCGGCGATCGGCACCAGCGCGATGGTCAGCCACTTGGCCACCGTGTCCAGGGCCCCACGGAGCTCGGAGGGCACCTTGGCGAAGCGGCGGGCCTCGATGGCCAGCTGGGAGGCATGGGAGTCCACGCCGACGGCCGTGACCCGGACCAGGCCGGCCCCGGAGAGCACGGCGGAACCGGAGAGCACCGGGTCGCCCGGGCGCTTGCCCACGGCGTCGGCCTCCCCGGTCAGCAGGGACTCGTCGATGTCCAGGCCGTCCGCGGCCAACACCACCCCGTCCGCGGGGACCTGGTCGCCGCGGCGCAGCACCACGGCGTCGTCCAGGACGATCTCCTCGAGCCGCACGGGGCGCTCGGCGCCGTCGCGAAGCACGTGGACGGCGTCCTGGTGGAGCAGGGCGATGGCATCGAGCTTGCGCTTGGCCGAGTACTCCTGGATCACGCCGATGACCACATTGGCCACGGCGGCCAGGCAGAAGACGAGGTCGAACCAGCGGCCCAGCACGATGATGGCCACGGCACAGGTGGCGATCGCGAGGTTGAACAGCGTCAGGATGTGGACCCGCAGGATGGTCCAGATGGACCGAGAGGTGTCCCGCGGCTGCCGGTTGACGAGGAGTTTCTCCTCACGGAGGGCGACGCCGGCCCCGTCCAGTCCCACGGTCCGCAGCACCTCGTCCTCCGGCCGGTCCAGCGAGGCGTGGCCCCGGCGGCGCAGGTGCAGCCGGCGCTGGTGGTCCGGATCGTCCGAGTGGGACGGACGGCCGGCGTCCTCGTGGGCCGACTCGTCGGCGGTCTCCACCATGCTCATGATGATCTCTTTCCCCTCCCGGTGCGCGGCAAGGTGTTGGCGCGGACTTCAATCTACTGGCGCGGATGGCCGGACGGAGTCCGTCCCCGGGGTGATTCCGGGGCGGTTCAGGGTCACCCCTGAGGGCTACCCGGAGTGCTCGGACCGGTCGGGGAGGCCCTCTTTAGAAGGTGCCACGTGGCCTGTCAATGACGCCGTGCAGGAGTTCACCCGACGGTCATTCTCGTTCACGGCCTATGGTCTTTCGGTTCATGAGGAGGTGGTGCTCCGTTCAGTGGCCGTCCCTAGCGTCGAGTGGTCATCGCCGTCTCAGCGCGCACCCTGAAACCGAAGAGTGGATCATGAAAGCACAACGTCTCCCCCTTGCCGTCCTCGCCCTCTCTGTGGGGCTGACCTCCACCGGCACACTCCTGCCCGCCGCCACCGCGTCGCCCGTGGCCCCCTCCGTCCAGGGCGCCACCGCCACAGCGGCGGCCTCGACAGCCGATCGCGAAGCCGACGTCCCTGACGCGGACCTGCTCGACGTCGACTTCGAGGACGGCACACCCACGGATGCCGCGCACCAGCGCGAAGTCTCCATCACGGGTGATCCGGAGATCAGGACGGACGGGTCGCTGGTCCGGCAGGTCGGCGACTTCGACGGGAACGACGCCTATTCGTACCCGCTGACCTCGGACGACTACGGCGCGCTCAGTGACGGGTTCACGGTGGAGTGCAGCTTCAAGCGGGATGCCGCCACCCCCACGGGTGAGGACACCCTGTGTGGCAACAAGGAGGCCGGCGGCTTCGCCATGGTGGTCAAGGATGACCGGGCCGCCTTCATGATCCACGCCGGAGGAAAGTACTCCTTCGCCTGGGCGGACATCGATCCGGACCGTTGGTACCACGCGATGGGCGTCTACGACGGCGAGACCATCCGCTTCTACCTCGATGGCGAGCTCGCCGCGGAGACGCAGGCCGGCGGCCCCATGACCATCCCGCCGAACGAGAGGGCCCACAACATCGTGGTGGGCGCGGACGCGGGTGACAATGAGTCGAGCCAGTTCTCCGTGGCGGCCATCGACTCCGCGCGGCTCTACAGCCAGCCGCTGACCGCCGGGAACGTGGCGGCCCTGCACCAGGAGTTCACCGCGGAGACCGAGGTGCCGGCCGCAGACGTGCTGGACGTCGACTTCTCCGACGGCACCGCGGCAGACCGGGCCCAGGGCATCCCGGCCACGGAGCACGGTGAGGCCGTGATCTCCGAGGATGCCGCGCTCGGACGCAACGTGGCCGCCTTCGATGGCGACGATGCGCTGCTCTACCCGTTGCACGACGAGTACTCGACGATGGAGGACTCCTTCACCCTCGAGTGCGTGTTCCGCTACGACGGCGCGCTCCCGACCTCCGGTGAGACGAACCTGTGCGCGAACAAGGAGGGTGGCGGCTTCGGGATGACCATGTACTCCGACGGCCTGACGTTCCTGACCAGCACGGGCAGCTACCACGACACCAAGTTCCAGATCGAGCCCGACCAGTGGTACCACACGGTGGGGGTCTTCGACGGTGCGTCCCAGACCGTCAGGCTCTACGTCAACGGCGAGCTGGTGGACGAGAACCCCACCGCCAACAGCACCGTCAAGTGGCCGTCCAACGAGCAGGCCCACCACCTCGTCATCGGGGCCGACTCCAACAACGGAGGTGCACAGTTCCATGCCACCGCCACGGTGGCCTCGGCCCGGATCTTCGGCAATGCTCTGGACGCCCAGCAGGTGGCGGCTCTGAACAAGAGGTCCCTGGGGCAGGCGAAGTCCCAGCGGCTCGAGCTGGATTCGACCACTCCGGCGGCCGGTTCGACCATCAGGCGGGCGACCACCCTGGACGTCCAGTGGAACAACGCCGGGCTGCTGGCCCGGGGTGCCGAGTACACCCTGGACGGCGAGCCCGTCGAGCCCGGGGAGAGCATCGGTGCCGGCATGGCCGCCGGCGAGCACGTCATCGGGATCGAGGGCAAGACCGTCTTCGGCACGCCGGTCTCCGAGGCGGTCACCTTCACCTCGGGGTCCATCCCGGAGGGCGGGGGCACCGAGACCGGCCAGGGCGAGGGCAAGGTCACCCTCTCGGCCCGCGCCACGAACCCCGACGGCGGGGACGTCACCACCACGTTCCACGCCGGCAGCGTGGCTGCCGCCGAGGGGGGTTTCCAGGGGATGGTGTCCGAGCTGCCGTCCTCGCTGGAGTTCGAGTACTCCGGCTCCGCAGAGCTCGATGGGGCGGGGGACAGCCCCTCGGCCCAGGAGGGTCAGATCCCCTTCCAGCGGTTCGACGTGGCGGTGGGCGAGCCCGCCGACGGGCAGTCGGTGCGCTGGAACGGAACCGTGGACCCGGCCCGGCAGGTGTCCTTGAGGGCCTGGAACGCCGCCACGGATTCCTGGGAGGAGCTGGCCTCCGGCCGCGGACAGTCGGACGGCACCCTGAGCCTCGACGGCAACATCTCGGCTGACCACGTCAGCGGTGGCGCCGTCCCCCTGATGATCACCGGCGAGGACCCCTTCGCGGACGACCTGGCCAATGAGGTCAAGGACGGCTTCGAGGACCCGGAGGACTTCGACTTCACCCTGGCGCACATCACGGACACCCAGTTCCTCTCCGAGGGGGCTGTCGAGGATGAGTACTCGGCCCAGCAACAGGGTGTGTGGGGTGACGGGTACCAGAAGATGGTGGACTGGATCGTCGAGAACGCTGACGAGCGGAAGATCGAGTACGTGGCCCACACCGGTGACGTGATCGAGAATTGGCAGACCGCCGGAAGCGCCGAGGACGCCGACTATGTGGAGACGGCCAACCGCGAGTTCGAGTTCGCCTCCGGCGTCCAGCGGACGCTGGAGGAGGCAGAGATCCCGAACGGGGTGCTGCCGGGCAACCACGACAACCTGACGGACCGGGAGCACGGGCCGGAGAACCTGTTCAACCAGTACTTCGGTCCGGAGCGGTATCAGGCCTTGGAACAGACCCAGGGCTGGAAGGACGCGAAGGCCTCCTACCACCCGTACTCCGAGAACGACAACGACAATCACTACGACCTCTTCACGGCCGGTGGCCTGGACTTCATCGCGGTCTACCTCGGATTCGGCGTGACCGACGAGGAGATCGCCTGGGCCAACGAGGTGCTGGAGCAGTACTCGGACCGCAACGCCATGATCATGACCCACGCCCAGCGCAAGCCGAGCACTGACCCGGACGGCCGTGGTGGCGCCTTCTCCTATGACGGCTCCGCGATCGACAAGGGGATCCTCCAACAGCATGAGAACGTGTTCCTCGTCCTCTCCGGCCATGAGCACGGCGTCAGCATCGACGTGCGCCAGGACGTCGGCATCGAGGGGCACCACACGGTGGAACTTCTGGCGGACTACCAGTTCTACGAGGTCTCGGCCGAGGAGTTGGGCCTGACCGGAGTGGACGGCCGGTCCGCAGAGGACATGCTGCGTTTCGGCTCGAGCTTCTTCCGGATGCTCCAGTTCGACGTGGACAACTCCGAGTTGGCCGTGGACACCTACTCGCCGTTGCTGGATGAATTCGGTGCCACCGAGTACGACACCCAGGGCCGGTACAACGGCAACGAGGATGACACCAGACTGCCGATCCAGCTGGAGACCCGCAAGACGTCCTTCGGGACCGACCGGGTCATGGTGACCACGCCGACCGACGAGGTCATCGGTGAGGCCACCGTGGCGTCAGGCTGGCCGGCGTCGGTGGAGTGGTCCGGGCTGACCGAGGGCGAGACCTACGCCTGGTACGCCACCAGCCGCGACGCCGGGAGCGGGGACGAGCTGGCCACGGGTGAGACAGACCAGATGGGCGTCTTCACCGCCTCCGCGGCAGGCACGGACACCGAGGCCCCCGAGCTGACCGTGCCCGGTGCGGCCACCCTCACCGTGGGCGAGGAGTTCGATCCCCTGGCCGGGGTCACCGCGCATGACACCGTGGACGGCGATCTCACCGGGGCAGTCCAGGTGATCGGATCCGTGGACACCGCCACCAGCGGCAACCACTCTCTGACCTATGTGGTCCAGGATGCCAACGGCAACCAGTCGGTCGCGTCCCGGGCCGTGCTGGTGGAGGACGCGGAGGAGCCCGAGGAGCCGGGTCTGCCGGCGCCGGACTTCGCGGACAACCCGCAGGGTTCACGGTTCTATGCTCCGGTCCGGTGGATGCAGGAGTCGGGACTGACGGAGGGGTATACGGATGGCACGTACCGCAAGGACCGTGATATCTCCCGTGGCGAGTCCCTGGCGTTCATCTTCCGGTACCTGGATCCGGGGTTCTCGGCGGAGGGCGTGCCGTTCTCGGACATCGATGAGCACCACACGTTCTATCAGGCGGTGTCCTGGGCCAAGGCTGAGGAGATCACGTCCGGCTACGTTGATGGGGAGTTCAAGTCCACCCGGGACGTGACCCGTGGGGAGTTCGCGTCCTTCCTGTACCGCGCGGTGGATCCGGAGGGCAGTTTCACGGAGGCCGGGTTCGGTGACGTGCCGGAGTCGGACGCCCACTTCGAGGCGGTGAACTGGATGGCTGAGGCCGGCCTGGCCGAGGGTTACGTGGACGGGACCTTCCGTGCGGATCGGCAGATCACCCGCGGCGAGGTCGCGGTGATCCTGCACAACTACGCCACCGAGGTGGCTGACCAGGACTGATCCGTCCGCCCGGTCGCGTGCCTCACCCTGGCGCCTGCAGGCCCGACGACGGCCCGGCCACCCTCCCCTGCGGAAGGTGACCGGGCCGTCGTCGCGCCCGGGGAGGTGGACCCTGCCGGCAGGGTCCCTCCAGGTCAGCGGGTGTTCAGCTTCCATTCATCCGGGCGCGGAGACATTCACCTGCGCGGCCTGAGGGGTTCACCCGTACGAGGGGGTGGGTTCAGGGCCGGCCCATAGCGTCGAGAGGTCATCACCGCCGCCAGTGCGGCGCTCTCGCAACAGAAGAATGGATCATGACTGCCAAGCGACTCCCCCTTGCCGTACTCGCCCTGTCCGTCGGCCTGACTTCCACCGGTGCCCTCGTGCCGGTCGCCGCCACCGCATCCCCCATCGCTCCCGCCGTCCAGGCCGCTGCCGCACCGGAGGCCGATCTGCTGGACGTGACCTTCGAGGACGGCACCCCCGCGGACGCCGCCCAGGGCCGTGAGCCCGTGGTCACGGGTGACCCCGAGATCGCCATGGACGGGTTCCTGGCCCGCTACGCCGGAGCCTTCGACGGCGATGACGCCTACTCCTACGCGCTGACAGAGGAGGACTACGGGCAACTGGCTGACGGGTTCACCGTGGAGTGCAATTTCAAGCGGGACGCTGCCACGTCCGGCGAGGACACGCTGTGCGGCAACAAGGAGGCCGGCGGATTCGCCATGGTGGTCAAGGATGACCGGGCCGCCTTCATGATCCACGCCGAGGGTGGTTACACCTTCGCCTGGGCGGACATCGACGCCGACACCTGGTACCACGCCACCGGCGTCTACGACGGCGAGACCATCAGGCTCTACCTGGATGGCGAGCTGGCTGCCGAGGCTGAGGCCGGCGGCCCGATGACCATCCCTGCGAACGAGAACGCCCACGCCGTGGTGCTGGGTGCGGACAGTGGCAACGGTGCGCCCGGTCAGTTCTCCACGGCCAGCATCGACACGGCCCGGCTGTACAGCGCCCCGGCCTCGGCCGAGCAGGTCGCGGCCCTGAACGCCGAGTTCGCCGTGGAGGTCGAGGCACCGGAGGCGGACGTCTTCAACGTGGACTTCTCCGACGGCACCGCCGCCGAGACCGCACAGGGTCTGGAGACCACCACCCACGGCGAGCCCGTGATCGGCGAGGACGCCGCCCTCGGCCGGAACGCCGCCACCTTCGACGGCGACGACGCGCTGCTGTACCCGTTCGGCAGTCAGTACGAGACCCTCGGTGACTCCATGACCGTGGAGTGCGTCTTCCGGTACGACGGTGAGCTGCCCTCCTCCGGCGAGACGAACATGTGCGCCAACAAGGAGGGCGGCGGCTTCTCCATGACCATGTACTCGAACAAGCTGACCTTCGCGGTCAACACCGGCAGCTACCACAACGCCGGCATCGAGATCGAGCCGAACGAGTGGTACCACGCGGTGGGTGTCTTCGACGGCGGCACGCAGACCGTCAAGCTCTACGTCAACGGCGAGCTCGTGGACGAGACCCCCACGGCCAACGCTGCGATCAAGTGGCCGGCCGATGAGCGGGCCCACAACATGGTGATCGGTGCTGACTCCTCCAAGGGCAGCTCCCAGTTCCACTCCACCTCCACGGTGGCCTCGGCCCGCATCTTCGGCGAGGCTCTGGACGCCCACCAGGTGGCCGCCCTGAACATCGGCGCGTTCGAGGGCCTGCGGGACCAGGAGGCCGAGCTGGTCTCCAGCACCCCGGCGGAGGGCTCTGAGTTGACCCGTGCCACCGAGTTCGCCGTCGAGTGGGCCCATCCCGGCCTCGTGGCCGCCGGGGTCACCTATGCGATCGACGGCGAGCCGGTGAAGCCCGGTCAGATCGTGGGCTCCGGCATGGCCGCGGGCGAGCACACCCTCACGGCGGAGGGCAAGACCGTGTTCGGCCTGCCGATCTCTGAGACCGTCACCTTCACCTCCGGTTCCATCCCGGTGGGCGGCGGCACGGACACCGGACAGGGCAGCGGCAAGGTCACCCTCTCCGCCCGGGCCGTCAATCCCGACGGCGGCGACGTCACCACCACCTTCTACGCCGGCCAGGCCGCCGTGGCGGAGGGCGGCGTCCAGGGTCTCGTCGAGCAGACCCCGACCACCCTGGAGTTCGACTACACGGAGGAGGCCGCGCTCGACGGCGCCGGGGACAGCCTCTCGGCAGAACCGGGCCAGATCGCGTTCCAGCGCTTCGACGTCCCGGTGGGCGAGGCCTCCGAGGACCAGTCCGTGCGCTGGGCCGGCACCGTGGATCCGGCCCGCCAGGTCAATCTGAGGGTCTGGAACCACGGCGACGAGTCCTGGGACGAGCTGGCTTCCGGCCGGGGCCTGAACGAGAGCGAGCTGGTGCTCCACGGTGACCTCGAGGGCGATCACCTGGACGAGGCCGGACAGGCCTCGGTGCTGGTCACGGGCGAGGACCCCTTCGCCGACGACCTCGCCAACGAGGTCAAGGACGGCTTCGAGGATCCGTCCGACTTCGACTTCTCCCTCGCCCACCTCACGGACACGCAGTACATCACGGAGGGCGCCACGGAGGATGCCTACTCCGAGGAGCAGAAGGCCGTGTGGGGCCAGGCCTACACGGACATCAACCAGTGGATCGTGGACAACGCGGAGGAGATGAAGATCGAGTACGTCGCCCACACCGGCGACATCATCGAGAACTGGCACACCGGGACCCCCCGCGCCGACGAGGAGGCGTACCGCGAGGTCGCCGTCGAGGAATTCGAGTTCGCCTCCGAGGCCCAGAAGATCCTGGACGATGCCGAGATCGTCAACGGGGTGACTCCGGGCAACCATGACAACCGCTCTGGTGCGGAGGTGGGACCGGACAACCTGTACAACGACTACTTCATGCCTGAGCGCTACGAGGCCCTGGAGCAGACCGACGGCTGGCAGGAGCGGAACGCGTCCTACACGCCGTGGAGGGAAGGCGACAACGAGAACCACTACGACCTGTTCACCGCGGGCGGACTGGACTTCGTGGCCGTCTACCTCGGCTTCGACGTGACGGACGAGGAGATCGAGTGGGCCAGTGGCGTCCTGGACGAGTACAAGGACCGCAACGCCATGATCATGACCCACGCCCAGCGCAAGCCGAGCACCAGCCCGGATGGCCGTGGCGCCACCTTCTCCCACGACGGCGCCAAGATCGATGAGGGGCTGCTGCAGAAGCACAGCAACGTCTTCCTCGCACTCTCCGGCCACGAGCACGGGGTCAGCATCGACGTGCGCAAGGACGTCGGGATCGAGGGCAACAACACGGTCGAGCTGCTGGCCGACTACCAGTTCTACACGGTGTCCGCCGAGGAGCTGGGCCTGACCGGGGTGGACGGGCGCTCCGCCACGGACATGCTGCGGTTCGGGGCCAGCTTCTTCCGGATGCTCCAGTTCGACGTGGACAACGCCGAGATGGCCGTGGACACCTATTCCCCGCTGCTGGACGACTTCGGCGCCACGGAGTACGACGACCGGAACCGGTACAACGGCACGGAGGATGACACCCGGCTGCCGATCCAGCTGGAGACCCGCAAGACCTCCTTCACCACCAACCAGGTCATGGTGACCACCCCGACCGAACAGGAGATCGGCGAGGCGACCGTGCCGTCCGGGTGGCCGGCGACCGTGGAGTGGGCCGGTCTGGAAGAGGGCGAGATCTACGCCTGGTACGCCACCAGCCGCGACACCGAGACCGGTGACGAGATCGAGGCCGGCCAGGCGGGTCAGATGGGCGTGTTCACGGCCACCGCCGCCGGCACCGACAACGTGGCCCCGGAACTGACCGTTCCGGAGCACGCGAGGATCGAGGTCGGCGACGACTTCGACCCACTGGCCGGGGCCTCCGCCACGGACGCCGTGGACGGCGACCTCACGGACGCCATCCAGGTGATGGGCTCGGTGGACGCAGCCACGGCCGGAACCTACGTGCTGACCTACGTGGTGCAGGATGCCAACGGCAACCAGACGACCGCCACCCGCGCCGTGGTGGTGGAGGGCGCCCCGGTCATCGAGGATTTCACGGACAATCCGGAGGGGTCGCGGTTCTTCGAGCCGGTGCGGTGGATGCAGGAGAACGGGATCACTGAGGGCTATTCGGACAACTCGTACCGCAAGGACCGTGACATCTCCCGGGGTGAGTCCTTGGCGTTCATCTTCCGGTACTTGGAGCCGGGGTTCGCTGCCGAGGGGGTGCCGTTCACGGACATCAGTGAGGCGCACACCTTCTACGAGCCGGTCTCCTGGGCGAAGCAGAACGAGGTCACCTCGGGCTATTCCGATGGTGAGTTCAAGTCGGGCCGTGAGGTGACTCGTGGTGAGTTCGCCTCGTTCCTGTTCCGTGCCGTGGATCCGGAGGGTTCGTTCGCCCAGGCCGGGTTCGAGGACGTGGATTCCTCGAATGCCCACTTCGAGGCGGTCAACTGGTTGAAGGAGTCCGGTCTGGTCTCGGGCTACACCGATGGCTCATTCCGGGCGGATCGTCAGATCACCCGTGGCGAGGTCGCGGTGATCCTGCACGCCTTCGACACCCAGGGCTGACACCCACAGCGCAGAGCACGACGCCGGCCCTCGGCCGAACGCGGCCCCGCACCTTTCCGTCCGGAAGGGTGCGGGGCCGCCGTCGTCTGCGGAGCTGTCGTGGGGATCTAGGGGATCAGCACTGGCTTGATGGTCCGGCCAGAGGACATGTCCGCGACCGCAGTGTTGATCTCAGAGAGCGGGTACGTCGTGACGAGTCGGTCCACCGGGAAACGGCCCTGCTCGGCGAGGTCCAGGATGGCGGGGATGAGGGACTGGATCTCAGCATCGCCGATGGTCAGCCCATGGATCTTCCGGCCCGGGAGCATGAAGTTCACGTCGACCGGGACCGACTGACCGAAGGCCGGGGCCCCCACGATCGCCACTTCACCCTGCGCGCGGGTGCACTGCACCGCCTGTCCCAAGACGGTGGTGTTGCCCGTGGCCTCGACCACTGAGTGCGCGCCGCCGCCGGTGATGTCCTGGATGGCGGCCACCACGTCCTCCACGTTCCCGGGGTTGACGGTGTGCGTGGCACCGAGCTCCAGGGCCAGATTCAGCCGCTCCTCCACGAGGTCCACCGCCACGATCTGGCGGGCGGGGGAGAGTGCGGCGGCCATGATCGCGGCCAGTCCCACCGTGCCGACTCCGAAGACCACCAGGCTCTGGCCGGGACCCGGTTGCAGGGCGTTCCACACGGCGCCGGCGCCGGTCTGGATGCCGCAGGCCAACGGTGCCAGATGTTCCCACGGCACGTCCGCGGATACCTTGACCACATTGCGTTCGCCGGCGATGGCCGCCGTGGCGAAGGAGGACTGCGCGAAGAAGTGTCCGCCGAGTTCCGTCCCCTCCCGGGTGATGGGGGAACTCCCATCCGCCCGCCGGCCGGCGAGCAGGTTGTCCGGCAGCCACCGTCCGCAATAGGCGGGATGCCCGCTGCGGCACTCCTCGCAGGCGCCGCAGGACGTGAAGGACAGCACCACCCGGTCGCCGGGAACCACGGTGGTGACGGCGGTGCCGACCTCACGCACGATTCCGGCCCCCTCATGGCCCAACACTCCGGGAAGGGGGAAGGGCAAGGCTCCGGAGGCCACGGTCAGGTCCGTGTGGCAGAGGCCAGCGGCCTTGAGGTCCACCAGGACCTCGTGGTCCCGGAGTCCACCCAGTGCGACCTCCTGGAGGACGAAGGGCTCCCCGCCGGATTCGGTGACAGCTGCGGTGATGGTGGTCATGAGTGATCCTTTGCTGAGTCTGCCGTGTCTGTGCTGCTGCTGGTGCCCTGGTCCGGGGCCGGCTCGAGAGCGATGATGACGGACTTGGTTCGGGTATAGGCCTCCAACTGCTCCGGGCCGTTCTCCCGTCCCCAGCCGGAGGCCTTGACGCCACCGAAGGGCATCGCGGGATCGAGCATGCCCCAGGCGTTGACCCAGATGATGCCGGCGTCCAGGGCATCCGCCACGCGGTGGGCGCGGGAGATGTTCCCCGTCTGGATTCCGGAGGCCAACCCGTAGTCGGTGCTGTTGGCCAGCTCGATCGCCTCCTGCTCCGTGTCGAAGGGCTGGACGGTGAGGACCGGACCGAAGACCTCCTGCTGGACGGCATCGGCGGAGTTCGCGACGTCGGCGAGGACCGTCGGGCGGTAGAAGAACCCGCCGTTGATCTCGGCCGGCTCCCCTCCGGTCACCACTCGCGCGCCGGAGGCCTTGGCCTGCTCCACCGCGGCGGTCACCTTCTCGAGCTGGCGGCGGTTCGCGAGGGGGCCGATGACGGTGCCCGGGTCCTTCGGGTCACCGAACGGCACGTGGGGGACCGCGCCGGCCAGGGCCTCGAGGACCTGATCGTAGACGCCTCGCTCCACCAGTAGCCGCGGGCCGCCCATGCAGAACTGGCCCGTGTTGAAGACGAAGGCTGAGATGGACGTCTCCACGGCCTGGGCCAGGTCTGCATCCGCGAAGATGATGTTCGCGGCATTGCCCCCGAGCTCGGCGGTGACCGGCCGCAGCGCCTGGCCGGCCACGGCGGCCACATGGGCGCCCGTCTGGGTGGACCCGGTGAAGGCGACCTTGGAGACCTTCGGGTGGGCGGTGAGGTGGTCGCCCAGGTCCGTGCCATAGCCGGTGACCACGTTGTAGACCCCGTCCGGGACGCCGGCCTGGCTCAGCAGGCCGGCCGTGAACAGGGCCGAGAGCGGGGTGTCCTCGGCGGGCTTGTGCACCACGGTGTTCCCGGCGGCCAGGGCCATCGCGATCTTCGAGGTGGAGAGGATGAGCGGGAAGTTGAACGGGGTGATGGCGGCGACCACACCGAGCGGCTCCCGCTGGGTGTAGGCGTGGGCCGGCAGCGGGACACGTCGCACCGCGCCGTCCAGGTGCTGGGCCAGGGAGGCGGCGTACTCGTAGGTGTCCGCGGCAGTGTTGACGTCCACGGCCCGGGCCAGGCTGATCGGCTTGCCCACGTCCAGGCTCTCCACCTGGGCCATCTCCTCCGCGTGCTCCCGGAACAGCTCAGCCACGCGAATCAGCACCCGGGAGCGTTCGCGCCCGGAGAGACCGGCCCAGACGCCACTGCGGAAGGCCTCGTGGGCTGCGTCTGCGGCGGCATCGAGGTCCGTGGTGGTGCCGGCCGGGACCGTGGCGATCTGCCCACCGGTGGCCGGGTCGAGCACGGGGATGGTGGCCGAGCCGGTGCTGGCTGCCGGTCGGCCGTTGATGTGGTGCTGCGCCTCGCGCAGGTGGTCGGGGAGACGGTACTCGGTCATGGTGTTCGCCTTTCGTGCAGGGGGATATTCAGCGGGATGTCAGGACGGTGAGTCGGTACGGGGAAGTCGGTGACCGGCGTCGCGATACCGGGCACCCCAGATGCCGGACTTGCCGGGCGCCATGATGGAGTTCGGGTCCACGGCGTCCTTGATGCGCTCGTGGAAGCGCAGCAGGGCATTGTCATTGAAGTCGAAGGTGTCCATGACCTGGTCCATGAGGGCCAGGTGGGTTCGGTACTCGCCGTAACCGGCCTCGGCACCCTCCTTCACGAGGGTCCGGCCGAGCGCCATGACGCGGTCACGGTCCTCGGCGTCCGCGGAGTCATAGAGGAGCAGGCAGATGTGGTGCATCTCCCGCAGGCCCACGGCGAACTGTGCGGCGTAGTCGGGGCCATATTCGTAGGAGCGATTCCGGACCATCTCGAATTGCTTCTGCGCTTCGGCCCCGTCCGGCTCCGAGATCGGGGAGAAGCCGATGTGGGCGCCGTTGGGGACCCACTCGAGGATCCGCTGCTCCTTGATGGAGGGGATTCCCTGGTTGATCTCATGCCGGTCGTGCAGCACGTGGGAGCCCGGGGTGCCCGCGGGGCGGTCCTGGGTGGTGGCGAAGCGTGCACCCTCCACGGCGGAGAAGGCGTCCTTGATCATCGTCAGGAAGAGGTCGCACTGCTCCGGCGGGCCGTAGACGGTGCCGTACAGGTTCCAGTAGCCCAGGTCCAGCTCCTCCTTCATCCGCTGGATGACCTCCGCCGTGAGTGGCCCGCCCTCGGGCAGCCAGTGGGTGCGCTCCGTCTGGGCCGCGGCGTCCAGGATGATGTTGCGCAGCACGGGGACCGACTGCAGCGGGGCCATGCCGATGCGCAGCGGCAGCATGATGTCCACGATCTGTGTCAGGTCCTCCTCGTGCTCGAAGGAGATCACGAAGGTCTCGGCGGCGGGTGGGGCCGGCATCAGAGCGATGCCCATCTTGGTGACGATCCCGAAGTTGGACTGGGAGAACAACCCGTCCGGGTACGGGCCGAAGCCGTAGGAGAACAGCTGCCAGGTCTTCGCGGAGCTCATGGCGCCCATGCCCGTGCGGAGCAGGTCGCCGTCCGGCAGGACCACCTCCAGACCGGTCTGCCAGGACCAGTGGTCGCCGTATGGCGTGTACCCCACACCACGGTCCAGGGCGTTGCCGACCACGGAGCCCCAGCCGAGGTCCGGGACGTCGATCCACAGGTTGTAGCCCTTCTCCTGGATGTGGTTGTAGAGGTCGAAGTAGGTCACACCGGGCTCGATCAGGGCGTAGGCGTACTTCTCGTTGACCTCGATGATCTTGTCCATCCGCCGGGAGGTCTGGACCACCACGGTGCCGGCCAGTCGGGGTGCGGCGCCGCCGTATCCGAGGTTCTTGCCCGTGGCGGTGGGGGACAGGGGGATCCGGTGTTCGTTGGCGATCCGCACCAGCTCCACGACCTCCTCGGTGGTCTCCGGGAACACCACGGCGCCGGGACGGAAGTCGTTCCCGCCGGTGGTGGGGAACGGGTCCTCGAACTCCTTCAGAGCCTCCGGCTCGGAGATGACGTGCTCGGCACCCAGGAGGGTGCGGAACTTCTCCAGGGCGGCATCGAAGTCGGCGACGGGGACGTCTGCGGGCAGGATCCGATTCATGGGTGAGCTCCTTCGTCCTGGGGGCGGCCCCCCGTGGGAAAGTGATGCAGCTCATACTCTGCGTGCTCGGATGTCTCGACAATGAGCCGCTGCGTGATGTGGACAGCCGGCGGGCTTTTACAGGGCTCCTGCAGGGCCGTGCTGGGTGAGTTCAGCGGGAGCGGGCGAGGACTCGGGAGGGGGAGTCGCCGTAGGCCTGCGCAAAGTGGATGGCGAAGCGGCCGGCGTGGTGGAAGCCCCAGCGCCGCGCCACGTCTGCCACGGTGGTTCCGGGGCGGCCGGCCGCCAACTCCTGGCGGGCCCCCTCCAGCCGGATGCGGCGCAACTCTGCCACGGGAGTGGTGCCCAGGTGCTGGCGAAATCCGACCTGCAGGGTGCGCACGCTGACCCCCGCGGCGACGGCGGCCTCCGCCACGCTGAGGGGACGGCCGGCGTTGGCACGCAGGAAATCCAGGGCGTCGGCGATCGGCGCGGGCGGGCCGGGCGCCGGTGCGGGATCGAGCAGTCCGCTGTGGTTGTGGGGCGCAGCCAGGAGCAGGCCGCGGATCACGGCCTGGGCGAGTGGTGCGGTCAGGAGCGGGTGGGGCGTGGCCGCTGAGCCGGGGGCCAGGCCCTGGGCCAGGCCCTGGGCCAGGGACTGGACGCTGGACCGCCAGGCCCGCCCACCCGGGGAGTCCAGGTCGAAATCGCCCTCGAACTGGATCGGGGAGGAGGGCGGGGTGCTGGTCAGCAGCTCGAACTCCCGGTCCAGCACCGCTCGAGGGATCTTCAGGCCGACCACCCGCGCCGGCTGGGCCCACCCCTCCATGGTCGTCTCCTCGGTGAATCCGTGGATGGCCGCCCGCCGTTGATTGGTCTGGACCGCGCGGCCTCCGTAGCCCATGGTGACGGATCCGAAGGCCGTGAAGTTGATCTGGTATGAGTCCTGCAGCGGCGGGGTGTGCACCTGGAGGTGCTGGCCGTACTCCAGTAGTCCCAGCGTGAGGTCAGGGACGTGGAGCGCCTTCAGGCCCATGCGGAAGGTGCGGTTACGGGAGTCGAGACGGATGCGGTGCGGATGGTAGACGTCGCCGCCCACGGACATGGCCTGGTCCGGGTCAGAGGTGTCGATACTGACGGTCTGGGACGGCAGGGCTCCGGGGATTGAGGCGAGCTCCCGAGGGTAGGGCATACCCAGGGAGTCTAGACGGGACGTGAGGTCAGTCACAGGGCCGCCGATCGGCGCCGTCGGGGTGGTCACCCTGCCTGTCACCTGAACTGTCACCTGAACTCTCACCTGCACTGTCACCTGCACTGTCCCCTCCCGTTCCCCGGTTCCCTCGCCTAGGTTGGGTCCATGGCACACGTGAACGATCCGGCGACCATCCGCTCACTGCTGACGGACCGAGAGTCCCGCTGGGCCGTCGTCGGGCTTTCTCCCAACCCGCGCCGCGCCGCGGTGGGCGTCTCGAGGTTCCTACGCGACGAGCTGGGGATGCAGATCATCCCCGTGAACCTCGGCGCGCAGGAGGTCCACGGCGAGCCCGGGTACCGGAGGCTGGCAGACATCCCGGGGCAGATCGACGTGGTGGACTGCTTCGTGAACTCGCAGAAGGTCGGCGCGATCGTGGACCAGGCGATCGAGGTCGGCGCGAAGGCCGTGTGGCTGCAACTCGGCGTCATCGACGAGGCGGCGGCTCAGCGGGCCGCGGAGGCCGGGCTGGCCGTGATCATGGACACCTGCCCGGTCATCGAGGTCCGCAACGACCCGTCCCTGCTGGGCTGAGTGGCCCCCCGGCCGCCCGCGGTGGATAGGCTGGGTGCATGATCTTCATCGTCGTCAAATACCAGGTCAAGCCCGAGCACGTGGACACGTTCCCGGACGCCGTCGCCGCGTTCACCGCCGCCACCCGCGCCGAGGAGGGCAACCTCTTCTTCGAGTGGTCCCGCAGCCTCGAGGACCCGAACGAGTACGTCCTCGTGGAGGGGTTCAAGGACGGCACCGGCGAGGCCCACGTCAACAGCCCGCACTTCGCCGCCGGCCTGGAGGCCATGGGCCCGCTGCTGGCTGCCACCCCTCAGATCGTCAGCCGCCAGGTGGACGGCGAGGGATGGGATGAGATGGGTGAACTGAAGGTCGGCTGACCCGGCTCACGGCCCTCCCCGTTCTCCGGGCAGAAGTGACCCGTCATCTCTGCCCGGAGAACGTCAGTCAGGCGGCATTGGCCGCTCGTGGGGCGCCGATGCCCGGATCGATCTGGTGCGGGCCGGCGGCTGAGGGGCGGATGTCGAACTCGAACATGGCGGTCGGCAGGTACACGGTCGAGCACGAGTTCGGGATGTCCACCACGCCGGAGAGCCGCCCCTCTATCGGTGCCGCCCCCAGCAACAGGTAGGCCTGCTCGGGGGAGTACCCGAACTTGACCAGGTAGTCGATCGCGTGCAGGCACGCCCGCTGGTAGGACAGGTGCGAGTCCAGGTAGCGCTGCTCGCCGTCCAGGGTGACCGAGGTGCCGGAGAAGGCCAACCACTCGCTGAATCGGGGATCCACGCGGCCGGGCATGAAGATCGCGTTCTCATGGACCCCGTAGGTGTCCATGCCGCCCTTGATCACGTCCACGTGCAGGTCGATGAACCCGCCCATCTCGATGGCACCACAGAAGGTGATCTCGCCGTCTCCCTGGGAGAAGTGCAGATCCCCCACGGACAGGTTCGCCCCGTCCACGAACACCGGATAGAAGATCCGGGTGCCCTTGGACAGGTTCTTGATGTCCTGATTGCCGCCGTTCTCCCGCGGGGGTGCGGTGCGTGCCGCTTCCGATCCGACGCGGTCCCACTCTGCTCGGTCCAGCCCTCCGAGCACGGCGTGCTCAGCCTCGGGCGGCAACGCCAACGGCGGCACCCGGTTCGGGTCCGTGGCGATCAGGTCTCCTTCGCGCTGGTTCCACTTCGCCAACAACGCCGCGGAGGGAGCCGTACCCATGAGGCCGGGGTGGATCAGCCCCTCGTAGGAGACGCCCGGGACGTGCCGTGAGGTGGCGACCTGGCCGTTGAAGTCCCAGATGGCCTTGTAGGCGTCGGGGAACTGATCCGTCAGGAAGCCGCCGCCGTTGTTCCGGGAGAAGATGCCGGTGTAGCCCCAGCCCTGACCCGCCAACGGGCCGCGGTCCTCCTGGGGGATGGGACCGACGTCAAGGATGTCCACGATCAGCAGGTCGCCGGGCCGGGCACCTTCCACGGCGAAGGGCCCGGAAAGCTTGTGCACGGTGAGCAGCGGGGCGTTGAGGATGTCTTCGGCGGAGTCGTCGTTGACGATCGCCCCGTCGAACCACTCGCGGCAGTCCACCCGGAAGCTGTCTCCGGGCTTGACGGTGGCGACGGGCGGGATCTCGGGGTGCCAGCGGTTGTGGCCCAGGTGTTCCTGGTCCTCGAATCTCTTGCTGGAGTCTAGGGGAAAGAGGTTCTGTGGCATGGTGATTCGATTCCTTGGTCTCAGTGGCCGTCAGGGCCGGGGGAGCTTCTGGTGCAGGGGATGCTGCGTGTGGCGAGGTACGGCCCTCCGGCCGGACTCCGCAGGGATGGACGTGACCACCTCGGGTGACTCGGCACTGCGCCGGGTGCGGTCCATGACCTGCATGGCGGGGGACCCAGCCCGGGAGAGGCGCGGGACGCTGATCTGTCGGGGCGCCGGAGCGCCACAGTCAGGGCAGTCGACGAAGCTAGGCACGGTGGCCATGCTGAAACTCAGGTCGGTCGTGGTGCCGGCGGGGCATCTGAACTCATACAGCGGCACGGGCATTCCTCCTGGGTGGCGGTTCGGGGGGTGGTGGGACGGTGGAGGACTCATGCTGCGGCCGGCCCAGCATGATGGACAGCGCGAGGGCGAGGGCCCCGGCAATTCCCATGACCCAGGTCCACAGGCTGTCTGACTGGTAGGCGCCGGTGAGCAGCAGGAGGGCCGGGATGGTGCCCGTCAGGTGCGCCACGATCACGGTGAACCACCCCGTGGTGCGGGTCAGGGAGTCCCGGTGCAGACCGAGCACCAGGAAGAACAGGAACCACAGCACCGCCCAGATCAGCCAGATGGCCCCGAAGACCGGGTCATTGACCGTGGTGAAGTTCAGGTACCCCATGACCACCGCCACCACGGCGACGAACAGGGAGAACCAGCCCAGGCCCTCGCCGCCCAAGTCGAAGGTCTGGTTGAGCGCGACGTAGAGGTAGGTGAAGCCGAAGAGATAGAGGCCGGAGGCGCCGAGCACCACGGCCGGATCGCCCTCGGACTGCAGCATGAGAAGGGTCGGGAAGACCACCTGCATGATGCCCACGAAGTAGTTCATCGGGGCGGCGGCCTTGCCCGGGATCTTTCCCAGCAGCATCAATCCGTTGATGAAGAGGACGGCGCCAACGTAGAGGAGACCAACACTGCCCACAGCGACCTCCTTGAGACGCGCACCGTGGCCAGCCGGATAGGGGGATCTGGGGAGGGGGTCAGGAGCCCGGGAACGGTGCGGGGAGTGATGCCGATCACGGTAGTTCCGCCCTCGATCCGACGGCAAGGTCTGGTGACCTCCCTCGAGCGCTACCCAGGTCCAGTGGAGCTTTGTGATACTGGAGCACATGTTGCTGCAACATATCGCCGAGGCCGCCGCGTGGGAGCGGGCCCGTGCCACGGGGTTCTACGACCGCTCCACGCTCGGTGCCTCGATCGAACAGGTCGGATTCCTGCACGCCAGCGGCGATCCTGACCAGACCGCCGGCGTCCTGTCCGCCGTCTACGCCGGAGTCACCGAGCCCCTCGTGCTGCTGACCCTGGACGCGGCGGTCCTGTACCGCTCCGGGCTACGGGTCGTGATGGAGCCGGGGGACCCTCAGAGACCCAGCGGCGAATGGTTCCCCCACGTGTACGGCGGGTCGATCCCGGTGGCCGCGGTGGCGGAAGCGGTGCCGGTGGTCCGGGCCGCCCCCGGAGAGACTGTGGCGAGCACGGACGCGGGTCCCGAGACGGATCCCGCCGCGCAGATGATGGACCAGGCGCATCTGGCGCGGGCCATCGACCTGGCCACGGTCAACGCGTCCACGGACGGCGGTCCGTTCGGCGCGGTGGTGGTCACCGCGGACGGGCAGGTCTTCCAGGGCACCAACCGGGTCACCACCACCAATGATCCCACCGCCCACGCCGAGGTGACCGCCCTGCGGGAGGCAGGGGCCGGCGTCGGGAGCTTCGATCTGACCGGTGCGGTGCTCTACACCAGCTGCGAGCCGTGCCCCATGTGCTTGGGGGCGGCCCTGTGGTCCCGAGTCTCCCGCGTGGTCTTCGGCGCGGACCGCCGGGACGCGGCGGCCGCCGGCTTCGACGACGCGGAGTTCCACGGCTACTTCGAGTCCCCGGACCGCAGGGGCATCATGCCCGTGGAGCAGCAGCCCACGGGCCGGGCCACAGAACCATTCACGGCCTGGCTGGCCAACGAGGCCCGCACCGGCTACTGAGACGCGGCGGCGCCCTGAGCGGACTGAACAGAAAATCACAGCCGTTCGGACTTTTCACGCCGGAATCCCCGTGTGAAAAGTCCGAACGGCTGTGAATCCTTCGCAGGTCCGCCCGTCAGCCGAAGTGCTTCGGCAGGGTCCCGGCCCAGGCGGCGCGCAGCTCCTCGATCGGCAGCGTGAACTGGTCCTGGACCTCCAGCGCACCGGAGGCCACGTCCACCACGCCGATCCGCGCCACGGGGAAGCGGCGGGCCGTGGTCATGTCCTTGAACCGGACCTCCTCGGTGCGCGGCACGGCCACGAGGGCGCGGGCCTGCGACTCGGAGAACAGGGCGGTGAAGGCATCCACGCCGTCCCGCTCGGCGATCTCGGCCAGGTTCACGCGGGCGCCCACGCCGAAGCGCAGCACCATCTCGGCCAGCGCGCCGGCGAGCCCGCCCTCGGAGAGATCGTGGGCGGCGTCGATCATGCCGTCCCGGGAGGCGTTGATGAGCAGGTCCCCGAGCAGCTTCTCCGCGGCCAGGTCCACCCGCGGCGGCACGCCGCCCAGGTGGCCGCGCAGGTTGGCGAACTCCGAGCCGTCCAGCTCGTCGGCGGTGACGCCCATGAGATAGACGGCCTGGCCGTCCGCCTCGGCGTGGAAACCGGAGGGGGTGCGCCGGCCCACGTCATCGAACCGTCCGAGGGTCGCGACCACGGGGGTCGGGTGGATGGGGTTCGGGCCCGTCTGGTTGTACAGCGAGACGTTGCCGCCGGTGACCGGGACGCCGAGCTCCAGGCAGGCGTCGGAGAGCCCCCGGATGCCCTCGGCCAGCTGCCACATGACCTCCGGGTCCTCGGGGGATCCGTAGTTCAGGCAGTCGGAGACGGCCATCGGGATGGCACCGGAGGTGGCCACGTTCCGGTAGGACTCGGCCAGGGCCAGCTGTGCGCCGACGTACGGGTCCAAGTAGGCGTAGCGGCCGTTGGCGTCCGTGGCCACGGCCACGCCCATGCCGGTCTCCTCGTCCACCCGGACCACGCCGGCGTCATCCGGGGCGGCCAGGGCGGTGTTGCCGCCCACGTAGCGGTCGTACTGGCTGGTGATCCAGGACTTGTCACACATGTTCGGGCTGGCCATCAGCTCCAGCACCGCGGCGCGGAGCGCATCGCCCGACGCCGGCAGGCCGGCTCCCGCGGCGGAGTCCCGGAAGCGGTCCGCCACCAGGGCATCCTGGCCGGCCGGGCGGTGGTAGGGACGCTCGTAGACCGGGCCGTCATGGGCCACCGTCTTCGGGTCCACGTCCACGATGGTCTCGCCGTCCCACGTGATGACCAGGCGGTTGGTGTCCGTGACCTCGCCGAGCCAGGAGTACTCCACGCCCCACGTGGCCATGACGTCCTCGAAGGCCTCCACGTTCTCGGGGGAGACCACGGCCATCATGCGCTCCTGGGACTCGGACATCAGGATCTCGCCCGGGGTCAGGGTGGGGTCCCGCAGCAGCACGTCCGTCAGCTCCACCTGCATGCCGCCCTCGCCGTTGGAGGCGAGCTCGGAGGTGGCGCAGGAGATGCCCGCGGCGCCGAGGTCCTGGATGCCCTCCACCAGGGAGTTCTTGAACAGCTCCAGGCAGCACTCGATCAGCACCTTCTCCGCGAAGGGGTCGCCCACCTGGACGGCCGGGCGCTTGGAGGGCTTGGTGTCATCGAAGGACTCGGAGGCCAGCACGGAGGCGCCGCCGATCCCGTCCCCGCCGGTGCGGGCGCCGAACAGCACGATCCTGTTGCCCACGCCGGAGGCGTTGGCCAGGCGCAGGTCCTCGTGGCGCAGCACGCCCACGGCCAGGGCGTTGACCAGGGGGTTGCCCTGATAGATCGGATCGAACACCGTCTCGCCGCCGATGTTCGGCAGGCCCAGGGAGTTGCCGTAGCCACCGATCCCGGCCACCACGCCGTGGACCACGCGCTGGGAGTCCTCGTGGTCGATCGCCCCGAAGCGCAGCGGGTCCATGACGGCCACAGGACGGGCGCCCATGGAGATGATGTCCCGGACGATCCCACCGATGCCCGTGGCGGCGCCCTGGTAGGGCTCCACGTAGGAGGGGGAGTTGTGGGACTCGATCTTGAAGGTCACGGCCCAGCCGTCCCCGAGGTCCGTGACGCCGGCGTTCTCGCCGATGCCGACCATCAGGTCCTTCTTCATGTCCTCGGTGAGCTTGTCCCCGAACTGGCGCAGGTGCACCTTGGTGGACTTGTAGGAGCAGTGCTCGGACCACATGACGGAGTACATGGCGAGTTCGGCGGCGGTGGGCCGGCGGCCCAGGATCCGCACGATCTCCTCGAACTCGTTCTGCTTCAGGCCGAGCTCGGCCCAGGGCAGCTCCGTGTCCGGGGTGGTGGCCGCGTGCTCCACCGTGTCGATGTTGAACTGCTGGGTGGTCTGGTCCGTCACTTGCGGCCTCCTGCGATCGATGCCAGTACCGACGTGAAGACGCCGAGTCCGTCCGTGCCCAGGCGCATGCCCGCCGGGGAGTCCGGGCCGAAGCCGGGCTCCACGGCGTGCTCCGGGTGGGGCATGAGGCCCACTACGTTGCCGGCGGCATTGGTGATGCCGGCGATGTCCCGGCGGGAGCCGTTCGGGTTGACGCCCACATAGCGGAAGGCCACCCGGCCCTCGCCCTCGAGCGCGTCCAGGGTCTTCTCATCCGCCACGTACTGGCCGTCCTGGTTCTTCAGCGGGACCGTGATCTCCTCGCCGGCGGTGAAGTCACGGGTCCACGCGGTGGTGTTGTTCTCCACGCGCAGCACCTGATCCGTGCACAGGAACTTCAGGTGCTCGTTCTTGATCATCGAGCCCGGCAGCAGGTGGGACTCGGTGAGGATCTGGAAGCCGTTGCAGATGCCGAGCACCGGCAGGCCGGCGGCCGAGCCGTCCAGGGCGCCCGGGCCGGCGTCGTCCCCCTGCCGTCCGCCGGTCCTCCCGCCGGCCGCGGCGATGATGGCGTCCATCAGCGGGGCGAAGCGGGCGATGGCGCCGGCGCGGAGGTAGTCGCCGTAGGAGAAGCCGCCGGGGATGATCACGGCGTCGAGTCCGGCCAGGGCCTTCGCGCCCTCGGGCTCGGCGTGCCACAGGGCCACGGCCTCGCCGCCGGCCAGGTGAACGGCGCGGGCGGCGTCCCGGTCATCCAGGGTGCCGGGGAAGGTGACCACGCCGATGCGCGCCCCGGTGAGGACGGGCCCGGCGGTGGAGAAGTCCCCGATCAGGGGAAGATCAGCGGCCTGGTGGTTCTGGGCGGTCATCAGGCGTTCTGGCCTTCGGCGGCGGTGCCGTCGAGCACGGCCACGTTGACCACGTCCTCGATCACCGGGTTGGAGAGCAGGTCCTCGGCGGCCTGGCGGGCCTGGGCCAGCACCTCGTCGGTGACCTCCCCGTCCACCGTCAGTTCGAAGCGGCGGCCCTGGCGGACCGCGGCGAAGCCGGTGAAGCCGAGGCGGGGCAGGGCGTTGGCGATGGCCTTGCCCTGCGGGTCAAGGATCTCGGGCTTGGGCATGACATCGACGACGATGGTGGGCATGGAGGACTCCCGGTGGTATGCGTGAGGGCTCCGTTCAGTCTAGCCGTGACCGCGCCGCCCGCCCGGCCTACGCTGAAACCATGACTCAGCCCCCGATGCCGCGTGCGGACTCCTCCGCGGGCCCCACCCTGGAATCCCTGCGCTGCCCCTGCGGCGGCGGTGAGGTCTACGGTGCCTGCTGCGGCCGGCTGCACGGCAGGTTCGCTGCGGACGGCACGCTGGCCGCGCCCACCGCCGAGGCCCTGATGCGCTCGCGCTACTCGGCCTTCGCGCTGGCCTCCTCCGGGGTTCTGTCGCGGGCCGAGGAGTACCTGTTGGCCACGTGGGCGCCCGAGACCCGGCCGGCGCAGCTGGCCCTGGACGGGCCGGCAGATGAATCGGGCGATGACGTCCACTGGCTGCGCCTGGACGTCGAGTCCACGTCCGGGGGTGGCCCCTTCGACGACGCCGGCACGGTCACCTTCACGGCCCACTTCCGGACCCCGGCCGGGCGGCGCGCCCAGCACGAGACCTCGCGCTTCGTGCGCCGTTCCGGGGTCTGGCTGTACCGCGACGGGGAGGTCGGCTGACGGGCACAAAGTGACGAAACCACGTCACAACGGTGGGGGAGACGTCACTTTGCGCCCGGGGGGTGAGGGGGATCAGCTGTAGATGCCGATGACCCCGAAGAGGACGCCTGAGGCCAGCATGACCAGCGCGACGATGCAGGCGCGCCACAGCACCTTCTTGTGATGATCGCCCAGATCCACCTTGGCCATGGAGACCAACAGCAGGATGGCGGGCACCAGCGGGGACTGCATGTGCACCGGCTGACCGGTGATGGAGGCCCGGGCCATGTCCACGGCCGGGATCCCGTAGTGCGCGCCGGTCTCGGCCAGCACGGGCAGGATGCCGAAGTAGAAGGCGTCATTGCTCATGAAGAACGTGGCCGGGATGGAGATGAGCCCGGTCAGCACCGCGAGGATGGGGCCCATCGAGTCCGGGATGACGTCCACGAGCCACTGGGACATCGCCTCCACCATGCCGGTGCCCGTGAGCACGCCGGTCAGCACGGCGGCGGCGAACACCATCGAGACCACGGCGACGATGGAGGAGGAGTGGTTTCCCAGCACCTCGGCCTGCTTCTTGACGTTCGGGAAGTTCACCAGCAGGGCGAGGGCCGTGCCGATCATGAACAGGTAGGCCAACGGCACGATGTCAGCGATCAGCAGCCCCATGATGACCACCGTCAGCACGAGGTTGAACACGAACAGCCTCGGCCGCAGGGTGTCCCGGTTCGGGTCCAGCGCGGTATCGGACAGGTCCGGCCCCTCGGTGGCAGCGGTGACGGCCTCGGTCCGCTCCAGGAGTCCGACGCCGGCCCCGGAGCCGGAGGAGCCCCCGGTTCCGGTGCGCCGGGGCTCGCCGGGAGCACCCCCGGTCCCGGTGCCCGGACCGGCGGAGGTGACCTTGCCTCCGGAGGTGGCCGAGTCGGCATTGAACCTCTGCTCCGGGCGGCCCCAGCGGGCCGGGTCCTCGCGGCGCAGGCGGCGGCGCTCGGCCAGGCCGAGGAACCAGGCGAAGACGAAGACCACGGCGAGGCCCACGAGCAGGGAGGGGATCATGGGGACGAAGATCTCGGCGGCGTCCACGTTCAGGGCCGCGGCCGCGCGGACCGTGGGTCCGCCCCAGGGGACGATGTTCAGGGTTCCGTTGGTCAGTCCGGCCACGCAGGTCAGCACCACGGGGCTCAGGCCCAGCCGGTGGTAGACGGGCAGCAGGGCGGAGGTGACCACAATGAAGGTGGTGGAGCCGTCCCCGTCCAGGGAGATCACCGCGGTCAGCAGGGCGGTGCCCATGACCACCTTGGCCGGATCATGTCCGACCACGCGGACGATCCAGTTCACCAGCCGGTCGAAGAGGCCGACGTCGATCATGATGCCGAAGTAGGCGATCGCGAACATCAGCAGCGCCGCAGTGGGGGCCATCTGGCCGACGGCCTCGAGGATCATGTCACCCAGGCCGAGCCCGGCACCGGTGAACAGGCCGAAGATGGTGGGGACGAGGATCAGGGCCAGCAGCGGCGTCATCCGCTTCGTCATGATGAGGGCCATGAAGGTGGCCACCATCGCGAAGCCCAGCAGGACGAGCATGGGTTCTCCTGTGTCGAGAGAGGTCGGGGCGCGGTGCCGCTGTGCCCGGCCCCACCTGATGGTGTGACCGCAGACACGGGGCCGCGGATTGCCGCCACCCTACGGTGACGGTCACCACGTTCCTCAGTTCTGCTCGCTAGTGCAGGATCAACCCGTTCAGTGCATTGTGCTTGTTCTGCTCACCGGGAGGCGGCGGTGGCCGGCGGTGCGGTGTCGGTGGAGGGCTTCGCGGTGGCGCGGCCGGTGAAGTGCTCCATGGACCGGTAGACGCCGAACACCCTGTCCGCCAGCACATCCCAGGCCCGGACTGGCAGGACCCCGCGCAGGGCCGTGCTGAGCTTGACGCTCCACGGCATCATCAGCAGGGGCGCGCCCTGCCTCATGGCCGCCCAGACGCGCTCGGTCACCGTCTCCGGGTCCAACAGCGGGGTGAGCAGGGGGCCACGGGCGCCCTCGAACATGCCCGTGGTGATGTAGGACGGGCAGAAGGTGGTCACGGCGATGTGGCGGTGACCGGCCTGCTCCAGTTCCAGGCGCAGCGAATCGCTCCAGCCCACCACAGCCCACTTCGAGGAGGCGTAGACGCTCATCCGGGGGTTGGACAGCAGCCCGGCGGCGGAGGCGATGTTCACGATCCGTGACTCCCGGCCCCCGGCGATCATCTCCGGCAGGAACTCCCGGGTGATGTGCATGGGGGCCAGGGCGTTGGTGGCCATGGTCCCGGCCACATCGCGGCGCTGATCGTGCTCCCAGAAGTAGGCGCCGCGGACGATCCCGGCGTTGTTGATGAGGATGTCCGGGGTGCCGACGGCCGCGCGGACCGAGGCGGCCGCCGTCTCGATCGCGGCGAGGTCCGAGACGTCCACCACCTCGGTGTGCACCGTTCGACAGCCGAGTGCCCGCAACTCGTCGGCCACCTCCTGCAGCCGGTCGGCCTGGAGGTCCCAGAGGATGATCGCGGCGGCGTGGTCCCGGGCTGCCAGGTGGGCGTAGAGCCGCCCCATGCCCATGGCGGCGCCGGTGATGAGCACGGTGCTGCCGGAGAGGGACTCGAGGGTGTGGTGGCGGGTCATGCGCTGTCCTCCGTGGTGTGTACGTGGGCGTTGGCGTTGGCGGATGGGGCGGGGATGAGGGCCCCGGGGTTCATGATCCCCACCGGGTCCAGGGTGTCCTTGACGGAGCGGAGCACCTGGATGCCGAGGGCGCCGATCTCCTCCTGGAGGTACGGCGCGTGGTCTCTGCCGATCGCGTGGTGGTGGGTGATGGTGGCGCCGGCATCCATGATGGCCCGCGAGGCTGCGGACTTGATCCGGGCGTTCTGCGCCAGGGGGTCCTGCTCCAGGCCGGCGAGGGTGGTGAAGTACAGGGACGCGCCGTCCGGATAGACGTGGGAGACGTGGGTGAGCACGAAGGGCGTGCCGCCGCCGTCCCGGACGGCGCCGTGGATGGCCTCCCGCACCTGGCGGTAGGTCTGGTCCATCCGGGCCCAGGTGGTGGCGGTCTCGAGGGTCTCCGCGTAGATGCCGCGGGTCAGCAGCTCGTCGCGCAGGTACGGGCCGCTGAAGCGTCCGTGCTCCCAGGCCTTGGCCGGCAGGGGCCCCACGGGCACACCGCCGGCCGACTGGAGGATCCGCGTGCTGCGCCGCCGGCTCCGGCGGGTGTCCTCGGCGCTGCCCTCCCAGACGAACAGGGCCAGGGCCGGGGTCTGCTGCCCGCGGGTGCGAAGGTAGCTCGCCAGGGCGCTGGTCTTCCAACCGCCCTGGCGCAGGGTGGAGAAGGTCTCGTCCGCGTCGCTCAAGCGGCAGACCTGCGGCAGGTCGCCCGGGTGCCCCTCGTGCCGCAGCAGTCGCAGGGCCTCGACGCCGGCCGCGAAGCTGGGGAACGACCAGGCCCCGTGGGCGTGGTGTTCGGCAACGGGTGCGATGCGCATGGTGGCGGAGGTGATGACGCCCAGGACGCCCTCGCTGCCCACGGCCAGGTGCAGGAGGTCCGGGCCGGCCGCGGTGCCCGGGGCGTCCCGGCCGGCATCCCAGGGGCCCGCGGGGGTCTCCAGATGCACCGAGCTGACCAGCTCATCCGATCGGCCGTAGCCCGTGGAGGCCTGGCCGGCCGAGCGCGTCGCGAGGTAGCCGCCCAGGGTGGCCTGCTGGTGGCTCTGGGGCAGGTGTCCGAGGGTGAAGCCGTGCTGGGCCAGCGCCGCCTCCAGGGCGGGTCCGCGGATGCCGGCCTCGAAGGTGGCGGTGCGGGAGACGGGGTCCAGGGACAGCAGGCGGTCCATGCGGCCCAGGTCAAGGGTGACCGTCCCGGTGAACCCCTCCCGATGGGGCTCCACGCCGCCCACCACGGAGGTGCCGCCGCCGAAGGGCGTCACTGCCAGGCGATGCTGAGCGCAGGCCGCCAGGACCGCGCGGACCTCCTCGTCCCCGTCCGGGAACACCACGGCGTCCGGTGCGTCCAGGGCGTCGCCGCCGCGTCGGCGCAGCAGGTCCGGGGTGCTCTTGCCGCCGGCATGCAGGATGCGGGCCATGCGCTCGGTACTGACGTGCTCGGCGCCGCAGGCTCGGCGGAGTGCGGCCAGGGCCTCGGCGCCCGGACCGGACTCGGTCAGGGTGGAGGGGGAGAGCTGCACCTGGTCCAGGCCCACAGGTCCGTGCCGGGGTTCCACGTCGGGGACGCCGAGCCCTGACTTGAGGAAGGCCAGGGCACTCGTGCCCAGGGGTCGAGCGTGGCCCGGGTCGCCCCAGCCGTGCCAGACCGACGGAGCGACTTCACGTGTGATCTGCGTCTCCATAAGTTACAGTGTTACATATGAAGTCACAGAGTAACAATCAGTCCGGTCGTGACCGGTTGCTGATGGCCGCCCGGGACGCGGTGGTCAGTCACGGCATCCGGCGGACCACCGCCCATGACATCGCCGAGCGGGCCGGCGTCTCCCGCATGACGTTCTACCGGCACCTGGGCTCTGTGGAGGATGCCGTGCTGCAGGCTGTCACCCGGGAATTCGAGAGGGCGGCCGCGAGGATCGAGCAGTCGGCGCCGCCCGGCACCGGCCGGGAACGCCTGGTCCACTTCGCGGTGGAGGGGCTGAGGGTGTTCGCCGCCTCGGAGCTGATCGCCTCCATCGGCGAGCGGGACCCGGAGCTGCTCGTCCCCTACGTGACGGACCGGTTCGGCCAGAGCCAGCAGCTGCTGCTGCAGCGGCTCGAGGCCCTCGTGGAGGCAGGCCGGCGGGACGGCAGCATCGAGGCCGGCCCGGACGTCGCCCTGACGGTACTGCTGGTGCTCCAGGGCGTGTCCCTCTCGGGGCGGATCCTTGCCCGCATGGACCGCTTCGAGGACGTGGTGGCGCAGGTCCGGCCGCTGCTGGAACGCTATCTGGTTCCCCGTACTGCCCCCGGTTCCGGTCTCGGTGCGGCCCCTGGTGCCGATCTCGAGCCCGAGGGGTCGCCGTGAGCAACCCCACCTGGATCAACGCGCAGTCCCGCCAGCAGGGCCTGGAACGGCTCGCCGATCACACCGTGGACGTGGCCGTGGTGGGCGGCGGCATCACGGGCGTGGGTGTGGCCCTGGACGCGGCGAGCCGCGGACTGTCCGTGGCACTGCTGGAGGGCCGGGACCTGGGCTCCGGCACCAGCGGGTACAGTTCCAAGCTGGTGCACGGGGGGCTGCGCTACCTGGCCAAGATGGACCTGGCGGTCGCCTGGGAGTCCGCCGTGGAACGCCACCGCCTGATGAGCCGTACCGCCCCCCACCTGATCCACCCCCTGGCCTTCGTCATTCCGGAGATGGTGGACACCCCGCGCGGGGAGGCTGCCCTCACGGGGACCGGCGTCGGGATCTATGACGTGCTGCGCCGGGCCGCCCGCACCCGCGGCTCGGTGCTGCCCCGGCCGCAACTGCTCTCCGGACCGGCCGTGTCCGCGCTGGTCCCCGCGCTGGATCCGGCGGCCGTGCGCCGCGGACTGATGTACTGGGATGGACAGGTGGATGACGATGTCCGGCTCGTCCTGGCCGTGGCCCGGACCGCCGCCGGCCTCGGGGCCCACGTGTTGCGGGACGTGCGGGTCACGGAGATGACCGGGGCCACCGTGGCGGCCGTGGACACCCGGACCGGGCATTCCCTCTCCGTCCGGGCGGGGGCGGTGGTCAATGCGACCGGCGTGTGGGCGGCGGACTTCGCCCCGGAACTGGCGGTCACGGCCAGCCGCGGCACCCACCTGGTGGTGCGGTCCGAACGGCTCGGACACCCCCGCGCGGCCCACACGGTGGCGGTCCCCGGGCGCTTCGGTCGCTACGTCTTCGTGCTGCCCCAGCCCTCCGGGTACGTGTACATCGGACTCACGGACGAGGAGGACCGGATCTCCGATGGCCACCGGCCCACCGTGCCGGACCAGGACGTCGAGTTCCTCCTGGGGATCGTCAACACCACGCTGGGTGCCCCGCTGACCCGCGAGGACGTGGTGGGCACCTTTGCCGGCCTGCGCCCCCTGGTCCGTCCCGCCGGAACGCAACCGGACGCCGGCACGGCGGACATCTCCCGGCGTCACCTGGTCCGGGACGTGCCGGGCGAGCCGATCACGGTGGTGGGCGGCAAGCTCACCACCTACCGGCGGATGGCACAGGACGCGGTGGACGCCGCCGCGGCCCGGTTGGGCGTGGACCGGCGTAGCCGGACGGCGCGGATGCCCCTGGTCGGGGCCGCCGGCCCGGCGGAACTGGCCGGCGTCACCGCGCCGCGCCGGATGGTCGACCGCTACGGCACCGAGGCCGCCAGGGTGCAGGCGCTGGCCAGGGACGAGCCGTGGCTGGGCGATGAGATCGTCGAGGGCACCGGGTTCACCGGGGCCGAACTGCTGTTCGGTGTCCAGGCCGAGGGGGCCGCCACGGTGGAGGACCTGCTGGCCCGCCGGACCCGGCTGGCCTTCGTGCCGGAGGATGCGGAACGTGCCCGGGACGTGGCCGAACGCGTCCTGGAGCTGGCCGCCGGGACCAGGCCGGCCGGCGTCGTGCACACCCAGCGGACCTCCGGGGCAGAACGGTGACCGTGGGCACCGGCGCGGCCGGGGGCGAGGAGCTGCTGCTGCTGGTGAGCCCCTCCTCCGGGAACGGCCGCGCCCTGAGGGCCGCGGCACCGGTCACCGAGGCCCTGCGGCAGGCCGGCTACGCGCCTCGGGTGGTGGCCACGGAATCCCTGCAGGACGCCACCCCGGCTGGCCGCAGCGGCGCCGGCCGGATCCGTGGTGGCCGCACTGGGCGGTGACGGCCTGCTCGGGGCGGCCGCCGGTGGCGTCAAGGACTCGGGGGCCATCCTGCTGCCCCTGGCCGGTGGCCGGGGCAATGACACGGTCCGGCGGCTCGGGCTCGGGGTGGACGCGGTGGAGACCGTGCGCCGGCTGGACCGGCTGCGGGTACGGCCGATGGACCTGGGTGAGGTCAACGGCCGGCCGTTCCTGGGCGTGGCCAACGCCGGCTTCGACGGCCTCGCCAACGAGCGCGGCAACCAGTAAACTGAACCTGGGTCCTCTCATCTACCTCTATGGCGGCCTGCGCGCCTTCCTGGAGTGGCGAGGGGTGGAGTTCACGGTGACCGTGGACGGCCGGACCTCGACGTTCACCGGATGGTTCGCGGCCGTGGGCAACCTGGGCCAGTACGGCGGCGGGCTGAGGATCTGCCCGCGCGCCCAGGGCGACGACGGGCGGCTGGACGTGGTCAGCCTGGGCCGGGCCTCCATCCTGGGGGTGGCCACCACGTTCCTGCGCTCCTACCGGGGGACCCACCTGCGGCACCGGAGCATCCGCCTGGACTACGGTGCCTCGGTGCAGATCAGCGCCAACCGTCCGCTGAACGTCTACGCGGACGGCGAGCGGGCCACCGAGCTGCCGGCCACCGTGAGCATCCTCCCGGCGGCGCTGCGGATCCTGGCGCCAGCCGACTCGCCCGCGTTGTCCGGCGGCCCCGGAACGCCCCGTCACCCGGGGGCCTCCCTAGACTGACAGGCATGCAGCATCAGCGGGCCGTCCGGGGAACCTTCTCCGGGCGCATGACGGGGCTCGTCCTGGCCTCCGTGGCCGGCACCCTGGTGATCTGCCTGCTCGCCATCGTGTGGCTGACGGCCCAGCGCATCCATGACCAGGCCGAGCAGCAGGCCCTCGGCATCGCCCGGACCGTCGCCTCGATCCCGGACGTGCGTACGGACGTGGCCGCACAAGCAGAGCTGGAGACCCTGGACGTCGCCGCGCTCGCCGAGGGCCCACTCCAGTCCACCCTCGAGGGTGTGCGCGAGCGGACGGGGGCCCTGTTCGTCATCGCCACCGAGGACCGCGGGCTGCGGCTGGCCCACCCCAACCCCGATCTGATCGGCGAACGGGTCAGCACGGACCCGGTGGCGCTGCGCGGGGTGGAGGCCACCTCCACCGAGCGCGGGACCCTGGGGGAGTCCGTCCGGGCCAAGGTGCCCGTCTGGTCTGCGGACGGAGAGCGCGTGGTGGGGGAGATCAGCGTGGGGGTGGGTGTGACCGCCGTGTCCGCGGACGTGCGCCAGGCCGCGGTGTCCGTGGCCGTCGTCGGAGTGGTGGGCCTGGGACTGGCCGTGCTGACCGCTGTCTATCTCAAGCGCCGGCTCCGGCGGCTGACCCTCGGCCTGGAGCCGGACGAGATCGCGGCCTCCGCCCGGGACCAGGCCGCCGTGCTCCACGGGGTGCAGGACGGTGTGCTCGGCGTCAGCCCCGAGGGCGTGATCACCGTGCGTAACAAAGCCGCCCGGCTGCTGTTGGACCTGCCGCACCGGGACGATCCGGACGACGTGGTGGGGCGGCAGTACCTCGATTCCGGCCTGCCGGGCCGGCTGGAGGCGGCGATCGGGGACACGTTGCACTCCGGTGCCTCGACCGTGGGCCTGCGGCTGACCGTGGGAGAGTCCTCCATGCTCGCCTCCGTGGTCCCCGTCCGCCGGGACGGCGTGGACCTCGGCGGCGTGGCGATGCTCAAGGACACCACGGCCGTGGAGGCCCTCGGCAGTCGGCTGGATGCCGTGGAGGCCATGGCCGGTGCCTTGCGCGCCCAGCGCCACGAGTTCGCCAACCGGCTCCACGCGCTGTCCGGGCTGCTGGCCGCCGGTCAACTCGACGCGGCTCAGGAGTTCCTGCAGCAGGTCATCGAGTCCGGGCCCGTGAAGGACCCGGTCCCCGGCATCGACGCCGTGCAGGACACCTTCCTGCGCGCCTTCGTGGGTGCCAAGGGCGTGCAGGCGCACGAGCTCGGGGTCCAGTTGCGCGTCGGCCCGGAGACCTCCTTCTGGCAGACCGTGGAGGACCCGCAGGACGCCACGGCAGTGCTCGGCAACCTGGTGGACAACGCCGTGCGCGCGGCCCTGGACGGGGACGGAGCAGAAGGGCACGACGCCGGCCCGGCCGGCCGGGGTGCCACCGAACCCTGGGTGGAGGTGGACCTGCTGGGGGACGGGGACACCCTGCACCTGGCGGTGGCCGACTCCGGGGGTGGGGTGCCTGAGGGGCTGGACGTCTTCGCCGCGGGCACCACCACGCGAGGCGGTGGTGACCACGAGGCCCACGGGCACGGCGTGGGGCTGTCCCTGGCCCGGCGGCTGGCCCGGCAGCGCGGCGGGGACGTGTGGCTGGCGGATGCCGGCGGGGCAAGTGGTGGCCCAGGCCCGGACCGGGACGGAGACCTGGGCGGAGACCGGGACGGAGACCGAGGCCGAGACCGATGCGGCGGTGCCGTGTTCTGCGCGCGGCTGCCGGGCGTGCTGGGCCACACCACGGACTGGAGAGAGGAAGAGAGATGACTGAACATCCCACGGACTGGAGGGTCCTGGTGGTGGACGACGACTTCCGGGTGGCTTCGATGCACGCCGGCTACGTGGACGCCGTCCCAGGATTCACCGCGCTGCCGCCGGTCAGCGACGCACGGCTGGTGGCCCGCTCCGTGACGGACGCCCGGCCGGACCTCGTGCTGCTGGACCTCTACCTGCCGCACGTCTCCGGGCTGGACCTGCTGAGCACCCTGGACGTGGACGCCTTCGTGCTCAGCGCCTCCGGGGAGGGCGAGTCCGTGCGGACGGCCCTCCGGCGCGGGGCCCTGGCGTACCTGGTCAAGCCCTTCGGCGAGAAGGCGCTCGCGGACCGGTTGCGCGCCTACGCCCGGTATCGGCGGCTGCTGGCGGGAGGCACCCATGACCAGGTGGCGATCGACCGCGCCCGCCGCGTGCTGCTCGTGGAGGCGGAACAGGCGCCGGCCACTGCCGCCGCGACCACCGAGCAGTCCGTGCTCGAGGCCGTCCATGCCGCCACCGAGGACCTCACGGTGATGGAGGTGGCGGATGCCGTCGGGATCTCCCGGGCCACCGCTCAGCGGTACCTCTCCCACCTGGCCCAGACGGGGCAGATCAACCTGGGGCTGCGCTACGGAGCCCGCGGCCGCCCGGAACACCGCTACGGGCCAGTCCGACGTTGAGTCGACGTGGGTGGGTACTGGGCGAAGACACCGACCCCACGTCGACTGAGAGCGGAGGGGCCGGCGGGATCAGGCCCCGTTGACCTGGTACAGCACCAGCAGCGCCGTGAGCCCGATCGTCAACAGCAGTCCCGGGAGGGTCAGGATCAATTGGGTCCGCCGGTGCATCATCATGACGGCCGCGAACTCCCGGAGGTAGGCACTGGGTACGTAGTAGCCGGCCGTGTCACCGCCCACCACGTCCGCGTCCACCCCGAGCCGCCGGGAGAGCAGGGCCGCCCGGGGTGCATGGTAGTTGTTCGTGGCCACCAGCAGATGTCCTGGGGTGGCCCCGGCGGGCAGGGCTCGGTCCGCGATCTCGCGGGAGAAGCGGAGGTTCTCCTCCGTGGTGCGGGAACGGTCCTCCGGCAGCACCCGTTCCGCCGGAACCCCCTGTTCCGCGAGGTACTCGGCCATGGCGGCGGCCTCGGCACGTGGCTCATCCGGCCCCTGCCCTCCGGAGGGGATCATCGGCAGGGCGGCCCCCTGGGCCGCCCAGGCGCGCTGTCCCCGGTCCAGCCGGGAGGCCAGCAGTGGCGAGACCGTGCCACGGATGAGCCCGGAGCCCAGCACCACCACGGCGTCCGCACCGGACCGGGGCCCGCGCCGCGCGTAGGTGACGGTGAAGATCAGGAACGTCAGGAAGGACAGCCCCACCTGGGCGGAGAGGAAGAAGGCCAGGGCGGCTGCCCCGATGCCCGCCGGGTGGAGGGTCATCGTCAACAGGATGGCCAGGGCGGGCAGTGCCAGCAAGGCGACCCCGGCCAGCAGCGAGAGGAGGTTGCCCAGGCTCCGTCCCTCCCGGCGTACCATCTGGACCCCGTTGCGGATGAGGAATCCGGCCAGGACGAACACGGAGAAGGGCAGTGCGAGCAGCACCAGCCCGAGCAGCGACTGCAGTTCGGGGGAGAAGTAGGCGATGAACTCCAACACGGCGCCCCAGGCGAACCAGGCGCCCACCAGCAGCAGTACTGAAGTCCTCAGGCGGCGCGGCTCCTCCCGCCACATCCGGCGGAACAGGAGCCAGCAGCCCAGGGCGAGCAGTGCACTGATCATCGGGTGGTCCCTTCCTGCCGTGCCGGTCCGGCCAGCGTCCTCACGGTCTTCAACTCCGCCAGCATCCGGTGCCGCAGCGCATTGGCCTCCTCGGCGAATCCTCGTTGGGCGCGCACGTACTCGGCCCGCCCTGCTGGGGTCTCGATCCGGATCGGTTCCAGCCCCCAGTCCGCCAGCTCGTAGGGGGAGGCCTGCATGTCCATGGTCCGGATCCGCCAGGCCAGCTCGAAACACTCGGCCACCAGGTCCGAGCTGACGGCTGGCAGCAGTTTGTAGGCCCACTTGTAGACGTCCATGTTGGCGTGCAGGCAGCCCGGCTGCTCCAGTTCCACTTGGGTCTGGCGCGTCGGTTGGAGGGTGTTCAGGGGTGCGGCCTCGGGGGCGTAGAAGCGGAAGGCATCGAAGTGTGAGCAACCGATCCGGTTCTGCTCCACCACCGCGTTGGTCCCCTCCGCCCCGAGCCGCAGGGGAACGGTCGAGTGGCGCACCCCGTGGACCTCGGAGCGGTAGGCCATGGCCCACTCGTGCAGTCCGAAGCAGGCCAGCCGGGCCGGTCGTTGCGCGGTCAGGCCGAGGATGCGCTCGGCGAACTCGATCATGGAGGCCCGGCGCTCGGCGAAGGCGGGCACGTCCACGGTCCACCCGCCCCCGGGCAGATCCCGGCGCGGCTCGACCCACCGGTAGAACCTCCAGCCACCTCCGGGGCCCGGTTTGCTCGCCGGTTGGGCGCCGTCCTGGTGCCCGACGGCGGCCGGGGACCGTCCAGCGCCGGGTTCCGGGCCGGCATCGTGCCCGGGATCCGCCGCGAGCACCGTGCCGGCTCCGGGGTGCCAGCGCTCCAGGCCGCCGGGGGTGAGGGAATAATACGAGAACAGGAAGTCATGCACCGGGTGGCGCACCCCGGCCGCGTGCAATTCGCGCAGCGGCTCGGTGTAGGTGCCGACGCGGTCCCGGTGGGCCTGCGCGGCGGCGCGCCACTGGGCCGCGGGCAGCACGTGGAGGCCCTCCGCGGACGGCGCGGAAGGGCTCACGGCCGGGGGCGCGGAGGGGGCGGAACGGGACACCCAACCAGCGTACGGTCCTGAGCCGCCCGGCGCATGCCGGTCCGGTCCGGTGAGGGGGGAGGCCGAAGATCCTGTAAAAGATCTGTTTCAGGACTTCCGTTGACCCTCCGGCTCGGGTAGGTTGCCGTCATCCCACCTTCGTGGTTGTCGTCACTCGCACCGCTCTCACTAGGACCTCCGCATCGCCTCGTCCCCTCGCAGGCCGAGCGCCGCGGCGGCCGGCGGCGGCCATGGAGATCACTCGCCGGGCACAACCGTGCCCGGACTGCACCTTGGTGAGGAAAGGCGAGGTTCATGTCCACGAACCCCAAGACTGCTCGGCGACGCCGGGCACTGACCGCCACATTGGCGGGGATCGGATTGCTGGCCGCGCCCCTTGCGGCGATGCCGGCCGTCGCGGCCCCAGCCGAGGGCGGATCTGCACCCTCGATCGATCAGGCCTTGCAGGCCGCCGCCGAGTACAGGGACGGCCGCTACTTCGTGATCCTCAAGGAGGATCCGGTGGCCACCTACACCGGCGGCACGGCGGGCTTCGCGGCCACGGCCACTGACGGCGGAGGACTGGACCTGGATTCACCCGCGGTCCAGAAGTACGGCAGCCACCTGACGGCGCGGCAGCTCGAGGTGGCCTCCTCGGCCGCCTCGCGCCTGAGCGTGGACCGCCACTTCACCACCGGCCTGAACGCCTTCGTCTCCGAGCTCACCGGCGAGCAGGCTCGTGAGCTGTCCAAGGACGAGCGCGTCCTCGGGGTCTCCGAGGTCCAGGAGTACGCGCCGGACTACTCGTCCACCGAATTCCTCGGTCTCCCCGGCTCCGATGGGGCCTGGGACAGCCACTTCGGCGGCGTGGAGGGCGCCGGCCAGGGGGTCGTCGTCGGCGTCATCGACACCGGCTACCACCCGGAGCAGGAGATGCTGACCGGTGAGCCGGTGGAGCCCCTGTCCGGTGAGCCGCAGGTCGGTGAGCCGTACCTGGACTCCGCGGGCCAGATCGCCATGCTCAAGGCGGACGGCACCACCTTCCGCGGCGACTGCGAGGCCGGCGAGGACTTCTCCGGCGAGGAGTGCAACTCCAAGGTGGTCGCCGCCCAGTACTACTCCGAGGACTTCGAGGCCTTCGTCCCCGAGGGGGACCGTGACCCCAACGAGCGGCTGTCCCCGATCGACATCTCCTCCCACGGCACCCACACCGCCACCACGGCCGCCGGCAACAACGGCGTGGACCAGGTCATGAACGGCGGTGCCTCCTATGGTGAGGGCTCCGGCGTGGCCCCGGAGGCCAAGGTCTCCGTCTACAAGGTCTGCTGGGAGGACACGAATCCGGACACCGGCGGATGCTACGGCACCTCCTCAGTGGCCGCGATCGAGCAGGCCATCATCGACGGCGTGGACGTGTTGAACTACTCCATCTCCGGGTCCAACAACTCGGTGGTGGACCCGGTCTCCCTGGCCTTCAAGTCCGCCGCCGAGGCCGGGATCTTCGTCTCCGCCTCCGCCGGCAACTCCGGCCCGGCCGCCCAGACCGTCAACCACTCCGCTCCATGGCTGACCTCCGTGGCAGCGTCCACGTTCTCGAACGAGCTCACGGGCACGGTCGAGTTCCCGGACGGCGAGAAGTTCCGCGGCGTCTCCTCCATGACCGAGGGCGTGGGCCCGGCCGAGGTGGTCCTCGCCAGCGAGGTCGGCCTGGCAGGTGCGGCGGACGTCGACCTCTGCGCTCCCGACTCCCTGGACCCGGCCGCAGCCGCGGGCAAGATCGTGGTCTGTGATCGCGGCGTGTATGACCGCGTGGCCAAGTCTGCCTCGGTGGAGGCCGCCGGAGGCGTGGGGATGGTGCTCGTGAACATCGGCGGCGGCTCCGAGGATGCGGACCTGCACTCGGTGCCCACCGTGCACACCTCGGACGAGTCCATCAAGGAACTGGTGGCCTCCACGGACCAGCCGGCCACCCTGGTGGTCGGAGACACCACGGGCCTGGACCCGGTCCCGGTGCCGCAGATCGCCGGGTTCTCCTCGCGAGGACCCTCCACCGCGGTGGACTCCGAGCTGCTCAAGCCGGACATCGCCGCCCCCGGCGTCAACGTCCTGGCCGGTGTCTCCCCGCTGGACCCCATGTACCAGGGCGATTCCTACGGCCTGATGTCCGGCACCTCCATGGCGGCGCCGAACCTGGCTGGCATGGCGGCACTGATGAGCGCCAAGTACCCGGATTGGTCTCCCATGGCCGTGAAATCGGCCATGATGACCTCCGCCGGTGACGTCCTCAACGCGGACGGGACCGCCAGCGCGGACAACTTCGCCACCGGTGCCGGCTCTGCCGAACCGGCCGCGATGGTGGACCCGGGGCTGGTCTACGAGTCCGACGCCCGTCAATGGGACGCCCTCATCCTGGGGGACCTCGCCGGCCGGGACGTCAACGTGCCCTCGATCGCGATCAATGACCTGCTGGGTTCCGCGACCGTGACCCGCACCGTCACCGCCACCGAGACCGGGACCTGGTCTGCCCAGGGGTCCGTGCCCGGCTATGAGGTGACGGCCGAGCCGGCCTCGGTGTCCCTGAAGGCCGGTGAGTCCGCCACGGTGGAGATCACCCTGACCCGCACCGATGCCGAGGCGGACGTCTGGACCCACGGCACCTTCTCGCTGGCCCGCCCCAGTGGCACGGCCGTCACCTCCCCGGTGACCGTGCGCGCCGTGGACGTCCTGTCTGAGGACGCCGTGACGGGCGAGGGGGCCACGGGCGCCACCGAGACCGAGCTCGAGTCCGGGCTCACGGGCACTCTCGAGCCCGAGATCGAGGGCCTCGGCCTGGCCGAGGTGGAGGACTTCTCCAAGGTCCCCGGCCCTCTGGTCGGAGCTGATGACGACTCCAACCACGTGACCGTGACCGAGATCGCCGAGGGCACCACCTCGGTGACCTGGTCCCTGGCAGCCGGTGACGAGCAGTCCGACTGGGACCTCTTCGTGGTGGCTCCGGACGGCACCGTGCTCCAGGAGGCCACCGCCTCCGGGTCCGAGGAGCTGGTGCTGACGGATCCGGCCCCGGGGACGTATTACGCGATCTCGAACCTGTACTCCTCGCCGGGCAGCGCCTCCGTGCCGGCCAGCATGGAGACCGTGGTCCTGGCCGGAGACGTGGGCAACCTGTCCATCTCCCCGGATCCGCTGGCCGTACAGAACGGTGAGACGGCGGACGTGGCGCTTGAGTGGTCCGGACTCACGCCGGGAACCTGGAAGGGCTTCGTGGAGTGGTCTCCGGGCTCCCGCACCGCGGTCACCGTGGCCGTGGAGGATGGTGGCACCGCCCCCGGGGAATGCGATCTCGAGGACTTCTCGGACAACGATCCGGGTTCGCGGTTCTATGAATCCGTGCGCTGGATGCAGTGCGGGGAGATCACCGAGGGCTACAGCGACGGTAGCTACGGCAAGGACAAGGACATCTCGCGTGGCGAGTCCGTGGCCTTCATCTACCGGTACGTGGGTCCGGAGTTCACGCCCGAGGGTGAGACCTTCCCGGACGTCCCGCAGGACCACACCTTCTACGAGCCGATCTCCTGGGCCCAGGCGGAAGAGATCTCCGTGGGCTATGTCGACGGTGAGTTCAAGCCGCTGCGCGAGGTGACGCGCGCCGAGTTCGCCTCGTTCGCATACCGCGCGTTGCAGCCCACCGAGGACGGCACCGGTGAGACGGAATTCACCGACGTCCCGGAGACCGATGCCGCCTATGATGCCATCACCTGGATGGCGTCTCACGGGATCTCGAAGGGCTACTCGGACGGTTCGTTCCGTCCGGACCAGCCCATCACCCGTGGCGAGGTCGCGGAACTGATGTTCCGCACCGACGGTGTGGTGACCGACTAGCCCCTTCAGGCTAGTTGAGCGGCCGGCAGGCCATACAGATACTGCCGGGTCACAGTGATCATCACTGTGACCCGGCAGTATTGCTGTGGGGTGGGCGAGCCGTGACCGTGACCGCGGCGGTCGGCCATGGCTGCCGGTATTACCGGCCGGTGCCGCCGTGGACCACGGCTTCCTCGTCCGCGTCGAGGCCGAAGGCCTGGTGCACGGCGCGCACGGCGGTGTCCAGCATGTCCTCGCGGGTGATGATGGAGATGCGGATCTCCGAGGTGGTGATCATCTCGATGTTCACACCGGCCTGCTTCAGGGCCTCGAAGAACGTGGCGGAGACGCCCGGGTTGGAGCGCATGCCGCCGCCGATCACGGAGAGCTTGCCGACGTGCGGGTTGAGGATCGCGTCCTCGAAGCCGATCTCCTCCTTGGCGTCCTCGAGGGCCTCCATGGCCGTCTTGCCGTCCGTGATCGGCAGGGTGAAGGAGATGTCGGTGCGTCCGGTCTCCACGCGGGGGACGTTCTGCACGATCATGTCGATGTTCACTCCGGCACCGGCGACCACGTTGAACACCTCAGCGGCCTTGCCCGGGAAATCCGGGACGCCGTAGACGGTGACCTTGGCCTCGGAACGGTCATGGGCTACGCCTGAGACGATCGGCTGTTCCATGGGTTCGCCTTCCTCAATGGTGATGGTTTCTTCAGGATTGGGTCGCACCCAGGTGCCCTCGTTGTGGGAGAAGGATGAGCGTACGTGCAGCGGGACGCCGAAGCGGCGGGCGTACTCCACGCAGCGCAGGTGCAGGATCTTGGAGCCGGCCGCGGCCATCTCCAGCATGTCCTCGGAGGAGATCTCGTCGATCTTCCGGGCGGAGGCCACCACACGGGGGTCCGCCGTGTAGACGCCGTCCACGTCCGAGTAGATCTCGCAGACGTCCGCGTCCAAGGCAGCCGCCAGCGCCACGGCCGTGGTGTCCGAGCCGCCGCGGCCCATGGTGGTGATGTCTCGGGACTCGCGGCTCATCCCCTGGAAACCGGCCACGATGGCGATGTCCCCGGCGTCCACGGCGTCCTTCACGCGGTCGGGAGAGACATCGATGATGCGGGCGTCCCCGTGCAGGCTGTCCGTGAACATGCCGGCCTGGGAGCCCGTGAAGGACTGGGCGGTGGCGCCTCGGGAGTGGATGCCCATGGCCAGGAGGGACATGGAGATGCGCTCGCCCGCGGAGAGCAGGAGGTCCATCTCCCGGGCGGGTGGCTCGCCGTTGATCTGCTCGGAGAGGTCCAGGAGTTCATCGGTGGTGTCTCCCATTGCGGAGACCACCACCACCACCTGGTGGCCGGCCTGTTGGGTATCCACCACGCGTTGGGCCACGCGCAGGATCCCCTCGGCATCGGCGACGGAGGACCCGCCGTACTTCTGGACGATCAAACTCATGCAAGGACCTCACGGTGGAAGGGCGTACCGCACTGGGGCGGATGGTCATGGGGCTTGCGCTCCAGTTTAGGGGGAGCGGGGCCCGCAGCGTCTTGAGTGACCACTGAAGATCACGAAAAGGTAACGGCGGCTGTGTCCTGATCGGCCGCCGTCGTGTCCTCTCAACGCAGGGAGCGGGCAGGGAGGAGCAGTCCTCTCTGCCTGCACCGTGCGCAGGAGGGGAGGGTCAGCGGGTGCCGATCTGCCCCTCGCCGAGCACGGCCCGCAGGAACTTCTTGGTGCGCTCGTGCGTGGGGGCCGTGAACATGGTGTGGGGGTCGGAGTCCTCCACGATCGAGCCGCCGTCGAACATCAGCACACGGTCCGAGACGTCCCGGGCGAACTGCATCTCGTGCGTGACGATCAGCATGGTGATGTCCGTGGTGTCCGCGATGTTCCGCAGGATCCCCAGGACCTCGTCCACGATCTCCGGGTCGAGGGCGGAGGTGACCTCGTCCAGCAACAGGATCTCCGGATCCATGGCCAGGGCGCGCGCGATCGCCACGCGTTGCTGCTGACCGCCGGACAGCGAGGAGGGGTGGGCGTCGGCCTTGTCCGCGAGGCCGACCTTCTCGAGCAGGTCCTTGGCTTTCGCCGTGGCCTCGGATCTGGACTGGCCGAGCACGTGGACGGGGGACTCCGTGATGTTCTGGATCACCGTCATGTTGGGGAACAGGTTGAACTGCTGGAAGACCATGCCGATCCGGGTGCGGGTCTTCTTGATCTCCCTGTTGGACAGCCGCACCCGCTTGCCGCCCTCCAGGCGGTGGGTCAGCGGGTCACCGTCGATGAGGATCAGTCCTCCGGTGGCCTCCTCGAGCGTCATGACGAGGCGCAGGATGGTGGTCTTCCCGGAACCGGAGGGGCCGATCAGGGTCACCCGCTCGCCCTTGTTCACATGGAAGTGCAGGTCCTTCAACACCACGTTGTCACCGAAACGCTTCTCCACGTCCCGGAACTCGATGATGGGGGCGGTGCCGGCGGCGCGCGCACCGGGGGTGGTGGCGGGGTCAGTAGGCGTAGGCAAGTCGCTTCTCCAATCGGCGGACGAGGACGGACGTGGGGTAGCTGGCCAACAGGAAGATGATGCCGGCCAGCGTGATGGCCTCCACGTAGCGGAAGTTGTTGCCACCGAAGATCTGGGCGGCGTTCACCATCTCCACCACGCCGATCACCAGCAGGAACGGGGTGTCCTTGAACATGGAGATGGCGTAGTTGCCCAGCGCGGGCACGGTGGCCCGCAGGGCCTGCGGGATCACGACGGCGGTCCAGGTGCGTCGCGTGGACATGGACAGTGCCGTGGTGGCCTCCCACTGGCCCTTCGGGACCGCATCGATGCCGGCGCGGTACACCTCGGACATATAGGTGGAGTAGTGGATGCCGAACACCACGATCCCGATGGTGATCGCATCGAACATCAGGAACGTGTAATAGGCGAACAGCAGCTGCACCACGATCGGGGTCATGCGGATGAAGCTGACGATCCACCTGACGATCCCGGAGACGGGCTGCGGGGCCAGGCGGATGATCATGGCCCACACCAGGCCGAGCGCGGCCGCGATCAGGGTGGACACCACGGTCACCAGCAGGGTGACGGTCAGGAAGCCCTCGAGGACGTCGGGGAGGGCCCGGAAGGCAAGGTCCCAGTCCCACAGGTTGCTCTCGTTCTGCATCAGACGCCACCTCCCGCCGTGGACAGCGCGTCCTTGTTCGTGGGCGTGGGGGAGAGGATCTCACGCAGGGACGGGCCGCGGCCGAGCCGGTTCTTGGCCCGGGCCTCCAGGGCATTCATGAACAGCGTCAGGATCAGGGCCAGGATGAAGTAGCCCACCAGTCCGACGGCGGCGTAGGCCCAGAAGGTGTCCGTCTGCCGGGTGAGCTGGTCCAGGTAGAACGTGAAGTCACGCAGCAGGATGACGCTGACGATCGCGGTTCCCTTCAATAGGTGGACCAGCAGGGATGCCAGGGACGGGATCATCAGGGCCCAGGCCTGGGGGAAGATCACGCGGCGCATCCGGTGGACCGGGGACATGGACAGGGCCGTGGTGGCCTCCCACTGCCCCTGCGGTACGGAGGCGATGGAGCCGCGCACCACTTCGGCGCAGTAGGCCCCGTAGTTCAGACCCAGGGCCAGCACTCCCACGAACATGCCGGGCAGTTCCAATCCGAACTGGGGCAACACGAAGAAGATGAAGAACAGCTGGACCACCAGCGAGGTTCCGCGGAAGAACTCGATGATGATCCGGCCGGGGATGGCCAGGGCCTTGTTGGAGGCCCCGGCCATCAGGCCGAGGATCAGGGCGAGGACGAGGGCCAGTGCCGATCCCATGACCGTGAGCTGGATGGTGACCCACAGCCCCTGAACCAGGAACGGCCAGGCCTCGGCGGTGGCCTGAAGGTTCTCAAGCACCGGCTATCAGCCCAAGTCGCCCGCGCACAGCTGCTCGGTGGTCAGGTCCTCCGGGGGCAGGTTCTCGGCGGTGAAACCGTAGTCACCCACCACCTCCAGGTAGGTCTCCTCGGATTCCGTCACGCCGCCCAGCGCCTCGTTGTAGGCCTCCAGCAGATCCGTGTCGTCCTGGCGGAACACCGTGCCGCCGGCACCGATCTGCTCCACGCCGTCAATCACCTGGACGAAGGGGTCGGTGGTCTCCACGCCGGCGTCCGGGTTCTCCTCGGCCAGCGTGTTCAGCGAGATGGCGGTCATGGCGAAGGCATCCGCACGGCCGTTGGCCACGGTGTCCATGCCGGTCTGGGCATCCGGGACGGACTGGACTTCCAGTCCGAGGGAATCGGCGTAGCCGGCCTCGATGCCACCGGCCAGCACGGCCAGGTTCACCTGCTCGCCGCCATCGATCTTCTCCTTGACGGAGTCCAGGTCACTCAGGCCCAGCGGGTTGCCCTCCGCGACCATCAGCGTGGTGGTGTACATGATCTCCGGGTCGGAGAACGCGGCCTGGGCGCAGCGGTCGGGGAGGATGGACATGCCTGCGGAGACGGCATCGAAGCGGCCGGCGTTCAGGCCCGGGATGAGCGAGTTCCACTCGACCAGTTCGGCCTCGACGTTGTCGATGCCCATCTCCCCGAAGATCTGCTCGTGCATGGCCACGGTGGCCCCGGCGGGCTCGCCGCCCTCAAGGTAGGAGTAGGGGACCTCGCCGGCGATGCCGACGGTGATGGTGCCCTCATCCTGGAGGCGCTCCAGGGTGTTGCCGCTGGCGGCCGTGGTGCCCTCGCCGCCTTCCGATTCACCCTCGGAACCGGCGTCCCCGCCCCCGCAGGCGGTGAGCATCAGGGCGGAGGCGGCCAGCAGACCGGCTCCCTGCAGCAGGCGCCGTGAGCGGCGATGGCGGGCGGCCGGGGGTGCCGCGGGGTTCAGGTGCTGGATGGTCATGGCGTGCTCCTCAGCTGGCCGGACCCCCCGAAGCTGCCGGCGGGGGTGGCCGGTGGTGCGATGGATGACGGTGCGTGAATCTCGGTGCGTTGCAGACAGCCTTGGGCCGACGCTAGCAGAATGTGAAGGGACTCACCATCGGAACGTCGACCAGAAGAATGTCGACAATATAACGATTCGCGTGGAAGGATCGGAGTCCTCCCCATGGCCCGTTGCGTGGAATGATCGTGGGTGCGTCGAAAGGAACCGCCTCATGAACGAGACCCAGGACCGGGATGCCGTCCGCCGGAACGGACCGGTCAGCAGGCCTCTGGTGAACATGGTGCGCCGTCCCTCCACGGTGGATCTCATCGCCGTGGAGCTGCGCAACGCCATCTACAGCGGCACCCTTCGTCCGGGTTCCTCCGTGCGCGAGGCCGAGGTGGCCTCGCAGCTCGGGGTGAGCCGTGGGCCCCTGCGCGAATCGGCCCAGCGGCTGGTCCAGGAGGGGCTGCTCGTGGCCCGTCCCGGGGCCGGCCTGCGCGTGGCCACCGTGGGCGCAGACCAGGTGGCCGAGCTGTACGCGGCGCGGCTGGCCATCGAGGGATCCGCCGTGCGGCACCTGGCCGGGCTCGAGCCTGAGGACCGGGAGCGCCGCCTGGCCGCCCTCCGGGAGCTTTTCGCCCCCCTGGAGGCCTCCCTCGCGGACGGCTCGGATGCCCGCCGGATCGGAGACGCGGACCTGGACCTGCACTTCGGACTGGTCGAGGCCACCGGGAACCTGCGGATGACGGCTATGGCCTCCACGCTGATCGTCCAGACCCGGCTGGCGGCACTGTCCCACCGGGACGGCTACGTGGTCCGCACGGACATCCTGGACGTCCACCGGACCCTGCTGGGCCAGATCTCCGACGGCGACGGGCTGGCTGCCGAGCAGACCCTCGCCGGGCATTTCCAACAGTCCGTGGACCGGCTGCTGGGCCGGCTGGAGGAACCCTTCAGCACGGTGGTCGGCGCGGCCGAAGGCTCACACTTCGCCTTCAACCGCCTGCCTTGACGTTCAGCCGGCCACGTTGCGCCGGCCCTCGAAGGCTCGCCCGAGCGTGACCTCGTCGGCGTACTCCAGATCGCCGCCGACGGGCAGCCCGGAGGCCAGCCGGGTCACCGTCAGCCCGGTGGAGCCGAGCATGCGGGACAGATACGTGGCCGTGGCCTCGCCCTCCAGGTTCGGGTCCGTGGCGAGGATGACCTCTTCGATGGTGGCGTCCTGCAGCCGCGTCAGCAGCTCGCGGACATGCAGCTGATCAGGCCCGATGCCGGCGATCGGATTGATGGACCCGCCGAGCACGTGGTACCGGCCGCGGAAGGTGCGGGTCCTCTCAATGGCCATGACGTCCTTGGACTCCTCCACCACGCACACCTGAGTCCCGTCGCGCCGCTCGTCCCGGCAGATCGCGCAGGTCTCCTGCTCGGAGATGTTGAAGCAGATCGAGCAGAGTTTGACCTTGTCCTTGACCGTGCGGATGGACTCGGCCAGCCGGAGCATGTCCTCGGCATCCGCCTCCAGAATGTGGAAGGCGATGCGTTGGGCGGACTTCGGCCCGATCCCGGGCAGTCGCCCGAGTTCGTCGATCAGGTCCTGGACCGCACCTTCGTACACGCTACCGACCACCTTCTGCCTTGCTGTCCTGGCCCGTGGGCCAGGGGATACGGTTCCCGCCGGACGGCGGAGGGGTGCTCAGTTCCGAGTCAGGACAGGGGACTGCCGTCCAACATCCGTTCCTCGATGAAGCGGCCGGCCAGCAGCCGTTCCACCACCTTGCGCCCGGCGATGCCGGATTCCTCGATGGTGATGTCATCCTCGCTGGGAACCTCGTCCCCCCAGCTTACGGACCCGGACGCCGTGGCCCCGTCCGCACCGCCGGTGGAGGGGTCCTGTGGCGGCGCGGTCACCCCGGGCGCACCGGGTTGGCCGGGGTGTGGCCCCGCCCCGGCCAGCGCAGACGGCCCGGACGGGGATGCCTGTGACTGGTTGTACTGCTCCATCATCTGCTGGAACCGGCTGGCCCGGCGCTGATGCGGGGAGTCAGCTGACGGCGCTGGTGGCTCCCCCGGGCCAGCGGTCGGTGCGGGGGTCGGGGCGCTGCGGCCCGGCCCGGCCGCGGCAGCGTTGCGCTCGGCACGCATCTCGGCCTCGGGCCTGGCGAACGACGGGATGCCGCCCAGCCCCGGCTCCGGTCGGGGAATCGGGGCATGGCCGGGCTCGGGACGAGGGGCCGAGGGCGCTGACGGCTCGGGCCGAGGGATCGCGGAGGCGGCGGGCTCCGGGGCGGGGGCGGCGCGTGCTCCCGGTTCCTCTCCCCACTGGCGGGCGTATCCGGGATCGTCCTCCGGTTCGGGCTCCTCGTCCCACGGCGGGGGAACGTCCTCCTCCGGGTAGGAACCGCCCGGACCGGACCAGTCGGAGACGGGGATGTCCTCGGCCGGCAGATCCTCCTCCACGGCCGGCGTCTCAGCAACCTCGGCCACCTCAGCTGTTTCAGCAACCGCGGCTGCCTCAGCTGCCTCGGCGATCTCAGCCTGTGCGGTGGCCTCGCTGTCCGCAGTGGCATCAGTCTCCGCGGGCGCGGTGTCCACCGGAGTGGTCTCTTCGGCGGCGGGGGGCGGGACTACCGGCTGGGGGGCCGCCGGGGTGGGGCGGCCCTCAGCTTTTGGGCCGGGACCACCCGCGGGTGCGGACCCTCCGGTGATGAGGTCCAGTTGGGGTTGGATCCCGAGGACGGAATGGACGGCCTCGGCGATGGTGCGGTCCCCGCCACGGCGCTGCACCGTGTCCCGGGGGCCGTCGCCGGAGAATCCGATGGTCAGCAGCTGTCCGTCGAAGCCCGCCACTGACGCGTTCTGTGAGACGAGCATCCAGATGAGCCGCGAGTGTTCCTCCAGATACTCCAGGACCTCGGGCCAGGCCCTGCGGATCATCTCCACCTGGGAGGCGCTGCCGCCTTGGGGGGACGACGACGGCTGCCCGGGCTCCGGACGTGACGGCGCGTCCTGCGTGGGCTCGGGGCGAGCAGGGGAGGGCTGCGCCGCTTCGGACGATTCGGGCTGTGCCGGTGCCTCGTGTTCTGCCGGGGGCTGGGGGGCGGCCGCTGGTGCGGGTGGGGCGGCCGTCTCCGCGGCACGCTCGGCACCCTCCGCGCGGGCACCACGGACGCTGTCTTCCACCCGTTCTCCGCGCTTCATCGCGGCGCGGGCCAGGGCCGCCCCGGACAACGATCCGTCCTGGTCCCGCGGGGGGATCACCTCGTCCGGCGCGGCGGAGGACACCTCCGCGGAAGGGGCAGGGCGAGCGGGGCCGGCCGGGCCGGCGCCGTGCGGGTCGGCACCCTGCGGGGCGGGTGTCTCTGCAGAATCCGGGGAGCCCCCGTAGGCGAGCCGGCGCTCGATCCGGTCCAGGCGAGCAGCCAGGCCGCGCTCGGTGGCGTCCGTGGTGGGCAGCATCAGCCGGGCCATCAGCAGCTCGAGGTGCAGGCGCGGGCTGGTGGCGCCGACCATCTCCGTGAGGGCCTGGTTGGTGATGTCCGCGGCGCGGGAGATCTCGCCGTGGCCCAGTTGGGCCGACTGGGTCTCGAGGCGGCGGACCTGGTCTTCGGGCATGCCGTGCAGTACCGCGGAGGCGGACTCGGGCATGGCCTTGACGATGATCAGGTCTCGGAATCGCTCCAGCAGGTCCTCCACGAAGCGGCGGGGGTCCTGGCCGGACTGCACCACGCGGTCCACCACGCGGAACACGGTCTGGGAGTCGGCGGCGGCCACGGCGTCCACCACGTCATCCAGCAGGGCATCCGGGGTGTAGCCGAGCAGGTTCACGGCCAACTCGTAGCCGATGCCACCCTCGGCCGCTCCGGCCATCAGCTGGTCCAGCACGGAGAGGGTGTCCCGCACGGAGCCGCCGCCGGAGCGGATCACCAGGGACAGTACGCCGGGCTCCACGTCCATGTTCTCCTGCACGCACAGCCGCTCCAGGTACTCCATGAGCGGCTCGGGCGGGACCAGGCGGAAGGGGTAGTGGTGCGTGCGGGAGCGGATGGTCCCGATCACCTTGTCCGGCTCCGTGGTGGCGAAGATGAACTTGATGTGCGGTGGGGGCTCCTCCACGATCTTCAGCAGCGCGTTGAAGCCCGCTGAGGTGACCATGTGTGCCTCATCGATGATGAAGATCTTGTAGCGGTCCCGCACGGGGGCGAAGGTGGCGCGCTCGCGCAGGTCGCGGGCATCATCCACGCCGCCGTGCGAGGCCGCGTCGATCTCGATGACGTCCAGGGCGCCCGAACCGCCGGTGGCCAGCTCCTGGCAGGACTCGCACACGCCGCACGGGTGGCCCGTGGGACCCTCCGCGCAGTTCAGGCAACGGGCCAGGACGCGGGCCGAGGTGGTCTTGCCGCAGCCGCGCGGACCGGAGAACAGATACGCGTGATTGACCCGGTCCTTGGACAGGGCCGTCATCAACGGCACGGTGACATGCTCCTGGCCGATGATGTCCTCGAAGGAGTCGGGACGGTAGCGGCGATACAGGGCGGTAGTCACCTATGGAACCTTATCTTCTCTTCGGGGGTCTCTGCAGGGCCGATCACGGCTTGTGGAGGAGTCCACGGGGCGCGCGGCACCGTCTCCGAGTCGAAGCGGCCCAGGACCTGATCCAGGGGGCCGGCGGGCAGGCCGATCGAGTCCAACAGCAGGTCCCGTACCCTCGCCGGCGACCACCCGCCGCGAGGCAGCGCCGTGAGGTCGGCGAGCGTCACCGCGCCGTCCCGCTTGGCCAGCCGCTGCCCCGCAGTGTTGAGCACCAGGGGGACGTGGATGTACTCGGTGTGTGGAACGGGAAGGCCGTTGCGTTCGGCGAGCAGCCGGGCCAGCCAGTCCTGCCGCGGCGCGGAGGAGAGCAGATCGTCTCCACGGACCACCTGGTCCACGCCCTGCGCCAGATCATCCACCACCACCGCCAGGTTGTACGCGAAGGCACCGTCATTGCGGCGCAGCACGAAATCGTCGACGGCGGCCTGGACCGTCCCGTTCAGCCGATCGGTCACGCGGTGGACCGGTGGGTGGCCCTCCGGCAGGCCTGCGGCGCGGGCCGCATTGATCCGCAGCGCGGCGGGGCGCTCGGCGCGACGGCGCTCGCGTTCGGACCCGGAGAGGTTGCGGCAGGTGCCGGGATAGGACCCCGGTGGCAGGACGAGGGCCGGGGCGGGGTCTTGGCTCGGAAGAATCGAGTCGGGAGGGCTTGCCGGGGAGACGGGGGGTGTCACCGGCATGTCCGCCGTACTCGATGAGGGGTGTGGGGTGGCTGAGGGCAGATGGGGTGCGCTCGTGGCCTCGGCGATGTCCTTGCGGGAGCAGAAGCACTCGTAGACGAGCCCGTCCTCAACTGTGGAGCCCAGTCCGCCCAGGGTGGTGAGCGCGTCTTCGTAGAGGGGGAGCCGCTCGGACTGGCGGACCGGTGCGGAGTCCCAGGTGACGCCGATCGCTGACAGGTCGGTGAGCTGTTCCGCCTCGGCGCCGGAGCGGACCCGGTCCAGATCCTCGATGCGCAGCAGGAAGTCCCGGTCTGTCTGGCGGGCGAAGAGCCAAGCCAGGATGGCGGTGCGCAGGTTGCCCAGGTGCAGGGTGCCAGACGGGCTGGGGGCGTAGCGGCCAGCGGGCACGGGACCTCCGGACGGTCGGGCAGTCGAACGGTGGAGCAATCGGGTAGGTGTCGGGGAAATTAAAGACCCCCCACGCACCTGCCAGAGCCCACCTACCCTTGCTACCTTCCGGTCCTGGGGGAGTTCAGCGAGATGACACCACGTGAGGGGCCGCCGTCCATCTTACCAGCGCCGAGGCGCCGGAGGCGATTCGCCGGGACGGGACTCCCGGGCGGCAGGACCCTAGGGTGGAGCCATGACCTCGATCGAGCAGTGGAATGCCGTGGACGACTACCTCGTGGAGACCGCCATCCGCCCGGGGAGGGCCTATGGCCGCACGCGGGCCGCCACGCACGAGGCCGGGCTGCCGCCGATCGAGGTGCCGGCCGGTCAGGGCAAGCTCATGGGGTTGATCGCCGAGCTGGCGGGAGCCCGGTCGGTGTTGGAGTTCGGCACCCTCGGTGGGTATTCGACGCAATGGTTCGCGGCCGCCGTCGGGCCCGGGGGGATGGTCACCACGCTGGAATTCGAGCCCCGTCACGCCGAGGTGGCCCGGGCTAACCTGGACGCCGCTGGCCTGGGCAGCCGGGTCCGGATTCGGGTCGGCGCCGCCCTGGATTCCGTGCAGGAGCTCATCGACTCCGGTGCCGGCCCCTACGATGTGATCTTCATCGACGCGGACAAGGCGAACAACGCCAACTACCTTGACGCTGCCCTGAAACTCTCCCGGCCCGGGACCGTGATCATCGGGGACAACGTGGTCCGCGGCGGCCGGGTCCTGGACGGTTCCGGGACGGGTGGCGATGCCGCGGACGTGGCCGGGATCCGGGCCTACCTCCAGCGCCAGGGCGAGGACCCGCGGCTGGACGGGACGGCGCTGCAGACCGTCAGTGGCAAGGGATGGGACGGCTTCGCCCTGGCGATCGTGCGGGACGTGGAGTCCGGTCTGGAAGGGGCGGAATGAACCGATTGGTCCCCGGGGCACTTGGTCGGGTACGATGAATCCTGCTCTTGAGTCGGTTGCCATGCGCGTCCGGAACTTGGGCACCTCAGGAGGATTCGCCTAGCGGCCTATGGCGCACGCCTGGAACGCGTGTTGGGTTAACGCCCTCGGGGGTTCAAATCCCCCATCCTCCGCAGTGTGAGAAGCCCGGAAACGTGAGTTTCCGGGCTTCTCCTGTATCCCGGTGTATCCCCCTGCATCCTTCTCGTCATCCGGGGTTTGATCTCCGTTCACCGGCCGGATGCCGGCCGCTGCCGGCCCACCCTAGACTCGGACACTGACAGGGGCGCATGCGCCGTCCATGACCGCTGGGCGGGGGGGCCGATGGGGGAGCTGGAGGAGCTTGAAGCGGCATTGCGGGCGGCCGACGTCCGCACGGCCCGCCGGCTCAGCCTGGGCATGACCGGCACTGACCGTCTCGACGACGCCCTCGCGCTCCTCGCTCGGCAGAGCCGGCAGGACCCGGCGGCCGTGGACCTGCTCGTCGAGGTGCTCGATGCCTCGGGGGTCATCCGTCGCTTCGCCCGCGCAGCCCTGCTCGACCATGCGGCCGTCGACGACGTCAGCCAGGACGCCCTCATCTCGGCCGCCGCCTCGATCGGCTCCTACGACGGGCGCGGCAAGGTCACCACCTGGGTGCACAGCATCGTGCGGCGCCGGGTGGTGGACCACCTGCGCCGCCAGCGGGCCACGGCGCCCCTGACCGACGAGGCGATCGAAACCGTCGAGGCTGCCCCGGGACCTCGGATGAGCTCGCTGATCGCGACCCGGGCGAGCGTGCAGGCGGCCCTGGAGGCATTGCCGGAGCTCTACCGCCTCCCTGTCGTGATGAGGGACCTCGAAGGTCAGGCCTACGCCGACATCTCCCAGGCCCTGGGGCGCCCCACCGGAACCGTCAAGGCGCAGATCAGCCGCGGCCGGGCGATGGTCGCCGCCCGACTGCGCGGCGAGGGCGGTGGCCTGGGACTATGACGTACGGACTGGATCGGTACGAGGTGCAGGAGGTCATCGGCGTCGGCTCCTTCGCCACCGCCCACCGGGCCCATGACGGGCTGCTGGAGGGCACCGTGGTCCTGAAGATCCTGGCCGAGAACCACAGCCTGAACCCCGAGGTCCGGGAACGGTTCATCGCCGAGGGGCGCAGCCTGCGCAAGGTGGCCGGCCCGCACGTGGTCGCCGTGCATGACATCGGGGAGTCCGACCGGAACCAGCCGTACCTGGTGCTGGAGTACGCGGACCGCGGCACCCTGGCCGATCGCGTCGGCCAGTTGCGTGCCCGGGGTTGGCGTGCCGGGCCGCAGGACGTCCTGGCGGTGGCGAGGCCGATGACCGCTGCGCTGGAGACGGTGCACCGGGCGCAGCTGGTGCACCGGGACCTCAGCCCCGGGAACCTGCTGCTGACCGGTCAGGTGCCCTCCGCCCCCACGGGGAGTGCAAACCGGGAGGCGGGCCGCGGCCCCGGCGGGAACTCCTCCGACGCGGAGGTGGTCCGGCCCGACGAGCGCCTGCTGGTGGCCGACCTCGGGATGTGCAAGGACCTGGCCCTCAACTCAGGGCTCACCGTGGCCGGGGGCACGTCCGGGTTCCGGCCGCCCGAGCAGTCAGGCCCGGGGGTGGTGGACACCCGGGCCGACATCTGGGCGGCGTCCGCGCTGCTGGCGTGGCTCGCCCAGGACGCCGACCTGCCCCGAGCCTTCCTCCAGGTCCTGCGCCGCGGCATGAGGACCTCACCACGGCAGCGGCAGCAGACCATGGCGGAGTGGGGCGCCGAGATCGAGAGGGCGCTGGCCCCTGACACCACCAGATCGACGACGCCGGCCCCGCCCTCTTCCGGGACGGGCGCTCCGGAGGTGCCGGCTGGGCCAGGGGCAGGGCGGTCTGCCCGGGGCGCGGCAGGAGGGGAGCGGCGTCCGCGGTGGAGGGTGCGGGCCGTGGGCCTCGTGGCTCTCCTGGCCACGCTGGCCGCCCTCACCGGGGTGGTGGCGGGGTACCTCTGGGGCAGCCCCGATGCGCCCCCCACCGCAGAGGCGGGTGCCTCGATCTCCGTCCACGGTCCCGAGGCGGTCGCGGTGGGGCAGGAGATCACCCTGAGCGCCGACGTCGAGGGTCTGGATTCCTGGGTCTGGACCCTGCCCACCGGCGCCCAGGTCATCGGCGAACGCGAGGTCACGATGACCGCGACCCGGCCCGGAACGAGTGAGGTCATCCTGCGTGCCCGCGTCCCGGGCGGGCCGGAACTCGAGGCTCGGTACGAGGTCACGGTGACCGAGTAGGGGCACACGGCAGGTCTTGGGCGAGATCTCTGACCTCGATGCAACTTTCCTTCCACCGGGCGCGACTCATAGACGTCACCACAGCAAGCGACCGCAGTACATCACCACCGACAGGAGCAGAACGATGGAAACCACCACGGACCGCCCCCGCCGCCTCCACTGGCGCCATGCGGCCATCTTGATCACCGCGTTGACCGCGCTCACCCTGACCGCATGCTCGGGGGAATCCGAACCGGCAGGGTTCACGGAGCCGGCCGGGCAGACCAGCGCGCAGGCCAGCAGCGTAGAAGGCGGGTCCGCTGCCACTCCTGAGGGGCAGGAAGAGGATGCGGTGGCAGCTGACGGTGCTGGATCCAGCACCGTGGACCCGGCCGATGCCGTGGAGACGGTCACCTATGACATCCAGACCGAGGGCATCGACGGCACCATGACCGTGGGCCTGCACCACCTCCGGCGGGACGGGGAGACCATGGAGCTCCTGCTCACCTACACCCCGGAGTTCCAGGGCCGGGATGCCTATGCGCTCTGGGAGCTGCACGCCAAGAACCACGCCATGGTGGCCCCGTCCCTGTTCGATCGGGAGAATCTGAAGAAGTATTCGATTCTCCGCACCGCTGGAGGGTGGGACAACGGGCAGGTCTGGGCGACGCCCCACAATGTGGCGGAGCTGGCCTCCGGTGAGACCCAGGCGTACTGGGCCAACTTCGCCGCGCCGGAAGACGATGTCGAAACACTCAATGTCGGACTCCCCGCCGGCGCGGAGTTCGAAGAGGTGACGATCGAGGAGGGCTCCCAGGGCTCTCAGGGCTCCCAGGGCTCCGGTGGCGGCGAGGGCGGGGGAGAATGATCGTGCGCGCCCCAGGCCAGTCCACGATTCGCCGGCCGCTGAGCCTGACCACCGCCGCGCTCGCACTGGCGACGGGTGTCATGGTGGCCCCGGCGGCCACCGCACAGGACGCTGACGTCCAGTCCCCACCCGAGGTTCCCGGCGAGATCGATCGCCAGGTGTTGGCCGAGTCCGTCTCGGCCTACGACGTTCCGAAGTCGATCAGTGTCTTCGACGTGGACTCCTCGATCGAAGAGCTCGGCGGCGCTGATCCGGACGAGGAGGATGTCATCGTCCTGGAGGCGGACATCCTCTTCGTGCCCATGAAGTGGGACCTGCCGGGCAGTGCATCGGACCGTATCGCCGCACTGGTCGAGGAGGTCCCGGAGGGTGCCACGGTGGACGTCCACGGGCACACGGACTCCCTGCCGATGCCCGAGGGGTCCGAGGTGGACAATGACGGGTTGTCGGAGCATCGAGCGCAGGCTGTGGCCGACGTTTTGGCGGCGGAGCGCCCGGATCTGACGCTGGCAGTCGAGGGCTTCGGGGACTCCCAGCCGGCGGTGGCCGAGGACTCTGGTGATCCCTCCTCCCTGGCGGCCAACCGGAGGGTTGAGATCAGCTTCGGCTGAGTCTGGGCGGCCCGCCGTCTGAAGACGGAGGGGCCGTCCAGGTTACCGCTGCTCGAGGTAGTGGGGGCTGTGGATGAGCCCCAGGATGTTCCCGAAGGGGTCGAGGACGGAGGCCGTCACGAAGCCCTCGTCCCCGCGCGGGGTGATGGGTTCGTGCTCGGTGGCTCCGATATCCAGCAGATGCGCGACCATTCCCTCGAGGTCATCCACATGCCAGCGAGCGATCACTCCGCCCGATCCTCCAGCGTGCCCGGTCGGCAGGTAGCGGCGGGCGATGATCCCGAGTTCGTTCAGGCGGTCGCCGAGCCGGAACTCCACGTACGCCGGAGCCTCGGAGTCGGGCTGTTGGAAATAGGGTTCGACGCCGGTGGCCCGGGCGTACCAGTCGCGGGTGGCTGCCACGTCGTCAGCCGGGATGTTGATCTGGGCCAGGCCCCGCAGGGCAGGGGTGGTGGACATGGCTGACAGGGTATCCAGGACGGTGTCCACCGGTGAACCGTTCGCACGCGCCGGCTTACCGCGGAAGCCCCGCCCGGCCCTCAGGATCTCGCGCGGTGCCGGCGGACGGCCGCCCGATTGGCGCAGCGGACCGAGCAGTACTGCTGGCGACCGTTGCGCGTGGTGTCCACCACCACGTTCGTGCACGGGTCCCCGGGGGTCCGGCCGGCCGCGCAACGGCCCAGGCGGTGCATTCCCCGGGTGCTCAGGTGCAGGGCGGTTCCCACGCTGATCACGGCGGCGAGGACGGCCGGCAGGGACCGGGCGTCATCATCGCGATAGTGCAGATGCCAGCCCTCGCGGTCATGGTCGGTCAATCGCGGATAGGCCGCCGCGGTGGCCATGTGCTGGTTCAGCAGCGCGGCCCGTTCCGGGTTGTCGGCGGCGTCCACCACGGTCAGCCACTCATCGATCACCCCCCTGACCTGGGTGTGGTCCCCGGGGCCCTCCGGGAACTCCACTGTCATGCCGACCTCGCGTGCCCTCTGGACGATTCCGTCCCGGTCCGCGGGCCACTCATTGGCCAGGGAGGCCGCGAGGACCACGGCATATTCTCCGTAAGGGTTGAGATGCATAAGAGCATTACATCATGGTGGAGTCATGACGCCCATCACCAGCAGCCTCCCGCGGCTTCGTCCGGCCCCCGTAGACGCCCACGAACACGGCTGGCGCGTGGAATCCCGCCATGCCACCTCCGAGGGGTGGGTGCTCTACGTGCGCTGCGGCGTCTGCCGGACCCTTCGCGTGGATCGTCAGACCAGTGCGGCTCTTCCGCCCATGGCGGTCAGCGCCGAGTTGCGGCCCCTCAGCCGGTAGCCCGTGCGCCGGCCGGACTGGTGATGAGCCTCGAACTGTGATCTGGACAACTGGTCGGGCACTGAGGAAGGCTACTGGTCAGTACCTTCTCGGTGCCCCCTGGCATCGATGCACGTTCTGCCGAGAGGACCACCATGACCGAGGCCTACATCGTCGATGCCGTCCGCACCCCCGTGGGGCGCCGTGGCAAGGGGCTGGCCCATGTCCACCCGCTGGACCTGGCTGCCGCACCGATCCGCGAGATCATCGCCCGGGCCGGGATCGAGGACACCGGGCTCTACGACGAGGTGGTCCTGGGGTGCATCGACCAGGTGGGCCCGCAGGCCATGGACATCGCCCGCAGCGCCTGGTTGGCCGCCGGTGGCTCCGAGTCCGTGCCCGGCACCACGGTGGAGCGCCAGTGCGGTTCCGGCCAACAGGCCATCCACTACGCGGCCCAGGCCGTCATGTCCGGCACCAGTGACCTCGTCGTCGCCGGCGGCGTGCAGTCCATGTCCGCCATCCCGCTGTCCTACTCCAACCGGGCCGCCCGCGATCTCGGTTTCGAGGACCCCTTCACCGGCTCCGAGTCCTGGGCCGAACGCTACGGTGATCAGGAGATCTCCCAGTTCCGCGGCGTGGAGATGATGGTCCAACAGTGGGGCTTCACCCGGGACCGGCTGGAGGAGTTCGCCGTCACCAGCCAGCAGCGCGCCCTGGCCGCCCGGGCCGCCGGCCGCTTCGAGCGGGAGATCATCCCGGTGCCCGGCGCGGAAGCCGTCACCGCTGATGAGGGCCCGCGGGAGCCGGACCTGGAGAAGATCCGCTCCCTGGACCCGATCATCCCCGGCGGAGCCCACACGGCGGCCTCGGCCTCCCAGATGTCCGACGGCGCCGCGGCCCTGCTGATCGCCTCGCCGGCGGCGGTGGAGCAGTTCAACCTCACGCCCCGCGCCCGGATCCACCACCTCTCCGCCCGTGGCGCCGACCCGGTGATGATGCTCTCTGCCCCGATCCCGGCGACGAAGTACGCCCTCGAGAAGTCGGGGATGAGCCTGGATCAGATCGATCTGATCGAGATCAATGAGGCCTTCGCTGGCGTCGTGCTCGCCTGGTTGCAGGAGACCGGTGCGGACCCGGCAAAGGTCAACGTCAACGGCGGGGCGATCGCCCTGGGTCACCCGATCGGCGCCACGGGTGCCCGGTTGATGACCTCCCTGCTGCACGAGCTCGAGCGCACCGGCGGCCGTTACGGACTGCAGACCATGTGCGAGGGCGGCGGCCAGGCCAACGTCACCATCATCGAACGCCTCTGAGCTACAACTGGAGTTGGGCAACCATCGCCTTGCGGCGGTCGAGACTGGCCTGGTGTGGGCTGCTCGCAGGCAGTGTGAAATCACGGGCGAGATTGGATTTGTCGTGGGCGGCCCACCGTCGGGATAGATCCGTGCGGTTGTCGGGAGAAAGTTGGGATAGGGCGTCTAGTCCGAGGAGTCGGATCGCGGCGAGGTCGAAGTCCATTTCGAGTTCACAAAGAAGTTCGAACCCGGTCTCTGTCTCATAGATTCGATCTTCGATGTCGGGAGCATTCCGATACCAGTAGGCAGCCAGCGCAAGGTCTTGTGCGTCCTTGTCCTGGGCGTGGTGTGCGGAACGGTCTATCCAGGACCGCATCTTCAATGCAGCGTATCCGGCGGGTTGCGGCAGCCTCACAGTCCTTCCGCTCGGCAGTTCGAGTGAGAGGGCGTGCCCGTAGACGTCGCGGAATCCGAACACGACGAGTTCCTCCCCACGTGGAGCAGGAACGCTGATTCCTTCAGGATCTTCAACGTCGCCGAACGGCATGATGTCCACCGGGATGTCGGCGATCATGTATCGAATCCCGTTGCTGCCGATCCGGTGGAATCGAGCCTCGATGCGTTGGGTGGTGGTCCAGTCGCGCACCGCGATTCCAAGGTCTGTGTCGGTGGTGGCGCGCGCTGTGAACGTGTGCCCCAAGGAGGCGTGAAGGATATCCCGGCATCCAGCACCGATGAGCAGGATGTTGTCGGGATCGAGATCGACCTGCGCGGCCAGTTCATCGACGACCGGGGTGATCATGGCGTAGAGGGCCTCGTCCACGCGTGCCAGATCGATCACCGGTGGTCCTCTCGGATTCGCTGGGCGACTTCGTGTTGGCGGCCGTCGTTCGAGGCGAGCAAGTCGGCATAGACCAGCAGCCATGGCGCCTCATGGACGCCAGGCCCCGCAGGGGCATCCGACGGCCGCCAGAACTGTCGGCGGAGAAAGATGGTCGGCTGTTCGTCATTGCGGCGCCATCGGTGTGAGCGGATCAACTCGATCGGGAACTCTTCTGTGTACAGCGTTGCGGTCTCTGGGCGGAGCAACTCCGGTACTGCGGCCTCGCCGCTGACATATACGGAGGCATCCCCGACGCGGAGGCTTGCCCAGTCACCAGAGTATCGTCCGGCCTTCCCCTCCGATCCGAGGCCTGACGGGTAAGAGGCTGTCCAGTGGTCGATGAGGAGCTCGCGCCGGCTAGGGGCGAAGTGTTTCTCCTCGTCCAAGTATCCGTACTGCATGAGGAGATCGAGCGTCCCCTGCGCCTGCCCGAGCGAGACCATTGACGCGGTGGCGATTTCGCGGACCGGGCCATCGAGTAGATCAGGCCACGACAAAATCGTGAAGATCACCTGTGAGCGCTTGACGCTGAAGAGGTTCACCCCGCCACGCGTCAAGCGCGGAGCTTTTGTTGCTGAGGGACGGAGGGCGCGGCGGCCGCGCACATCGATGTGCACGCCGTTGAAGGTGATGAAGGCATTCCCTGCCTGATCGATGTAGTTGATGCCCAGCAGTCGGAGTCTCTCGGCAGAGCGCTCTGTTACCCGCGGCCCGACCAAGAGCAGGCGGTCATGTTCTGCATAGTGCCGCCTGACCCAGCCCATGGAGGAGAGCGTGAGCGTGTCAGAGCAGCCGACCTGATACGGCGCGTGGCCCTCCTGGTGTGCCAGGGTTGCGGAAACGGTGTCCTCAGTGGGGAGTTCGTTGAGGTCGATCGGTTCGAGGAATCGCAGGCCGAACTCGTCGAACCTGTCCGCGAGTTCTTGCGCCAACTGCTCGTCCATTGCGCATCTCCTGTTCAGTATCTGCCTGTGTTCATTCTAAATGAAAATCACATAAGAGTGAACAGCGTGAGTGTTGTCCCCAACAGAGCATCGCCCCTGCCGCTGGCTGTGCTCTGGACAACACCTTCGAGCCGAGAGATGCTGACAGGGTTACCGAGCAGTACAGGAGAGGACTCCCGTGACCACACCCAGCCCCCCGTCCGTGACCACCGAGACCGATGCGCTGGATCAGGCCATCGCCCACGCCGGGGCCAACACCCTCGGCGCCCTGCTCGCCCGCACCGCCTCGCGCAATGCGCAGAACACTGCCCTGCGCTTCGAGGACCGGGAGTGGACGTACGCCGAACTCGAGCGCGCCGTGCACCGGGTGGCCCACCGGCTCCGGTCAGCGGGCCTGGAGGACGGGGCACGGGTGGCCGCCTACGGATTGAACTCGGACGCCTACGCCATCCTGTTCCTGGCCTGCGCCACCGCCGGATACGTCCACGTCCCGGTGAACTTTGCCCTCAAGGGGGACGAGCTCGCCTACCTGCTGGAGGACTCCGGGGCCGATCTCCTGGTGGCGGATCCCGCCCTGTTGCCGCGCATCACGGAGACCCGCGGCCAAGGCCGCGCGTCCGGCGTCGGGCAGATCTGGCTCTTCACAGAGGAGGACGAGCCGGGGCACAGCGCCGGCGCGCAGCACCCGGCGTTGCTCACCACCGCGCGGAACGGCTCGGCTCCGGATACCCCGTTGGACGTGCCGGTGGGCGACGAGGACCTGGCCCAGCTGCTCTACACCTCCGGCACCACGTCCGCTCCGAAGGGGGCGATGATGTCCCACCGGGCGTTGATCGCGGAGTACGCGGCCACGATCGTGGCGCTGGACCTGACCGAGGAGGACCGGCCGCTGGTGTGCATGCCGCTGTACCACTCGGCGGCCATGCACGTGTTCCTCCTGCCGTACCTGGCCCTGGGTGCCACCATCCGGCTGCTCGCCAAACCGGACGTCTCCGAGACCCTGCGGCTCGTGGAGGCCGAGCACATCGGCTCCCTGTTCCTCGCGCCCACGGTCTGGGTGCCGCTGAGCAACCACCCGGACCTGGAGACCCGGGACCTCTCCTCGCTCACCAAGGCCCAGTACGGGGCCTCGATCATGCCCGTGACCGTGCTGCAGCGGCTGCGGGAGCGGTACCCTCGGATCGGGTTCTACAACTGCTTCGGCCAGTCCGAGATGGCGCCACTGTGCACGGTGCTGCGCCCCGAGGAGCATCATGCCCGGCCCGCCTCCTGCGGACGGCCGATCCTGTCCGTCCAGGCCCGGCTCGTCACCACCGAGGGGAAGCTGGCGGCTCCCGGTGAGCCCGGGGAGGTCCAGTATCGTTCCCCGCAACTGATGAGCGGCTACTGGAACAAGCCCGAGGCCACTGCGGAGGCCTTCGAGGACGGGTGGTTCAAGTCCGGTGACCAGGCCACGCAGGACGCGCAGGGCTATCTGCAGATCGTGGACCGGATCAAGGACGTCATCAACACCGGCGGAGTGCTGGTGGCCCCGCGTGAGGTGGAGGACTGCATCTACGAACTGGAGCAGGTGGCCGAGGTGGCCGTGGTGGGGACTCCTGACGAGAGGTGGATCGAGGCGGTGACGGCCGTCGTCGTGCTCAAGGACGGCGCGGAGCTGACGGCCGAGTCCGTGCGGGCGCACGTGAAGTCCCGGATCGCCGACTTCAAGGTGCCCAAGCGCGTGGACTTCGTGGCCGAGCTGCCCCGCAACCAGTCCGGCAAGCTGCTCAAACGGGAGCTGCGGGCGGAGCGGAGCTGAGCCGGCCCGGCCACTCTCGCAACTGCAGGTCGAAAGCGGCCCGTTCCCACCCCGAATCGGGGTAGGAACGGGCCGCTTTCGACCGCTAGATGTATGTGCGGATCACTGCTCCGGGTCGAGCACGAAGTCGTACTGCGTGACCTCGCCCTCGCCGTTCGGGTTCGGCTGCGGATCCAGCATCAGCTCCGGCTTCACGGCCGAGGCGATGTCATCCTCCAGGTGCTCGTCGCCCGGGAAGTACAACTGGGCGGTCAGCTTGTGGTGGCCGGGGGCGTGCACCTTGAAGTGCAGGTGGGCTGGCCGCCAGGCGTGCCAGCCGGCGGCCTCGATGAGCTGGCCACAGGCGCCGTCGGTGGGGATCTGGTACGGCGCGGGGCGCACGGTGTGGATCTCGAAGTTGCCGTCCTCGTTGGCCGTCCAGGTGCCCCGGAGGTTCCACTCCGGCAGTCCGGGGGCGAACTGGGAGTAGAAGCCCAGATCATCGGCGTGCCACAGTTCCAGTTTGGCACCGGGCAGTGGGGAGCCGTCCACGGCGCGGACCTGACCGGAGAACACGAACGGGGTGCCCGGCTCGTCCTCGCGCATGGGGATGGTGCCGTTCCACGGGACCTCGGGGGAGCCCTCGAGGTAGTAGGGGCCCTCGATGGTGCCCTTGTTGCCCTCGCGGTCCGCGTTGGCGACCTCCTCCACGGAGTGCTCCAGCCAGACGTCCAGGAACAGCGGCCACTCGCCGTCCTCGCCCACGCGGATCAGCCAGGCCTTGAAGGCGTTGTACTCCTCGTAGCTGACCTGCTCCTCGAGCACGATGTCATTGAGGGCCTTCACGGCGCGGCTGGCCAGGTGGTTCACACGCTCGGTGTCCACCACGCCGCCGGCGGACTGGGCGGCCATCCGCTCACGGAATCGGGCCGAGGCATTGGCCCCGGAATCGGCCGCGCGGGCCTCGGTCTCCTGGTGGGAACTTTCCTGAGTCATGGTTCCTGCTTCCTGATGGGGGTGTGCGGTATGCGGAGGTGAAGTCTTGGTCTGGGTGGCGGGCGTGGACTACGGGCCGGTGGGGATGAACTCCAGGCCACGGAACCGGGCCGCCGCGGCGAAGACGTCCAGGTCCGGGTCCGTTCCCCGGTGGGCGGCCATGCGCAGTCCCAGCCGCAGCAGCATCTTGATGTCCCGGGGCGTGATGTCCGGGAACCCGTCCACCAGTTGGTCCAGGATTTCATCCGTCAGGGTGATCTTGTGCCCGTTGGCGAAGGACTGCCAGATCTGGCGTGCGGCCGCCGGCTCGGGGGGCCGGTAGTCGATCACGGCGGCGCAGCGGGCCAGGATGGCCCCATCCACCTCGTCGATCCGGTTCGTGGTGAGGAACAGCAGGCCGTCGTAGTACTCGAGGGTCCGCAGGAACTCGGCGACGATGGCGTTCTGGTGCAGCTCGAATCCTCGTTCCAGGACGAAGACGTCCGCCTCGTCCAGCAGCAGCACGGCGTCCCAGCGCTTGGCCTGGACGAAGATCTCCTCGAGGTTCTTGCGCACCAGATCGGCGGTGATACCCAGTGATCCGGTGTGGATGGAGTACAGCGGGCGGCCGGTGACCTCGGCGTAGACCTCTGCCGTCAGCGTCTTGCCGACGCCGGGGCGGCCGCGGGCGAGGATCACGTTGCCGGAGGACTTGCCCTCGATGATGTCCCCCGTGAACACGGAGATGTCCGAGGTGAGGATGTCCAGCAGCTCGCGCTGGTCATCCGGTAGCACCAGCTTGTCCTTCAGGCCGGGGTTGTACACGTAGCGCGTGAGGTCGGCCGAGTTGACGTCCAGGTAGTCCTGGGCGGCGAGGTCGAACACGCGGACAGCGGTGACCACGGGTACGGCCGCGGTTTCGGCCTCGTCGAAGAGCACGGAGGAGGCCACCATGCGCAGCGGGGCCCGCTCGTCCGGGGCCACGTCGTGGACCACCTTGCGGTTCGTGCGGTCAGCGGCCGAGCGGTAGTCATCGGTGCGCATGGCGCGGCCGGTGAAGAGGAACTGCCGGCCGAAGTCGTGGTCGATCAGGTCCTGGAAGGCATCGCGGCGCCCCTGGTACTCCGAGCGCAGCGTCTCGGTCTCCTTGAAGGCCCGATGCGCGGTCAGCACCTCCGCGGGTGTCTTGCCCACCAGCTCGGTCTCGTCGAACTGCAGTAGCCGCGGTGCCCGGGAGGGGCGCTTGACCGTGGGGTTGTCCGCCTCCATGGTCAGTTTGACGCGTGGCGGATGCGTGCGGTCGCCGTGGTCCAGGGTGATGTCCATGACCAGGTAGGGGTGGCGGTAGCCGTCCGGCTCCTGCACGTAGAGCCAGCCGTCGATGATCCCGTCCTTGAGGAACTCGCGGAAGAGTTCAACGGCGGACTTGATGTCCGGGATGGGGGCGAACTGGCCGGCGCGGGCAGACTGCACGGCCATCACGGCGCGGGCGAAGCCGCTGTCCTGGACAGACTCGGCCGCTGCGGCGAGGTCCGCCAAGGCGGCATCACTGAGGAATCGGTCCTGGATGCCCATCTCGCGGGAGCGCCATGAGGAGGCCTGGGTCCGCGCCGCCTGGAGGTCAGCAGTCTCGGTGGCGAGGACGACCTCCGTGGGAGCGATGAACATCCGTGGGCCTCTTTCACTCTCTCGACGGTCTCGGCACTGAGTCGGAGCGCCGGGCGAGGGCCGCTGGGGTGCTGGCGACTATGCCGTGGGTCACTCGGGCGCGCTGGGGTTAGCCTAGCCCTCCGTTCTTTTAGGCAAAAATACCTAAACCCTCTGGATTCATAGCCTGGGCATCTGATTGTCGTGGTCCGGGCTAGAAGGCCAGGAATCGCTGGATCTCCGCCGTCACCCGGTCCTCCAATTCCTCGAAGAACCCGTGGCGCCCGCCCGGGTAGAGGACCATTCGCGCGTCGGGAATCCGGTCTGCGATCAGGGCGGCGTTCTCGGCAGGGACCATCAGGTCCTCGGTTCCGTGCAACACCAGGGTGGGTGTGGCGATGGAGGGCAAGGCGTCCCAGGCGTCATGGCGGTCACTGGCCCGGCGGTGGCACACCTGCTCGCGCGGGGTCATGGTCGGATCTCCGAGCAGGGTGCTCTCGGCGGACGTGCCCGGCCAGTCGGGGGTGTAGAAGAGCTCGTGCAGCTTGGACCGCTGTTCCTCACCGGTGCCCCGGGCCAACCACTGCCGGGTCTCCTTCTTGCGCTCCATGGCGTGCTCGCCACCGGGGGAGGTGCACCCCAGGACCAGGGCGGAGACCCGGTCCGGATGGTTCGCGGCGAGCATCTGCGCCACCCGGCCGCCCATCGAGGTGCCGAACACGGCCGCGGAGCGGATCCCGAGGTGGTCGAGTACGTCCACGGCGTCCTGTGCGAACAGGGCTGTGGTCCATGGACCCAGTTCCCCGTGACTGCCGCCGGTGCCGCGGTAGTCGAAGGTCACGGTGCGGTGGGTCTGTGCGTAGCCGGTGCGGACGTGGTCCCACCAGCGATGCGAGTTCGCCTGCCCTGGCAGCAACAGCAGTGCGGGAGGTCCGGCGTCGGTGTCGCTGGGGGAAACGTCCAGTTGCGCCTTCGTGGGGGAGGCTGCGCCCGGGAGGTCCTGCACGGCAAGCGGGAATCCGTCTCGGGTCAGGTGGGTGGCGTGATGTGGCAGCACCGTTCCAACGTACAGCGCGGGGCCGACGGAAGGCCGGGTGGAGTCGATTCCCTCGGATGTGCACAGTGCGTCAGCTGTTGTTGATGTGACATCCGTCATGTTCACATGTGCTTGTCAGCATGGCCACTCGCCGCGCGGACATCAGCGTTGACAAGGACGGGAATGAGGAGCTCATCATGGACGCGCTAGCGAACTACGACTGGATAGCACTGTTGGAGAAAGTGGTCATGGCCATCGTCATCCTCTTGGTGACGTGGCTTCTGGCCAAGTTGGTGAAAATGGGTGTCACGCGGCTGGTGGACCGGCTCGCTCGGAACAAGGACCAGGGTGGCGGCCAGGACCTGGGTGAGGGTCTCGGGAAGATCGCCTCCCTGGTCATCTGGCTCTTCGGCCTGATGGCCGTGCTGCAGGTCTTCGCCCTCCAGCAGGTCCTGACGCCCGTGCAGAACCTGCTGGACGGATTCCTCGGTGCCCTGCCGGGCATTCTGGGTGCCGGAGTCATCCTGTTCGTGGGCCTCATCCTGGCCCGCGTGGCCCGTGACCTGGTGCGCACGGTCCTGGAGACCGCAGGGTTTGATCGCGGCGTGGCCCGAATGACCAAGGGCAAGCTCGGCGGTGAGCCCGCCCCCGGTCAGGAGGCGTCGCAGCCCTCGAGCATCCTCGCCACGCTGGTCTACGTCATCACCGTCATCGTCGTGGTCATCGCGGCTCTGCAGGTGCTGGGCATCCCGGCGATCGCCCAGCCGGCGCAGGACATGCTGCAGAGCGTTCTGGACGTGCTGCCGGCCATCATCCTGGGGTTGGTCCTGCTGGGCGTGGGCTGGTTCATCGGCGGCCTCGTGTACTCGCTCCTTCAGCCGACCCTCGCGGGGACCGCGATGGACCGGGTCGCCGCCGAGCGGGGCATCCTGCCGGAGGGGCAGCGCGCCAGCAACATCGTCGCCCGGATCGTGCAGGCGGTGATCGTGCTGTCCTTCGCTGTCATGGCCACCCGGGTGCTCGGGTTCCCGGAGATCAATCAGTTCCTGGGTGAGGTGATCGCCCTGGGCAGCCGGATCCTCTTCGGGGTGGCCTTCATCGTGGCCGGCGTGGTCCTGGCCGGCCTGCTGCGTTCGACCCTGGGCAGGGACACTGCCGGGCAGGTGGTCTACTGGGCCACGATCGCGCTGTTCGCGGCCATGGGCCTGAGCTACATGGGCATCGCCGAGAGCATCGTCAACCTGGCCTTCGGCGCCGTGGTGGTCGGCGGTGCTCTGGCCGCAGCCCTCGCCTTCGGGCTGGGCGGTCGTGAGGCGGCCGCCCGCCGCCTCGCGCGGGCCGAGCAGTCCGCGCCGGTCACCCCTCAGCCGGGTACGGGCGCCCATGCCGGTACTGCCGGCGGTCCGCCGTCGGGTGGGCCCGGGAACACCTCGGCCGCCGGTGGTCCGACGGCCGGCGGCACCGGTCCCGGGGCCATCTGATCCGCACCTGCGCTGCACAGGGCAGCCACGGCGGCGCCCGGTCACCTCGGTGGCCGGGCGCCGCCGTGTTGTGGGGGCGGTTGTGGGGGCGGTTGTGGGTGCGGCAGGGACGGCGTGCCGTGAGGGAGGGTCAGGCCTGCCGCGATCCCTCGGCGAGCAGGTCCATCGCCTGGGCGCGCAGGTCCACCTTGCGGACCTTTCCGGTGACGGTCATGGGGAACTCATCGACCACCCGCACGAAGCGGGGCACCTTGTAGTGCGCGATCTTCCCCGCGCAGAACTCCTTGAGGGTCTCCGCAGTCGGCGCCTCCGCCCCCTCGCGGAGGCGGATCCACGCCACGAGCTCCTCGCCGTACCGCTCGTCCGGCACCCCCACCACCTGGGCATCCACGATGTCCGGGTGAGTGTAGAGGAACTCCTCGATCTCCCGCGGATAGATGTTCTCTCCGCCGCGGATCACCATGTCCTTGATCCGCCCGGTGATCTGCACGTAGCCGTCGGCGTCCATCACCCCGATGTCCCCGGTGTGCATCCATCCCTCGGTGTCGATGGCCTCGGCGGTCTTGTCCGGATCGTTCCAGTAGCCCGTCATCACGGAGTAGCCCAGGGTCATCAGCTCGCCGGCCTCCCCGCGCGGCAGGACCTCGCCGGTGCCTGGGTCCACGATCCTGACCTCGAGATGTGGCCCCACGCGCCCGACGGTGCTGACGCGCTGGTCCAGGCTGTCCGCCGGGGTGGTCTGGAGGGAGACCGGTGAGGTCTCCGTCATGCCGTAGCAGATGGACACGTCAGACATGTTCATCTTCTCGATCACCTGACGCATCACCTGCTCCGGGCAGGGGGAGCCGGCCATGATTCCGGTACGCAGGGTGGAGAGGTCGTAGGAGTCGAAGTCCGGCAGGCCGAGTTCGGCGATGAACATGGTGGGCACCCCGTAGAGGGAGGTGCAGCGTTCGGTGGCCACGGCGTGCAGCGTCTCGGTGGGCCCGAAGCCCTGGGCCGGGATGACCATGACGGAGCCGTGACTGGTGCAGGCCAGATTGCCCATGACCATGCCGAAGCAGTGATAGAAGGGCACGGGGATGCACACCCGGTCCGCCTCCGTGTAGTTCACCCGCTCGCCCACGAAGAAGCCGTTGTTGAGGATGTTGCGGTGGCTCAGTGTGGCGCCCTTGGGAAAGCCGGTGGTTCCGGAGGTGTACTGGATGTTGATCGGGTCCCGGGGGTCCAGGGCCGCGGCCACCTGCTCCAGCCGTTCCTGGTCCGCCGCGGTGCCGGCGAGGGACGTCCAGGCCTCGCTGCCGATGATCACCACGTCCTGGAGCTGCGGGCACTCGCTGCGGACCGCCTCCAACATGGCCTCATAGTCACTGGTCTTGAAGGAGCTCGCGGCCACCACCGTGCGGATGCCGGACTGGTTGAGCACGTACTGCAGCTCCTCCGTGCGGTAGGCCGGATTGATGGTCACCAGGATGACGCCGATCCTCGCGGTGGCGTACTGCGTCAGGGTCCACTCGGCCATGTTCGGAGCCCAGATCCCGAGGCGGTCTCCCGGTTCCAGGCCGGACCCGAGCAGTCCGGTGGCCAGGCGGTCGACGTCGGCCGCGAACTCCGCGTAGGTCCATCGCCTTCCGGTGGGGACCTCCACGAGCGCTTCGCGCTCGCCGAAGGTCGCGACAGTGCGGTCCAGGTTGGCGCCGATGGTCTCCTCCAGCAGCGCAGTGGTGCTCTCGCCGCGGTCTTGGGACATCTGCGTGTTCATGAGGCTCCTGTCAGCGGGGTGATCCAGATCACAAGGGGTGGCCGAGAATGAGTCTAGTTACTGAGCGCTAACTGGTCCAGTTGTTGAGTGTGACGATTCCAGGATGGCCGACTGATACCCCTAGGGGGTATATTGTAGGGTCTGAGGGGATCAAGTGAAGGGAATGACGATGAGCCACGAACACCATCCACACCATGGCGCCGGCCACGACCACGCCGGTCATGACCACGCGGACCACGACCACGACCACGCGGACCACGCCGACCATGTCGGCCAGTTCCGCCGTCTGTTCTGGATCATGCTCGTGCTCGGGCTCCCCGTGGTCGCCACGTCTCCCATGTTCGCCATGCTCCTGGGCTACGGGGTCCCGGGCTGGGCCGCGTGGATCGCCCCAGTGCTCGGCACCGTCATGTACGTCTGGGGCGGCCGTCCCTTCCTGACCGGCGCCGTCAGCGAGATCCGCCGGCGCCAGCCGGGGATGATGCTGTTGATCGCGCTGGGCATCACCGTCGCCTTCCTCGCCTCCTGGGGCGCGACCCTCGGGATCCTGCACCACCAGCTCGAGTTCTGGTGGGAACTGGCCCTGCTGATCGTCATCATGCTGCTCGGCCACTGGATCGAGATGCGCTCGCTGGCCCAGACCACCTCCGCCCTGGACTCGCTGGCCGCGCTGCTGCCGGATGAGGCCGAACGCGTCGAGTCGGACGGTTCCCTCTCGACCATCGTCCCGGCCGATCTCCAGAACGGGGATGTGGTGGTGATCCGGCCCGGCGGCAGGGTCCCGGCCGACGGCAAGGTGTCCAGCGGCTCGGCCTCGATGGACGAGTCCATGATCACCGGTGAGTCCGCCACCGTGCGCCGCTCCGAGGGGGATCCGGTGGTGGCAGGGACCGTCGCCACGGATTCCGGGCTCCGCGTGGAGGTCACCGCCGTCGGCGAGGACACCGCCCTGGCCGGCATCCAGCAGCTGGTCGCAGACGCCCAGGCCTCCAGCTCGCGCGCCCAGCGGCTGGCTGACCGGGCGGCGGCCTGGCTGTTCTGGTTCGCCCTCGGTGCGGCGGCGGTCACCGCGATCGTCTGGTCCGCCGTCGGACTCCCGGACGAGGCCGTGGTCCGGACCATCACCGTGCTCGTCATCGCCTGCCCCCACGCCCTCGGCCTCGCCATCCCGCTCGTGGTGTCCATCGCCACCGAGCGGGCCGCCCGGTCCGGCGTGCTCGTCAAGGACCGCCTCGCGCTCGAGGCCATGCGCACCGTGGACACCGTGCTCTTCGACAAGACCGGAACGCTGACCGAGGGTGCCCCGGCCGTCACCGCGGTGGAGCCCGCACCGGGGTACGACGCCGACCACCTCCTGGCGCTCGCGGCCGCGGCCGAGGCTGACTCCGAGCACCCGCTGGCGCGGGCCATCGTCAGTGCCGCCGATGATGCCGCACGCCAGGGCGGCCCGCCCGTCCCGGCCTCGAGCGGCTTCTCGTCCTCGCCCGCGGTCGGGGTGCGGGCCGACGTCGTGGTGGGCGACGGGTCCGGGGGTGGCACCGGCAGCGGTGCACAGCGGGCCGCCGTCGTGATGGTGGGCGGGCCGTACCTGCTGGAGCAGGAGGGTGCCGCCGAGCTGCCGATCGCGGATGCGTGGCGCCGCGAGGGCGCGATCATCCTGCACGTGCTCGTGGATGGTCAGGTGGTGGGGGCGCTGAAGCTGGCCGATGCGATCCGACCCGAGTCCCGTGATGCCGTGTCCGGGTTGACGGCCCGCGGGGTCCAGGTGGTCATGATCACCGGTGATGCCGAGGCGGTGGCCGCCTCCGTGTCGGGCGAGCTGGGGATCGAGCGGTACTTCGCCGGGGTGCGGCCGGAGGACAAGTCCGCGAGGGTCCGGCAGCTGCAGGATGAGGGGCGGACGGTGGCCATGGTGGGGGACGGCGTGAACGACGCCCCCGCGTTGGCTCAGGCGGACGTCGGGATCGCGATCGGCGCCGGCACGGACGTGGCGATCGCCTCGGCCGGGGTCATCCTGGCCTCCGACGATCCTCGCGCGGTGCTGTCCGTGACGGAACTGTCCCGGGCGAGCTACCGGAAGATGAGGCAGAACCTCTGGTGGGCCGCCGGCTACAACTTGCTCTCGGTCCCGCTGGCCGCGGGTGTGCTGGCACCGATCGGCTTCGTCCTGCCGATGAGCATCGGAGCAGTCCTGATGTCCCTGTCCACCGTGGTGGTCGCGCTCAATGCGCAGTTGCTGCGGCGGGTCGAGCTGCGGCCGGAGTCCGTGGCGGCCGCGGGCCGGGAGGCCTCCGCAATGGAACGGGTCCCGGTCAGCAGGGGGTCCTAGAATCGACACCGGGTTCGACCGACCATTCCATACCGTGCAGGAGCATCCCGTGAGAGACCAGAACACCCGGATCAAGCGTGCATCCCGCATCCCCCGGCCCGCCCTCATCGTCGGTGTGGCACTGGCCGCAGCGCTCACCCTGGGCGGATGTGCCGCAGGAGAGTCCGGCTCCGACGCCACGGCCGGGGCCAGCCACGGTGCCGGACATGAGACTGGCGCCTCAAGCGGTGACTCGGACGGGACCTCGCAAGCGTCGGAGGCGAACGACGCGGACGTCATGTTCGCGCAGATGATGCTCCCGCACCACGAGCAGGCCATCGAGATGTCCGACATCCTGCTGGCCCAGGAGGGTCTGGATCCTGAGGTCGCCGCGTTGGCTGAACAGATCAAGGCCGCTCAGGGACCGGAGATCGAGACCCTGGAGGGGTGGCTCGAGGACTGGGGCGCTGACGGTGACTCCGAGGGCGGCGGCTCCATGGGCCACGAGGGCATGGACGGCATGCTGTCCACCGAGGACCTGGAGGCGATGGAGCAGGCCGACACCGAGGAGGCGACCCGCCTGTACCTCGAGGGCATGATCGAACACCACCGGGGTGCCGTGGAGATGGCCGAGGCGGAGGTGGCCGAGGGCCAGGATCCGCGTGCCATCGAGATGGCACAGTCCATCATCGAGTCGCAGAATGCGGAGATCGAGACCATGCAGGGTCTGTTGGGCCAGGAGCCGACGGCGGCCGGTCCGGCGGGTGCCCCGGAATCCGGGCCGCCGGTGGCGGGGGATCAGCGGATGCTGGCAGACCATGGCCTCGAGGGGCTCGGGGCCCGGGAGATCATCGAGAGGCTCGACGCCCAGGCTGTGGCCGAGCGTCCGGCAGATCTGGTGGCCTCGGTGCAGCCGGAGCAACTGGTGGTGGCCGATGACGCAGGCCGTCAGACCGCCCTGCCCATGCCCGAGGACGAGGTCTATCTCTCCGCGGCGCCGTATGAGTCCCAGACGCACGAATGCCACTTCCACTCCCTGACCACGTGCCTGGGGGAACTGCAGAATCAGGAGGTCCAGGTGACCCTCGCGGACCGGGCCACCGGTGAGGTGCTGGTGGACCAGGAGCTGCGCACCTTCGACAACGGCTTCGTGGGGATGTGGGTGCCGAAGGGTATCGAGGCGGAGCTGACGATCGAGCACGCGGGCAAGGTGGCCACGGCGGTGGTGTCCACCCGGAACGCCGATGATCCGACCTGCCTGACGGGATTGAGGCTGAAGGAGGCCTGAGCGCGCGGGGCGGGCAGTACCGTGGCCCCATGAGCCCCGGATACGCCTCACCCCTGCATCTGTCCCTGCCCGGCGGCCACGGCCGCCGCGTCCTCGTCACCGGAGCCACCGGGTACGTGGGCGGCCGGCTCGTCCCGGAACTGCTCGCCGCCGGGTTCACGGTGCGGGTGACGGCCCGGAACCTCGACGACCTCGCCGGCCGGCCCTGGTCCGAGGAGGTGGAGCAGGTGCAGGCCGACCTCCTGGAGGCGGAGGACGTCACGGCTGCCATGCGGGACGTGCACACGGTGTTGTACCTGGTGCACTCGATGGGGTCCGGCTCCGATTTCATGGACCGCGAGGCGGAGATGGCCCGCACGGTGTCCTCGGCCGCCGAGCAGGCCGGGGTGGCGCAGATCGTCTTCCTGGGCGGGCTGCACCCGGACAAGCCGCTCGAGCAGCTCTCGGACCACATGCGCTCACGCGAGCAGGTCGCACGGGTCCTGCTGGAGGGCGAGGTGCCCACCCTGGTGTTCCAGGCCGCAGTGATCATCGGTTCGGGCTCGGTCTCCTTCGAGATGATCCGTCACCTGGCCGAGCGGTTGCCGGTGATGCCAGGTCCCAGCTGGTTGTCCAATCGGATCGAGCCGATCGCCATCCGGGACGTGCTCTACTACCTCGCCCACGCCTGCGCCCTGCCGGAGCCCACCAACCGGGCTCTGGGCATCGGCTGCGGGCGGGACCAGTCCTTCGCCACCATGCTGACCGACTACGCCGAGGTGGCCGGGCTGTCCCGCCGGCGGGTCTTCGCCCTGCCCATCCCCGCGCAGCGGCTCTCGGGGTTCTGGATCGGCATCGTCACCCCCATTCCCCGGGGGATCGCCATGCCGCTGGCTGCCTCGATGGCGGAGGATGCCGTCACCACCGAGCACGGCATCGCCGCACTCATCCCCGACCCGGAGGGCGGGCTGACGAGCTTCACCGAGGCGTGCCGGCGGGCCATCGACCGCCGGCGCCAGGGACCGCTGGACCAGACCTGGGACGACGACGTGCTGACCGAGATGGCGCAGGATCCGGCCGAGCCGCTGCCCTCGGACCCGGAGTGGGCCGGGAACACCGTGTTCACGGACGTTCGCGAGCATGAGGGCGCGGCCCCGCCGGAGGCCGTCTGGGCGGTGCTGGAGACGATCGGTGGCCGCAACGGCTGGTACTCGGCGCCGGCCCTGTGGCGCATTCGCGGACTGATGGACCAGGTCCTGGGCGGTTACGGGCTGGCCCGCGGCCGGAAGGACGAGTCCACGTTTCACGTCAACGACCACGTGGACTGGTGGCGGGTGGAGTCCGTGGAGGCCGGCCGGTCCGTCACGCTTCGCGCTGAGCTGCGCGCCGGCGGGCGGGCCTGGCTGCAGTTCACGGTCGAGGACAACGGCCGGGGCGGCTCCCGGCTGCGCCAGCGGGCGGTCTTCTTCCCCTCGGGGCTACTGGGCCGCGCCTACTGGCGGGCCATCCAGCCCTTCCACGCCCTGGTCTTCCCGACCATGGCGAAGAACATCCTGTCCGCCGCGGAGCGAACGGCCCAGGAGGGGCCGGTGCGAGGCAACTCCTCGTCCTCCTAGTCCTCCTCGCCCTCCGGGGTGAGGGTCTCCGCGAGCGCGTCCAGGAAATCGACGACGGCCTGCCGGGACTCCTCGGGGACCTCGTGGGCGGCTTGAAGCATCCTCTGATGCATGGGGGCCAGCCAGCCGCGTACCTCGTCATGGGCGTGCCCTGTGGCGGACACGAGCACGGAACGGCCATCCTCCGGGTGGGGTGTCCGGAAGACGTGGCCCGATGCGCTCAGGCGGTTGAGCAGCTTCGCGGTGGAGGCCGTGGAGATGTGCAGGTGGGTGCTCAGTTCACGAGCGGTCACCGTGGTACCGGCCCGTTCATGCGCGATGACATGGCGCAGTGCCTCGAGGTCCGTGGCGTTGAGGTCCATGTCCGACTCCATGCCGCGGCGCATCTCCTGGTCTGCTCGGCGGAAGCGACGGACGGCGTGCAACAGCTGGACCGCCGGGTCTGAGGCGTCGAACCAATACGTGGCGGGCAGGCCTCCGTTCCGCGGCAGGTCGGGGTTCCGCGGTGGTGTGGGCATGGCCTCCATGCTACTCTCGATATTACTAGCCAGGCTAGGTATGTCTGTCGCCGAAGGAGGACCATGGATGCCGTCCCGGAAGACCACGTGGTACTGGTGGATGACAGTTGCCGCGCCCTCGGCCTGGCCCCGCGGGCCACGGTGCATGGCACGGACACCCCGCTGCACCTGGCCTTCTCCTGCTACCTGTTCCGGCCTACCGGCGAGCTGCTGCTCACCCGCCGCTCGTTGACGAAGGTGGCCTGGCCCGGAGTCTGGACCAATTCCTTCTGTGGACATCCCCGCTTGGAGGAGTCCTTCGAGCAGACGATCCAGCGGTACGCCGCCCATGAGCTCGGACTGGGCGCGGATCGGATCGAGAAGGTGCTCCCGGACTTCCGGTATCGGGCCGAGGACTCCTCCGGGATCGTGGAGAACGAGATCTGCCCGGTCTTCACCGCCGTCACCTCGGAGGAACCCCAGGCGAACCCGGATGAGGTGATGGACCATCACTGGGTGCCCGTGGCGGACGTCGAGACCTTGGTCCGGACGGCCCCGTGGGCCGTGAGCCCCTGGATGCAGCTGCAGTGGCCGGGGGTGCTGCACGCACTGCGGAATCCCGGCGGCACGGCCGGTGCGGAGGTCCGTGGCGGGCCCACCGGACCCACTGGGGTTGAGCAGACTTGAGCGGCGCACCAGAGGCCCGCCGAGAACTGGACCGGTTCCTGACGGCCGGATCCGAGCGCTCCTCCGACCTCGGCGACGACCATCATGGTCTCTGGAGTGCGTTGGCCCGGGCCACCGCCGGTGGCAAGGGGTTCCGGCCTGGACTGTTGATGGCCACCTACGAGGCGTTGGCCCCAACGAACGCCGCCGGGTCCGATCGTCCAACCGGGTCCGACGGCCCAGCAGGGCCCGCTGATCCCACCGGTATCGCTGCCCCGCCGGACTCCGCCGCGCGCGTGGGCGCCGCCCTGGAGCTGCTGCACACCGCCTTCGTGGTGCATGACGATGTGATCGACGGTGACGAGAAGCGCCGCGGGAACCCCAATGTCTCCGGGACCTACGCCGCCGCAGCTCGGGACCGCGGAGCCGGCACCGTCACCTCGAGGCGCTACGGGGACGCGGCCGGCATCCTCGCAGGGGACCTGGCCCTGGTCTCGGCGGTCCGCATGGTGGCCGGCTGTGGCGCCCCGGCTCCAGTGATCACGGAGCTGCTCGACCTGCTCGAGAACACCGTCCACTCCACTGCCGCCGGCGAGCTGGCGGATGTCCGCCTCGGCCTGGGGCTGTCCACCACCCCGAGCACGGTGGACGAGGCGGTGCGGGTGGCGGAGCTGAAGACCGCCGTCTACTCCTTCCAGCTCCCCCTGCAGGCCGGCGCCCTGGTCGCCGGCGCGTCCCGGCAGGTCACCGAGGCCCTGGGGGAGATCGGACGGCCCCTGGGGATCGGCTTCCAACTGCTGGACGACCTGCTCGGGGTGTTCGGGGATTCCGCCCGCACCGGAAAGAGCGTGCTGACAGACCTGCGCGAGGGCAAACACACGGCCCTCATGGCCCATGCCCGGACCACCGCGATCTGGCCAGCGCTCCGCCCGCTCGTGGGTGACCGGCATCTGACCGAGCTGGACGCTGGCCGTGCCCGCGAGCTGCTGGAGCAGTGCGAGGCGCGGTCCGTCACCGAGGAGTTGGCAGACCGCCATCTGAACGAGGCACTGACCCGCGCCTCGCGCGTGCCCGTCCCGCCTGCCCTCGCCGACGTCCTGACCGGCCTGGTCGGGGAGATCCGCCGGACCACGGCGGACTCCCTCCGGCCCAGCCGTCTGGATCTGGCGCAGGACTCTGCTCGGCCGGAACCGGTGCCCGCAGGGACCGGGGTGGCCCGATGAGCGTGCATCCCGGCACCGGCCGCTATGACCGAGTGGCCCAGGCCAGCGCCGCACGGGTGATCAGTGGCTACTCCACCTCCTTCGGGTGGGCCACCCGGCTGCTCGCAGAGCCGGTGCGCGGGGACGTTCGCAGCATCTATGCCCTGGTCCGGGTGGCGGACGAGATGGTGGATGATCCGGACTCCGGGCTGTACCCCGCCCTCCGCCGGGAACTGCTGGACGGACTCGAAGCCGAGACCCTGCGGGCCATCGACTGCGGCCACAGCGCCAACCTGGTGGTCCACGCCTTCGCCTCGGCGGCCCGGCACCACGGGATCGACCACCGCCTGGTGAGACCGTTCTTCGCGTCCATGCGGGCGGACCTGACGCGGACCGAGCACACCGGAGCCAGCCTGGACGAGTATGTGTACGGATCGGCCGAGGTGGTCGGCCTGATGTGCCTGAAGGCCTTCACCGGCGGAGATGAGGAGGCCTACGAGCGGTTGGCTCCGGCCGCCCGCCGGCTCGGTGCGGCGTTCCAGAAGGTGAACTTCCTGCGCGACCTGGCCGACGACCACGACGTGCTCGGCCGCCGCTACTTCCCGGACCTGGACCCGGCGCGCTTCACCGACGACCACCGGGACCTCCTGTTGGACGGCATCGACGCCGACCTGGACGTGGCTGCGGCGGGGATCGCCGAACTGCCGGCCGGCAGCCGCCGTGCCGTCCAGGCGGCCCATGCGCTCTTCGCCGCCCTCTCCCGCCGCCTGCGGCAGACCCCGGCCGCCGAGATCCGCCGGACCCGGGTCAGGGTCTCCGACCCCCACAAGGCACTGATCCTGTTGGGTGCCCTGACGCGCCGGTCCGCACCGGGACGGGACCACGGATGAGGGGGGAGGGCGGAACCCGGCGCATCGTGGTGATCGGTGGCGGCATCGCCGGACTGGCCACCGCCGCCCTGCTGGCCCGGGACGGGCACTCGGTGGACCTGGTGGAGGCACGCGATGCCTTCGGCGGCAGGGCCGGCACCTGGGAACAGGACGGCTTCCGCTTCGACACGGGGCCCTCCTGGTACCTCATGCCGGATGTCTTCGAGCGTTTCTTCGGCCTGCTGGGCACCTCGGCGGCGGCCGAGCTGGACCTGCGGCAGCTGGACCCGGCCTACCGCGTGTTCTTCGAGCCCGATTCCGGCCCCTCCGGCGGAACCGGGTCCCCACCGGCCCCACCCTCGGCGGCCCACGCCGAGCGCGACCCGATCGACATCTCCGCGCAGACGGCCACCAATGTGGAACGCTTCGAGGCGGTCGAGCCCGGGGCCGGCCGGGCCCTGGAGCGGTATCTCGCTTCGGCGCGGGACACCTATGACGTGGCGCTGCGGCGCTTCCTCTACACCTCCTTCACCTCCATCAGCCCGTTCCTCCACGCCGATGTGGTCCGCCGCGCCCACCGCCTGGTGCCACTGCTGCTGGGCTCCTTGGAGCGGTTCGTGGCCCGGCGGTTCCGTGAGCCGCGTCTGCGTCAGATCCTGGGCTATCCCGCCGTCTTCCTCGGCTCCTCCCCGGACCGGGCCCCGTCCCTGTACCACCTGATGAGCGCGATGGACCTGACGGGCGGCGTGCTCTATCCGCAGGGCGGCTTCGGCCACCTGATGGACGTGCTGGTCCGCCTGGCCCGGGAGAACGGGGTCCGGCTCCACGCCCACACGGCGGCCACGGAGATCCTCACCGAGACGGACCGCGGGCATCGAGGTCGAGGTCGCGGTCGACGTGCCCGGACCACCGGCGTCCGCGTCCGCGACCAGACGCCCGGGGGAGGCTCCGAGCGGGTGCTGCCGGCCGACGTCTTGGTGTCCACCGCGGACCTGCACCACAGCGAGACCACGCTGCTGCCGCGCGAGCTGCAGACCTATCCCGAGTCCTGGTGGGACCGGCGCACCAGTGGCCCCGGCGGCGTCCTGGTGATGTTGGGCGTACGGGGCTCCTTGCCTGAGCTGGCGCACCATTCCCTGTTCTTCACGCGGGACTGGCCGGCCAACTTCGCCGCCATCGCCGGCGGCACGGTGCCGGACCCGGCCTCTGCCTACGTGTGCAGGCCCTCGGCCACGGACGCCTCGGTGGCCCCGGCCGGCCACGAGAACCTCTTCATCCTGGTGCCGGTGCCCGCGGACCCGGGACTGGGCCACGGCGGCACGGACGGCGGCGGGGACCCGGCGATCGAGTCCATCGCCGAGGCCGCGATCGAGCAGGTCTCCCAGTGGGCGGGCGTCCCGGACCTGACCGAGCGGATCGTGGTGCGCCGCACGGTGGGGCCGGCCGACTTCGCCGAGGACCTGGGAGCCTGGCGCGGGGGGATCCTCGGGCCGGCGCACACCCTGGCACAGAGCGCCTTCTTCCGCGCCGGCAACGCCTCGAAGCGCGTGGCGGGACTGTACTACGCCGGGGCCGGCACCCTTCCCGGCATCGGGCTGCCCATGTGCCTGATCAGCGCCGAGCTCGTTCAGCAGCGACTGCGGGAGGCGCTGCGGTGAGTACCGTGACGCCCTACCTGTATCTGATCTCGCTGCTGGTCCCCACCGCGTGCATGGCCCTGCTGGACCGCCGTTTCCGCCTGGTGCTGTGGCGTCTTCCGTCCAGGCACCGGAGGGCCGGCGTGCTCACCCTCGGGCTGGGTATCGGCTTCTTCCTCGCCTGGGACCTGGCGGCCATCGCCTCCGGGCACTATGCCGCCGGCCAGAGCCCCGGGATGACCGGGATCATGCTCGCCCCGGAGCTGCCGTTGGAGGAGATCGTCTTCATCACCTTCCTGTCCTACCTCACCCTCGTGCTGCATGGACTCGTGGTGTCGGCCCTGTCACGGCTGCGGTCCCAGGGGCACGCTGCCGGTACGGGGGAGGGTCGATGAGCTATCTCGCGCTCGCCGGATGGTTCCTGATCATCCCGGTGGTCCTGGCCGCCTACGCCACGTGGCGCCGGCGGTTGGACGGGCGATGGTGGGCCGCCACCGCTCTGACGATCACGGTGCTGCTCGTGCTGACCGTGGTCTTCGACAACGTGATGATCGCGGCCGACCTGTTCCACTACGAGGAGGAGCTGCTCGTCGGGTGGCGGATCGGCCTGGCACCCGTGGAGGACCTCCTCTGGCCGGTGGCCGCCGGTCTGCTGTTGCCCTCGGTGGCCACCCTGCTGGCCGGGCCGCCGGTCCGCCCGGAGTCCCGTGAGGAGCGTCCATGAGCACGACTGCCCGGAACCGCCCGGCCGTGGCCGAAGGGATCCGCCAACTGCTGGGTTCCTCCCGGCCGATCAGTTGGGTCAACACGGCCTATCCCTTCGCCGCCGCCTACCTCATGGCCGGTGGCGGGATCACGGCCGGCCTGGTCATCGGCACCCTGTTCTTCCTGTTCCCCTACAACCTGCTGATGTACGGGATCAACGACGTCTTCGACCACGAGTCGGACCTGCGCAACCCCCGCAAGGGCGGGGTGGAGGGGATCGTGCTGGCCGCGCGCTGGCACCGGCTGATCCTGTGGTCCGCCGTGCTGCTCGCCCTGCCCTTCGTGGTGGCGCTGCTGGCCGCCGGCACCGTGCTCTCCGGTGCGGTGCTCGCGGTGGTGCTGGCCGCCGTCGTGGGCTATTCGGCGCCGAGGATCCGCCTCAAGGAGCGGCCGCTGCTGGACTCCATGACCTCCTCCACGCACTTCGTGGGGCCGGCGGTGTTCGGGCTCGCCTTGGCTGGAGCGCCGCCGTCCCTGCCGGTGGTGGCCTCGATGATCGCGTTCTTCCTCTGGGGGATGGCCTCACAGGCCTTCGGAGCGGTCCAGGATGTCACGGCGGACCGGCAGGCGGGGATCGGCTCGATCGCCACGGCCCTGGGGGCCCGGGGTGCCGTGCGGACGGCGATCGTGCTCTACGCTGCCGCCGGGCTGGTGATGGTGCTGGCCGGCTGGCCCGGTGCCCTGGCCGGCCTGTTGACGGTGCCGTACCTGCTCAGCATCTGGCCCTTCCGCGCCCTGCCGGACGAGTGCTGCGAGGAGGCCAACCGAGGCTGGCGGCGCTTCCTGTGGCTGAACCAGGTCACCGGATTCCTCCTGACCCTGTTGCTGATCTGGATCGCCCTCGGTGGCTGAGCGGATCGGAACGAACCAGGACCCCACCGGGTCTCAACCCGGCCGCTCCCACGACTCGATGGGCCCGGGGACCATCTCGAACAACGGGTGGACGTCCGGCACGGTGACCCCCGTCAGTCCCTCCAGCCTCTCCGGGGTGCGCTGGCCGAGCTTGGCCAGCAGGTGCTCCCACTCGTGGGCGACCTGGCCCTCGGTCACCGGGATCCGGGGGACACCGGGGACGCTCCCGTCCGCATCCTGGCTGCGGTCTGCACGGTGGTCCGGGCCCGGAACGGGACGGCTCGACGTCGGGTGGCCCGGCTGGTCGATGCGGGTCCGGTCAAAGGCATAGCCGCGTGCGGTGGCCTCTTCGGCCGTCACCAGGAGGAAGGCCCCGACGGCGGCCAGGGGATCCGGATGACCACGGAACCGGACCAACTGGGGATGCGAGCGGTATCCCGTGGTCCGTCCGGCCAGCACGGCCTGGGCGAGCAGGGCCTCGCGCCACCCACCGGTCAGGCCCTGGCGGTCCAGGTATCGGGGATGGAGGCTCCACAGTCGCATCACCCCATCATCGCGCATGGATGCTGGCAGGACAGTCTGCCCCTGTCAATGAGCAGTACCAACCCTTTTATCTCGATCGAGAGGGTTACCCTCGGGCCACGTGTTGGAGGATCACCCGCCCACCCCAGGAGAGAACCATGGTTGACACCACGCCTCGCACGATCGGACTCGCCATACCCCTGCTGGTGTTGGCCAGCGGGATCATCGCCACCGTCGGCGCCTTCCTGGGAAGCGGCGTGCTGGGAGGGACGCCGATCGCCGAGGCCGCCGGCGGATGGCTGAACGAGGACTCCACCCCCTTGGCTCCGGCCTCCGCCGCGTTCCGGATCTGGTCCGTGATCTACCTCGGTCTGCTGGCCTACTCCGTGTGGCAGCTGCTGCCTGCCCAGCGCCGGTCCGCAAGACACCACGCCCTGCGGCCATGGGCTGTGGCATCGATGCTCCTCAACGCCGCGTGGATCTGGGTGGTCCAGCTCGGGTGGCTCGTCCTGAGCCTGGTGGTGATTGCGGTGTTGCTGGCTGTGCTGGGGCGGATCCTGAGCCTGTTGGTCCACACCGGTGCGACGGGGTGGACAGAGTCCCTCATCACGGACGGGACCTTCGGCCTCTACCTCGGCTGGGTGACCATCGCCACCGTGGCCAACGCCTCGGCAGTGCTCGGCGCGGCTGGCTTCGACGGATTCGGGCTGCCCATCGCCGGGGTGGCCTCTGTGGTGCTGGCCGTCGCGGCATTGATCGGGGTGGCCATGGCGTGGCGCAGTGGCGGGAGGATCGCTCCCGCCCTGGCCCTGTCCTGGGGACTGGCGTGGATCATGATGGGCCGGCTGGACAGCGGACTGGAGTCCACCGGCACCGCGGTGGCCGCAGGGATCGCTGCAGCGGTGGTGCTCGGTGCTGCGGTGGTGTTCCGGTGGGTGGCCACGCGGCGAGCGGGCCCCGAGGGCATCCCTGTGGCCCCGGACTAGGCGTACCCGGCCAGGACGTGGGTGACGGGGAGACCCTGCTGCAGGGAGGGTTCCCAGGGGCAGGAGTCAGTGCTTCTTGGCCACCACCTTCATCGCCTCCGTCTCGCCTTCGCGCCACAGGGTCACCCCGCGTGCCTCGGGAAGGCTGGAGGAGCGGAAGACCGGGTTGATCCCCATGGCCCGTTGCCGTTGGTAGTCCTTGAGCATCTTCACGGCCAGACCGCCCAGCGGGATGATCGCGATCAGGTTGATGGTGGCCATGAATCCCATGAAGAGGTCTGCCACATTCCAGATCAGGGCCACCGAACCCAGGGCGCCGCCGAAGACGCACAGCACCACCAGGAGGCGGTAGGCGAGGATCCAGGGACGAGCACGCTCGCCCGCCAGGTACTCGATGTTGGACTGGCCGTAGAAGTAGTTGCCGAGGATCGACGACCAGGCCAGGAAGAAGATCATCACCGTCAGCAGCGGGCCGACCCAGCCACCCAGCTGAGCCTCCAGCGCCGACTGGGTCAAGGAGACACCTTCCACGTTGTCGGCCCCGAAGCTCGGGTTGGACAGGAGGATGATGAAGGCGGTGGCCGAGCAGACGATGATGGTGTCGAAGTACACGCCAAGTGACTGGGTCAGGCCCTGTTTCACCGGGTGGGAGACCGCTGCCGTGGCCGCTGCGTTGGGCACCGAGCCCATCCCGGCCTCGTTCGAGAACAGGCCGCGGCGCATGCCCTGCATCAGGGCGGCACCGAAGGCGGCACCCGTGACCTGTTCGAACCCGAGGGCATGGCCGACCACGAGCGCGATCATGGCGGGGACCTCGGTGACGTTGATCAGCACCACGATGAGGGCGATCACGATGTAGCTCACGGCCATGACCGGCACGATCACGTTGGTCACCGAGGAGAGCCGACGGATGCCGCCGAAGATGACAGCGGCGGTCAACACGGCGACGACTGCTCCGGTCACCACGGCGACCGTGGTGGATTCACCCACATTGGCCTGCACGGAGTCACTGATCGAGTTCGACTGGACGGCATTGAAGACGAAACCGTAGGTGACGGTGATGATGACGGCGAACAACGTGGCCAGCCAGGGCTGACGCAGTGCGTGGCGGATGTAGTACGCCGGTCCACCGACGAAGCCGTCCTTGCCCCGCACCTTGTAGAGCTGGGCCAGGGACGATTCCACAAAGGCCGTGGCCCCGCCCATCAGGGCCAGGAGCCACATCCAGAACACGGCACCGGGGCCGCCGAGGCTGATCGCCAACGCGACGCCGGCGATGTTGCCGGTTCCCACCCGGGAGGCCGCGGACACCGTGAACGCACGGAAGGCCGAGACACCCTGCTCGGCGTCGTCTCCACCAGGCTTCTCCACGACCGAGCGGAACATCTCCGGGAGGAACCGGATCTGGACGGCAAAGGTCCGGATGGTGAAGTAGAGGCCGGCGATGACCAGAAGCGCAATGACCAGATACCAGTAGCGGTCATTGAACCAGAGGACTTGGTCGGCGAGGGTGTCCAGGAAGTTCTGCATGGGTCATCGTAGTCACAGTGGTGTCCACTTCGTCGACGCAACGGTCCGGATCGCCTGCGGCGTTGCCACCCTTCCGGTTGAGGCGGAGGCCGAGAGGGAGGACGACGGACTGCTGGACGTGGTCAGGCCGAGCCGTCCCGGGTGATCAGCCGATCCGAGCCTGCGAACGTGTGATGCAGCACCAGGGGAGCCAGCTCAGGCTGGTGCCTGGCGATGACCTTGCGGACGGCGTGTTCCGCGGGTGGTCCGAGCCCGTCATAGAACAACGCGGCGGCTGCTGCTGCCCGGCGCAGCGGGGGCTCCCCGGGCAGCAGGGCGTCGGGGAGTTGGGGGTCCCGGTGGACCAGCGGCCGCCACTCCGAGAGGACCTCCGTGCGCAGGCGCAGGGCCTCCAGGCCGGTGGGCCAGTGGCCGTCGAGGTCCCGGGCCCGGCCTTCCCACTGCAGGGCGAAGGACAGGTACTCCTCATCCAGGGCGTCCGCGTCGAAGGCCCGCCGCAGGTCCAGGGGGGAGACGAAGTCCGGCAACCGGGCCCCCTCGAAGAAGGAGACCAACGTCAGGACCGGTTCATCCCCCTGCTTCAGGTGGGCGAACGCCTCCTCGGCATGGTTGCCGGGTTTGAGCCATACCCCGTCATTGAGGTGCCCGAACCGCAGTTGGCGCAGAGTGTCCCGCACGGCACGGCGTAGTGGGGCCGCGGTCTCCGGCACCCGGTAGGTGATGATGGTCCACGTCCCGTCCCAGGGGCGCTCGCGGTGCGCCTGGAAGATCCTCTCGACGCGCTGGGCCTGGGTTCTCCGGCTGCCGGCGTGGACGGAGTAGGAGGTGCGCCGGCCGTCCTTGTGGGCCACGAGGAACCCCCGCTGGGCCAGCCGCTGGATGGCGGCCCGGGCGCTGGAGGGTGTGATCTCGAGAGCGCCGAGCAATTCCACCAGGGCGCTGGACGGCAGTGGTTCGCCGCGGCCGAACCAATAGTCTCCGAGCAGCACCGTGAGCATGCGCTGTGGTGCCACACCGGACTGATAGCGCGGGAGGTTCCCGCGGCTGTGATCCGAGGTGCTCACGGCATCCCAGCGGCGGGCCGAACGGTCAGCGGGACGTGGCGGGGTCCGTATTCGAGCCAGTTCATCATCACGATGTCCCCTGCCAGTGAGAAGGTCTCTGTCCGTTCGAGCAGCTCCTCCAAGGCGATGAGCAACTCGAGCCGTCCCATCGTAGCGGCCGGGCACCTGTGGGAGCCGCGGCCGAAGGACAGATGTGAGTTCTGCTTTCGCCGCAGCACGAAGGAGTCCGGGTCCTCGAAGCGGGTCTCGTCCCGGTTGGCCGAGGGGAAGAGCAGGGCGATGGGTTCGTCCTGGGCCACGGTGCGTCCATGGATCACGGTGTCCCGCGTGGCGGTCCGTGCGAACACCCGGTAGGGCGCGTGCAGGCGGAGCATCTCCTCGATCGCCGAGGGGAGGTCCTCGGGGTGGGCCCGCAGATGGGCCTGGAGCTCCAGATCCGTGGCCAGGTGGGCCACGCAGCTGCCCAGGACGGCCTGCGGGGCGCCCATCCCTGCCACGATCAACTGCCGGATGGTGGCCACGGCGCTGGTCTCGGTGATGGCGGTGTCCGGGTCCAGGGCGGCGCGGTGCAGGCCGGCCACCAGGTCTCGGGAGGGATCGGGATCCTCTGCCAGCCGCCGGTCGTAGATGTCCCGGGCGATCTCGTACAGCCGCCTGCTGCACTCCTCGATCACGGGGTTGTCCATGTCCTGGATGGCGAATCCGTAGCGCACTCCGAGGTCTCGGATCTCCCGGGTCTGGTCCCGGGCCAGCCCGAGCAGGGCGGCGAAGCAGTCCATGGCGAACGGCGCCGCCAGGTGCCGGACGGCGTCCGGGGAGGTCTCCATCAGCATCCCGTCCACCAGGCGGCGGGCACTGTCTCGGAAGGCCCCGGCGTGCTCGGTGACCACCGAACGGCGGAACACGGGGTCAATGGCGGTGCGGTATTCGGTGTGCTCCGGCGGGTCGAAGTGCAGCGGCGGGCGGCGGGAGGCACGGGGCACGTGGGGGACCACGTTCTGCTTGGCCGTGCTGAACAGCTCGTCGTTCTGGGTGATGGCCAGGATGTCCTCATAGGTGGTGGCCGCCCAGAACCCGCCGAAGTCCTCGCTCCAGGGAAACGGGTTCTGCGCGCGCAGTGCGGCATAGTCCGCGTGGGCGGAGCCGAAGGTCTCATTGCGGTCCGGGGACCACTCGGAGTCGCGGGCCTCACCGGTGAACGGGCAGCTGCCGGTGCCGGAAGGCGGGGTGCTCGGGGGGTGTGGGGTTGTCATCTCAGATGACCTTCCTGCGCGCCCAGCGCGCCATTTGCTCGACAGCCACCACCACGACGATGAGTCCGAGGAGGATCCCGGCGGTGGACTGGTAGTCGATTGAGGTGACGGATTCATGCAGCAGGAAACCGATGCCGCCGGCGCCGACGATCCCGAGGACCGCCGATTCGCGCAGCGCCAGGTCTGCGGTGAACAGGCTGTTGCCGATGAAGGAGGGGACGAACTGGGGCCAGGCCCCGGCCACGAAGGCCTGGAGCCGGCCGGCGCCCACGGCCTCCAGGGCGCGGATGGGTGCCGGGTCAATGTTCTGCAGTGCATCCGTGAAGAACTTGGAGGCCAGCGCCGTGCAGGAGATGGCCAGTGCGAGGAACCCCGCGAACGGGCCCAGGCCCAGGGCGGCCACGAACACGATCGCGTAGACGATGTCCGGCACGCCGCGGATCACCACGATGATGCCGCGCAACGCCCAGCCGAGCACCGGCACTTTCACGAGGTGGTCCGTGGAGAACACGGCGATGACCAGGCCGATCAGCACTCCGAAGGTGGTGGCGGTGAAGGCCATCACGAGGCTCTCGAAGAGGCCCAGGGCGATCTCCGCGGTGAACACCGGCGGCACGAACCCGGTGAGCATGGCCACCGCGTTGTCCCAGCCCCGGGCCAGCCGGTCCGGGGAGATGCTCAGTGCGGACAGGGACAGGATGAAGAGCACGACGCCGGCCAACAGCCCCGCGCTGCGGCCCACCCTGGGTGCGTCCCAGCCGGGGGTGGAAAGCTCCTTCCCCGGGGGAAAGGCCATCGAGCGCTCGGTGTCCCCCGCATGCTCGGACACGGCGCGCTGCACCAGGTTCGAGATCAGCTCGAGGACCAGCAGCAGCACGATGATGACGCCGATGATCCCGGCGGCCCGGGGATAGTCCAGGGACCCGATGGAGCGCTGCAGGGCCACGCCGATCCCGCCGGCGCCCACGAGTCCGAGCACGGAGGAGGCACGGATGTTGATGTCCAGGCGGTAGAGGACGAACGAGGTCATCTGCGGCAGGGCCTGGGTGAAGGTGGTGGACATGAAGACCTGGAGGCGGTTCGCCCCGGTGGCGTTCACCGCCTCGCGCGGGGTGGCGGAGATCTCCTCGAAGACATCCGTCATCATCTTGCCGATCATGCCCACGGAGTGGAAGGCGATGGCCAGGGCGCCGGCTGCGGGTCCGAGCCCGAAGATGCGCACGAAGATGATGGCGAAGATGAGGGAGGGCACGGCCCGGCTGACCACGATCAACGTGCGGCAGAGCCACTGGATCCAGCGTGGCCCGGTGAAGGTGTTGGCCGCGCCGGCTGCCAGCGGAATGGAGACCAGGGCGGCGAGGCCGGTGCCGGCGACGGCGATCTGCAGGGTCTCGAGCACGAGAGCGGCCAGCTCCGGCGCGGGGCCCGTGGTGGCGGGGAACATCCGTGCCAGCAGACGGGTGATGTCCTCGAAGCCGGCGGCGATGGCTGCGGGGCGGACGTCGATCCACCACAGGCCGAAGACGGTGACGGCCCCGAGGATCAGCGGGATCACCCAGGTGGCCGCGGGGGCCCGGGGAGGCCGGGCCGGCGCGGAAGCCGGTGCCCGGTCCCCGGTTTCCGGCGAGGTCAGGGTGGTGGGCATGTCAGGCACCCCGGTGGGCTTGGTAGATGGCGCGGATCTCCGGTTCGTCCGTGGTGTGCGTCTCCTTGTCCAGGATGAACTGCCCGTCCCGCACGGCCACGATCCGGTCCGAGACCTCCAGGGCTAGGTCCACCTGGTGCAGGGAGCACACCACGGTGAAGCCGTCCTCCGCGCTGAGCTTCTTCAGGGTCTCCAACACGGAGATGCTGGCCGCCGGGTCCAGGGAGGCCACGGGTTCGTCCGCGAGCACCAGACGGGCGTCCTGCATGAGCATGCGGGCTATGGCCACGCGCTGCTGCTGGCCGCCGGAGAGGGTGTCACACCGTTGGAAGCGCTGGTCCACCAGGCCGACCCGCTCCAGGTTCTCCACCGCGCGTTCGCGTAGCTGCTTGGGGTAGGTGGTGATGCCGTAGCGGGGCATGGACAGGGATCCGAGGGCGCCCATCAGCACGTTCTCCAAGGCCGTGAGCCGGCCGACCAGACCGAACTGTTGGAACACGAAGCCGATCTCCGTACGCAGGCGCCGCAGCTCGCGCCGGCTGCAGCCGGCCGGCTCCCGGCCGAGGACTCGCACGTGGCCCTCGGTCGGGGAGTGGCTTCCGTTCAACAGGCGAAGCAGGGTCGACTTGCCGGCACCGGAGGGACCCACGAGGGCGATGAACTCGCCGGGGTGGATCTGCAGGTCCACCCCGTGCAGCACCGTGTTGTCCCCGAAGCGTTTGACGACCCCGTCCAGGGTGATGCTGGGGGAACGCTGCGCGGTCTCGGCCGCGGGCTTCTCAAGCGTCATCACGGCAGACCTCCGCCTGGGTGGTCTCGCAGATCTCGCGGATCGGATCATAGTCCGCGTCCGTGGCCGGTTCGAAGGCGAAGGCGCCCGTGCCGCCCCACTCACAGGCCGGGCTGCCGGCGACGTCCTCACCCCAGGGGGCCGGAGCCTCGCGCTGGGCGTCCTCCTCGCAGAAGCCGGCCTCCACGGCGGAGACGGCGTCATACTGCTCCATGGCGCGGACCACGCCGTCCCTGATGTCCTGGGAGAGCCAGGAGCCCACCACCATGGGAGTGCCAGGGATCGGGTCGGAGGTGAAGAAGGTCTCCGTGTCCCCGTCCTTGATGATGCCGCGGGCCGGGAGCAGTTCCGTCACGAAGGTCTCGGCCACGAATGCGGCATCGCAGTCGCCGGCGATCATCTGGGTGACCGCGACGTCATGGGAGCCGGCGAAGACGGGGTTGAGGTCCTCCTCCGGGTCGATGTCCGCCTCCATCAGGGCGGCTGCTGCGGCCAGGTATCCGGTGGTGGAGGCCGGGTCCGTGAAGCAGACGTCCTTGCCCGGGAGATCCTCCAGGGAGGTGATGCCACTGCCGGGAGCGGTGATGCCGAACGAGCTGATCGAGCCGGAGCCGGGCTCGGGGGAGAGCTGGTCCTTCGCGACCGGCTCGACCTCCGCCACGTCTGAGGCCAGGTAGTAGGAGAACGCTCCGTAGACCGCGATGTCCACACGTTCGGAGACCTGGGCCTCGATCACGCCGGCGTTGTTGCTGACGGCCTGGATCTCCACCGGCAGGCCGGTCTCCTCCTCGATGGCCGCGACCACCGGTTCGAAGGAGGCCAACAGCTCCTCGCTGTTGTCCGTGGGGACCACGGCGAAGACGAGCTCGGACGGGGAATCACTGGTGGTGTCAGCCGGACGGGCGTTGGGGCTTTCGCCACAGGCCGTCAGGGCGATCGTGGCTGCGGCCAGGATGCCCAGGGCCTTGAGATGGGTGCGCATGGTCTCTCCTCGGGAAAGTCCGGATGGGGGTCAGATGGATGTCCGTAGAGGTAAAAATGTGTGGCCTATGCGCTCCGGTGGCAGTGGGGCGCGGGGCCGAGGTGGTTCACATCACAGCAGGATTCGTTGTGGAAGTCAATCAAGATCTCCCTTCGAAACTCATTGACAGCTGGTTCCGGGCGTGCCACGGTATGACCCATCTCACTCGTGCCGCCCTCCGATTGTCGCGGCAATAAACCACACTTACTCATTGGAGTCGCATGGAATATGCAGTGTTTCGTGACCTGAAGGCCCGGCTGGGTCGCCGGCCCGTACCGGGACAACGGCGTGCACTGGTGGGCGCCAGCCTGTCTACTGCGCTCGTCTCGGCCCTGTTGGCACCGGCACCGGCACAGGCGGGACCGGTGTCCGCCGTCGGTGGCCCCTCGCCGTCGTCCGTGGCCCTGGGGGCCCAGGGGAGGGGAGGGGCCGGTGAGCCCGGAACCGTACGGGGAGAGCTGCCGAACGGGGGCCGGTACGTGCTCGTGACCCCGGAGCGGTGGAACGGCACGGTCCTGGTCTGGAACCCCGGCTACGGCGGAGGGGGCAGCGAGCCCTCGGCCGGGCCCGGTGACGGCCTCGTCGAGTGGCTCAAGGCGCGTGGATATGCTCTGGCGGGCACCTCCTCGGCGGAGGGAGGCTGGGCGGTGGAAGGGCTGTTGGAGAACCAGCCGCTGGTGTTGGAGGCAGTTCGTGACCGGCTCGGGGAACCTGAGGACGTGATCGCCTGGGGCTCATCCATGGGCGGGCTGACCTCGGTGGCCGCCTTGGAGCAGCACTCCGGCCTCATCGACGCCGCCCTGCCCCTGTGCGGGTCCGTGGCGGGGGCCATCCCCATGCTCAACGGCAGCCTGGACGGCACCTTCGTCCTGCGGACCCTGCTGGCGCCCGGGGACGAGCGGCTGCAACTGGTCAACATCAGCGACGAGGCCGAGCGTCAGGCTGCCTTCCGCGAGGTCCTTGACGCGGCGCAGGGTACGGCGGAGGGCCGGGCGCGCATCGCCCTGGCGGCCAGCCTCGCCCAGATCCCCACGTGGACGCAGGCGGAGGACGGCAGACCGGCGAAGAAGGACTGGGAGGCCCAGCAGGAGCAGCTCTACGCGGCGTTCATGTTCGGCGTGGTCTCCCCGCGCCAACCCCTGGAACAGCAGGCGGGCGGCAACTTCTCCTGGAACACGGGCGTGGACTACGGGGCCGCGCTGGCCGGCTCCGAGCAGCACCGGTTGGTGCGGAACCTGTATCGGCAGGCCGGGTTGGACCTCGAGGAGGACCTGGGGGCGCTCGCGGAGGCAGAACGGATCTCCGCAGATCCCTTCGCGGTGGCCTACATGCAGCGGAATGCGACGCCGGCCGGGGACCTCGGCGGCCCCGTCCTGTCCCTGCACGAGACCGGGGACACGGCGCCGACCGTCACACAGGCCCGCACCTATGCGGACCGGGTGCGGGACCACGGGGACCAGTCCCTCCTGCGTCAGGCCTTCGTGGACAGGCCCGGACACTGCGACTACGCGGACGCCGAGATGGCGGCCATGGTCCAGACCCTGCAGCAGCGGCTGGACACCGGGCGCTGGGGTTCCTCGGCCCAACCGCAGAGGCTCAACCAGGTGGCGGACGGCATCGCCCAGCGGGACGGGTTGGATCGTGGGGGATCGTTCGAGGCCGCCCGGCCCGCCCCGATGAACCGTTCCGAACGTGGGCCCGCGCCCACCGAGATGACACGGGAGGGGGTACTGGAGGGGGACCGTCCGTACTCGCTGCGCCGCCCGGCGGAGTGGAACGGGGACCTCGTGATGATGCCCGGCCGGCCCGACCTGACGGGGACCACCGCACAATGGCTGGCGGAGGAGGGCTACGGGCTGATCGGCTACGAGCTCAGTGACGGCTGGGACCTGGTCCTGGACGAGTCGAACGCCACGGCGGCCGTGGAGCTCTTCGGCCAGGAGGCCGGTGCGCCGGAGGACGTGGTGGTCGCCGGCCGATCCCAGGGCGGGCTCACCACGCGGATCATCGCGGACTCCGCGCCGGACTGGCTGGACGGCTCGCTGCCGATGTGTGGCGGCGGAGCGGGAGCCGTCAGCACGTGGAACTACAAACTGGACACGGCCTTCGCCCTGCGCGAGTTGGTGGACCCGGACTCGCCCATGCGGATCCAGGGCATCGAGGATCGCGATGCCGAACTGCGGGCCATGAACGATCTGGTGGCCCTGGCCGGCTCCACCGAGCAGGGCCGCGCGCGAGCGGTACTGGCGGCCTCCCTGAGCAAGATCCCCGCCGTCGACCCGAGCACGGGCGAGGAGATCAGCCGGCAGCGCCTGGATGATCGGATCGATCGGTACATCGAGCACCTGCCCTTCGCCATGGGCGGCCACGTGCGGGCCGGATACGAGGAGACCGTGGGTGGCACCTTCTCCTGGAACACCGGAGTGGACTACGAGCAGGCGATCAGGGATTCCGGGCGGTGGGCCGAGATCAAGCAGGCCTATGCCCGTGCCGACCTCTCCCTGACGCAGGATCTGAGTGCCCTGTCCGGCGCGGAGCGGCTCCGCGCCGATCCCGAGGCCGTGCGGTTCGTGGAACAGACCGCCACTTTCACCGGACGTCTGAACACCCCCTCCCTCTCCCTGCACACCACCGGGGACGGGGCCGGCACCGTGGCCGATGACGCCGCGTACCGATCCGCCGTCCAGGCGGCAGGGTCATCGCGGCAGCTGCGGCAGACGTTCGTGGCCGCGGACGGTCACTGCACCTTCACCCCGGCGGAGGAGGCCGCAGCCCTGGACTCCCTGTTCGACCGGGTGGAGACGGGCCGTTGGGACTCCACCTCGCCGCAGCAGCTGACCCGGCGGGCTGCAGCGATCGACGAGCGGTCCGAGCTGGACCTGGGATCTGCCCGCTTCGCCGTGGGCCGCGCCCCCGGTCAGCCGGCGCGGATGTGGGATGTGCGGAACTGGGGCGGCTATCCGGGGCTGTGACCCCGGCCGTGGGCTGCGGTGGCGGCTGCTGTCTCTCCGGCTTCGTCAGCTGACCGGCACTCCAGTTCGTCCAGGTCCTCCGGCACCATGAACTCCCCGGAGAACCCTGCTCCGGCGTGGAGCCACTGACCCCGTTCCCTGTTGCCCGGCACCAGATGGTGCACCGCCAGCCGCGGCACGCCGGCTGCCTCCGCCACCCGGATCGCGTCATCAACGGAGCTGTGGGACTTGCGGTGGTGCTCCAGGGAGGCCGCCGAGGTGGGGTCGGCGCGGTCCCCGTACTGCCGTTCCATGAACTCGAAGTCCAGGGCCTCGTGGAGCAGGAGCCCGGCCCCGGTGGACAGGCGAACCAGGTTCTCGGTGTAGGCCGTGTCCCCGGAGACGACCACGGAGCCGTCCGCCGTGTCGAAGCGGAAGGCGAAGGCCGGGGCGATGGGCGGGTGCCGCACCAGGACGGCCGTGACGACCACGTGCTCATCGTGGAAGACCACCCAGGGGTCCATGGTCGGCGTCGGGCATGCATCGGGGTGATATCCCGTGCCGCCGGGGATCTCGATGTCATCGGCCTGGAAGATGTCCGTGGGGCTGGGGCGCAGGGAATCGATGACACGGTCATTGATGTCCGTGGCATGGGCCTCCATCAGCTTGTGGAACATGGTCCGGGTGCCCGGCGTCGGCTGTTCCGGGTGGAAGGGTGCCGGTGGTTCCGTGGCCAGCGGGGACGGCGGCGGCAGCATGCCGCGGTCCCCGGGTCCGAGGATCGGTACCGGACGGCCTCGGCGATGCTGCAGGGCCGTGAGCGAGTACAGCACCACGCCGTTCAGGTCGACGGTGTGATCGGAATGCAGATGGGTGAGGAAGATCCCCTTCAACCGCCCCAGGTCCAGGCCGGCCCGTACGGCCTGACGTCCGGCCCCCTGCCCGCAGTCCACCAGATAGAAGCCGTCCCCGGCCACGATGGCCGTGGCGATGCCCGAGCGCTCGGTGTCGCGCCAGAACCGGGGCCCTCCGGCGGTGCCGAGGGCGATGACTCGCGTGCCGGCGGTGGCGGCCAGGTCCGGCATTCAGGCATCCATTTCGGTCTTGGTCCTCGAGTCCGCGTCCTCGGGGAGGGCGGGCTGAGGACGTCGGCGCACGAACCGGATGATCCGCGGGACGGCGAGGAGGGCCACGGCCAGGCCCAGGATGACCAGGGCGATGGGGCGCTCCAGGAAGATCCCCAGGGTCCCGTCCCCGATGGCCAGCGAACGCCTCAATTCGGATTCCACCATCCCGCCGAGCACCAGCCCGAGGACCAGCGGGGCCACGGGGTAGCCGTGTTGCTTCATGAAGACGCCGAAGATGGCCAGGCCGGCGGCGAGGAAGGCGTCGAACAGCCGGGTGGACACCGCGTATGCGGCCACGATCGCCACCACCAGCACCACCGGGTACAGGTAGGTGTACCTGATGCGGAGCAGGGAGGCGAAGACGGGGGCCAGGGGCAGGTTGAGCGCCAACAGGATGACGTTCCCGACGTAGAAGGAGGCGATCAGGCCCCAGACCAGGTCCCCCTGCTGTTCGAAGAGCTGTGGGCCGGGTTGGATGTCGAACATGATGAAGGCGCCGAGCAGGATGGCGGTGGTGGCCGAGCCGGGGATGCCCATGGTCAGGGTCGGGATGAAGGCTCCGTTGACCGCTGCATTGTTGGAGGCCTCCGGGGCGGCCACGCCGCGGATGTCTCCATGGCCGAACTGGGATTTGTCCTTGGCGATGCGCTGTTCGACCCCGTAGGTGAAGAACGTGGCCAGGGTGGGTCCGGCACCGGGCAGGACGCCGATGATGAATCCCAGCAGGCCGCCGCGGCCGATCGCACCGCTGGCCTTGCGCAGGTCCCGCCTCGACAGGATCATGTCCCGGAACCGGGTGCGGATCGGTTTCACCTCTCCGGCGGCGCCCTGTGTTGCGAGCTCGGCCAGGGCCACGATGCCCACCACCACAGCCACCAGGCTGACACCCGAATACAGCTCGGAACGGTCGAAGGCGAAACGCAGGGCCGAGGTCTGGGAATCGATGCCGACCATGGCGATCATGGCACCCACCACGGCCATCAGGATGCCCTTGACCGGGTTCTTGCCGATGATGCCTCCCACCGTCAGTAGTCCGAGCAACATCAGGGCGAACATCTCCGGAGGCCCGAAGTTGAGGGAGATGGCCGCGAAGAACGGGGCCAGGACGCTCAGGAAGACCACGGAGATGGTGCCCGCGATGAAGGAGGAGATGGCCGCAATGGCCAGAGCCTGCCCGGCTCGGCCCTTCAGGGCCATCTGGTGGCCGTCGATCACCGTCACCAGTGCCGCACCGTCGCCGGGGGTGCTGATGAGGACCGCGGCGATGGTGGACCCGTATTCCGTGCCGTAGTACAGGCCGGCCAGCATGATCAGGGCCGTCACGGGATCGAGCGTGAGGGTCAAGGGCAGCAGGATGGCCACGCCTGAGGCCGAGCCCATGCCGGGCAGCATGCCGATCACCGTGCCCAGCAGGACCCCGATCAGGCAGAACAGGAGGTTGTGCGGTTCGAAGGCGACGCTGAAGCCGTTGAGCATGTCCTGCATCAGGTTCATGTCAGAGTCCCATCAGGCTGTTGGGGAAGCGAACGGAGAGCAGCAGATCGAAGACCAGCCACAGCATGAGTGCGGTGACGGCGCCCATGATCAGGGCGGTGGTCGGTTTCAGCCTCTCCACGAACAGGGCGATGGACAGCACCACCAACGGCATGGCGATCATCATCCCGATGAGCGGGGTGACCATGAGCCCTGCGACGAGGATGAGCAGGATGAGGATCGGCTTGACCAGGTCACGTGCGCCGGGCTGTGACTCCTGCTCGTGCCGCCGTCCCTCGGCCGCCGCCGCCTTGGCCCGGCGGTACCCCCTGAACTCCTGTGCCAGCAGGATCAGACAGCCCGCCATCAGCAGGAGGCCCATCACCGCCGGAGCCGCCCCCGGACCGAGAGGATTGGTCTCTGCGGTCAATCCATAGGACAGGGCCACACCGGCGTAGGCGGCGCCGAGGATGAGGAGGAAGGCAGGGAAGGCCATGCCCACATAATTCGGCCGAACCGCCTCCGGCCCACTGCGCGGACCGGGGGGACCCGCGGGGTCCAGCCCCTCCTGCACCCGTTCTCCGTCTGGGGTCACCATCGGGATCACTCCATGTTCTCGAGCAGGTTCTGCTCGCTTTCCTCGATGTACTCGGTCAGCTCGTCCCCGGTGATGAACGTCGGGGAGAGGGCGTTGTCCTCGATGTACTCGTCGTAGGCGGGGCTCTCGGTCCAGGCCTCGATCGCGTCCATCCAGTAGTCCTCCTGCGCCGGCTCCAACTCGGGTGCGCCGAAGATGATCCGCCACTGGGTGGAGAACCTCTGCTCCGCGCCCAGATCGCTGGCGAGCGGGACGTCGGACAGCTCGGGGTGGTCGGCCGCCTCGGCGCCCGTACTCAACATCACGTCCAGCTCACCTGCCTCCACCTGGGGGAGGAATTCGGCCGCTTCGAGGATCGCCAGGTCCACGTCGCCGGAGAGGACACCGCGGATCGAGTCGCCACCGCCCTCGTAGACCACGGGGTTGAGGGTCATGTCGAAGGCCTCCGCCAGCTGCCCTGTGAGCAGGGAGTCCGCGGCGCCCGAGCCCACCTGCGCCACGGTGAGCCCACCACCGTTGCCCTGTTCGACCATCTCCTCGGCGGAGCTGAAGGCGCCTGACTTGGCCACAACGTAGGAGACGTCCTCGGCCACGAGCGCCAGCTGGGTGTAGTCCTCCCAGGTGTAGCCGACGTCCTGTTCATTGGGGCGGACCACCATGTTCGAGTAGTTCCCGACGCCCACGATGTCGCCCTTGCCGGGCTCGTCCTTGACGATCAGGACGCCATCGACCGTGTCGTAGTTCTCCACCACAGTCGAGTCGCCGGTGTGCTCTTCGACGGCACTGGCGAACGCGCGTCCGAGGATGTCGCTGCCGCCACCGGGTTGGGCGCCCACGGCGATCTCCAGGGTGCCGGAGGGGCTCCAGGTGCCGTCTTCATGGGTTTCGCCCCCGGAGCCTTGGCCGCAGCCGGCCAGGAGGAGGAGGGAGAAAGCTGAGGTTGTCGCGAGGATTTTCCGGGTCATGAGAGTTTCCTTTCGGACGGTGCTTGAGGTGCGGAGGGCCGGGGTCAGTCCAGGGTGAGTGAGGTCTGACGAATGGAGTCACCTGCCTCCTGGAGCGCTGCGAGCTCCTGGCGGGAGAGGTCGGGGAGTGCGGCTCGCGAGCAGCCGTCCACCCACCGGGTGGGCAGGGCCATGAAGGACTCGGGTAGTTCTTCGATGCCGGCGGTGGAGACCGTGGTGATGACCTGTTCGCCGGCGGCCAGGGAACGGATGAGATGCATGACGCCGGCACCGCTGGCCCAGCCGGAGCTGCGCCCCGGTTTGAGCCGGGACCATCGCTCGAACCAGCCGTCGACGTCGGCCCGTACCCGCTCGATCGAGCCGTCCGGCCAGTCGACGGGCTCGCCGTTGACGAGCACCGTGGAGAAGACCGGGACCTGCCCCTTGCCGTGCTCGCCCAGAACGCTGGCCTGCACCGAGGTGACCTCGGTGCCGAGCTCCCGGGCGATCGCCAGACGGAACCGGGGGGAATCGTTCAGGGCGTATCCGATCAGGCGATCGGCGGCGAAGCCATGCTGACGATGCAGCCAGTCGGCCAGGATGTCCACGGGGTTGGTCAGCAGCAGGACCAGACCGTGTTCGCCTGCCTCGCGCTGGATCTGTTCCGCCATCGAGGTGAGCAGCTGCGCGTTGGCCGCCAGGAAATCGCGGCGGTCCCCGCCCGGGGTCTCCGGCAGGGAGGCGGCAACGACGACGAGGTCGACGGGCGCGTCGGGGGAGCCGGCATGGATTCGGGGACGGTCGATGCCGAGCACGGCCTGCGCGTCCGTCAAGTCGATCCGGTGCGCCTCGACGAGGTTGTCCCGGCGGTCCTGCAGGAACAGCTCACCGCCGACCGAGTGGGTGGCGAGCGATGCCGCGGCGGATGAGCCGACCAGGCCGGCCGCGCCGATGATCGAGATCCGTTCGGGCCAGGATGGCGTGGGCGCGTTCATGCGATCCGGTACTTCGCGAAGGTCTCGTCGGTGAACAAGATCCCGTGACCGGCCGCCGTCGGGACCGTGGCCCGTCCGTTGGCGATCTCAAGCCGGTTGGACGTGTAGGGCTCGAGGAAGGGGAAGTACTCGACGTAGACGGTGCTGTTCGTGGCGGCGGCCAGGTGGACGTTGAGGTCGGTCATCAGGTGCGGGGCGAAGCCCACGCCGTGTGACTCGGCCAGGCGCATGATGCGGACCATCTCGGTGACGCCGCCGACCATGCAGACATTGGGCTGGACCATGGTGAAGGCGCGTTCGGTGACGTAGTCGAGGAACGCGGCGGAGCTGCAGTGGTGTTCGCCTCCGACGATGGGCATCGGCAGGTGCCGGGCCAGCTCCACATGGGAGCGCCGGTCGGTGTACACGACGGGTTCCTCGAACCAGAAGATGTCGTGTTCCGCCAGCTGACGGCCCAGGGAGAGGGCGCTGGAGTAGCTGAGCCGTTCGTTGGCATCGATCATGATCTTCACGTGGTCACCCAGCGCGGACCGGACGGCGGCGATGCGGGCAGGGTCTTCATCCGGGTCTCGGCCCACGCGGATCTTGACGGCGTGGAAGCCGGAGTCCACATATTCCTGCGAGAGCTGGACCAGCTCATCCACGGAGAGGCGCCCGCCGGCCTTTCCGGAGCCGTAGACAGGGACGTCGTCCGTGACCTGTCCGATCTCTGCGGCCAGTGAATGGCCGTTCGACTTCGCCTTGAGGTCCCACAGGGCGATGTCGATGCTGGCCATCGCGAAGCGATTGATGCCGGTGCCCATCCGGTGGGTGAGGTCCTCCATCGCATTCCAGATCCGCTCGGGCTGCGAGGCGTCCCGCCGCAGGACGTGGGGGACGAGCAGATCGTCCAGCAGGGCCTTGACGGAGGTGCCGCCGGCATGGTCGGTGATGAAGCTGTACCCCATCCCTGTGAGGCCCTCGGAATGGACGGTCACCCCGATCAGCTCGTGGTGGGCATCGTCGAAGTCAGCGGTCTCCCGCAGGAAGGGCACCCGAAGGATCCAGGTGTCGATGTTCTCAATCTTCATGCCGCTCGTTTCGTGATGGTGCTGGTGATATGTTCCGTGAGATGGAACACTGGTATTTCAGGTGGCACAAATGATCGTGGTCCACGTCACACGGTCTGTCAATAGGTGTGGCCTGATTCCGGATATGCTTCCGGCTGCGGGCCGTGATTCGTCTCAGGAGGGATGTCCATGCAGGTCGTCACCAACGCCCTACGCGTTGTCGAATGCGTCATCACCCACCAGCCCGTGGGGGTTTCGGAGATCGCCCGGCGGCTGGATCTGCCGAAGTCCTCGGTGCAGCGGTCCCTCGAGGTGCTCCAGCGGAACGGCTGGTTGAAGCGGGACCGTGCCAACCCACGGCAGTGGATTCAGACTCCGCGCATCTGGACGTTGGCGCATGCCGGTCCCGGGTTGGAGATTCGGGAACTGACCTGGGAGGTGCAGCAATGGCTGAACCAGGAGACCGATGAGAGCATCCACGTGACCCACCAGGAGGCGGACAGCATCGTGGTCGTGGACCGGGTCGAGTCGACGAAGTCGATCCGCGTGTTCGATCCCATCGGGACCACCGTGCCGATGCACCTCTCCGGCTCGGGCCGGGCGCTGCTGGCCACCTGGGGCCGGTCCGATCTGCAGGCGTACCTTGACCGTCAGTTGGTGGCCCTGCCGGACGAGCAGCGTCCGGAGCCTGAGCAACTCCTCGCCGAGGTGGACGAGATCCAGGCCCGAGGTTTCTCGGTCAACCGTGGCAGCTGGCGCTCGGAGATCTCAGGGGTGGGCATCGCACTGCCGCTGTCCGGGCCGGGGAACCCGGCCGAGTATGGACTCGCCATCGCCATCCCCAGCCACCGGTTCGAGGAGGACAAGGTCCGCCACTATGGCGAGCTTGTGGTGGAGGGGCGTGACCGGATCCTGGCTGCAGTCGGTCTCCCGCCGATGGTCTGAGGACGGGTGTCATCGGGTGGCTGCAGAGGCCAGCCGCCGTTCCATCTGATCGGCGAACGGCCGCAGGCGGCGGGCCAGGGATCGGGCGTCGTCCGAACGGTTGAGCCGCAGGTAGGGGAGCGTGACCGTCACGGCGGCCACCGGATGGCCGAGGCCGTCCCGGATCGGCATGGCCAACGCGGCCACGCCCGGTTGCGCCTCGCCGACCTGGATGGCCCAGCCGCGCTGGCGCACCTTCTTGAGTTCAGCCTTGAGCTGGACCCAGTCCTGGATCGTGCCCGGCTGCACCGTCTCCAGGTCCATGCCCTGATATCTCGCCGCCAGCTCGTCGTCGCTCAGCCCGGCCAGCATCGCCCGGCCCGCGGCGGTGGCGTGGGCTGGAGTCACGGTCCTGACCGGGCGGGCGATTCGCACCAGATGGGTGCCCTCCTCCGTCAGGATGAACCGGATGTTCCGGCCCTCCAACACGGCCAGACTGGTCGTCTCGAGCAGCCCCTCGGCCACCTGCCGCAGGGTCCCTCCTAGGAGGGTGGGCAGGGTCGAGCCCCGTGTGACATCGGCGGCGACCTGCCGTAGTACGGAGCCCACCGTGTAGGGACCGTTGCGCAACTCCTGGTCCACGAAGCCGGCGTCGGCGCAGGTCCGCAGCAGTCGATGTGCCATGGAGGGGCTGAGCTGCAGGGCGCCGGCCACCTCGGTGAGTGTCACCTCGCCCCGGGACGCCACCAGCTGCACAACGTGGAGTGCGCGCTCAGCGGTCTGGAGCATGACCATCGGGTTTCCTCATAGTGGAAAGCGTGCCATGGGTGATCGTTGTCACACAAGGGAGCCGGAGCTCTGCGGCGGGGGCCGTCGTTCTGCTGTTTTCCCGTGTGGGGAAAAGCGGACTCATTCCGTTGTCGATCGCCCACATTCGGCCTTTACTTCTGGAATCAGCCGCATCCGTTCCAGACAAAGGACGCATCATGATCTCGCGCACCGCATCCGTCTCCCCGTCGCTCCGCCGAGGCGTGGTTGCCGCACTCGCGGTCGGCACCCTGGCCCTGGCCGGCTGTGGTTCCGGGTCGCCCACCGGCGCCGAGGGTTCCGACACGACATCTGCCGCAGGTGCCTCGGCGGAAGGCTCGGGGGAGTTGACCAGCATCTCCGTCGGAACCATTGCCATCGCCTCCTCCACTGAGCTTCGCTACGGCGTGGCAGAGGGGATCTTCGAGGACCATGGTCTGGACGTCGAGCTCGTTGAGGGCCAGGGCGGTGCGGCACTGGTGCCGGCCGTCCAGAACGGCTCCATGCAGTTCGCCGTGGGCAACCCCATGTCTGTGCTGACCGCGGCGGATCAGGGGCTGCCCATGAAGGTGGTCTCCGGGTACTCCTGGTCCTCGGCCGAGGGCGAGGACATCAACGCGGTGTTCGCCCGCAAGGACTCCGGCATCACGGGCTTCGAGGACCTCGAGGGTCAGACGGTGACCGTCAATGCCATCCACACGCTGGGCGATCTCTCCATCATGGAGTCGGCCGAGATGGCTGGGGCGGATCCGGAGGAGATCAACTTCAACGAGATGCCCTTCCCGGACATGCTCGCGCAGTTGGAACAGGGCAACGTGGACGCCGTGTGGTTGCCGGAACCCTTCATGGGCCGGGCTCTGGCCGATTCGGAGAACGTGGTGGTCGGGTATCCGAACCAGGAGGTCATGGACGGCATGCCCCTCACCATCGCCTTCACCAGCGAGGAGATCGCCGAGGAGGACCCGGAGCTGGTGTCGGCGTTCCAGGAGGCCCTGACGGAATCGGCCGAGCGTGCGGCACAGGACGAGGAGGGGGTCCGTGCCATGCTGCCCGAGTTCCTGAAGATGGACGAGGAGACTGCCCAGTCCATCCGGTTGGAACCGGCGCATACGGACCTCCCGGTGGAGAAGATGCAGGCCATCTATGACCTGATGCTCACCTACGGGATGGCCGACAACCCTCTGGACGTGGCGTCCCTGTACGTCACGCCTCAGGCCGATTGACCGTCCCGGGCGGCCGCGTTGGAGCAGTTGGAGCAGTTGGAGGAGAAGGCATGAGAGTTGCTGTCATCGGAGCAGGCATCGGAGGGCTGGCCGCCGCGGCCGCCCTGCGGCGGCGCGGCATCGACGCGGAGGTGTTCGAGCAGGCCCGGGCGCTCGGGGAGATCGGGGCGGGGATCTCGCTCGCGTCCAACGGTTGGCGGCTGCTGGAGCGCCTCGGTCTCCTGGAGCAGATCGAAGGTGTCGGCTCGCACCTGGACCAGGGGTACTTCCAACTGCGTGAGGACGGCTCGTTCATCTCCACCCTCCGCGAGCCCGGGGCGGCCTGGGACCGCCGGGTCTTCGGGGTGCACCGTGCCGACCTGATCGAGGTGCTCGCCTCCGCGGTGCCGGCATCCGCCATCCATACCGGCCATCGGCTGCTGGAACTGGAAGAGCTCCCTGATGGAGTGCACCTGCGCTTCGAGAACGGGAAGACGGCACAGGCTGATGCCGTCATCGGCGCTGACGGCATCCACTCCGTGGTGCGCCGCCACGTGGTCGGCGAGGTGGCTGCACCGCGCTCCTCCGGAACGGCCGCGTACCGGGCGCTCGTCCCCGTCACAGGGGAGGGCGATTGGGAGTGGGGCACCTCGAAGATGTGGATCGGACCGGGGAAGCACTTCCTGGTCTATCCCATCCGGGCCGACCGTCTGATCAACATCGTCGCAGTGGTTCCCGCCCACGGTGGGGAGCGGGACTCCTGGACGGCCCCGGGTGATCCCGCGCAACTCGCCGCGGAGTTCGCCGGCTGGGATCCGGTGGTCACCGGGCTGATCGAACAGGTCACGGACACCTTCCAGTGGGGGCTGTTCGACAGGCCACCGCTGACCAGCTGGACCAGCGGACGGCTCGCCCTGCTCGGCGACGCCGCTCATGCCATGCTCCCGCACCTCGGCCAGGGCGGCAGCCAGACCATCGAGGACGCCTTCGCGCTGGCCGCAGCGCTCGAGGGATCGACGGTGGAGGACGCGCCCGCCGCGCTGACGCGGTACCAGGAGCTGCGCCTCCAGCGGGCGAACGCCGTGCAACTGGCATCCGTGGAGGCCGGCCACCTCTACGATTCAGTCGTCGAGGAGGACTACGACGCGCGGGACGAGCGGATCCGGAGGATGGCACCCTTCTACGGGTGGCTGGGCAGCCATGACGCCGATTCGCTCGTGGCCCCGCCGCTGGCGCCCTCGCGCTGAGGAGGGGGACACCGCAGGGCTCATCGCCAACAACTTGATGTTTTCGATGGATGGAGCGAGATCGAGACCCGCGCTGAACACCGCTCCGGAACACCGCTCCGGAACGCCCGCCCAAGTCTTCACCGCCCGAGTCTGCCCGGCCGGTCCGGTCCGTGCCATGATCGGAGGACATGCGCCCGGCAGTGGGACCACCGGCCGGTGCCGACAGAGGACCTCCACACCTGAAGGAGCCACGCCCATGGCCCAGGAACCGATGCACCAGGCCGGCCACGAGTCCACACAGGACGTGGTGGTGGAGTTGCAGGACGCCGTCCTCACCATCACCCTCAATCGCCCTGCGAAGAAGAACGCGCTGACCGACGCGATGTACGGCACGCTGGCCGACGCGATCGGACGAGCGGACTCGGACGCCGCGGTACGGGTGGTCCTGCTCCGTGCCGAGGGTGACCTCTTCAGCGCCGGCAATGACCTCGCGGACTTCAGCCGCCTGGCTGAGCAGATCGCCGGCAGTACCGCCGACCAGGCGAACACCGAACTCGCCGTTGCCGCCACGACCGAGTCGGCGGAGCCCGCCGGGCCGAGCGGGCCGGCGTCGGGCATCACCGGGCAGATGAACGTCTGGCGGTTCCTGCACGCGCTGGCGGCCTGCACCACGCCGATCGTGGCAGCGGTGCAGGGCAAGGCCGTGGGCGTGGGGACCACCATGCTGCTGCACGCCGACTACGTGGTGTTGGCAGAGGGGGCCCAGCTGATCACCCCGTTCGTGGACCTGGCCCTCGTCCCGGAGGCCGCGTCCACCCTGCTGTTGCCCCAGCGCATCGGCCACGTACGGGCCTTCGCGATGTTCGCGCTCGCCGAGCCATTGGCTGCCGAGGACGCCGTGGCCACCGGTCTGGCGAACCGGGTGGTCCCGGCGGAGGCGTTGCAGGACACGGCGCGGCAGGTAGCCGCAGCGCTCGCCGCCAAGCCGGCAGGCTCGTTGACCGCCACCAAGCGCCTCATGCGGGACGCGGAGGCGCTGGGGCCGGTGATCGACCGAGAGGTCGCCGTGTTCACGGAGCGCCTGGCCGGCCCGGAGGCCCGCGAGGCCTTCGCTGCCTTCGCCGAGCGGCGTTCCCCAGACTTCTCCCCATTCTCCTGACTCGCCTGACATCCGAACCGGAGGCATCCCCATGACCGAGAACACCGCCCGCCCCGACTCCGAACGGTCCCTGGCCGGCCGCACGATGCTGATGTCCGGAGGTAGCCGGGGCATCGGGTTGGCCATCGCCCTACGGGCCGCCCGGGACGGGGCGAACATCGCCCTGCTCGCCAAGACGGCCGAGCCGCACCCGAAGCTCGAGGGCACCGTCCACACGGCGGCCGCCGCCATCGAGGAGGCCGGCGGGCGCGCCCTGGCCATCGTCGGGGATGTGCGCGACGACGGCTCGGTCGCCGACGCGGTGGCTCGCACCGCGGAGCGCTTCGGCGGGATCGACATCGTGGTGAACAACGCCAGCGCCATCGACCTGTCCACTACGGCCGAGCTGCCGATGAAGAAGTACGACCTCATGCAGGACATCAACACCCGCGGCTCGTTCCTGCTGGCCCAGACGGCCCTGCCTTGGTTGGAGAAGTCAGCGGCCGCGCACATCCTGACGCTGAGCCCGCCGCTGAACCTCAACCCGGAGTGGGCGGGGCGGCACCTGGGCTACACGATCGCCAAGTACGGGATGTCCCTGGTGACCCTGGGGCTGGCGGAGGAGCTGCGCGGGCAGTCGATCGCCGCGAACAGCCTGTGGCCGCGGACCACCATCGCCACCGCCGCCGTGCGCAACCTCCTGGGCGGTGAGGAGATGGCGGCACGGTCCCGCACCCCGGAGATCATGGCCGATGCCGCCTGGGAGGTCCTCACCCGGGACCCGGTGGAGTGCTCCGGGAACTTCTTCCTGGATGACGAGGTGCTCGCCGAGGCCGGGATCACCGACCTCTCGGCCTACGGCGGCCCGGCGGAGACCCTGGAGCGAGACCTCTTCCTGGACGGTTGATCCACCGCGAGGGGGTCACAGCATCCCCTCCGGCCACGCGGAGGGTCGGGCTCCCTCCGGGGAGGTCAGCCCTCCAGATTCAGCACGATCGACTTGGTCTGCAGGTACTCGTTCAGGCCTTCAGGGCCGTTCTCCCGTCCCCAGCCGGAGGCCTTGACGCCACCGAAGGGGACCGCCGGGTCCATCAGGCCCCAGCCGTTGATCCACACGATCCCGGCCTTCAGGCGTGAGGACACCCGGTGACCCTTTGCGGTGTTGCCGGTCTGGACGCCTCCCGCCAGGCCGTACGCCGTGCCGTTCGCCGCCTCGATGACCTCCTCCTCGGTGTCGAAGGGCTGCACGGTGAGTACCGGACCGAAGACCTCGCGCGCCACCGCCGGATGGTCCTCCCGCACGTCCGCCAGGACCGTGGCCGGATAGAAGTACCCCGGCCGATCGGGATCGGGGTTCCCTCCGACGATCACCCGCGCCCCGGCGGAAACGGTCTCCGAGACCAGCCTCGCGACCCGGTCGAACTGCTTGCGGCTGATCAGGGGACCGAACACCGACTCCGGGCGGGTGATGTCTCCCCAGGGGATGTTGGCCACAGCTTGTGGGAGCCGCTCGAGGACCCGCTCGTAGACCGGGCGTTCGACGTACAGCCGGGACCCGGCCATGCAGAACTGGCCCGCGTTGAAGACGAAGGCCTCGATCGCCGTGTTGATGGCGCGGTCCAGATCGGCGTCTGCGAACAGGATGTTCGCCGAGTTCCCGCCCAGCTCGGACACGACCGGCCGGAGGTTCTTCCCGGCGTGGCCGGCCACGTGGGCGCCCACCTCGGTGGATCCGGTGAAGGCCACCTTGTCGACCTCCGGATGTCCCACCAGGCGGTCGCCCAGCTCGGAGCCGACTCCCGTGATGACGTTGAAGACACCATCCGGGATGCCCGCCTCCTGGAGGATCTCGGCCAGCATCAGGGAGGAGAGCGGGGTGTCGTCGGCGGGCTTGAGGACCACCGAGTTACCGGCCGCGAGGGCCGGGGCGATCTTGGAGGTGGACAGGATCAGCGGGAAGTTGAACGGCGTGATGGCCGCGACCACGCCGAGGGGTTCGCGCTGCACATAGGCGTGGACGTTCCCCGGGGTCTCCCGGACGGACCCGTCGATCTGCTGGGCCAACATGCCGTAGTACTCGAACGCACCGACGGCGCCGTTCACGTCCACGTTCGTGGCCATGCCGATCGGCTTGCCGGCGTCCTGGCTCTCGATCTGTCCCAGCTGCTCGGAGCGTTCCCGGATCAGGCGGGCGACCTCGAGCAGGATCCGGGCCCGTTCGCGGCCCGGGAGACCCGACCAGACCCCGGAGTCGAAGGCGGTACGGGCCGCAGCGACGGCGGCGTCCACATCTGCGGTGGTGGCGCGGGCGACGTCGGTCAGTCTCTCCCCGGTAGCGGGTGCCTCGACGGCCATGAGGCCGCCCTCGGAGGCTGCACGCCATTGTCCGGCGATGAAGAGCCGGCCGGTGGGGAAGAGGTCCTTGCGAACGTGCGACGAGGTTTCAGTGACGGTCATGCTGGGCGTCCTTCACGATGGTGGCGGTGTTGAGGGGCAGGGGGAGCAACCCTCAGTGCTTGATGAGTCCCCGGATGTTCTTGCCGGCCTTGAGGTCCACGTATCCCTGGTTGATGTCCTCCAGGGCGTAGGTCCGGGTGATCAGCGAGTCGAGCACCAGATGTCCCTGCATGTAGAGGGAGAGCAGGCGCGGGATGTCATAGGTGGGGTTGCAGTCGCCGAAGAGGGCGCCGCGGAGTGTCTTCTTGAACAATGCCAGGATGGTGCCGGGGACCGTGACGGAATTGTCCTCGAGGACCCCCATGCTGGTGACGACCGCGGTCCCGCCCTTGCGGATGGCCTCGAAGGCGGCCGTCGTCACGGATTCCTCGAGGTGTCCCACGGTCACGATTGCCTTGTCCGCGCCGACACCGAGTGTGAGGCTCCGGGCGATGTCGGCTGCCTCAGCGGCATCCGCGGTCGCGTGCGTGGCCCCCAGCTGCAGAGCCGTCTCCCTCTTGAATGGCTCCGGATCCACGGCGATGATGTTCGCGGCACCCGCATGGCGGGCGCCCTGGACGGCGTTGGAACCGATCCCCCCGACCCCGTAGACGATCACCGTCTCACCGGCACGGACGTCGGCGGCATAGACCGCCGAGCCCCACCCGGAGGGGACGCCGCAACTGACCAGGGCGGCCTTGTCCAAGGGGATGTCCTTCGGGATGGGGACCACCGAGTTCTGGTGGACCACGCCGTGTTCACTGAAGGTGCCCAGGGAGTTCATGCCCCCGTAGTGGCCGTGCTCCCCGGTGAAGACGAAGCGATCTCCGGGCAGGTTGCCTACCAGCGCGTTGGCGCCCAGGTCGCACAGGGCCTGCTGACCGGTGGCACACCAGCGGCACGTCCCGCAGCTGGGGATGAAGGAGCAGACCACGTGGTCTCCCTCCTGGACCCGCGTCACTCCTGGGCCGGTCTTCTGGACGACGCCCGAGCCCTCGTGCCCGCCGACGAGGGGGAGCCTCGCTGGGGAGTCCCCCTGCAGGATGTGCAGATCCGAGTGACACAGGCCCGAGTAGGCATATCGGATCAGGACCTCTCCGGGGCCGGGCTCGTCCAGATCGAGTTCCTCGATCTGGAACCCCTTCTCGGGTTCCACGATGACGGCCGCTTGGGTCTTCACATTGCCTCCTGGTGGGTCACCCGACGTTCAGGCTCACTCCAGCCAACTTCGCTGAAGTGTGATCCATGTCACCGTGAGGCTAGGTGAGCGCCTGTGAGGTTGCAATGGCACTTTCGTCCAGGAGAAGACCTGGGCGGTGGAGCACCGCTCAGAACAGCCCGGCGATCGAGCCGACGATCCAGAAGACCACGAAGACCAGGACGAGGATCAGCAGGGCCACCAGCCAAGTCTTGTTCATGACGCCTGCGCCGCGCCGGTCCACGTCGAGCTCGTGGTTGGTGGGCCCCACGCTGGCGCCCTCGGCGGGCGGGGTGTCGCCGTCGATGCTGTGACCAGAGGTCTCACTCGTGGCTTCGGCCGCGTTCTCGGGAAGACCATGGTTCTCTTCAGGGCCGACCTCTGGATCGGTGTTGGGGTCAGTGTTGGCCACGGTTACCTGCCTCCTGCGGTCGGTGGTTCCGAGCGTGCGTAGGCACAGGCTAACAAGCCCTCCGGCCCGTAGAGAGGGTGGGTCTGCGGCCCCTTGGGGTTGGTCACCACCGGGCCAGCAGCTGTACGCCGCCCGCCAGTATTCCTGTGACCACTCCGCCGAGCGCCGCGACCATGCCGGCCACGGCCACCAGCGAGACCATCAGGGCCACGGCCCACTCGCGGCGCGAGCCGGTGGGGCCCAACACCGGCAGCTTCATCCGTCCGCCGGAGCTCCACAGTGCGCGGGTCAGTGGCGTCCTCGGCAGGGAGCGCGGTGGCCGCAGCTTGAGGGGCCAGAAGGGGTTGCAGCCGCCGTCGGTCAACATGTCCCCGGCGATGTGAACCGCAACCCCGAGCGCCACCGCGAGGACGAACCAGGATCCCTGGTCCCCTGACCCGAGCGCCACCAGCGCGCCCAGCGGCACGGCGAGCAGCCAGGGCACCTTCCGTGCCCGGTCCGGCATGAACGTCAGGGCCTTCACGGCGAAGGAGGCCAGGAGCACGGTCCCCAGGCCGGCGCCGACCTGTACGGTGCCCGTGGTGGTGGGCATGGCCAGCAGGGACAGCAACCAGGCGAGCACGGTGAAGGCGGCCAGTCCCAGGAGTGAGTGGGTGCCGTTGCGGTGTCCGCCGGCCAGCTTGCCGAGCAGGATGCACAGCCCTTCAGAGACCGGCGGCAACGAGTGCGCGATCGAGGCGTGGCGATGGTCGGCATCCGGCAGCAGGGCAGCACCCGCGGCCACGATGGCACCGGTCAGGACGCCCAGGTCAGCGATCTCCCCGAGCAGGCCGAAGCCCAGCGGGATCGCCTCCGGCAGGACCAGTGCGGAACCTGTGCCGAGGAGCCCGACGCCGGCCAGCGGCCCGAGCGGGATCGTCGCCTTCCCGGCGAGCAGCACCCAGGCCGCCGCCCCGCAGGCGGCGTGGTGCGGTCCCATCATGGGCAGGGGTCCTTCCTGGTGGTGTGACAGTCAGCCCGAGGTGGGCGACTATCCATCAGACCATGGGGGACGGACAGGCAGAGCACAGACAGACGATGATGGTGATGACGGCACGTATCAGCGCACCCGAGCGAACTGTGGGACCATCAGCATCATGGCAGAACGCGAGACGAAGGCACCCCTGACGGAAGCACTCCAGATCCTCAAGGGCACCAACGCCGACGACAGCAGGGTCAAGGCGAGGGGACGCCGCGCCCACGCCCGCGTCCTGGCCATGATCAACTTCGCCGAAGAGACGGCGTGGCTCAGCCGCGAGCAGCGCATCTCCAACCTGCTGATGCTGGCCCGGATGGACCACGAGGACTCGGCGTGGGCGCTCGAGGAGGCCCGCAACATGCTGCACGAGGAGAAGCCCTAGCAGCCGGATGCCTCAGGGGTGTTCTGGTGGAGGGACTGAAGGTAGGCCCTCCATCCACCGTGATGCGTGATCTCCTCGGCTCCCTCCACGGCATAGGGCTCCACCAGGAACCCCGAGACCTCGCGACCATCGGCGAGCGTGACCGTACCGATGCACATGGGTGCGGGAAGCCCGGCCACGAACGTACCGAAGGCCGCGGGGCTCAGCGCCCAGACCTCGACGTCCAGTGCGGCGCCGCCGTCCAGGGCTCGGACCACGCCGGGCTTGGGCGGATCGGTGGCCAGGGCGAAGAGCCGGTACTGCTCAGCTGTTCGGGACTTCTCAACGAACCGGGCCGACAACTCGAGCAGTTGGCCGTTGAGCGGTTGGCCGCGCAGATGTGCGCCAGCTACAACCAGCAAGAGGTCGTCTGGGTCCTTCGCAGCGTCCGGCACCGTGTCAGCAGCCACCGAACCCACCCTCTCGTGCGGCATCGATCAGGCGAGCATCCTCGAAGACATCCCCGATCAGTTGAATGCCGAACGGCAGGCCGTCCACCCGCCCGGCCGGAACGGCCAGCGCGCTCAGGTCCAACAGGTTTACGAAGTTCGTGAAACGGCCCAACCTGCTGTTGGCCCCCACGGGGTCCGCGGCCACCTCAGCCAGGGTCGGATGGAAGGTGGTCGTCGGCAACACGAGGGCGTCGATCTCGCTGAAGACGGCGCGGGCGGTCCGCGTGCAGCCGGCCACGAAGTCCAGGTCGGCGAACACCCGGTGAGCGGGAATGCCGGCGGCAGCGGTGATGATCCCGCCGACCACCGGGTCGACGTCGCGGGGGTATGCCTCCACGAATTCCCCGACCGCCGTGTACCGCTCGGCCACGAAGGCTCCGTCATAGAGCAACGAGGCCGCGGCCAGGAACGGCTCCACATCGACGGGCACGGTGCGGAACCCGCGGCGTTCGAAAGAGGCGATGGCCGCGTCATAGGCCTCCGCCCAGCCGGGGGCGAGTTCGCCGAGCTGTTCGGGACGCACGTGGCCCACCACGCGGTCCAAACCGGCCGGACGCAGGGGTGCCGCCTGACGGGAGCCGGGATCGTCGTCGTCGGGCCCGGCCATGAGATCGAACGCGAGCCGGGCCAGGTGCAGGTCCCGCGCCATGGTGGTGACCACATCCTGGGAACGGCAGGCCGGCACGACGCCGGTGGTGGGCGCCAGCCCCTTGGTCGGCTTGAGGCCGTACAGACCGTGCAGGGCAGCCGGCACCCGGCCCGAGCCGGCCGTGTCTGTGCCCAGGGCGAAGTCGACCAGCCCCAAGGCCACGGCCACGGCCGAGCCGCTGCTGGACCCGCCCGAGATCCGCGTAGGGTCCTCGGCGTGGCGGACGGCACCGTGCGGGCTGCGGGTGCCGACCAGCCCGGTGGCGAACTGGTCCAGATTGGTACTGCCGAGCACCACTGCCCCGGCGGCCCGCAGCCGGCTGACCACGGGGGCATCACGTTCGGGCGTGTACCCGAAGGCGGGACAGGCTGCGGTGGTGCTCAGCCCGGCGACGTCGATGTTGTTCTTCACGGCGAACAGGGTTCCCGCCAGGGGCCGGTACTCGCCGGCCTCCCGTTCGGCCAGCGCCGTGGACACGTCCTCGGTCACGTCCTGCTGTGCTCGCAGTTCGATCCAGACCTCCGGCCTGTCCACCTCCGTCAACCGGCGGAATCGGCTGTCCACCAGTTCGTCTGCGCTACTCGTCTCACGTGCGGTGATCGTCATCGCATGGCCTCCTCTGTGTAGCTGTGGTCCCACTCGGTGATGTCGGTGCTCGAGCCGGTGCTCGAGTCCGTGCCCGGCTCGGTGCCCGTGTCCGTGGGGGCCGTGCGCAGCACCACCAGCACCGCTCCCGGTGCCACCTGCGCGCCCGGCTCCACCACTACGCGCTCGATGACGCCGTCACTGACCGCGTGCACGGGGGCCTCCATCTTCATCGCCTCCATCGCCAACAGGGTCTGACCGGCGCTGACCTGATCGCCGACCTCCACCTCCACACGGACCACGTTGGCGGCGAACTGCGCTTCCATCCCCTCGCAGCCCGCCGGAATCTCCACGGTGGTGACGTCCGCCTCCGGCACGGCCTCGACGGACGCGGCGCGCTCGAACTCGCCGGCGTCCTCCCAGGCCTGACGTTCAACGTCGAAGGCCGTCTGCTGGCGGTCCTTGAACGCGTCGATACTGTCCTGGTTCTCCGCGAGGAACCGTTCGTAGTCCGCCATCGAGAACTCGCCGTCCTCGATCTGCAGAGGCAGGCGACCGGCGGCCATATCGGCCCGCATGGTCTCCAGCTCCTCCGTGGAGACGGGGTACCACTTGATGCGGTCGAAGAAGCGCAACAGCCACGGCGTCCCCTCCTCGAACGGCCCGCGCTGGCGGTGCGTGGACCACACCTGGGTGGTCCGGCCGACGAACTGGTAGCCGCCCGGCCCCTCCATCCCGTAGATGCACAGGTACGCTCCACCGATCCCGACGGCGTTCTGCGGCGTCCACGTGCGGGCCGGGTTGTACTTGGTGGTCACCAGCCGGTGGCGCGGGTCCACCGGGGTGGAGACCGGGGCTCCCAGATACACGTCCCCCAGTCCCAGGACCAGGTACTCGGCGTCGAAGAGCACCGAGCGGACGTCCTCCACGGAGTCCAGCCCGTTGATCCGGCGGATGAACTCGATGTTCCACGGGCACCACGGGGCGTCGTCCCGCACGCCCTTCTCATACCGGCGGATGGCCTCCCGCGTGGAGGGGTCATCCCAGGAGAGCGGGAGGTGCACCGTGCGGCTGGGCAGCTTCAGATCCTGCGTCGGAGGCAACTGCGCGTCAATCTCGAGCACGTGTTCCAGCGCCTCATCGAGGCTGAGCACGTCCGGGTCCAGGTGCACCTGCAGGGAACGGATGCCCGGGGTCATCTCCAGCACGCCGGCCAGCGTGCCGGCGCTGATCCTCTCCTGCAGCCCGCGGCGCAGGGCCTCGATGCGCATCCGGGAGGCAATGTCCAGCGTCATCTCCCCGTATTCCACGAGCACGTTGGAGTCGCCGCTGCGGCGCACGGTCATGTCCGGCCGGTCCTCGGTGGCGGGCACGAGGGTCACGATCCCGCCGTCGACGACGGCGTCCCGGTCCGCCAGGACCTGGCGGCGCGGGTCCGCCCGCAGGTCTGCAGCCTGGGCCTGGGTGATGGGGACGAAGCGGACACGGTCCCCGGCGGAGAGCTGGCCGAGCTTCCACTTCTGGCCTTCGGCCACCGTTGCGGGGCACGTGAATCCGCCCAGGCTCGGACCGTCCGGACCGAGAAGGATCGGCATGTCTCCCGTGTAGTCCACCGCGCCGACGGCGTAGGGGGTGTCATGGATGTTGGAGGGGTGCAGTCCGGCCTCGCCGCCGTCCCGCCGGGCCCATTGCGGCTTGGGCCCGATCAGCCGCACGCCGGTTCGGTCCGAGTTGAAGTGAACCTCCCAGTCGGCGGCGTAGAACTCCTCCATGCCGGCCTCGGTGAAGAACTCGGGCGCGGCGTGCGGACCCTCCAGGACGCCGATCTGCCACGCCGTCCCCAGCTGGGGGCGCCGGTCCGCCGGGACGTCGGTCACCCGGTGCGGGACCCGCGGCGTGTTGAGGCCGATGATGTCCCCGGTGGCCAGGGCGTGGCCGGTGATGCCACCGATCTCTCCCTGGACGAAGGTGGCGGCGGAGCCCATCACCAGCGGGACGTCCAGTCCGCCTTCCACGAGCAGGTAGGACCGCATCCCCGCAGCGGCCCGGCCCAGGGACAGCGTGTCACCGGCCTGCAGCTCCAGCACCGCCCACTGCTCGGCCGGCAGGCCGTTGACGAGGACGTCCGTCTGGGCGCCGGTGACCATGATCCGGCTCGGCGTGTGGAAGCGCAGCGTCGGGCCGCTGGCCGTGACCTCCAGCCCGGCGGCACGCTCGTCATTGCCCAGGGCCTCATTGCCCAGTGTGAAGGACAGGTCATCCATGGGCCCCGACGGCGGGATCCCCACGGGCCAGTAGCCCACTCGACCCGGGCGGTCCTGGATGGTGGTCATGATCCCGGACTTCAGCACCTCCAGCCGGGGCGCGGCGCTGCGGACCCCGTCCAGGGTGGCCGTGGAATGCTCCACCGCGGCCACGGCCGGCAGTCCGGTGATGGTGCGCAGCAGGCCCAGGTTGGTGGCCAGGCCGTAGACACGGGCCTCCTCGAGTGCGCCGGCGAGTGCGGCCCAGGCCTGGTCACGATCCTCACCGCGGGCGATGAACTTGCTCAGCAGCGGGTCATAGTGGGCGCTGACCTCGGTTCCGGGCTCGATCCAGGAGTCGATCCGGATCCCGTCCGGCTCCACCAACCCGGTCACGGTGCCGGCGCTGGGGACATTGTCCAGATCAGTGTTCTCGGCGTAGATGCGGGCCTCGACGGCCGCCCCGCCCGGGACCAGGGCCGCTTCCATCATCTGGTGGTCGCCGCCGGCCAGGCGGACCATCCACTCCACGAGGTCCACCCCGTAGACGGCCTCGGTGACCGGGTGCTCCACCTGCAACCGGGTGTTGACCTCCAGGAACGCCACATCCTCGCGGACCGGGTCATAGATGAACTCCACCGTGCCGGCGGACCGGTAGTTCACGGAGGCGCACAGTGCGCGGGCGGATTCCTGCATGCGCTCGCGCACCACGTCCGGCAGGCCGGGGGCGGGTGCCTCCTCAATGACCTTCTGGTGGCGGCGCTGCAGGGTGCAGTCACGGTCGCCGAGGACGCGCACGGCACCGAGACCGTCACCGAAGACCTGCACCTCCACGTGGCGGGCCCTCTCGACCAACCGCTCGAGGAAGACCCCGGCGGAGGCGAAATTGGCGCCGGCCACCCGGCGCACCCCGTCCCAGGCCTGGCGCAGTTCGTCCGGGGTGCGGCATTCCTGCATCCCGATCCCGCCGCCACCGGCCGTGGCCTTGAGCATGACCGGCCAGCCGATCGAGTCGGCGTGGGAGACGGCATCCTCAGCCGAGTCCAGCAGTCCGGTGCCGGGCAGCAGCGGAACCCCGGCGGCGACGGCGGCGTCCCTGGCGGTGTGCTTGGTGCCGAACACCCGCAGGTGCCTCGGGCCGGGGCCCGATGAACTCGATCCGGGCGGCCGCACACGCCTCCGCGAACTCCGGGTTCTCCGAGAGGAAGCCGTACCCGGGGTGGATGGCCCCCGCGTTCGTCTGGCGTGCGGCCTCGAGGATCCGCTCGACGTTGAGGTAGCTCTCCGCGGCCGCCGCGGGACCGATGTGAACCGCCTCGTCGGCCAGCAACACGTGGCGAGAACCGCGGGTCGGCATCCGAGTACACGGCCACGGCCCGCAGGCCCAGCGCCTGCACGGAGCGGATGAGGCGGACGCCGATCTCGCCGCGGTTGGCGATCAAGACGGTGTCAAAGGAGATGCCTGAAGAGGTGTCGGAGAACGTCATGGTCAGCCCTCCTGGATCTGGAAGCCGGTGGTGCCGGAGGCACCGGTGGTGCCGTCAGCGCCGGAGGAGATGATCATCTCCGTGCGGGACGGGTCGAAGCCGTTGCAGGGGTTGTTGACCTGTGGGCAGTTGGACACGATCACCAGGGTGTCCCGTTCGGCCCGCAGGCTCACGGACAGCCCGGGGGCGGAGATGCCGTCCACGATGCCCAGGGCCCCATCAGGGTCCACCGGCACGTTCATGAACCAGTTGATGTTGGAGACCTGGTCCCGTTTGCCCATCCCGTAGTGGGAGAGCTCGGCCAGGAAGTTGTCGGCGCAGCCGTGCTGGGACCAGGTGTGGTGGCCATACCGCAGCGTGTTCGACTCCTTGGAGCAGGCGCCGCCGAGGGTGTCGTGACGCTCGACGTCCGTGGCGATGACCGTCATCAGCGGATCGTACTCATTGGTGCGCAGGACGGATCCGGCGGTGAGGTAGACGCTCTGCTGCCCTTGGAGGGTGGCCTGGACACTGTAGGCACGGGCGGTGTCCTCAGCGTCGTAGGCCAGGAAGTCAACCGCCTGGTTGCCGTCCCGGTCCACGATCGTCAGTACCTGGCCGGCCGGGATGCGGGCGGACCAGGGCGCGCGCGGTGCCACGGCTTCGCGCCGCAGTTCCGTGCCGAGTACGGCTGGACCGGCTGGACCGGCAGGGGCGGAGGCTGAGGTGGGGGAGGCGGTGCTGGCGGGGTGGGTGCTGGCGGTGTCGAACGTGGTGCTCATCGGATGTCTCTCCATCAATACGTCTGAGGTGTTGTGGGTGTTCAGGCCAAGCCGCGGGAGCGAAGGTACTCGGCAGTGTTCAGGTAGGCGCGGCGGCGTTCGGGGTCCACGGCCATCGCGGAGGGATCCTGCACCGCGTCACCGGAACGCCAGGCGACCACGTCCAGCTCGGTGCAGGTGTAGTCCTCGCGCGGGTCCAGCGGGTGGGCCGCATTGGCGATGAGTACGGTGCACGGCATCTCGGTCACGAAGGCGAGGCTGTGGCCGGCTCCAGCGGAGCCGGTGAACTCGGGACGGCCGTCGTCGTGAATGGTCACGCCTTGGAAGAAGGACAGCGCGGCCGGAAGGTCGCGGCGCTGCAGGCCGTGCTTGGCCCCGGCGACTGCGAGCAGTTCCCGGCCCGCCGGGCTGGGGCCCTGGACCTGACCGTCCCCGTAGCGCTCTTCATTGCGCGCCCGGAGGCTGGGTCCGTACAACCCGTCATGACGTCCGGACGTGTCCTCGAGCACGGTGGCCATCGCCCGGCCCTGGTCCGAGAGCAGCACCTGGCCCGCCCCGCTGTAGACCTGCCACTGGATCTTCATGGTGTCGGCGACGTTGAGCCGTTCCCAGGGCTCGGTGGTGTTGTAGATCAGCACCGAGGCGCAGGCGTCTCCGGCGAGGTCGGTGAGCCTGACGGTGACGCCCCGATCCAGGACCCGGTGGGTGTAGTTTCCCCCGGCCACCCGCTCGGCCCAGACGACGTCTGCCGAGGCCACCCCGGCGGGTGGTTGCGAGAGCCCGGTGGCCGGAACCCTGGGCATGGACTCGACGGCGGTGCCCTCCTGGGCACGAGCGTGCTCACGAGCACCCGCCGTCGTCGCCGTGGTGGACGGGCTGGCCGTGCTGGATGTGCCGGACGAGGCAGTGGACTGGCTGGTGATGGTCATGGCCTGCTCCTTCGGAGTGCTTTTTCTATCGACTGACAGAAAGAACATCAGATGGGCGTTTCAGTGACGTGTGACCACTGTTTCGGGCAGATGAACCCGTGGCCCGCTTGGTAGATTCGGTCCATGACGAAACCTCGGGGCCGGCCGCGCAGGAACCCCACCTCCCCGACCGGGCTCGGCGCCGAGCAGGACATCCTGCACGCGGCGGGCGAGCTGTTCGTCCAGCACGGATACAGCGCGACCAGTACTCGCGCGGTGGCGGAGCGTGCCGGCCTGCAGCAGGCCAGCGTCTACCACTACTTCACCTCGAAGGAGGAGATCCTGCTGCGGCTGGTGCTGTTGACGGTGCGTCCCTCGCGCCGTTTCGCGGAGCTGTTGGCCACCGTGGAGGCGCCGCCGCAGGTCAAGCTGTGGGCTCTGTGCTTCGCGGACACCCGGTTGCTGATCGAGGACCCGCAGAACCTCGGAGCGCTGTATTTCAGCCCGGAGCTGCGTGCCCCGGCCTTCCGGGAGTTCCACGCTGACCGCGACGCGCTGGAGACCGTCTATGCCCAGTTGGTGGATGAGGCTACCGGGCAGTCGGACCATCACCTGGACGCGTCCTTCACCGGGGCGATCGTGATGGGACTCGCCGAGAACATCATCGTCCTGCGGCAGCGCACCCGGCCCCTGCCCGGGGATGCGGCCGAACGTATTGCCGACGACGCCCTGTACCTCGTGGGTGCAGGACGCCACGCGACAGCGCAGAACCGCCTGCAGGCGCTGGAGTTGATCCAGCGCCTGCAGGCGGAGGGGAGTGGGCCAGTGCCCGTGGGCTAGCCCGAGGAGGTGGCGGCAGACACCGGCTCCGGCATGGGCTCCGTCGCAGGGGCCGGTGCTGGCGCTGCCACCGGAGCCGCTGCCGCCTCCGGGCTTCGAACCGGCATGGCCGTGGCCGCCGGGAGTCCAACCTGGTGCCGGGGGCGATCGGTCATGCCGATGGCCAGGTAGGCGATCGCCGACACGGCTGCCGCCACGAAGGTGGACCAGCCGTCCATCTCGACACCGATCACGTCATTCGGCAGGTAGAGCAGGGTGTTGTCCACCCCGTAGATGGTTGGCGTGAGAACGAAAAACACCATGCGCAGTCCCAGACCCAGAACCGTGGAGATCATCAGCGCACGGGTGCTGGCGATGCGTGTCCAGAGGGAGAACAGGAACGGCGCCACCAGGCTGGCGCACAGCAGATCGAACGCCAGGGTCAACAGGATTCCCGTGTGGTTGACGCGCAGTGCGACGATGATGCCGATCACCGCGACCGGCACCATGGCGTATCGCGAAGCACTCAGCAGGCCGGCCCGGGAGATCATGGCGGTGGCGCGGGCACCGGTGAAGATGTTCGTCACGATGATCGAGGACGAGGCCAGGAAGATGCCACTGACCGTGGTCAGTGACGCGGCCACCAGGGCGGCGATGACGGTGATGGCGATCGGCTGCGGCACCGGTCCGGTGAGCAGGCCGAAGAGCAGCGGCCCGTCGAAGTCACCGAGCAGGCCGGCTCCCGTGACGGCGACGGCTGCCAGGGGCACACACAGCACCACGGTCCCGACGGCGGCCATGATGCCTGCTGCCCTTGCGCCGCCAGGGCTCCGGGAGGAGGAGACGCGCTGGAAGACGTCGATGGCCACGAGGTTGCCCAGGCCGAGGGCGAAGATGGTGGCCCAATTGACCACGGAACCGGCCGAGGACTGCGTCAGTTGCTCGAAGTCGAGCACTCCCAGGCCCTCCGGTGCCGAGTAGCCCGGGCCCATGAACATCCACAGGGACAGCCCGACGAAGCCGAGGGTCATGACTCCCATCAGGAACACGCCGGTGTAGACCGAGGCGAACATGCCTCCCACCAGGGTGTATGCCAAGGCGACTCCAGCCACGATGACGATGGAGAGCCAGTACGGCACTCCGGCGAAGTACTCCATCAGCAGCCCGAGTGCCACCAGGTTTCCGGCCATGAGGATGCCGAAGCAGACGATCGCCAGCACTGAGCACAGCAGCTCGCCGGGCCGGCCGAAGCGTTGCAGGAAGTATGAAGGCAGCGAGGACAGCTCCATGGCCCGGACCCTCTTGGCGACGAACAGCCCCAGTAGCAGCATGCTCACCGCCAGTCCGATGGGCATTGCTGCACCGGCCCAGAACCCGAAGCCACCGGAGAGGTCCGCTGCTCCAACGGTGGCGTTCGAATCGATGACCTGAGACATCAGCAGGATGGCGACGATCGGTGCCGTGAGCGTTCGACCCGCGAGGGTGAAGTTTCCGGCACTGCCGCGCACTCGCCGGGCAGACCAGAACCCGAGCAGGAGTAGGACGGCAACGGTCAGGAGAATGCTGGCGCCGATCATGACCGACCATCCGCCCGGGATGCGGCATCGATCACTGGAATGGGCTCGAAGGGCAACGGCGCCTTCGTCTTCTCGGTCATGGCTCTGCCTTTCTTGGAAGATTTACGCAGGGCGGATGTCCCGAGACGGGGCATCCAGGAAGCGATGAGGCTCCTGTGTCCGGCGCTACCGTGGCGCGTCTGGAGCGGCCGGCGCTCATGCACGGCCGGACTGGGCAAGACCAACGAATCCACTCGGCACCTCTTTTCGATCAAGCGAACGATAAGAGTCAAGTGGATGGATGTGTCCGCCCTGTTTCTGGGGCGTCAAATCTGGAGATCGACTACTTCACAGCCGATATGGAGTCATCCCAGCCGCAGGGCACAGCAAAGCGCCCGCCCCCGATTATTTGGGGGCGGGCGACGCCATGCGCTGGGTGGTCCAGGCCGCAGGTGCGCAGAACCCGCGGCGATGGACGGACGGGGAACCCGCCACCCGTGAATCGAAGGGACGCTACAACCTCGAGCGCCTCGCATCAGTCTGCTCGCTGATCTCCCGCAGGTATCGCACCACGAGGTTCAGGAATCCTGCGATGGCGATCAGCGCCACCAGGGCGAAGATCAGGGAAGCGACGCACAGGATGACGAAGAAGTTGAGCCCATAGCCTTCTTCCATCCCGAAGTAGAGCGGGACCACGGAGGCTGCGCCACCCGTGATGATGGAGCCGATGGTCCCTACGGCGAACCAGCTGCCGACGCTGTCTGACATGGTGGATGCACATCCGTTCTGTGGAGTGTTGAGTGCGAGCGAGTGAGTAGAGGCAGGTGCCGCGGCCTGGGCCACGGCACCTGTAGGAGAACAACGACGGCGGCCCACCGGCCCCGCTGTCAGCAGGCCCGGTGGGGAAGGCCCGGTCAGACCGGGCAGCTTTGACTACAGCCCCGTCTGGCTCACACCATACTGAGCCTGCTCCGCGGTGAAGCCCTCGTAGACCAACTGGTCAATCAACCCCGAGCGGGAGAATGACGTGTAGTCCAGGTAGTCTGCGGCGGACTTGGCGGCCTGCTCGTTCCAGTCGACCTCCACGCGGTCCACGGCCCATGTGGCGTCGGCGGTCGAGTACTCCTCGTATTCCAACTGGCCAATGAGCCCAGTCCGGGAGAAGGCCGTGTAGTCGAGATAGTCCTGGGCCGACCGAAGGGCATTCTGCTGGCTCAGGGTGCCGCGTTCGGCTTCGGCCTCCGACTCTGCTTCCTCGGCAGCCCGAGCTTCTTCCGCTGCAGCCTCCTCTGCGGCCAGAGCCTCTTCCTCGGCCTTCTGGGAGGCCTCCGCCTCCTCGGCGGCCTGGGCATCGGCTTCTGCCTTCTCTGATGCCTCGGCCTCGGCACGGGCCGACTCTTCGGCTTCTTCCGCCGCCTCCGCATCGGCTGACGCGGTGGCCTCGGCGAGCTCGATGTCTTCCGAGGCCGAGGGGGAGGCCGACTGGCTTGAGGAAGCATCGGCCGAATCCTGGCCGTCACTACCGCAGCCCGTCAGGCCGACGGCGAGGAACAGTGCCAGGACCCCAGTGGGGAGGACGGCGCGCTTCTTCTTGTACCAGGGCTGGACTGCGCGGCCGGCGGCCTTGGCAGGCATGGCGTCAGTCGGGGTGCCGCCGGTTGTCGGGTCCTGCGGGTATCCGGAGGGGGAATGCTGGTTCTTGGCCATGGGTAGCTCCTTCATGAGGATCGCGGGGGAAGCGATAGACGATGTGAACCGGGGCGGCGGAGGGCCCCGCCGTTCCGACTCTCCGGATCTGCCGGAACAGAGACCGAGGGAAGCCCCGCCTGCTGGTGGGATCGATCTGTGCCGGACATTACGGAGGGGCACGGACGAGATAAGGCCGACTGCGTGGGGGCTGCCGTGGATGGATGACCAGAGTGGGGAGTCGCAGTATGAAGATGCTGTTGCCGAGGCACCTCAGATCCTCTGGGGGACGGTGGATGAATTCCTCGACGCGTCGTATTTAAGTACTGACCATCTTCAGGGGCAAGCAAAAGCCCGGAAATGCAGGGAAGCAGCGCCGTTCACCTTAAATACGGTGATCGTGTGCGCTACATTCTGGACGCAGGACCATTCGGTACACGAAGGAGATGCTGCGATGCCGGCCGACGCCGAGGTAGATCCGGAGAAGGCCCGGGGGCTGGAAGAAGTTGCTGAACAACTGCGAGACGCCAAATTGGACATGGCGATCCGGGCCGCGGACTGGATCCGGCAGGAGCTGCAGTCCTACGAGCCGGTGCTCCAGGAGCAGCTGCTGGATTCGGTGCAGGTCAACCTGGAGCGGGCCGTGGGCACTCTGCTGTCCGGCACGGTGCCGACCGTGGAAGCGGCGGAGAATCGGGCCGTCACCAGGCAGCGCATGGATGCCGGTGCGCCGATCGGAGACATCATCCGGGCCTACCGGATCTCCCTCACGGTCATCTACCAGGACTTCCTGGCGCTGGCCGAAAGCGCCGGGATGACTGCGGCGCAGATCCTGCATGGTTCGCAATTGCTCTGGCAGTTGGGTGACTGGTTTACCGCGGGGGCGGCTGCAGAGTACCGGTACAACGCGGCGCAGTCGGCGGTCCGCAAGGCCCTGGAGCGTGCCGAGGTGGTCCGCCGTCTCATCGACGGCGAGGAGTGGCCCGCCGGTTTCGAGGCCCGGCTTCGGGATCTCGGGATCGAGCCGGGCATGCCGTACCGGGTGCTCCTGGAGAAGAGGGTGCAGAGAACGACGCCGGCCGGGGACCGCGGTGCTGACCGCCCGGCCCCAGCGGCGGGGCTGAGGGCCGACATCGACGGCCAGGCAGTGCTCATTTGGCCGGACACCAAAGACCCGCATGAGGTGACCCGGGCCGAGGGTCAATGTTGGGCTGCCGGACCGTCTCGGCCCTTGCCGCTGCTGGAGGAATCCGCCGAGGTGGCATACCGGATCCTCAGAGCCCTTCCCAGCACATCCACTGGCGTCCACACCATGGAGGACGTGGGGTGGCGCTTGGTCCTGCCCTTGGACAAGCTGACCCAGGACGTGCTGTCTGAGCGGTACCTGGGGCCCCTGGAGCCGGGCACTCGTGCCGGAACGGAAGTCCTCGAGACCCTGCAGGCGTTCCTGGACCATGGGCGCAATGTCCGCCGGACAGCCGAGGCGCTGACCGTCCACCAGAACACGGTGCGTTACCGCCTGGAACGATTCGAGCGGGCGACTGGTGCCACCCTGCAGGACACCGAAGTGGTGACTGGCCTCGCCCTGGTGCTGGCGTGGTGGTCCGAAACGCGCTGAATTGGAGTTTTCTCCAAAGGCCGGGAGTGAATGGCGGAGCCACCTCCGTGGCCTGGGTCACATCCGGCTGGCTAGATTCGTGAGCAAGGAAGCACTGCCGACGGATCGCCACCAGGAGGCCCACGATGACCCACATGAGCGCCACGCCACCAGATCACCTGGACACCTTCATCCAGATCTGGGAACGCGCAGTCGTCCGTCACGGAGATCGTCCCTTCCTGGTGTTTCGTGAAATATATGGCGCCACCACGGGGTGGACCTACGCCGAGTTCGACTCCGCCGTGGACCGCGCAGCCGGGCTGTTGGCGGCCCATGGGGTCGGCGCGGGAGACGCGGTGCACCTGTGCCTGCGGAATAGCCCGGGCTTCATTGCCGTGTGGCTGGCGGCGGCACGATTGGGAGCCTGGATTGTCCCGGCGGATCCGGCGGCCTCGGCACGGGACATTCGCCGGCACCTCGAGCGGGTCAACCCCGTGGTCGGTTTCGCCTCCACCGAGAGGGCGGCGGTCTACCGAGAGGGTGCCTCCGGTGCAGGGCTGACGATCATCGAGCTGAGTGAAACGGCGCAGGACCTCGGCCCGGGCGGTGCCCTCCACGGTGAACCGCTGCCCCGCGAAGATCGCGCCATGCCGGAGCCGATGGACCGTCTGGCCATCATGTTCACCTCCGGAACCACCTCCGAACCCAAGGGCGTGGACCTGACCCAGGCCAACTACGCGGCAGTCGGCCAGTCCATGGCTCCATCCGCCGGGCTGCGCCCCGAACACCGTTGGTACGTCTCCCTGCCGCTGTTCCACGCCAATGCCCAGTACTACTGCTTCGCCGCGGCCATGACCGTGGGCGCGAGCGTGGGCCTGGCCGCCACGTTCTCCGCCAGCCAGTGGATCCGGATCGGCCGCGAGCTCGAGGCCACCCACGCCTCACTGTTCGCGGCCCCGATCCGGATGATCCTGGCCCGCACCCCGGCTGGCACCGCACCGCTGCAGCTGCAGCACCTGTGGTTCGCCCAGAACCTGGCCCCGGCCCACCATGAAGAATTCGGGCGGCTGATCGGTACCGCCCCGCGCCAGCTCTACGGCATGACGGAGACGATCGCTGTGGTCACTTCGGACCGCGGCGCCACTCCCGGGGCCGAGACCATCGGCACCGTGACTCCGGGCCGCACCGTGACCCTGCTGGACCCTGTCACCCGCGAACCGGTCCCGGCCGGGGAACGTGGCATCATCGCCGTCCGCGGGGTGCGTGGGGTGGACCTGTTCCGCGGATACCTTGACGACCCGGAGACCACAGAGCGGTCCTTCCACACGGACCCCGAGGGCGCCGCGTGGTTCCTCACCGGGGATCTGGCCACCGTGGACACGGCCGGGACCTGGCGCTTCGTCGGTCGCGTGGATGACGTGGTCAAGGTCTCGGGCGAGAACGTCAGCCTGACCGAGGTGGAAGCGGCGCTCGCTGAGGTCCCCGGGGTTCTCGAGGTAGCCGTGGTCACCATTCCCGACGCCGTGCGGGACGTCATCCCGGTGGCCTATGTGGTCGCCCGGGACCCCGCGAACCCGCCCAGTGAAGAGGAGCTCGCAGCCTGGTCCCGGGAGAATCTGGCCCCGGCCTCCAGGCCGCGCCACTGGCACCTCATCGACGAACTGCCGCGCACCAGCGTCGGCAAAATCCGCCGCTCGGCCATCGCCCGCTGACGTCGGCCCAACAAGGGAGCACACCATGAGCACACCCCAGACGACCACAGGACCGGCCGCGGCCGACCCGGTGAGCCGGACCCGCCGCCGTCGTGCCTTTGCTGGTGCCATCTCCGGCCATGCCATCGAATGGTATGACTATGGCGCCTACGGATTCCTGGCCGTGTACGTCGGCCAACTCTTCTTCGCCGCAGACGACCCGGCGCTCGGGCTGCTGAGCAGTTTCGCGGTCTTCGCCCTGAGCTTCTTCATGCGTCCGCTCGGCGGGATCTTCTTCGGTCCCCTGGCCGACCGGCTCGGGCGCAAGGGCACCATGATGGCTGTCATCCTCATGATGTCCGGTGCCACGTTCCTGATCGGGGCGCTGCCCACCTATGAGACAGTCGGTGTCTTCGCGCCGATCCTGTTGGTGTTGCTGCGCTGCATCCAAGGCTTCTCCGCTGGCGGTGAGATCGGTACAGTCACGGCCTTCATCGCCGAGTACGCCGGTCCCGGCCGCCGCGGCTACGCCACCTCATGGCTGATGTTCACGGCCGTGATGGGCCTGGTGCTCGGCAGCCTCGTCGCCAACGGCATGATCGTGGCCCTCGGCGACGAGGCCATGCTCGCCTGGGGCTGGCGCGTGCCCTTCCTGGTCGCAGGCCCGCTGGGCATCGTGGGACTCTACATCCGGCTCAAGCTGGAGGACACCCCGGAGTTCCAGGCCATCGCCGCCCGCGGCGGTCAAGCCAAGTCACCGCTGCGCGAAGCCGGACAGTGGATGCGGCCGATCGCGCTGGTCTTCGGCATCATCACCGTGCACGCCTCCATTTTCTACCTGGTGCTGACCTTCGCTTCCACGTTCCTCACCACCCACCTGGGCTTCGATGACACCACCAAGTTCTGGTACGTGCTGGCCGCCGGGGTCCTGGCTGCCATCGTCATGCCGATCGGCGGATGGTTCACTGACCGCTATGGCCGAAAGCCGTTCCTCCTGGTGATCGGGGTGCTGGCCACGGCCTCCATGATGTGGTTCTTCTGGTCCGCACCGGGCGCCACGGCCCAGTCATTCGTCTGGCCGCTGATGGCCTGCGCGGTGACCTTCGGCCTCTACGCCTCCTCCACCTACGCGCTGATGACGGAGCTGCTGCCCACTCACATCCGCTCCACCGGCATCGCGCTGGGCTACAACGTCCCGGTGGCCGTGTTCGGCGGCAGCGCACCCTTCATTGCCTCCTGGCTGATCTCTCTGGACGGGGACATCACCTTGCCGTGGACGTTCTTCGTCGGCACCGGCGTGCTGTCCCTGGCCTCCCTCCTGGTGTTGAAGAAATCAGACTTCGCCCGGGTGGTGCAGGTCTCCGGCGGCCATCTGCCTCCAGACCTGGCCACAGGTGCCCGCGGCAGCGCGCAGACAACGGAGCCGGTACGCGATGCCTCGACCACAGGGCCTGACGCAGTGGCCGAACAGGGAGCCGGAGAGTCCGAGTACGGAAAGGTGCAGTTATGACCGCCGCCTCCCGCGAGGAGCTGCTGATCACCGGCTGGGGACACACCCCCTTCGGACGCAGCGAGGCCGATTTGGAGGCCCTGATCGGCCGAGCCGTCCGAGAGGCCATCGCTCACGCCGGCCTGGAGGCGAAGGACATCGACGAGGTCTGGTTGGGCAACTTCAACGCTGGGCTTCAAGAATTCTCCGCGCCGTCCTCCCTGGTGCTGTCCGCGGACGAAGGACTGTGGGGCGTACCCGTCACCCGGGTGGAGAACGCCTGCGCTTCCGGGTCCAGCGCCTTCCAGGCCGGGGTGCGGTCCGCACACTCGGGACTGGCGCAGAACGTGCTGGTGGTCGGGGCGGAGAAAATGACTGCCGCCCCGGCCGAGACCGTGGGCCGGGCCCTGATGGGCGCGGACTTCGACCACGCCGGCGAAGTCTCCTCCACGGGCTTCGCCCGGCTGTTCGCCGAAGTGGCGGACGCCTATGAGCAGCAGGGGGGATCGCCGTCGGATGCCATGGGCGCCATCGCACACAAAAATCACCAGAACGGCCTAAGGAACCCCCTGGCGCACCTGCACAAGGACTTCTCCCTGGATTTCTGCCAGACCGCCTCGGAGAAGAACCCCGTGGTCTCCGGTCTGCTGCGCCGCAGCGACTGCTCCCCGGTCTCGGACGGGGCCGCCGCACTGGTCCTCTCCCGCGCCGAGGACCGCTCCGGTGACGCCGCCACTGAGGGTGTCAGGGTGTTGGGGACTGGCCAGGCCAATGACCACGTCCGCGGCAGCCAGCGCGATCCGCTGGCCTTCGCGGGGTCGGCCCGGGCTTGGCAGCAGGCCTTGGGCCGGGCCGGGGTATCCGTGGGGGACCTGTCCCTGGTGGAACTCCACGACTGCTTTACCATCGCCGAGCTGGCGCTCTATGAGGTCCTCGGACTGGCCGAAGCTGGCCGGGGAATCGCCGAGCTGGAGTCCGGGCGATTCCACCGGGACGGGGCTCTCCCGGTGAACGCCTCCGGCGGGCTGAAGTCCAAGGGTCACCCCGTGGGTGCCACCGGGGTGTCTCAGCTGGTGCAGGCCGCCATGCAGCTCACCGGCACCGCCGGGGCGGCCCAGCTGCCCAACGCGGGGATCGCCGCGGTGCACAATATGGGCGGGCTGGGTCTGGCGAACAACGTGGCGGTGCTGGGGGCTCGGTAGGTCTGCGCTACCCCGCGGTGAGGCCCTCGTAGACCAGCTGGCCAATCAGGCCAGGACGTGAGAACGACATGAAACTGGGTTATTTCTCGGCGGACTTGGCCGTCGGCATGAACTGAACTGACCCAAGCCACGACCGGCCTCCCGCTATATGTATTAATAGTGTTGCTAGGAATCCTATTGATACATGCTCCTGATCGGCATGCGAGAGGCTGCCGAGATGCTCGGCGTCGCCCAGAACGAGATACGCCGCCTGCCGGCGCACGTGTCGCTCGCCGGCCAGAAGGTCGGCGGTTGACTGCTGATTGAGACCGCCGAGCTGAAGCGGCTTCGGCATTCCGAGCGTTCCGCCGGCCGACCCTTGCCACCGAGCACCGCGTGGGCTGCCCTTGAGCTTCACAGTGGACTGGGCACCTCCCTAATAGACCAGCCGCGCACGCCGAAGCTCAGAGCCGAGGATGTCGCCCAGGTCCAGGCGATGGTCGAGCTGGGCCTCCCCAAGACTCAGATAGCCGCACAATGCGAGGTTCCGCGGCAGGCCCTGTACACGGTGCTGAGGAAAGCTAGCCCCGCAGTGGACACCGAGGAGGTTGTCGCTTGAGACGGCTCCAGCGGATGCGGGCCGCATGCTTAGAGCCACAGAGACCAAATGCTTGCGGCGGATCCGGCGACTAGGCCGCTGCCGACCAATGCCCCGTCCCATGTCAGCCTCTTCAATTGTTTCCACGCCTCCGCTCCTGAACTGGTCGTGGTGATTCCCCAGTCTGATTGGCCGTAGGACCTGCCCCACTTGTCCTTCTTCTCGAGTTCCTGAAGGATCCAGTCGTCGGCCAACTGCCTTTCGCAGTCGGTAGTTGCTGAGGATTTCCTCCGCCAGGCTTCCTGCCTGATGGCCTGTATATGGGGTTGTCGGTGGTGATGCTGTCGTGCTGGACCAGACACAAGAAGGATCGCTCGGACTATGCCCACGATCGGGAGGACGGCTGCAAGTAGATACAGCAGGGTGACAAAGCAGAGTTGCATTACTCAATTATGGGTCTCGGTGCCTCGGCCGGGGCGCATCCGGCGCCGGCGAGGTGTGCAACCTCGGGGCAGTGTGCAGGGGGTGCCCGGGTTGTTTCATTTAGAACCCCTTCACCATGCAGTCCTTCGTGCCAGTCTTACGTACATCCCAGTGTGCGGCTGCTTCTCGCGGTAGTCGTTTGTGGGTCGGTGCCTACGTTGGAAGGGGCCCTTGCGGAACGCGACCCGAGTAGCGTTTCCCCTAGGAAGCCCCAAATCGGGCGATGATAGTTGTTCATGATGAGTGTGCTCGGGTAACCGGGGAAAGTTGAGGGGTGCGGTGCAGGAACAACTGGATCGAGGACGTATCCGCAGTAACCTGGCTGAATTCTCCAGTGCTTGGTCGGAGCGGATTGAACAATGGCGGACATCGGGGCAAGGGCACACGGAGAAGTCCTTCGCTCAGCAGTTCTGGTCAGATCTTATGCGGTGCTTCGGCATCATTCCGGAGCGCATCGACCTGTTCGAACGCGACGCGGCCCGGGCCAGCACCGGACGGACGGGATACATCGATTTCTTCTGGTCAGGCGTGGTCATCGGCGAAGCCAAGAGCTTGGACAGTGACCTGGACATTGCCCACGCGCAGGCCCTTGACTACCTCACGGGCGGATCGGTTGCGCAACACGAATGGCCCAAATTCGTCCTGGTGACGGATTTCGCGACCTTCCGCCTAGACCGACTCGGAGAGGACCGGTGGACCAGCGGATTCTCGCTGGACAACATCGCCGACCACGTCGACGAACTGATCTTCTTCGCCGGCCAGGAGACAATCACCAAACGCGAAGAGGAAGAAGCCTCCATCCAAGCGGCCGGTCTGATGGCGGGCCTGTTCAACGCGCTGGTCGGTGAGGACGTCGACGTGGCCGTCTCCGACGACGCGCCGGAGAATGCCGAGGAGGAGGACGCCCTCACGCAGGAAGCCTCGATCTTACTGACCAGGCTGCTGTTCCTGCTCTACGGAGACGACGCCGGATTGTGGGAGTCCGACCTGTTCCACCGGTGGGTGGAAATCGACACCACCGCCGACAACCTCGGTCCCCAGCTAGATGCACTGTTCTCGGTCCTGAACAGCCCCACGAACCGCCGCAAGCACGTCCCCGGCATCCTAGGTCAGTTCCCATACGTCAACGGTGGAATCTTCGACGGCACCGGCCGGGCCGGATTCCTCACCGCACAGATGCGTGATGCACTACTGGCCGCCTGCAGGTTCCGGTGGACCCATATCTCACCGGCCGTGTTCGGGGCCATGTTCCAACTGGTCAAGTCCAAGCAAGCCCGTCGCGGCGACGGAGAGCACTACACTTCCGAAACCAACATCCTCAAGACTCTCGGCCCGCTCTTCCTGGACGACTACCGAACCCGCGCGGACCGACTGATCCGCAACAAATCCACGACCCGCAAAGAATTCCTGGCTCTGATCGAGGAACTGGCCACCAACATCTACGTGGACCCAGCCTGCGGGGCCGGAAACTTCCTGAACCTGGCCTACGCCCAGTTGCGGGAGATCGAGACCGACATTCTGGCCGAAATGCGCCGGCGCACCGGCTCCATCGACCTCTCCCTGGACGCGACCCTGGACCAGCGGTTGACCATTGATCGGTTCTACGGCTTCGAGATCAACTGGTGGCCAGCCAAGATCGCCGAAACGGCCATGTTCCTCGTCGATCACCAGGCCAACCGTCAGATGGCCCGTGCCCTTGGTCAGGCCCCCGAACGGCTTCCCATCGCTATTACGGCCACGATCATCCACCACGATGCACTGACCCTGGACTGGGGGGAGATCCTACCCAAGGTCCCAGGGCGAACCTACGTGTTCGGCAACCCGCCCTTCCTCGGGGACCACACCCGCACCAAGGACCAACTAGCCCTCATGCAGGCCGCTTGGGGGGAGGGCAAGCAGCTCTCCCGCCTGGACTTCGTCACCAGCTGGCACGCGCTCACTCTCCGCCTACTGTCTGACCGGGAAGGCGAATGGGCGTTTGTGACCACCAACAGCATCGTGATGGGCGACCAGCCCGAGCGGCTCTTCCGCCCCATCTTCGAGCAGAACTGGCGGATCAAGTTCGCCCACCGCACCTTCCAATGGGACTCGGAAGCCCCAGGCAAGGCGGCCGTGCACTGCGTCATCGTCGGCTTCACTCGCGATCTCTCCGCCCGGCCCTCGCTCTTCGAATACGACCACGTCCGGGCCGATCCGGAGGCACGGAAGGTCTCCGGACAGATCAACGCCTACTTGGTAGACGGACCCAACGTCTTAGTCGCCAAACGATCCCAGCCTCTGGCCCCCAACCTGCCTGAAGTCCAGTACGGCTCCAAGCCGACTGACGGGGGAAACCTCGTCGTGCCTGTCGAGGACTACGAGCGGGTGCTGGCGGATCCGGTCATGGCACCCTATGTGCGGCCCTATGTGGGATCCAGGGAGCTGATTAACGGTCAGAAGCGCTGGTGTCTTTGGTTGGAGGACATGGAGCCCGCGGCACCGACTAAGTCCGCCGAGCTCAAACGCCGGCTTGCCGGCGTGGAATCCGAGCGACTGAAATCCAAGGCGGCGACGACCCAGGACTGGGCGAGATTCCCCCACCTATTCCGGCAACGCGGGCTCGTCTCTGACGTGTCCTTCGTGGGAATCCCCGAGGTCAGCAGCGAGGCCCGCCGCTACCTGCCGGTCGGACACCTCGAGCCGGAAACGATCATCTCGAACAAGGTGTACGGAGCCGTGGACCCCGACGGGGTGATCTTCGCGATCGCCTCCTCTTCGATGTTCATCACCTGGATGAGAACCGTCGGCGGGCGGATGAAATCCGACCTGTCCTTCTCCAGCACCATCACCTGGAACAACTTCCCGCTCCCACCACTCACCCCCATTCAGCGCAAAGCACTCAGTGCTGCGGGGGAAGCCGTGCTCGTGGCGCGCGACCAGACACCAGACCGGTCACTGGCGCAGCACTACGCCCCATTGGGAATGTCTCGCCCACTGGTCAAGGCACACGATGACCTCGACGCTGAAGTGGATAAGTCCCTCGGTGCGACCCGCCGATGCCGCACCGAGCTTGAACGTCAGGAGTTGCTCTTCACCCGATTCAGTGAAATGAGCTCAGAAAGTCGAATCGGTAGCTGACCCATGGCGACCAATGAGATAGTTCCCGGACAGCCACGCCTGGGATGGTTCGTTGATGGAGACCCGGATACAGAGCGCATCGCGGTCATGCTTCGTGACACTGGAACAACGATTGAACTGACAGTTCCTTTGCAGGGGATGTTCGCGAAGAGTGACCCGTATCGTCGATGGTGGTCATCCGGGTTTGATTTTGCCGACGACCCGGACCGGACGAAGTACAGCTATCGTCCCCCGCACATTCTTCTTGTTCATGACGCACATGGACCCGTAGTTCTGGTCGGTTGCCGTTCCTCAGGCTCAACGTCCAGCCTCAGCGTCGGTCAGGGACATATAGTTGCGAACTTTGCCGTACTAGGTGGAACGCACCTCAACTACGCCAAGGTTGACGGCCTCCGGACGGAGATTCCCGCGCTAGCTACGTGGACACGCTTAAGTAACATGACCATCGACATAAAGGCCAGCAAAGAGAACCGAGTCCAGTCAGTTCAGATGACATTGACGAACGCCGAGCCGATCAAACTTGCTCGTCCGATGAACTTGATGATGCAGTCGAGCTGGCGAACCGAGAATCCTACTGGTGGCTTCTTCGCCTACGAGGGCGTCCAACTAGAGACATCGGTAAGCAGGGTGCGTAGCTGGGATGCACATCTCCAGTTGCACGGGGCGATTCTCGACCTTGTCTCGATAGCGGCTTGGAAGCCATTCGGCATATCCTCCACGAAAGTGCGGCGTTCCGATGACGCTCACCGAAGTGTGGCTGGGACCTCTATGGGGGAGCGCTGGTCGCCGGTGGTGACTCACCGATTTCCCAAGCATGAGCCGTGGACCAAGGACCCTCACTTCCTCTTCCCATATGACGAAATAGGGCCCCGTGGCGTGCATCGTTGGTTACAACTCCGGAAGACGTACGGCAGAGTGATTGGTCCTTTGCTGAATGTTCTTCGCTCTGACGATCGCTGGGGCCACCCGAGTGGGGTGCAGAGCGGTATCGCCCTGGAAGCGCTCGGATACCTCGTCGACATTGAGAAGAGTGGCGGAGCGAATCTCAACAACCGCAAGCAAATGAACTTCAAGCCGGGGCTGCGCGTGATCTTGAAGGATATGCAGGTCAAGCCATTCTCGGACGTAGAAGGATGGATTGATCGCGCTGACGAAGCGTATATGGGTGCGAAGCACCCTGATCGCCCCGAACCGGACTCCCTTGTTCAGATGAACACCCTTCGCGAAAACCTTCTGGTCTTGCGCTTCTGGATCGGATTGGAACTCGGGGTCAAGCCCAAGTCTCTCCTGGCGGCTCTGGAAACAGATCCCTTGGCTGATGCGTTTGTTCTGGTTGACTGAACGCTATGCAACAGGCGACGGCCGCTGCTGATATGCATGTCGTCGACATTTGACTTCTGAAACGGTCGGATGTTCCAAATCGGTTGCTCCCGCCCGTCTTCCCGCTGGCCCGCCATCCACAGGTACGACTAGTTCACCCGTAGTCGGACGTTGCAGGGCAAGATGGTCCACATGGCGCAGCTGAATCGTGAGTGGGCAATCAACGAGCTCGATGGATTTCTGGAGGCGACCGCTCAAGTCGCCTATAACAACAGTGGCGGCGGCGTCTTTGTTCTTGGGACGCACATGCGTAGTTCGGAAACGGAGGCCGCGCAACGGGCGCATGTCGTGGAGCAGATTTTGGATCGGGTTCTCCCCTCCTGGAACAGGGATCGGCCGGATGATGACAAGCGATACAAGTGGCTTCGCGGGCAGGCTTCGCGGGCCAAGGTCGCCTTGGAGCGGGCTGCCGAGCTCGCGGAACAGTTGGGTGACAACGCCCCGGACATGGATGCCGCAAACCTTCACTCGTGGGCTTGGGAGAGCGGCAAGTCCTTGTGGAACAGCGGCCACTTTCACCAGGCGGTGATGCAGGCGGCCCTGCGCATCAACTCCGAGACTCAGGCGAAGTTGGGGCGAGTGGACGTCTCTGAAAGGAAACTCTTCAACGAAGCCTTCTCGCTGGACGACCCAAAGGAAGGCGCACCCCGGCTCAGGCTGATGGGAGACGATGGCAGCGACTCGTACAAGAACCGTCACGTGGGTGCTCGCGCGTTTGCCGACGGGCTCTACGCGGCGATCCGCAACCCCGGAATGCATCAACCGTCGCCCGCCGATGGAGGTGAAGAGCAGCTGGCCCTCGAACAGCTGGCGGCATTCAGTCTGTTGGCCCGTTGGGTCGATCAGGCCGAAGTGCTGAGGAGTTAGCCACCCAGTTGGCCCGCGTGTGCCGCTGATCGGATGGCGACCACATCCGTTCATGAACGACAGTTTGCCGACACTTTGTTTTGATGGCGCACAACCAGAAGCCGACTCGGAGGCGGAAGAACGCGGGAGTCTAGCTGAGCGGCACTGACCCTAGCGCCACAGATCCAGGCCGGTGGCCAGGCGATAGATCTCCGCAGCGGACGCCGTTCCGGTACTCGTGCCATCGACCGTGCTCGTTTCGATGCGTTGCACGCGACTGCGAATCGATGCAGCCTCCTTTGTTGCCCAGCCCAGCGGAACACCAGCGAAGCGTGCGAGGTTCTTGTCCGGCTGGACATCAAGTAGGGCGGCCTGATCTGCCCCGGTCTTCGCAGGATCGAACACCACGGTGAGCGCGCCGTTTTGCACAGTCACCGTGGTCACCGCCTGCGCGATCATCACGCCCCTACTTGCCTGTTCGTCCAGGTAGGCCTGAACGTCGGCGGCAGCATCGTCGTCTGTATACCCGGGTACTTCTTTGCTCATGACTTCCACACTACCGAGCGCCTTGGGCAAGCTCAGCAAGGCTCGTCATGACAGGGTGAGTATCTGGTGCTCTTAAGCGACCGCAGTAGGGTCCTGTGTTTGATTCCGTGGAATCCAAAGCGCGGAAGGGAACTCGCACTCGCAATTACTGGTTCGATTGGTTTGAAGCTTTCAAAGAGCCCGAGCACGAAGAACAGATTGGTCAATTGCGGACGATTAGGGCGGAATCCGGTCAGCACCATCTATCTCTCTTGAGGGTCCTGGACATCATTCTGTGGATGCACCGGCCTTTGGGGTCGCTCATACGCCGCAAGAAAAGTCATCAGGCCTCAACGGACGCCCCTGGTAACGACCCTAAGACTGAGGAGGCGGATGAGCTGCCGGTGAAGGACTTTCAGGAAAATGGTGGCGTAAAATAGTGGATGAAGTCCCCGGAACCGCCTCTCTGGCCTTGAGCCAGGATGAGGCCGGGGTTTTTAGCCGCTCATGAGGTGAGACCCGCTGGGAACTCCTCATACAACCGCTCCTGCTCCACCGCAATAACCTCCCGCGCCAACTCCGCCTCGGAGACATCCACCGCCTCTGGCGCGGCCTCGGCCACGTCGGAATCGCGGGCGAACTGCTCGAACAACTCCGCCTTGGCCGCCAGCATTTCGGTCAGCCGCTGGTCCACGCCGTCCTCGGTGAGCAGCCGGTGCACCTGCACGGTCTCCAGCTGCCCCATGCGCCGGGCGCGGGCGATGGCCTGCCACTCGATGGCGGGGTTCAGCTGGGGTTCGCAGAGGATCACCACGGAGGCGGACTGGATGTTCAGCCCGACCCCGCCCGCGGTCACCTGCGCCACCAACGCCGCCCCGCCGGGCGCAGCAGAAAAAGAGTCCACCATCGCCTGCCGCTGAGAAGCGGCCACGGATCCAGTCGGCGGACCGAACACTGGCCCGCCCAGACCCTCAAATACTCATTTGAGGTCGTCGGCGGATTCGAATCGCCATCCACCTATAGGATCCACAGCATGGCGAACTTCGTATTGATCCATGGAGCATTTCACGGCGGATGGTGCTGGAGCGAGGTCTCTCGCCGGCTGGAGGAAGCCGGGCACACCGTTGCAGCTCCAGACTTGCCGGGGGCGGGCGATGACCGGACGCCACTGGAGGACGTGAAACTCGACTCCGCGGTTCAGCGCGTCATCGAGACGCTGCGATCGATGGAGGGACCGTCCGTACTGGTCGGCCACAGTATGGGCGGCGTCGTCATCACGCAGGCGGCCGCTCGAGTGCCGGAGCTGGTCTCCCGGCTGGTGTACCTCACCGCATTCCGCCCAGCCAACGAGGAGTCGCTGCTCGACCTGACGAACTTTCCCGAGGGCTCTGGCGACGGCGTTCAATCGAACATCACGGTGGACGGTGAGCCCCCGATCGCGACGTTCGACCTCGCCCAGGCCTCGGCGGTCTTCTACAACGGCCTCCCAGACGAAATGGCGCAACAGGCCACCAGCCGACTCGATCGCCAACCCTTGTCAGTATTCGCCACTCCCGTCGACCTCGCCGCCGCCGAACTTCCTCCTCAGGAGTACGTCGTGTGCACGCAGGACCGGGCCATCATGCCCGCGCTCCAGCGGCTCATGGCAGAACGGACCCCAGCGCGAGTCCACGAACTATCTGCAGGGCATTCGCCCTTCTACTCCCACCCGGAGGAAGTGCTCGAGATCCTGCTGGGCGCTGTCTAGCACTTCAGGACAGCTGATGCTGCGGAGGGTCCATTACCGGCCTATTCTCCGGCTGCCCCACCCAGCTCCTCGCCGTAGGCCTCCGTCAGCGCCGCGAAGGATCCTTGCGGGTGTGCCGCGGCCGCGGTCTCCCACGTGCGCCGGACCCCCGGCATCAAGGCACTGGAAATCCCCGAACCGTCCAAGGCCCCGTCCACCAGGTCCAGCACCTCGAGGAACTTCTCCAGGCCAGCCCCGTCGGGGGCGTTCTGTCCCCGCACCGCGTCGGTGAACTGCAGTTCCAAGCGCTTTGAGGCAGCCCAGCCGCCCATCAGTGCGTCCAGCGCCACGTCGGGATCGATCCCCAAAACCCGAACCAAGGCAGCCGCCTCCGCCGCCGCCACCGAGTGCGCGGCGACGAGCAGCTGGTTGACCAGCTTGACCGCGACCCCGGCGCCCGGCCCGCCTACGGGCACAATGCGGCCGCAGGTGGCCTTCAGGATCAGCCGTGCCGCGGCGATGGCCTCATCGGTCCCGCCGCACATCGTCACCAGGGTGCCGTCCGCGGCGCCTGCCGGTCCGCCGGACACCGGCGCGTCCACGTAGTGGATGCCGCGAGCGCCCAACGTCGCGGCCACCTCCCGGGACGTGGCGGGGTCCACCGTCGCGTGCTCGATCACCAGCCCCGCCTGCAGTGCCAGGGCTCCCGGGCCGTCGTCGAGAAACACCTCCCGGACCGCCGCCGCGTCCCGCAGGCAACTGACCAGCACCGGACGCGCGGCCACCTCCTCCAGCGTTCCGGTGGCCAGGCCGGCGTCCTGCAGTTGCCGGGCCCGTTCGGGCCGCCGCGTCCAGACCAGGACGTCGTGCCCGGTCTCCTGCACACGCCGAGCCATGGGCTCGCCCATGGCCCCCACGCCGATGAACCCCACAGCGGTCATGATTCCTCCTGTGCAGCGACCAGGAAGTCGAGATCGCAGCCCTCGTGCGGTTGCAGCGCGTGTTGGGCCTGCAGCCGGGCAAAGCCCCGCGCAGGCAGGGGCGGGGGCTCCACCGGTGAACGCGCCGCGAACTCCTCCTCGGGGACGCAATGGTTGAGCTCGCCCGTCCCGGCGTCGATCACCACCTCGTCCCCGGTGCGCAACCGGGCCAGCGGGCCGCCCACCGCGGACTCCGGGCTGACGTGCAGCACCACGGACCCGGTGGAGGTGCCGCTCATCCGGGCGTCGGAGATCCGGACCATGTCCCGCACCCCCTGGCGGTGCAGCTTTGCGGGGATGGGCAGGTGGCCGACCTCCGGCATCCCCGGGGCCCCGACCATGCCGAGGCCGCGCAACACCAGGATGGTGGAGGCCTCCACGTCCAAGTCTGGGTCGTCGATCCGGGCGTGCAGATCCTCCAGCCCGTCGAACACCACCACGCGGGCCCGATGCCGGGCCGGGGCATCCGAAGCCAGCTTCATGACGCAACCATCCGGCGCGAGGGAGCCCCGCATCAGCCTCAGCGCACCGCGCGGCGCCACCGGGTCCTGCTCGGTGCGCAGCGCTGGGTGTTCCTCGGCCGGGGGAGTGGCCGTCAGGACCTCGTCCCACGTGCGGCCCCCGGCTGCCAGGGCCTGCCGGTGGATCCTGTCACCGAGCCGCCGCAGCACCTCTGCCACCCCGCCGGCCTGGTCCAGGTGCTCCAGCAGATAGCGCCCACCGGGCCGGACGTCGGCCAGCACCGGCGTAGTCCGGGACCACTCGTCCAAGCGCTCCAGCCCGATCCGCAGCCCGGCCCGCCCGGCGATCGCCTCCAGATGGATGACGGCATTGGTCGAACCGCCCATTGCCGTAATGGCCCGGAAGGCATTCTCCAAGGACTGCAGGGTCACCAGATCGGTGGGCACCTCCCCGCGCCGTGCGGCGGCCACGATCGCCTCCCCGGTGGAGCGCGCCACCGCCCGGCGGGCCTCGCTGGCCGCTGCCGGCAGCGTCGAGCCCGGCAGGGCGAAGCCGAGCACCTCGGCCACCGCCGCCATGGTGGTGGCCGTACCCATCACGTTGCAGGTGCCGACCCCCACGTTGACGCTGCCCTCCAGCGTCTCCCAAGCGCCGTCGTCGAGCTCTCCCACCCGCCGTAGTTCGCACAGCGGCCAGACGTCGTCCACCGTGAACTCGCGGTTCGCGCCGAAGCAGGAGACCGGCCGCGGCCCGGCAGCGAGCACCATGGCGGGGATCCCGGCGCTGAGCGCCCCCATGATCTGGGCGGGGATGGTCTTGTCACAGCCGCCCAGCAGCACCACACCGTCGATGGGGGAGGCCCGCACCATCTCCTCCACATCCATGGACATCAGGTTGCGCAGGAACATGGACGAGGGGCGGGAGAACGGTTCCGAGATCGAGATGGTGGGGAACTCCAGGGGCAGGCCCCCGGCGGCCCGGATCCCGGCCTTGACCTCCTCCGCCAGCTCGCCCAGCCCCGCGTTGCAGGGGTTGAGCTCGCTGGCACTGCTGGCGATCCCGATCACCGGGGAGCGGCGCACGTCCTCGGCCGAGAAGCCCTCACCGCGCAGGAAGGCCCGGTGTAGCAGCCCGTCCTGGGTGTCCCCGCGGAACAGGGCGCCGCCGCCGCGATTGATTCCCTCTTGCGACATGTCTGCTCCTCGCCGGATGGTGTTGGGCAGGACGATACAGGGCGGGATACAGGGCGGGGAGCTCAGTCCTGCCGGTGCCGGGCGCGTGGCGCCGGGCGCCGTCGGGCAGCAGGCAGTGGATGCGGAGCGCGTGAGGCCCCCACGGTCCCGGTCAGCTCGCCGAGCCCCTCGATGGTCATGCGGACCACGTCCCCCTCCTGCAGTGGCGGGGGCACCAGCTCACCGCCGGCCTTGCCCCACAGCTCACCCAGGCAGCCGCCGTTGCCCACGGTCCCGGAGCCGAGCACGTCCCCGGGGACGACGCGAGAGGCTCGCGAGGAGTAGACCAGCAGCTCGGGGAAGGTCCAGGCCATGTTCGAGACCAGGTCCGCGCCGATGAGCGTGTCATTGACGTACACCTCGGCGCGGACGGCCAGGAACCCTTCAGCATCCAGGAAGGGGGCCATCTCGTCTGCCGTGACGATCCACGGCCCGAGCGAGGTGGCGAAGTCCTTGCCCTTGGCAGGGCCCAGGTGGCCGCGCATCTCGGCATTCTGGATGTCCCGGGCGGACCAGTCGTTCATGATCGTGTAGCCGAAGACGTGCGCGGCGGCATCGTCCACGCTGAGGTCGGCGCCGGGCTGCCCGTCCACGCCGCCGACCACCACGGCGATCTCGAGCTCGAAGTCGAGCCGATCGGTGGCCGGGGGAGTGATCGTCTGGCCGGTGCCGAAGATCTGGTGCGGGTTGGTGAAGTAGAAGGTGGGGGACTCGTACCAGGCCTCCCCCACCTGGGGGTCACCATTCGCATCGGCGCTCATGCCCTCCACGTGCTCCTCGAAGACGGCGAAATCGCGCACCGCCGCGGGCAGCAGGGGCGCCAGCAGGGTGACCTCGGTCAGCGGGACGCCGTCGGCTGGGTCGGCCCGGCCGTGGAGGTCGGCAGCGGCCGCCAACCCGGCCGCCAGGACCCCGCGCACCGTGGCCCCCTCGGGGAACGGCACCACCGCGTCCTCGATCACGAAGCCCTCGCCGTGGGTGTCACCGTGCGTCCAGCGTGCGATCCTCATCGCGACCCTCCTCCTGCTGTCTCCTGCCGTGCTGCGCTGTGCAGTGCGACGGTCTGCGGCGTCTCCAGCTCGGTGGCGTTGCCGCCGAGCACCGCGCGTTCCACGTCCGGGGCCAGCCCGGCCGTGCGGAGGAACCCGACCGGGTCCTCGCTGCCCATGTCAAAGGGATAGTCGCTGCCCATCAACACCTGGGAGTGCCCGGCCACCTCGATCAGCTGCCGCAGGGCGCGAGGATCGTGCACCACGGTGTCGAACCAGATCCGCGTGAGGTAGTGCGAGGGCGGGTGCTCGCAGCCTTGGGCATCCGGACGGACCCGCCACGCGTGGTCCGAGCGCCCGATCGCCGTGGGCAGGTACCCGCCGCCGTGGGCGGCCACCACCCGCAGGCCCGGGTGGCGGTCCAGTACGCCGCCGAAGATCAAGTGGGACAGGGCCACCGCGTTCTCCACCGGCTGGCCCACGGTATTGACCAGGTAGAACCGGTCCAATCGCTCATCGAGGGAGCAGCCGAAGGGGTGCACGAACACCGGGCAGCTGAGTTCGGCGGCACGAGCCCAGAACGCTTCCAGGCGCGGGTCGGAGAGCTCCACGTCGCCGGCGGCGGAGGAGATCTCCACCCCGAGCAGGCCCTGGCCCAGTACGGCGTCCTCCAGCAGTTCCCGGGCACGCTCGGGCCACTGCAGTGGCACCAGTCCGAGCCCGGTGAGGCGCTCGGGGGCCTGGGCCACGTGTTCGGCGATCAACCGGTTCGCCTCCGTGCAGGCCCACACCGCGAGGTCCTCTGCGGCCCACGGGTAGTAGTGATTGGGGGAGGCGCTCACCCACTGGCGGTCCACTCCCTGCTCGTCCATGATGCGCAGCCGCTCGGCCACGTCGAGGAGACGGGGGATGCGGGCGGCCACCATGGGGCCGGACACCTGCTGGCTGGCCGCCCCGTTGCGGCGGCGGTCCAGCTCGGCGGCCGCGGCCACGCCCTCCGGGGCCCGGCGGACGACCTCCTCATGCAGGGAGGGCAGCAGCACGTGGGCGTGCACATCGACGATCATGCCCGCACCGCCACTCGCTGGGCCACGCCGCCGAGCAGCCCCGGCACGTCCGCGGAGTGGTCCTGGCCGTCCCGCTGCCATTCGGCCAGCTGCACGGAGGCGTCCACGATGGCGGTGGCCCGCTCCACGCGGCGGGCGTGGAACTCCTCCCACAGGTCCTCGTCCAGGGCCTCGCGTTCCACGAGCAGCTCGGTGAGCACCAGGGCGTCCTCCAACCCCTGTGCCGCTCCCTGGGCGATGGTGGGCGGGCAGGAGTGCGCGGCGTCCCCGATGATCACGGCGCGGCCGCGGTTCCACCGGCCGGGGACCACATGCTGGGTGAACCAGGTGTAGTTGACCTGCGCGTTCCCGGCGGCCAGATCGGCCCGCACCTGGTCCCAGGGCCCGCCGTAGGCACGGCTCTGCTCGATCATGGCGGCGGCGCCCTCCTCGGCGGTGGCGCCGAAATGGTCCCCCGCATCGGACACCAGGAACGCGTACATGGAGTCCTGGCCGGTGGGGGTGTACCCGGCGATGTAGCAAGGCCCGCCGTAGTACAACTCCGTGAACTGGACCTCGGCCGGCCGGGAGACGAAGGCCCGCCAGATCCCCATGCCGGTGTGCTCGGGCTCCGCCGAGATGCCCAGGGCCGTGCGCACGGTCGAGTGCAGGCCATCGGCTCCGATCACCAGGTCGTAGCGGCCCGCCGGTCCCGACTCCAGGAGCAGCTCGGCGTGGTCCTCGGTCACGTTCACGCCGGTCACCCGCTGCCCGAACCGGACGGTGGCGCCAGCCCGGACGGCATGCTCATGCAGGATCCGGGTGAGCTCCGCCCGCGGCATGCCCATGGCAGAGGGCAGCCCCGTCCCCGGATCGTCACCCTCCTCGCGACGGGCGATCACGGGGGCCTGGGGGCCCGGTGCCCGCATCCCCATCCCATCGAAGGGGAATCCAGCTGCGCTGGCCTCCTCCCACACGCCCAGCTCCGCGAACGCGCGCAGGGCGTTGCCCTGCAGCGAGATGCCGGAGCCGAGGGTACTCAGCTCGGTCTCCGCCTCGAAGACCTCCACCACGACGCCGGCCCGGGCCAGCCGGATGGCCGCGGCCAGCCCGCTCACTCCGGTGCCGACGATGGCGACCCTGTTCACTGCGGTCATGGTCTGTACCTCTCTCTGCCTCGTGCAACGTGGTGGCTCCTGACACTGAGGGTGGATCTCAGAGCACCGCGATGGGATTGATGGGGGAGCCGACGGCGCCGGTGATGGGCAGCGGCTGCGCGGCGAGGAAGAACTCGTACCGCCCGCGCTCGGCGCAGGCCCGCCCGATCCCCTCGAGGTCCCACATCTCCCCGACGGTCAGGCCCATGTTGGGGATGACGACCTGGTGCAGGGGCTGGAAGGAATCGTGGAACTCGTTCGGGCGCACCTCGAATCCCCAGGTGTCCGTGGCGATCGCGGCGATCTCGCTGCGGTGCAGCCACCCCGCGGTGGTGAGGGACAGCCCGGGGGCCGGCCCGCCGGCGTAGTCTCCCCAGCCGTCCCGGCGGACGCGGGCCAGTTGGCCCGTGCGGATCAACAGGATGTCCCCGCGGCCGACCCCGGAGGACGGCCCCTGGGCGGCGATGCAGGCCTGAAGGTCCTGGACCGTGATCGCATAGCCGTCCTCCAACTCACCGGTCTCCGGGCGCAGGTGCCGGCCCAGATCCAGCAGCACGCCGCGGGAGACGATCGCCGAGGCGGCGTGTTCCATCCCGGTGACCTGATCGCCCTGGGTGGTGACCACGTCCCCGGCCCGGCGGCCATTCCACGCGTAGCCGTGGTCGAAGATGTGGCCGAGCCCGTCCCATTGGGTGGAGCACTGCAGGGGCATCACGATCAGGTCGTCCGCACCACCGATCCCGTGCGGGGCAGCGTCCACGGTGCGCTCGGCGTCCAGGCCGGTGCCCGTCATGGTGTGGACCGGGTTGTTGCGCTTCTTCCACCCCTTCTGCGGGCCGTCCTCGTTGAACTCCTGGCCAAGCGAAACCGACACTCCCTCGGTCACCAGTTGGGCGGCCCGCAGGCGCTGGGCGGGGTCGATGAAGTTCAGGGTCCCCACGGCATCGTCCTCACCCCAGCGGCCCCAGTTGCGGTACGCCTCGGCCCGCACGTGGACCTCACCGGTCGGGTCGGAGGGATCCAGGTCCGCGGGGTTCTCGGACAGGGAGCTCATCTGCTTCCCCCTGCACCCTCAGCGATACACCGGACCCGCTGGGTGCCCAGGCCCTGGACCGAGCCCTCCATGAGATCGCCATCGCGCAGCAGCCGGCCCCAGTGCGCACCGTTGCCGGCGGGGCTGCCGGTCAAAAGCAGGTCTCCGGGCAGCAGCGGCATGTTCAGGGAGGCGGCGGCCACCAGCGCCGGCAGACCGAACAACAGGTCCGAGGTGGAGGCGTCCTGCATGCGCTCGCCGTTCAGATCGAGGGTGATGCCCAGGTCTGAGGGATCCACGAAGTGAGCGGGGACCAGGAACGGGCCGGTCGGCAGGAATCCGGGGGCGTTCTTGGAGCGGTACCAGTCCGCACCGATGCCCTTGGAATCCGCGCGGAAGACGCGGTCACGGGTGGTGATGTCATTGCAGATCGTATAACCGGCCACATGGTCCATGGCCTGCTCCGGGGTGAGCCTGAACCCCTCCTGGCCGATCACCACGGCCAGTTCGAGTTCCCAGTCGTGCTGATCGCTGTAGGAGGGGAGCACCAGGGGAACATCATCGCCGGCGACGGCGCCGGGCAGCCCGATGAAGAAGTACGGCTCACCGGTGGCGGCACGCTCGTCCATCATCCGTGCCGCGTCCTCGCGGATCTCGGATTCGGGGCGGGGATCATCTGCCGGTGCGTGGGCCACCACCAGGTCGATGACGTGGGTGCGGTAGTTCGCCCCGGCCTGGACGATCTGGAGTGGCTGCACCGGCGCCGTCAGGGTGACGTCGCTGACTGGCCGCCACGGCCCGTCCGCGGCGGTCAGGGCCTCCAACCGGTCCCAATCGGGCGCCGCCAGGAACGCGTTGAGGTCCGGTGCGCCGAGATCGGCCTCCTCCAGGGGGCGGATGCGTTCCCCGGCCACGAGGCCGAGGCGCGCCGGGCCGGCGTCGGCCTCCAGGAAGCGGGCCAACGCGAACGGCGCGGTCAATCCGGTGCTGAACGCCGCCGTCTCTGCTGCGGTGGCGCTCATTCGGTGGCCCCTGCCACGAGCTGGTCCCGGACATCCTCGGTGATGCCCTCCTCGGAGGCGCTGGGGCCGTCCGCCGGAGGGAAGGACTCGCTCAGGGAGGCGTGCATGGGGCTGTTCTGGTAGATGTCATAGGAGCCCTGGGACGTCTTCCACGTCCGGGCCGCCCAATCGGGCACGTAGTTGCGGTAACCACCGGTGTTGAGCTCGATCCGCATGCTCGAGGGCTCGCGGTAGTACAGGAAGGACTGCTCGCCGATGCCGTGGATGGTGGGCCCGTACTCGATCTTCACGCCACTCTCGAGGAGCACGTCCGCCGCGATCAGCATCTCCTCGCGGGTGTCCACCCAGAAGGCGAAGTGATTGACGCGTCCGGCGCGGGTGGAACCGTCGAGCACGATCCCGAGGTCATGGGACTTCTCGTTGGTGGTGATCACGGAGAACACGGAGAGGGGCACGTCCTCCAGCTCGGTGCGGGCCATGATGCGGTAGCCCAGCACCTCGCTGTACCAGGCGGCGAAGGCATCCACATCGCTGGCGCAGACGGTGACGTGGTCCAGGTGGCGCGGGGCGCCGGCCACGGCGCTGCGCCGCTGCGGTCGGTCCGGGAACACCGAGGCGAGCTCGCCCTCCTCATAACGGAAGTGCCTGGCGTCCCAGTGCAGGGTCATGTGGTGGCCCCAGGGCCCCGCGAAGCGGTAGGCGCGGCCGATGTCCAGGCCATCGAACCACTCTCCGGTGACGCCGGTGGCCTCGATGCGCCGCACTGCCTCGTCCAACGCCTCACGGCTGGTGGTGCGCCAGGCCATGGTGGCTAGTGCGGGCTCGTCGCCGGGCTGGATCACCAGGCTGTAGGCGTAGTAGTCGCCCCAGCAGCGCAGGTAGACCGCACCGTCCTGGCGGGCCACCTCGGTGAGGCCGATCCGGTTGACGTAGAAGTCCACCGATGCCTCGACATCGGGGGTCGTCAGTGCCACATACGAGAGATGGGAGAGAAGCGTGGTCATTCTCGGTCCTTTCAGTGCCCGGAGCGGGCGGTGGCCCGGATGGGCCTCTTGGGTTCTATAGTGGTCGGCATCACATCATCAGGAAACCCCGGAATGGATATCTCGGGTATCGGCAAAGCTGATACTGCAGTGGTGTCATCACAGGAAGGATCACGAGGGACATGCCGGACGAACGCCTGCTCTCACGCCTGGACCTGAACCTGCTCGTGGCGCTGGATGCCCTGCTCACCGAGCGCAATGTCACGCGGGCCGCAGACCGGCTGCAGCTGAGCCAGCCCTCGCTGAGCGCCTCCCTCGGCAAGCTCCGCCGGCACTTCGACGATCAGTTGCTGGCCCGGCGGGGCAACAGGTACGAGCTCACGCCGCTGGCCGTGCGGCTGGCCGAGCACACCACGGTGGCGTTGGATGCCACGCGGCGCGTGTTCGAGAGTCAGTCCCGGTGGGACCCCGCGGAGTCCGAGCGCGAGTTCACCGTCCATTGCTCCGACTACTCGCTGGCCACGATCGCGCCCCGCGTGACCCGGATTGCCCGCGAGCAGGCGCCCCACGTCCGGATGCACTTCGTGCCCTCCTCGTCGGAGACCACGGAGGAGGTGTTGCTGCGGCTGCCCTCGATCGACGGGCTCGTGCTGCCCCACGGGGTGTTGCCCCAGCTGCCGCACCTGGACGTGATCCGGGACGGCTGGGTGGCCATCGCCGCCACCGGCAACGAGCTGGTGGCGGGCGGGCTCACGATGGAGTTGCTCTCGGAATCTCCCTGGGTCTTCACTTACCGCACCCGGATGGCGTTCACCTCCGTGGGGCGCCAACTGGAGCAGCTCGGGGTGAATCCCCGAATCGATGTGGTGGCGGAGAGCTTCGTGATGCTGCCCCTGTTCGTGGAACACACCGACCGCCTGGCCATCATCCAGCGTCATCTTGTCCCGCTGGCTCTGCGGATGGGAGACGTCCAGGTGCTGGAATTGCCCTTCGATGCCGTCCCGTTGCTGAATGCGCTGTGGTGGCACCCCGTGCACGAGCCCGATCCGGAGCACCGGTGGCTCCGCGAGGTGTTCCATGCCGCGCGCATCGGCTTTGAGGAGCACGACGGCGGCGGGTGACGTTCCTAACGAGGGGTGGCCTTCAGGCCGCACCGCTGGATCTCGTCCAGCACGCGGGTACGTAGCTCGATGAATGCGGGATCGGCCCGGGTGGTCAGTTGGCTGCGCTCCCGTCCCAGGGGCACGGCGATGTCATCGACGATTCGCGAGGGCCGTCCGCCGAAGACGATCACCCGGTCGCCCAGGTACACCGCCTCATCGATATCGTGCGTGACCAGCACGATGGTGATGCCCAGGTCCTGCCTCAGCCGGAGGACCAGGTCCTCCAGCTCGAACCGCGTCTGCGCGTCCAGGGACCCGAACGGCTCGTCCATCAGCAGGATCGGTGACTCGTAGGCCAGGGCCCGGGCGATCGCGACCCGCTGTTGCATGCCGCCGGACAGCTGCCACGGGTAGCGGTGGGCGCTGTCCGCCAGGCCGACCACCTCGAGTGCCTCGGCAGCGCGCGAGAGCCGCTCGGCCTTGGCCACGCCCTGGCCTTCGAGGGGGAAGGCCACGTTCTGCAACACGCGCATCCAGGGCATCAGCGAACCGCGGTAGTCCTGGAATACCACCGCGATCTCCTGGACCGCACTGGTGATCGGAGTGCCGCCCAAGGACACCTGGCCCGAGGTGGGGGCGGCCAGTCCGGCCAGCAGCCGCAGCAGGGTGGTCTTGCCGACCCCGGAGGGGCCGACGAGGCAGGTCACGTCACCGGGCTGGATCTCCAGGTGGAGGTCCTCAATGACCACCACGTGGTCCGCTCCGGTGCCGAAGGCCTTGCTGACATGTTGGGCGGACAGCGCGAGGTCGGTGGCGAGGGTCTCGGTCTTCATGATCGGGCTCCTTTTCGAGTGCGGGTGGTGGGTCCGGCATCCTGCTCGCGGTTCCACCGCAGCAGGCGGTGCTCGGCGAGGGCATAGACCGAGGTGAAGACCCAGCCGATGACGCCGACCATCAGGGTTCCGGCCCAAGCGGCAGCGAGCTGAAATCGCTGACCGCTCTGCAGGATGAAGTACCCGACTCCCTCGGTGGCTCCGTACATCTCGCTGACCACCAGCATGACGATCCCGATGGTGATCGCCAGCCGGACGCCCACCGCGATCTGCGGCAGCGCGCCGGCGAGGACGACCTTCGGGATCTGCAGGCGCAGCGGGATCCGGTACGCGTTGGAGGCCTCGAAGATGCTGGGTTGGATGGAGCGGACGCCCACCATGCAGTTGAGCAGGATCGGCCAGACGCAGGCGAGGAAGATGAGGAACACCTTCGGTTCCCGCCCGATCCCTAGCGTGAGGATGATGATCGGGACGAAGACCACCGTGGGCAGGGACCGGAAGAAGTCGAGATAGGGGTCCAGGATGAGGCCGAGCCGCGGCATCAGTCCGATCGCCGTTCCGACAGTGAGCCCGACGGCCAGGGAGATCAGCAGGGCCAGGAAGTAATTGCCGAAGCTGAACAGGGCATCGCGCAGTAGGGCACCGCTGCCGGCCCACTCGCCCAAGGTGCCGAGGATCTCGGTCAGAGGTGGCCAGAACACCGAGGTGGAGGACGCGGAGACGGCGAACCACAGCAGGATCAAGGTGATCGGCAACCAGGCCTGCAATAAGACGGACATCATCGGGGAATATCTCTTGGTGCCCATGTCAGGCCTCCGATTCTTTCGGCTGCCACCGCAGGATGCGGCTCTGGAATCGCCCGAGCCCCTCGTTGACGGCGTAGCCCAGGAGGCCTGCGGTGAAGATGTAGGCGTAGGCGAGCGATGAGTTGCCGCCGACCTGGGCTTCAGCGATGCTCGCGCCCAGGCCGGGGGCGCCGGTCAGGACCTCCGTGGAGATCGTGACCAGAACGGCCACGGAGGCCGCCAGGCGCAGCCCGGTCAAGATCGAGGGAGCGGCGCTGGGCAACAACACCTTGCGGACGAAGAGCCCCCCGCGGATCTGGAACGCATGGGTGGTGTCCACGATCGAGGCGCTCACACTGCGGACCCCGTGCTGGGTCTGCAGGATCACGATGAACACCACGGCGATGAAGACGAGCACCACCTTAACCTCGATGCCGCGCCCGAGCATCAGCAGAAAGACGGTGACGAGTGCGATGGCCGGGAACGCGCGGCCGAAGTCGACGAGGAATCGCACCGACAGTTCGGCGGCCACGAAAACCCCCGTCAGGATCCCCAAGGGGATCCCCGCCACGATGCCGAAGGCCAGGCCTACCAGGGTGCCGGCGAGGGTGTCACCGATCGCGGTCCAAAAGGGGGCAGAGACCAGCGCCTCGCCCAGGGAGGCGAGCACCTCCAGTGGGCTGGGCAACAAGGACGCCGGGAAGATCCCGAGAAGGTAGATCAGATACCAGAGGGCGATGCCTCCGGCGAAGACCAGCACTCTCCACGGGAGGACCCCGATCCCACCCACGCGCGTGCCCTGAGGTGTACGGGTGCGGGTGCGGGCGTGGGGGGCGGCCGGAGTTCGGGCGGGGGAGCGCTGGGTATCAGTCACGGTCACGTCGGAGGCCTCTCATGCTGGGCGCGGAACGGTGGGCCAGCGGGCGGATCAGCGTGCTCCTTCCCAGACGATCTCCTCGTAGGTGAGGTCCTCGCGGAGGTCGCTCTCGTCCTTCATCACCTGGAGCAGGGTGTTCCAGCCCTCCTCATCGAACTCGACGTTGAGGGGCTCCATGGACATGCGTTCGTCGATGAAGGCTGCCGGCAGTTCGGTGTGCTCGTGGTAGGCCTCCCGTACGGCATCCTCGTTCTCATTGGCATACTCAGTGCCCTTCTCGATGGCAGTGTGGAACCGCTCGAGGGCCTCCGGGTTCTCCTCGGCGAACTGTTTGCTGGCGACCCACAGCACCTGCGGTGCGTTGGGCAGGTACTCGCGTACGCCCGTGCCGACGCGGGTGAAGCCGTTGTCTACGGCCGAGAGGAGGAAGATGCTGAACGTGAAGACGGCGTCGACCTGGCCCTTGGCTGCGGACTCCACCAAGGCGTCGGTCGGCAGGGGCACGAACTCGACCGAGTCCAGGTCCACCCCGTTCTCCAGCAGGCCGGTCACGGTCGCCATGTGCGGCAGGCCGCCGAGCTCCGGAACGCCGATCTTCGTGCCCGCCAGATCGGACCATTCCTTGATGTCGCTGCCCGGCGGGACGATGACGCCGTCGGAGACCTCGCCCTCGTAATCCGGGTCGGCCGACTTGGTGCCGGCCACTGCGACGACGGGCATGCCCTCGGCAGCGGCCCGGATGACGGTGACGGCGTCGGTGGCCGCCACGTCGAACTCACCGGAGATCACGGAGGAGTTCGCTGCTGCTCCGCCCATGCCGGTGAGCTGCATTTCGCCGATATCGAGTCCCACCTCTTCGAAGTAGCCCTGGTCCTCAGCGAGCACGGCGTTCTCGAAGTTCACGCCGCCGCGGGCCACGGTGATCGGGAGGGTCTCCTCGGCGGCAGCACCGCTGCTTCCAGCGTCGGAGTCACCGACGGGCGCTGACTCGGTGGAGCCCCCGCAAGCGGTCAGTCCGAACATGAGGGCGACGGTGGTGATGGCGGCAGCGGGTCGCAGGGTGCGTCGAAGTTCCATGTCATCTCCTGTGATGAACCAGGCCGTTAGGCCAGGGAGGCGGGGGTGCCCATTCACCTGGCCTCGGAATACGGCAAGAATGAGATCCAGGTCACATCAGCATCTCCACAGAAGGACAATAGGGGAACGCGCTATTACTTCTAGTCGGCATCAGGCTCATCTATAGTTCTTCATCACGCACCTGATGGAATCGGCCCGGAACTATCGGGCCTCCACGGCAGGGAACCGGCAGTCTTGATGCTGAAGGGAGGCACCGTGATCACTGAACTCAACCGGCTGATCGACCACGTGGAGTCGCACCTCAGCGAAGACCAGGACGTCGCCCGGCTCGCCAGCACGCTGGGCACCACCGAGTACCACCTGCGGCGGATGTTCTCCTCGCTCACCGGCATGCCGTTGTCTGAGTACGTCCGCCGCCGGCGCATGACGGTGGCAGCCGCGGACGTGGCCCAGGGCGGGGCGCTGCTGGAGATCGCCGTCCGCTACGGATACGGATCGGCTGAGGCCTTCGGCCGGGCCTTCCGGTCGGTCCACGGCTCTAGTCCGGCAGATGTGCGCAGGAACGGCGGCCCCCTTCGATCACAACCGAAACTCAGGCTCCGCCTGACCGTCGAAGGGAGCACCACCATGGACACCCGCATCACCGAACGCCCGGCGTTCCGCCTCGTGGGGCACGCCGCACGCGTGCCGCTGATCCACCACGGCATCAATCCCCACATCCAGGCGCACGTCGCCGCCCTGCCCGCAGAGGAGCTTGCTCGACTCAAGGCGCTGGGGACCACAGAGCCTGCGGGCCTGCTCCAGGTCAGTGATGATGTGGATCCTGACTACACCGAGGGCAGCGAACTCACCTACCTCCACGGCGTCGCCCTGGACGCGGCAACCACCGCACCCGAGGGGCTGGACGTGATCGAGGTCCCCGCGGGAACCTGGGCGGTCTTCCGCACCTCCGGGGCGTATCCCGCCGCCCTGCAGGAGGCCTATGCGGCCTCCGCGGCGGAGTGGTTCCCCTCGAATCCCTGGCAGCTTCGCCCGGGGCCATCCATGGTGGCGGTGCTGGAACGCGCCGAGGATTTCAGCACCGCGACCACCGAGCTGTGGATGCCGATCGAGCGGGTCCAGAGCGCCGCCTCCACGGCCCGGAAGCACGCGAAAAACTAACCCTCGTGGAAATGGCGATCTTCCCGTACATTGGTCGCAGAAGTCGTTGTTGTTGTTGCAGTAAGTCCGTGATCACTGCGGACCGGGCGGCCTTTCGGGGCCGGCTGGGGCGTTGCGAAACGGTATGTACACACCGCTTCGCCCCCGCCGGAAAACCGGTGGGTATAACACCCAGAGAAAAGAGGCCACCATGGCCACCGGTACTGTCAAGTGGTTCAACGCTGAAAAGGGCTTTGGCTTCATTGCCCCGGATGACAACTCAGCAGACATCTTCGTTCACTTCTCCGCCATCGAGGGCTCCGGCTTCAAGGAGCTCCAGGAGAACCAGAAGGTCGAGTTCGAGGCCACTCAGGGCCAGAAGGGCATGCAGGCCTCCTCGGTCCGCCCGCTCTGATCTGACCAGACACCAGAACGGCCGCTCACCCCTGAAGGGTGGGCGGCCGTTCTGCTGTGTAAGGGCGGACCGGCCCGCCGCTCAGGCGGCCAGCGCCTCCGGGGCCTGGGCCGCGCGGGACTGCACGGCCTGCACGGTCAGCTGACCCTCGGCCACGCTGACCCGGACCACATCTCCCTCGCCCACGGCCTCGGTGACCAGCAGGTCGGCCACCCGGTCATCCAGCTCCCGCTGGATCACCCGGCGCAGCGGGCGGGCACCGTACGCCGGCTCGTGGCCGGCCTCGGCGATCCAGTCCCGGGCCGCGGAGTCCACCTCGAGCGTGATGCCCTGGGCGGCCAGCCGCTGTTCGGAATCGGCCAGCTGCAGCCCCACGATCTCCCGTAGCTGCCCGGCGGACAGCGGGGAGAACAGCACCGTGTCATCGATCCGGTTGAGGAACTCCGGCCGCATGAACTCCTTGAGCCGGCCCATCACCTTCTGCCGCACGTCCCGCTTGGCGGTCTCAGCATCGGCCGAGACGAAGCCCAGCGGTGCCCCGCTGGAGGACAGGAACTCGCTGCCGAGGTTGGAGGTCATGATCAGCACGGTGTTGCGGAAGTCCACGGTGCGGCCCTGACCATCGGTGAGCCGGCCGTCGTCGAGCACCTGCAGCAGCAGATTGAACACGTCCGGGTGCGCCTTCTCGATCTCGTCCAAAAGGATCACCGAGTACGGCCGGCGGCGGACGCGCTCGGTCAACTGACCGGCCTCGTCATAGCCCACGTACCCCGGAGGGGCACCGACCAGGCGGGACACCGTGTGGCGCTCGCCGAACTCGGACATGTCGAACCGGACCATGGCATCCTCGTCGTCGAACAGGGATGCGGCCAGGGACTTCGCCAGCTCGGTCTTGCCCACGCCCGTGGGGCCCAGGAACAGGAACGAGCCCACGGGCCGTGACGGGTCCGCCATCCCGGTGCGGGACCGGCGGATGGACTTCGCCATCGCCGTGACCGCGTCATCCTGGCCCACCACCCGGGCGTGCAGCTCCTCCTCGAGGCGGGCCAGCCGGGACTTCTCCGCCTCCGTCATGCGGGCGGCCGGGATGCCGGTGGCGCGGGAGACCATCTCGGCGATGGCGTCCTCGTCCACCACGCGATCGGCGCTGTCACCGGCCGCCGGACGGGCCAGCGCCTCCGCCAGCTCCTCGCTGAGCCGGGCCACCTCATCGCGCAGCTCGGTGGCCCGCTCATAGTCCTCGGCGTTGACCGCCGCGTTCTTCTCGGCCTCCAGGTCAGCCAGCTGGGACCGCAGCCCGTCCACGTCCGGCACCGGGCCGGCATCGGCCACCGGACCGCGCTTCAGGGACAGCCGGGCGCCCGCCTGGTCCAGGAGGTCAATGGCCTTGTCCGGGAGGAACCGGTCCGTGATGTACCGGTCCGAGAGCACTGCGGCGGCGTGCAGCGCCTCGTCCGTGTAGGTCACCTGGTGGTGGTCCGCGTAGCGTCCGGCCAGCCCGTGCAGGATCTGCTCGGCGTCCTGAACCGAGGGCTCGCCCACGGTCACCGGCTGGAAACGGCGCTCCAGCGCGGCGTCCTTCTCCAGGGTGCGGTACTCCTTGAGCGTGGTGGCGCCCACCAGGTGCAGATCGCCCCGGGCCAGCCGCGGCTTGAGGATGTTGCCGGCGTCCATGCCGCCGGAGTCCCCGGAACCTCCGGCCCCCACCACGGTGTGCAGCTCATCGATGAACACGATGGTGTTGCCGTCCTCGGCGATCTCGTCCATCGTCTTGGTCAGCCGCTCCTCGAAGTCACCGCGGTACTTGGTGCCGGCCACCATCCCCGGCAGGTCCAAGGAGACCACACGCCGGCCCTGCAGCTGCGCGGGGACCTCGTCGGCGGCGATGGCCTGGGCCAGGCCCTCCACGATGGCGGTCTTGCCCACGCCGGCCTCCCCGATCAACACGGGGTTGTTCTTGGTGCGGCGGGCCAGCACCTCGATGGTCTGCTCGATCTCCTCGGCGCGGCCGATCACCGGGTCCAGCCGGCCCTCGCGCGCCTGGGCGGTCAGGTCCTGGCCGAACTGCTCCAGCATGGACTTCTCGCCGTCCTGACCGCCCTGCTGGCCGGACTGGCCGGCCTCCTGCTGGGCCTGCTGCTGGGCTGCCGACTGCAGGGACTGCGGGGTGATGCCCGCCTGGGCCAGCAGCTGGCCAGCGGGGGAGTCATGGTTGAGCACGAGCGCGAAGAAGATGTGCTCGGGGTCGATGTACGTGGAGCCGAAGGCGCGTGCCACCTGGTACCCGTCCAGCAGTACCTTCTGCGCGGAGGGGTTCAGGGACGCGGTGGAGCCGGCCGGGCCGGCCGAGTCGGTGGCGCCGGACCCCTCGCGCTGGGCCGGGGCGGGCAGTCGGTCGTCGACGGCGGCCGTCACCTGCTGCGGATCAGTGCCGGTCTGGCGCAGGGCGGCAGCGGCCGGGTCCTGACCCAGCATGGTGTGCAGCAGGTGCAGTGCGTCCACGTCATGCTGCCCGCGCCCGAGCGCGAACTGTGCGGAGGCCGTGACCACGTCATGGGTGCGCTTGCTCATCAGCCGCGTGAGGTCCACGGGCCGGCCCTGGCGGCTGGTCCGCTGCCCCTGCAGGTAGCGCGTGAGGAATTCGTCGAAGGAATCGCCGTTCGAGCCGGCGGGGCCGAAGGATGCGGGCATGAGGTCCTCCTGGGGATCATCGAGTCGAAACACCAGAGTTGAGTGTGTATAGCTCAAGTAACGACAGTGGTCGCAAGATTGTTCCCGGAAATCCATAAACCTGAGTGTGATGTGCTCAATGTTTCGCTGGCGGCGGACAGTGGCGCCCTGGTTCGGTTCTGGTACAACAGGGCGCCCGGCATGTCGTACACTGGATCCAGAAGTAGTAGTAACAGTTGCAGTAAGTCCGTCCTCACTACGGACCGGGCGGCCCTCAGGGCCGGCTGGGGCGTGGAGTAGCGGTATGTACACCGCCGCTTCGTGCTCGCTGGAAAACCGGCGGGTAAACACCCCAATGAAAAGAGGCCAACATGGCTACCGGTACCGTCAAGTGGTTCAATGCTGAAAAGGGCTTTGGCTTCATCGCCCCGGATGACAACTCCGCTGACATCTTCGTTCACTTCTCCGCCATCGAGGGCTCCGGCTTCAAGGAGCTCCAGGAGGACCAGAAGGTCGAGTTCGAGGCCACTCAGGGCCAGAAGGGCATGCAGGCCTCCTCGGTCCGCCCGCTCTGATCTGAACTGATCTCAGAAAAGCCGCTCACCCTTCGGGGTGGGCGGCTTTTTTGGGTTAACGGGTGGGCAACGCTCAATGGTGGATAAGTGCTCTCCACGGGCGTTCGGGCCCTGCCTTCTGTGGCGGCCATCACCATCTCGGTGTACCTTGGTAGCCGCTCATGGCGACCGCCGCCAGCGGCACGACTTCAGACGGTCCAGAAGGGGGCACCCGAAGTGGGCGTTTCACAGGATCCGGACGGGCCGGACCAGGCTGGGCCGGGCCCCGCTGCGGCGGTGTGGAAGAGCTTCAGCACTGCCCAGATCCCCGCTGGAATGCGGGTTGAACACTGGGAGGAGCACAATACCAAGGCCCTGATCGGCCTGGACATCCGGACCCTTGAGGGCGGAACCCTCCAGGCTGAGGAGTTCAACCTGTATTTCCCCTCGCTGCGCTTCGCCAGCGTGCGCGGTTCCTCCCAGATTGTGGAGCGGTCTCAACGGTTGATCGCCCAGCACCCCACCGGGGACATCGCCATCTTCTTCGCATTGGGCGGGGAGGCCTTCTTCTATCATGCCGAGGGTATGCTCCTGCTCCGTCGCGGCCAGGCCGTGCTCTATGACGCTGACCTGCCATTCGTGCGTGGCTTCTCGCACGGAGTTCGCGAGTTCGTGCTGACCCTGCCGCGTGAGGAGTTCATGCGCTTGTCCCACGGCGCACCTTTGCGGGAGCCGCTGGTGTTCGATTTTGCAGTGGGGGACGGCGGCGCCGTCGGGGATGCAGCGGCGGGCAGTCTGGCCTCACTCATCGATCAGGTCTTCATTCACCCGCCCTCGGATCTCGTGTCCGTGGAGCAACAGGCCTTCGGGCTGTTGGAGCAATTGGTGGCCCGCGCCCTGGGTACGGATCGGCACTCGGCCCACCGCCGGGCGATTCAGGCGATCGAGCGGGGGTTCTGCCACGCAGGGCTGACCAGGGCCCGAGTGGCCCGGGCTGCGGGCGTCAGTGAACGGCAGCTGGCGCGGCTGTTCGCCCAGCAGGGGCAGACCTTCGCCGAGGTCTTGATGTCCCACCGATTGCGCCGGGCCGAGACGATGCTCGTCTCTGGAGAGCCGGCGAGCATCGCGGATATCGCGCGGCAGTGTGGTTTTGCCACAGCCTCGAGCTTCAGCAGGGCGTTCAAGGCGTACGCAGGCGTGACGCCGTCCGAAGTCCAGCGGGCCGCTGCTGCCCAGCGCGACTGAGACGAGTGGCCGGCCGTTTTTGACGCTGGAGCTATCGGTCTTTCCCAGAGGGGACGCCGGCTGTCCCCGAAAGGACATCCGCTGGTCTTCACCTGATCCTTCCTGCACGATCTTCGCAAGTGATTCAACTCACGTCCCGATTGAAGTTCGCAGGAGGATCCACCATGAGCCAGAATTCGACGGTCCCCAGCCGAACCGTGCACGCGGTTCAGCACGGTGACGACGTGGACGCCCAGAGCCTGCGGAAGGCCTTCGGGAAGTTCGCCACCGGGGTGACGGTGGTGACTTGTCAGGGACAGGACGGCACGCCGCACGGTGCAACGGTCAACGCCTTCACCGCCGTTTCGCTGGATCCCCCGCTGGCTCAGGTGACCTTGATCCGTGGGAACAAGGCTTCCGAGTATCTGGCGGATCGGCCGTTCGCGATCAACATCATGGCCGAGGACCAATTGTCCACCTGCCTGAACTTTGCGGGCAAGCCGTCCAAGGAACCGGTGAAGTGGCGCTGCGAGGGCGAGATTCCGGTGCTGGAAGGCAACGCCGCCACCCTCGAGTGCCAGCCCTGGCGCGTCTACGACGGTGGTGACCACCTGATCGTGATCGGCGAGGTCGTGGCGTTGGAGGTCAACAACGTCGACCCGCTGCTGTTCATCTCCGGCAAGTTCCACCACGCCGCTTCCTTGCACGGGGGAGCCCCCTGGGAGGCCTCCGGCGATTCCATTGCCCACGGCTGGTTCGAGGGCTCCACCTCCTTCAAGGCCTTCTGACCCTCACCACCCCCAGTCCGTTCCACCCGACCCCATCTCGAACACGACCCGAAAGGACGGTCACCATGACCACCACCGAAGCGCACCCGCAGACCATGTCCGAGCGCACGGAGCCTGCCAACCCGAAGCTGCCCATGACGGGGGACGAGTACATTGAATCCCTCCGTGATGGCCGGGAGGTCTATCTGCATGGCGATCGCGTGGAGGACGTGACCACGCACCCGGCCTTCCGTAACTCCGTGCGCATGGTCGCACGGCTGTACGACGGTTTCCATGACGAGGCGACCGCCGACAAGCTGCTGGTGGATACGGACACCGGTAACGGGGGCAAGACCCACCCGTTCTTCAAGGTCCCGAAGTCAGTGGAGGACCTTCGGGAGTCCCGCACCGCGATCGGGACCTGGGCGCGCATGTCCTATGGCTGGCTCGGACGCTCTCCGGACTACAAGGCCGCGTTCCTGGGCACCCTGGGCTCCATGCCGGAGTTCTACTCCCCGTACCAGGAGAACGCCAAGCGGTGGTACAAGGAGTCCCAGGAGAAGGTCCTCTACTGGAACCACGCGATCATCAACCCGCCGGTGGACCGTCACCTGCCACCGGACGAGGTCAAGGACGTGTTCATGAAGGTCGAGAAGGAGACGGACAACGGCGTCATCGTCTCCGGCGCGAAGGTGGTGGCCACCGGCTCGGCGATCACGAACTACAACTTCATTTCCCACTACGGACTGCCGATCAAGAAGCCCGAGTACGCGCTGATCTGCACCGTTCCGATGGACGCGCCAGGCATCAAGCTGATCTCACGGACCTCCTACGCCCAGAACGCCGCTGTGACGGGCACTCCGTTCGACTACCCGCTGTCTTCGCGGATGGACGAGAACGATGCCGTGTTCATCTTCGACAAGGTGCTGGTGCCGTGGGAGAACATCTTCGCCTACGGCGACCCGGACCAGATCAACGGTTTCATGCCCCAGACCGGGTTCATCCAGCGATTCACCTACCAGGGCTGCATCCGTCTGGCCGTGAAGCTGGACTTCATCGCCGGACTGCTCCTTAAAGCCCTGGAGATCGCGGGCACCCAGGACTTCCGCGGTGTGCAGGCCAGGGCAGGGGAGGTCATCGGCTGGCGCAACATGTTCTGGGCGCTGGCTGACGCCATGATGCTCAATCCGGACGAAGGTCCCAACGGCTCCGTGTTGCCGAAGATGGACTACGGCATGGCCTACCGCATGTTCATGGCCCAGGGATACTCGCGGATCAAGGAGATCATCGAGCAGGACGTGGCCTCTGGGCTGATCTACCTGCCGTCCGGCGCCCAGGACTTCAAGAACGCGGAGATCCGCCCCTACCTGGACAAGTACGTGCGCGGCTCCAACGGCGTGCAAGCCGTGGACCGGGTCAAGCTCATGAAGTTGCTCTGGGACGCCATTGGCTCCGAGTTCGGCGGCCGCCACGAACTCTATGAGCGCAACTACTCCGGAAACCACGAGAACGTGCGCGTGGAGATGCTCATGAACGCCATGAACAACGGCACCGTCGACACCATGAACGGCATGGTCGAGCAGTGCATGGGTGAGTACAACCTCGATGGGTGGACGGTCCCAGACCTGTTCAACAGTGACGACGTCAACGCCTACATGAAGCGCTGAGTACATCGGGTCAGGCTGTGTGGTCTCCCGGAACCCCTTGCAGGTTCCGGGAGGCCACACTGTGGGACATGATGGGGTCATGGCTGACCACGACTTCATCATTCCCCCTGACCTCGCCCGCGCCGCCCGCGCCCTGACCCAGGTCTCCTACACGCTGGTGGCCCGTACCGCTGACCTCGAGCCGGCTGACGTCCGAGCCTACGAGCAGGGCCACGGCACCCTCGATGCCGAGGAGAGTCACCGCCTGCGCGCCGCCCTCGAGGAGTTCGGCGCCCAGTTCATCGCTGAGGACGAGCAGGCGGGCTATGGCGTCCGCCAGAAGTTCAACAGCGTCAAGGCCCAGCGTCTCGAGACCTGGGAGGACGAGGGCGGCCCGGCCTACGAGGACGACATCTGAACACTCGGCGACAACACGGCGAACTGAGTCCTGTCGGGGCTGGGAGCCGACGCTGCGCGGGCCAGCATGGATCCCGTGACCACCTCAACTCGCCGCACCACCACCCGCACCCTGTCCGTTGCCGCGCTCTCCTGCGCCCTGCTGACCACCGGCACTGTTGCCGGCTCCGTCGCCGCCACACCTGACTCCTCCGCCGCCACTGCTGACACCGCGGCCGCCCCGGCTGCCGAGCGGGAGCCGGCGGCCGGCGTCGGGGCCTTCCGATCTGCCGGCACCGAGCAGCGCCTGGCCCGCGGCGTCACCCACGAGTCCTTCACGCTGGGGGATCCGGCCGCCGCGTACTCGTGGACCGTGCAGGTCACGTTGCCGTCTGGCCAGGACGATGTGCGGGATGCGCCGGTCTCCAGCCGGGAGACTGCGCACCGTGTTGCCACGGAGCTGCGCGGGGCCGGGCTGGACGCGAACGCGGAGGCCGTCGTCGCAGACCAGCTGGCCGACTCCGGCGGCTATCTGGGCCACCGTGTCCGGGTGGGTGCGTTCCCCACCGAGGCCGAGGCTGAGGCGGCCCGATCCGAACTGATGGCCCTCGGCTATGCCGGTGGCACCTGGTACGAGGGCTGGGACGGGGATCAGCCGGATGCCGCCGAGGGTGGTGGGCCCGTCAACGTGGACGTGCTGACCATCGACCCGCGCAGGTTCGACGGTGAGGTCACCGCTGGCTTCGGTGAGGACATCGAGCGGACCGAGACCACCTCCGAGCTTTCCGAGGGTGCTCTGGCCGGGGTCAATGCCGGGTTCTTCGTCTACGGGGAGCAGCACGGCGCCCCCGGAGATCCGGCCGGGGCGGCGGCGTACAACGGTGAGATCCTCAGTGAGACCGTGGGGGACCGGCCCAATCTGGTGATCGACCACCGCAAGGGCAAGGCCTCCATCCAGCGCCTCACCTGGGAGGGTCGCGTCTCCTCCGGCAGTGAGCGTCTGGACCTGGACGGCATCAACCGCGTGCCCGGCAAGATCCGCAACTGCGGTGGCACGGATGACCTGCCCACGGACGCCCCGAAGCACGATGTCACCTGCACCGATGAGGACGAGATCGTCGTGTTCACCGAGGAGTACGGGGCGGTGACGCCGGAAGGGGAGGGCCTGGAGGTCATCGTGGACGGCCGCGGCCGGATCCAGGAGGTCAACCAGGAGCGGGGGACGGAGCTGTCTGACGGGCAGTACGCCATCCAGGCCATCGGCACGGACACCGCGGATCTACACGAGTTCGCCACCGAGGCCCGGCGGATCAAGCTCACCAACGAGTACCTCGACGAGCGCGGCAGGAAGCTGCGCATGACCCCGCACACCCAGGTGCTCAACGGGGGGCCGAACCTGCTGACGGACGGCGAGCGGAACGTCACGGCGGCCCGCGACGGCATGGTCCATGCTGACAACCCGGGCCAGTTCTATGGCTGGACGCACCAGCGCAATCCACGCACCATCGCCGGGGTCGACGGCCGCGGCCGGCTCGTGCTCATCACCGCCGACGGCCGGCAGACCGACTCCGTGGGGTTGAGCGTCTCCGAGGCCGCCGACCTCGCTGAGCGGCTGGGGCTGGTGGACGCCATCAACCTGGACGGCGGCGGCTCCACCGCCATGGTGGTGGACGGCGAACTCGAGAATTCCCCGTCCGGCGGCACCGAGCGGGCCGTGGGAGACGCCCTGGTGATCCGCGGCCGCTGAGCGGAGCGGGCGGGGTGGATCCCGGGCGGCCCGGGGGTCAGCCGTTCGGGCGGGGGGCGGGGCTCCAGAGCCCGGACAGCACGTCGGCTGCGGCGTGGAGATCTTCAGGAGGCGTGTCGTCATGCGTCTGTGTGGCCAGGGCGAGGATGAAGCCGTGGATCAGGCGGGCCAGGGAGTCGCTCGTGCCGGCCGCGGCCGGAACGCCCTCGTCGAAGGCACGCCGCGTGAGCGCCGCGATGGCCTCATAATCGCGCTCGCGTTGGTCCGCCACCGTGCGGCCGGGCTCGGTGCCGCGGTCCTGGGGGCCGACGGTGGCGGCGAGGGCCACGAGGCATCCCCGGGGGTGGGAGTCATCGAACTGCTCGTCGATCGAACGGTGCAGTAGCTGCATGAGTGCCTCGCCGGCGGGGACGGAATGGCTGGCGGAGATGATGCTGACCACGCTGCCGGGCCGGGAGACGTAGTGCTCTATCACGCGTCCGAACAGCCGTTCCTTGGAACCGAACGCGTGATAGAGGCTGGCTGAGGACAGGCCCATGGCCTCCCTGAGCTGGATCATCGAGGTGCCCTCGTATCCCTGGCGCCAGAAGAGCTGCATTGCCTCTTCCAGTGCTGTCTGTTCCTCAAAGAGTCTTGGACGCCCCGCCACTCGCACCAGCTCCCGCCTGCTTCATCAACCATGACAGTTTGACACGTCGGGCCGCTGCCGTGAAACTGGATCAATCGATCCATTATTAGATGCCGAGTGGATCCAGCCGACCTGAGAGGACTGCCATGAGTGAGACGCCAGCGAGCGAATCCACGCTGCACGAGCCCTATGGGCTGAAGGGACTTGACCTGCCCAACCGTGCGGTCCTGGCCCCGATGACGCGGATCAGCGCGCACGGGGACGGCCGGGCGACGGAGAGGATGCGGGACTACTACCGGTCCTTCGCCGAGGGCGGTTTCGGCCTGCTCGTGACGGAGGGGATCTTTACGGACACCGCTCACAGCCAGGGTTACCTGGACCAGCCGGGTCTGGCGACTCCCGAGGACGGAGAGTCCTGGGCTTCCGTCACGGCGGCCGTCCACGAACAGGGCTCGTCGATCGTCGCGCAGTTGATGCACGCTGGCCCTCAGGGTCAAGGCAACGCCTACACCTCGGGACTGCGTTCCGCCTCGGCGGTCCGTGCCCGCGGGGAACAGGCCGGCATGTACCGGGGAAGCGGTCCGTACGAGGTGCCGGACGCCCTGAGCGCAGCGGAGATCGGCGAGGTGACCTCGTCCTTCGCGGCGGCTGCTGTGCGGGCCCGGGAGGCCGGCTTCGACGGCGTGGAGATCCACGGTGCCAACGGCTACCTGGTGGACGCGTTCCTGACGGACTACCTGAACGAGCGGACGGATGGCTACGGTGGTTCGCCACTGGCGCGGACCCGTTTGGCGCGGGAGATCATCGAGGCTGTCCGCGCCGCCGTCGGGAATGATTTCGTGGTGGGGATCCGCATCTCGCAGGGCAAGGTCAGCGACGCCACCCACCGGTGGTCCGGGGGAGTGGCGGAGGCCGAGACGATCTTCGGCGCGCTCGCCGGCACTGCGGTGGACTACGTCCACACCACCGAGTGGAAGGCCAACGCGCCCGCGTTCCCGGACGAGGATGCCCGCTCGCTGTCCCAGCTGGCCCGCGAGTTCGCCCCGACCCTGACCGTCATTGCCAACGGCCACCTGGACACCGGTGCCGAGGCGGCACAGAGCCTCGGCGACGGAGGCGCGGACCTGGTCGCGATCGGCAAGGCGGCCCTCGCCCAGCACGATTGGCCGCAGCGAGTGCAGCAGGGGCGCGAGGTGCTGGAGCCCCTGGCGCCGAGCGCCTTCGGTGAGCTGGCCACCCTCCAGGACTGGGAACTGCGGGTGCCCGAGCCGGCTTCCAGCAGCCGATAGACCACAGGCCGGCCGGTGGACGACGTTCATCGTCCACCGGCCGGCCTGTGTCGGTCGGGAAGATCGGGTCACGCTGGGCGGGTGAGCAGGCGCCCGACGACGGCCCGCGGAGTCTCGGCCCCCGTCCAGTCCGCGCCCGCCGCCTCCAGGGCCACCAGCAGCCCCTCCACGTCCGCGAACACGTCCTGACGCCCGGTCCGGCGCCGCAGGGCCCAGCCGTCACCCATCAGGGAGAGTGAACAGCCGGGAGCCAGCCCGCGGCGGAGCTCCGCCAGGGCCTGGCGCTTGCGCCCGGTCCGGTTGAGCTCCGCCGTGGTGGGGGACACCGTGGTGCCCCCGGGGCATGCTCCACACATGCTCAGATGCCTCCGCCAGCAAGCCAACCGGTCACGGCATCACGTCGCCGCTGTTGGGTCCGAGCGTCTGGCCCACGTAGATGTCCCCGCCCGGGGAGGACGCCAGCAGCAGGGCCGTCGGTGCGATCTCCTCGGCCGTGCCGAAGCGGCCCAGCGGCAGCTCGGCACGCTTGGCCGCCTTCCACTCCTCGGTCACGCCGTCCAGCAGGGGCGTGTCGATGGGGCCGGGGGCGATGGCGTTGACCAGGATCCCCTCGGGCGCCAGCTCCAGGGCCATCGCCTTGGTCATGCCGATCACTCCCGCCTTCGCGGCCACGTAGTGCACCAGCCCGGTGCCGCCCTTGATGCCCAGCTGGGAGGCGATGTTGATGATGCGGCCACCCCCGCGAGCCTGCAGGTGGGGCAGGGCCCACCGGCCGGCCAGGAACACGCCCTTGAGGTCGATGTCCACCGTGCGGTCGAAGTCCTGCTCGGTCAGCTCGGCCATCGGCTTCTCGTCCAGGATGCCGGCGGCGGTCACCAGGATGTCGATCCCGCCCAGCTGCTCTGCCACGGAGTCCATGGCCTGCCGGACCGAGTCCGAGCTGGTCACGTCCACCTCCGCGAACAGCGCCGTGGCGCCGGCCTCGCTCAGATGCCCGACGACGGCCGCGCCGGCCTTCGCGTCACGGTCCAGCACGGCGACGGCCGCGCCGTTCTCCGCGTACAGCCGGGCGATGGCCGCCCCGATCCCGCTGGCGCCGCCGGTGATGACGGCGACCCGGTCCTTCAGTGCTTCTCGTGCTTCTCGTGCTTCCACAGGGGTCTCCTTCTGTCTCAGCTGGGCCAGCGGATGGTCAGCCCGCCGTCCACGATCAGTTCCTGTCCGGTGACGTAGGCGGAATCGTCGCTGGTGAGGAAGCGGATGGTGCGGGCGGTCTCGTCCACGGTGCCCACGCGGCCGGCGGGGATGATCTTCCCGGCGGCCTTGAGCCCCTCATCACCCAGGGAGTTCTTCTCATCCTCGGACTGTGGGCTGCGGATGAGCCCGGGGATCACCGCGTTCACGCGGATGCCCCGGGGTGCGAGCTCCACGGCGAGGGATCGGCACAGGCCCAGCACGCCGGACTTGGCCGCGGCGTAGTGCGCGTGCTCCTCCCAGCCGTACACCCCGCCGGCGATCGATGACGTCGCGACCATCGCGCCGCCGTCGGTCATCTTCGCGGCGGCCGAGCGGAAGATGCGCATCACGCCGGTGAGGTCCACGTCCAGCATGTCCTCCCAGGCCTGGTCCGTCATCTCGCCCAGCGGGTTGCGGCGGAGGATGCCGGCAGCGGCCACGGCGATGTCCAGCCGGCCGAACTCGGCCAGGGCGGCCTCGGCCAGCGCGTCACAGTCCTCGGTCTGGCGGACATCCGCGGCCACGGCGATGCACCGTCCGCCAGCGGCTTCCACGGCCCGCACGGTCTCCTGGGAGTCGTGCGGGTCACCGGGGAAGTAGTTGACCACGCTGTGTGCGCCGGCACGGGCGTAGGCCACGGCCAGTGCCTGGCCGATCCCGCTGGCGCCGCCGGAGATTAGGGCGACCTTTCCGGCCAGCCCGTCATCGCGTTGTGCTGCCATCAGAGGGACACCTCGTCTTTCTCATCGTTGTTCACATCAGTGCTGCCGGGGACCAGGAGGTCTGCCGGGACGTCTGCGTTCTTGCCCTCGATCTTGCGGGTGCCCATCATGCACAGCCCGGCCAGGAGCAGGCCGAGGGTGCCGGAGAGGATGGCGGCGGCGGTCATGGACAGCCCGGCGAAGAGCAGGGCACTGAGCAGGCCGGAGCCCACGATCCCGCCCACCGGTGCCATCACGTGGGCCACGTTGGTGCCCATGCCGCGGGCGTGGGCCGGGAAGGACTCGCCCATGTAGTACAGCAGCGCCGCGAACGGGCCGGTCAGGAAGAACAGGGTGAGCCCGTACATGGCGATGATGAACCAGGTGGCGCCCGGGATGAGCAGCATGCCCAGGCTGGAGGCAGCCCCGGCCAGCCAGCCGAGGATCACGGTGCGCTGGCGGCCGATCCGGTCCCCGAGCCAGCCGTGGAAGAGGTAGCCGATGAAGCCGACGGCGTTGGCACCGACCAGGATCACCAGGGCGTTCTCGAAGGAGACGCCCTTGGCCTCCACCAGCACGGTGGTGCCCAGCACGGAGAAGACCTGGATGCCGATCCAGCTGAACAGCCAGGCCAGGGAGAGCAGGATGGTGTGGCGGCGCAGCGCGGGGGAGAAGACCTCCTTCAGCCCACCCTGCGTCTCGCTGTCCATCTCGAGGTGGTGCTGATCGATCAGGACCTGAGCGCCGGCGTCGTCCCCCTCGGCCTGACGCCGCCGGGTCTCGCGGATGGCGGCGAAGGTGGGCGATTCGGGCAGCCGGGTGGCCACCAGGGCCACCGTGATGGCCAGCACGCCGGCGATCACGAAGCTCCAGCGCCAGCCGATGACGGGCAGCAGCAGCGCGGACATCCCGGCGGCCACGAGCGCGCCGATCGGGTATCCGGCCTGCACCACGGAGTAGAAGAAGCCCTTGTTCTTGACGTCCTTGTAGATCTCGGAGAGGTAGACCGCGTTGACGACCTCCTCGGAGAGGGACAGCCCGGTGAAGGACCGCACGAGGATGATCGAGACGGCGCCGATCGCCATGCCGGTGAACCCGGCCGCCAGGCCGCCGCCGATCATGAGGATCACCAGGGCATTGCGCCGCCCCAGCCGGTCGATGATGGGCCCGACGATGAGCGAGACGATGAACACGCCCACGTGGGCCAGGGTGTTGATCAGGGTGGACTGGGCGGTGGACCACCCGAAGTCCTCCGCGATCACGGGCAGCAGGGTGCCGAAGAGGGTGAAGTCATAGACGGAGATGACCCAGGCGACGAAGCAGACGATCGAGACCTTGCGGATCATGCCCGGGGTGACCTGGACATCCTAGGGGGCCACGGGGCCGCTCGAGACGGTGCGAGATGAGGACATGGTGGACTTTCGTGTGAGGGGATCGCCCGGCCCGGGGACCGGGCGATCCGTCAGAGGGGGATGGTGGCCGGCGGGCCGATCAGGCCTGCGGGCGGGGGGAACGCTGGGCGAAGTCGCGGGCCACGTCCTCCATGTAGGCGAACTCGACCCCCTCGTGGCCCTGGATGTGATCGAAGAGCCGCTCGAGCATGAGCAGGTTCTGCGGGCGTCCCGAGACGTCCGGGTGGATGGTGATGGGGAAGACGCCGTAGTCCATCTCGCGGTAGACCCAGTCGAACTGGTCCTTCCAGAGCTGCTCCACGTCCCGCGGGGAGACGAAGCCGTGGCTGTTCGGGCTGGACTTGATGAACATCATGGGCGGCAGGTCATCCAGGTACCAGGACGCCGGGATCTCGATGAGGTCGGTCTCCTCGCCGCGGACCAGGGGCTTCATCCAGTCATGGGCCGAGTCCGCCGAGTAGTCGATCTTGGTCCAGGTGTCACCCACGCGCACGTAGTACGGGGTGTGGTCGTCATGCATCAGGGAGTGGTCGTAGAGGAAGCCGCGTTCCAGCAGGATCTCGTTGGTGACCTTGGAGAACTCCCACCACGGGGCCACGTAGCCCACGGGCTTTTTGCCCGAGCGCCGCTCGATCAGGTCGGTGCAGTAGTCCAGGATCTCGGTCTCCTGGGTGCGGGTCATGGCGATCGGGTTCTCGTGCGAGTAGCCGTGCACGCCGATCTCATGGCCGGCCGCCACCACCTCGTCGAACTGCTGCGGGAAGGTCTCCACCGAGTGGCCGGGCCAGAACCAGGTCACGGGCATCTCCCGGCGCTGGGCCAGCTGCAGCAGGCGCGGCACGCCGACCTCTCCGGCGAACAGGCCGCGGGAGATGTCACCGGGGGAGTCCTCGCCTCCGTAGGAGCCGAGCCAACCGCCCACGGCGTCGACGTCGATTCCCACGGACACGTAGATCTTCTTGGTCATTCTCATTTCCTTTCAGTGGTCAGCGCTGGTCGCTGAACAGGGTGGTGAATTCGGTCAGGGTCGGTGTTCCGGACGGGGCGGCCAGCAGGGCCGCCGCGAGGATGCGTGCCTGGAAGGGGTTCAGGTGCCCGGCACTGACGGCGCCGGCCGCGATGAGGTCCACGCCGCCGCCATTGCCGTAGAGGGGCACCATGGGGCCACTCGGCACGCGAGTGCTCAGCACCACGGGCACGCCGGCGGACACCAGATCGGCCGCGGCCTCGGCATAGCCCTCCCCGGCATTGCCCACGCCGGTGCCGGCCAGTACGACGGCGGCCGCGCCGGCCTGCGCTGCGTGCTGCAGGAGCCCGGGGTCGGACCCCGGGTAGGCGGTGATGACCTCCACCCGGGTGGAGCCGAAGGTCTTGCCGGGCAGGGGCAACGCCCGGGGCCGGACCGGCTGGGCCACGAGATCGAGCTCCTCGCCGCGGAACAGGCCCACCGTGGTGCCGCCGTGGAAGGGCTGGCTGGCGGTGGTGTGCGCCTTCCGGGCCCCGCGGGCCGTCTGGACCCTGCCGTCGAAGGCGATGAGGGCGCCCATGCCGCGGAACCGCGGGTCCAGGGCCACGGCGGCGGCCTGACGCAGGTTGCGGGGCCCGTCCGAGTCCGGCTGGTCGGCGGCCAATTGTGCCCCGGTGAAGACGACCGTGGTGTCCGTGCCGTTCACCAGGTCCACCAGGAACGCGGTCTCCTCCAGGGTGTCGGTTCCGTGGGTGACCACCACGCCGTCCACTGCCGCCTCGGCGGCGCGGGTGAGGGCCGCAGCAGCGATCTCCAGGATCTCCGGCAGCCCCAGGCGGTAGCTGCCCAGGGTCATGACGTCCTCGGTGGTGACCTCGGGGCTCTCGACCCCCGCCGCGGCGGGCAGGGCCCCGATCAGGTCGCCGACGGAATCCGAGGCGACGGAGCCGGAGGTGCCGGGGCGCCTGCTGTCCTCCGTGTTCCCGGGCGTCTCAGCCGTTCCAGGGGCTCCGGTCCGGGACGCGATGGTCCCTCCGGTGCCGATGATGTGGACTCTGCTCACGCCTCGCCGCCTTCGGTGGGTTCAGGAGGCAATGCCGGGGAATGACGATCCCCAATCGATTGCCACAATCGTTTGTGTAGAGTGATGGACAGCACGTTAGAGCAGGTTGGGGTGTGATGCAAGACCCACCGGCCCGCGTCTAGGCTGAAGACGTTGCGCCTCCCGGCGGAACGGGCAGGACTACCGAAGGCATCCGTGAGCAAGCGATCGACCGTCACCCTGAAGGGACTGGCCCAGGAGCTGGGCCTGAGCCCGTCCACGGTCTCGCGCGTCCTGAACGATGCGGCCGGCGAGGATTCGCGGTGGGCCTCCCCGGAGACGAACCGCCGGATCCTGACGTTGGCCAGCGAGCTCGGTTACGCCAAGAATCCGTATGCGGCGTCCCTGCGCACGGCGCGGTCCGGGCTGATCGGGGTGGTGGTGCCGCGGCTGCAGGACTACGTCCTGGCCACCATCTACGAGGGCGTGGACGAGGCCGCTGCCGAGCACGGCTATGTGGCCGTGGTGGCGAACTCCCTGGACAACCCCGTCTCCCACGAAGCGCGGGTCCGGAAGCTGATGGACCGCCGCATCGACGGGCTGATCCTCGGTGACACGCCCTTCGACGGGTCCACGCTGACGGCGATCGAGCGCGAGGACGTGCCCTTCGTGCTGGTCAACCGCCGCTCCCCGGGGCACCCCTCCGTGACGTGCAACGACTACCTCGGCGGGCGGTTGGCGGGGGAGCACCTGGCCGGGCTGGGGGTGGAGAAGGTCTTCCTGTTGGCTGGCAAGGACCGGATGTCCACCTCGATCGACCGGACGGCGGGCTTCACCGAGGCGCTCGCCGAGCACGGCATAGAGTTGCCCGCCAGCCATATCGCCACCGGGGGATTCGACGCTGAGGGGGGCGAGGAGGCCATGCGGCGCCTGCTGGAGGCCTCCGGCGTGCCGGAGGCGATCTTCGCCGTCAACGACTTCGCGGCCATCGGTGCCCTGGGGGTCCTGGCCGAACGGGGGCTCTCCGCGCCGGAGGACGTGAAGCTCGTCGGCTACAACGACACCCCGCTGGCCGGCGGCGTGGGCCTGACCACCGTTCGCTCGCCCATGCACCAGATCGGCCGGCAGGGGCTGGAGCTGCTCGTGGAGACCATGGCCGGACGGCCGGTGGAGAGCCGGCAGCTGGACCCGGAGCTGGTGATCCGCACCACGGCGTAGGGCCGTGGCGACGCCCCTCAGGCCACAATTCGGCCCCTCACGTCACGGCCCGGCGGACCACCTCGCCGAGATGTTCCCAGGCCTCTTCGGAGGGGTCCTGCAGGGCGTAGGACGTGGGCCAGAACCCGTCCGGAGTGTCCAGTGCGGCCAGGTTGCTGACGCCGAACGTCGAGTAGCGCTCCTTGTCCATCTGACCGCTGCGGAAGAAGCAGAGCACCTTGCCGCCGCGGGCGTATCCGGGCATCCCGTAGTACAGCTTGGGGAAAAGGTCCGGGGCCAGGGTGGTGACGATGAGGTGGACGCGCTCGGCCATCTCCCGGTCCCCGTCCGGCATCTTCGCGATCTTGGCCAGCACATCGGCGGCATCCGCAGCGGCCTTGCGCTCCTTGCCGGTCTTGCCGGCCGTGGCGGAGCGCTTGGACTCCGTGCGCAGCTCCGCGGCACGCTGCTTCATGGCGGCCCGCTCCTCAGCAGTGAATCCGTCCCCAGTGGGTGTCTCGGCCATGGTGTTCCCTCGTCTCGTCCGTTGCGGTCCTCCTCAGGCTAGATCAACGCCGGGGAGCGGCAACTGGCGGCTGCCGACGGTCAGTCCTGAGCCACCTGGACGGTGACGCTGATGTTGCCACGCGTGGCATTGCTGTACGGACACACCTGGTGGGCCTCCTCGGCCAGCTCTTGGGCCTCGGCGTGCGGCAGGTTCGGGATGATCACCTCGAGCGTCACTTCCAGTCCGAAGCCGCCCGCGTCCAAGGGGCCGATGCTGACCCGGGCGCCCACGCTTGACTCGCCCAGATCCGCCCTGGCCTGACGGGCCACCATCTGCAGCGCCGAATGGAAGCAGGCCGCATAGCCGGCGGCGAAGAGCTGCTCCGGGTTGGCGCCGCCACCGCTGCCGCCCATCTCCTGAGGGACGGCCAGCTGCAGATCGAGGGTCCCGTCGGCGGTCCGGGTGCGGCCATCACGGCCACCCCCGGTGGCGAGGGCTTCGGCGGTGTAGAGGGTGTTCATGCGGTTCTCCTGAGGGTGTTGCAGGGTGTGGTGCAGGGGGTGTTGTAGGGGTTACCGCCTCGGTGCTTGCGGAGGGCGGCGTCAGCTGGCGGCGGTGAACCTCTGGGACAGGTCCCGGAGGGCCGAGAGCTCCTGCGGTTCCAGCCCCACGGCGTCCAGCAGGCAACGTTGGATGTCTGCGGCCCGCTGGCGCAGGGCGTCGCCCGCCGTCGTCAGCCTCACGCTCACCCGGCGCGAGTCCGTGGAACGGCGCTCGCGGGTGATGAGCTCGTGGCCCTCCAGCCGGCGCAGCAGCGGCGAGAGCGTGCCGCTGTCCAGGTGCAGGCGCTCACCGAGGGCGGAGACGGTCTGGCCGTCCCGTTCCCAGAGCACCAGCAGCACCAGGTACTGCGGGTAGGTCAGTCCCAGCTCGTCCAGCAGGGGGCGGTAGGCCTGCTGGGCGGCGCGGGCTGCGGAGTACAGGGCGAAGCAGACCTGGTCCTCCAGCCGGAGGTGGGATGGGTCCGGGTTCATGCTCATACCAAGAAGTATTGCGCACAATTGAGTTGTGCACAATTCATTAGGGCGAAGCAGCGGTGTGAGACCCGCCCGGACCGTGCCCGCCGGTGCCGAGCCTCGGAGGGGCCGCGGCAGCGCCGGCATCGTGCCCCAGCCTTAAACGCCTGTGAGGGCGGAGATCACGAGTGATCTCCGCCCTCACAGTGGACGGGCTCAGGCGTCGACGACCACCGTGGTGATCAGCGGGGAGCGCCGGTAGTTGCGCTCCAGGTGGCGGCCCACGGTGTCCGTGATGAGCTTCTCCAGCTCCTCCAGATCATCGATGTCCTGGCCGGCGATCTTGCCCAGGGCGGCCTTGACCTTCTCCGCTGCCGCGTTGAAGATCTGCTTGTCCTGGATGAAGCCCTTGGTGACGAACTCCAACGGCTCGGCGAGCTGGTTCGAATCGGGATCCACGAGGGCCACGATGGTGATGGCGCCGCCCTCCTGGAGCAGGGTGCGCTCCTTGAGGGTCTCCTCGGTGACCTTCCCGACCGTGTGGCCGTCCACGTAGACCAGCCCGGCCTCCACCTGGCCGGAGACCTTCGCCTGGCCGTTGACCAGGTCCACCGTGGTGCCGTCCTTGACCACGAGCACGCGCTTGGGGTCCACGCCGGTCTTCACGGCCAGCTCGGCGTTGGCGTGCAGGTGCTTGGACTCGCCGTGCACGGGCATCACGTGGGTGGGCTTGACGATGTTGTAGCAGTAGACCAGCTCGCCGGCCGAGGCGTGGCCGGAGACGTGCACCTTGGCGTTGCCCTTGTGCACCACCTTCACGCCGAGGTCCGTGAACTTGTTGATGATGCCGTAGATGGCGTTCTCATTGCCCGGGATCAGCGAGCTGGCCATCAGCACGGTGTCGTCGGCGCCGAGCTTGATCTGGTGGGTGCCGCTGGCCATGCGGGACAGCGCGGCCATCGGCTCACCCTGGGAGCCGGTGCAGATCAGGGTGATCTTGTTGTCCGGCATGGACTGCAGCTTCTTGAAGTCCACCACCAGGCCGCGGGGGATCTTCAGGTACTCGAGCTCGCGGGCGATCCCCATGTTCTTGACCATGGAGCGGCCCACGAAGGCGACCTTGCGGCCGGCGGCGTGCGCGGAGTCCAGGACCTGCTGGATGCGGTGCACGTGGCTGGCGAAGCTGGAGACGATGATCCGCTTCGGGGCGGTGGCGAAGACCTGGTCGATCGCCGGGGTCAGGTCCCGCTCGGAGATCGTGAATCCGGGGACCTCGGCGTTGGTGGAGTCCGTGAGGAACATGTCCACGCCCTCCTCACCCAGCCGGGCGAAGTGACGCAGATCGGTGATGCGGCCGTCCAGCGGGAACTGGTCCATCTTGAAGTCGCCGGTATGCAGGATCAGCCCGGCGGGCGTGCGGATCGCCACGGCGAGGGCGTCCGGGATGGAGTGGTTCACGGCCACGAACTCGAGCTCGAACGGACCGGCCTGGTGCTTGTCCTCGGGCTCCACGTGCACCGTGACCGGGGTGATCTTGTGCTCGGTGAGCTTGGCGGAGATGAACGCCAGGGTCAGCTGCGAGCCGATCAGGGGGATGTCCGGGCGTTCCTTGAGCAGGTACGGGACGCCGCCGATGTGGTCCTCGTGGCCGTGGGTGAGGACGATGCCCACCACGTCATCCCAGCGGCCCTGGAGGGAGCTGAAGTCCGGCAGGATCACGTCGATGCCCGGCTGGTGCTCCTCCGGGAACAGCACGCCGCAGTCCACGATCAGCAGCTTGCCGTTGTACTCGAAGACGGTCATGTTGCGGCCGACCTCGCCCAGGCCGCCCAGCGGGGTGACGCGCAGGCCGCCGTTGGGGACGGTGGAGGGTGCCTTGCTCTTGCGCGCGGGCCGGTTGGAGGACCGCGAGGAGGAACGGGAGTTGTTGGAACGGTTCGAGGAGTTGTTCGAGGCGTTCTTCGAGGAGTTGCGGGCAGAAGAGGTCAAAAGGTCACGCTTTCAATCTGGGATGGAGCTGGCGTTGCGAACGGCTCTCGTCGAGGGATGGCTCGTGTCGATGCGGAGCGGCACCGGAAGTCTGTCCCTGATTTTACCCGTCTGCGGCCCTGTGGGAAATCGGCCCGGCGCAGGTGCTGATGCGGATGCTGATGGAGCCCCTGCCGCGGTGGGCGGCAGGGGCTCCATGCAGTACGTGGACGGCTACATCATTCGACGGCGAGCGATGGCAACCACAGAACGATGTCCGGCACCGCGAACAACACCACGATCATCACGATCTCGATGACGAGGAACGGCCAGACGCCGCGGAACACGTCGCTGGAGCGCAACCCGGAGGTTCCGGCCACCACGAACACGTTGATGCCCACGGGTGGGGTCACCATCCCGATCTCGATCAGCTTCACGATCAGGATGCCCAGCCAGACCCCGTCGAAGCCGAAATCCATGGCGATCGGATAGATCAGGGGCACCGCGATCACCATGATGGAGATGGACTCCAGGGCCATGCCCATGGGAATCAGCAGGATCAGCAGCCCGGCCAGGATGACCCATCCGGGCACGTCCAGATCGGTCAGCGTCCCGGCCAGCGTCTGCGGGACCCGCGCCACAATGAAGAACAGCGAGAGCACGGCGGATCCCACGATGATCGCGAACACCATGGAAGTGGTCTGTGCGGTCTCCTTGAGCGCCTCGATGAACTGCCGCGTCATGGTGCGGATCCCGTCCTTGCGGAACTCGATGATGAGCATGAATGCGGCGAACAGGGCTCCGATGGCTGCCGACTCCGTGGGGGTGAAGAGTCCGGAGTAGATGCCGCCCATGATGATCATGAACAGGATGACCAGGCGGATCAGGCCGCGGTAGGGCAGGTCCCGCCAGGCGACGGGCGCAGGCCCGCCGGCCGGCCGAGCCGCCGCCTCGAGCTCGGCGGAGAGCCCGTCCGGGCCGGCGGGCGTCATGCTCATCTTGCGGGTCCGGACCAGGATGTAGACCATGTAGGCGATGGCCGAGAGTACTCCCGGGACGATGCCGGCGGCCAGCATCTGGCCGATCGACTCCCCGGACAGGATCGCGTAGAGCACCAGGAACACGCTCGGAGGGATCATGGCCCCGAGCGTCCCGGCCATGGCCACCAGGGCGCCGGCGAGACTCGGCGGGTAGCCGGCCTTCCGCATCTCTCCGATGGACAGCCGGGACATGGTGGCTGCCGTGCCGATGCTGGAACCGGAGACGGCGGCGAATCCGGCGCAGGCGGCCACGGTGGAGATCCCGAGTCCTCCGGGCAGTCGCAGGAAGACGCGCCGGGCGATCTCGAAGACCTGACCGGCGATCCGTGCCTTGACCGCGAAGATGCCCATCAGGATGAACATCGGGATGATGGTCAGGGTGAAGGTCGAGGTCTGTTCGAAGGGGGCGGAGGCCAACGCGCTGGTGACGAACTTGGGGTCACGCAGCAGCAGGATCCCGATGAGGCCGGAACTGGCCAGGGCGATCCACACCGGCATCTTGAAGGCCAGCTGGACGATCAGCAGGACGATGACGAGTCCCACGATGAGACCGGTGTCCATCAACGTGATCCCTCCTCGGGCCGGTGGTGGGTGGAGTGGTCATCTCTGCGGACCGCTGCGGGGTCCGCCGGCGGGCTCGCGGTGCGGGCCTGCTGGGTGGCGGCGAGGTCCGGATCGACGTCGTCCTCACCCAGCAGGGGCTGGCCACGGACGATGAGCACGACGTTGATGACGGCCACCAGGAGGAAGGCGGCGAAGCCGATGACGATCAGCCAGCGGGCGGGCCAGACCGGCCAGTCGACCAGCCCCTGACGCAACTCGTTGGCGGCGGTGCTCTGGAGCGCCCTCTGGAGGGTGGCGACCACGAACCAGACGGAGACGGCGACAGCGCCCAACCAGGCGATGCCGATCAGCACGCGGGCGACCGCTGGGCGCAGGGCGGCGGTGAGGAGGTCCACGGCCACATGGGCGTTGGTGGCCCCGGCGTAGGCCAGACCGAGGAACACCGTGGCGACGAGCGCGCTCTCGCTCATCTCCAGGAGTCCCGGAACCGAGCGGCCACCGAGGTTGCGGACCACGACGTCCACGGTGATCGCCACCATGATCGCGATGGTGGACAGGGAGGCCAGCGCCCCGAGGGGGACGGTGATCACCGAGGCGATCCGGCGTAGAACGTCGACGCGTTCAGTGGGGGAGGTGCTGTTCATGACGGGGTTCCTTCCGCGCGGAGGCGTGGGCACCGTCATCCGATGCCCACGCCCCTGTGGAGGGTGCGGTGATCAGGACCGGTCCGAGCAGACCAGGGAGGGGTCCTTCGGGGTCTCGCCCTCGAAGGAGTCCATCTTCTCCTTGTACATCTCCAGGTAGCCCGCCGCGTCCTCGAGGCCGGCCGCCTCAGAGTCCGCGATCCACTTCTCCTCGGGCTTGGTGCCCAGGGCCTCGCGCCAGCGCTCGGACTCCGCCTCGTCCCACTCGTCGATCTGGCTGATGGTCTCCAGGACGGGGTCACACTGCTCGAGGGTGATCTCCTCGAACACCTCGGCCACGCCTCCGTGGTTGTACTCCTCGTTGACCTCGTCCACGATCGTCTTCAGGTCCTCGGGGAGGCCCTCGTAGACGTCCAGGTTCATCCAGAGTCCGGTGCTGGTGTACTGGCCGATACCCGGATCGGTCCATTCGGCAAGGATGTCCTTGAGCTGGAAGGACACCAGGCCGTCCATCGGGAAGCCCGCGGCATCGGCGACGCCGCGTTCGACACCCTCATAGGTCTCCGGGGCGGTGAGGGCCACGTTGCTGCCACCGGCCTCCTCGACCGCCATCTGGGTGTAGGGGCCGGCCATGCGCCAGCGCTTGCCCGCCACGTCATCAATGGACTCGACCGGTTCCTTGCTGCCCAGCAGGAGGCGGCCGGCGGGATTGTGGCCGACCATCTTCAGTCCGTTGCTCTCCCAGAGGGCGGCGGCACCCTCATGCTCGGTGCTCAGCTCCCAGATGGCCTGCGTGAAGGCCTGGTTGTTCTGGGTGAGGAACGGGATGCTGACCACGGTGGTCTGTGGGAAGAGCTGCGGGGCGTAGTCGGCAATCGTCTGGCCCACGTCCGCTCGACCGTCCCGGACGCATTCCGGGATCTCATCCGCGCTGCAGAGGGAGGCGGCGTAGCTGATGTCGAAGGTGATCCGGCCCTCAGAGCGCTCCTCCATGGTCTGGGTCCAGTGCTCCATGACGGCCTCGTCCACGCTGCCCGGGTTGGCCCACGAGGCCACGGTCAGGTTGACGGTCTCCTCCCCGCTGCCTTCCTCGCCGCCTGAATCGCCCCCGGAACAGGCGGTCAGGAGAAGGCCGGCGGTTGCCAGGCTGGCCACGGTGGCCAGCATTCGAGAAGGGCGGGGGGTGCCCTTGGTGCGTTGGGTGAACATGACGGTGCTCCTCGGTGCGGTGGTGCTGTGATGCGGTTGATTGACGTACAGGATGATTGTACTTAACAAGTGATCAACATCACAGGGGTGGTGCGTGAGGGGCATGGACGTCCCAGGGCCCCGCCCAGGGGGCAGCAGACGGCACTGGTCAGTGCTCCGGCAGGGCGGGGACCAGCAGACTCATCGTGGCAGGACGCAGGCGCTGACGCAGGGCACCCCGGCCGGGCAGGCCAAGCTTCGTGAGGCAGGAACCCACGAGGTCCTCCACCGTGGAGACGCTCAGGTACAGATCGGTGGCGATCTCTCGGTTGGACCTGCCCTCGGCGACCTCCACGGCGATCTGCCGTTCACGCGTGGACAGCCGGGCCAACATCCGAAAGGCCGCCTGCGCGTCAGCTGTGACCGGCTCGGGCGCATGGTCCGGTCCACGTTCGGCGACCGTCCCGGTGGTGACCGGTTCCTCGGTCTGGCGGACGGTGGTGGCCAGCTCATCGGCCTGCCGGTGCAATGGCACAGCGCCGCTGCGCAGGAAGAACTCCGCTGCCTCCCGTGCCCACCGCCCGGTGGTGCCGTCCAGCCGGGCCAGGTCCAGCGCCAGGAAGGCCCGGGTCAGGGCGTGGCCGCCGCCGGGCAGCACATCCGGGCCGATCCCGGCCGCGTAGGGAACGGGCTCAGCGTCCAGGGAGGCCACGGCGGCCTCCAACTGTCTCCTGGCCTCGTCCGGTGAGGACTGGGCGCGGTGCAGCGCCCCGAGGACTGCCGCTTCCACGGCGCGGAGCACCCCGTCCGGGGCGGAGGCCATGCCCGCCGTGGGGTGCTCCGCCAGGGACTTCAGCCTCTCGGTCAGGCCGAGGGCGGCCAGGGAGCGGGCGTACAGACAGACCGTGGTGAAACCGGCGGTGGCCCACCCCACCCGGGTGGACTCGATGAGCTGGAACTGCCGGACGGCCTCCCGGTGGTCCCCGGCGAAGACGGCCCCGATGGCCCGCGCGTACGCCACGGCGCACACGACCACATCACCGGAGGCGCCGCCGTCGTGGTCCGTGGCCCGCTGGAGCAATCGACGGCCGGTCTCCTGCTCCCCGCGGGCCAGTGGCACCAGGGACGCCGTGGCATAGGCGGAGCGGACCCCGGAGTCTGCCGGCAGCATCAGGCACTGCTCCACGGCTCGGGTGGCGTGCTCGAGCGCGCGATCCCACTGGCCCTGATGGAAGGCCAGCTGGCTTTGGGTGGTCTCCAGGAAGGCGCGCTGCTCCCGAGGGCCCGGCTCGGCCTGAGCCGTGGCCTCCAGGACGCGGCAGGCGGCCGCGACCTGACCCTGGGCCCGCAGGCGCGAGCCGATCACGGAGGAGATCGCGCTCCGGACGGCGTCCGTGCCCGGGACGGCGGCGAGTGCCTTCAACAGCACCATCATCTGCGTGGTGAACTCGCCGATCCGGGCGCGGTCGCCGTGGCGCAGCCCGGACCACAGGGCCAGCAGGGCCTCCACGGACCGTGCCTCGCTGACCAGGCGCATCGCCTGGGGCTCCTGCAGTGCCGCGGCCTCGAAGCCCTGACGGACGGGCACCAACTCGGCCAGCAGTGCGTCCATGACGGCGCCGGCCGCAGCGAAGCGTGCCGTGGCGTAGGCGGTCCGTCCCGCGGCCGCCAGCGCGTGCCCGAGCAACAACAGGCCGGCCCGGTGCGGATCCTCCTCCGGGAGGAGCAAGCCGCGCCGGATCTGGTCCACGGCCCCCTCGAGGTCCTCGTCTGCGAGCAGATCCCAGGCCCGCGCCGCGGCCGTGGCCCGGCTCGGCGGCAAGCGGTCCAGGACATCACGCAGTTCCAGGACGAGGTCGGGGCTGCGGGCCATCACCGTGGCCCGCAGGGCCAGGACCAGGGCGGCAGGATCTCCGGTCAGGCGCAGGGCCCGGTGGAAGTGGCCGAACGCCTCGGCCCCATCGCCGCGTGCCAGGGACTCGCCCCCGTGCTGCATCAACGTCTGGGCCAGCGCCGGGGTCTCCGCCGGTTCCGGGGCGAGCTGCTGGGCCCGGACCCGGTGGCCGAGCGCCGTGGCCCCGTGCAGCACCTGTCCGAGGACGCGGTGCAGCTCGGCCTGGCGCTCCACCGTCAGTTGGGCCTCCACGAGTGTCGCGAGGTGGGGGTGGGTCCACTCCACGGTGCCCGCCGTGTGGTCGATCCTCACATGGTCCGCGTCCAGGAGGCCGTGATCCGGCAGGCCAGGGTGACCCAGCTCCACCAGGGCGCCGCTCAACTGCACGATGTGGAGCGGGTTGCCGGCCACGGCCAGCACATCCACGGTGTCCCGCACCTGCGGGCAGAGGGACTGGAGGAAGGAGTCCAGGGCCTGGTCGAACAACCGCTCCGGTGCCTCGCGGCCGGCGCTCAGGGAGCCCAGGGCCTCCTGCAGCCGGCGATGCCCCGGAGGGGCACTGCCCAGCCAGACGACCACCATGTCCACGAGCAGGGGGACGCCGCCCGTCCCGGCGTGGACCCGGCGGGCCATGTCCTCGGAGACGGGGACGCCCAGCCGTTCCCGCAGCACCTCCCGGCAGTCCGCCACCCCCAGTGGACCCAGCGGTACCAGGGCACCGCGGAGCCCGGAGGCCAGGACGTGCTCGATGCCCTCTGTCAGTCTGCTGCGGTGTGGCCGGTAGGTCAGGATGACCAGGAGGGGGCCGGAGGTCAGGGTCTCGGCGCAGCGCCACAGCACCTCGGTGGAGAAGTCGTCAGCCCATTGGAGGTCCTCCACCACCAGGATGGTGTCGGACTCGCCGTCCGCGGACTCGAGGCCATGCAGGGCATCGAAGACGGCCTGCACGCTGCCCTCCACCGAGCTGGGGCACGGCACGCGGCGCCGGCCGCTCACGGCGGACAGCAGCCGCTCCACCAGCGCCCCGGTGGTCCCGGCGTCGGCAGGGTTCAGCTCGATGACCCGGCGGGCGGCGGGCTGCCGGTCCAGGAACGCATCCACGAGGGTGGTCTTGCCGATGCCGGGTGGGCCCTCGATGGCCACGTACTGGGGCATGCCGGCACCCACCCGGTCCAGGACGGCCTGCATCCGGTGCAACTGTTCCTGCCGTCCCGGGAGGGTCTCGGGCTGGTCCTGAGGGTGCTGCGACATGCGGTGTCCCCTGCTGGTTGATCGGCTCCGCGGGACCCGGATGTCCCGGACCCGGAGCTGCGAAAGAAGCTCCCCCGCGGCCATCATAAGCAGAGGCCGGCACGGCCAACAGCCATGTCAGGCCGACGAGGCAGCGCGCGACGTCGATCTCGGCCGATGTTCGGCAACCAGTCGGTAGTCAGCGGCAGTCCGCCCAGGCCACCATGGACCCATGGCGACGAGGCGCGCGGAACCCGGCCAGGCCGGTGCGGTGGGTCAGCTGCTCTTCGACTTCAACACCGAGTTCAGCTCACCCACGCCCGGAGCGGACGAGTTCGCGGCGCGCTTCAGCGTGCTCTTGGCGCGCGAGGACGTGCTGGTGCTGCTCGCGGGCAGCACCACGGAACCGAGCGGGCTCGCGTTCCTCACCCTGCGCCCCACCCCGTACAGTGACGGGCCGCTGGCACAGCTCGAGGAGCTGTATGTGCGGCCGTCACTGCGGGGTCAGGGCCTCGGCACGGAGCTGCTGCGAGACGCGATCGCACGCGTGCGGGCCCAGGGGTGCGAGGAGATGCACATCAACGTGGACGAGGTCGACGCTGACACCCGCCGCTTCTACGAGCGTCACGGGTTCACGAACATCCAGCCGGGCGAGGACTACCGCATGTTGTTCTACGTGCGGGAGCTCTGAGCCGGCGGGCGAGGGATCCTACCCGGCGAAGTGGAGGATGACCTCGAAGATTCCGGCGGCGGCGGCGATGGAGACGACGCCCAGAACGGACCAGTAGGTGACCTGTTCGGTGGTCGGCGGCGTGGCGGCCGGGGTGGTGGCCCGAGTGGTGGCCGGGACCACGGACATGGACGCGGTTTCGGGCAGGGAAAGTGACAGCGGAGTGGACATGATGTCCTCCAAATGAGGGGATTCCGGGTCTGCCCAGAGCGGGCATCGGGCAGGACACTACCGAGGAATTGCGCCGTTGGAAACCGCCACGCCGGGCGACACGCCGACGGCGAATTATTCAGAGTCTCTCGGTCCCAGAACGCCCTGGTCGGCGTCCCGAAGAGCTGAGTGCAGAACGCTGGCGGCGATGCCTTTGGACCCGCTCATCCCAGGGCGCGGCTGAGCATCTCCAGGCGTAACTGACGGGCCGTGCCCATGTGGGCGCGCATGGCCTCGCGGGCGGCGGCGCCGTCCCGTTCGCGGAGGTGGTCGAGGAGCGCCGCGTGCTCGGCCAGGGACTGTTCCCACCGTCCCGGGGTGGTCAGGGTGGAGGTGGGGGCATGGACCTGATGGGTGGCCAGCCGGTCCAGCAGGTCCTGCAGCACGGGGTTGCGGGTGGCCGCCCACAGTGCCTCGTGGAACTCGATGTTGGTGCGCAGTCGGGTGCCGTTGTCCGGGGACTGGAGTGCGCGGTCCCGAGCCAGGAGGCCGTTCAGGCGGACGAGGTCGATCTCGGTGCGGGCAGCCGCGGCCTCCTCAGCGGCCTGGCCCTCGAGCAGGATGCGCAGGTCGTAGACCTGCATGAGCTGTTCCGGGTCCAGGCTGCGCACCTGGAGCCCTCGGGTGCCGCGCTCGAGCAGTCCCTCCTGCTGGAGTCGGCCCAACGCCTCGCGGACCGGGGTCCTGGAGACGCCGAAGCGTTCGGCCAGGGCCACCTCGCGGAAGGGGGTGCCGGGGGAGTGCTCGCCGCGCAGGATCTCCGCCTTGAGCTCGCCGTGCATCGATGCGGCGTCGACCTTGCCTGCCACTGGTGTCCCTTCCTGGTCAGCCACGCCGGCCGGTGCCGGACCGCCGGGAGAACCCCGTGCCCGACGCCGGCCGGTCGCCTGGCGCTGTCAGGCCAGCGTACCGGCGCGTCGGCCGAAGACGACGCCGGCCGCGAGGCCGGAGCCACCGGGATAGTTGCCGGCGAACAGTCCGCCGAGCATCTCCCCGCACACGTACAGACCGTCGATGGGGGAGCCCTCTGCGTCCAGAACGCGGCCGTGGGTGTCCGACTTCAGGCCGCCGAAGGTGAAGGTGATCCCACAGGTGACGGCGTAGGCGTAGAAGGGGCCTTCGGTCAGGGGGGTGGCCCAGTTGGACTTGACCGGGGTGGTCTCCGCGCGGCGGCCGTCCTTGACGGTCGGGTCCCAGGGGATCGAGGTGTCGATGGCGGCGTTGTAGTCACGGACGGTCTCGGTCATCGCGGCGGGATCCACGCCGATCTGCTCCGCCAGCTCCTCCAGGGTGTCCGCCTGGGACACGGTGATGCCCGGCATGTCATACTCCTCGGTGCGCAGCATGGACCGCAGGGGTGCATCGAAGATCTGGTAGGCCACCGAGCCGGGCTGCTTCAGGATCTCGCGACCGAACTTGGCGTAGGTGTAGTTGCGGAAGTCCTCGCCCTCGTCCACGAACCGCTGACCCTGGCTGTTCACGATGATCCCCAGCGGATAGGACTGGCGGGTCAGGCGGTTGGTCAGCTCGCGGTTGGACTCGTTGTCCGGGGTGAAGGCGTCCCACTGGGTGGAGTGGCAGGTGGACCAGTGCCCGCCCTTGGCGGCGCCGATCTGCAGGGCCGCGGCGATCATGTCCCCGTTGTTGTAGGGGGTGCCCCGGACCTTGGCGTTCTCCCAGCCCTCGCCGAGGTGTTCGCGGCGCCACTCGGCGCTCGACTCGAAACCGCCGGCTCCGAGGATGACGGACTCGGCGCGCAGCTCGTGGACGGTGCCGTCCTCCTGGCGCACCGTGACGCCGGTGACCGTGGCGTCCTCCACGAGCAGCCCCGTCACGTCCTGTCCGAAGCGGACCTCGGTGCCCAGCTCGGCGGCCACCCGGACGTGGTCATGCATGAGGCCCTCGCCGCCACCCACGTTGCCGACGTGCAGTCCGCCCCAGAACAGGTAGCTGCCGTCCTCGCGCTGGTAGGCCTGGCGTTCGTACATCAGCCGGTACTTCAACCCCAGCTTCTTCAGCCACCTCAGGTTGGGGGCCGCCTCACTCACGAGGACCTCGGTCAGCTCCGGGTCATTGCGTCCGTCCGTGACGCGTTCCAGGTCCGCGGTGTAGTCCGCGGCGGAGTACGGGGGGACCTCGGTGGCGGCGTGACGCTCGTCCGGTTCGATGAAGTCGGCCAGGTCCTCGAGGCCGCTGTGGGCAATCCGGGTGGCGCCCGCGGTGTAGTAGCTGTTGCCGCCGAAGGCATCCTGCGGGGCCTTCTCCAGCAGCAGCACCTTCCGGCCGCGCTCGGCGGCGGCGTGGGCGGCGGTGAAGGCTGCGTTGCCGCCGCCGACCACGATCACGTCGGCGTCCAAGGGGTGCTGACCGTCCGGGGCGTGCTGGCCCTCGCGGGTGTTCTCGGGTGCGGAGGATGTCATGGGGGCCTTCCGGTCGTGGCGCGTCTCGCCGCCGTCGTCTGTTGTGCACGAATGTATACAGCCGTGCACAAGGGTGTCAAGGTCCGGTTCGGCAGTGGGGCAGTGGGTCAGCCGCCCGTCCAGAGGTAGCGGTGCTCGGGGCGGCCGGCGGCACCGTAGCGCGGCCGCAGTTCGGCCAGACCCTGGGTGGTGAGGAACTCAAGGTATCGCCGGGCACTGACCCGGGAGACCCCGCAGGACCCGGCCACCTCGCGCGCCGAGAGGTCGACGCCGGCCCCGGCCTCCTGCAGGGCGGCGGCCACCAGCTGGAGGGTCGGGGCGGAGAAGCCCTTCGGCAGCCGCTCCGGCACGTGCTGTTCCGCGGGGCCGGAGGGGTCACCGGGCGCACTCTCCGGGGCCCGCCCGGTGGCGCTGCGGACCAGCTGATCGATCTCGGCCTGTTCCAGTTCCCGCAGGTCCGGGTCGGTGCCCTCGGCGGACTGGACCAGTGCGGCGATCTCCTGGAGCCGGGCATTGAAGTCCTCGCGGGAGAAGGGTTTGACCAGATAGCCGTCCACGCCGAGGCCCACGGCACGCCGCACGGTATCCCGTTCGCTGGCGGCGGTCACCATGACCACGGCGACATCATGCCCGGTGGAGCGCAGGTCCTGGAGCACCTCCACGCCGTTGCGGTCCGGCAGGTGCACGTCCAGCAGCACAAGGTCCACCTCGTGTTCGGCGAGGAACTCCGTCACGGGCGCCCCGCGTTCCAGTACCCCGACCACCTCGAAGCCCTCGAGTGCCTCCACGAAGCGCCGGTGCATCCGTGCCACCGCGAAGTCATCGTCCACCACGAGCGTCTTGATCACTGTGCTGCCTCCGTTGGTTCTGGTGTCTCCTGACCGGGCCACTCGGCCCGGAACCTGGCACCGCCCTGCGGTGACACCGCCACGCTGACGCGACCGTGCCGCCGTCGGGCAATCCTGTCCACCAGGGCGAGCCCGACTCCGCGGCCGCCCGCCGGCTGTGCCGCGCCCGTTCCATCCTCCTTGGTGGATGTGCCCCAGCGGAACAGGCGCTGCGCCGAGGCCGGGTCCACGCCCGGGCCGGAATCGTCCACCACCACGGCGAAGCCCCCAACTCCGGCGGTCACGTCCAGGACCACGGACCCGCCGTCGCCGGCCGCCTCGATCGCGTTGGTCAGCAGATTGGCCACCACGGTGAGTGCGTCGTCATCCGCCCGCCAGGCCGGATCCACCGCGCACTCCTGGGCCAGGGACAGCCCGACGCCGGCCTCCCGGGCCACCACGGACTTGGCACCGACCAGCGCGGACAGGGAGGCGTCGGACAGGTCATGCTGAAACGGGGCACCGGAGAGCCCCGTCAGGCTGCGGAGGTAGTCCTGTGCCTCACCGGCCTCGCCCAGGGACAGCAGCCCGGAGATCACATGGAGCCGGTTCGAGAACTCGTGGGTCTGGGACCGCAGGGTCTCGGTCAGGCTGCGATGCCCCTCCAACTCCCGCAGATTGGCCTCCAGCTCGGTGCGATCCTGCACCGTGAGGGTCTGCCCCCGGTCCCGACCCCCAGCTCGGATGGGGCGCACCCGCGCCAGGAGGATGCGCTCGCCGGCCAAGGCGAACGTGGTCCGCTCGGCGTGCTCGCCTGCCGCCGCGTCCTCCGAATCAGCAGGAGCCACCAGGAGGGCGGCCAGGTCCGGATCGAGGACCTCGGCGGCCAACTGGCCCTGGACGAGGTGGTCCACGGAGAGCAGACGGGAGGCCTCGTCATTGATGAGGATGATCCGGCCCTCCTCGTCCACGCCCACCACGCCGTCACCCACGCTGTGCAGCAGGGCCTCGCGGGACTGGTGGAGGGCGGACATCTCCTCGGGATCGGCCCCGTAGATCCTCGTGCGCACGTAGCGGGAAGCCCAGGCCGCGCCGGCGGTCCCGAGGCCGGCGGCCAGCAGGACCCAGGGTGCGAAGCCGAGCACCACCTCGAGCAGGTCCCCTCGGATCTCACTCTGCAGCATGCCCACTGAGACGGTGCCCACCACGGTGCCCTCATCCCAGATCGGCACCTTGGAGCGCAGGGACACCCCGAGGGGCCCCTCCTCGGTGCCGCGAAACGTCTCCCCGCCGCGGATCGGACCGTGGTCGGAGGAGACCGGTTCCCCGATCTCGTCCGGATCGGGGTGGGCCACCCGCAGGCCCTCGCGGTTCACCACCACCACGAACTCCACGCCGGCCACCCGCTCGGCGAGGTGCGCGATCGGCTGGATCTGCTCCGCTGCATCTGGCGCGTTCACGGAGGTGACCACGTCCGGGTTCTCAGCGATCTCCGTGGCCACGGTGTGGACCTCCTCGAAGGCCAGATCGCGGGTGCGGAGGTCTTCGAAGCGCAGCACGATCGCAGCCACGGCCAGCACCGTCAGCAGCACGATCGCCACCTGCAGGGTCAGCAGTCGCCATCGGCGACCCCGGCGGGAGGCCGGTCTGTGCCTGGTCGGTCTGCGCATCGTCGTTGTCAGAACTTTCTTAACTGGCCCTTATGACCACAACCGGAATTCGGCTGTGCCGTGGATCACAACTCTGCCACCGTGGAGCACCGGTCCACCAACAACAGCGGGCCTGAACCTCCACCAAAGGTAACGAAAGACAATGAGTTCACGCACATTCACGAAGACCGTCCTCGGCGTGGCCGCGGCCGGGGTCGTCGGGCTGGCCCTGGTCAACGCCGCCTCGGATGGTGGCGAGGCCACGGCCCGGTCCAAGCTGGTGCTGATGGCCCCGGCCTCACCCGGCGGCGGTTGGGACGGGTTCGCCCGCGAGTCCCAGCAGGCCATCAAGTCCGAGGGCATCTCCAACAACGTCCAGGTGGTCAATGTCCCCGGAGCCGGCGGCACCATCGGCCTGGGTCAGTTCGCCCAGATGGAGGGCCGTTCGGACATGCTGATGGTCACCGGCGGCGTCATGGTCGGTGCCGTGGAACTGGCGGATTCCGGGGTGTCCATGGAGGACGTCGATCCGCTGGTCCGCCTGGCGGACGACTTCGCGGCCCTCGTGGTCCCCGCGGACTCGCCCTACGAGACCCTGGATGACTTCGTCGAGGCGTGGAAGAAGGACCCGGGTGGCACGTCCATCTCCGGCGGGTCCCTCGGATCCATCGACCACCTGCTCACGGGCCTCGTGGCCGAGAAGGTGGGGATCGACCCGGCCGAGACCAACTACATCGCCTACTCCGGCGGTGGCGAGGCCCTGACCTCCATGCTCTCCGGCACCACGGCGGCGGGGATGTCCGGCTACAACGAGGTGGCCGACCAGATCGAGGCGGGGAACCTGCGGGCACTGGCCGTCTCCTCCGAAGAGCGCCTGCCCGGAGTGGACGTGCCGACCTTCAAGGAGCAGGGCGTGGACGCCTCCATGGCCAACTGGCGCGGACTGGCCGCAGCCCCCGGGGTGTCCGAGCAGGACCGCGCGGAACTGCTGGAGATCGTGGACGAGTACCGCCAGACCGAGCACTGGCAGGACGCCCTCGAGCGCAACTCCTGGACGGACAGCTACATGGTCGGCGACGAGTTCGACGCGTTCCTCGAGTCCGAGATCACCCGTACCGAAGACATCGTGGAAGGACTCGGACTGTGAACGAGCAGCAGACCATCACCCCCGCTTCAGGGGCAGCACCCGCCAGCGGGACTGCGGAACCGCCCCGGCCGTCGTCGGGCACCTCGGGGACCTCGTCCTCAGGGTTCTGGGCCGGGCGCAGCGAGCTGATCATGCCGCTGCTGGTCGCTGGCCTGGCCACCTGGCTGGCCATCGAGACGGCCACCATGAATGTGATGGGCGATTCCGTCCCGGGTCCCCAGTTCTTCCCGACCATCGTCTGCATCGTGCTGTTCGCCGTGGCACTGGTCCACGCGATCCAGATCCTGCGTCAGCCCCGGCTGCCGGATCCCACCGATGAGGCCGACAATGCGGACTGGTCCTCGGACCTGCTCGGGGACCTGGCCCACGCCTCGGAGCGTGGCCGCGAACGGATCGCCGGCCGCACGCCGGAGGCCACGCTGCCGAAGAACTGGAAGACCTACACCGACTGGAAGACCGTGGGGCTCGTGGTGGGTGGGGTGGCCGCATTCATTCTCGTGCTGCCCGTGCTCGGCTGGGTGTTCTCCGCGGCCGGCCTGTTCTGGGTGGTCTGCAAAGCCCTGGGCAGTACCCGCCCGGTCTTCGACCTCATCATCTCGCTGGTGTTCTCCTCTGTCATTCAGCTGGCGTTCAACGCCGGCCTGGGGCTGAACCTGCCCGGCGGTTTCCTGGAAGGACTGATCTGAGATGGACCAGTTGAACCTGTTGATGGAGGGCTTCGGTGCCGCCCTCACCCCGATCAACCTGCTCTGGGTGCTGATCGGTGCTCTGTTGGGCACCGCCGTGGGCGTGCTGCCCGGGCTGGGCTCCTCGATGGCGGTGGCGCTGCTGTTGCCCATCACCTTCACCCTGGACCCCACCGCCGCGTTCATCATGTTCGCGGGCGTCTACTTCGGCGGCCTCTTCGGCGACTCCACCGCCGGCATCCTGTTGAACACCCCCGGCAACTCGGCGGCGATTGCCGGCTCCTTCGAAGGCCACCGGATGGCCAAGGACGGCCGGGCCGCCAAGGCCCTGGCCACCGCAGCTGTGGGCGCCTTCGTCGGCGGGCTGATCGCCACCACCCTGGTGGTGTTCTTCGCTCCCGTCCTGGTGAAGATGGCCACCGCCTTCGGTCCGGCCGAGTACTTCGCCCTGGCCGTGTTCGCCTTCCTGGCGATCTCCTCCGTGGTCTCCGAGTCCGTGGTCAAGGGACTGGGGGCGCTGGCCATCGGGCTGGTGCTGGCCATGGTGGGCGTGGATGGCCCCTCCGGCACCGTGCGGTACACCCTGGGCATGCCGCAGTTGTTCGACGGCATCTCGATCGTGGTCATCACGGTGGGGCTGCTGGCCCTGGGTGAGGTCCTGCACATCGCCGGGAGGATCCACCGCGACCCGGACTCGGACCGCATCATGACCCGGGGCCGGGCCCGGCTGGAGCGTGCAGACGTGCGCAAGGCCCTGCCGGCCTGGCTGCGGGGGACCGCCTTCGGCGTGCCCTTCGGCATCATCCCCGCCGGCGGCGCCGAGGTGCCCACCTTCCTGGCCTACGGGACCGAGAAGCGGTTGGCGAAGCGCCGCGGGGACACCGAGTTCGGCTCCACCGGCTCCATCAAGGGCGTGGCCGCGCCCGAGGCCGCCGGCAATGCGACGGCCGGCACCGCCATGGGCGCACTGCTCGCCCTCGGCCTGCCGACCTCGGCCACGGCCGCCATCATGCTGGCCGCGTTCCAGCAGTACGGGATGCAGCCCGGACCGTTGCTCTTCGAGCGCAGTGGTGAACTGGTCTGGACCCTGCTGGCCTCCCTGTTCATCGGCCTGGTGGTCCTGGTCATCCTGAACATGCAGTTCGCCGTGCTGTGGGCCAAGCTGCTGCTCATCCCGCGTCACTACCTCTACGCGGGCATCACGGTGCTGTCCATGCTGGGGGTCTACGCCATCAGCTCGGCCACCCTGGACCTCTGGGTGCTGCTGGCCGTGGGGCTCCTCGGCTTCGTGATGCGCCGGTACCAGTTCCCGCTGGCGCCCGTGCTGATCGCCGTGGTGCTCGGGCCGTTGGCCGAGACCGAGTTGCGCCGCGCCCTGACCGTGGCCGAGGGGGATGCCTCCGTCCTGGTCTCGAGTCCCGTGACCATCATCCTGTACACCGTGTTGGTCCTGGCCCTGGCGGTCAGTGGCCTGCAGCACCTGCGCCACCGCCGCCTCAAGGCCGCTGAGGCTGCCGGCGGCACCGGCTCCGGTGGACGTGGTGGCTCCGGTGGGGACGGCGGTGGCGGCACCGCCTTCAGCGATCCGTGGGACCAGGATGGTGGCCCCTCGTCCAGCACGCCCGAGACCCCAGAGGCCGTGGGGGCCCCGGACACCGGCGGCAGGGTGTAGCAGAGAGAGGGCCCTCGCCCCAGGGTTACGATCACGATCGCGGGTGGGTCCATCGGCGATTCTCGACCACGAGCGTGATCGTAACCAGGGGAGGGGGTGCCACCACGCCCGGGGAGGTGGTTCTCCGGTCGTCAGGACGTCAGCCGGGTCGTGAACCGGGGCACTCGCTGCGGCGCTGACGTAGGGTCGGTGCGTGGACGCCTTTGAACCGCCCGTGTCACGGACTGTGCAGGAACGGCAGGAGCTGGAGCGCCGACTGGCGGCCCTGGCTGATTCCGTCCCGTTCGCCCTGCACTACGCCGTGGAACAGACCGCGCCGACTGCCGCGCCCGGCGAGGCGGGCGGCATCACCCGCGGGGCCGACGTCGTCCTCCCCTCCTTCTCCACGCGCAAGGTCAGCATCCTGTGTGCCGCCCTGGCGCTGGCCCGCGCCGGGCGGCTGGACCCTCAGCGGCTCCTGACCGTCACCGCGGAGCACCGCGAGGGCGTGCAGGCCGGGATCCTGCGCCATCTCGCCCCGGGCCTCGAGCTCACGCTGGATGACTGCCTGGTGCAGATGATGTGCACCTCGGACAACATCTGCACCCAGCTGGTCTTCGAGGCCATCGGCACTGCCGTGGAGGACCTGCCGCAGGACGCCCTGCAGTTCGTCAACGACTACTGCGCCTGGGCCGGCATGCGCTCCACCCTGCACCGTGAGGTCTTCCCACGCACCGGCGGACTGGCCTGGCACCACTCCCTCGATGGGCTCACCGTCACCACCGCCGTGGACCAGGCCCGGCTGCTCGTCATGCTCGGCCGTGGCGCCGGCGGAACGGGCGCACTGGAGGCCGCGGCCCGGCTCCAGCTGACCCCCGCGGACTGCCGGCGCGCCATCGAGCTGATGCGCGGCCTCCACACGCCACGGCTGGGTGCCGCCACCACCCGCATCGGATTCGCCGAGAAGAACGGCCGAGGCCTGCGCTCGCTGTCCCAGGTGGGGCTGGCCCTCGGGGCGGGTGGGGAGCCGCTGGCCGCCGTGGCCGTCTACGCCGAGGCCATCCCCACCGCCATGCCGGACGGGGTTCCCGGCCGCAACGCCGTGTTCGCCGCCTTCGCCGAGTTCGGGCGGGCCGTGGAGGACTGGGCCGCTCCGGTGGTGACCGCATGAGCCGCCCGCTGCCGGCCGTCCGTTCGATGCCGCTCGCGGAGCTTCCCGCCGTGTACCCGCACCTGCGGTTCGCCGTCCGGACCGCGGACGGTCAACGGCAGGGGCACGACGCCGGCGCTCGCCATCCGCTGTCCGGTACCGGGAAGCTGGTGCTGGCCTGCACGGTGGCCCGCCTGGCCGAGCGGGACGCAGCCCTGCTCGGGGAGCGGCTGAGGCTCACCGACCGTCACCGGGCCGGTGCGCGGACCGGCACGCTGCGGCTGATGTCCGGGGACCTGGTGCTGACCCTGTCAGACGCCATGGCCCTGGTGGTCGGCACCGGGGATGCGATGTGTGTGCTTGCCGTGCTGGAGTTCCTCCGGGACCGGGGGCATGATATGGAGTCCGAGGCCCGTTCCCTGGTGGCCGCGTGGGGACTCCTGGACACCGAGCTCTCGGGTGTGGAGGCGGATGCCGGCGCCAGTTGGGGCGAGGGGCTGACCGGGTGGACCACCCCGGACGACCTCTGCACCCTGCTCTCTGCCCTGCCCGAACCGGTGCTCGCGTGGATGGGCGCTGCCTTCGAGCCCGCCGGGCTGGCCAGCGGGCTGCCGGGCTTCGGCCCGCGCACCGTGCCCCATGAGACGGTGGCCGGTGGGGAGCTGATCGAGGGCACCGGAGGCGCCGGAGTTGCCCGAGCCGTCGGAGTCGCCGGAGCTGCTGGCGGCGAAGGGCTGCGCGGCTGGGCCTCGGTCCTGGTGCTGCCCGGTGCCGTGGTGGCCGCCTTCCTCCCGGCGGATCACCGTGAGTCACCACTACAGGCCTCCACGGCACTGGGCACCGCCGGGCTGTCCGTCTGGCAGGATCTCGCCGCCTGAACCGGGCTGCCAGAACTGGGCCGTCTGAACTGGGCTGCCAGAACTGGGCCGTCTGAACTGGGTCGTCTGAACGCGGCCGCACGAATCCAGCCGCCTTGGCGCGGGCTGTCAGTCCTCTGAGCATCCACTCCAACGCGGCGAATCCGTTTGACGCAGAGGGCCCTGAGGCGGGACGGTCGAAACCATGCCCAGCTACGCCCGACTCACGGAGACCCGCCCGTCCGAGACCCACGCGCCCGAGGTGAAATCCCCCGAGCAGCGGGCCGCCGAGGCGCTCGCGGCCCGTGGGGGCCACACCGAGCCCCGCGGGCTGGAGTGGGCCGAGGCTGGCGGTGGGCCGCTGCGCCGCCGTCCTGCGGGGGCCGCGACCACGTCCACGTCCACGTCCTTTCCGGGCCCGGGGCAGGGGCCGGGGAGGGAGCCGGACCGCGAGACCGTCGAGTCCGTGGGGCCAGCCGAGTCGGCCGAGGCGGCGGATCCCGAGCGGAACGTGATCCCCATGCCCCAACTGGTACGTGACTCAGTGCTGCTCGTGGCGCGAGTGGTCCTCGGGGTCATCCTGGTGGCCCACGGGCTGCAGAAGGTGGACCAGGGGGTGTCCGCCACGGCGGAGGGCTTCGGGGCGATGGGCATTCCCCTGCCGGAGGCCGTCGCGGTGCTCACCATGGCCGTGGAGCTGGGTGGCGGTGCCCTGCTGATCCTGGGCCTGCTCACCCCGATCGCCGGCCTGCTCGCCGCCGTGATCCTCGCCGGCGCCATCGTGTTCGCGCACCTGGGCAACGGGATCTTCGCCGCGGACGGCGGCTGGGAGCTGGCCGCGGGGCTCGGGGTGGGCGCGTTGGTGCTGGCCGTCGTGGGGCCAGGCCGGTTCAGCCTCGACCAGCTCCTGGTCCGCCGCCGCTAGTCCCGCCGTCATCGGCCCCCTGGGTGTCCTCCTCGTCGACCAGGGGGAACAGGCTGAGGTAGAGCCTCACCCGGCGGGACTCGGGGCTCTCGGCCGGGGCCTTCCCGGAGGGGCCCAGCGCCTTCCGGTGGCGCTCGATGACCTGCAGGAGCTCCTCGCCCAGGGTGCGCTCCTGTTCGAGGGTCATGGTCATGGTGGTGGTGGTGTCCACGGAGGCGTCCACCCACTCCCGCGGCTCGGTGGGCGCGGCGTCCAGGTAACTGGTGATGGTCTCCATGCGGTGGCGCAGCCCCTCGTGCAGCACCGAGTGCATGACCTGTAGGTTCGCCGCGTCCTGGCCCAGTTCCTCCACATGCATGCGGTAGCCGAGCGGCTTCCACCAGCGCTCCCGGCCCGTGCCCCGGTCGGGATCCTCCTCCACGAGTCCGTGCTTCTCCAGTTGACGCAGGTGGTAACTGGTCTGGCCGGTGCTCTCCTGCAGATGCCTGGCCAGGGACGTGGCGGTGGCCGAGCCCACGTCCGTCAGCCGTGAGTACATCGCCATCCGCAGGGGGTGGGCGAAGGCCTTCATGGTCTGGGCGTCCATGGACCGCTCGGCGATCACCGGGGGTACGGGGCTGGCCGGCACCGGCGGTTCTCCGGGATTCTGGCGTGCCACAGGTGCGGGGGTCTTGTCATCGGACATGTGCAGAGATACCTTTGCATAGACATTGTTGCAGAGAAATCTCTGCATACACCTCTTGGCAACAGTCTACGAAGGCGGCGACCATGTTGCGCACCACCCCTGCCACGCCGGGTCACTCCGCCGGAGCGCCCTCGGCCCCGGAACGGCTGGGCCGGCCCTTCCACGTGCACCTGTCCTCCGTGGCCCTGTCCAACCTCGTGGACGGCATGGTGCTGGTGGGCGTCCCGCTCCTGGCCGTCTCGCTGACCCGGTCCCCGCAGGAGATCGCCTGGATCTCGACCATGTTCTGGCTGCCGTGGCTGCTGTTCGGACTCGCCTCCGGGGTTCTGGTGGACCGCCTGGACCGGCGGATCGTGCGGCTCAGTGCCACCGCGGTGCGCGTGGCCCTGTTGGGCGTCATGGCGGTGCTCGCCGCCACCGGACACCTGACCCTGGTCCTGCTGGTCGTCTTCATGGGCCTGTACGGGGGCCTCGAGGTGCTCGTGGACCTCTCCGCCCGGGCGATCGTGCCCCAGCTGGTGCCCAGCTCCCGGCTGGCCTCCGCGAATGGGCGCACCATGGCGTCCGAGCGGGTGTTCGACGACTTCATCGGACGGCCCGTGGGCGGGGTGCTCGTGGTGGCCGGTGCCGGCTGGCTGTTCGGCGCAGCAGCCGCCGTGGGCGTGGCGGTGGTGCTGCTGCTGGCCCTCGGACTGACCGGACGGTTTCGACCCGGGGACGGCCTGCCGGGAACCGCTGCTGAGAGCGAGGCGCCCCCTGCCGGCACGCAGCTCGCGGAGCGCACCGGCGCACTGCGAGAGATCCGCCAGGGGCTGGCCTTCCTGTTCGGGCATCCGATGTTGCGGCCGGTCGCCATCATGGCCTCCGTGGCCAACCTGGCGTCCGCGGCCTATATGGCGGTGTTCATCCTCTGGGTGGTCGGGCCGGGCTCGGCGATCGGGCTCACCGCGGGGCAGTACCCGCTGACCATGGTGGCGATGGCGGCCGGGGCCATCCTGGCAAGCCTGGCGATCGAGCCCCTGAGGAACAGGCTGCCCGAGGTGCCGCTCATGCTGACCGGGTGGATGGCGCAGGTCCCGCTGCTCATCCTGCCGGTGCTGGCCCCACGCCTCGACGTGCTCCTGGCCGCATGGTTCCTCTGTGGCTTCTGCAATATGACCGGCAACGTGCTGGTCATGACCCTGATGCAGCGCCTCACCCCCAACCGGCTGCTGGGACGTGTCAATGGGGCCACGAGCACGATGGCCTTCGGACTCATGCCCCTGGGTGCCCTGTCCGGCGGATTCGTGGGCGAGCAGTTCGGCCTGCCGGTGGTCTTCGTCGGTGCCGCCGCGCTGCTCGGCCTCGCCGTGCTCTACGCCGTGCTCGCCATCCCGGGCCGGAGGGCAGGGGGCACCGGTGGCGACATGCGCCCCGCGGACCGCACCGTCCAGCGGGTGCTGCGGGCCGGCGTCGTTGGTGGGGGACCGGGGTTGAGGTGACAGCTGCCCGCCTGCCGCCGAGTACCGACGGGCCGGTGCCGCGACTACCGCCGGATACGCTCGCGGACCCGGTCGATGATCTCGTCCGCACGCGCGACCAGGGCACCCGCCTCCTCGATGTCTCGGCGGATGCGGGCCCGGACCTGCTCGTCCTTCAGGGGCGCCAGGTCCGTCTCCAGGGTCAGCGCCGCCGCGATCAGCGTGCCCCGCACGGCGGCCGTGCCGGCGCCCACGTCACTGAGCACGGTCGCTCTGCAGTCCGCGAGGACCTCCTCGGCGATGGTCAACGCCTCCCGGCCACCGGCGACCAGCGCCTGCGGAGGACCGGCCGCAGCCGCCGTCTCCTGCTGGATGCGCTCAGACCGTTCCTGTTGCTGACCGTCCGTGTCCTGAGGCAGGCCGAAGGCCTCGGCCACGCCGGCGAAGGCCTGCTCGTCGTCATCGGACACGGAGAGGGCGTGGGAGGCGAGGGCGGCAGCCCGGCGGGCGAGCTCCTCGTGGTCACTGAACCGGGCAGCCATGGCCAGCAGCCCGGCGCCCTGGGCCAGCAGCAGGGCCCCGGTCGCACCGCCGCCGGGGGTGGGCTTGCCGGAGGCCAGCCGTTCCACGTAGTCCTGGATTGTCTCGTGGCGAATCATGTTCCGAGGCTAGCCGTCTCCGGGGCATTTCAGGGTGGTCCCGGAGGGTATTGTGTCCAGGCCCGGCCGTAGACTCTCGGACGTGGATACCGCAGCAGCCGAGAGCCGGAACCCCGGCATGGCCCCCGACCCGAGCTCGCACCGCCTCATGCCGCGATTCCTGGTGATCGTGCTGAGCCTGGCAGGCCTGGTGATCGCGCTGCAGTTCGTGCAGGGGCTGCAGACCATCGTGGGCCCGGTGTTCCTCGGGCTGAACCTGGTGATCATCGCCTACCCGCTGCAGGCCTGGCTGATCCGCCAGGGAGTGCACCGCTTCCTCGGGGCCACGGTCACGGTGGCCGTGGTGGTGGTGGTGCTGCTGGTGTTCATGGCCCTGGTCCTGTGGTCCGCCTCCGAGCTGGTGCTGGCCCTGCCCCAGTACGCGCAGCAATTCAACGAGATCTACAACAGCATGATCACATGGGTGGGCAGCTTCGGCGTCACCCCGGACATGATGCTGGAGCAGCTGTCCGGGCTGAACATGTCCACCGTGGTGTCCACCGCCACCGGGATCGTCACCGCACTGCTGTCCAATGTCACCGCGATCCTGGGCCTGCTGGCCACCGTGGTCATGACCGTGTTCTTCCTGGCCATGGACTCCGTGGCCGTGGACCGCCGGATGGCCCTGCTGAACACCGCCAAGTACGAGCTCGGCACGGCGCTGAGCGCCTTCGCGGAAGGGGTGGGCCGCTACTGGATCGTCACCACCGTCTTCGGACTGATCGTGGCGGTGCTGGACGTGGCGGCCCTTGCCATCATCGGCGTACCCATGATCTGGGTGTGGGGCGTGCTGAGCTTCCTGACGAACTACATCCCCAACGTCGGTTTCATCATCGGCATGGTCCCGCCCGCCCTGCTCGGCCTGGTGGAGGGCGGCTGGGGCGCGTTCATCGCGGTCATCGCCGCCTACTCCGTGTTGAACTTCGTCATCCAGGCGGTCATCCAACCCAAGTTCACGGGTGAGTCGGTGGGAGTGATCCCCACCGTCTCCTTCCTGTCCCTGCTGTTCTGGGCGTGGATCCTCGGCCCCCTCGGTGCCATCCTCGCCCTGCCCGCCACCCTGCTGCTGAAGGCCATCATGATCGACGCCGATCCGCAGTCGCGCTGGATCAACTCCTTCATCGCCTCGGACCTGAAGGGCCTGGAGGCGCGGATGGCCAAGGCCAGAGCGGACACAGCGGACTCAGCGGGCACAGCGGCGACGGCGGCCCCAGCCGGTCCCGGAGATCCGTCAGCCGGTGCGGTGGCCGCGCCGGCGGAGCCGGTGGAGAGCCCCGCGTCGCAGGCGGCAGGCGAGGCCACGGTGGCGTCGGGCACGCCCGGACACTCCGGGATCGGGCACTCCGGGACCGGGCAGGCCGAGCCGGCCGGCCGTCGTCGGGAATCAGGCGAAGCCCAGGGCCACTAGGCGTCCAGGGTGACCGGACGGTCGAAGTAGGCGGCCTGCACCCGGTCCTCGATCATCCGGGCGACCCAGGACGAGTCGGCGGGCCACAGCACGATCGAGTCGGCCATCGCCGTGTCCGCCCGGACCTGGAAGTGTCCCCGTGGACCGGCATTGAGGGCGAAGGCATCGTCCAGGGACCGCTCGCCCGCCCAGGTGTTGATGTGCCACAAGTACAGTGACGCGTTCGGGCCGAACGCCTCGAGGTCGACCGTATCGCCAGACACGATGCGGTCCACCAGGTCGGGTGAGGTCAGCACGGGGGACTCGTCGTCGGTCCACGCTGGGCCGAGTCCGAGCCATCCACACACGGTCGAACTGAGTTCTGCCGTGGGAATGACGGCTGCACCCGAACGGCGCTCCGAGGCCTCCCCCGGATGGCCATAGGCGAGCTGGCCGTAGCTGGGCCCCCACAGCACGGCGGTGGTCTCCCCGAACATGGCACAGGTCAGGGCCGATTGGCGTCCGTCCCGGTACATGGTCACCGAGAGCCCGGCGTCGGCCACCTGCAGGACCTCCGAGAGGAAGAGGGCGTCGCCGGACAGGCCGCCGGGCCCGAGGAGTCCTGCCCCCGTCAGGTCCCGGAGCAGGTCAGCGTCGTCCGGGAGGACGGGCTCGTCGAGATCCATGGACGCCAGGACCTCCAGGGAGGCCGGCTGCAGGCTCACGGCTTCCGGCCGTGTCCACGCGGCGCGCTCCCGCCATGGCCCCAGGTCGATGCGGTTCTGGTGCCCTGTGGCCGAGGTCCCCAGCGGGACCGGACCCGCGAGGACCGTGACGGCGTCCTGGGTGGTCGGGGTGCGCAGGATGGACAGCCCACGGATGCCCTCCTCGAGGAGGGCGTCCATGATGAACCGGTCCTGTGGGGTGGAGGTGGTGGTGACCTGGACGGCCCACCCCTGGGCCACCGCCAGGTAGTCACGTCCGAAGACGAGTTGCTCGTCCTCGCCCGTGATCTGGGTGTAGTCGATGACGCAGCCGGTCTCCGGCGCATTCCAGGAGGCGGGAGGCTCCCAGTCAGCCACCCCGATGATGTGCGGGGACACGAGATCGCGCTCCAGACCCTCCAATGCCGATCGGGTGAAGAGGGGCTGGCCGCCCTCGTAGCCGAAGACCGTGGCCACGAGCGTGGGGGTGTAACCCTCACGCGTGTTGACGGCGGCCATCAGCTCCACCGGCAACGGGTCCTCGCTCTCGTCCACGATCGCCGTCATACGTGGCGGGACGTCGAGGGCCAGGACATTCTGCCGCCCCCTGACAGCGTCTCCGGGTGTCTCGCCGGGACCTGCTGATTCGCTCAACGCCGTCCTTCCGCTCGTTCCCTGTCATCGGGCCAGGGGTCCGTCTCCAGGGGCCCGCCCCACGCCAGCCAGTCTCGGTACCACCGCGGTGTCAGCGCGGCCGGCCACCAGAACACCCCGATCAGGCTGACGAAGATGAGTGCTGCACCGATCACGTCGTAGACGCCGTCCGATCCGGGGACGATTCCCAGGTCGGCAAGGATTCCGAGGCTGATGAAGATGATCCCGGGGCCCAGGAAGGCCAGCCCCAGGGTGTATCTGGTGGGGACCCGCGTGAGCGCGCCGAAGTTCTTCGGCCTCGCCCATGAACGCCAGCGGCCGGACCACGCCAGCACTCCGGCGATGGTGATGGCAGCGCCGAGGAGGATGAGGCCGTACTGGAGCAACCAGGTCACCACGGACATGAAGGCGTCGTTCTCCACCAGGTCGTCCTCGTTCAACGCCTACACTCCACTCGTTCGTCCTCTGTGGTCCGGTGGGCCCATCCCATGGTTTCGGCTCCACGTCATGATGGAACGAGAAGCTTCCGGGAGGCTGGCCCTCACGAGAACAAGCCTCCCACGAAGTCCTTGGCCTTCTCACCGAACGAGTCTCCGTCACTGTGCCGGAGGGCGTTGATGCCCTTGCCGACCTGTCCGCCGATGAAACCGCCGGCGACGTTGCCGAGGAAGCCGCCGGCCACAGCACCCACGGCTGCTCCGACACCGGGGATCGGGATGATGGCCTGCCCGATCGCAGCACCGGCCGAACGGCCGATCGCGCCGCCCACCTTGGCACCCACGGCGCTGGCACCGGTCTCGATGGTGGCGTCGATGGCCGCATTCGTGGCGTGTTCGGCCGTGCTCGCCGCGGGATTGCGCTCGACGGAATTGTTGTATCCGTCCATGGCAGAGCCGGCGAAACCGAGGGCACCCAGCCCACGCCCGCCCCATTTCGCGGCGTTCGCCGCCTTGCCCCACTTGCCCGCGTCGGTGTGCTTGAGGGTCTTGTTCCGATTCTTCCCGTGGGCCTTGGGCGGGACTCCCTTGGGGTCCTCCGCGATGATGCGCGCGGAGCCGTTGGCGTTGACCTTGCCCTTCGGGAGGTTCGTGCGTTCGACGCTGACGTGGGCGTTCTCGAAGCGCCGCTTCAGCCACGGGCTGCGGGCGAACAGCATGCCCAGGGCGGACTTGGGGTCCACCTTCTCCATGGCACGGTCCCAGTCGCCGATCGACATCCTCTTCCCAGTCTCCGGGTCGAAGAGGTTCGCGTACTTGTTGACATACGAATCCGGCATGCCCAGCTTGGACATGACCTTCGTGGAGATCTTGTGACCGGTGCGCGGGATGGGCTGGGACACCTGGAGGTTGATCCGACCGTTGCGGACCCGCACGAACTTCACCTTGGACTTGAACCACGTCTCGGTGGCCGTCACGCCGGCCCCGACGCCGAAGGTGACGCCGGCGGAGAGGGGGAACCCCGGGACCGGAGAGGGGGTGCCGTCCCGGACCTTCTTCTCGCACCGTTCCACAGCCTCGTCGTACAGGCTCCCCACGGCCTGGACCTCGGCCTGGAGGTTCGACTCCTGGAGGTCATAGGTGTCCCGGTGGGGATCATCTGCCGGAGGCCGCTGCCAGTCGTTGTGCTCGGAGACGTCCTCCCGGACCCGATCGTAGCGAGCCTTGAGATTTTCGATGTCCGAGGCGAAATTGTCCAGCCCCGTGGTGACCGGGCCGATCGACGTGGTGATGTCGTCGGTGAAGGGCTTGACGAGCGTGTTCATCGCCGATTCCACCGTCGCGGTATCAGGGGTGTCGAATACGCTCCCGACGCCGGACAACTCCGTCTGAGCGTCGTCGACCAAGGTGCTGGCGTTCTCTGCCTGGGTGATGATGTCCTCGGCGGCCGCCGTGATGGCCGCGGTGTCCGGGAGCTTCTCCGGCAGGGCACCGGTGTAGACCGTCATGCTCAGTCCTCACCCCTCGGGATGTCATCCATGGAGGCCAAGGCGTCCGCGCCCATCTGCTCGTCGGAGTCGACGTAGGCGCGCACGGCCTCCTCCAACTTGGCCAGGACGTAGTTGCCGGCGTTGTAGGAGGCGTCGTAGAGCGGGCTCACGAAGGTCTGCAGCACGGTGTCCAGCATGGAGCCGATCGCCACATGGTCACAGGCCGTTGCCGCATCGCTGAATGCGGTCACCATGTCGTCTGCGCAGCCGGGCAGATCGTCAATGGGTGCCAAGGTCTTGGTGATGACGCCTCGAGTGCCCGCCTCGTCCACCGTCCAGCCAGTGATCGCCATATCGCCCTTTGTCCTCTGTTCTCCCCTGGACCGCTGACCACGGACCGTCAGCTCGCTCGCCGTTGCCGTCCACCAGCATATTCTGACGCAGCTCGGTCCCGCGATGGGGACAACTGCCCATCCCGGCGGCTGACAGCCAACCGCCCCTGTGGACCGCGGCCCCCGCCGTCTGCGTGACGTGAAACGATGGTCGGATGCGCGGTTCTTCCTCCCTGCCCTACGTCGCCGACCAGGACATCTCCCGGTTGGTCGATTCCAGGGCGGCCGAACGCGGGAAGGCGTATGCGCGGCAGGGTGCCGTCACCGGGCTCATCTGGGAACCCACGGACGGTGCGGCCTCCACGGACAGGTCTCCTTCCACCCTGTTCGGGCAGGTGCAGGGCAACGATCCGCTGCCCTACGAGACCTTCGTGCTCCTGGTACCCGGCAAAGCCCCCTCGGCGTCCCTGCCCCGGCACTGGACCCCCTTGCGGGGCGGGTGCAGCTGCCCGGTCCGCAATGACTGCAAGCACGCTGCCGCGCTCCTCTACGCCGCCACCACGCAGGCCATCCGCGAACACCTCCGCGGGCCTGACGGCCCAGGATCCATGGGACCGGGCGGGATGTTCGATCCTGACGCCGCTCCCACGCCACCGGGGCCGCAGGGCTGGGGCGAGGTGGAGCGCTTCACGGACGGCGTGGTGACCTCCTCTCCCGGGGGCTCCAACGGTTCCGGCGCCGGCCAGCAGCCGGCCGATTGGCGCACGGTGCTCGGCGAGCTCACCGGCCACCAGGAGGAGCCGCACGCCGAGGCCTCGGTGGGGCTCGGGGTGGAGCTGTTGGCCGAGCCGCGCAGCCAGATGCGCCGGCGCTGGGGTGCCGGTGAGGCCACCGTGGCGGACGTCCAGGAGGGGGCCGCGCTGCACGTGCAGCTGCGGCCACTGCGTCAGGGGACCCGGGACAACTGGATCAAGGGCGGACTGACCTGGAAGAAGTTCCAGTACGGGGGGCTGCGCCACCAGTTGCGCCCGGACCAGGTGGAGCTGCTCGGCCAGCTCTACCGCCTCCACCTGGCCGAACGGCCGCCCTCCCACGGCTACGGCACCGATGAGACCATCCGACTGGACACCCTCACGGGCCCGGCAGCCTGGCAGCTGCTGGTCCGCGCGCACCAGGCCGGCGTGGAGTTCGTGGGTCAGGGGATCGTCAGCGAGGTGGTCCTCACCGCACCCGGCACCGTCCGCCTGGACGTGAGCGGCCCGGAGGAGGACCTGGCCGTCACACCGGTGGTGGAGTCCGGAGGGCAGGAGGTCCCCGCGGCTCGGGCAGCCGGCACCGGCGGGTTCGTGGCCACCGAGGTGCTCAGCGACTCCTCGCGGCGCCTGGCCCCGGTGCGGCTGACGCTCGTCCCGGCCGCCGAGACCGTCCCCAGGGCCGTGCTGGACCTGCTCGCCCAGCCCGAGCCCCTGCGGATCCCGAAGGCGGAGTCCGAGGAGTTCTTCTACGACGTCTACCCACGGTTGTCCCGCATCCTGCCCGTGGACAGTGCGGACGGTACGGTGACCTTCCCTGAGGTCCCGGCACCCCAGCTGCAGCTCTCCGTGGCCCACCGCCGCCACCACGAGACCGTCCTGGAATGGTCCTGGCTGTACTGGGGCCCCAAGCGCGAGCTGCCCGTGGAGCACCGGCGCTCCCACACCCGCGGCGGATGGTCGCCCACCGGGTACAGCGGACGAGCCCGCGGGGTGGACGTGGACCGGGACATCGAGCACGAGGATGCGGTGCTGGAATCGATCCGCGCCACGGCGGAGGAGGCCACGGACGGGGTGGCCGTACTGCCCGGTTACATCCGGGACACCCACCTGCACGGGGCGGACACCGCCCGGTTCGTGGAATACGTGTTGCCGGAGTTGGACAAGCTGGACCACGTCAGGGTGGTGGAGCATGGCAAGCGCCCGGACTACCGGGAACTGACGGACGATCCCCAGGTCCGCGTCACGCAGGTCCAGGCCGCCAACCCTCAGGACAATGACTGGTTCGACCTCGGCTTCGAGATCACCGTCAACGGCCAACTGATCCCCTTCACCTCCGTGTTCAAGGCCCTGGCGCAGGGCAAGAAGACCCTCCTGCTCAACGACGGCACCTACTTCTCCCTCGACAACCCGGGACTGAACCGGCTGCGGGAACTCATCTCCGAGGCCGAGGCCATGGGGGAGTGGAAGCCGGACGAGCCGAGGATCAGCAAGTATGACGTGGCCCTGTGGGAGGAGTTCGAGGACCTCGCCCACGAGTCGGAGGAGGCGGTGGCCTGGCGCGAGTCCGTGGGGGCGCTCAAGAACCTCTCCGAGATCACGACGCCGGCCGTGCCGGCAGGCCTGGACGCCACCTTGCGTCCGTATCAGCTCGAGGGCTTCGCCTGGCTGTCCTTCCTCTACGACCACGGACTCGGCGGGATCCTGGCTGACGACATGGGACTGGGCAAGACCGTCCAGACGCTGGCCCTGATCCTGAGGGCACGCCAGCTGAGTGAGCCCGGTGGCAGCGAGCACATCCACGAGGCCATGACCGCCCCGGACGCGCAGCTCCACGGCGAGCCCGAGCCCGCACCCCAGGTGGCGCCACCGTTCCTGGTGGTGGCGCCGTCGTCGGTCCTCTCCGTCTGGAAGGAGGAGGCCGAGCGCTTCGCGCCAGGGCTGGACCTGCGCGTGCTGGACGCCACCTCGGCCAAGCGGGGGACGCGGGTGGCCGCCGAAGTGGCCGGGGCTGACGTGGTGGTCACGAGCTACACCCTGCTGCGCCTGGACTCGGATCAGTACACGGAGCTGGAGTGGGACGGGCTGGTGCTGGACGAGGCGCAGTTCGTGAAGAACCGGACCGCCAAGGCGCATCAGGCGGCCAAGGCCATCCAGGCCCCGTTCCGGCTGGCCATCACGGGCACCCCCATGGAGAACTCATTGTCCGATCTGTGGGCGCTGCTCTCCCTGACCGCCTCGGGTCTGTTCCCCTCGCCCACGGTCTTCCGCGCCGAATACACCAAGCCCATCGAATCGCCGGATGCCTCCGAGGACGGCCGCCGCTTCGCCGCAGAGCGGATGGCCCGGCTGCGGCGTAGGATCCGGCCGTTCATGCTGCGGCGGACCAAGGACCTGGTGGCCTCGGACCTGCCGCCGAAGCAGGAGCAGGTCAGCCACGTGGAGCTCGTCCCGAAGCACCGGCGGCTCTACGATCAGGTGCTGCAGCGCGAGCGGCGCAAGGTCCTCGGGCTGCTGGAGAACATGGAGGAGAACCGCTTCGTCATCTTCAAGTCGCTGACGCTGCTGCGCATGCTGGCCCTGGACCCGGCGATCGTGGATGAGAAGTACGCGGCCGTGCCGTCCTCCAAGATGGAGGCACTCATGGGCCAGCTCGAGGAGATCGTCTCCGAGGGGCATCGGGTCATCATCTTCAGCCAGTTCACCTCCTTCCTCACGCGGGTCGGCGATGCCCTGGCGGACCGCGGGGTGGCCTTCGCCTACCTGGACGGGTCCACGCGGAACCGCTCGATGGTGATCGAGGAGTTCAAGACCGGGACGGCGCCGGCCTTCCTCATCAGCCTCAAGGCCGGCGGCTTCGGCCTGACCCTGACCGAGGCCGACTACGTGTTCCTGCTGGATCCGTGGTGGAACCCCGCCACCGAGGCACAGGCCGTGGACCGTGCACACCGGATCGGTCAGGACCGCACCGTCATGGTGTACCGCATGGTGGCCGAGGGCACCATCGAGGAGAAGGTGCTGGCACTGCAGCAGAAGAAGGCCGCACTGTTCAGCTCGCTGACGGACGGTGACGCCGCCTTCTCCTCCACCATCACCGCCGATGACGTGCGCGAGCTGTTCACCCCTGAGGACGACTGACGCCGGCTGCCCGTGTGGCCGGCTGGCGGGGTGACGACTGCCCGTGTGGCCGGCTGGCGGGGTGACGACTGCCCGAGTGTCCGTGTGGGTAGCCGCAACTCAGAGGTCAAGCCACGGTCGTCGCGCTGGCATGGTCGGCCACAGTCATCCTGCCCAGCCGCAGTCATCCTGCCCAGCCGCAGTCATCCTGCCCAGCCACAGCGACAATCACTGTGGCTGGGCATGAAAGCTGTGGCTGTGTCGACGGGTTTCTATGACGCGGCAGGAAAGCTGTGATTGAAGCGGCGATCTTCTGCGGCGGCACGGGGAACGCCGGCCCGTGACAGCTTGTCCGCTAGAAGCTGCGGCGTGATCAAGTCGGCCCACATCCAGCGGACGAAGCGGATGCCCTCCTCTTGGATGCGTTCCGCCCGTAGCTTCTCCTCACGAATCACGCTGTCGACATCCTTCCCGGAGTAACTGGCCCCTCCGCTGTACTTCTTCTTGCCGTCGAACTCTCCGGCCAATCTCAACTCCTTCCACCAGAAGTCGACGATGCCCAGCGGAGCCCCGTGTGCATCGCGGATCTGATGCTGGAGTTCCGGCGGCTGGAAGCCCAGCTCGTCAATGCAGAACCTGCTGAGGGATTCGCCAGGTGACTCGGACAGCGGAGAGGCGAACGAGGCAAGCTGGCGAAAGGTCTCCGCTGCCCTCTGTGTGAGGCAGAGGTTCGCAAGCCCGAGGAGTTCCTCGCTCCCCATGGGGGTGGCCACGATGGGGTGTTTGCCGTCATCTGTGAGCCGTCTGCCGCTGAGCACGGCATCGGCCACCATGATGGCGCTGCTCCGTGCCATGTGCGGGAGGCTGTCCGCCAGAGTCATATGGAGGTCCTCGGAATGGAGCGCGATCTGGCCATCGAGGATCAGCGCGGCCGCGGGTCGCTCTGCGCTGGGGGAGTCCGCCCATGCCTTCGGGTATGCCAGCCGACGTTCGGCGAACAGGGGGCGCTTCGAAGCCTTGGGCTGTGGTCTTCGGGTAGTCCCAGCGGCGCCGATGCTGGAGGCTCGCAGCTTCACTTCCCTGGGAATCGTGTTCAGCGGAAGACGGTGGAGCATCAGCGAGGTTTCCCGTGCGAACACCGGCGGCCTCCTCGAGGTCATGGCGATGGACAGGGCAGAGGCAAGGTGCCGATCCCGGGGGAAGGCCTTGTTCCAGGGGGAAGTCTTGACGAATGCACCGGGTCGCAGCCGTACGGCGTTTCCAGCCGCAGCGGCCCGGTGCAGCTGATGCCCCCAGTCCCTTTCCGGCCGGTCTGCCGCGGACAACATCAGCGGGATGCCCCACGCACTGAATGCGCCGGGCCCCGTGTGGCTGACGGGGTGGGCGGGCAATGGTGCTGGTTCAGGGGAGTCCATGTCCCCCACTCCACGCGGAGAGGCATGCCCATGGTGGGCGAAGCACTCGCAATTGTGGACCCCGCGCCTACGGCGGGCCGGTGTGTAGGAGCGAATCCAGCCTCGCGGACCTGCTCTGCACCGTGAGGCAAATCCCGGGCCACAGCCTTCCTGCCGGGCCACAGTGATAAACACTGTGGCCCGGCAGGATGAGTGTGGGTGGGCCGTGGTGCCTCTGTGGCCCGGCAGGATCAGTGTGAATGGGCGGTGGGGCGGCGAGGCGAGGCGGTGGTGGCGGCGGGGGAGGGCCGCGGTGCAACGAGAGCCGGTGACAGGCGGCCCCGAGCCGAGTGATTCAGCCCTGGCAGGAGGGCTGTGGCAACGCCACCTGCCGGATGCCGACGCCGCGCCGGTACAGCCGCTGTGCGGGGATGGGCACCACGGTGCGCCCCGGGTAGGCGGCCTGCAGCAGCTGGTGCGCGCCGTCGTCGTGCGGGTCCTCGAAGGAGGGCACCACCACGGCTCCGTTCACGGGCAACACGTTCACGTAGGACCATGCCAGCGGTCCGCGATCGTCCTGGCCGGCCAACGGGGCGGTCAGCGTGGCCACGTTCAGGGGCCGTCCGCGCGCGTCCGTCTCGTTCTGCAGGATCTCCAGGGTTCGCTGGGAGACCTCATGATCCGGATGGGAGGGGTTCTCCTGCCAGTGCAGCAGCACCACGGAGGGGGAGGCGAAGGCCACGAGCTGGTCGATGTGACCGCCCAGGCCGAACCGTCCCTCATGGCGGGTGAGGCCGCCGGGAAGCCAGATGACCTTGCGGATGTCCGTGTACCGGGTGAACTCGGCCTCGATGTGCGCCCGGGTCCAGCCGCCGTTGCGGGCCGGGTCCAGCAGCACGGACTCGGAGGCGATCAGCGTGCCCTCGCCGTCCGTGATGAACGCCCCGCCCTCGTTGACCATCAGGGAGAGCTGGCGCCGGGCGCGGGTGAGGTCTGCGACGGTCCCACCGGCCACATCGTCCAGCCGGTAGTCCATCCCCGGGCGGCGGCCGAAGCCGTTGAACACCCAGTCGATCATCCCGAGCTGACGCCTGCCGGTCCGGCCGTTCACGGGGCCGAGGGTGAAGGTCGGCCCGGTCAGGCCCAGGAAGGGATTGTCCATGACCAACGGGACCACGGGGATCATGGGATCCACGTAGGTGTGCACGATCTGCCGGTCCGCCGGGTCCACCAACAGGGTCACCGGCTCATAGTCCATGACCGCGTGCGCCACCCGGGTCCATGCGCGGCGGGCCCCGGACAGTTCCCAGAGGGAGGAGCCCATCTGCGCGTAGTCGCGGGGGAAGGCCATCCACAGCCGCTCCTGCAGCTCGGTGTCGGCCGGCAGATGCCAGACGGCCGTGGACAGGTCCGCAGGCTCCGCTGCCGCAGTCGCTGCGTTCTGAGGCGGTGCCGGCGGGTCCTGGCGCATGGCTCTCTTTCCTCAGGTGCATCACGGGAAATATGGGGATCGGTCCTGACCCACGTCTCTGCGCGGCCGGCTGATCCACGACCTCTCCATGTTATGCGAGGGCGCAAGCCCCCCGGCCCGGAAAGCCCCGCCCGGGCCGGTTCGTTATGCGTCCGTTTCCATATCCACCCGGCCCGCCGCCGCCTCCAGTGCGTCCCGGACGGCCACGACGGCCGGAGACCGGGCGGACGAGGACCGGATGGAGGTGAAGACGGTGCGCAGCGGGCGCCCGGCCAGGGGAATCCGGCGCAGCCGCGCCGCGTGGTCCACGAGCGTCAGGCCGGGCAGCAGCGCCACCGCGTTGCCGGACTCCACGAGCCGCACATGGGACTGCAGGTCGGCCGAGACGAAGCGGACATCCGGCTCATGGCCAGCGGATCGGATCAGCTGCTCGGCCCAGTGGCGGGTGGCCGTGCCGTGCGGCTCCATCACCCAGGGCAGTGGCCGGTGCCGCAGCAGTGCCGCGAGCTCTCCGCCGGGAGGCAGGGGTCCTCCGTCCACGGTGAGATCCGCCGGCACGGCCAGCTGCAGCTCGTCCCTCAGCAGCTGGCGGCGGTCCAGCCCGGGCCAGTGGGGAGCCGAGTGCCCGGGGTACTGCTCCGCCACCACCACGTCGAAGTCCCGCGCCCAGGCCTCGTGGAGGGCCTGCTCCGGCTCGTACTGGACCACCTCCAGCCGTAGTCCGGGATGATGCTCGCGCAACCGGGTCAGTGCCGGGGGGATCAGTGTCAGGGCGGCGGACTGGAAGGCGGCCAGCCGGACCCGTCCGCTGATGGCTCCATCCGCGGAGGTCAGGGCCGCCTCCGCCTGCTCGAGGGCGTCCAGGATCGGCTCCACGCGGCCCACCAGGGCCAGCGCCGTCTCGGTGAGCTGCACGTTCCGGCCCACGCGGCGCAGCAGTTGCGTCCGGGTCTCCCGTTCCAGTTGGGACAGCTGCTCGGACACGGAGGAGGGCGAGAGGTTCATGGCCCGGGCCACGGCGGAGAGGGTGCCGCGGATGGACAGCTCGCGCAGCAACACCAGACGGCGGATCTCCAGCATGACCGACCTTCCTGAATCGTTCGGATATTCCGAAGGGTACACCGCGGAAACGTTCGCTGGTATCGCAGTGTGGGACGGAGAACAATGGGCTCATGAGCACCCTGAACCCGGCGATCCCGGACCCTGACGAGCTGCGCACCCTGGCCCCGGCCGCCGTCGAGCAGGTCAAGGCCTGGCTCCATGAGGCGCGGAGGCACCCCTCGAACTTCTCGGCGCGGCAGTTGGCCGGGTTGCTGAAGGACCCGGCGGGGCTGGACTTCACGGTGGGCTTCGTGGACCGCGTGATCCGTCCGGAGGACCACCGGATCGCGGCGGAGGCGCTCGCGGACCTGGCCCCTCAGACCCCGGGCTTCCTGCCCTGGGTCATGCGCGCGGCCATGGGCGCCGGTGGACGGCTGGCCCCAGCAGTCTCCCCGATCGCCGTGCCGGTGGCCCGCAAGGTCCTGCGTGAACTGGTCTCCCACCTGATCGTGGACGCCACGGACGCCAAGCTCGGACCGGCCATCGCGAAGCTGAAGACCGAGGGCATCCGCCTGAACATCAACCTGCTCGGTGAGGCCATCCTGGGCCAGCAGGAGGCGGACCGGCGGATGGAGGGCATCCGCACGCTGATCGGGCGCGATGACGTGGACTACGTCTCCGTGAAGGTCTCCGCCGCCACCGCCCCGCACAGCGCCTGGGCCTTCGACGAGGCCGTCGAGGAGGTCACCGCCGGCCTCCTGCCGCTGTACGAGCTCGCCGCCGGCCAGGCCGGTGCAGGCGGCACCGGCCCCACCTTCATCAACCTGGACATGGAGGAGTACCACGACCTCGACATGACCCTGGCCGTGTTCATGCGCCTCATGGACAACCCCGCGCTGCATGATCTCGAGGCCGGGATCGTGCTCCAGGCCTACCTGCCGGACGCCCTGGACGCCATGATCCGGCTGCAGGAGTTCGCCGCGCGCCGGGTAGCCGCCGGCGGGGCTCCGCTGAAGGTCCGCGTGGTCAAGGGCGCCAACCTGCCCATGGAGCACGTGCAGGCCTCGGTCACCGGCTGGCCCGCCGCCACCGTGGAGTCCAAGCAGGCCGCGGACACCAACTACAAGCGCGTGCTCAACTACTCCCTGACACCCGAGCACACCCGCAACGTGCGGATCGGGGTGGCCGGGCACAATCTCTTCGACGTGGCGCTGGCCTGGCTGCTGGTGCAGGAGCGCGGGCTGTCCACCCGTTGGGAGGCCGGCGGGCGCTCCCCGGACGTGGAGTTCGAGATGCTGCTGGGCATGGCCACCGGCCAGGCCGAGGCCGTCCGCCAGGACGTGGGCTCGCTGCTGCTCTACACCCCGGTGGTCCACCCGCACGAATTCGACGTGGCCATCTCCTACCTCATCCGCCGACTCGAGGAGGGGGCGAGTCAGGAGAACTTCATGTCCGCCGTCTTCGAGCTGGACACGGACGCTGAGCTCTTCGCCCGCGAGGAACAGCGCTTCCTGGACTCCCTGCAGGACCTGGACACTGAGATCCCGACGCCGGCCCGCAGCCAGAACCGGCCGCTCGCCTCCTCGCCGGGAGACCTGCAGGCCTCCCTCGGACCGGTCCCCGAACCCGTGGACGGCTTCGCCAACACCCCGGACACGGACCCGTCCCTGGCCGCCAACCGGGAATGGGGCCGGGCCATCACCGCCGCGGTCCCGGGCTCCACGCTGGGGATCGAGACGGTCGCCGCGGCACAGGTGACCTCACGGGAGCAGGTGCGGGCCGCCGTCGGGCGCGCCGTTGACGCCGGCGAGGCCTGGCGGGGCCTGACCGGCACCGAGCGGGAACGCGTGCTGAACGCGGTGGCCGATTCCCTCGAGGCTCACCGTGGCGCGCTGCTCGAGGTGGCCGCCACCGAGACCGGCAAGACCCTGGACCAGGGCGACCCCGAGGTCTCCGAGGCCATCGACTTCGCCCGCTACTACGGACGGTTGGCTCGAGGCCTGGATGAGGCGCAGGGCGCGCAGTTCCACCCGGCCAAGCTGGTGCTGGTGATCCCGCCGTGGAACTTCCCCATCGCCATCCCCACCGGTGGTGTGCTGGCGGGGCTGGCCTCCGGAGCACCGGTGGTGTTCAAGCCCGCCCCGCAGTCCGTGCGCACCGGCGCCGTGGCCTATGAGGCCATCCTCGAGGGCCTGCGGGTGGGGCTCGGGCAGCTCGGCTGGGATGAGGAGCGTGCAACGGCGACTGCCGAGGGTGTGGTGAGCTTCCTCAGCATCGAGCCAGACCGCGAGGCAGAGTTGGGCGAGGGGCTCATCACCCACCCGGACGTGGAACGGGTCATCCTCACGGGCGGCTATGACACCGCGAAGCTGTTTCGCTCCTTCCGCCCCGATCTGCCGCTGGTGGCCGAGACCTCGGGCAAGAACGCGATCATCGTGACCCCGAGCGCCGATCTGGACCTGGCCGCCAAGGACGTGGTGAACTCCGCCTTCGGGCATGCGGGGCAGAAGTGCTCCGCCTCCTCGCTGGTGATCCTGGTGGGATCCGTGGCCACCTCGAAGCGCTTCCACCGTCAGCTGCTGGACGCCGCGCACTCGCTCACCGTGGGGTACCCGGAGGATCCGCGCTCACAGATGGGGCCGGTGATCGAGGAGCCCGGCAAGAAGCTGCGGCGCGGTCTGACCGAGCTGGGCAGCGGGGAGCACTGGGCCCTGCAGCCGCAGCCGCTGGACGACTCCGGCCGGTTGTGGAGCCCGGGCATCCGCGCCGGCGTCCAGCCAGGATCGGACGCCCACCTGACCGAGTACTTCGGCCCCGTGCTGGGCGTGATGACCGCCGAGACCCTCGAGGAGGCGATCGGGCTCGTCAACGCCGTGGACTACGGACTGACCTCCGGGCTGCACTCCCTGGATCCGGACGAGATCGGTGCGTGGCTGGAGACGGTGCAGGCCGGCAACCTCTACGTGAACCGCGGGATCACCGGGGCCATCGTGCGCCGGCAGCCCTTCGGCGGCTGGAAGCGCTCGACCGTCGGTGCGGGCACCAAGGCCGGTGGGCCGCACTACCTGCACGGGCTGGGCACGTGGACGGACGCGCCCGCTGCCACCAGTGCCACGGGCATCCTGCCGGGCCACAGTGATGATCAGGAGGGTGCGGCAGGATTGGTGTGGGCCGCCGGGGAGGCCGACGGCTTCACGGGGATGGGGCACCATCTGGCGAACGCGGCGGACCTGGACGCGGGGGACCGCCGCTGGCTTGCCGATGCCGACCGTCTCGACGAGGCCGCGTGGGGGGAGACGTTCGGGGTGGCCCGGGACATCTCGGCGCTGATGGCCGAGCGCAACGTGCTGCGTCACCTGCCGGTGCCGGTCACGGTCCGCTGGGAGTCGGGTCCGCTGGTGCACCTGCTGCGTGTGCTCATGGCCGGCCGCCGTGCCGGGGCGCCGCTCGCGGTGAGCGTGCCGGAGAGGCTGCCGGCCGGCGTCGGGCATCTGCTGGCCGGTGACCCGGACGTGGTGGTGCACGTGGAGGACACCGCGGCGTTCCACGCCCGGGCCGCGCAGCTCACCGGGCTGCCGCCGTCCGCGCCGGGAGCCGGGGACCCCCGGATCCGGCTGGTGCAGGACTGGAGCGCCTCGGCGGCGGACTCCTCGCGTGATGCCGTGCTCGCCCTGCACGCTGCCCTGGACGGCTCGCCGGACGTGGCCGTGTACGCGGGTCCGGTGGTCTCGGCCGGGGACGTGGAGCTGTTGCCGTTCGTGCATGAGCAGGCCATCTCCATCACGGCCCACCGCTTCGGCACCCCGGACCACCTCACCGACCACCTGCTCTGACCCCTTTCACGATCACGGGCACCGTGCCGCGAGTTTCACAGCCGTATGGTCTTTTCCTGACGGAAACCCGTCATGAAATGACCATACGGCTGTGAAAGTACAGAGAGGTGGGCGGCCAGTGGAGACTGGACTGGATAGAGTCGGGCGAATGAGTCCGGCATCCGAGCAGCCCCGATCCGTGTTCGTCCGTTCCCAGGTGGTCGAGGCCGCCGTCGAGCTGTTCGGCGAGCGGGGCTTCGAGTCCACGAGTGTGGACGATCTGGCCCGTGCCGCCGGGATGTCTCGGTCCACCTACTTCCGTCAGGTCGGCGGCAAGGAGGACGCGGTGTTCGCGGACCACCCCCCGCTCATCGAGGAGCTGGGGGCGTGGATGGACGGTGAACTCGGCGACGGGGCCGGTGACGGCCGCCCAGCCGATCCGTGGGCCACCGTGTGCGCGGCCTCCGAGCGCGTCTTCGCGCACCTCTCCGCAGACCTGGACCTGGCCCGCCGCCGCTATACCGAGGTCCGTGCGGTCCGTGCCCTGCGGGATCGCGAGATCATCACCGAGCGCGGGTATGAGCGGCTCTTCTCCGACTATCTGCGCCGGAACGTCCCGGGTCTGGAGCTGGTGGAGGCCATCGGCTTCGCCGCCCTGGTCACCGCCACGCACAACCACTTCCTGCGCCAGGCGGTCCGGACCGAGTCGAGTGAGCCTGCGGAGCAGGTCAGGGATCGTCATGCGGCGGACCTGGACCGGGCGCTGGTGCGGGTCCGCCTGCGTTTCGGAGTCGGTGCGGAGGGTGGGCAGGGGGCAGGGGACGACGCCGGCCCGGCCGCCTCCTCCGCGCAGGTCCTGGTGGCGAGCTTCCCCGTGACCATGCCCTCCGGCGAGGTGCTGCGCCGGGTGCGGGACGCACTGGGTTCTGGAGATGAGGAGCGCACCACGGGCCAGTCGTGACACTCCGATCCATTGCAGATGAAACTGAGTGTCATCTAGGATGGGCCCATGACCGAGCACTCCTCTGCCTCTGATGCCTCTGACTCCGGCGTCTTCCCCGGCGCCACCGAGCCCGCCTACGACGTGACCAGCCCGCTGGACGTCGACTACTACGATGCGTTCCGGGACATCCCGGCCGCCGATCGTGAGATCTGGGACCGGGCGCGGGAGGCCGCGGCCGCCGTCGCGCCCCAGATGGCCGAGGGCTGGGAGCGTCACCTCTACCCGGTGGAGGCTGCGGTGAGTCTCGGGAGGCACCAGCTGTTCAATGACGGGCTGGTCCACCCGGACCTGGAGGAGTTCTCGCCGTTGGCCACCGGGCTGGTGAACATGGAGGTCTCCCGCATCGATGGCTCCCTCGGCACCGTGATCGCCGTCCAGGGAGGGCTCGCCCTGCGGACCCTGGTCTACTGCGGCAGTGAGGAGCAGCAGGCTCGCTACGTCAAGCCGCTGGCCTCCGGCGAGGTGCTCGGCTCCTTCGCGCTGACCGAGCCGGACCACGGCTCCGACTCCTCCGGGCTCGCCACACAGGCCACCCGGACGGCCGAGGGGTGGGTGCTGCGTGGGGCCAAGAAGTGGATCGGCAACGGCGCCTCCGGTGGCATCACCTTCGTCTGGGCGCGGGTGGAGTCCCCCGGGGACGAGGATCATGGAAGGGTCCGCTGCTTCCTGGTGCCGCAGGACACCCCGGGCTACCGCGCCGAGGTCATCTCCGGCAAGGGCGCCCTGCGCGCGATCGACCAGGCGCTGATCCACCTGGACGACGTCCGACTGCCGGCTGACGCCCTGTTGCCGGGGTCCCGCTCGTTCAAGGACACCTCGAGAGTCCTCTACGCCACCCGTGCCGGGGTCGCCTGGTCCGCGCTGGGCCACGCCACGGCGTGCTTCGAGTCCGCGCTGGCCTATTCCCGGCAGCGGGTGCAGTTCGGCAAGAAGCTGGCCCAGCACCAGATGGTGCAGGAGAAGCTGACCCGGATGCTCTCCCATCTGGTGGCCATGCAGATGTACTGCGTGAACCTGGCCCAGCTCGAGACCGAGGGCCGCCTGCGCCCCACCCAGGCCTCGCTGGCCAAGTACCACAACACCCGCACGGCTCGGTTGATCGCGTCCGAGGCCCGGGACATGCTGGGCGGCAACGGCATCCTGCTGGAGAACGGCGTGATCCGCCACCAGATGGACATCGAGGCGATCCACACCTATGAGGGGACCGAATCCGTCCAGGCGCTGCTGATCGGCCGGGACCTGACGGGATTCAGCGCTTTCGCCTGAGCGTTCGCCTGAGCCTTCACAGGCCCGCGCGGACACCCGCCTGGACGGCCACCCCGAGCAGAACTACCCGCCAGTAACTTATCGTGGCACCATGGACCCATGCACCTGATCTTCCGCACGCTCCTCGTGCTCCTCAAGGCTCGCCGGCGCTCCAGGCTGACCGTCTGGGAGACCTCGTCACTGCCCCTGAAGGCCCTGCCCACGGACATCGACTTCGCCATGATCGTGAACAACGGGATGTACTTCTCCCTCATGGACCTGGGGCGGTTCGACCTGCTGGCCCGCAGTGGCTTCTGGGACCTGATGATGAAGCGCAAGTGGACCCCCGTGGTGCAGTCGGAGCAGATCACCTTCCGCAAGTCGATCCGGCTGTGGCAGCGTTTCAGCCTCGAGACACGGATCATCGGGGTGGACGAGAAGTGCATCTGGATTGAGCAGCGCTTCGTCCGGGACGGGGAGATCTACGCGCGGGCCTACCTCGCCACCCGCTTCGTGGATGGCGGAGGCGCGGTGCCGCTGGAGGATGTCATCGAGGCCGTCCAGACCGAACTGGGCCAGAGCCTGCCGGAGGACTTCACCGTCCCGGACTGGCTGCACGAGTGGCGCGGCAACGTCGCGCTGCCCAGCACCCGCAGGCCGGCCCCGCATTCCTGGTAGGGCTCCAGGCGGGACGAACTGCGCCGGCCGCGCGGCCGCCCAGGTGCCCTCGCCTGCCGGCGATGGCACCATGGGGGGATGAACAACCGTCTGCTCATCATCGGGGGACTGGCCACGTTGGGCCTGGTCCTGGTCATCGCCTACCTGGTCGGCTTCTGGGCGTGGATCTTCCTCGGCGTGCTCGCCCTGCTGCTGGTGGTCGTCGCCATCTGGGACGTGACGCAGAAGAAGCACGCCATCCTGCGGAACTTCCCGGTGATCGGTCACGCCCGCTACCTGTTGGAGTCGATCCGTCCGGAGATTCAGCAGTACTTCATCGAGCGCAACCATGACGGGCGGCCCTTCGACCGGGACACCCGGTCCATCGTGTACTCGCGGTCCAAGGGCGCGGATGATCACAAGGCCTTCGGCACGGAGAGGGATACCGGCAGCATCGGCTACGAGTACCTGTTGCACTCCACGGCACCCGTCCGCCCTCCGGAGCGGATCCCCACGGTGCGCATCGGCGGACCGGACTGCCTCCAGCCCTATGACCTGTCCCTGATGAACATCTCCTCGATGTCCTTCGGCTCACTGTCCAAGAACGCGGTCCTGGCCATGAACAAGGGCGCGGGGATGGGCGGGTTCGTCCATGAGACCGGCGAGGGCGGGCTCACCAAGTACCACCGGGGCAACGGGGCGGACCTGTTCTGGGAGATCGGCTCCGGATACTTCGGCTGCCGCACCCTCGACGGGCACTTCAACCCCGAGACCTTCGCCGAGAAGGCCACCCTGCCCGAGGTCAAGGGCATCACCATCAAGCTGTCCCAGGGGGCCAAGCCCGGGCTCGGCGGGGTGCTTCCCGGTCCCAAGGTGACGCCGGAGATCGCCGAGGCGCGCGAGGTTCCGGTCGGCGTGGACTGCATCTCCCCGGCGTCCCACTCGGCGTTCACCACCCCACGTGAGATGGTGCGGTTCATCGGTCAGTTGCGGGAGCTCTCCGGCGGCAAGCCGATCGGCATCAAGTTCTGCGTGGGTTCGCGGACGGACGTGCTGGCCATGTGCAAGGCGATCTGGGAGGAGCGGATCGCGCCGGACTACATCATCGTGGACGGTTCGGAGGGCGGCACCGGCGCCGCCCCGCTGGAGTACTCGGACCATGTGGGCACCCCGCTGACCGAAGGGCTCATGCTGGTGCACAACGCGTTGGTGGGCACCGGACTGCGGCACATGATCAAGATCGGCGCGGCGGGCAAGGTGGCCTCCGGCTCGGATATCGTCAAGCGGCTCATCCAGGGCGCTGACTTCACCATGTCCGCTCGGGCCATGATGATGGCCACCGGCTGCATCCAGGCTCAGAAGTGCCACACCAACCACTGCCCGGTGGGTGTGGCCACGCAGGATCCCCGCCTCGTGCGGTCCCTCGACGTGGAGGACAAGTCCAAGCGGGTGCACAACTATCAGAAGCTCACGGTCCGGGAGGCCGTCCAGATCATGGCCTCGATGGGCCTGGACCGTCCCTCGCAGCTGAACACCCGCATGCTCCGCCGCCGCGTGGACCACCTGAACACCCGTTCCTATGCGTCCATCTACCACTGGCTGCGGGAGGACGAACTGCTCAACGAGCCGCCGCGTGGTTGGGCCGCCGACTGGCGGGAGGCCGACGCCGACCACTTCGGCGAGCACGCCCCGGTGGACTACCTGACCGAGCCGGACCCGCAGTGGCGCGATGAGCTGGACGTGCAGACCTCGGCGATGTCCCTCGGCGAGCTGCGTTCCTCCCTGCGGTCCGGAGGGCAGCGCGTCCCGACGGCGGCCGGCGCGGTCCGCTCGGCCGGTGGCACGGATTCGGCCGCTGACCGCGGCGGGGAGGGCAAGGCCGGCGGGGAGGGCGAGCCCCGCTCCGGCGGACGTCCACCCGAGCGCAATGCGGACGCGAAGGGCGAGGACGGCGCCCGCCCCCGCCGCTCGGGCGAGACGGGGAGCACCCCGATGGTCAGCAACGAGCCACGACCGGAGGGCCGCTTGGGCTCCTGACTCCGGTCCTCCTACTGTGGTCTGCATGACGACTGAATCTGACCCTCCGGTGTCCCCGGGCCTCTGGCCCGCGCCACCCCAGCTCGAGTTCCTCGCCACCGTGGCCGTGGAGGTGGCCGCTCCCGTGGAGGTCGGGCGGACGCATCGCGGGCAGCGCCGGATCATCCCGATCGCCGGCGGCACGGTGACCGGCCCGGAACTCAATGGGGCGGTCCTGGCCGGCGGCGCCGACTTCCAACTCATCGAGTCCGCGACCTCCTCGGACCTGGATGCGCGCTACGTCATCGAGGCCGACGGCGGCGAGCGGCTCTACGTCATGAACGCCGCCTACCGCACGGGCTCGGCTGAGGACATCGCGGCGTTGGCCCGCGGTGAACGGGTGCCCGCCGAGCGCATCTACTTCCGCTGCGCCCCTCGGTTCGAGGTGGCCGGCGAGCGGTGGGCCTGGCTGGAGTCCACCGTGGTCATCGGCTCCGGCCGTCGCGAACCGGACCGGGTCCTGATCGACCTCTGGGCGGTTTGCTGAGCCGGCTGAGGAGGCGCCGGGTCCGCGCCGGAGCGCTCAGGCCGGCCGGTCCTGCCGATAGCTGGTGCGCGCCTTCTCCGTGAGCGGTGCCGGCTGGACGGTGACCCGGATCGGGACCTGAACATGGTCCTCCACCTGGACCTTGGAGGAGGGGGTGTCCTCGCCCCAGAGCAGGGTCAACTCGGTGCCGGGCTCGGCCAGCTCCGCATCGATGATGGCCAGGGACAGGATGGCGCGTTCATTCGCCGAGTATCCGGTCCAGGTCGAAATGCCCGCCGGCCGGCCGTCCTGCTCTACCCGGTCGAAGTGGAACGTGTCATACAGGGCCATCGGCAGGTTGATGAACTTGGCCCCGGGCCCCGGATGGAACATGGAACCGTAGGCCTTCGCCGTGTCCTCCCCGTTCCACACCAGCGTGACCTTCTTCCGGCGCGTGGTGGTGCCCGCCTGCTCCATGGCCTGGAGGGCCTGACTGCCGATGAAGTCGTGATCGAACTTCACGATCCGCCCGTAGTCGAGTTCATAGGGGGTGACGTAGTAGTCGGCAATGTCCTGGGAGTGGAACGATCCACCCAGCGGCGCAGTGGCCTCGTAGGAGTTGGCGCTCAGCCATTCGCGGTAGCCCTGGAGCTCATCCCCGGAGTAGATGGCCGGCAGCGGGCGCGGCAGCCAGCCTGATTCCAGGGCATTGGTGTGATAGGCGCGGCCGCCCACCTGGGTCAGCCCGAACTCCCGGCCCGCCTCGAGGAGGGCGGCATGCACGGCCTGGTTGTCCTCCCACGGACCCCACAGCTCCAGTCCCGGTTCGCCGGCCATGCCGTGCCGCAGGGCCCGCACCTCTTTTCCGGCGATCGTCAGGCGCGTCATGTGGAAGAACTTCAGCGTCGGGGGTTCCTGCCCCGTGGCAGCCCGGATCACGTCCATGGCGCCCGGTCCCTGGACCTGATAGCGGTAGAGCCGCGGGTCGCCCTTGCGGTACAGCGAGTTGTCATCGCGCCAGATCTCGACGTCGTAACCGCCGGTCTCCGCGTGATAGTGCAGCCAGTTGATCGAGGGTGGGATGCCCACGGCCTGGTACTCGTCCTCCTCGAGGTGGAACAGGACGTTGTCCCCGATCACGTGCCCGGAGGGACTCACGGCCACGTACTGCTTGGCCATCTCCACCGGGAAGTTGGCCACCGAGTTGACCGCGGTGTCGCTGATCAGCTTCAGGGCGTCCGGACCCTTGATGTTGAGGTCTGCCATGTGGTGGGACTGGTCGTACAGGACGGCGGTGCGGCGCCAGGCCAGCTGTTCGTCCCGCCAGTTGGTGAACTCCGGCACCACGTGGGGCACCACGGCGGGCGGGGTCTGCGATTCCCACAGGAGGTTGACGGCTCCTCCGGCCTGGGCGATGGCGTCTTCGAGATGATTGACCATGATTCCTCTTCGCTGAACGGGTTCGTCGGGTGAATATCCCTCCCTGTCAGTGTGGTGAGGGTCATATGGTCTGTAAAGTCCCTTTTGAGGTCAATCATCCGAAGGAGAACTGCGTTATGGACGTGGAGGCCATCCTGGGGCCGCAGTTGACACTGCGTCAGCTCGAGTTGTTCGTGGCCGCCACGGACCACAGCTCGTTCACAGCGGCGGCGAAGCATGCGTTCGTGACCCCGAATGCCGTCTCCCTCGCGGTCAGCGATCTGGAACGGGCCCTGGGAGTCACCCTGCTCGTGCGCCAGCGGGCCCGCGGGGTCACCAGCACCCCGGCGGGGGTGCAACTGGCCGAGGGGGCGCGAGCGCTGCTGCGGCAGGCGAGTGACCTGCAGCTGACCGTCGGGGACCATGGCGAGGAGCTCTCCGGTCCGGTGGCAGTGGGCTGCTACTCGACGCTGGCGCCGACGGTGGTGCCGGAACTGTGGGAACGGTTGGCGGATCGGCATCCGGAGATCGAGTTGACCATCACGGAGGGGACCACCGAGCACCTCGTGGGGCAGCTCCACGAGGGGAGGCTGGACTGCGTCGTCGCCTACGAGGTGGCGCTGCCCCTGGGACTGGCCGTCCGGCGGCTGTACAACGCCCGGCCCTCGGTCGTGCTGCCGGAGTCCCACCGGCTCGCCGGCCAGGCCGCGGTGGACCTGACGGAGTTGGAGGGCGAGCCGCTCGTGCTCTTCGACCTGCCGCCCAGCGGCCAGAACACGCTGCACCTACTGCGCAGCCGCGGGCTCCGGCCCCGCGTGGCGCACCGCACCACGAACTTCGAACTCGTGCACTCCCTGGTGGGCCGAGGCATGGGGTTCGCGGTGCAATACCAGCACTCCGGCGTGGACGTGAGCCAGGAGGGGCGCCGGCTGGCCTTCCGCCCGATCGCCCCGGAGCCGGAGTCCGAGCCCGTCATGGTGGCCTGGCCGGAGAGGCTGCCCCTCACCTCGAGGGCGGCGGCGGTGGTCCACCTGGCCCAGGACTGCCTGCCGGTCGCCGAACAGGCCTGCTGAGGGCTCGGCTCAGTCCCACTGGTGGCCGGCATCCACGAAGTGCCCCCGGCGCCGCCCGTCGGAGTCCAGGTGCCAGCCTGCCCGCTTCGGGATGTTCGAGATGATGACCGTCTCGCGGATCTCCAGCCGTGGCAGGCGCTGTGAGGCGAGCTGTTCCACGGACATGATGTCCGTGGCCGAACGGTGCCACATCATGAACATGAAGTTGGAGCGGCCCGTGGTGGAGGCGCAGAGGCGCAGGGCTCCCATGCTGGCCAACTCCTCCGCCGCCGCGTCATGATCGGACGCCGGCAACCGGGCGAACCACTGGCACATCACGGGGTAGCCCGTCGCCCGGTGTGAGACGTCGCAGCGGAAGTTCAGGGCACCGGACTCCAGGACGCGTTGGAGTCGGCGCCGGGCCGTGGCAGGGTGCAGGCCTGTCGCCTCGGCGATCTGCGCAGCCGTGGCCCGGCCGTCCTGGCCGAGGACACGCATGATGGGCCCGAAGGACGCCGGTGGCGGGCCCGGGTGGGACTCGGGGGACGGCGGTGACCCCGCTGCCGCCTGCAGTGCGCGCCGTTGTGCCGGCGTCAGGGCATCCAGCTCCCAATCGGAGGCGGTGCGGTGCAGGCGCGTGCAGAACGTGGACTCGAACCCGGAGAGATGGGGGATGGCCTCCAACTGTGGATAGACGGTCTCCGTGAGCAGGGCCGGGTTCGCGGAGATCACGGTGAGCATGAAATCCCGGTCACGGTGACATTCCTCCACTGAGAACACCTCGGGGATCCTGCCGATCGCCTCCGCCACGCTGCGCCGGTGGTTGGGCGTGCACCGGACGTCGTGAAAGGACAGGGCCATCTGGTCCGGGTTTCCTCGCGGGTGTGCGGTGATCCAGGCACCGCCACCACCTTCGATCCGGCGCCATCGGGCTGCCAGCGAGGTCGGGTGCCGGTCGAGGATCTCGCCCAGGGCGGTCCACGGCATCCGCGGTACCACTTGGAGCGCGTTGACCAGTTGAAGGTCCTCCTCGTCCAGCTGCTGGGGAGCGCTGTTCATGAACTGCTCCAGGAGGCATTGGGATGTGAATTTCCAGTGATTGAACGCGAAGTGATGCAGGACACAGCACAATGATAGCGAGCAAATGCAGCATTCGGTTCTCGGCTGCTGACCTGAATCATCCACTCTCCCGGAGGATCACCATGATCACAGAAGTAACGGCGAGCGCAGCTCCGAGCGCTGATCCGAACCACGTGCTGAGCCTGGCGAATACGCCGGTGCTCTGGATCTGTGCCCTCGGCGTCTTCCTGGTGATCGTGATCCAGTCCGTCATCTACATGGGTGCCGCCCGCAAGGCCGCGCCTTCCGTGGGCATGAGCCGTCAGGAGCTCAACCTCTCGTTCCGCACCGGCGCCATCGCGGCGATCGGCCCCTCGCTCGCCGTGGTCCTGGTGGCCGTGGCCCTGCTGGCGCTGTTCGGCACCCCGGCCACCCTGGTCCGCATCGGACTGATCGGCTCGGTGCAGTTTGAGACTGCCGCCGCCAGCATCGCTGCCGGCACGGCCGGCGCGGAACTCGGTGGACCGTCCTACGATCAGCAGGCCTTCGCCATCATGTTCTTCGCCATGAGCCTGGGTGGTGCCATGTGGATGCTCTCAACCCTCATCCTGACGCCGCTCATGAAGAAGGGGGAACACCGGATGGCCAAGGTCAACCCGGCACTGATGACCGTGGTCCCGGCCGCGGCCCTGTTGGGCGCATTCCTCTCCCTCGGATTCGGGGAGGTCCCCAAGAGCTCCGTGCACGTCATCACCCTTGCTGCCTCGGCCGTCGTCATGGGTGCCTGTCTGTTGTTGGCGAAGGTGCCGGGAATGGGTTGGTTGCGCGAGTGGGGGCTGGGGATCGCCATCCTGCTCGGCCTGTTGGCGGCCTTCCTCGCCTCCTCTGCCGGTCTCGGCCCCAGCGCCTGACCCGGTTGCCTGACCCGGCGCCTCTCCATCAGACCTCCCTCCACCCTCAGGAGTCCCCATGACCACCGCCCCCGCCACCATGGCCGCCCCGGCTTCCGGTTCCATGGACGAGTTCGACACCACCACCTCACGGTGGGGCCGGCTCACCATGATCGCCGGGCTGATCATCTCGCTCGCCGGCCCGCTGTACCTGGTCTTCTTCGCGGACCTCGGAGTGACGGCCACCACCGCCCTGTTCACCGCGTTCGCCGCCGTGGCCGGAACGTTCTTCGTCATCTGGATCATCGAGCCGATCACGTACTTCCCGATCCTCGGGCCGGCCTCCATGTACCAGGCCTTCATGATCGGCAACATCTCCAACAAGCTGCTGCCCTCGGCCCTGATCGCCCAGTCGAAGGTCGGGGCCACGCCCGGTACGCACCGCGGTGGGCTGGCCGCCGTCATGGCCATCTGCGGTGCCGCCTTCGTCCACCTGCTCTCCCTGCTCGTCTTCGTGGGCCTGTTGGGTACCTGGCTCATCAGCGTGATCCCCGAGTCCGTCACGGACGTGGTCCGTGTCTACGTCCTGCCCGCTGTCCTGGGGGCCGTCATTGTCCAGGCGATCGTGTCCCTCAAGCAGGTCCGGGCCACCGTGGTCGCGATGGCGGTGGCCGCGCTCGTGCAGTTCGTTCTGGTGCCACTGGTGCCGGCCCTGGGAATGGCGGCCACCGCGATCTCCGTGATCGTCACGCTCGTGATTGGCTGGTACGTGCGCAAGCGCGAGCCCTTCGAACCCGCCACCACAGAACCCGCCTGAGCCGAAACCCACCGGACCCACCGGACCCACCGGCACCCGACCCCATCGAAAGGCCCCACGTGACCGAGAACCACCCCCATCTCCTCGCCGATCTCCCCACCGATCTCCACCCCGACCTGCGCGAGCGCATGCTCGGCTTCTACCAGCACCTGCATGCCCACCCCGAGCTGTCCATGCAGGAGCACGCCACGGCGGAATACCTCGAGGCCCACCTGGACGCCCTGGGCATCGAGCACTTCCGTTGCGGCGGGACCGGGGTGGTGGGCGTGCTGCGCAACGGGGACGGGCCCGTCGTCGGGTTCCGGGCGGACACGGACGGGCTGCCCATCGAGGAGGACTCCACCGTGGACTATCGCTCCACGGCTCGCGGCACCCTGGAAGATGGCACCGAGGTGCCCGTGATGCACGGCTGCGGACATGACACCCACGTCACCGCACTGATGACGGCCACGGAGGTCCTCGCCGCGGATCGGGAGAACTGGTCCGGCACCGTCGTGCTCATCTTCCAGCCGGGGGAGGAGACCGCCGCCGGGGCCCGGGCCATGGTGGAGGACGGCCTTTGGGAGCGGGCGCCGCACCCGGAGATCATCTACGGCCAGCACGTCATGCCGGGGCTGACCGGGACAGTGGAGGTGGCCGGTGGACCGGCCATGGCCTACGCGGACTCGTGGAAGGTCACGCTGCGCGGCGAGCAGTCACACGGTTCCCAGCCCCAGGACTCCATCGACCCCATCGTGCTCGGGGCGCACATCATCACCCGCCTCCAGGGCATCGTCTCCCGGGAGATCGGACCCCGCCAGGCCGCCGTCGTGACCGTGGGCACCTTCCATGCAGGCCTGAAGGAGAACATCATCCCGGCCACCGCGGAGTTCACGCTGAACGTGCGCACCCTGGAGGACGAGGTGCGCACCCAGGTGCTGGCCGCCCTCCGGCGCATCATCTCCGCCGAGGCGGCTGCCTCCGGCGCCCCCGAGCCGGTGATCGAGGAGCTCTACCGCTTCCCGCGGAACGTCAACGACCAGGACGCGGCGGCGGAGCTCACCGAGGTGCTGAGCGGTGCCCTGGGTGCCGAGAACGTGCTGGTCGCCGAACCCAAGATGGGCTCCGAGGACTTCGGCACGCTGCCCGGTGCCCTGGGCGTGCCCTCGGTGTTCTGGTTCTTCGGCGGTTTCGACGCGCAGACGGTGGAGTCCGGGACCATGCCGGTCAACCACTCGCCCCGCTTCGTGCCCGTTCCGGAGCCCACCCTCTGGACAGCGGCGACGGCGGCGCTCGCCGCCCTGCGCGCCAGGCTCGGTTCCTGACCCCGCCCACTCCAACTGGAGGTCGATACCGGCCCATCTACCCGCAGGTAACCGCGGAGAACGGGCCGGAATCGACCTACAGCTCCAGGTTGAAGACCCGGGTGGCGATGCCCTCGAAGAACTCAAACCTCTCCTCATCGGACAGCGGCAGGTTGTCCTGGAGTCGTACCTCGGAGGGTTCGTACTGGTACGGGTAGTCCATGGCGTACATGACCCGGTCCGCGCCCATCATCTTCCGGACGAACATGATCTCGTCCTCCCAGGGCATGCCGCTGGTGGTGATCCAGACGTTGCGGCGGATGTACTCGGAGGGCTTGAGCGGCAGCGGTTTCACATGGGGGTAGCGGCCGGTGGCCACCTGCTTGCCGTACATGTAGTCGATCCGGTTCAGCCAGAACGGCACGGCCTCGCCCAGGTGGCCGACCACGAGCTTCAGGTTCGGGAAGCGTTCGAACACCCCGGCGACCACCAGGCGCATCAGGTGCAGGCCGGTCTCCACGCCGAAGCCGTACATCGAGCCGTCCAGGCCCCTCTCATGCAGGGGCTTGAACAGGCCGGCCGAGGGGGCGTTGGGGTGCAGGTACACGGGCACCCCGAGGGACTCGGCGGCCTCATAGAACGGCAGGAACTCAGGGGCGTCCGTGTAGCGGTCCCGCACGTGCGAGTTCAGGATCGCTCCCTTCAGGCCCAACTGGGTGACGGCCCGGTTGAGTTCGGCCGCACCGGCGTCGGGAGCCGTGAAGGGTACGGCGGCCAGCGCGGAGAACCGCTCCGGGCGGTTGCGGACGATCCCACCCAGGTGGTCGTTCGCCACCCGGGCGAGGTCGGTGGCCTGGGCAGCGGCCAGGGGGTTGGTCCCCGGTGCGGTCAGAGCCAGGATCTGATGGTCGACGCCGGCCGCGTCCATCTCCTGCAGGCGCACCCCCTCGGTGTCCACCATGCGCTCGCGGATGAACCGTGGGCGTTCCCCGTCACCGAGGGCGTAGTAGCCCATCAGGCTCATGAACCCCGGATCGTCCTCGGGATGCTCGCCCAGGATCTGGCGGAAGAGGTCGAACATCTCCGGCGGCGCCCAGGCCTCCTCGGTGGCGATGCGACGGTACGAGCGGGGGGCTGCGGATGAACTGCTCATGTGCGGGATCCTCTGGTCTCTCGGGGTTGACGGTGTGGAGCCTGGTCACTCGGCCGCGGGGGTGACGATCTCGTCCACGGCGATCTCCTCGTCGAGCAGTCCGTAGCGGACCATGCGCTCGTTGAGGAACTGCAGGGTCTCGACGTCCACGGTGGCGTTCCAGGCTGGAAGGCGGATCTGACCGGCGAGGTCGGGCTCGATGGTGGTGACCTCGGGCAACGCCTCGCGGAAGGCCTCCGGGTCCTCGGCAACGGCCTGTCCGGTGGCGCTGATGCCCCGCTGGAACGACTCCACCACCTCCGGGTTCTCGGTGGCGTAGTCCTCGGAGGTCATGTAGGTGCCCACCATCATGTCCGCCCGGGACTCCGCATAGGGGCTGGCGACCTCCACGGCCCCCTGGTCCAACGCCATGGTGACGAAGGGCTCGATCAGCAGGGCGCCGTCCACCTGGCCGTTCGCCACCGCCGGGAGCATGTCGGAGAAGCCCATCTCCGCGAAATCGACCTGGCTGCGGTCTGCGCCCGCGTCCTCCATCAGGGTCATGATGACCACGTCGTTGATGTTCTCGAGCGTGTTGACCGCGATGGTGGCGCCCTCGAGATCGGAGACCTCCTCGATACCGCTGGAGGAGGAGGCCACGATGCGGGCGAAGTCCTCGGCGGGATCGTCCACGGTGCGGGTGCCCGCCGCCACGAGGGTGATGGGCAGTGACTTGCTGGCCGCCAGGATGGCACTGACGGTGTTGGACCCGGCGAACTGCGTCTCGCCGTTCACCACGGCGGGCACGGCCGCGGCCCCGCCGATGCTCACGTCCACGGTGACGTCCAGTCCCTCGGCCTCGAAGTAGCCCTCGTTGACCCCGTACTGAAGGAAGGCCGAGGGCATTCCGGCGGTGTCCGCCACGCGCACGGCGGTGGACTGCGCGCTGTCCTGCTGCCCGGAGGGGGTGCCGCCGTCCTGAGCCGATGTGCTGTCCTGCTGACCGGAGGGACTCCCGCCTCCACAGGAGGTCAGCAACAGTGGTGCGGCCAGCAGCGGTGCCAGCCAACGCGTCCGGCCGTTTCTCGTGGTGCTCCTCATGGTGGATCTCCTCTGCAGGTCTGCGGTGCGGAATGGCGGCGGGTGGGGGTGGCGCCGTCTCTGGTGAAGCGTAGGATGCAATATCGACAGACGGAACGATTTCTGCAATCGTTCTGCCAGTAAGAACACGAGTGGGTGGCAGGCCACGGGGAGATCGAAGGAGCGGTGATGTCGCAGATACGGTCCGTGGTCCACGCACTGACGGTGGTGGACCAGGTCATGGCCACCGGCGGTGTGCGGGTGCGGGAGGTGGCGGAGGACCTGGGCGTGGCCCCGTCCAGCGCCCACCGACTCCTGAGCACCCTGGCGGCGCAGGACTACGTGGTCCAGGACCCGCACAGCCGCATCTACCGTCCGGGGGTCAAACTCCTCGGCCTGACCGGCGGGACGGTGGACACCCGGGAGATCCGCCATGCGGCCCACCGGCCCATGGAAGCGCTGGCGGCCGCCACGGGGGAATCGGTGTCCCTCTCCGTCCTGATCCGCTCGGAGGTGGAGTTCGTGGACGGCATCGAATCCGGTCATATCCTCCGGGCCTCACCGCGGATCGGAGCCCGGCTGCCGGCCTACGGCACGGCGGGAGGGCGGGCGTTGTTGGCCGAACTGGAGCCCGATGCCGTCTCCGGCATGTTCGGCGGTGGGCTGAAGAAGCTGACGGACCGCACCGTGGACACGGTGCCGGAGCTCACCGGGATGCTGGCTAGAATCCGACAGGCCGGCTACGCGGTATCCCGGGGGGAGAGCACCGAGGGGATCTCCGCCGTGGCAGTGGCCATCCGCCTGGCCTCCGGCCGGGCGGCCGCCGGGCTGGCCGTCGTCGCCCCCACCGAACGACTGCCGGACACCGGCCTGTCGGTCGTCATCGACCACCTGCGGCAGGCCGCCAGGGACACCGCGGCCGCCCTGCCGCGCACGGCCGGGCGGAGAACCGGAGCGGGGAACGAGGATCGGATTGACTGAGGGAACACCAGTGCAACGGCCGGACGCCCCGCGCGCCGGCACGGCGTTGCTGACCGTCCTGCTCATCGCCATGGGCGTGGGGCCGCTGCTGAACTACGGGCTCTCGGCCACCTCCGACCTGCTCATCCGCGAGCTGGGCGTCTCCGCCGGTCAGTTCGGACTGCTGGTCACGGTGCTGTTCGTCAGCGCCGCGGTCTCCTCCATGGTGATCGGCCGCCTGGCAGACGTGCTCAGCATCCGTGCCCAGCTCATCTTCAACTACGGCGGCACGGTGCTGGCGCTGCTGGTGTCCGCCCTCGGCCCGGAGTACTGGACGCTCGTGGTGGCCTGCATCATCGTGGGCCCGGCCCAGGTCATCGCGAACCCCACCACCAACCGGGTCATCTACTCCGCCGTTCCCGCTGCCAAGCGGTCTGGGTGGATCGGTGTCAAGCAATCCGGGGTGCAGGCCAGTCAGCTGGTGGCCGGGCTCCTCTTCCCCGCCGCCGCGCTGTGGGCCGGATGGTCCGGCGCCGCGGCCGCGGCCGCCGCTGGGGTGCTGGCCCTGCTGTGGTGGTCGCTGCGCCATATCCCGCCTGAGGAACCGACCGACTGGCCGGCGGCCCGCAGGGTGCTGGCAGACCGATTCCGCCGCCGGAGAGTCTCCACGGCATCCCTGCCGCTGCAGGTCTGGCTCTTCACCGCCGTCGCCTTCTTCTCCGGCATGGGCACCCAGGCCACCAATGTCTACCTTCCGCTGTTCGCCGTGCGGGACCACGGGTACAGCCTGTTGATCGGCGGGCTCGCCGCCGGGCTCTCCGGCGTGGTGGGCGTGGCCAGCCGCATCTACTGGGGCCGGGCCCTGGGAGCAGGACGGAAACCCGGTGCCCTGTTGCTGCTGATCTCCACGGGGGCGCTGATGGGGATGGCCTGCATGGCCGCCTCCTCCATCTGGGGCCAACCCGCCCTGTTCTGGGCCGGAGTGGTGCTGCACGGGCTGACGGTGCTCGGCACGAACGTGGTGGTCAACGCCGGAACCATGCAGGCCGTGGACGCCACCCGCATCGGCGCGGCCAGCGGCACCACCACCATGGGCATGTACGCGGGGTTCGCACTCGGCCCCGTCGGGATGGGCGCCGTGGTGGAACTGACCGGCGGGTTCGTCCTCGGCTGGATCCTGGTCGGGGCGGGCTATGCCGTGCTGCTCGGTCTGTCCCTGGTCATGGTCCGCACCGGTCGGCGGCCGGGCCGCTGAGCGTGGCGGCCGTGGGCCAGCCAGTACACGCCCATGCTCAGGGCCACCAAGCCGGCCAGGGCCAGGTACATCCCGGAGAACCCGGTCACCGGCAGTAGGGCGCCCAGCAGCACGGGTCCCACCCCGGTGCCGATGTCCAGGACGAGGAAGAAGGTGGCGGTGGCCACGCCGATCTGGAAGGGCGGCACCACGGTGGCCGCCACGGTCTGCAGGGACGTCAGGGTGGAACCGAAGCCGAGGGCGCACAGGCCCGCCGAGAGCAGGATGCCGGTAGGGGTCGGCCAGAGCGAGAGGACGGTCAGCCCGGCCACGAAGAGCACCAGCAGCGGGTAGACCACGATGTTGGCCCCGTACCGGTCCTGGATCGGTCCCACGAAGAACCGGGAGAGCACCAGCACCGCCGCGTAGACCACGAAGAAGAGGCTGGTCACGGTGGTGCCGATGGCCTGTTCCTGGGCGTACCCGTTGAGGAAGGCCAGGATGCCGGAGAACGCCAGCCCGGCCATGAGCATGACCAGGGAGACGGGCAGGGCCGGTGCGGAGATCACCCCACGCAGGGAGAACCGGTGGCGTGAGCCGCTGCCGTGCACCGGGGCGGCCGGCAACCGCACGAGGAGGCCGGCCAGCAGGCCGATGACCGCGAAACCGGTGCACGCGATGAACAGGGAATCGAAGCCGAAGCGGTCGGTCAGCTGGAAGGCCAGCAGGGGGCCCACGGCGGCGCCGATGCTCATGGAGGTGCCGAACCATCCGGTCCCCTCGCTGCGGCGGTGGCGCGGGATCATGCCCTGGACCGCGGTGGCCAGCACCGTGCTGGCCGCCCCGAACCCCAGGCCGTGGACGAACCGGACGGCGATCAACAGGCTCAGGCTGCTGGCCGCCAGGTAGAGGGCCGAGGCGGCCAGGAAGAGGAGCAGCCCGAGGATCAGCATCCTCTGGCGACCGATCAACTCCATCGCCTGCCCGGCAAACAACCGGGCCACCAGGGCTCCCAGCACGAAAGCGCTGACGGCCAACCCGGACATGACGTCCGAGGCCTGGAACTCGTTCACCGCGTAGAGCGCCATGGCCGTCACCAGCAGGTAGAACACCAGGGCCAGGAAGAGGTTCGTCAGAAGGGTCAGGATGAAGTTCCGGGTCCACAACCGCTGGGGCGGATGCGGCGCAGTGGCGGCGGTGGACACGGAGGGGACCGGCTTTCTGGACGGGGGTGGGAGGGCGGTGGCGCGGGACCTGACGGCGCACGGGCCCCAGCGATTCTAGTCCCGGTTCGCGAGGCGGGCCGGGGGAGGGCCCGGGGCTACGCTGGTAGTCATGGCGAAACGCGGCGAACTGACCTGGCTCTGGATCATGATCGCCGCCGCAGTCCTCACCCAGACCGCACTCAACCTGTTGCGCCCGGTCACCAGCTACAAGCTCCTGGTGCTGGGCGCCGGGGAGACCTGGGTGGGCCTGGCCACCGCGGCCTACGCCATCCTGCCGCTGATCTTCGCCATGGCCCTGGGCCGGCTCAGCGGACGCCTCCCCACGCTGCGCGGCATGATCGCCATCGGTGGCGCGGTGATGGGACTGGGCGGGCTCGGCCTCGCCTTCGGCGGCACCATCGCCGTCATCATGGTCTCCTCTGCCGTCCTCGGCATGGGTCACCTCGTCTTCACCATTGCCGGCCAGACCGTCATCAGTCGCCGCGCCTCGCCTCCCACCATGGACGCCGCATTCGGGTGGTTCACCGCCGCCTTCTCCATCGGCCAGATGGCCGGCCCCCTGATCTCCGGATTCATCCTGGGCAACGCCACGCTGGGCGAGGCCTCCCACAGTGCCGCCTTCGCCGGCCGCATCGACTCCGCCCTGTGGCTCGGTGCGGCCTGCTCCCTGCTCGCCGTGCCCGTGATGTACCTGATGAGGGCCGACGGCGGCCGGCGGCACCGCGCCCACCCCTCGGCGCACAGCGCGGCCCCCGAGGACCGGACCGGTGCGCCGGGCGAGACGGAAGCGGCCGGGGCCGGGCCGGCGTCGGGCTCCGGTGTGGGGCCGGAGAAGCCGACCATGGTGCGGATCTGGCGTGTCCCGGGGATCCCCTCCCACATGCTTGCGTCCCTGGCCCTGCTGGCGATGCTGGACATCCTGACCGCCTTCATGCCGCTCGTGGGTGAATCCGCCGGGGTGGCGCCGTTCTGGGTCGGCATGCTGCTCGCGGTCCGCGGCGGGGCCTCGTTCGTGTCCCGCATCGTGCTGCCCTGGATGTCCCGGAGGTGGTCCCGGCACGGACTCGTGCTGGTCTCCCTGTTGGCCTCCGCCCTGGCGCTGGGCGTCGTACCGCCGGTGTTGGCCGCGTGGGGCGCCTCGTGGCTCGCCGTGACCCTCATGGCGGTGGGCGGGTTCGCCCTCGGGATCGGCCAGCCGCTGACCATGTCACTCGTGTCCCAGGCCGTGCCGGGCGACTGGCGGGGGCCGGCCCTGGCCCTTCGGCTGGTCGGCAACCGGGTGGGGCAGGTGGTGATGCCCGTGGTGGCCGGTCTGGTGGCGGCGCCCATCGGCCCGGCCGGAGGCATCTGGTGTGCCTGCCTGATTCTGGCGGCCTCCGGCACCGAACGGCTCGTCTCCGGGCGGAGGGCCTAGACCTCCGCCCGGGGGCGGTGGGTCTCAGCGAGTCCCAGGGACTCTCAGCGGGGCTCCTCCACGCCGACGTCCTCGTCCTCGAGGCCGTCCCACTCGGAGTCCTCGTCCGGGATGTCCTCGCCCTCGACTGCCTCGGCACGGCCCTCCTGGTTGTCAGGGGTGCCGTTGTAGTCCTGGTCCCCGTCCAGCAGGAACGTGTCCCGCCGCAACGGGTCCATGGCGTCCAGGGATTCCGGGTCATCGGAGGAGCCATGGTCCGTGGTGCCGTCGCGGCCGTCCGCGGGCTCCTCCAGATCGTTCTCCGGTTCCTCGATGAACTGATCTTCCAGCTCGTCCTCGTAGCGACTCACGTGGGCCTCCTCGATCTCGGGCGGCCCCTGGGCGGGCGGTCCGTCTCAGCGGCCGCATCGTCCGGCCAGCCTAGCCCCGGCGGCTCGCTCGGGGTAGGGCGGCCGCGGCCAACCCGATGAGCACGACCATCAGGAGGCCCACGCCGGCGAACAACCAGATCGAGGACCCGGACACCTGGGAGGCTCGGTGACCCTCGGCGTGGGGGGTTCCGGACGGATCCTGTGCGGAGCCGTCCTGACTGCCGGTCACCCCGTTGCCGATGTCCGGGAACTGACCGTTGCCGGGGCGGGAGGTCATCCCGGCGGAGATGCCCTCAACGAGCATCCTGGCGTCCTCCACCGCCTGCAGTGAACTGGAGACGGTGGCGTCATGGGCCAGGTCCCGCAGCCGCTCGGTGGGGGTGGCGGTGGAGTCCGGGGCGCCGGTGGCAGGGCGGGACCCGCCCTCCGGGGACTGGCTGCTGCCGTCCTCGCCGGTGGCCCCGCCGTTCAGGCCGCCGTCCGCTCCGCCGGTGGACCCGCCGTCCTGGCCGTTGCCGGGGCCGGTGGTGCCCGGTGTGCCGGGGGGCGTCCCGGAGCCATCGCCGCCGGCTGGTGCCGAGGCGGGCGGGGAATCGTCCGGGCTGCTCCCGGAGGGCGCCGAGCTGGGCTCAGACGAGGGGGCAGGGGCCGAGGTGGGGCCCTGGGTCGGGCCGGTTGGGTCCGGGGTGCTGCTGGTGGGCGAGGGGGCCGGCGTCGTGGGGTCCTGTGTGGGCGGCGTGCTCGGACTGTCAGTGGGGTTCGGCGAAGGGTCCGTGGGGTCCGGCGTGGGGGCGGGGGTCGGCGCCGGGCCGACCTTGACGTACACCTCGCAGAACGCTGTGCCGCCCTGGCCGTCGTCCGCCGTGACCGCGAGGAGTTCGTCTCCGGTGTACTCCGGTGGTGCCGTGTAGGTCAGGATGTGGCCCTCGATGGTGATCTCAGCCCCAATGGAGGACTCACCTGCCGTCAGCGTGACCGGGTCGTCGTCGGCATCCGTGATCTGGAAGCCGATCGACTCGGGGACTCCCGCCTGGACGAGGATCCCGGCGCAGTCGACGAACTCGGGCGGGGCGTTGCCGCCCGGGGTCGGCGACGTTCCGGGGTCTGCGGGCTGGGAGGGCGAGGCGGAAGGGCTGGGACTGGGAGTGGTGTCCTCCGGCCGGGTGTCCGCCGCGGCCGGGCCGGCGAGGCCAGTCATCAACAGCACCGCCACGGAGGCTGCTGCCAGGGAGCGGCCGAGGCCCAGGAGGGTGCAGCGGGGTAGGGAAAGGTCAGGAGTGTGTCCTGCCGCGATGGTCATGCTCAGCCCCCACCAGATGACGCTTGGCCCCGTGTTGCCCGCCCCGTCTGGCGGAACGGGCAACACCGGCTGATCGTAATCATACCGTGATCTGGCGGAAAAGCCAGATCACGGGGGGATCACAATCTGGGCGGCTCAGGCCACGCGAGTCTCGGGAACGGAGACCAGGGTGGGATCGTCCGTGACGACGTGCCCGATGGCCGCGTCGATGGCACCCAGGGTCGCGTCATCCAGGGTGAGGTCCAGAGCCTTCACGTTCTCAGCGATCTGCTCGGGGCGGGAGGCGCCCACGATGGCACCGGCGACGTTGGGGTTCGAGAGGACCCACGCGATGGCGAGCTGGCCCATGGTGGTGCCGAGCCCCTCGGCGATCGGGCGCAGCTTCTGCACTGCGGTGAGCACCTCGTCGGTCATCTTGCCGCTCATGGTGCGGGAGCCACTCTCATCGGCGCCGCGGGAGCCCTCCGGCGGCTGCTGACCGGGCAGGTACTTTCCGGTGAGGATGCCGCCGGCCATGGGAGACCAGACGATCTGGGAGAGTCCGAGGTCCTCGCAGGCCGGGACGACCTCGGACTCGATGACGCGCCACAGCATCGAGTACTGCGGCTGGCTCGAGATGAGCTGGAAGCCCAGCTGCGTGGCCATGGAATGGGCCTCACGGATCTTGTCCGCCGGCCACTCGGAGACCCCGATGTACAGGGCCTTGCCCGCGCGGACGATGTCCGCGAACGCCTGCATGGTCTCCTCCAGGGGTGTCTCCACGTCATAGCGGTGGGCCTGGTAGAGGTCCACGTAGTCCATCTGGAGCCGCTGCAGCGAGCCGTTGATGGATTCCATGATGTGCTTGCGGGAGAGGCCGGTGTCATTGTGGCCCTTGGGGCCGGTGGGCCAGTACACCTTGGTGAAGACCTCGAGCGACTCGCGCCGCTGGCCCTTCAGGGCCTCGCCGAGAACCGACTCGGCTTGCGTGTTGGCGTAGGTGTCCGCCGTGTCGAAGCTCGTGATGCCCTGATCGAGGGCCTCCTGCACGCAGGCGTACGCCGTCTCGTTCTCGACCTGGGAGCCGTGGGTGAGCCAGTTGCCGTAGATGATCTCTGAGATCTTGAGTCCGCTGTTGCCGAGGTATCGGAATTTCATGGATTCACCCTAACCGGAATCACGAGTTCACCCGGGGTCTGGCTCCGCGCCTCGGCGTAGGCGGTCCAGCTGCCGACGGTCCCGCTTGGTGGGGCGCCCCGCGCCCCGGTCCCGACGCGGCACGGCCAGCAGTTCGCGGGGAACGGGTTCGGGTGAGTGGTCGATGTAGTGGCGGACGGCCTCCGGGGCGCCGACGCGCTTGGTCAGCAGTCCCGTGACCTCGAGGATGCGTTCACGCCCGGGCTGGCGGAGCCGGATGGTGTCCCCGGGCCGGACGGGCTGAGAGGCCTTGGCCGGCTGCCCGTTCAGCCGGACATGCCCCGCCCGGCAGGCAGTGGTGGCTGACGAGCGCGTCTTGTACATGCGCACTCCCCAGAGCCAGGCGTCCACGCGGACCTGGGCTGGCGGGGTGGTCGGAGGCATGCGATCCAGCGTACCGCCGCACCCCGGCGACTACTGGTTGCCCTCGGCGGTGCGCAGGTTGCGGAATGCGGAGCGGTGGAACACGATCGGCTCGTGCTCGGAGGAGTGGTCATGCACGCCGTGGACCTCGAGCAGGACCATGGTGTGGTCCCCGGCAGGCAGCTCGGAGTAGACGGTGGTGTCCAGCCACAGGGCGGCGCCGTCCAGGAAGAGGGCCCCCGCATCCGTGGAGCGGATGTCCAGACCGGCAAAGCGGTCGCCCTCCTTGGAGGCCAGCTGACGGCAGACGGAGGTGTGCTCCGAGCCGAGGATGGAGATCCCGATCCGCTCGGCCAGCTTCAGCCGGGGCCAGGTGCGCGAGGTGTTCTGCACGGCGAAGGAGACCAGCGCCGGCTCCAGGGAGACCCCCACGGTGAACGAGGACGCCACGAGCCCCTCCTTGACGCCGTTGGCCACGCCGGCGAGGGCTGCCACGCCGGACGGGAAATGGGAGAAGGCGGAGCGCAGGGTCTCCGTGGAGAGGTTGTGGTCCAGGTCGGCGGGCGCCTGTGGTTCATGGGTGGCTAGAGCGGTCATGTTCGGTCCTCCGATCGAAGGCGAATCTGCTCCGCGGCACCCTGCGGAGAACACTCCCAGCGGCACCAGCAGAAACGCGGTACTTGCCCGCCGGGACGTCCGGAAGGCCGAATCCTCACCTGGAGCACCCCACTACTGCGTGAAGAGGGTTGCCGTCCCGCAAGCCAGGGCTGTAACAGCGGGAACTCGTGATTCTGGGTCCAGACTAGCGAGGCCCCGCCCGGAGGGTCAAAGGGTTCCCGAACTGTGAACCCCCGTGACTCGGTGTCCCAGACCGTGGTTCCGAGGCGCAAAGTGACCGGGCCACGTCACTATGGCGGGGGTGGGGTCACTTTGCGCTCGGAGGGGTGGGGGAGTGGAGGGCGGAGAGGGAAGGAAGGGAGGGAAGGATCAGCGGAAGCGGAGGGAGACGGCCTCGCCGTGGGCCGGCAGGCCCTCGGCGGTGGCGAGGGACGCGATGTTCGGTTCCAATTCCTTCAGCCCGGTCTCCGTGTACCGGATCAACTGCTGCAGGCGCAGGAAGCTCACGGTGTTCAGTCCGGAGGAGTACCGGGCGGAGCCCCCGGTGGGCAGCACGTGGTTGGAGCCGGAGGAGTAGTCGCCCAGGGGCACGGGGGAGTGCGGCCCCACGAACACGGCACCGGCGTTCGTCACGCGGCGGGCCGTGGCCAACGCGTCCACGGTGTGGACCTCGAGGTGTTCGGCGGCGTAGGCGTCCGCCACGGCCAAGGCCTCGTCCAAGGTGTCCACCAGCAGGATCCCGGACTGCGGCCCGGACAGTGCGGTCCGGATCTGCTCCTCGTGGAAGGAACCCGGTACCTGTGCCTCGACCTGCGCCGCCACGTCCCGGGCCAGCTCGGGGGAGGTGGTGATCAGCACGGAGCCGGCCATCGGATCGTGCTCGGCCTGGCTGATCAGGTCCGCAGCCACCCAGCGGGCGTCGGCCGTGCCGTCGGCCAGGACCGCGATCTCGGTGGGCCCGGCCTCGGCGTCGATGCCGATGGTCCCGAGCAGGGCGCGCTTGGCGGCCGCCACGAAGATGTTGCCCGGCCCCGTGACCATGTCCACGGGGGCACACACCCGCGCGCCGGCGTCGTCCGCCACGCCGTAGGCGAACATGGCCACCGCCTGGGCGCCGCCCGCGGCGTACACCTCGTCCACGCCGAGCAGGGCGCAGGCGGCCAGGATCACGGGGTGCGGCAGGCCGCCGAAGTCCTTCTGCGGCGGGGACGCGACGGCCAGGGAGGGCACCCCCGCGGCCTGGGCCGGGACCACGTTCATCACCACGGAGGAGGGGTAGACGGCGCGGCCGCCGGGCACATACAGGCCCACCCGGTTCACCGGGACCCAGCGGTTCTCCACCACGGCGCCCTCGGCGAGCTCCACCTCTGACCCGGGCGGGAACTGGGCCGCGTGGACGGCGCGGGCGCGGGTGATGGACTCCTCGAGGGAGGCCCGGACGGCCGGATCCAGGGCCTCGAGTGCCTCCGCGATCCGGGCGGCCGGCACCCGCAGGGACGGCGGCCGGACGCCGTCGAACTGCTCACCCAGGTCCAGCACGGCGGCGGCGCCCTCGGTGCGGACCCGCTCGAGGATCGGCAGCACCTTCGGCACGGCGGCGGCCACGTCGACCTCCGCGCGGGGCAGCACGGTGGCCGGATCGTAGTCGCGGCCGCGCAGGTCCGTGGTGGCAAGCAGGGCAGGCATGGGATGGCTCCTGGGAGGCAGGGGGTTCGGCAGGTTCAGCGTCCATTCTCCACCTGTTCAGGATCATCCAAGTGCGGGATGACAGACTGGGAACCATGCTCAGTCTGTCCCGTCTCTCCGAGTCGCACGCCGTCCTGACCTCCACGGGAGGTGAGGGCTCCGCTGAATCCACCGGGACTCCGGGGCCGACCCCGGAGAACGTCCCCGACAGCGTCCGGGAGGGGGCCGAGGGCGCGGTGAACTCGCTCGGCCCGTTCTGGGGCATGCTGTCCACGGTGGCGATCGCGGTGGCCATCGCGATCGCCGTGGTGGTGGCCGGCTGGCTGCTGCTGAACACCGTGCTGCGCCGCAAGCCCGGGATGCGCGGCCAGCTCGCCAAGTGCCGCATCCCGGTCCTCGTCGCGGCCGTGCTGCTGGCGGCCCGGATCGCCCTGGGCCTGACCGCCTCCGACTACCCCTGGTTCAACGGGGTGAACTTCCTGCTGATGGGCGGGATCGTCGGCTCGCTGGCGTGGCTGGCGCTGCGGGTGGTGCAGATTGTGGAGGAGCGGCTGCTCGGCAAGTACGCCTCGGAGGGCGTGGACGACCGCCGTGACCGCAAGATCCGCACCCAGACCGTGCTGCTGCGCAGGGTCATCCAGGCCGCGATCATCGTCATTGCCGTGTCCGTCATCCTGCTGACCATTCCCCAGGTCCGCGCGGTCGGCGCAGGCCTGCTGGCCTCGGCCGGCGTGATCTCCGTGGTGGCCGGTCTCGCCGTGCAGTCCACCCTGACCAATGTCTTCGCCGGGATCCAGCTGGCCTTCACGGACGCCATCCGGGTGGGAGACGTGGTGATCGCAGACGGGGTCTACGGGACCATCGAGGACATCACCCTGTCCTACGTGGTGGTGAAGATCTGGGACGGGCGCCGGGTGATCTACCCCTCCAGCCACTTCACCACCACCCCGTTCGAGAACTGGACCCGCACCGGCTCTGCCCTGTCCGGGACGGTGGAGATCGACGTGGACTGGCGGGTCCCGGTGGACGCCACCCGCGAACGCCTCAAGGCGCTGCTGGAGTCCACCGACCTCTGGGACGGCAAGGACAGCACCATCCAGGTGAGCGAGGCACTGGGTGGAACCGTGAAGCTCTGGGTGGCGGTCTCCGCCCGCAACGCCGGGGACCTGTGGGACCTGCGTTGCCTGGTGCGCGAGGACCTCGTCACCTTCCTGCGCAGCGAGCACCCCGAGGCGATCTACGCTCAGCGCTTCGCTGAGATGCCCGTGCAGGCGCCGCACCTCGCGGCCGTGGGCACCGATGCGGGGTCGGCCGAGCCCAGCACGGGCGAGCGCGGCGCGGTGGCGCCGGCGGGGCAGGACCACGGCGGTGCGTCCGGTGGTGCGGTGGGTGCTGCCTCCGCGTTCCCGCGGAGCACCCCCACCAGCCCCCTGCCGCAGGTCGATCCCGTCACGGGCGAGCAGTCGGCCACCGCGGCCACCGCGGCCGTCACGGGCTCCACGCCCCTGACCCGGTCCAGCGATGACTCCACGGTGTTCACCGGCTCCATCACGGCGGTGGAACGCAACCGTGAGTTCGCCGGGCCGGGCGAGGCGGCCTTCGCCGAACGCAAGGAGAAGGCCGCCGAGGCCGAGGGCGTGGAAGTCCCGGAGGACGAGGAGGACGCGCCTCGGCGCAAAGGCCCGGACAGTGGTCCCGACGGCGGCCCGGACGGGCCCAGCGCCGACTGACCTCATCTGGCCTAGCGGCCTCGAACCGAGGAGGACGGCCTACCGGCGGTCTGCCGGGCCGGAGTCCTGCGGGGGGTCCGCGGCGGGAGCGGGACCGTTGATGGCTGCGGGCTCCGGGGCAGCCGTGATGTCCTCCGGTGGGCCCTCGCCGATCGCGCCGGTGGGCTGGGCCGGATGGTCCTTGACGCACAGCACGGGCTGGTCCAGCTCCCTGAGCAGGCCGTCGGACACGGAACCCATGACGAAGCGTCCGAAGGTGCTGCGGCGTCTCATGCCGATGACCACCACGGAGGGCCGGACCTCGTCCGCCACGTCCTTGATCTCGTCCACCGTGGACCGGCCCCGCGCGTACTGGCGGAATTCGGCGGCCAACCCGGAGGCGTCCAGGACGGCCTGCAGCTCGCGCTGCTGGGCCTCCGTGACCATGTGGTCGTGCTGGTGCGCTCCGCCGGGTCCCGCATTGACCACCAGTAGCCCCTCACGGGTCACCCGCGCGATGCGTATGGCCTCATCGAGTGCCGCCCTGGACTCCCTGCTGGCCGTGTAGCCGACGAGAATGGTCATGGCCGAAGCCCTCCTGGTGTTCTGTGGTCCCCGTGGTTCTAGGAGCCCTTGCCGCGTTTGGGCTCGATCCGGCTGAACCGCTCCAGCACGGCGTCCGGGCTGAAGCGGGCGGCCGCCATGAGGGAACGGTACCGGCGTGAGGGAATGCACACGCCCCGGCCCTCGGCGGCGGCCGTCAATCCCTCGCGGACCACGTCCTCAGCGTCCATCCACGCCCACTTGGGCTTCTTGGTGGTGTCGATCCCGGCGCGGGTGTGGAACTCCGTGCGCACCGGGCCCGGGCACAGTGCGGTGATGGTGACGCCCTCCGGCTTGTAGCGGGTGTTGGCCCAGCGGCTGAAGCTGACGGACCAGGCCTTCGCGGCCCCGTAGCTGCCCTCCGGCAGGAGTCCGGCCACGGAGGAGACGTTGATGATGCGCCCGCCGCCACGGGCCAGGAAGGACTGGATGGCGGCGTGGGAGAGCAGCATGGGGGCCTCCGTGAGCAGCCGCAGCATGGCCAGTTCGTCCTCGGCCTCACTCTCGTGGAACTCGGTGGACAGCCCGGCGCCGGCGTTGTTGACCAGCATGGTGATCGGCTGGTCCGGTGCGCGCAATCGAGCCGCCACCACCTGGACACCCTCGGGGGTGGACAGATCCGCCGTCAGGGTCTCCACGGTGATGCCGTACTGCGCCTCCAACCCCTGGGCCTTGGCCACCAGCTGGTGGGGGTTCCGGGAGGTGATGACGAGGTGGTGCCCCTGGCCCGCCAGTTGCCGGGCGAACTCGGCCCCGAGTCCAGCGGTGGCCCCGGTGATCAGGACCGTCTGGCCGGAGCGCCGGGACGAGGGCAGGACGGGGAACTGCCCGTCCTGGAGGAGTGCGCGTTCATCGAGTTGTTCTGCCACGTGGTCCGCCTTGCTGGATGACTGCCGTCCGACTGCCGATAATGCCGAGGGGAGGTGGTGGACCCTCCACCGTCCATGATATTTGCGCGAACCGTTATCGTGCGGTATCTCAGCGGCGCGGGAGATCACAGTCTGGACACTCTCGGATCAGGCCACGTCAGCCGGCCTCAGCGTTCGCCGGCGAGGAAGGCCAGCTGCGCGCCGAGGGACATCAGCGCTGCCGGACGCAGCCGTTCCTCGATCTCCGGGTAGACGGCGGGCAGAAGCCGCCGCGCCAGGTCGTCGGCCGAGGCGGCCCCTCGCTCGGCCGGGTCCAGTCCCTCGAGGGCCGCACGCACCTGGTCCAGCCGCTGGCGACGGTGCTCGCGGTACATGGCCCCCACCTGGGCGATCGAGGGCAGCACGGGCCCGTGCGCCGGCAGTACCGTGGCATCGCCGAGGGAGATCAGCGTCTCCAGGGAGTCCAGGTAATCCGCGAGGGTGCCGTCCGGGTGATCGATCACGGTGGTCCCCCGGCCCAGGACGGTGTCTCCGGTGAGGACTGATCCGGCCGCGCCGTCGTCCGGCAGGGCGAAGGAGAACGAATCAGAGGTGTGTCCCGGTGTGTGCCAGGCGGTGAGCACGACGCCGGCCGCCGGGATGCGTTCGCCGGGCACCAGGGGTGCCGCCGACCGGCACCAGAGCGGGGAGCCTCCGCGCACCGGCGCCCCGGTGCGCTCGGCGAAGAGGTCCACGGCGCCGGTGTGGTCTCCGTGGTGATGGGTCACGAGGATCAGCTCCACGCGGCGGCCGGCGGCGGCCGAGAGCACGTTGTCCAGGTGCAGCTCCGCGCCCTCCACCGGGCCGGGATCCACCAGCACCACGGAGTCGGCGTCCGGGTCTCCCACCAGATAGGTGTTGGTGCCCTCCAGGGTCATGCCGGAGGGATTGTCCGCCAGGACGGAGGCGGTCAGCCGGGAATCGGCCAGGGGGGCGTTGGGAGGGGACGCATGATCGGTGGAGGCCATAGGCTCAGTGTATGGAGCACAGCGAGAACAGCCAGCCCCGTCAGGGCAGCTACGTCACCGCCGGGCAGGAGTTCTCCCGGGACACCAACTACATCCAGGACCGCGTCGTGGCAGACCCCACGGCGGCGCTGAGGGCGCCTCGGGTGGCCGCGGACAAGATCGGCCGGGCCCGGGGCGGACTGACCGAGGATGCCGAGGCGTGGCCGGTGGAGCCCGGCCGCTACCGCCTCGTGGCGGCGAGGGCCTGTCCCTGGGCCAACCGCGCCATCATCGTCCGCCGCCTGCTGGGCCTGGAGGACGTCCTCTCCCTGGGCACCCCGGGGCCCACCCATGACGAGCGTTCGTGGACCTTCGACCTGGATGCCGGAGGCCGGGACCCGGTGCTGGGCACCGAGCGCCTGCAGGAGAACTACTTCAAGCGCTTCCCGGACTACCCGCGAGGCATCACGGTGCCCGCCCTCGTGGACATCCCCACCGGAGCCGTGGTGACCAACGACTATCCCCAGATGACCCTGGACTTCTCCACGCAGTGGAGGCAGTACCACCGCGACGGGGCCCCGGACCTGCTGCCGGCCGAGTCCCTCCCGGAGATGCGCGAGGTGGTCACCCGGATCTTCACCGAGGTCAACAACGGGGTGTACCGCTGTGGCTTCGCCGGCTCGCAGGAGGCCTATGACGCCGCGTACGAACGGCTCTGGACGGCCATGGACTGGCTCGAGGAGCGGCTGACCGGACAGCGGTACCTGATGGGGGACACCATCACCGAGGCGGACGTGCGGCTGTTCACCACGCTGGTGCGCTTCGACCCCGTCTACCACGGCCATTTCAAGTGCAACCGGAACAAGCTGGACCAGATGCCGGCGCTGTGGGGCTATGCCCGGGACCTGTTCCAGACCCCCGGGTTCGGGGACACCGTGGACTTCGTGCAGATCAAGAGCCACTACTACGAGGTCCACCGGGACATCAATCCCACCGGGATCGTGCCGCAGGGACCGGACCTCTCCGGCTGGATGACCGAGCACGGCCGCGAGGACCTCGGCGGCTCCCCCTTCGGCGCGGGCACGGCCCCCGGACCGGTGCGCCAGGCCGAACAGGTGACGCCCGGCCACAACCCGCTCTACCCGGCCTGACCCTCCGCACAAAGTGACCTCGCCCCCGCCGTTGTGACGCGGTGTGGTCACTCTGCGCCCGACCCCGACCATCCCCCTCCCGATCCGATCACCCCCACCGATAGGAGAACCCCCATGCGCGCCGTGGTCTTCGAGGACTACCAGACCTTCCCCACCCTCAAGGAGGTCGAGAAGCCGAAGCCGGGCCCCGGTGAGGTCCTGCTCAAGGTGGCCGGCGCCGGGGCCTGCCACTCCGACGTCGCGATCTTCCAGGACTTCACCGAGGGAGCCCCGGGCGCCCAGAAGCCACAGTTCACCCTGGGCCATGAGAACTCCGGCTGGATCGAGGAGACCGGTCCCGGCGTCGAGGGCCTGAAGCAGGGCGATGCCTACCTCGTCTACGGGCCCATCGGCTGCCAGCAGTGCCGCGCCTGCTCGCGCGGCCAGGACACCTATTGCGAGAACGCCGCCACCATGCCGTATATGGGTGTGGGGCTGGGGCGCGACGGCGGCATGGCCGAGTATGTGCGCGTGCCGGCCCGGAACCTGGTCCCCCTGGGAGACGCCGATCCGATCGCGGCGGCCTCCCTCGCCGACGCCGGCCTCACCCCGTACCACGCCGTCAAACTCGCTCTGCCGCACCTCAACGGCGGCGGCAAGTACGCCCTGGTCATCGGCTTGGGCGGCCTCGGCCTGCTCGGAGTGCAGATCCTCAAGGCCCTCACGGGTGCCACCATCATCGCCACGGACATGAAGCCCGAGGCGATGGCCGAGGCCGAGAGGCTCGGTGCCGTCACGGTGCCCGGCGGCGAGGGGCAGGCCGAGCGGATCCGCGAGATCACCGGTGGAAGGGGCGTGGACGCTGCCTTCGACTTCGTGGGCGTGGCACCGACCGTGCAGACCGCCATGGACTCCACGGCCCGCCAGGGACGCTGCACCATTGTGGGGATCGCCGGTGGCTCCTACGACTGGTCCTTCTTCACCGCCCCCTATGAGGTGGAGTTGACCAGCACCTACTGGGGCACCATCGAGGAGCTGTACGAGGTGGTCGATCTGTACCGGGCCGGTCAGTTGGAGCCGATGTACACCACCTACCCCATGGATCGGGCGTTGGAGGCCTATCAGGCGCTGGTGGACGGCCAGGTCTCCGGCCGGGCCGTCGTCGTGCCCCACGCCTGAGACGGAGGGACCCTCGGTGGACGCCCTACGCACCATGCCGCAGATCGACCTGAACAGTGACGTCGGCGAGTCCTTCGGCTCCTACACCCTGGGTGACGACGCCGCGATCTTCCGCTCGGTCTCCTCCGCCAATGTGGCCTGCGGCTTCCACGGCGGGGATCCCTCGATCATCGCCCAGACCTGCCGGGACGCGGTGGCGGCAGGGGTCACCGTGGGTGCCCACGTCTCATACCGCGACCTGGTGGGGTTCGGCCGACGCTTCCTGGACTGCTCGCCGACCGAGTTGGCTGACGATGTGCTCTATCAGATCGGGGGGCTCGAGGCGATGGCCCGGTCCTCGGGCACCGCTGTCCGCTACGTCAAGCCGCACGGGGCCCTCTACAACACGATCGTCCATCACACCGCCCATGCCCGGGCCGTGGTGGACGCGGTCACGGCGTTCAACCCGGAGCTGCCCCTGCTCCTGCTGCCCGGATCCGTGGCCGCGGGGATTGCCGCGGACCAGGGATTGCGTGTGGTGACCGAGGCCTTCGCGGACCGCGCCTACACCCCCGCAGGCACCCTGGTCTCCCGACGCGAGGCCGGTGCCGTGCTGGAGGACGAGGCCGAGGTGGCCCGGCGCATGGTCCGGTTGGCCACCGAGGGCACCCTGACCGCCGTGGACGGCACGGACCTCCGGATGGAGGCCGCCAGCATCTGCGTGCACAGCGACACCCCGGGGGCGGTGGCCATGGCCGCTGCCGTCCGCGCCGGCCTGGAGGACGCCGGCATCCGCATCGGCGCCTTCGTATGACTGGCAGTTCCAGCGGCTCCAGCGGCTCCAGCATGTCCAGCAACGCTGGCAGGCCTGCCGCTTCCGGCGGCCGGCGGATCCGTTGGTCCGGCACCCGTGCGTTCCTGGTGGAGTGCGGCTCCCTGAGCGAGGTCGTGGCCCTGCACGCCCGGCTCGAGGCCGGGCCGCTGCCCGGACAGGTGGAGGCTCTGGCCGCCGCGGAGACCGTGGCACTGTCCTTCACCCATCGCGCTGCCGCGGTGACGGGGGCGGAGGCGGTGAGGCACTGGAGGGTGGCCGAGGGCGAGCCCGCGGACGGCCGCCTCGTGGAGATCGAGGTGGTCTATGACGGTGAGGACCTGGACGAGGTCGGCGAGCTGACGGGGCTGGGACGCGAGGGCGTCATCCGCTGGCACACCGAGATCGAGTGGGTCGGGGCCTTCGGTGGATTCGCCCCCGGATTCACCTACCTGGCACCGAACGGCCCGGAGCAGCTGGGCCCAGAGATCCCCCGGCGCAGCTCCCCGCGCACCGCGGTCCCGGCCGGCGCAGTCGCCGTGGCCGGGGGCTTCTCCGCCGTCTACCCGCGATCCTCCCCGGGCGGCTGGCAGGTGATCGGCCGCACCGACGCCACGATGTGGGACGCGGACCGGCCCACACCCGCGCTCGTGTCCCCGGGGGACCGCGTCCGCTACCGGGCCGTCCGGCAGCTGGCGCACCTCGGCGGACCGGCGGACACCCGCCCCGGTACGACGACGGCCCGCACCAGTGCGGCCGGCACCGGTCCCGCGGTGGTCGTGGAACACCCCGGACTGCAGTCGCTCCTCCAGGACCTCGGCCGGACCGGGCACGGCGGTCTCGGGGTTCCTGCGGCGGGAGCCGCCGACCTCGACTCGGCACGGCTGGCCAACCGGATCCTCGGCAATGCCCCGAAGGTGGCCGTCATCGAGACCCTGCTCGGCGGACTGGCCCTGCGCGCCCGGGGCCACCACGTCCTCGCGCTCGCCGGCGCGGAGGGCACCGCCCGCATCACCGCGGCGGACGGCGGGGCTCCGGCCGACCGCTGGGCCCCGGCCCGGGCCCCCTTCGCCCTCTACGACGGTGAGGTTCTGACGATCGGTGAACCGGAGGCCGGACTGCGGACCTACCTTGCGGTGCGTGGTGGGTTCGAGGTGGCCGCCGTCCTCGGCAGTCGCTCCACGGACACCCTGTCCGGGCTGGGGCCTGAGCCCCTGTCTGCGGGCACCGCGGTGCCGGTGCCCGCAGGGGCCGGCGGTGCCGCCGTCCGGCCGGTCGAGGGGAACGTTGAACCGCCGCGACGGCTGATGCCCCGGGCTGGGGCCACCACCACGCTGCGGGTGACCCCCGGGCCACGGGACGACTGGTTCGGCAGCGCCGGGCTGGAACGGTTGACCGGTCAGGACTGGCAGGTCGGCAACCAGTCGAACCGGGTCGGCGTACGGCTCGAGGTGCCTCATGAGTCCGACGGTGCCCCGCTGGAGCGCATCCGGCAGGGAGAGCTGGCCAGTGAGGGGGCCGTGACCGGGGCGCTGCAGGTGCCACCGTCCGGGCTGCCCGTGCTGTTCCTGGCGGACCACCCGGTCACCGGCGGGTACCCCGTGATCGGAGTCGTCCTGCCCCAGGACCTGACGCTGGCGGCACAGCTTCCGCCCGGCTCGGCGGTCCGCTTCTCACTGATCGACCCCGACGCCCCTGACAGCACCGAAGGTCCTGACGCCCCTGAGGGCAGGAAAGAGCAGCGAATCTCAACGAACACCGGATTCGAGAGGACCGACCCGATGACCGAGTACCCGCAGCAGAGTGCATCGAGCCCGGCCGCCCGGCCGCTGCGCAAGGTCCTGATCGCCAACCGCGGGGAGATCGCGGTACGCGTGGCCCGCGCCTGTACGGACGCACAGTTGACCTCTGTGGCCGTGTACTCGGATCCGGACGCCGACGCGCTGCATGTGCACCGCGCGGACGAGGCCTACGCCCTGGACGGCCGCTCGGCTGCCGAGACGTACCTGGACATCGGCAAGCTGCTGGAGGTGGCCCGAAGGTCCGGGGCCGATGCGGTCCACCCCGGATATGGCTTCCTGTCCGAGAACGCTGACTTCGCGCAGGCCGTGATCGAGACCGGCCTCACGTGGATCGGCCCCTCACCGGAGGCCATCCGTGCGCTCGGGGACAAGACGTCCGCCCGGAGGATCGCCGTGGCAGCCGGGGCACCCCTGGTTCCTGGGACCGAGGGCCCGGTCGAGAACGCCGCCGCCGTGCGCACCTTCGCTGACGAACACGGCCTCCCGGTGGCCATCAAGGCCGCCTTCGGCGGGGGAGGGCGGGGTCTGAGGGTCGTGCACCGGATGGAGGACGTGGAGTCCGCCTTCGACTCCGCCGTGCGGGAGTCCGTGGCGGCCTTCGGCCGTGGGGAGTGCCTGGTGGAGCGATTCCTGGAGCGGCCCCGGCACGTGGAGGCCCAGGTGCTGGCGGACGCCCACGGCACGGTGGTGGTGGTCGGCACCCGCGACTGCTCCCTGCAGCGGCGGAACCAGAAGCTCGTGGAGGAGGCCCCCGCCCCCTTCCTCAGTCCGGAGCAACACGAACGCATCCATGCCTCCGCCCGGGCGATCTGCCGCGAGGCCGGGTACACCGGGGCCGGCACGGTCGAGTACCTGGTGTCACCGGAGGGGCAGATCTCCTTCCTGGAGGTCAACACCCGGCTGCAGGTGGAGCACCCCGTCACCGAGGAGACCACGGGGGTGGACCTGGTCCGCGAACAGTTCCGCATCGCCGCAGGGGAACCGCTCTCCCTCACCGAGGGCCCCACCCCGCGCGGACACGCCCTCGAGTTCCGGCTCACGGCGGAGGACCCTGCTCTGGGCTTCCTGCCCACGCCGGGGACCGTCCAGACCTTCGAGGCCCCCACCGGTGCCGGCGTGCGCGTGGACACCGGGGTGCGCTCGGGCTCCACGGTGCCCGCTGAATACGACTCCCTGCTGGCCAAGCTCATCATCTGGGGCGAGGACCGGCAGCAGGCGATCCGCCGTGCCCGCGTGGCCCTGGAGGAGCTGTCCATCCGGGGGCTGCCGACCGTGCTCCCGTTCCACCGGGCCGTGCTGGACCATGCGGACTTCACCTCCTCCGAGGGGCTCGGCGTCCACACCGGGTGGATCGAATCCGACGGCGCTCCTGACCTGGCGGCCTCGCCCTATCTCGCGGCGGCAGGGGCTGAGCGCACCGAGTTGACGGTCACCGTGGACGGCCGGGCCGTCTGCCTCGGGCTGCCCGCTGAGCTGGTGCGCGCGCTGCGCGGCGGCGGGGGCGGATCGGCGGCCGGGGAGGCCACCGGGCCCAGCGCCGGCGGCGCACCCGAGGCGGAGGGTGCCGGGGCCGGCGTCGTGACCGCTCCGATGGACGGGACCGTGGTGACGTGGCTCGTTCAGGACGGCACCGAGGTGAGCGCGGGGCAGGAGCTCGTGGTGCTGGAGGCGATGAAGATGGAGACCGCTGTGTCCTCTCCCGGGGAGGGGGTCTTCTCTCGCGTGCCCCTCCAGGGCGGCGACCCGGTGGCCCGCGGGCAGGAGCTCGGCCGCCTTCACTGAGCCGGCGACGGACCGTCCGGAACAGGCCCTCGCCGCCGGCGGGGAGGGGGGCACGCCATGGGTTGTCCGCGCTGCGCCCCCGGCGCAGACTGGCCCCATGGCTGAGAAGAGATCATCCAAGGAATCCGACGCCCCACAGATCAAGGACGAGGACATGTACGAGTCCCTCCGCGAGGACGGCGCCAGCAAGGAGAAGGCGGCACGTATCTCGAATGCCGCTGCCCGTGAGGGCCGCTCCGAGGTGGGGGAGCGTGGCGGCGAGTCCGGCTCCTACGAGGACTGGACGGTCGAGGAACTCAAGGACCGGGCCAGGGAACTGGACCTCGAGGGCTACTCGGACCTGAAGAAGGACGAGTTGATCAAGAAGCTGCGCAACCACTAGCCGGCGGCAGCCGCCGCGGCCCGATGCAGAGAAGGAGAATCGTCATGGCCGCCTGTGATGTCTGTGGCAACGAGTATGACAAGCCGCTCACTGTTGAACAGGGGGAGCGTACCGGCGTCTTCGACAGCTTCGAGTGCGCTGCCCATGCCATGGCACCGGAGTGCAGCCATTGCGGCTGCCGGATCCTCGGCCATGGGGTTGAGGCCGGCGCCTCGATGTACTGCTGTGCGAGCTGCGCTCGCATGGCCGGAGCCCCTGAGGTGACCGACCGCGTATAGGACCTGACACAGGGGGCGGCATGCCGGGATACGACGATGGACCCATGCGTCCGACTCGACGCGGTGTGATCGTCGCCGCCCTGGCGACCGTGCTGACCCTGACCGGCTGTACGTCCTCGGGTTACCCGGCCGATCCGGAGGGGACCCTGGATGAGGTCTCCGGGGGAACCCTCTCGGTGGGGGTGGTCCACCACCCGCCCTATGTGGACGCCACCGGTGCCGAGCCCTCCGGTAGCGAGGTGGACCTTGTGCGAGCCTTCGCCGAGCAGATCGATGCGGACATCGCATGGACGGCCTCCGGGGAAGAAGCCCTGATGACCGGCCTGGAGTCCGGGGCGGTGGACCTGGTGGCCGGTGGGCTCACGGACCAGACGCCGTGGAGCTCGAAGGCCTCGCTGACCCGCTCCTATGCCGAGGACACCGGGCCGGACGGCAGCACGGTCCAGCTGGTGCTGGCCGTCCCCCTGGGCGAGAACCAGCTGCTCGGCGAACTCGAACGGTTCCTGGACGAGCACCACGAGGGGGCCAGGCCATGAGGATGACGAACCGCCGGTTCGGGCGCACCGAGCTCACCCCGGAGCTCCAGGACTCCCTGCGCCGGGCCGTGCGGCTGGAATGGATCACCGTGGGCTACCTGGTGGTCGCCGTCTGCCTGATCGCCCTGGTCATGGGCAGTTCGCAGGCCATGAAGGCGGCCTGGATCGAGGACATGCTCGCCTTCGTGCCCCCGATCGCCTTCCTGGTGGCCGTGGCGGTGGTGAACAAGCCCCCCTCCCGGAGGCGCCCCTATGGCAACCACCGGGCCATCGGAGTGGGGCACCTGGTGGCCGGGGTCGCACTGCTGGTCATGGGCTCATACCTGCTCCTCGACTCAGCCCTCGGGCTCATCCAGGGCGAGCATCCACCGATCGGCACCTTCCACGTGTTCGGGCAGACGGTGTGGCAGGGCTGGTTCATGATCGCCCTGATGCTGTTGCTCGTCCCGGTCCCCGTGGTCTTGGGTCGACTCAAGATGAAGGTGGCCAACGAGCTGCATGACAAGGTCCTCTATGCCGATGCGGACATGCTCAAGGCCGACTGGCGCACGTCCGTGGGCACGGCGGTGGGGGTGGCCGGGGTCGGTCTGGGCCTGTGGTGGTTCGATGCCGCCGCGGCCATCTTCATCGGCCTGAGCATCGTCAAGGACGGTTTCCGGAACGTGAGCACGGCGATCACCGATCTGGCCGATTCCCGGGCGCGGACCATCGACGGCAATGACCCGCATCCGCTGCTGGAGAAGGTCGAGAAGCAGGCCCGGTCCCTCGACTGGGTCGAGCATGCCGGAGTGCGCATGCGGGACGAGGGACACGTGTTCCACACTGAGCTGTTCGTGGTCCCCGTCGGCGGCGCGGCTCAGACCCCTGAACGGCTCCGGAACCTGGCCGAGGGCGTCATCGAGCTGGACTGGAAACTCGAGGACGTGGTGGTGGCGCTCGTGGACGAGCTCCCGGCAGAGGTCCACGGCGGCGAGCAGCATGACAAGCAGTCCGAGGGTGGCCGCCAGGGCCGCTGACCTGACCGCCCCCGCCGGACCGGTGGCGGGAGAACCCGCCCCGGCCGGGTGTGGAGTGCCGCACGTGGAGCGTCCTCAGGCGCTCTTGCGCCGGGAGGACGACTTCCCGGCGGCCTTCCCGTTGGACGTACCGGCCGGCTTGCCGGAGGATTTCGCCCTTGAGCCCTTGCCCTTCTGGGCCGAGCTCTTCTTCGCGTCGCTCTTCTGGGCCTTGCCCTTCGTCCGGGTGGACGCCCCGGTGGACTTCTTCGTCCCGGACCTCTTCGTCCCGGTCTTCTTCGTCCCGGACGCCGTCCGGCCACCGCCGCGCTGCTTGTCCAGGGACGCCTTGAGCGCCTGCATCAGGTCGATGACCTCGGCATCCTCCCCGTCCTCTGAGGCGCCATCACCGTCAGCGCTCGCGATCTCACCGAAGGTGGCCTCGGTGTCCAACGCCTCGCCCTGCTCGATCTTGGCGTCGATGAGTCGGCGCAGCTCCGTCTGGTAGGTGTCCTCGAACTCCTCCGGGGTGAAGTCGGAGGCGAACTGGTCCACCAGGGCAGCCGCCAGCTTCTTCTCCTTGGTGCCGATCTTCGCCCTCGACCGGGTGGCGGGGAAATCCACCTCGCGGACCTCGTCCGCCCACCGGATGGCCTGCAGGACCAGGACGGCGTCCTGGACCCGCAATACCCCCAAGCGGGTCTTCTGGCGGAGCGCAAAGGTCACCACGGCGGTGCGCTCGGTGTCCTCGAGTGCATGGCGCAACAGCAGGTAGGACTTCGGGGACTTGCCCTGCGGCTCCAGGAAGTAGCTCTTGCCGAGGATGAGGGGATCGATCTGGTCCGAGGGGACGAACTGGACCACCTCGATCTCATCGTTCTGCGTCTCCGGCAGGGAATCGAGGTCCTGGTCCGTGAGTACCACCGTCTGCTCGCCGTCCTCGTAGGCCTTGTCGATGTGCTCGTAGTCGATCTTCTTGCCGCACACCTCGCAACGCCGCTGGTAGCGGATCCGCCCCCCGTCGGCATCGTGGACCTGATGCAGGGAGACATCATGCCTCTTCGTTGCGGAGTACGCCTTGACAGGGACGTTGACCAGGCCAAAGGTGATAGATCCAGACCATACGGCTCGCATGACGGTCAGCCTAGGACGTCAGCGTCCCATCCGGGAGGGTTCACATGGCACGATCTGCGCGGCAGACCTACACCGTGGGTGAACGCCGCCTCTCCGTCTCCAGCCTGGACAAGGTGCTCTACCCGGCCACGGGGACCACCAAGGCCGAGGTCATGGAGTACTACCTCGCCGTGGCCGGAGTGCTCATCCCCCAAGTGGCGCAGCGCCCCGTGACCCGGAAGCGATGGGTGGACGGAGTGGGCACGGCAGAGCACCCCGGACAGGTCTTCTTCCGCAAGGACCTCGAGGACTCGGCCCCATCCTGGATCCCGACCGGCCGGATCGCGCACTCCGACCACACCAACACCTACCCCCTGGCCAACGAGCCGGCCGTGCTGGCCTGGTTCGCCCAAGTGGCGGCCCTGGAACTGCACACCCCGCAGTGGCGCTTCGGCCGCAACGGGCAGCCGCGCAACCCTGACCGGCTGGTGCTGGACCTGGATCCGGGAGAGGGCACCGGGCTGACCGAATGCGCCGAGGTGGCTGGCTGGTGCCGCGAGATCCTCCAGGACATGGGCCTCGAGGCCCATCCGGTGACCTCCGGATCGAAGGGCATCCACCTCTACGCGGGACTCGACGGGCGGCACAACGCGGACGCGGTCAATCGAGTGGCCCACGAGCTGGCGAAGGCCTTGGTGGCCGACCATCCGGACCGGGTCGTCTCCAGCATGCGCAGGACCAGCCGGGCCGGCAAGGTGTTCGTGGACTGGAGCCAGAACAACGGTTCCAAGACCACGGTCAGCCCGTACTCCCTCCGGGGCCGGGAGCGGCCCTGGGTGGCAGCCCCCCGGACCTGGGAGGAACTCGAGGACCCGGATCTGCGCCACATCGAGATGGCTGAGGTCCTCCAGCGGGTGGCCGACGGGATGGACCCGCTGGCACCGCTGGGATGGGTGCCGGACGGCGGCCGCCAGGAGGCCGGGACCCCAGAGGCCGGCGCCGAGGGGGCCACTCCGCAGACCGGGGAGGACCGGCTCGCGAAGTACCGCTCCAAGCGGGATGCGGCGAAGACCGCCGAACCGGTGCCTGAACAGGCGCCGACGGCACGGGAGCACAGCGAGAGCGAACCGCCCACCTTCGTCATCCAGGAGCACCATGCCCGCCGCCTGCACTGGGACTTCCGGCTGGAGCATTCCGGGGTGCTGGTCTCCTGGGCCGTGCCCAAGGGGCCGCCGCTGGACACGGAGGCCAATCGCCTGGCCGTGATGACGGAGGACCATCCCCTGGAGTACGGGACCTTCGAGGGGACCATCGCGAAAGGCGAGTACGGGGCCGGGGAGGTCACCATCTGGGACGCCGGGACCATCGAGATCGAGAAGTGGCGGGAGGGCCACGAGGTGATCGCGGTGCTGCACGGGCGTGCCACAGGTGGGCTGGGTGGTGTGCCGCGCCGCTATGCGCTGATCCATGCCCCGGGGATGGGCGGGGAGGACAACTGGCTGATCCATCTCATGAAGGAGCAGCCGGTGGCCGGTGGTCCACAGCCCGCCGCCAAGGGGCAGGGCCGTGCGCCGGCTCGGCGGGCCAGCACCGGCACGTCCCCCGCCACCGGCACCACAGACGAGCAGGCGTTCACGGTGGCTGATCTGCCCGCCCCCATGCTGGCCACCGCCGGGAAACCCTCGGACCTGGCGGCGGACGAGGACTGGTCCTACGAGATGAAGTGGGACGGCTACCGCGTGATCGCCGGGGTCGCGCCCGGCCGGCTGGTCCTGGCCAGCCGCAACGGCCAGGACCTCACAGCCGACTACCCCGCACTGCAGGAACTGACCGGCTTGCTCACGGGGGAGGCCGCTGAGCGGGGCGGGGCGGTGCTGGACGGCGAACTGGTCGCCCTGGACGCCGACGGGCGCCCCGATTTCGATCTGCTGCAGGAGGCCAGTGGGCGAACGGGCCGCGGCCGGCGCCAGACCGGGAAGCCTGGGCATGATGCCGGTGGGATCGAGCTGAGGTACCTGGTCTTCGATGTCCTCCAACTGGGGCCGCCCGGCAGCTCGGCGGGTCGCGTCCGCTCGCTGCTGCGCACCACCCAGGGCGAGCGCCGAGCGATCCTGGAGGCCGTCGTCGTGTCCGGGGAGGCGGTGTCCGTGCCGCCGAACCACCTCGGCACCCTGGCCCAGGCCCGGCGGGCCAGCCGCGAAATGGACCTCGAAGGGGTGGTGGCCAAGCGAACGGACTCCACGTATCTCTCCGGCCGCCGCGGTGCCGCGTGGATCAAGCTGAAGCTGCAGCAGCACCAGGAGGTGGTGGTGATCGGGGCCAGGCGCGGCAGGGGCGGCCGCTCCGGTGGCATCGGCTCACTGCTGGTGGCCGTGCCGGACGAGGCAGGACAACTGAGCTACGCGGGCCGGGTGGGGACCGGGTTCTCGGCGGATCAGTTGCAGGCGGTGGAGGGGACGCTGCGTCGGATCGAGCGCAAGACCCCGCCGGTGCAGGACGTCCCGGCCGCGGATCGGGCGGATGCCTGGTGGGTGCGGCCCTCGCTCGTGGGCGAGGTCAGCCTCGCGGGCAGGACCCGCGCGGGCCGGCTCCGGCAGGCCGCCTGGCGGGGCTGGCGCCGGGACAAGTCTCCGGAGGAGGTTCGGTGGGAGACGGGATGAACGAGCGGGGGAACGGTGAGGCGCTGCGGCACGAGACCACCGGGGAGAAGCAGGACCGCAACTGGAACGACCTGCTCCAGGAGCTGAGGGTGATGCAGACCGGAACCCAGATCGTCACCGCGTTCCTGGTGACGCTGCCGTTTCAGGCCCGGTTCGACGACCTCGCCGGAGACCTGATCGGCTGGTATGTGGCGTTGCTGGTCGCGGCCGTCATGTTGACCGTGTTGATGCTGTTGCCCGTGGCGATCCACCGCCGCTTCTTCGGCCGGCACGTCAAGCACCGCACCGTGCAGCTGGGCCACCGGGTGTTGCGGATCTGCCTGGCCGGGATGGGGCTGCTGCTGGCCGGCTGCGTCGCCTTCATCGCCCACGCCCTGGTGGATCCGGTGGGTGCATGGTGGGTCACCGGATCCACGGCCGTGGTGATCGGGGTCCTGTTGGTGGTGCTTCCCCCGGTGCTCAGGCCGGAGGCTGCCTGACCTCGGTGGTGCCCGCTCAGCTGGCGGCGTGCACGTCAGCGACCTCCAGCGCCTGGTCCAGGATGTCCAGCCCCTCGTGCAGCACCTCATCGGGGGTGTTCAACGGCGGGGCGATGTGCAGGCGGTTCTCGCTGACAAAGGGCAGCAACCCGAGCTTCTTGCACTCGCCCGCGAGCGCGCCCATCTCCGGGCTCGCGCCGCCGTAGGGCGCCAGTGGCTCCTTGGTGGTGCGGTCCCTGACCAGCTCGACCGCCCAGAAGGCCCCCAGCCCGCGGACGTCCCCCACGGAGGGATGGCGCTCCATCAGCTGGCGCAGCCGCGGTCCGAGGATCTCGGTGCCGATCCTTGCGGCGTTCTCCACCATGCCCTCTTCCTTCATGGCGTTGATCGTGGCCACAGCTGCGGCGCAGGCCAGCGGGTGGCCGGAGTAGGTCAGCCCGCCCGGGTAGGCACGGTCGGTGAAAGTGGCGTAGACCTCCCCGGAGATCGCCACGCCGCCGAGCGGCACGTAGCCGGAGTTGACGCCCTTGGCGAAGGTCATCAGATCCGGCTCCACACCCCAGTGGTCCACGCCGAACCAGCGGCCGGTGCGGCCGAAGCCCACCATGACCTCATCGGCGATGAACAGGATCCCGTGCTTCCGGGTCAACTCCCGCACCCCCTCCATGTATCCGGCGGGCGGGACGAAGATCCCGGCGGTGCCCGGCACGGATTCCAGGATCACGGCGGCCACGGTGCCGGGGCCCTCCAGCTGGATGACCTGTTCGAGGTGCTCCAGCGCGCGCTCGGTCTCCTGCTCGGGGTTCTCGGCATGGAATGAGCTGCGGTAGGGGTACGGCGGGAAGAAGCGCGCGACGCCGGCCGTGCCCCGATCCGAGGCGAAGCGCCGGGCGCTTCCGGTCACGTTCACGGCCAGGTCCGTGCCGCCGTGATACGAGCGGTAGGCAGAGAGGACCTTGTTCCTGCCGGTGTGCAGGCGGGCCATGCGGATGGCGTGCTCCACGGCCTCGGCACCGGCGTTGGTGAAGAAGACATGGTCCAGGTCCCCGGGGGCCAGCTCGGCCACGAGCCGGGCCGCCTCGGAGCGGACATCGTTGACGTGGGCGGGGGCGATCGTGGCGATCCTCGCCGCCTGCTCCTGGATGGCGGAGACCACCGCGGGGTGCGAGTGGCCGATGTTGGTGTTGATCATCTGGGAGGAGAAGTCGATCAACCTCCGGCCCTCCCCGTCCCAGACGTGTGAGCCCTCGGCCTTCAGGATCGTCATCGGGGTCAGGGCGCCCTGGGCGCTCCAGGAGTGGAAGACGTGGGCGCGGTCCAGCTCATAGGCTGTGCGGCCGGCTGCCAGAAGATCCTCGCTGATGGACGGGTCCGGGGTCACGGGCTGGATGGTCATCGACTCTCCTGACGCTGGTGCGGGCGGCGGCGCTGGCGGCCCAGGGGCTGTGCGGATATCCGGTGTGGTGCAGGACACCACTGGGCACCAGCATGCCCGATCCGACCGGCGAAGGGTGAACCGTGTCACCGGCCGTCCGCCACGGCCCGGGCCGGCCCGGGCCGGTCGCAGGGTGGCGGGGGCACCGGAGTGGTGGCGATGATGGGATAATCACCTCCATGGACCCCGTGACAGAGACCGTTGACGAGGCCCGGGACGCCGGTGCGACCGCGGAGACGGGCCTGGAGGGTGTCCGATGGCTCTCCTCCCAGGAACGCCGCGCCTGGCTGACCCTGGTGGCCACCCACATGCAGCTCATGCCCACCCTGGAGGCCGACCTGCAGCTGGAGGGCACCGTCAGCTTCTTCGAGTACCAGGTGCTGGCCATGCTCTCCGAGAGTGACGACGCGCTGCCCATGAGCGAGCTGGCCGCGCGGACCAATGCCTCCCTGTCCCGGCTCTCACACGTGGCGCGCAAGCTCGAGAGCCGGGGCCTGATGGCCCGGAGTCCGTCCAGTGAGGACGCGCGCGTCACCATGGCGAAGATCACGGAGGTGGGGATGGCGGAGATCGCGCGGTTGGCCCCGTTCCATGTGGCCAGCGTGCGGGCGCGGTTCCTGGACAGCCTCGACGATCAGGACCTGGCGGATATGGGCCGGATCGGGGCCAAGATCCTGGCCCACCTGGATCCGGACCACTGGGTCTTCCGGGATCCGGCCCTCGCGGATGACCGGCCGCAGCAGGCCTGAGGGCGCCGGGATCCCAGGTGGATCCCGGTTTGGAGGATTCGCGCCGCTGGCCTAAGATGGAACGGCGTTAAGCCACGTTGTGTTGTGGCGTGCCCCTGTCCGCACGGGCCGCTCCTGCACCGGAAAACAACGTGCTTCCCGTAACCGGATCCCCGGCCAGCCTTCACCGGCCTCGGCAGGGGACTCACCGTCTTCCCCCGCGATACAAGGGCACTTCGGCTGGCTCTCACCCAGTCTGGTTACCCCTTCGGAAAGTCGCAGTAAGAGCGCGGTGTCACAACTGGTGGCGGGACTCGTGGAGCGCCCGGTTCGTCCGGAGGTTCCACAACGGGTTCCGCCCGTTCTTTTACTACTACTTGCAACGAGGAGTGATCATGGCAGCTAACTGCCAGGTAACCGGGGCTGGGCCGGGCTTCGGCCACAGCATTTCCCACTCGCACCGTCGCACCAAGCGTCGGTTCGACCCGAACATCCAGAAGAAGACCTACTGGGTCCCGTCCTTGCGCCGCAACGTCACCCTGACGCTGTCCACCAAGGGCATCAAGACCATCGACGTGCGCGGGATCGACGCCGTCGTCGCCGACCTGCTTGCCAAGGGAGTGAAGCTCTGACATGGCCAAGGACAAGGACGTACGTCCCATCATCAAGCTGAAGTCCACCGCCGGTACCGGGTACACCTACGTGACCCGCAAGAACCGTCGAAACACCCCGGACCGTATCGTGATCAAGAAGTATGATCCGGTCGTCCGCCAGCACGTCGAATTTCGAGAGGAGCGCTGAGGCATGGCCAAGAAGTCCATGATTGCCAAGAACGAGCAGCGTAAGGTCATCGTTGCCCGCTATGCCGAGAAGCGCTTGGAGCTGAAGAAGACCCTGGTGGATCCGAACGCCTCGGACGAGGCGCGCGAAGCCGCACGCGTGGGCCTGCAGAAGCTCCCCCGCGACGCCTCCCCGGTGCGCGTGCGCAGCCGCGACTCCATCGACGGCCGTCCGCGCGGTACCTTCCAGAAGTTCGGCATCTCGCGTGTCCGCTTCCGGGACATGGCCCACCGTGGCGAGCTGCCCGGCATCACCAAGTCCTCCTGGTGATCACCGGCTAGATTGCCGGTGACGGTGCCCGCAGGGCGCCGTCCACACCATCCTGAAGGGGTGGCAGACCATAGGGTCTGCCACCCCTTCGGCGTTGGACGGAGCGGGGCCCGAGCCGGTGCTGCGGCCCGGAGAAGGGGCTGAAACAGGGGAAATCGAGGAGAAATTGCCGCGAATCCCCCGAATTCCGCGTGTTTCCGCGCTTCCGAGGCGTGTTTTCGCCGATCCGGGTGGTAGTTTTCGAAGCACGCGCCCGGATCTGCCGGTTCGGGCCAAGGGAAACCACCATCGAAGTCCAGGAGGACACATGGCTATGAACCGCAGCGAACTGGTTGCCGCCGCCGCCGAGAAGACCGGCAACTCCCAGGCCGCCGTCAACGGCGTGCTGGATGCCGTTTTCGAGATCTTCTCCGCACAGGTCTCCAAGGGTGAGAAGGTCACCATCCCCGGTTGGATCGCCGTGGAGCGCACCGACCGCGCCGCCCGTACCGGCCGCAACCCGCAGACCGGCGAGTCCATCGAGATCCCGGCCGGCCACTCGGTCAAGATCTCCGCTGGCTCCAAGCTGAAGGCTGCTGCCACCGGCAAGTGATCCGAGAGGGCCGATGGCCGGATCCCCCAGGGGGCCGGCGCAGACCGCCCGCCGAAGGCGCCCCACCGCGTGGGGCGCCTTCGGCGTTTAAGGCACCTCATCGTTTGGGCCCCAGGGCCAGTCCGCGGGGCCGATGCCTTCACCCCCCCCAGCGGTTTTCTACAGCCGGTAGAACCCACGTAGCATGGAGCACTGACTAGCGCACGGCGGCAGGGAGGTGCTCGGTGTCCACTCGAAGAGTGCTGAGCCCTGCCCGGACCGGGCACGCCGCGGATCGGACCCCGGCCCGTGGTGCGGCACGGCTGCTGCGCGGTTGGGCCGCGGCCGTGGTCGCCACGGTGTTGGCGGCCGGCTCCCACACCCTGGCGAACCTCGTGGAGACGGGTGTCTCCCAGGCCCCTCACCATGCCGGCCCCGCCCCGATCCTCTGGATCCTCACCCTCGCGCTGGCTGGCCCGGTGTGCACCGCCCTGGCGGGACGCCGGCTGTCCTGGTGGCGGCTCGCCGCCGGGGTCGCCACCAGCCAGCTGCTGTTCCACTGGCTCTACTCCGCCGCCGCACCGGCGGTCGCACCCACCCTGACCGAATCGGGGCTCCACTCGGGACACGGGGCGCAAGCCGTGTCCACGGTCGGTCTCGCCGCCACCGCGAAGGCAACAGCCGACGCCGGTCCTGGGGCGGGGGCCGGCGAGGTCCCGGGGGCCGAGGCCGCCCTGCACTCCGACTCCCCAGCCATGATGGCCGCGCACCTGCTCGCCGCCGTGGTCACGGTGCTGGCACTGCGCCGTGGGGAGGTCCTCGCCGCCCGGGTGGCGGAGCTCGCCGTGGGCCTCATCCTGCGTTCCCCGGGGGCCAGGCTGGCCCGATGGGTCCCTGCCGTCCCCGTCCGCCGGGCCTCGGCGGCACGGTTGACCGTGGTGCACCGCCCGGATGACGTCCTGCTGCCCTCCCTGCGGCTGCGAGGTCCGCCGGCAGGAGCACAGCTCGCCCTGGCCGCCTGATCGTTTCTCGATCCGCCGGCTGGCCGGGCTGCTCCCGCCCCTCCAACCGCGGACCACCGCCCGGCGCCTTCCGGCCCCGGGCTGCAAAGGACACCATGACCATGCAACGCAACACGTTCCAGAACACCCTGCCCACCCTGCCCACCCGGACCTCCCCGGCCCGCCGCGCCCCCTGGGCCGGAGCCGCCGCGCTCACCGCGGCGGGACTGCTCACGCTGGCCACGGCCGCCCCGGCCGCGGCCCACGACCAACTGCTGTCCGCCACCCCGGAGGCCGGCACCGCGGCGATCGAGGCCCCGAGCCAGCTCAACCTCACCTTCTCCGGCAATCTGATCACCGGTGAGGGCATCACCAACGCGGCCACCGTGACGGATGAGAACGGCCACCAGTGGCAGGACGGGGAGTCAGCGGTCTCCGGCCCCGAACTCAGCGTCGAGCTGTGCGAGGGCATGCCCAACGGCGAGTACCAGGTCAGCTACCGCGTGGTGTACTCGGACGGCCACTCCGAGGAGAAGAGCTATGACTTCACCCTCGAGGACCCGAGTGCCCCCGAGCAGGCGGTGCCCGAGGACTGCGGTGTGGTGAACCCTGACGCCCCGGTCTCCTCGGACGCGACCGCCACGGATCCCGCCACCACGGAATCCACCGCCGCCACGGATCCCGCCACCACTGCTGATGACACCCAGGAGTCCGGGGAGGCCACGTCCCAGGACAGTCAGGACCCCGCCCCCGCCGTTCCCGGCTGGGCCTGGGTGGCCGCGATCGGCGGCCTGCTCGTGGTGGTGGTCGCCGTGATCATGGTGTTCCGCAAGGCCAAGGGGATCGACGCCGGCCCCGGTGCCGACCAGAGGTAGGCCCAACCCGGTCCCGGGAGGCGACGCGCCGCCGTCGTCCTCCCGGGTCCTCCGCCGGCGGCACGCCGGAGGGCGGCGCGGGAAACTGCGAGAGAATGGACACTGTGACTTCTTCGAGTTCTACGAGCACCACCGAGCGAGACTCCGGTGCACCGGTCTGGCTGTGGCCCGCGGCCGGCGTGGTCGGCGCCGTGGCTCTGGTGCTGGCGGCCGCCTGGACCGGCATCACGGCCGTGGATGAGCTCTCGGACCCTGGCGCGCTGACGCGCTGGGGCCTGCCGATCGCCGAGCTGGTGCACAATCTGGCCATGCCCACGGCCGTGGGCGCCCTGGTCTTCGCCTGTGTGATCATGCCACCCCGGAAGGGCGGCGCCCGGAGCGGGCGGTCCGGTGCGCGCCGCTCCGGGGACGCCGCGGAGACGGAGCACCCGGCCTTCACCCGCCTGATGCAGGTCGCCACGGTCTCCGCCGTGGTCTGGACCCTCTCGGCACTCGCCGTGCTCGTGCTCTCTTACTCGGACCTGGCGGGGATGCCCCTGGACCCGGGGGCCAGCTTCACCTCCGGGCTCGTCGGCTATCTGCAGGACATCTCCGTGGGTCAGGCCTGGACGGCGGTCACGGTGATCGCCGCGGTGGTCACCTCCCTCACCCTGGCGGTCCGCTCCACCACCGGACTGGCCTGGACCGCCGTGCTCGGGCTGGTCGGCATCGTCCCGCTGGCCCTGATCGGCCACTCGGCCTCCGGCGATGACCACAACGGCGCCGTCAACTCCATCGGCCTGCACCTGCTGGGCGTGGTGGTGTGGATCGGCGGGCTGATCGTCCTGGCCCTGGTCTCCCCGCGGCTGCACGGCCCGAACGGCGCCGCCGGCCAGGCCTCGGCCCACCGAGAGGGCCCCGAACCACTGGTCTACACGGTGGTCTCGCGTTACTCCCTGCTGGCCGGCCTGGGGCTGGCCACCGTGGTGATCTCCGGGATCGTCAACGCCGCGATCCGGATGAACACCCTCGAGCAGCTCCTCAGCCCCTACGGCCTGCTGGTGCTGGCCAAGCTCCTGGGCTCCCTGGCCCTGGGCCTGATCGGCCTCATGCACCGGCTGTGGATCATCCCGCGGCTGGCCACCGGGACCACCGCCCCACCGCCCGCGGCCAAACGGCTGCTCTGGCAGTTGATCGCCGTGGAGGCTGCGATCATGGCCGCCGTCATGGCGCTGGCCACCGTGCTCTCCCGCACCTCCCCGCCCGTCCCCGAGGAGCTGCCCCCGGACGCCACCCCCGCCCGCATCCTGACCGGATACGACCTGCCGCCGGAACTGACCTTCCAGACCTGGTTCTCCGAGTGGCGGTTCGACTGGCTCTGGGTGGCCATCATCGCGTTCCTGGCCCTGTGGTATCTGCGCTCCGCCCTCCGGCTGCTCCGGCGCGGGGACGGCTGGCCCGTTCTGCGCACCGCGTGCTTCCTGCTCGGGCTGGGGATCCTGTTCTGGGTGACCTCGGGAGCTCCGGCCATCTACGGCCAGGTGCTGTTCAGCGCCCACATGGTGGCCCACATGACGCTGACCATGATCGCGCCGATGTTCCTGGTCCTCGGGGCTCCGGTGACCCTGGCGCTGCGGTCCCTGCCGGCCCGGACGGACGGTACCCGCGGTGCCCGCGAGTGGATCCTGTGGCTCGTGCACTCCCCATTCGCGAGGTTCGTCACCAATCCGGTGGTGGCCGCCGTGAACTTCGCCGGCTCCATCCTGGTCTTCTACTACACGCCGATCTTCGGGTTCGCCCTGCAGGAGCACCTGGGCCACGAGTTCATGAACGTGCACTTCCTGTTGACCGGCTACCTCTTCGCCTCGGTGATGATCGGGATCGACCCGCTGCCGCGCACGGTGCTGTACCCGATGCGACTGGTCATCCTGTTGGCCACCATGGCCTTCCACGCGTTCATCGGCGTGGCCATGACCTCCTCCGAGTCACTCCTGCAGGCCTCCTGGTTCGGCTCCACCGGCCGCGACTGGGGGCTCTCGGCGATCGCCGACCAACAGATCGGCGGTGCCGTGATGTGGGGCATCGGCGAGGTGCCCACGGTCATCATGGCCGTGGTGGTCTCCGTGATGTGGTCCCGGAACGACGCGAAGGAGACCAGACGCCTGGACCGCAAGGCCGACCTCAACGACGAGGCCGAGCTGAAGGCCTGGAACGCCATGTACGAAGAACTCGCTGAGCACGAGGAGCCCCGCCGATGACCGGCCCCACCCACCACCGCCACCTGACCTCCCGATGGGCCGGTCCGTTGGCCGCCGGCCTGACCGCCGCTCTGCTGCTGGCCGGCTGCTCGGCGGGCCCCGAGGAGGCCGGCTCCGGGAGCGACGGCGGCGTCCCCGCCAATCCTCACGGCATCACCTCTCAGGAACCCTCGGGAGCGGCGGCTCCGGGTGCGGGCACCTCCGGCGCGCCGGGCGGTGGCTCCGGCGCATCGGCCTCGGAGGGGGCTGCGGTGGCCGAGGCCGCCGACGCGCGTCCGGACCAGCGGGCCGTGGGCGCCGCCGCCGAACGGGCCGCGAGCTACGGCTTCACGAACCAGGTCTCCGCCACGGACCTGGCGATCGCGGACACCCGGGAAGAGGCGCGGCTGCGCCAGACCAACACCTCCGGGACCACCGTGGACCCGGGCGAGTGCAAGGCCCCGCTGACGGCCGTGGACTGGTCGCCCATCCTGATGCCGGGGGCGGAGGCCTCGCGGATCGACTTCGGCTCCGAGGCCTTCGCCGGCACCGGCACCGTGGAGGTCGCGTCCCTGGAGGACCCCGCCATGGTGGAGCAGCACCTCGCCAGTGTGGAACGGCTGGTCTCCGAGTGCCCCGAACTGACCATGACCGTCACGGACCAGGACCAGCAGGCCTCCACGTTCGAGTTCACGGCGCGGGGATCCGAGGCCTCGGGAGGCGCGGTGGACTCCGGGCTGGTGTGGACCCGCACTCCGGCCGCCGGGGGCGGGACGACCACGGCACAGGTGCTGATCGGCCGGACGGCCGAGCACGTGGTGATGGTCTCGTTCATCGGGGGCGAGGAGGTGGCCGGCGAGGAGTTCGCCACCATGGCCGAGCAGGTCCTGGCCGCCGCGGAGTCGGGTTTGGACAACTGACGGCGGCTGACGGCGGCTGACGCCGGTTGGTGACGGGCGCGGCGCTGTGAACCGGTCTCCGGGAGCGGCTACCCCTCTGGCTGCGGGTGCCCGGGGCCGGCCTCGCGGCGCAGCCGGGCCAGGCTGGTGGCCACCACGGCCAGGCACCCGAGGCAGGCCAGCGCCACCACGGCCAGGGAGGCCGGGTAGGGGGAGACCGGCAGGAGTGCCGCCAGCAGGGTGGGCAGCAGGAAGCCCGAATACGCCACGGCGTAGAAGATGCCCGTGAGCCCGGCGAGGTCCCCTGGGGCGGCGATGGCCTGTACGTGGGCCAGCCCGGACACCACGGTGATGCCGTAGGCGGACCCGAGGACCACCCCCACCAGGAGGGCGAAGGCCGGGGCGCGCAGGATGCCGGCCACCACGGCCAGCAGCATGCCGGCGGACATCAGGGCCAGGCCGATGGACAGGGCGCGGCCCCTGGTGCGGCGGTCGATCCCGGCGACGAAGGGCTGGACCGCCGCCCCGCAGCCGAGCGTCAGTACGGTCATGACCGTGGCGTAGAGCGTGGCCCACTCTCCGAGGTTCGGGGCCACCACGGCTGGCACGACCGCATAGGCCACGCCCGAGGCGGCGAACACCCAGGGCGCGGCGGGCAGCACGATCCGGGTGAAGCGGCGGTGGCCGACCGAGGGGACGCGCAGGTCCTGCCACCAGGGGCCGGCGGTGGAGGCGGGAGCCTCTGCACCGGAGGCCGGGGTGAGCATGGCGGTGCCGCGGGTCTCCGGTGCCCTCAGCAGCGGCAGGGCCGCCAGGACCGTCAGCGCCAGGTGGACGGCATAGGGGGTCTGGGCGGGTGCAGGCCCCCACTGGGCCAGTGAACCCGTGACCCCGGCACCGAGGGCGAAGCCGAGGGTCAGGGTGAGTGAGGGGCGCCGGGCGCCGGCGCCGTCCGGAGCCCGGGCCTCGTGCGGGGGAGAGGAGAGCTCCTTGATCCAGCTGGCCCCCACGGACATGGCCGCACCCACCCCGAGTCCGGCCAGGAGCCGGCCCACGCTGAGCAGCCCCATCGACTCCAGTCCGCAGGCGAGCAGGATGCTTCCGAGGGCTCCGGAGGCCAGTCCCGCCACCAGTACCGGACGCCGCCCATACCGGTCCGAGACGGCGGCAGCCACGAGCAGGCCCGGGATCAGACCGAAAACGTACATGCCCAGCAGCAGATTGGCCTGCCAGGGCGAGTAGTGGCCGATCTCCTCGTAGACGTGCAGCAGCGGGGTGAAGTGGTTGCCGCCCCAGGCCAGCAGGAACACGGCGGGGGCCACCCGCAGCCATGGGGCCGTCCGGACGCGGCTCACCGGGTGCCCTCCGTGGCGGCCGGTCCCGCTCCCGACACCCATCCTGCTCCAGACCCCGTCCTCGGAGCCGACGGGAAGTGGGCGGCGGCGATGTGATCTCGCACGGCAGCGGCGAAGGCGGGGGCATCACCGGCCTCGATCGGCCGGATGAGTGCCTCGTGCTCGCGCCGATAAAGTGCCGCGGCCGTCCCGTCGCCGCTCACGGCCAGATAGGTGAGCCGGGCGAACCGGGGCCCCAGGGCTGCGGCCAGCTCGGCCACCACGGCGTTGCCGCCGGCCTCGACGATCCGCAGGTGGAAGTCCACGTCCCGCTCGGAGAACGCCAACAGGTCGCCGGCCTCCAGTGCCGACTGCTGGGCGGACAGGCTGGAGCGCAGTCTCTCGGTGAGCCGGCCCCGTTCCGCTGCGGAGCCGGCCACGAGCTGGATGCCGCGGATCTCCAGAGTGGCCCGCAGGTCCACGAGGTCCCGGCGCTCGGCCGGGGAGACGGCGGTGACGATGGCACCCTTCTTGGGAACCAGCCGGACGAGCCCCCAGGACTGCAGCTGGACCATCGCCTCCCGGGCCGGGGTGCGGCTCGCGCCGGCCTCCTCGGCCAGCTGGGCCTCGGTGAGCAACTCACCGGCCCCGATCCGGTCCTCCACAATCGACCGGGCGGCCGCGGCGGCGATGCGCAGGGCCATCGAACGGGGAGCGGGGTCATGCCAGGGCAACAGGATGCGCTCGGAGACTGTGCCGGTGTCCGAAGTGGTCATGAGGCCACCCTACGCCTTGCATGCATTGATGCATGCATCAGTGGTGTGGCTGGGACACCCTCTCGGAGTCCTCAGCGGAGCCGGAATCTCTGGCGTCCGGGCCCCCGACGCGTAGGCTCCCGCGACCAGAGGCCGTCCACGGGAATGCGATCAGTGCCCGGGTCGGTTGTCCTTGTATGACGTACCCGGGCCAGCGGTTGGCGCCGCCCGGAGCCAACGGATGAGAATGGAGCCCATGAGCACCCCTGCCGACCAGCCGGTCACCGATCCGAGCACCCCAGCAGCCTCCGCCGCCCGCGCGACCTCAAGGGTGCGAGCCTCCGAACTCGTCGGCCGCAACTGGCTGAACACCGGCGGGAACGCGCTGGACCTGGAGGGACTGCGCGGCAAGATCGTCATCCTGGACTTCTGGTCCTTCTGCTGCATCAACTGCCTGCACGTGCTGGACGAGCTCCGCCCCCTCGAGGCCGAGTTCCATGACGTGCTCGTGACGGTGGGCGTGCACTCGCCCAAGTTCGACCACGAGGCGGACCCGGACGCGCTCGCCGCCGCCGTGGAACGCTACGACGTCCAGCACCCGGTGCTGGACGATCCGACCCTGACCACCTGGCAGGCGTACTCTGCCCGTGCCTGGCCCACCCTGGTGGTGGTGGACCCCGAGGGCTACATCGCCGCGCACCTCTCCGGCGAGGGCCACGTGGCCGGGCTGACCTCCCTCGTCAACGAGCTCGCGGCCGAGCATGAGGCCAAGGGCACCCTGCACCGCGGCGACGGTCCCTATGTGCCGCCTGAGCCGGTGGCCCGGGACCTGAAGTTCCCCGGCAAGGCCATCGCCCTCGGGGCCCGCGGCAGCCAGCCCGGGACCTTCCTGGTGGCGGACACCGGCCACCACCGCCTCGTGGAGCTGGCCGGGGACCTCGTCACTGTGGTGCGGACCATCGGTGGCGGGGTCACCGAGGGGGTGGGTGTCAAGGGCATCGACGACGGCGGCCCGGCCACCTCCCGGTTCAACGAACCCCAGGGGCTGGCCCTGCTGCCCGAGGCCGTGGCCGAGGCGGTCGGCTATGACGTGGTGGTGGCGGACACCGTCAACCACCGCCTGCGCGGCGTGCGGCTGGCCGACGGCACCGTCACCACCCTGGCCGGCAACGGCGTGCAGCGGCTGATCGATCCGGAGCGGGCCCGCGTGGCCGCGGACCCGGAGCATCCCGAGGAGACCGTCTCGCTCGAGCCGTTCGGCACGGGCCCGCTGGAGACCTCCCTGTCCAGCCCGTGGGACGTATTGTGGTCCACCGCCGAGGACACCCTGATCGTGGCGATGGCCGGCACCCACCAGATCTTCAGCTTCGATCCCCGCACCGGGGACCTGGCCGTCTACGCCGGCACCGGGCTCGAGGGCCTCGAGGACGGCGGACCCCGTGAGGCCTGGTTCGCCCAGACCTCCGGGCTGGCCGAGTCCGCCGACGGCACGCTGTGGCTCGCCGACTCCGAGTCCTCCGCACTGCGGGCCATCACGCCGGGTGTCCCGGCCGACTCGACTGGTCCGATCACTGCGGGTGGCGCGCCGGGGCGGACGGTGCGTTCCGCCGTCGGGACCGGGTTGTTCGACTTCGGGTTCCGGGACGGCGCCGCCGAGCAGGCACGCCTGCAGCACCCGCTGGGCGTGGCCGCGCTGCCGGACGGCTCCGTGCTCGTGGCGGACACCTACAACGGGGCGATCCGCCGGTACGCGCCCGCCGGCACCGCCGCGGACGGCCGGGCCACCGAGGCCGAGGTGTCCACCGTGGCGCGCGGGCTGAAGGAGCCCTCGGACGTGCTCGTGGAGCCGGATGAGGACGGGAACCCCGCCTCGATCGTGGTGGTGGAGACCAACGCCCACCAACTCGTTCGGTTGGCCGTGCCCAAGGAGTACCTGCAGGTGGACGAGGGGGCGCTGCAGACCCAGCGCCCCCGGACCGCCATCGCCGCCGGGGACCTGGAACTGGCCGTGGCCTTCGCCGCGCCCACGGGACAGAAGCTCGACGACCGCTGGGGGGATCCGACGCAACTGAAGATCTCCTCCTCGCCGGAGGACCTGCTGCTGGGCGGCGACGGCACCTCCACCGGGCTGAGCCGCACGCTGCGGATCAACCCGGACGTGCCCGAGGGCGTCCTGCACATCACGGCGCGCGCAGCCTCCTGCGACGGTGAGGCCGGCCAGCCCATCCCGGACCATGCGGCCTGCCACCTGTACCAGCAGGACTGGGGCATCCCGGTGACGGTGCACGCCGGTGACGTGCGCCCGGAGGGTGAGGGGGCCGGCGTCGTTCCCGAGACGCGCTTGGACCTCGACCTGCGCGGGATACACTGACTCACGCCAGCACCGCACCCGATAGACCCGAAGGCGGCTGTATTCCCATGACCACCCTGGTTGTTGCCTCGTCCCAGCACGGTTCCACCCGAGAGATCGCCGAACGGATCGCCGAGGTCCTGCGCGTGAACAAGGGTGTGACCACCGTGGTGGAGGACACCAAGGACGCGCCGAAGTGGCTCGCGACCGTCGACGCAGTGGTGGTGGCCCTTCCCGTGTACGGCGGCTCCCTGGACAAGGCCGGCAAGGCCTTCCTGGACACCCACCGGGCCGAGCTGGCGGACAGGTCCCTGTTCATCGCCGTGTCCGGCGGCAGCCCCGAGCTGGATCCGAAGCTGCAGGCCGTCGTGGATGCCTACGGTGCCCGGGACACCGCCTACCTGCGTGGCGCGGTGACCGAGGAGAAGCTGGGCTTCAAGGACAAGATGCTGATCAAGCTGGCCAAGGGGCAGTTCGGCGACTTCCGCAACTGGGATGCCGTCGAGTCCTGGGGCAAGTCCCTGGCGGCCCGCGGAGCGAACTGACCACCAGGCCCGGGAGGGACTCCACGAGCGCTGGGAGGGGCGGTCAGGCGGGGGAGTAGCCCATACGCCGGCTGACCTCCAGGCCGGCGTCCTGTAGGGCGGCGAGGACCTCGGGGGCGCTGGGGTCGAAGCGGAATTCCGGACCGGAGACACTGATGCCGGCGATCACCACGCCGCGGTGATCGCGGACCGGGACGGCGAGGGAGACCAGGCCGATCTCATACTCCTCCCGCGCCGTGGCAGAGCCGGCGTGGGCCACCTCGAGCAGTTCATCCTCCAGCCGGGCGCGGGTGGTGAGGGTCCGGGAGGTGAACCGCGGCAGGCGGGTGCCTCCCAGGAGGGCTCCGCGCTCGTCTGCGGTGAGTGCGGCCAGCAGGACCTTGCCCGAGGCCGTGGCGTGCAGCGGGGTGAGGCTGCCGACCCAGTCCTGGGTGCCCAGGGTGGAGGGCCCGCGCGCCTGGTCCACGTTGACCGCGTAGCCGGAACGGAGCACGGCCAGGTTCACCGTCTCCCTGGCGCTCGCGGCCAGCTCCCGCAAGTACGGTCCGGCCTCCTGGACCAGGTTCAACCGCCCCGGGATCGCGGCGGCCAGGCGCAGGATGCCGAAGCCCAACTGGTACTTGCCCCGCTCGTGGTCCTGTTGCACGAGCTCCCTGGACACCAGGGCGCCGAGCAGCCGGGAGGCGGTGGACTTGTGGATCCCCATCTCCGCGGCGATCTCACTCACCCCGGCCAGGCCCTCGCGCGCCAGGATCTGCAGCACGGTGGCGGCCCGGTCCACGGACTGCACCCCGGGGGAGCCGCCGTTCTCGGCGGCAGCCTCCGGGGCAGTACCGGCATCGGCAACGGGAGCGGCAGGGGCCATGGAGGCCGGTGCCGGGTCGAAGGGCGTCTGCGGTGGGGTCACCCTCCCATTGTGCCTGCCGTCCATGGCCTACACGGCGGCGTCCTGCCCCTTGCCCCGCAGCCGTTCACGCTGGTTCGGATTGACCGAGGGGCGGAACGGCACCTCCACCACCTCGCCGGCCACGGGCCTGCCGATGACGTCCGCGTAGCGGTCCGGCACATGGATCCACAGCTCCGTCTCCAGGGATGTCATGGCGAGCGGGACATAGCCCAGGGCGATGTTCTGGCCCAGTTCCGGGGAGAACCACGGTGAGGTGACGTAGCCGACGGCGTCCCCGTCGTGGGTGGCGGAGATCAGCCAGAAGTCCGGGGCGTAGTCGTCGATCCGCTGCCCTCCCATGCGGATCCCCACCATCTGCAGGGCGAAGGGCGGGGTGCCCGCCTCGATCTGCTGACGCGCCGCCTCGAGCGAGGCCTTGCCGATGTAGTCGGCCTCCTTGTGACGCGGAACTTGATAGGCCAGGTTGGTCTGGAAGGGCAGGGTCTCCTGGTCCATGTCCTGGCCCCAGGACAGGATGCCCGCGGCCACCCGCCGGTGGTGGGCGGGGGCGATGACCTGCAGTTGGTGACGCTCCCCGGCCCGCAGGATCGCATTCCACAGGACCTCGGCATGCAGGGTGGCGTCATGGAGATAGATCTCGTATCCCTTCTCCCCGGAGAACCCGGTCTGGGAGACGATCACCTCACGCCCCTCCACGGTTCCGGACATCAGACCGTAAGAGGGCACCTCGCGGACCTCCGGGCCGAAGAGGTCGGCCATCAGGTCCACGGACTTCGGTCCCTGGATCTGGACCGGCGCCACGTCGATCTCGCGGATGTCCACGTCGAAGCGCCGGGGCGTGTTGACGCCCTGGAGCCAGAGCATCAGATCGGAGTCGGAGAGGCTGAACCAGAACTCGTCCTCGGAGATCCGGAGCAGCACCGGGTCATTGAGGATCCCGCCCTCCTCGTTGCACAGGATGACGTACCGGGCGTGCATCACCGGGATCCGGGTGGCGTCCCGGGTGATGACGTAGTTGACGAAGTCCTCGGCCTGCGGGCCCTTGACCCGGATCTGACGTTCCACTGCGACGTTCCACAGGGTCACGTGGTTGACGAGGGCGTCGTATTCGACCATCGCGCCGCCGTCCTCGTGGGCTACATAGCCGCGGGGGTGGTACATGCGGTTGTAGACGGAGGCCCGCCAGCAGCCGGCCTCCATGGAGAGCTGCCAGTAGGGCGACTTGCGGACGCGGGTGTCGATCAGCATCTGGACCGGCGTGGGGCCGGACTGGCGCAGGTTGATGGGGACGGTGCGGTCGGACTGGTCCACGGTGGGGCTGTTCGGGTGGTTGGGCTTCATGGCTCTGCTCCTGGGCGCTGCGTGTGGGGCGGAAGAGGCAGGAAGGCGGCAGGGACGACGTCTGAACAGCCTCTCCAGAAGTTGCGCATCATGAACCACGTTCCGTCATGCGCATCTGGTGCTGTCACGGTAACGGCGCACTCCACCCCTTGGGAAGAGGTGTGGACCCAGGATTTCGGCCGGTTCAGGGGACCCTGGGCGTGAGCGTCACGGTCTCGGCCGTGACGTCCAGATCCGCCTCGAGGGTGAAGGGATCGCGGTGCTCCACAGGGAGCCGTTCGCCGGTCACGAGGTCGATCTCCTGCAGCGTCAGGTCCGCGTGCGCCTCCACCGGATCCACCACGGTGGCGTCCTCGCCCTCGGCGGGCAGGGGGACCACGGTGGCCTGGAGATCGCCGGTCACGGACCACTCGATCGTGTCCGGGGGGATCCGGTTCACGGTGTCATAGCCCATGGGGCACCCGGCCGGCTGCAGGACCTTCTGCTCGGTGCACCCGGTCAGGTAGGACTCCAGCTGGCGGTTGACCTCCCCGGACACGGCATCCGTGTACTGCATGGCCAACTCCAGCACCGCAGGCTCGGCCGGCTCCGCGGGAACCGCCTGTTCCACCACCAGCCGGGCTGGATCCGCCGCCAGGTACGTGCTCTCGAACGTCGCGTCCACCACGAGTGGGGGCAGCACGGCGAAGCCCTGGCCTGTCCGCGCGCCGCCTCCGTCGTCACCGTCCGTGCCGCCGTCACCGTCCGTGCCGCCCGGGCTCTCCGCCGAAGCCAGGGGGGCCTGCACGCCGTTGACCGCCGCAGTCACCGGACCGGACGCCGCCTCCGTCGGCAGATTCACCGGATCCACCTGCACGGTCTGGACGGGCACGGCAGCCATTCGCCAGCGATCGAAGAACAGCCAGTCCCGGCCGGCCTTCTCCACCGAGAAGGTGGTGCTGTGCTGCCTCCCATCCACCGCGTAGCCGACTGACACCTCGGTGGACCGGCCGTCCGGGGCATCGGCGCCGCGGGTCACCGTGAGCTCGCCGAGGGCCGCCATGCCGGTCTGCAGGGCTTCACCCTGGAGCAGGCTCGTGGCGGTCCCGGCCGGAAGCCCGGCCTCGGCACCGGAGGATGCGAGGGACATCGCCGTGCCGCCCTCGCCGGCGGCCAGCGCGTCCAGGTAGTCCTGCACCTGGGCTTCAGGGGAGTAGACCGTGGCATTCGCCGTGCCGATGGCGATCCCGCCGGCCGCCAGTGCCAGGACGGCGCCTCCGCCCCACCACCACGGGGCTCTGCCGCGTCGGCCGGGCTCAGCCAAAGAGTCCACCGGAGCGTCGCCCGCGCCGCTTGGTCCCGAAGATGGAGCGGACCACGGACCGGCCGAAGGCCGTCGCGGCGGTCCGGGCCAGATCCTGCACGACGTCGGCCGCCGGGTTCCGCTCGGCCCGGCGGTCCTGGTCCGGGGCGTCCTGATCCAGGATCTCGGTCTCGATCCGGGAGGCCTCTGCGTCCACGTCCTGCTGGGACTGGCCGGTGGCCGGCGTCTGGGTCGCCACCGAGCCACCGGTCGGCACCGGAGCGTCCGGTGAGCCTGGAGCAGAGCCGGCCGGGCCGGCGTCGTGCGCGGTGTTCGGGGTGCCCGCGCCCGTGAGGCGCTCGTGGGCCGACTCGCGGTCCTGGGCCTGGCCGTAGGCCTCCAGTAGTGCGGACCCGGCCACAGCGGCGTCCAGCACCTCAGGGGAGGACGGGCCCATGGTGGACTGCGGGGACCACATGCGGGTCAAGGCCACCGGGGTGGGGGAGCCGTCCTCGTCCATCACCGTGACCACTGCCTCGCCGGTCCCGGCGGAGGTGAGGATCTTCTCCAGGTCGTAGGAGGTGTGGGGGAAGGTCTGGACCGTCTGCTTCAGTGCCTTGGCGTCCTTCGGCGTGAAGGCTCGCAGGGCATGCTGCACGCGGTTGGCCAGCTGGCCGAGCACGTCCTCCGGGACGTCCTGCGGGGACTGGGTGACGAAGAAGATGCCCACGCCCTTGGAGCGGATCAGCCGCACCGTGGTCTTGATGGTGTCCAGGAAGGCGTCCGAGGCGTCGTTGAAGATCAGGTGGGCCTCATCGAGGAAGAACACGAGCTTCGGCTTCTCCGCGTCACCCACCTCGGGCAGCTCGGCGAACAGGTCCGCCAGGAGCCAGATCATGAAGGTGGAGAAGAGCAGGGGCTGCTGCTGCAGGGTGGGCAGCTCGAGGCAGGAGATGACGCCGCGGCCGTCCGGCGCCTGGCGGAGCAACTCGGCCGTGTCGAACTCAGGCACGCCGAAGAACCGGTCCATGCCACCGGCGGCCAGGGTGGTGACCTCGCGCAGGATGACGTTGGCAGTGGCGGTCGATACCCCACCGAGTCCCTTCAGCTCGGCCTTGCCCTCCTCCGAGGTCAGATGCGTGACCACGGCCCGCAGGTCCTTGAGGTCGTCGAGGGGCAGCTCGCGCTCATCCGCCCAGTGGAACATCAGGGTCAGGCAGGACTCCTGTGTCTCGTTGAGGTCCATGATCCGGGAGAGCAGCAGCGGGCCGAACGAGTCCACGGTGGCGCGGACCGGGATGCCCTGCCCGTCCCCGCCCAGGGCCAGGAACTCCACCGGTGAGGCCTTCGACTGCCAGTCCATGCCGGTCTGCGTGGTGCGCTCGGTGAGCTTCTCGCTCGCGGTGCCGGCCGTGGCCAGACCGGAGAGGTCGCCCTTGATGTCTGCCAGGAACACCGGAACCCCCGCGTTGGAGAGCTGCTCGGCCATCACCTGCAGGGTCACGGTCTTGCCCGTACCAGTGGCGCCGGCCACCAGACCGTGGCGGTTCATCATCCCCAGGGGCAGCTGCACCGGGGCATCGGAATGGACCTGGCCGTCCACCATGGCTGCGCCCAGGGTGATCGACTCGCCCTCGACCCGGTAGCCGGTGCGGATGGACTCCAGCAGGACGGTGGACTCGGGGGCTGATGTGGGCTGACCGTTCTGGCCGTTCTGCGATGCACTCATGACAGGCATCCTAGAACGAGGTCCTGCCTCCGCGTCAGGTGAAGATCAAGGCCACGGCGATCATGGCGGGGATGGCCACCACCGTGGTGACCAGGACCGTGTCCTTGGACGCCACCACCCCGGACTCGTAGCGGTTGGCGGCCACGAACACGTTCTGAGCCGTCGGCAAGGAGGCCAGCACCACCGCGATCAACAGCTGTTCGCCCCCCATGCCGAGGATCGGTCCCGCCAGGACCCAGGCCAGCACGGGGTGCACCACCAGTTTGATGACCGAGGCCAGGGTCACGTCCCGGCGGCGCCCCTCGCGCCGGTCCAGCGGCCTCGATCCGACCAGGGAGATGCCGAAGGCCAGCAGCATGCACGGGATGGCCGCGCCGGCGATCAGTCCGATGGACTCGTCGACCGGTCCCGGGAAGCTCCACCCCGTCGCCGAGAACAGGATGCCCATCGCGGAGCCGATGATCATCGGATTGACGAGGATCCGGCCGACCAGCGCGAAGAAGCCACGCGCCCGCCGCAGGGGGCGCCGCCCGTGGAGGGGGCGGCCGGCGCCGTGGGTTCCCGGACCCTTCTGACCTGTGGCGTCCTGCTGGTCCCTCCGGGCCTCCGCGGCGGTGGCTGCGTCCATGGAGGCCACGTAGATGGGCGTGTAGATCGCCAGTTGGAAGATCAGCACGGGGGCGGCCAGGGCTGCGTCATGCAGGACATAGGTGGCGATCGGGATGCCGAGGTTGGCCGAGTTGACCATCGAGGAGTTCAGGGCGCCGATGATCGTCTCGGACGCGCGGCGGCGGCCGAGCAGGAACCGGGAGCACAGGAGGTAGACCCCGGCTGCCACCAGCGCGGAGAGTCCGGCGACCCACAGCTGGGGGCCGAACACGAGTCCCACGTCCGCGTCCGCGAGAGTCTCGAAGAGCAGGGCGGGGCTGGCCACGAAGAAGGCGGTGCGGGAGAGGACCGGCTGGGCGTGCGGGCCGAGGGCCCCGGTGCGGCCGACCACGAACCCGGCGAGGATGATGATCCAGATGACCGTGAACCCGGAGATGACCTCCAGCACCGGTGGCCCCCTCCTCGGATCGGCATGCTCGGAGGCTGCGGCCGTCAGGGTCCGAGCAGGAATCCGGGCAAAAAAGAGAGCGGGCGACGGGAATCGAACCCGCGTATCTTGCTTGGGAAGCAAGCGCTCTACCATTGAGCTACGCCCGCAGGACACGAGCCTATCGGCCGGTCACGCGCCATCCAGCTTACACGGAATCAGCGGCGGGTCGTTGCAGGGCTGTGGGCTGCGCTACTTTGGGTAGGTGCTTCTCTCAGACCGTGACATCAGGGCCGAACTCGACTCCGGGCGAATCCAGCTGGACCCGCTCGTGCGGGAGATGGTGCAGCCCTCCAGCGTGGACGTCCGCCTCGACCGGTACTTCCGGCTGTTCGACAACCACAAGTACGCGCACATCGATCCCTCCGAGCCGCAGGAGGACCTGACGCGGCTGGTGGAGGTGGACCCCGAGGAGCCGTTCATCCTGCATCCGGGGGAGTTCGTGCTGGGCTCCACCTATGAACAGGTCACCCTTCCGGAGGACGTGGCCGCGCGGCTGGAGGGCAAGAGCTCGCTGGGGCGGTTGGGGCTGCTGACCCACTCGACCGCCGGCTTCATCGACCCCGGATTCTCCGGGCATGTGACGCTGGAGCTGTCCAACATGGCCACCCTGCCGATCAAGCTGTGGCCCGGCTCCAAGATCGGCCAGCTGTGCTTCTTCCGGCTGACCTCTCCCGCGGAGTACTCCTACGGCTCCGGTCCCTACCTCAACCGCTATCAGGGTCAGCGCGGGCCCACCGCGTCCCGCTCGCACCTGAACTTCCACCGGACGGTCATCGAGAAGTAGGCGGGTGTTGTCTCGCTGACATCAGTTGCCGGATCCGGTGGGGGTGTTTCGGCCAACACCCCCACGTGATCCATCAACTGATGTCGGATGATGTGGCTTCGATGCTGGATGCCGCGGCGGCGAGCCGGCGCTGCACGATGCCGATCAACCGGGTGAAGCCGTTGGCGAGGTCCTCGGCGGTCAGCCGGACGACCAGCCAGCCCCGCTCCTGGAACCAGGCGTCCCGGCGGGCATCGGAGGCCTGCTGTGCCTTGGTGCGGTGGTGCTTGCCGTCGTACTGGATGGCGATCCTCAACTGCCGGTACCCGAGGTCCGCCGCAGGGGAGTAGCGGTCGGCGGGGTCACCCTGGAGCTGGGTCACGGGCTCGGGCAGGCCGGCATCCACCAGAGCCAGGCGGGCCAGCGTCTCGGGACGGGAGTCAGCTCCAACACGGCACCTGGCCAGGGCGAGTCGGGCGGTGCGGACACCCTTGACCGACCCGGCACGTTCCAGGGTGGCGGACAGTCCGTCCAGGGTCTCCCATCCGTCCAGACGCTGTCCTCCCCGATAGGGCCGGTTGACGACGGCATCTCCGAGGACGACGAGTTCGCTGGCGGTGAGGGCGGGCGCGAGGTCCAGCCAGACCCGGGCGGGCGTGGTCAGGGCCAGTCGCAGATGGCCCATCCGGTCCTGGACCGCCAACGGGGAGCGGTGGGCCGTGATGCCCTTTCGTTGGACGGAGCCGGTCGCGTTGAACCAGGTGAGGTGGACGGTCTGATCCGCCGCCACGACTGCCGGGACGGGGAGCTTGAACACGTGGGCGGCCGTGGCGTGGGACAGCACGGTTCCCGGGAACCGCTTCAGCAGGGCGGCCAGGGCCAGCTGTCCGAGGCCGTGGGACGGCGGCTCGTGGCCGGACGGCCACCCGAGGTCGGTCCCCTCCGCCGCGTACAGTCCCCAGCCCAGGCGCACGATGTCCGCGGCCAGGAACCGGTCCCGGCTGACGCCCAGGCGCCTCGCCTCGGCCAGCGTGAAGGGCTGCCGGAGCAGCGGCTCGGGCAGGGGTTTTCGATGGGACACGGCTCCATGCTGGCTCGCCTCACCGACCCGTGGGGCCGCCCGCCGCCAAATTGTGGATAACGGCCGTGGGGCTGCTTCATCAGTTGCTGAATCGTGTAGGGGTATGTGCGCGAACACCCCCACCGGATCCAGCATTTGATGCTGACGGACCGTGCGTTCACCGGCCCGCCGTCCCGGGCCAGTACCATGCCCGCATGAGCACCCCTCCGGTGGCGTCGCCCGACGCCGGCCCCCTCGACCGTCCGTTGAACCGCAAGCACGTCGCGGCATGGGCCCTGTGGGACTGGGGTTCGGCCTCCTTCAATGCGGTCATGGTGACGTTCGTCTTCGGCACCTACCTCGCCTCGGAGTCCTTCGGGCCGGATGACCGCGGCACCCAGTGGCTGACCGCGGCCAACGCCATCGGTGGCCTGGTCATCGCCCTCACGGCACCGATCATCGGGCAGCGGGCCGATGCCGGTGGCCGGCGCAAGCTGTGGCTGGGGCTCAACACCGGGGTGGTCATCCTCCTGACGGCGCTGTGCTTCCTCGTCACCCCCGAGGAGTCCAGCCTGCTCCTGGGCGTCGTGCTCATCGCCGCCGGCAATGTGGCCTTCGAGTTCGCCGAGGTCAACTACAACGCCATGATGCTTCAGGTGGCCACGCGGAAGACCATCGGAAAGGTCTCCGGGCTGGGCTGGGGTGCGGGATACACGGGCGGGATCTTCCTGCTGCTCCTGCTCTACGTGGGCTTCATCGCCGGGGACACCCACTGGTTCGGGGTCACCAACGAGGAGGCGCTGAACATCCGGGTGGTGGCACTCTTCGCGGCGGGGTGGTTCCTGGTCTTCGCGCTGCCGGTGCTGCTGTCCGTCCCGGAACACCGGGCCAACTCCGCGGCTGAGGAGCGCCGGAGCATCCTGGACTCCTACCGTCAGCTGCTCCGGACCATCGCCGGGCTGTGGCGGCACGAGCGCAACACCTTCTGGTTCCTGGTCTCCTCCGCAGTGTTCCGGGACGGGGTGGGTGCCATCTTCACCTACGGGGCCATCCTGGGCACCACGGTCTACGGGGTGGATGCGGCCGATGTGCTGATCTTCGGGATCGCCGCCAACGTGGTGGCCGCCGCGGGCTCCTTCCTCGGCGGCTGGATCGACGACCGGATCGGCCCCAAGCGCGTCATCATGGCCTCGCTGATCGGCCTCATCGTCACGGCCTCCGTGGTCTTCTTCCTGAACGGGACCACGGCGTTCTGGGTCTTCGGCCTGACCCTCTGCTTCTTCGTGGGCCCGGTCCAGTCCGCCTCCCGCTCCTTCCTGGGCCGGTTGACCACGGAGGAGCGGGCCGGGGAGATCTATGGCCTGTACGCCACCACCGGCCGGGCGGTGTCCTTCCTGGCCCCGGCGCTGATCTCGGTGGCGGTGGCCCTCACGGGGGATTCCCGGTACATGGTGCCGGCGATCCTGTTGGTGCTGATCGCGGGAATGCTCCTGCTGATCCGGGTGCGGGATCCGAAGGTCGAGACTCTTTCCTGACGCCCTCCTGAAGCAACCCGCCTGAATGCCATGAGGGCCCTCGGACTTCGGAGGTCAACCTTCGAACAACCGTGACGGGGATCCCGGTATTCCCGGCGGCTCTCCCATGACGCCATCAGCACAATGCGTCAGTCAAGGGCTGGTGCGGGCGGTAGGCTATAACGGACCCCCCACCCTGAAGCTGGAGGCCGCCACGTGTTGACTGTGCTTATTGCTCTCTTTGCAGTGGCACTCGTGGCCCCCTTGATCTTCCGCGTGGCTCAACGCAACGCCTTCTACGTCCTGGCCGCGGTGCCGGCCGCCGGTTTCCTCTGGCTCCTGACCCGGTTGCCGGCCGTCCTCGAGGCGCAGCAGGCGGTGAACTCAGGGGCCACGCCGGCCGGTGCCGAGCCGGGTGGGCTCGTGCAGACCTTCGAGTGGATACCGGACCTGGGGATCGAGCTCTCCTTCAGGATGGACGCCCTCGCCACCTTCATGGGGCTGATCGTGCTCGGCGTCGGCGCCCTCGTGCTCGCCTACTGTGCGCGCTACTTCCAGAACAACGAACCCCGCAACGCAGCCTTCGGCGCCCAGCTGCTGGCCTTCGCCGGCGCCATGTTCGGGCTCGTCACCACGGATGACCTCCTGGTCCTCTACACCTTCTGGGAACTGACCTCGGTGCTGTCCTTCCTGCTGATCGGCTACTCGGCCCACCGCATCTTCGCGCGCCGTTCCGCCATCCAGGCGCTGATCGTGACGACGTTCGGTGGGCTGGCCATGCTGGTGGGCCTCGTCATGCTGGGCCAGGCCGCCGGCACCTACCAGCTCTCGGAGATCGTGGCCCGCGGACCGGAGCTGATGTCCGGGCCGTTGGGCGGCACCTTCATGGAATCGGCGATCGTGCTCGTGCTCGTCGGTGCCCTGTCCAAGTCGGCCCAGATTCCGTTCCACTTCTGGCTTCCGGCCGCCATGGCCGCCCCGACCCCGGTCTCGGCCTACCTGCATGCCGCCGCCATGGTCAAGGCCGGCATCTACCTGGTGGCCCGCCTGGCCCCGGCCTTCGCCGAGTCGGGCTGGTGGCAGGCGCTCGTGCTCGGCGTGGGCCTGTGGACCATGCTCGTGGGTGGCTGGAGGGCGCTGCGCCAGACGGACATCAAGTTGATCCTGGCCTATGGCACGGTCTCCCAGCTGGGCTTCCTCCTGGTGGCCAACGGACTGGGCAACCAGGATGCCGCCATGGCGGGGCTGGCCATGCTCGTGGCCCACGCGCTGTTCAAGGCCCCCCTGTTCATGGTCGTCGGCATCATCGACCATGAGGCGGGCACCCGTGATCTCGCCAAACTCTCCCGGATCGGCCGCAACCATCCCTGGCTCGCCGCCACGGCCATCCTCTGCACGGCCTCCATGGCCGGCATCCCGCCGCTCTTCGGCTTCGTGGCCAAGGAGTCGGTCCTGGAGTCGATGCTCCAGTGGGCCGAGCACGGCAGCGGCACCGGGCTGTGGTCCACCCTGTGGGCCTGGACCCCACTCGTGGTCGTGTCCCTCGGATCCGTCCTGACCGTGGCCTACTCCGCACGGTTCGTCTGGGGCGCCTTCGCCACCAAGAGGGTCCGCACGGACGGCGAGCTGAAGATGGTCGCGGACACGCACTTCCACGGCCCGGTCACCCTCGGCGCCCTGGGCCCCTCCGCCCTGCTGGCGCTGGCCGGCGTGGTGTTCGCCCTCATTCCCGGTGCCGTCGATGCCCTCCCGGTGGTCTTCGGCGCCTCGATGGAGCCGCTGGAACCGGGGGCGGAGGCCGCGTACCTGGCCCTGTGGCACGGGTTCACCCCCGTGCTCGGCCTCTCCGCGGCCGTGGTGGCGCTCGGCATACTGCTCTACCTCGTCAGGGACCGGGTGGCCCGCGTCCAGGAGGCCGTGCCCTCCTGGGTGGATGCCCAACGCCTGTACCGCTACACCCTGAGGATCCTGGATGACGTGGCCGTCTGGGTCACCGGCCGCACCCAGCGCGGCTCGCTGAGCTTCTACCTGTTCATCATCCTGGCGGTCGCCTTCCTCGCCCCCCTGCTGGCCCTGGTCTTCCCCCAGGAGAACGACGGCGGCGCGGGGCTGGCTTCCGCGGTCCTGGGCAACGCGAACTGGACGTGGGCCGATTCCGTGGCCCAGGTGCTCATCGGCGCCGCGATGGTCACGGGGACGATCGCCGCGATCCGGGCCCGCAAGCGCTTCATGGCCGTGCTGCTGGTCTCCGTCACCGGCTACGGACTGGCCGCGATCTTCGCCCTCCAGGGCGCCCCTGACCTGGCGCTGACCCAGCTGCTCGTGGAGTCCATCGTCCTGGTGGCGATGGTGCTCGGGCTGCGTGTGCTGCCGGCCGGCTGGTACACCCGGGACCGCACCAACATCCGCTGGGCCCACGCGGTGCTCGGCATCCTCTTCGGACTGGTCATGATCGCCGTGGCCGTGACCGCCATGGCATCCCGGGTGGCGGACCCCATCTCGCTGGAGATGCCGCGGCTGGCGTATGAGGAGGGCGGGGGCTCCAACATCGTCAACGTGCTGCTCGTGGACGTCCGTGCCTGGGACACCTTCGGTGAGATCACCGTGCTGGCCGCCGCGGCCACCGGCGTGGCCTCGCTGATCTTCATCCAGCACCGGGACCGGCGCACCGGGGACCTGGACGCCGTGGCCTCCGGGTCCGTGGGCCGTTACAGCCCCCGGGGAGCGCAGGAGAGCCGCGAGTTGGCCGCCGTGCGCAAGTTCGCGATCGTGGACGAGGACCAGTGGCTCGTGGCGGGACGCACCGTGGCACCGGAGCGCCGCTCCATCATCTTCGAGGTGGTCACCCGCCTGGTGTTCCACGTGATCATCCTGCTGTCCATCTATCTGCTGCTGGCCGGACACAACACCCCCGGCGGCGGATTCGCAGGCGGTCTGATCGCCGGACTGGCCCTGACCATCCGGTATCTGGCCGGCGGGCGCTACGAGCTCGAGCAGGCCATGCCCATCCCGGCCGGCGTGCTGCTGGGCTCCGGCCTCGCGCTGGCCGCCCTGACGGGCATGGCCCCGCTGTTCTTCGGCGGCCAGGTGTTCCAGTCCGCCATCATCGAGTTCTGGCTGCCGGTGTTCGGGGACCTCAAGTTCGTCACCTCCACGATCTTCGACATCGGTGTCTACCTCGTGGTGGTGGGCCTGGTCATCGACGTGCTGCGGTCCCTCGGCTCCGAGGTGGACCGCCGCTCCGAGGCCGAGGCGACGGCCCAGACCGAGGCCGAGCGCCGCCGTCGTGAGGCACGCGCTGCGGCACTGGGGTCCGGAGGGACCGGCCGCAGCGGCGGAACCGGGGCGGTGACCTCATGAGCGTGAACCTGTTGCTGCTGCTCGTCATGGGCGTGATGTACGCCGGGGGGATCTACCTGCTGCTGGAGCGGACTCTGACCCGGGTGCTGTTCGGCGTGATCCTGATGGCCAACGCCACGAACCTGCTGATCGTCACCGTGGCCGGTGCGCCCGGCCAGGCTCCCCTGGTGGAGGACGGGGTGGATCCGAGCGCGTACACGGATCCGTTGCCGCAGGCCCTGACGCTGACCTCGATCGTCATCTCCTTCGCCATCACGGCCTTCATGCTGGGCATGATCTACCGGTCCTGGAAGCTGGGCCGCCGGGACGAGGTCCTGGTGGACACCGAGGACGTCAAGGTGGCCGAACGGCCCTCCTTCGACGCGGAGGAGGACGCCGAGCTGTTGGAGGAGCCCTCGGAGTTCCTGGAGGAGGACGAGGACCCCAACGCGGATTACGAGCACGCCACCGCCATCAATCCCTCCACGGGCTCCATGCCGGTCCGGCACCGGGCGGACGGAACGGTCAAGGTCAAGGCGGACGCGAACCGGCATCTGCCGGGCACCGGCCGGCAGAAGCAGCGGCATGACCCGGAGGAGGGCGAACACCCCGTGGGCTCCCAGGGCCATGACGATCACCTGCCGGACGAGGATGAACGCTCCGGCAGTCCCCGATCCCGTCCCCGGGCTCGCAGATCGGGCACACCGGACAACCCGGGCACACCAGACGATTCGGGCAGCACGGACAACCCGGCCAACACGGACAACCCGGCCAACACGGACAACCCGGCCAACACGGACAACCCGGGCCAGAAGGGTGGTGAGTGATGGACTTCGAGATCGTCTCCCTCGCCCCGCTGGCCGTCCTGCTGCCGATCCTCGGCTCCGCCCTGGCCTTCGTGCTGGTCCGCCGGCCCAAGGCCCAGATCGCGGTCACGGTCACCACCATCACGCTGACCCTTCTGCTGGAGTGCGTGCTGCTGGCCAGCACGTGGGACACAGGGGCGGTGGCGGTGTTCCTCGGCGGCTGGGAGGCCCCCTGGGGCATCACCATGGTGGTGGACCGGTTCTCGGCCCTGATGCTGGTGATCTCCTCGGCGATCGTGCTGGCCGTGCTGATCTACGCCTCGGCCCAGGGCATCACGGACCAGGACCAGGGCGGCCCGGTCTCGATCTTCCACCCCACGTTCCTCATCCTGGTGGCGGGCGTCTCCAACGCGTTCCTGGCCGGGGACCTGTTCAACCTGTACGTGGGCTTCGAGATCCTGCTGACGGCCTCCTACGTGCTGCTGACCCTGGGCGGGACCGGGCCACGGGTGCGCGCCGGCGTGACCTATGTGGTGGTCTCGGTGATCTCCTCGGTGATCTTCCTGATCGCCATCGCCATGATCTACGGCGCCACGGGAACCGTGAACATGGCTGACCTGGCGGTGAAGCTCGCGGAACTGGACCCGGACGTGCAGATGGTGCTGCACGTGATGCTGCTCGTGGGCTTCGGCATCAAGGCCGCCGTGTTCCCGCTGTCCTTCTGGCTGCCCGACTCGTACCCCACCGCCCCCGCGCCGGTGACCGCCGTGTTCGCCGGGCTGCTGACCAAGGTGGGCGTCTACGCCATCATCCGCACCGAGACGCTGCTGTTCCCGGGAGACCGGGTGAATGCGCTGCTGCTCTGGGTGGCGTTGCTGACGATGATCGTCGGCATCCTCGGGGCACTGGCGCAGAACGACATCAAACGTGTGCTCTCCTTCACGCTGGTCTCCCACATCGGCTTCATGATCTTCGGTGTGGGGATGTCCAGCATCCTGGGCCTGGGGGCCACGGTGTTCTACGTGGTGCACCACATCACCGTGCAGACCGGGCTGTTCCTCGTGACGGGGCTGATCGAGCAACGGGCCGGGTCCGCCAACATCGACCGTCTGGGTGGACTCGCCCGCATCTCGCCGGTGATCGCGATCCTGTTCTTCATCCCCGCCATGAACCTCGGCGGCATCCCGCCGTTCTCCGGATTCCTGGCCAAGGTGGGCCTCATCCAGGCCGGTGCGGCCATGGACGAGCCCCTGGTCTGGGTCCTGGTGGCCGGGTCCGTGGTGACCTCCCTGCTGACCCTGCTGGTCATGGTCCGCGTGTGGACGCGTTCCTTCTGGCGCCGGGTGGAGGACGTGGAGCACCCGCCGGCCAAGCTGGTCCTGGCCCTCGAGCACGCCGAGGCGCGCCGTGACGGCAAGCCCCGGCCGTCCACCTTCGCCAAGGGGCCCGCCCGCGGCATGGCCTATCCGACCGTGGGGCTCGTGGCGCTCGGCCTGGCCTTCACCGTGTTCGCCGGGCCGCTCTACGCCTTCTCGGACCGCGCTGCCACGGACATGCTGACCCGCACCCCGTACATCGAGGCCGTACTGGGCCCGGAGGCCGCCGAGCAGGCCCTGCAGGACGTGGGCGGACTCGAGGATCGTGGCATCATCTCCCCGGAACAGGAGAACTCCGGCCCGGGCGTGCTGGACTCCATCGGCGGTGACTCCGAGGGGCACAACACCGGCTCGCAGCCACGGGACGCGGCCGGGCAACCGGGTCAGGCCCCCACGGAGGCCGGGACCGGAGCCTTCGGCGCCACGGAAGGAGGGCGGCCATGAGCGCGGACCAGACCGGCCCATCCGGCCAGGACAGGTCGGCCGGCCCGGCTACCCAGACCAGCCCGGACAACTCGGACAACCAGCGTTCCTTTTGGAGCCAGTGGCCCATCCTGCTCGGGCTGACCCTCACGTGGGGCGCCCTCTGGCAGGACTTCTCCCCGGGGGTGCTGCTGGCCGGCGTCCTGTTCTCCACGCTGATCCTGTGGTTCTACCGGTTGCCGCGGGTGAACTTCGCGGACCGCTTCAACCCCTGGCACGCCCTGGTGTTCACGGTCCGGTTCCTGTGGCACGTGGTGACCGCGTCCATCTCGGTGGCGTGGGACGCCATCACGAAGGGCCCGCGGATCGTCAACTCCGTGGTGGCCGTGCCGTTGCGCAGCCACGATGACCTGATCGTCACCCTGACGGGTCATGCCCTGGCGCTGGTGCCCGGCTCCCTCGTGATCGACGTGGACCGGCCCAGTTCAACCCTGTTCCTGCACTGCCTCAACGTGGGGAACGCCGAGGCGGTCGAGTACTTCCGCCAACAGGCACTGCGCACCGAGGCCGCCATCATCCGGGCCATCGGCAGCCGGGCGGACCTGGAGCTGGTTCGCCGGGACGTGGCGGTCCCGGATCCAGAGGGGAGTGAGCGCGCATGACGCTGTTGGAATGGGCGGGAATCGTCTGCATCGTGCTGCTGGGGGCGGGGGCCCTGGCCGCGATCTACCGGATCGTGCGCGGACCCTCGATCCTGGACCGGGCCATCGCCACGGACGTGCTGTTGATCGTCATCTCCTCCGCGCTGTGCGTGGAGATGGCCGTGCACCACCACACGGACAACGTGGTGTTCGTGGTGGTGGCCTCGGTGATCGGGTTCGTGGGTTCGGTGACGCTGTCCCGGTTCGTGGCGGAATCGAAGAAGGAGCCGAGCGAACATGTCTGAGACCGGAATCTCCCTGGACACCGTCTTGGACGGTGTCGCCGCCGTGCTGCTGGTCCTCGGCGCCCTGATGTCCACCGTGGCCGGGATCGGCCTGTTCCGGTTCCCTGACCAGCTCTCCCGGATGCACGCGGGCACCAAGCCGCAGGTGCTCGGCCTGCTGCTGGTGCTCATGGCCCTGGCGTTCGCCGGGCGCGCCTGGGTCTGGGTTCCGGTGCTGTTGCTGGCCTGGGTGTTGCAGATGCTCACGGCCCCGGTCTCGGCGCACCTGGTGGGCCGGGCGGGCTACCGCACCAAGCACCTGCGGCCGGAGTACCTCTACGTGGACGAGCTCGCGAACGTGGTGGCCCGTCAGGATGACGCGGGCCGTCCCGCCGCCTCCGTGGTGGATCAGCGGAACGTGCCTCAGGAGGACCCGAGCGACATCCACGGCCGGGACTGACACCCGCCGCGGAAGCCCGGCGGCCGGCGTCGTGCCCCACCCGCCGGTGGGGGTGCGGATCAGACCTCGCCGACGCCTGCCTTGGAGGTGGAGCGAGCCTGGATCCGTTTGACGGCCGCGTTGGCGCCGCGCTTGGAGGTGACCTTGATGATCGCGGAGATTCCCGCGGAGATCACCGCGAAGGAGATGGCGCTGACGAGGTGCTCCTCGGTGTCGTCCAGGTCCTTCGGGGCGTCATGGCCGGTGACCGCCTTCCAACCGAACTCCACCAGCTTGGCGCCGACGATGCCTCCGCCAATGGTGATGCCGGTGGCGATGAGCTTTTCCACGAGGTTGTTCACGCTGGTTCCTCCAGAACTCCGGGACGATATTCGGTGGTCGGTGCCAGCCTAACCGCTCCATGGTCACGCCCGCGCGCTGCTTTCGGCCCCGCCCCGCGGGTGCACTATGCTGGACCGACACTGTGAACGACAGGGGAGCACCGCCTCGGTGCTGAGAGTGCGCGCACGCGCAGACCCTCGAACCTGCTCCGGCTAGCACCGGCGAAGGAAGTCGAGTTCTCCGATGGACCATCGGGACGCCGTCCAGTGGGCCCGGTCAACGGGTCACCGCGGCGTCCTGTTCCATCCCCCTCCTTGGATCCTTGAGGAGGAACATCATGGGCATCACCAACACCACTCATACCCCCACCCCCGGGCACGACGACGGCCCGCCGACTCCCGCGGCAGCCGGCACCCCCGGCACGGTGAAGGCACCGGCCGGCCGCTCCTGGCGCGTCGTCGACATCGTGGTGGCCGCCGTCATCGCGGTGGCCTCCGGCGTGATCTTCTGGGCCTGGAACCTGGTCTACGCCGGAATCGGCCCGGCGTTCGCGGCCTTCCCGCCCTCCTCCGCCCTCGTGGCGGGCATGTGGCTGTTCCCGGCTGTGCTCGGTGGGCTCATCATCCGCCGCCCCGGCGCGGCGCTGTTCACCGAGCTGGTGGCCGCCACGGTCTCCGCACTGTTGGGCTCCCAGTTCGGACTGACCGTGCTGGCCTCCGGCCTGGTCCAGGGTCTGGGCGCCGAACTGATCCTGCTGGTCTTCCTGTACCGCCGCTTCACGTTGCCCGTGGCCCTGCTGGCCGGCCTGCTGACGGGGATCCTCGGTGGGGTCAATGACGCCTTCGTCTTCAACTGGTTCCCCGAGTACACCCTGGACTGGAAGTTCATCTACGTGGGCCTCGTGGGGGTCTCCGGGATCGTCATCGCGGGGCTGCTGTCCTGGTTGGCCACGCGCGGGCTGGCCGCAACGGGGGCCCTGTCCGCCCTGCCGTCCCGCCGGGCCCATCAGGAGCCGGTGGTCTGAGCCGGTGACCGGAGCTCGCATCACGGCCGAGGGCTGGGGCTGGCGGCACGCGGGGAGGCCCACGGCCGCCGTCGCCGGTCTCGACCTGACGGTTCCGGCCGGGCAGAAGGTGCTGCTGGCAGGGCCCTCCGGAGCCGGCAAGTCCACCGTGCTGTATGCCCTGGCCGGTGTGCTGGATCCCGCCGACGAGTCCGAGGAGACCGGCCGGCTGCTGGTGGACGGCGTCCCCACGCGGGAACTGCGTGGCCACGCGGGTCTGGTGCAACAGGACCCGGAGACGCAGGTCATCCTGTCCCGGGTGGGGGATGACGCCGCCTTCGGAGCCGAGAACCTGCAGGTCCCGCGGGAGGAGACCTGGGACCGGGTCCGGGACGCCCTGGACGCCGTGGGTCTTGGGGAGGGGGAGGGGATCGCCCTGTGGCGGGACACCTCCAGGCTCTCCGGCGGACAGAAGCAGCGTCTGGCCCTGGCCGGGATCCTGGCCATGCGGCCGCCGGTCATCCTGCTGGACGAGCCGACGGCCAACCTGGATCCCGCGGGCGTGATCGAGGTGCGGGACGCCGTGCTGGCCGTGGCTGAGCGCACCGGTGCCACCCTCGTGGTGGTGGAGCATCGGCTCTCCGTCTGGGCCGACCACGTGGACCGTCTGCTCGTGCTGGAGCCCGGCGGCGGCATCAGCCATGACGGCACCCCGGAGGAGTTGCTGGCGCCCGGCGAGGTTCGGGACGGGCTGGCCGCCGCAGGCGTCTGGGTGCCCGGCCGCGTGCCCCCCTCGACCCCTCGCAACTGGAGGTCGAATCCGGCCCATTCCGGGGACGAATCCGCCGGAGATCGGGCCGCATCTGACCTCCAGTTGCGGCAGGAGGGCACGACGGCGGCCGGTTCCGATGCGCGGTCAGCCCGCCGCCTGCTGAGCGCGAGGGGGCTGTCCGTCTCACGGGAACCCCTGCGTACCGGATGGCGCCGCCGCTTCTCTCCGGCGCCGGCACCGGTCCAGCAGGGTCTGGACCTGACCTTGGAGGCCGGCGAGGCCGTGGTGGTGACGGGGGCGAACGGGTCCGGGAAGTCCACGCTGCTGCTGACCCTGGCCGGGCTCATCCCGTCCCATGCGGGCTCGCTCACGGCGGGGACGAGGCTCAGGGGGGAGCACGGCGTGCGGCTGCCCGAGGACCCGTACCGGTGGAAGGCGGCGGACCTGGTCAGCCGGATCGGCACCGTGTTCCAGGAGCCCGAGCACCAGTTCGTGGCCACCACGGTCAGGGACGAGTTGCTGTTCGGGCCCCGGCACGCCCGCGACCCGCAGACCGGGCGGCGGCTCTTCACGGACGATCAGGCCGCTGAGCGGGCCGAGTCCCTGCTGGGCGCGCTGCGGCTCACCGCACTGGCCGAGGTCAATCCCTTCACGCTCTCGGGCGGGGAGAAGCGCCGGCTCTCCGTGGCCACGGTGCTGGCGGCCGGTCCGGAGGTGGTGTTCCTGGACGAGCCGACCTTCGGCCAGGACGCCACCACGTGGGCCGTCCTGGTGGGACTGCTGCGCGGGATCGTGGCCGAGGGACGCTCGGTGGTCGCCGTGACGCATGACCGGGACTTCGCCGCCGCGCTGCAGGCCCGCACGGTACGGCTGGAGGCCGCCGCATGATCGGGCCGCGCCCCGCGCCCAGCGCCTTCCGGGCAGAGAGGGCTGGTCTGCCGGGCCCGGAAGGTGGCCCGGGGGCGCCCTCGCGTCCCGTGGCCGTCTCCGTGTTCGACCGCGCCAACCCCCTGGCCAAGCTTGCGGCGCTGCTGCCGGTGACCGCGGTGCTCGTGGCCACCATGGACTGGGTCTCGTCCGGGATCGTGCTGCTGGCGGCCGTGGCCCTGCTGCCACTCTCGGGGATCCGCGTGGGTGAGTTCCTCCGCCGTGCCTGGGTCCTGGTGGCTGCCGCCCTCGTCTCCGCCTGGGGCACCGCGCTGGTGGGGGAGGACTCCGGCGCCGTGCTGCTGGCGGCCGGACCCGTGACCCTCTCCGAGGGTTCCGTGCTCGCCGGCCTGGCCACCGGACTGCGCATCCTCGCCGTGGCGCTGCCCGGGGTGATGGTCTTCATCACCACGGACCCCACCGACCTGGCCGACGCGCTCTCCCAGCGGCTTCGGCTGCCCGCCCGGTTCGTGCTCGGCTCGCTTGCCGCCTTCCGGCTGCTGGGCGTGCTGACGGAGGAGTGGCGAACCCTGGGGCAGGCCCGCCGGGCCCGCGGCGTGGGGGCCGGTGGCAACCCGTTCCGGCGTCTGGGCACCTGGTTGGGGCAGGTGTTCGGGCTCATGGTGCAGGCCATCCGCCGCGCCACCAGACTCGCCGTGACCATGGAGGCTCGTGGCTTCGGTGCCGGGGAGCGCACCTGGGCTCGGGAATCGCGGTTCGCCGCCGTGGACCTCTGGGTGGTGCTCGGCGGCTTCGGGTTGGCTGCGCTGGCGGTGGGTCTGTCCGTGGCCAGCGGAGCGTTCAACCTCGTCTGGGCGTGAGCCCCGAGTCCCTCAGTCGAGGGGAGCCGCGGCCGCCCCGTTCGGCCCGTGGTCGCCCGGGGCGAGGTCCTCGGCCAGGAAGGCGTTGAGCTGCTCGGTGAGTCCGGCGTCCTGCGGCAGCTCCTCGCCGTCCAGGTGGGTCACGGGGGCCACCATGCGCACGGAGGAGACCAACCACACGGCGTCGGCATCGAACAGGTCGGCGGGCTCCAGCGGTCCGTAGCCCAGTGCCCACCCGGACTGCGCGGCGGCGGCGAAGATGGTGCCCTGCGAGGTCCCGGGCAGGATGCCGGAGCTGCGCAGCGGCGTGATGAGCTCCACGCGCTCCGTCCCGTCCGGCTGGGGGATGCGCCGGGCCAACAGCACCGTGGAGGTGGGCCCCTCCAGCACCTTGCCGTCCGAGGACGTGAAGATCACGTCATCAGCCCCCTGGGAGGCGGCGTGGCGCAGGGCTGCCATGTTCACGGCATAGCTCAGCGACTTGGTGCCCATCAGCAGCCACGGGGCGCGCTCCGCGATGCCGGAATCGAACCCTCGGTCCAGTAGCAGCACCTTCAGCCCGCGCTCCCGGGCGCCGGCCATCCCCTCGGAGACGGGGGAGACGAGCACCCAGTAGGTGCCCGGGAGGGGCCCGACGCCGGCTGCGTCCCGCACGTAGTGCCCGCCCCCGGGGGCCCCCTCGGGGCCGCGGGTGGCCACCAGCTTGACCACGGCATCCGCGCCCGGTGAACCCTGGGCGAAGGCCTGCAGCCCGGCCGTTGCCGCACGGCGCCAGGTCTCCGCGGGAGGAATCGGGATCTGGAGGGCCCCGGCGGAGGAGGCCAGCCGCTCCAGGTGGGAGTCCTCCTTGCGGACCCGATGCCCTGTGGCGTCGGTCGGGCCGGCCGTGGCCACCGCCGTCATGGTCTCGAACACCCCGTCCCCGCGGGTCGCCCCCTGGTCGGTGACGAGCAGGGCCGGGAGGCGCGGATCGGCCACCCGGAGACGCAGCCCGGAACCAACACCGGAACCGGCGCCAGCCGCGGGGCCGGCCGGGCCTGCGTCGTGCTCGGAGTGCTCCAGGAAGACGACGACGGACTCCCCGGGGCCGGGGACGAATGGGGCGGAGGGCGCGGGCGTGGCAGGCATGGTCCCAGACTACGCAGAAGGGCGGGGAGCACCCATGGTGCGCCCCGCCCTCATCATCCTGTGGACTTCCCGTGATCCTGTGGTGGACCGCGGTGGGTGGCCGGTCAGACCCGGGCGGAGTCCTCCGCTACGGGTTCCGTCTCAGACTCGGCATCCGCCGCGGAACCTGCCTCGGAACCGTCGGCGGCGGCCAACTCGGGGTCGGAGTAGCCGTGGCTGCGCTCCAGGGAGGAGCCCTCCACGTCCACGTTCGGCAGGATGCGGTCCAGCCACTTCGGCAGCCACCAGGCGGCATCCCCGAAGAGGTGCATCAGGGAGGGCACCAGCAGCAGCCGCACGATGAACGCGTCCACGAGCACGCCGAAGGCCAGGCCGAAGCCGATCGGCTGGATCATGGCGGACTCGGAGAACACGAAGCCACCGAACACGCTGATCATGATGATGGCCGCGGCGATCACCACGGACCGCCCGGCGTGCAGGCCCTGTTGGACGGCCACCTTGGCGGGGGAACCGTGGGCGTAGGCCTCGCGCATCCCGGAGGAGACGAACAACTGGTAGTCCATCGCCAGGCCGAACAGCACGCCCACCAGGATGGTCGGCAGGAAGGCCAGGATGGGGGCCGGGTTGTGGACCTGGAAGATCGGTGCCAACCAGCCCCACTGGTAGATGGCCACCACACCGCCCATCGAGGCGAAGGCCGAGAGGATGAACCCGCCCGTGGCCACGAGGGGCACCAGCAGTGAGCGGAACACCACCACCATGATGATCAGGGACAGTCCGACGACGACGCCCAGGTACAGCGGCAGGGCGTCGGCGAGTTTCTCGGCCACGTCCACGAACCCGCTGGTGTTGCCGGCCACCGCGAGGTTCTCGGCCTGCAGTCCGGCCTCGGACAGGTCTGAGGCGCGCAGGGTGTGCACCAGCTCCTCGGTGGAGACGGCATTCGGCCCCTCGGCGGGGATGACCTGGAACATGGCCATGCCGTTGTCCTCGGAGACGGCGGCAGGGACCACGGAGGTCACGTGGTCCACGTCCTGCAGCTCCTGCGCCACAGCGATCTGCTGGTCCGTGATCTCGGAGTCGCTCAGGCCCTCGGGCAGGTCTGCGGTCACCACGAGTGGGCCGTTGCGACCCTCGCCGAACTTCTCGCCGATGGTCTGGTACGCCTGGTGGCTCGCGGACTCGGGGGGCTCCGAGGCGCCGTCCGGCAGGCCCAGCCGCATGGAGAAGAACGGGATGGCGATGACGGCCAGCACGGCGACGGACACCACGGAGGTCAGCACGGCGCGCAGGTTGGACATCGGTTTCGGGGCGGTGCGCGCGGCAGGCCGGGAGGCCTCCACCTCCTGCGGGGAGGCAGTGTGCTTGCCGGTGCCGACGGTTCTGGTGGCTGCCGCCACCATGGCGTCGGCCGCGGCGCGCTCCTTCTTCGAGAGCACCCGGTGCTTGGCCAGGCCCAGCAGGGCCGGCAGCAGGGTGATGGCGATCAGCACCGCGAGGGTCACACAGACGGCGCCCACGGTGCCCATCAGACCCAGGAACGGGATCCCGGTGACGTTCAGGGCGGACAGGGCGACGACCACGGTCAGGCCGGCGAACACCACGGCGTTGCCGGAGGTGCCGGTGGCCAGGCCGATGGACTCGTGCAGGGCCACGCCGTCCTTCAGCTGGCGGCGGTGCCGGTTGATGATGAACAGGGCGTAGTCGATGCCCACGGCCAGGCCGAGCATGAGGCCCAGCACCGGGGTCACGGAGAGCATGTCGATCAGGCCGGAGAAGGCCAGGGCGCCGGCGGCACCGATGCCCACACCGATCAGCGCGGTGAGGATCGGCAGGCCGGCGGCCACGATGGTGCCGAGCATGATGAACAGCACGATGGCGGCGATCACCAGTCCGACCACCTCGGCAGGGCCGACGATCGAGGGGATGGCCTGGGAGAGGTCATTGGCGGGCAGGACCTCCACGCCGCTGAGGTCGGCGTCCGTCAGGGTGGCCACGACCTCGTCCTTCACCGCCTGGTCGATCTCCAGCATGGGGGCGGTGAACGTGACGGAGCCGACGGCCGTGGTGCCGTCCTCGGAGACCGTGGAGTAGTGCTCGGTGAGGGCCAGCATCTGTTCGCCCTGGGCCAGCTCGGTCTCGCCGTCCTGGATCTCGGTGGCGGAGGAGTCCAGGGTGGCCTGGTTGGACTCGATCTCCGCATTGCCCTCGTCCAGTTGGGCCTGACCGGCCTCCAATTGCTCCCGCTGGGCGTCCAGGGCGGCCTGCTGCTGCTCCAGCTGGGCCATCATGGCGGCCGGGGATCCTGCGGCCTCGGCCTGGGCGCGGGCCTCGTCCAGCTGGGCCTGGCCGGCCTCGAGCTGTTCGATGCCGGCGTCCAGCTGTGCCTGGGCGTCCTCGGCCTGGGCCACCGCCTCGTCCAGCTGTGCCTGGCCGTCCTCCAACTGCTGGCGGCCCTCCTCCAGTTCGGCGCGGCCTTCCTCGAGGTCCTGCGCGCCGGAGGCCTTCTGCTCCTCCGTGGCGAAGGGGTCCAGGATGGAGTCCACACCCTCGATGCCTTCGACCTCGGTGAGCAGATCCGAGACCTGTTGCTCCTGCTCGGCGGTCAGATCGGAGCCGTCATCCGTGCGGAACACCACGGTCCCGGCACCGTTGGCCGCCTCGGGGAATTCCTCCTGGAGCCGGTCGGTGACCTGGCTCGTGGGGGTCCCGGGGATGGTGATCGAGTTGGTCAGCGTCCCGCCGAAGGCGAGGAGTCCGCCGATGGCCAAAGCGAGCACCAGCAGCCAGGAACCGATCACGGTCCAAGGGCGTCTGGACGATCCGAATCCGAGTCGGTAGAGCAGTTCGGCCATGCGGTGCTTCTCCTTGCGGGATGATGTGGAAACGGCATGCGGGATGATCCGCGGGCCAGAGGAGGTCCGCGGACCACTATAGTAGACGTAACGTCTCGTATTGAAATTCGGGGACGAGATCACGAGGGAGGAACGCCAGTGAGCGTGGAGCACCGCGGCCGGCCGCGCAGCGAGAAGTCACGATTGGCCGTGCTGAAGGCCACCGCGGGGCTGTTGGTGGATGGGGGCTATGAGGACCTCACCATCGAGGGGATCGCCGCCTCCGCCGGGGTGGGCAAGCAGACCATCTACCGCTGGTGGGGCTCCAAGGCCAGCGTGGTGGTCGAGGCCCTGGCGGAGGGGTACCTGCAGGCACCGCTGGCCGCACCGGCAGACACGGGGGACCTCCGCGGCGATCTGCGCGAATGGCTGCTGGGACTCAAGGCCGAGATCGAGGCACCCGAGATGTCCCGACTGTTACAGGCCATCATGTCCGCCCTGACCTCAGCCAGCGAGACCTCCTCCGCCATCCACGAGGCCCTGATCCAACCCATCATGAGCGGTCTGGACGCCCGATTCGGGGCTCATGATGCCGCCCGGCCCGGGGAGCTGGCTGCGAAGCCGGATTTCCTCGCGGAGGCCATGGGCGCCTCTCTGCTGTTGCATGTGATGTTCGCCCGGCCACTGACGGCCGAGTGGATCGATCAACTGCTGGACCTGGTGGTTCCCCGCTCACCGTAAGCTGGGGTGATGCTCTGGCCTGTTGCCGAGTTCGGCTCCTACCCCTTCTGGCTGACCGTGGCTTTCTGGATCGTCGACGTCGGCATCCGAGTGCTGCTGTTGGGCATCGTCCCCGGCGGCCGCCGTCCCGCCGTGGCGATGGCCTGGCTGCTCATCATCTTCTTCCTCCCCCTGCCCGGCCTCGTGCTGTTCCTGCTGCTGGGATCCTTCCGGCTCGGCGGGCAACGCCGGTCCCGGCAGAAGGCGGTCAATGAGGCGCTGGGGCAGGCCACGGGCCACCTCCGGCTACCCAATGACGCCGGTATGGCCCCGCGGTATGTGGTCTCGGCGGCTCGGCTGACCCGAAACCTGACGAGTTTCCCGATGCTGGACGGCAACGGCTTCGAGTTCATCACCGACTACCGCGAGTCCATGCGGAGGATGGCCGAGGAGATCGACCGCGCCCAGGATTACGTGCACGTGATCTTCTACATCCTCGCGGACGATCCGGAGGATCGGCAGGGGTACTCCTCCACGGTTCTGGACGCGCTGGAGCGGGCCCATGCCCGGGGTGTGACGGTGCGGATCCTCTTCGACCACATCGGCTCGATGCGGGTGAGGGGTTATCGGCAGATACGGCGCCGGTTGGACGCGGCCGGTCTCGAGTATCACCTGACCATGCCGGTGCAGCCGCTGCGGGGCAAGTATCAGCGACCGGACCTGCGCAATCACCGCAAGATCCTGGTGGTGGACGGTCTGGTCGGTTACACCGGATCGCAGAACCTCATCGAACCCGGATACAAGAAGGCCTCTGCCCACCGGATGGGCCGCGAATGGGTGGACCTGATGGCCCGGGTGACCGGCCCCCTGGTCGCCTCACTGGACATCGTGTTCGTCACCGACTGGTACGCGGAGACCGGCGACGAGTTGGAGGGCAAGTTCCGGGAGCCGGACCCCGCCGAGTTCGAGATCGATGAGGGCAGCATCGGCCAGGTCGTCCCCTCCGGGCCGGGGTTCGCCAACGAGAACAACCTGCGCCTGTTCAACCACCTGTTCTATTCGGCCCGCGAGCACCTCGTGGTGGTCTCGCCGTATCTGGTCCCTGACGACTCCATGCTCTACGCCCTGACCACGGCGGCCCAGCGGGGTGTGGAGGTGGAGCTGTTCGTGTGCCGCAAGGCGGATCAGTTCATGGTCCACCACGCCCAACAGTCCTACTATGACGCGCTGCTGGACGCCGGCATCCGCATCTACCGCTACCCGGACCCCAACGTGCTGCACTCCAAGCTGTTCACCATCGACCAGGACGTGGCGGTCTTCGGCTCGTCCAACATGGACATGCGTTCCTTCTCCCTGAACATGGAGGTCTCCGTGCTCACGGTGGGCTCCGAGGTGGTGGAGGCGCTGCAGCCGGTGATCGACCAGTACCGCGAGGTGTCCGAGGAGCTGACCAAGGAGCAGTGGCGGGCCCGGCCGCGGGCGCAGCGCTGGGTGGACAACGTCTTCCGGCTCACCTCGGCGCTCCAGTAGCCGTCCGGCGTCCTGCGTCCGGTGTCAGGCATCCGGGAACGCCGAGCCGAGCACGCGCAACACCCCGTGGGCCTTGGTGCGCACCTCGTCCCATTCCTCCTCCGGGTCTGAGTCGGCGGTGATCGCTCCGCCCACGCCGAGCGAGAGGTGCGTGGCGTGCGCGCCGGGACCGGCCGCTGCAGTGCCCGGAGCCAGCTGGTCCGCCGGGACCGGGACCGCGACCAGCGTCCGGATCAGCACATTGAGGTCCGCGGCCCCGTCCGCGGAGAGGTAGCCGGCCACGCCCGAGTAGATCCCGCGCGGGCCCGCCTCCAGCCGCTCCAGCAGGTCCATGGTGGAGATCTTCGGCGCCCCCGTCATGGAGCCGGGCGGGAAGGCCGCGGCCAGGGCGTCCGCCCGCGGCACCCCCGGCTCCAGTTGCGCCGTGACCGTGGAGACCATCTGGTGCACGGTCGGATATGACTCGATGGCACACACCCTCGTGGTGGCCAAGGTGCCGGGGACGGCGAAGCGGGAGAGGTCGTTGCGCGCCAGGTCCGTGATCATGATGTTCTCGGCCCGGTCCTTGACGGAGGCCGCCAGCTCCGCGGCCAGGGCGCGGTCCTCGGCGTCGGTGCCCCCGCGCGGACGCGTCCCCTTGATGGGCTCGGTCACCAGCCAGCTGCCGGCCGCCACGGAGGAGACCGAGAGGAATCGCTCAGGACTCGTGGAGAGGATCTCCGCTCCCTGCCCTGCGCCGGCCCCCGCCTCCGCGCGCAGGTACAGGGTGAACGGGGCCCGGTTCGCGCCCGCGAGGCGTTGATAGGTGGACCAGCCGTCGAAGTCCTCCGTGGTGGCCTCGAGCTGGGTCGTCAGGCAGACCTCGTAGGTGTTGCCCTCCACGATCTCGTCCTGGGCCGTGCGGATCTTGGCCAGGTACTCCGCTCGGGAATCCCGCAGGGTGAACGTCGGAGGGGGCGGCGCGGCCGGCGCCCCGGGCGCTGGGGGTGTCGGGGAGGTCGGAGGTGCGGCGGATTCCAGATCGTGCACGGTCCGGTCCGCCCAGTCCGGACCGTCCGGATCATCGGCGCGCCAGTACAGCACGGTGGTCCCGGCCACGTGGTCCACCGCGGCTCCGCGTCCGGGCCGGAACAGCAGAGCCTCGGGTGGAGTGTGCTGGGCACCGGCGGCTTGCGGGGCCTCCGGAGCGGAGGCGCCGTCCGGGGAGCCGGCCTCCCGCTTGATGCCGTAGCCGATCCAGCCCATCCATCCGGGCCGGAAGGGGCCGGGCCCGGATCCTTGGCCTTCTTCCGAATCCGGCCAGACGGTAGCCAGCCACGGGAAGAACCCGCCCGGCCGGCGCACCATGACGTGACCGCCCTGGACGGTGGTGGTGCCGGCCCGGTGCTCGGCGCGCGGGGAGGCGCCCGTCGCGAGCCCGATGAGCGAGTGTCGGCTGCGCTCCAGGGCGGGCGTGACGTCACGGTCCGAGCTCTCCAGCAGCAGGGCCGTCGCCGCATCCGGGCCGCCGGACGCGGCGAACAGTGCCCGCGGATCCACTGCGGTGGGCAGTGTGCGGTGTGCCCAGCGGTCCGGCCCCGGGGCGGGCACCAGGGCCAGGGCGGCGTCCCACCCGGGCAGGGAGCGCAACCCCTCCACGAGATCGGCGGCCGCCGAAGGGGCAGCGGCGTGGCCGTCCACCGTCAGCCACGCGGCATCCGCCACGTCGTCGGCCGCGAGGTACTCGTCCTCCTGGGAGGCCCAGCGGTCCCAATGGGCGGCGAAGGTCTCGCCGTCACGGTCCAGCGCGCGCCGCTTGCGCTCAGCGTCCTCCATGGCCACCCAGGCCACGGCGTGCATGTGCGGTCTGGCCTGTCGGTGCCCGGCGCCCACGCCCTCCAGGATCACGACGTCGGCCGGGGCAGTGACGTCCGCAGCGCCCGGTGCGCCGGTGGTCCAGTCCCACCACCGCCAATGGGCGGGGCGGCCGGCGGACAGCGGTGAGACGACGTCCTGGACGTAGCCGGGGAGGGACGCGGCGAGCCCGTCCCACCCGGGGTACACGGAGTCGAGGTGGAACACGGACACGCTCAGGTGGGGACGCAGCAGGGCCGCCGTCTCCACGGCGAGTGAGGTCTTCCCGGCTCCGGAGCGGCCGTCGATCGCCAGGATCAGGGGAGTGGGTGCTGGGTTCATGCCGGGCCGTCCGCGGGGGGCTCAAAGGTGTTCAGGGCGTCTGTGGCCGCGGCGAGGACCTGACACGCAGCCAGTATCTGGTCCGGGGTGAATCCGGAGAGGTGGGCGGCCAGGTGCCGGGACAGGGGAACGAAGATCCGGCTCCCGTCCTCGGCAGCCGTCTGCGTGTGGGTGACGCTGACCCGGCGCCGGTCCGTGGTGGACGGGCTGCGCCGCGCGTGGCCGTTGGACACCAGCCGGTCCACGAGGGCCGTGGTGGACGCTGAGGTCAGGCCCAGCAGCCGGCCGAGGTCGGTGGGGCTGGTGTCCAGTCCGGCCTCCCGGCGCTGCATCAGGATGGTCAGGGCGCGCAGGTCGGTGCGGTGCACCCCATGTCGGTGACCGGCGGCGTCCACAGCGCGGTCCGATGCCTCGGCGTAGTGCCGCAGGGACTGGAGGAGCTGGTGCAGCTCGGCGGGGGGCTCACCCGGTGGTGTCATGGGGGCTCCTTCCGCCGGATCGTGACCCAAGAAGTCTACTGACCGCCCGGCGGCGGCTCCCGCTGTCGCCGGGGTGGAGGACGTGCTTGAGGCTCGACGTGCCGCTGACCCCCAAAGTATCTCGATCGTCGAGGTATTCGGCTAGGGTGGCCTCATGCCTTCCGCGCCCCGCCATCGTGCCGAGACCCAGGCCATCTCTCCCGCCCCACGCCGTAACGGTCCCGCGTGGCTGAGACCGGTGGCCGCCGTCCTGCTGGTCCTGGCCTGGTTGGCCGGGACGGGGCTCGGCGGGCCGACCTTCGGCAAGCTCGGGGACGTCTCCTCCAATGATCAGTCCACGTTCCTGCCCGCCTCCGCCGAGTCCACCCGGGCTGGCGAGTGGGTGACCCGGTTCACCGACGGTGATCAGATCCCCGCCCTCGTGGTCCTCGGCCTGCCGGAGGGTCAGGCGCTCTCCGAGGGTCGAAGTGCGGCGGGTGAGATGGAGGCGCTGGCCGAACTCGGCGAGGAACTGGGCGCCGTGGACGGGGTGGATCAGTTGATCGGTCCGGTGCCGTCGGAGGATCGGGAGGCCGTGCAGTTCATCGCGCTGATCGAGACAGGGACCGCGGAGGCGGACGAGGTGGTCGAGGACCTGCGCGGTGTGGCGGCCACCGCCGGGACTCAGCTGGAGACCGCGGGCGAGGGCGGCCTGGCGGGAGCTCAGATCCACGTGGCCGGCCCGGCTGGACTCGCGGCGGACCTGGCCGGTGCCTTCGCCGGCATCGACGGGATCCTGCTGGCCGTGGCGCTGTCCGTGGTGTTCATCATCCTGGTGCTGGTCTACCGGTCCGTGCTGCTGCCCGTACTGGTGCTGTTCAACTCCGTGGCAGCCCTCTGCGTGGCCATCCTCGCGATCTATTGGATGGCCTCCATGGAGTGGATCGCCCTGAACGGCCAGTCGCAGGGCATCCTCTCCATCCTCGTCATCGGTGCCGCCACGGACTACTCCCTGTTGATGGTGGCCCGCCACCGTGAGGAGTTGCGCGTCCACTCCAGCGTCGCCACGGCCGTGCGCAACGCGTGGAAGGGCTCGTTCGAGCCCATCACCGCCTCCGCGGCCACGGTGGCCATCGCTCTGCTGTGCCTGCTCTTCTCCGACCTCAACTCCAACCGGTCCCTCGGCCCGATCGCGGCCTCCGGGATCGTGCTGGCCTGGGCGGCGTCCCTGACCTTCCTGCCGGCGGTGCTCTACCTGGTGGGGCGGGCGGCCTTCTGGCCGTCCGTTCCCCGGCCGGGTGTCGTGTCCCGCAAGGGCGTCGGGTTCCAGCAGCCCGTCGATGCCGGTGGTGCGCCGATTCGCGGACTCGAGTCCAACCACGGGGTGTGGACCAGGGTCGGTTCCCTGGTGGCCCGGCGGCCGCGCGCCGTCTGGATGGCCACCGCCGCGGTGCTGCTCGTGGGAGCTGCCGGGATCACCCAGCTGCAGGCCAGCGGGGTGCCCCAGACGGACGTCCTGCTCGGGGAGACTGACGCCAAGGCCGGCCAGGTCGTGTTGGAGGACCACTTCGACGCCGGCACCGGGGCTCCCGCGGCCATCATCGCCCCCGCGGATCGTGCCGAAGAGGTGCTCCAGGAGGTTCAGGATGCCGAGGGGGTGGCCTCCGCCACCCTCACGGCCGAGAACGGGGGACCGGCCGGTGCCGGGCCTGGGGAAGGCGCCGATCAGGGGGCGCCCGGGGCCGGCCAGGGCGGTCCGCCGGCCGAACCCCTTGAGATCGACGGCCGCGTGTACCTGCAGGCGACCCTTGCGGACCCGGCGGACTCCATGGAGGCCGAGCAGGCCGTCGTCGGGCTCCGGGAGAGCCTGCACGCGCTGGATCCCGAGATCCTGGTGGGCGGGACCACCGCCACCGCCCTGGACACCAACACCACGGCGCAGGCTGACGTGCGCACCCTCATCCCACTCGTGCTCGTGGTGGTGCTCCTCATCCTGATGGCTCTGCTGCGCTCCGTGGTGGCACCCGTGCTGCTGGTGCTGGCCACCGTGGTCAGCTTCGGCACCGCCATGGGCGTCTCCGCGCTCGTGTTCAACCACGTGCTGGGTTTCCCCGGCGCTGACCCCACCGTGCCGCTCTACGGCTTCGTGTTCCTGGTGGCCCTCGGGGTGGACTACACGATCTTCCTGATGACCCGGGCGCGCGAGGAGGCTCTCACGGTGGGGACGCGGGCCGGCGTGCTGAAGGCGCTGACCGTGACTGGCGGCGTCATCACCTCGGCCGGGATCGTGCTGGCGGCCACCTTCGCCGCGCTCGCGGTCATCCCGCTGATGTTCATGGTGCAGCTGGCGTTCATCGTGGCCTTCGGAGTCCTGTTGGACACCTTCTTGGTCCGCTCGCTTGTGGTTCCCGCGCTGACCCATGACCTCGGGGCCAGGGTCTGGTGGCCCTCGAAGTTGTCCCGGCCGGCCCGGGGTTGGTGACTCGGCGCCACGGCAATCGTGCCGGGCCACAGCGATTCTCGCTGTGACCCGGCACGATCGGTGTGGCTGGCGCGATCAGCCCTGGTGCTTCAACTCCCCGGTGGCGGTGGAGAGGAACGAGCGCAGGAACCACTGGAACAGCTCCAGCTCGCGGGTCTGGGCCACCAGGAGGTCCTCGGCCATCGGATCGAGCTTGCCGACCTCATCGATGGCGTTGCGGTGGTCCGCGATGACGCCGTCATAGACCTTGTCCAGGGCGGAGATGTGGGTCAGGGTGTCGGCGCGGCCCACGGTGTAGTCCTCCCAGGTGCGCTCGGAGGTGATGGTGCCCGGGGTGCCCTTCGGGGACAGTCCCATGGTGGCCACGCGCTCGGCCGTCTCGTCCACGAAGCCGCGGACGGTGTCCACCTGGGGGTCGAGCATCTCGTGCACGGCGATGAAGTTGGGGCCGACCACGTTCCAGTGGGCGTGCTTCAGGGTGAGTGCCAGGTCATTGAGGGCGTGCAGGCGCATCTGCAGGAGTTCTGCGACGCGGTGGCCGTCCTCCACCTCCAGGCCGGGGACGGTGTACTTCGCGGGGGATTCGTTGCCTGCCATGGTGACTCCTTCGTGTGGTGTCACTGCGGCGCGGATTGCGGATTCTTCATGCGCCGCGGTGTTGATGCTCTCACCTCACCACCCGGAAGATGTCCGTGCAAGCAAACTTAGCCTTCCCTCACTTATTATGAGTAGTTCAGAACAGTGGCCGACGACGGCAGGGTGGGAATGATTCTCGGCCCACCTCGGTTGTACTGGGCGATGCAAACATGAGTCGGGTTGACTCAAGGCAGATTGACAGGGGTTGCCCGGTCATGAAACCTTGAGTCTTGAACGCTCAGATGGCCGGCCGCCGGGTCTCCCGGTGGCGTTGACGGCCATCGCGCGGCGTCCGGCTCCTGCAGCCCCAGAATCATCCGTCCGTGAAGGAAAGGAACAGCCCATGTCCCGTGCAGTGGGAATTGACCTCGGTACCACCAACTCCGTCGTGTCCGTCCTGGAGGGTGGCGACCCGATCGTCATCGCCAACGCAGAAGGATCCCGGACCACTCCCTCCGTGGTGGCCTTCTCCAAGTCCAGCGAGGTCCTGGTCGGCGAGATCGCCAAGCGCCAGGCCGTCAACAACCCGGACCGCACCATCGCCTCCGTCAAGCGCCACATGGGCACTGACTGGTCCACGGAGATGGACGGCAAGAAGTACACCGCGCAGGAGATCTCCGCGCGCACCCTGATGAAGCTCAAGCACGACGCCGAGGACTACCTGGGGGAGAAGGTCACGGACGCGGTCATCACCGTGCCGGCCTACTTCAACGACGCCGAGCGCCAGGCCACCAAGGAGGCCGGCGAGATCGCGGGCCTGAACGTCTCCCGCATCATCAACGAGCCCACCGCGGCGGCTCTGGCCTATGGCCTGGAGAAGGGCAAGGAAGACGAGCTGATCCTCGTCTTCGACCTCGGCGGCGGCACCTTCGACGTCTCCCTGCTCGAGGTGGGCAAGGACGAGGACGCCTTCTCCACCATCCAGGTCCGTTCCACCGCCGGTGACAACCGCCTGGGCGGCGACGACTGGGACCAGCGGGTCGTCGACTGGCTGCTGGCCCAGGCCAAGTCCAAGGGCGCCGACCTGTCCAAGGACAAGATCGCCCTGCAGCGCCTGAAGGAGGCTGCGGAGCAGGCCAAGAAGGAGCTCTCCTCGGCGTCCTCCACCAACATCTCGCTGCAGTACCTCTCCGTGACCGCGGACGGCCCGGTGCACCTGGACGAGCACCTCTCTCGCGCCAAGTTCCAGGACCTGACCTCGGACCTGCTGGAGCGCACCCGCAAGCCCTTCGAGGATGTCATCAAGGAGGCCGGCGTCTCCGTCAAGGACATCGATCACGTGGTCCTCGTGGGCGGTTCCACCCGCATGCCCGCCGTGACCGAGCTGGTCACCGAGATGACCGGCGGCCAGGAGCCCAACAAGAGCGTGAACCCGGATGAGGTCGTCGCCGTGGGTGCTGCGGTGCAGGCCGGCGTGCTGGCCGGTGAGCGCAAGGACGTGCTGCTGATCGACGTCACCCCGCTGTCCCTGGGCATCGAGACCAAGGGCGGGGTGATGACCAAGCTGATCGAGCGGAACACGGCCATCCCCACCAAGCGCTCCGAGACCTTCACCACCGCCGAGGACAACCAGCCCTCCGTGTCCATCCAGGTCTTCCAGGGTGAGCGTGAGTTCACCCGGGACAACAAGCCGCTGGGTACGTTCGAGCTGACCGGGATCGCCCCGGCCCCGCGCGGCATGCCGCAGGTCGAGGTCACCTTTGACATCGACGCCAACGGCATCGTGCATGTCTCCGCCAAGGACAAGGGCACCGGCACCGAGCAGTCCATGACCATCACGGGCGGCACCTCGCTGTCCGATGAGGACATCGACCGCATGGTCAAGGACGCCGAGACCCACGCGGACGAGGACAAGAAGCGCCGCGAGGCCGCCGAGCAGCGCAACCAGGCCGAGCAGACCGCGTACTCCGTGGACAAGCTCCTCAAGGACAACGGGGACAAGCTCCCGGAGGACATCAAGACCGAGGTCCAGGCCGACGTCGACTCCCTCAAGGAGGCCCTGGAGAAGCAGCCGGGCGAGGACGGCAACGACGAGGAGGTCAAGGCCGCCTACGAGAAGCTCCAGGCGTCCCAGACCAAGATCGGCGAGGCCCTGTACGCCTCCCAGGCCGCAGACGCCGGTGCTGCCGGTGCCGAGGGCGCTGCTGACGGGGCCGCCGGCTCCGCCGAGGACGAGGACATCGTGGATGCCGAGGTGGTGGACGAGGAGGAGCCGAAGGACAGCGAGTCCAAGTAGGGCCACCTGACCACCCACCTCAGCTGACACCCCGGCCCGCCGTCTTCACGGTTGGCCACCGGACCCGGGCCGGCCGCTCCTGCACCTGACACCAGGGCAGGGGCGGCCGGCCCCGGGGCACCGGAGGAAAGGACGATGGAGTATGCCGCACCACGGTAATGACGAAGAGCACGAGCGCGAGGAGCCTGTGAGCTTCCAGGACAAGCGCCGGATCGATCCGATGACCGGTAAGGTCCGCGAACAGCCTTCCCCAGAGGAACCGGCCGATCAATCCACCCAGGACAACGCCGACCACCAGGCAGGGGCGGGGAACGACACCGGCCCCGGCACCTCGGGTGCCGCAGGCACCGGTGACGGCGGCGAGGCCGTGGACGGAGACGCGCTCTCCCAGGCCGAGCAGATCCTCAACGAGGCCGGAGGTGACGCCTCCGACGCAGGCGTCACCGGCGCTCAGGATGAGGAGCTCGCGGGGGCGACCGCCCGCGAGGAGGAACTGCGGAATGACCTGATGCGCATCCAGGCCGAGTTCGTGAACTACAAGCGCCGCGTGGAGCGGGACCGGGACGTGGCCAAGGAGAGCGCCGTCCAGTCCGTGCTGACCGCGCTGCTGCCGGTGCTGGATGACGTGGACGCCGCCCGGGCCGCCGGTGACCTCACCGACGGGCCGTTCGCCGCGATCGCCGCGAAGCTGGACACGGTGCTCACCGGTCTGGGCCTCGAGCGTCATGACCAGGAGGCGCTGGCCGGACAGCCCTTCGACCCCATGCACCACGAGGCGGTGATCCGCCAGCCGAACGCCGAGGTCCCGGAGGAGCACATCGTCCAGGTCTTCCGCAACGGCTACGTCCGCGCCGAGCGCGTGCTGCGGGCCGCCCAGGTGATGGTCTCCGCCGGGGAGGACTGACCCTCACCGGGCGCGTCCCGCGTGCCCCGGGTATCCCGAACGCCACAGGAAAGGAGGCACCATGGCCTCACAGGATTGGGTGGACAAGGACTTCTACGCCACCCTCGGTGTCTCCAAGGACGCCTCGGAAGCGGACATCAAGAAGGCCTACCGCAAACTGGCCCGCAAGTACCACCCGGACCAGAATCCCGGTGACACGGCCGCCGAGACCAAGTTCAAGGAGGTCACCGAGGCCAACTCGGTGCTCTCCGACCCGGAGGAGCGCCAGCAGTACGATGCCATCCGGGCCATGGGTTCCGGGGCCCGGTTCTCGGCGCCGGGGTCCGGTTCCGGCTCTGGCTCCGGAGCAGGGGCCGGCGGGGCCGGTGGCTTCGAGGACATGTTCGGTGGCCTGTTCAACACCGGCGGCCGGTCCCGCGGCGCTGGGGCAGGTGCCGGGGATCTCCCGCCCGAGTTCGCGGACCTGTTCGGCGGCTTCGGAGGCCAGGGCGGGGGCCGAGGGGGTTTCGGAGGCTATGGTGCGCCCAGCAAGGGCGCGGACCGTACGGCCAGCACGTCGATCTCCTTTGCCGGGGCCATCCGCGGCACCACCATCTCGCTGCGGGCGGCGGACGGCGAGGTCATCGACGTCCGCGTCCCGGCCGGCATCAAGGACGGGCAGAAGGTCCGGGCCCGCGGCAAGGGGTCCCCGGGGTCTGCTGGCCCCGGCGACCTCATGGTGACGGTCCACGTCAAGGACCATCCGTTCTTCCACCGGGACGGACTGAACCTGCGGGTCGAGGTGCCCGTCACCTTCGGCGAGGTCGCCCTGGGGGCCACGATCGAGGTACCCACGGTGGACGGCTCCGTCAGGGTCAAGGTCCCGGCCGGCTCGTCCTCGGGGCGCGTGTTGCGCGTCAAGGGCCGGGGCGTGAAGACGTCCAAGGCCACCGGCGATCTGCTGGTCGAGTTGCAGGTCGAGGTGCCCACCGAGCTGTCTGAGGAGGCCCGCGCTGCCGTGGAGGCCTTCGCGGCCGCCTCGGCCGGTCACCATCCGAGGGCGGGGCTGGCGGACAAGGCCCGGCTGTGACCACCTTCTGGGAGGATCCGGTCTACGTGATCTCGGTGGCCGCCGAGCTCGCGGACATGCACCCACAGACGCTGCGGCAGTATGACCGGATCGGGCTCGTGGTGCCGCAGCGTCAGGGCGGCCGCCAACGCCGCTACTCGCGTCAGGATGTGGACCGGCTGCGCACCATCCAGCAGCTGAGCCGGGAGGGTGTCTCCCTCGAGGGGATCCGGCGGATCGTGGACCTGCAGTCCGAGGTGGAGCAGCTCCAGAACACCGTGGCCGAGCTCGCCGGCCAGATTCAGGCCTTCCAGGCCTTCACCCGGTACCCGCGGGTGTTCACCGCGGGTGCGGCCGGAGACGTGACCACCACCTTCGACGCCGGCTCGGAGACGTCCAGCCAACGGTCCCGTGCCCGGGAGGAGACGGCGGCCACCGTGGAGCGGGCCCGGCGCGCCGCACGCTGGCGCCGTCCGGCCGGGGTCCTCGGGGCCGCTCCCGGGATCTTCGAGATCACCACCGGCCCCGCGCCGGGGCGGGGGCCTCAGGAGCCCCGGACCCGCAGACGCCGTGGATGAAGGGGTCCTCGGCCCAGAACATGTGGAGTGCTGTGGAACGCCGGGACGTCCGCGAACGGCTGCGGGAGGATCAGCGTCGCCGGTCCACGCTGGGGCCGCGCCAGAGGTCCGCTCTGGACGGCCTGGTCCACGCCCTGAAGCCGGACTCGATGAACCGGGCGTACCCCGAACGGCAACTGCTGGCCTATGACCTGGGGTCGGTGCGGGTCCCGCCGTCCGCCGTGGTGGCCGTCGGCGAGCCCGAGAACGCCACCCAGATGACCTGGCAGGTCTCCGGCATGGGGATCTTCGTGCACACCGCCATGTGGGGATCCGTCCGGGAGGCCGGTCAGCTGTGGGCCGCGCAGCAGGAAGCCGGGGCAGAGCGGCCCTGCGTGGTGGCCTGGCTCGGATACCACCCGCCGGGCCCGTGGGGCGCCCTGACCGGCCGCATCGCCCTGCGCGGCGGAGCCCGGCTCGCCCGCCACGTGGAGGGATGGTTCAACTACCGGGACCGCCTCGCCGGGCCGCGGCCGTACACCGCGCTGGAGGCCCACTCCTACGGGACCCTGGTGGCCGCCCGCGCCCTGCAGATCCTCCAACGGCGCGAGCCGCCGCTGAGCCTGGACGCCCTCGTGGTCTCCGGGGCCGTGGGCCTTCCGCGGGAGCTGGCCGGGGCCCCCGGGGCTCTCGGGCTGAGGGAGGACCAGGTCTTCTCCGCACTCGCGGAGACCGACTACCTGTCCCGCGCCGGGCTGTGGCTGTCCCGGCGCCGTCCGTGGGAACCGGCGACCCGGTTGGACGTGCGTGCGGACGAGCGGCGGCGCCTCGCAGGGGTGGTGGGGCACAACACCTCCCGGCACCGTCCCGGCGCCGGACTGTTCGGGCGCGGCCATGGCTACCGGGACGTCGGCACGGCCTCGCTGCATTGGGCCGCCCGGGCGACCGCCGGTCTCCCCCTCGACTGACCCTGACGACCCCAGAAACACTGAGCGGGCGGAGATGACCGGTCCGCCCGCACCGTGCTGGGAGAGAGGTCAGGAGTTCGGGGTGGCCTTCCCGTCGCCGGTCCTACCCGGGCCCTCCGCCCCGTCGGCCACGGCCGCGGACTCGTCGGTGGCATCGGCGCCGTCAACGCCGTCGCCGCCCTCGGGGGTCCAGCCGTCGGCGTAGGTGCCGGTCTCGTAGTCGTACTCCACGGGCTGGCCCTCCTCATCGGTGCGTTGGTACCACTCGGTGACCTGGTCCGCCGTGGAGTCGAAGTCGGCGCCGGCACCGCGGCCCTCGGGGGCCTCGCGGACGGAGAGCTCGAAGTCGTCCCCGTGCTCCTCGATGCCGCGCCGCACGGCATTGGAGATGGCCGTGCGTGCATAGTCGCGGCGGATCGCCCAGGGGTCCGTGGACAGGTCCCGCAGGAACGCCACCACCATCAGCAGCAGGATCACCGCGAACGGCAGCGCGATCAGGATGGTCAGGTTCTGCAGCCCGGTCAGGATGGTCTCCCCGCCGACCAGCAGCATGACCACGGCGATGCCCATCATGCACAGGCCCCAGAAGACGACCACGAACTTGTTGGGCTCGGGGTTGCCGCGGGAGGACATGGTGCTCATCACCACGGATGCGGAGTCCGCCGAGGTGATGAAGAAGATGGACAGCACGGCGATCACGATGAATGGGGTGATCTGCGCCAGCGGCAGCTGCCCGAACAGGGAGAACAGCAGCGACTCCGCGGAGGCCTCACCGTCCATCCCCTCGACGCCGTTGCGGTTCATCCAGATGGCGGCACCGCCGAAGATGGTGAAGGCGAAGATCAGGATGGAGGTGGGCACACCCATGACCACCAGCACGAACTCACGCAGCGTCCGGCCGCGGGAGATGCGGGCGAGGAACACGCCCACGAACGGGGTCCAGGCGATCCACCAGGCCCAGTAGAACCCCGTCCAGATGGACTGGAACTCCACCGAGTCCTCGCCCCAGGACAGTGACTTGCCCATCATGGAGAACATCTCGTCCGCGTACTCCATGACACCAGAGGGCAACAGGTTCAGCAGGAACAGGGTGGGCCCGGTGACGAACACGAACAGGACCAGGCCGAGGGTCATCAGGATGTTGACGTTGGACAGGTAGCGGATGCCGCGGGCCACGCCGGACACGGCGCTGACGATGAAGGCCAGCGTCAGGATCCCGAGGATGATGATCAGCCCGTTGTTGCCCAGCGTCCCGACCCCGGCGACGATCTGAACCCCCTCGCCGATCTGGATGGCGGCCAGACCCAGGGTGGCTGCGGTGCCGAACAGGGTGGCGATGATGGCGAAGATGTCCACCACCTTGCCCGCGAAGCCGTCCGTCTGACGGGCGCCGAACAGGGTGCGGAACACGGAGCTGACCAGCGGCACTCGGCCGCGGCGGTAGGAGGCGTACGCGATGGCGCCGCCCACCAGGGAGTACATGGCCCAGGCGTGCAGTCCCCAGTGGAAGTGTGACTGCGCCAGGGACTGATGCACGGCCGCGTCCGTGGCGGCCTCCACCGTGTCCGGGGGAGGGGAGAGGAAGTGGGACAGCGGCTCGGAGGGACCGAAGAAGAAGATCCCCACCCCGATTCCGGCGCCGAACATCATGGCCACCCAGGAGAACCGGGAGAACTCGGGCTCCTCGTCGTCACGGCCCAGGCGGATCTTGCCGAAGCGGCTGAAACCGATGTAGAGCATGGCGCCCAGGGCCACGATCGCCGTGGTGTTCAGCAACCAGCCGGCGTTGATCATGGACCAGCCGAAGGCCGTCGCGGACACCTCGGAGACCGACTCCGGAGAGATGACCCCCCAGGCCACGAAGCCGACGATCAGCAGGCCCGTGACCCCGAAGACGACCTTGTCCAGACCGAAGCGGTTGCGCTGCTCGTCCACGCCGATCCCCGGAACCAGTCCGGGGTGGATGTCATGGGGGTACAGGCCGACGGCCCCAGAGTTGCCGGCGGGGCCGGCGTCGCCGCTGGCGGTGGGACTGGCGGTGGGATCTGGTTGGGCGGTGGAGGGTGTGGTGTCAGGCACCGAGGTCCAATCGTTGTGACCAGCCCAGGGCACCGCGCCACAACCGGGCGCAACGGTGGCGCCCTGGGTAGAGGCCGGTGGATGATTTGGCCTATCAGTATCCTCCGAAGACGCCCAGGGTGCAAAGGCTACCGGCGCGTCCGGTTCAGCGCCGGCGGTAGGTGAGGTCGAAGACGAGCCGCCCCGCGTTGAGCGCCTTGGCCTCGAAGCTCGTCAGCGGGCGCCCCTCGAACCGTGGTGCCCAGCCGCCGCGGTGGTCCACCGGATCCTGGGATGTGGCACCCGCAGTCGCCTCGCTGACGCCGGCCCGCAGGGTCCCGGCGCGCGGGGCCACCGGTTGTGCTCCGACCTGGAGTTCCCGGCCCTCCAGGCGCACTCGGGTCAGCGGTGATTCGGGTCCGGCGGCGCGGCCCGGGTGTGCGTTCTCGAACTCGGGGTGGCCATCCATGACCTCGCGCATGTGCACGGCGTAGCTGGACCAGTCGGTGGCCAGGCGGAGGACGCCGCCGGAGGCCAGGACCCGGGCCACGCGGTCGGCGAAGGTGGGGGAGACCAATCGACGCTTGTGGTGGCGCGTCTTGTGCCAGGGGTCCGGGAAGAACACCCAGACCTCCTGGACCCCGCCGGCCGGCAACAGCTTGTCCAGGACCTCCGGCGCGTTGGCCTGCACGCCGCGCACGTTGCCCAGCTCCCGGTCCTCGACCTGTACCAGCAGCGCGGCCAGGCCGGGGGTGTAGACCTCCACGGAGATGAGATCCCAGTCCGGGTGGTCCATGGCGCCCTGCACCGTGGACTCGCCCAGTCCGGAGCCGATGTCCACCACGAGAGGGGCCCTGCGGCCGAAGACCTGCGTCCAGTCGATCCGGGTGCCCTCGGCCACGGAGGTGGTGGCGCGGTCCCGGGGCACGTCCACGATGTAACTCCCGGCGGCCCGGTCCCACGTCTTCTGCCGGCGGGTGGTCAGCCGGTCTCCGCGACGCACGAACGACACCGGCTCGGTGCGGTACAGCTCCGGATCAGGCCGGTGGTTGTGGCCGTGGGCATGCTGCGCTCCGGCGGGATCAGGGGAATCGGGGTGGGGGTGCTCGCTGCTCATCAGGACCTCAAGGCTATCGGGATTCAGAGGGGATGATCTCCTCCACCGCGGTCAGGAAGTCCCGAACCACCGGTCCGTTGTCATGGCCGCCGCCGAGGCCCTCGTTGAAGAACAGGGCCACCGCCAGGTCGCCGTGGATGGCCACCAGCCAGGTGTGGGCCAGGTCCTCGCCGTCCGCCACGAACTCGGCGGTGCCCGTCTTGGCCAACACGGGAGCTCCCGGGACCTCCTGCAGCATCTCGGCCGTGCCGGTCTCCACCACTCCGGCCATCAGGCTCTGGAGCTGCTCGGCCTCCTCCGTGGTGATCCCCGTGTCCGGCGGAACCGGCGCGTCCACGGCTGGATCGGTGAGGAAGACGGGACGGACCGTGTGTCCGGCGGCCACAGACGCCGCCACGGTGGCCATGCCCAGCGGGGAGGCCTCCACCACGCCCTGGCCGAAGAGGTTGGCGGCGTGCTCGGTTCCGGTGGAGTCGTCAGGGATGGAACCCAAGAACGCCGAGGACAGTCCGGTCTGTGGCTCGGGAGTCAGCCCCAGGGCCTGGGCCGCCTCGGCCTCATCCGCTGCGGAGACGGTGTCGTGGGCCCCCACGAACACGGTGTTGCAGGACTCGGCGAAGGCCTCGGCGAACGGGACCTCGCCCACGGAGGTGTCCGGGTAGCCGTCATAGTTGCCCACCGCCATGCCGTCCACGGTCAGGGTGGCCGGACACTGCACGGTGTCCTGCGGGTCCAGTCCGGAGCGCAGCAGTGCCAACGTCGTGACCACCTTGAACGTGGAGCCCGGCGCGTAGGAGCCGGAGACGGCCACCGGCCAGCCCTCTGGCCCGGAGGCGGCCGCCAGCACATGGCCATCCGAGGGGCGGATCGCCACCAGCCCCGCCGGCACCTCCGAGGCGGCGACGACGGCCTCCGCCTCCTCCTGCACATCCCGGTCCAGCGTGGACGCCACGTCCTGGCCGGACACCGGTTCGGTGCTGAAGACCACGCTCTCGTTGCCCTCCCCGGACTCCGCGTCCTCCTCCACAGAGCCCTCGCCGTCCTCCCCGGTGTCATCCGGGTTGGTGATGGTGACGGCGATGCCCGGGGTGCCGGCCAGACGCTCCTGCTCATCGGCCTGCAGGCCGGACAGCCCCGCGGGGACACCGGCGGTCAGCTCACCGTCCGAGGACTCGATCTGGTCCGCGTTCGGCTCCCCGAACGTCCCCAGGACGTCCCGTGCGTAGGCCCGCGTGGGGGCCAGCACCGCGGTGTCCTCGATGATCCGACCGCCCGGGATGTCCTGCATCTGGACGGCCGGGATCTGCGTGGCGCCGTTGTTGCGCAGCGTGATGGCCTGCACGAAGGCCTGATCCCCGGCCGCCTCGGCCCGCGCCACGAACGACTCCGCGTCCACGTCCGCCACCTCTGCCACCGCCGCGGCCGAGGTGGCGACCACCTCGGCCATCGACTCCTCGCCCTCGGCCTCCAGGCGGGACTTGTCCAGGCCGAGGATGGCGACGTCCCGCTCCATCATGAGGTCCTCGCCCGCCCCGTCCAGGATGGCCCCGCGCTCCGCGGGGGTCGAGGAGACGGAGACCGTGCCGCCGGTGGCGAGCCCAGCCACCACGTCATCCGGGCGCAGGTCCACGAGCCACTGCTGCGCCTCGTCGTCCCAGACCAGCTGGGCGTCCGTGGAGTAACTCCAGTCAGTGCCGTCCAGGTCCCAGGCCGTGGTCAGGTGAGCGGTCGCACGGCCCTGGTCCTCACCGTCGGGCTCCGCGGAGTCCACCGTGGCAGTGGCCTCATGGTCCTCGAGTCCGGCCAGCGCATCCTCGAGTTGTCCCGGGACCTGCTCGGCCGAGGCCGTCAGGGGCACGGCGGAGAAGTCACCCGTGGAGATCGCGGTGGCCAGGGCGGTCGCAGCCTCCTGGGGCGAGGGGCGCGTGGGCCCGAAGCAGCCGGTGGCGGTGAGCAGCAGTGCGGTGGCCACGGTGACGGCCGCAACGGGCCGGACGGCCCTGATTCTCTCCATGGGTTCTCCTGAGCAGACTCCCGCCAGAGTAGCCGCTGGCCGGCCCAGCTGGGACCATGGACACATGAACGGCACCCTGAACCTGATCCTCAACATCATCTGGCTGGTCTTCGGTGGGCTGTGGCTGGCCCTGGGCTACTTCCTGGCCGGGCTGATCTGCTGCGTCCTCATCATCACGATCCCCTTCGGCATCGCCTCGTTCCGGATCGCCGGCTACGCCCTGTGGCCCTTCGGCCGGACGGTGGTGGACACCCAGCCGGGACTGGGCGTCTTCACGGGCCTGGGCAACATCATCTGGTTCATCGTGGCGGGCCTCTGGATCGCCATCGGCCACGTGCTGACTGCCATCCCCATGTTCATCTCGATCATCGGCATCCCGCTGGGCATCGCCAACCTGCGCATGATCCCCGTCTCCCTGATGCCGCTGGGCAAGAGGATCGTGGACTCGGGGCAGGCCCGCTCCCTGCCGCAGTACCTGCCGGCCGCGCAGGCCGGCTACCGCTGAGCGTCAGAGGCTCGCTGCCCGGGGGCCTCGGAGAGTAGGGCGTCCATGCGCGCCGCCGCCTCTTCCGGGGTGGTCTGCCGGAAATCCGGATCCTTGGCGCGCCGGCGGTTGCGCAGTACGCGGGTGGTGATCCACGAGACGAGGAAGATCACCACGGCGGCCAGCACGATGTTGGAGAAGACATCCGCGTAGTCGGAGACCACGTGCCAGTTCTCGCCCAACAGGAAACCGCCCCAGACGAAGATGGTGTTCCAGACCCCGGAGCCGATCAACGTGAACAGGGTGAACAGCCACAGGTTCATCCGTTCGATCCCGGCCGGGATGGAGATCAGCGAGCGGAAGATCGGGACCATGCGGCCCAGCAACACCGTCCAGTAGCCGTACCGGTTGAACCAGCGTTCCGTCCTCTCCACGTCATCGATGTCCACCAGGGGCAGCCAGTTCGCGATCCTGTACATGCGCACGCGGCCCAGCCAGGCACCGATCCCGTAGAGCATCAGGGCGCCGACCACGGACCCCACGGTGGCCCAGATGGTCGCCTCCCACGGGCCGAACTGCCCGCCCGCGGCGGTGAAGCCCGCCAGCGGCAGGATCAGCTCGGAGGGGATCGGGGGGAAGAGGTTCTCCGCGAACACGGCCACGGCCACGCCGACCGGGCCGATGGCCTCCATGATGGAGACGACGATGTCCCCCAGCCAGCCATAGGAGACCTCGCCCGAGGATCCCGGTCCTCCCGAGGCGCCGGCGGCGGATGCTGTGGTGGTCAGAAGCGTCATGGCACCATTCTCGCGGATCGCGGGGGTGCCGACGGCCCACGCCCTGCAACCCGTGGAGATGGGCAGGCATAATGAGACCATGCGCTTGAGACCCGACACGTCCGGGCTGGTCGGAGCCCACATCATGAGTTGGGTGTCATTGTCCCCGAGCTTCATCCCGCGCACCTGGTGGATGACCACGGCGGCCACGGGGGTGTCCCAGACCTTCGGATACGTGATCGGTGCCTCCGGTGCGGCGACCGCCCGGGGCCTCGGCCGCGCGCTCGGCATCGAGGTGCGGATCGACGAGGAGAGGTTCCGTCCCGTCACGCAGACCCTGCCCTGGATCATGTTCGGTATCAGCGGCCTGACCTGGCTCAGGAGCCTCCGGGCCCAGGCGGAGATCGCCGGACTGATGGAGACCCGCCCCGTCCGCACCCGCGAGCACGTACTGGGCGTGGCCGGTGGACTGGTCATGACCGCCGGCCTCGTCTCCGTGGGCCGCGGGATCAAGGCCGTGGCCGAGAACGTGGCCAAGGCGCTCAAGCCCGTGATGCCGGACGGGGTGGCGGCCGCGATCGGCATCGGTGCCACAGCCACGGGCACCGCCTTCGTGCTGGACAGGGTCGTCTATCGTCGCCTGCTGGAGCGGCTGTCCAAGGCCGCCCAGGAGGCCAACGCCAAACTGCTGCCAGGGCGGGTGCCGCCCGTGGAACCGGAACGCTCCGGCTCCGAGGCGTCCCTCGAGGTCTGGAGCACGCTGGGCGCCAAGGGGCAGGCCGTGGTCTCGGACGGCCCGCGCGCCGTGGACATCGAGGAGGCCACCGGACGTCCGGCCCTCACACCCATCCGTGCCTATGCCGGCTGGAGCGAGGGCCGGGATCTTCAGGCCACGGCCGCGGCCGTCGTCGCCGAGCTGCACCGCACCGGCGGCTTCGACCGCGAGGTCTTGTTGGTGCTGACCACCACGGGCACCGGTTGGCTCCAGGAGTGGTCAGCGTCCTCCGTGGAGTTCCTCACCGGCGGCGACTGTGCCCTGGCCTCCATGCAGTACACCTACCTGCCCTCCGGAGTCGCGTTCTTCGCCGACCGCACCACACCCGTGCTCGCGGCGGGTGCTCTGCTGTCCGCGATCGAGCGGGAACTGGAACGGCGGCCCCCGGACCGGCGGCCGAGGCTGCTCGTGGGTGGCGAGTCCCTCGGTGCCCTCGGCGGCACCGAGGCCTTCGAGGGACTGGAGGACATGCTCCGCCGCGTGGACGGCGCGGTCTGGTCCGGGCTGCCGCGGTTCACCGACCTCTGGACCTCGCTGGCGCCCTTCCGGCGCCGCGGCACCCCTGAGATCGCGCCCGTGGTGGACGACGGCCGGCACGTCCGTTTCGCCACCAAGCCCGAGGACCTGATCACCGACTTCACGGGGGTGCCGTTCGGCCCGTGGGACGCGCCACGGGTCGTCGTGGCCCAGCATGCCTCCGACCCGATCGTGTGGTGGAGCCCCGAGCTGCTGTGGCGCAAGCCGGACTGGGCCAAGGAGAACGCCGGGCTGGACGTCTCCCGCACCCTGCGGTGGATGCCGTGGGTCACGTTCTGGCAGGTGGCCTCGGACATGCCGCAGTCCGTGTCCGTGCCGGGCGGACACGGACACCGCTATGTGGAGGAGATGCTGCAGTACTGGGCGGCCGTGCTCGGCCAGGACCCGATGCAGGACTTCTCCACCCTCGCCCAGGCGATCCGCCGGACGATCGTGCCGAACTTCGCCTGACGGCAGAGGCTCGGGGCGGGCACTGCAGCGCACTGCCGGGCGGTGGCCGTCACCGGTGGCCGTCAACCGTGGCGTCCGGTCCACTCCCCGGAGAACACTGGAGGTATGAGTACCACCCAGGATCCCGGAACACGCCCGCAGATGGTGACCTGCCTCTGGTTCAACGGCCAGGCCGAGGAGGCCGCACACTTCTACGTGGAGACCTTCGCCGGCTACCGACCCAGCTCACACGTGGACGCCGTCCACCGCAGCAGCATCGACGTGGCGCCGGAACGGGAGGTCCTCCTGAAGCGTGGCGAGGTGCTCACCGTGGACTTCACACTGGACGGCCAGCGCTTCGTGGGCCTCAACGGCTCCCAGGACCCCGTGCCCCACACGGATGCCGTGTCCTTCCAGCTCCTGTGCGAGAACCAGCAGGAGGTGGACCACTTCGCCGATGCCCTCAGTTCCGAGGGCGGCCGCGAGGTGGCGTGCGGGTGGGTCGAGGACCGCTACGGGGTGCGCTGGCAGGTGGTCCCGCAGGTCCTCCTGGACCTGTTGGCCGGTGGAGACAGCGGCACGGATCAGGACGCCGCCGCCCGCGTGCAGACCGCGATGATGGGCATGAACCGACTCAGCATCGAGGGCCTGATGGACGCCGCCCAGGACGCCCATGGGGCCCAGGGGGAATAGCGGCACGCCGCGATCACAAAGTGACCAGACCACGCCACAACGGTGGGGGTGAGGTCACTTTGTGCCTGGGGGGTGGGGGTCAGCGGGAGAGCACCGTGACGAGGAAGTCCGCTGCGGACCCGTCGGCCGGGAGGGGGTCCAACTGCCACGTGGAGAACCGGCCCTGCACCGTGAAGCCGGCCCGGCCGGCGTCGTGCAGGAAATCCGCGAAGTCATAGCCTCGCCCGGCGCCGAAGCCGATCACGGCGCGGCCCCCGTCCCGCAGCAGCGCGTACAGGTGGGCCAGCACCTCGCCGCGGGAGGCGGGGGAGAGGAACCCGAAGACGTTGCCGGCGGAGAACACCAGGTCGAAGGGCTCGGTCTCGCCCAGGTCTGCCAGGGCACCGGCGTCCAGACGTTCGAGGTCCGCCACGAACCAGTCGGCCTCGGGGTGGTCCTCCGCAGCCACCTCGATGAGGTGCTCGTCCAGGTCAACCCCCGTCACCCGGTGGCCGCGCCGCGCCAGGTAGCCGCCCACCCGCCCGGTACCGCAGCCGGCGTCCAGGATCCTGGCACCGCGGGAGGCCATGGCGTCGATGAGCCGGGCCTCCCCGTCCAGGTCCATGCCCTCGGCAGCCAGCCGGCGCCAGCGCTCGGCGTAGCGGCGGGAATGCTCGGGGTCCCTGGCCACCATCTGGGCCCAGAGGTTCTGCTGGGAGGCGTCCTCGGTGTGTTCGTCCATGTCTCCAGTATCCCGCGACCGCCGGGTGGTTATAGGCTGAGGTCGGAATCAGAGTCCCATCGGAAGGAAACTCCATGAGCATCGCCCAGATCCCTCTCCGCTTGACCGCCGGCGCCTTCATCCTCAACTCCGGCGTCAACAAGACCAAGCTCACTGACGAGCAGGCAGAACAGATGAGGGATCTGGGGGCCAACGGGCTGCCGTTCCTGAAGGATCTGACGCCGAAGCAGTTCAAGCAGTTCATCGTGGCCTCGGAGATCGGCGTCGGCGCCGCCTGCCTGCTGCCGTTCGTTCCGGGCTGGCTGGCCGGCGCCGCGGTGACCGCCTTCTCGGGCGGCCTGCTGGCCATGTACAAGAACACCGACTTCATGACCGAGTCGGACGGCATCCGCCCCTCCGAGGAGGGCACCGCCGTGGCCAAGGACGTCTTCCTGTTCGGCATCGGCACCGCCCTGTTGGTGGACGGCGCCGTGAACCGCACCGGCCGCAAGAACGCCGCCGCCACCAAGCGCGCCAGCAAGCTGGAGGCCGCCAAGGAGGCCAAGGTGGCCGCCATCGAGGCTGCGAAGAACGAGCAGGCCGAGGCCATCCGTGCCGCCGCCGCTGAGAAGGCCGAGGCCATCAACAAGGCCCGCGAGGAGCAGACCGGCGCCCTGCGCGCCGCCCGCAAGGACCTGCAGAAGCTGCGCCAGGGCATCTGAGCTCCTCTGCCCGACGGCGGCCCGGCCCCTTCCCCACGGAAGGTGCCGGGCCGCGGTGGTTCAGGGGCCGGTCAGCGGTCGGCGCTCCGGGCCTTCTGGATGGCGTCCGCGGCGCGGATGAGGGCCAGATGGGAGAAGGCCTGGGGGAAGTTGCCCGCCAGGCGGCCCGAGCCGGCGTCATACTCCTCGGCCAGCAGCCCCAGATCCGTGGCGCAGGCGCACAACTGGGCCATGGTCTGCTCGGCCTCGTCCAGCCGCCCGGACCGGGCATACTGCTCCACGAGCCAGAATGAGCAGATCAGGAACGCGTATTCGTGCCCCTGCAGGCCGTCCAGTTCGGAGTCGGTGCGGTAGCGGTGGACGAGGCCGCGGGTGCCCTGCAGATCGCGTTCGATCGCGGCCACGGTGCCGAGCATCCTCGGGTCATCGGCGGCGAGGAATCCGGTGTGCGGCAGCTGCAGCAGGGAGGCGTCCACCTCGCTGCCGCCGTAGGTCTGCGTGAACGAGTTCAATGAGGTGCTGAAGCCGCGGTCCAGGACCTCGGCGCGCAGGGCGTCCCGGTGCCGGGTCCAGGCCTGGGCGTCCCCGTCCAGGCCGTGCTCGGCCACCGCCCGGAGGCCCTCGTTGAAGGCCGCCCACATCATCACCCGCCCATGGGTGAAATAGTGCGGCTCTCCGCGCATCTCCCAGATGCCGTGATCCTTGCGGTCGATGTTCCGCACGCAGAACCCCAGGAGGGACTTCTGCAGCCCCCAGGTGTACTCGTCCTCCCGCACCCCGGCGTCCCGGAGCTGGGCCAGGGCCAGCATCACCTCGCCGACCACGTCGGCCTGGTACTGGCCCGCGGCGCCGTTGCCGATGCGCACGGGCCGGGAGCCCTCGTAGCCGGAGAGGTGCTCCAGCTCCTTCTCGTCCAGCTCCCGTTCGCCCCCGAGCCCGTACATGATCCGGAGTTTCTCCGGGTCTCCGGCCACGGCGCGCAACAGCCACGCCCGCCAGTGCAGGGCGCCCTCGGTGAAGCCGTGCGACACCAGGACCTCGATGGTCAGGGCGGCATCGCGCAGCCACGTGTAGCGGTAGTCCCAGTTGCGGGAGCCGCCGAACTCCTCGGGCAGCGAGGTGGTGGGGGCGGCGACGATCCCGCCCGTCTTCAGGTTGGTCAGGGCTCGCAGCACCAGCAGGGACCGGGTCACCAGGTGCTCATCCGGGGAGTCGACCACCAGTCGGGCGGCCCAGGCCGTCCAGAAGTCGTGGGTCTGCCGCTGGGCGTCCGCCGCTGCACGGGGCACGGGGGGCTCGTCCCAGGAGGGGAACCAGGTCAGGGTCCAGGCCAGGTCCTCTCCGGCCCGCAGCCGGAACCGTCCGGCCAGGCGCGGCGCGGGGTTGCCGGCGGGACCCGGCTGACCGTCCGGGAACGTGGTGGCGTGGAGCAGCGGTCCGGACACCAGCACCCCGTCCGGGCCTGCCGTACACAGCAACGCCGGTCCGCCGGGCACCTCCACACGGCGGAACCAGGGCAGGGCGCGGGCATAGTCGAAGCGGATGCGCAGATCGTGTTCCACCACCAACTCGCCCTCCAGGCACTCCACCCTTCGGTACAGGTCGTCCTGGTCCCCGGACGGAGGCAGGAAGTCGGTCACCCGGACCGTGCCCGTGGGGGTGCGCCAGAGGGTCTCCAGGATGAAGGTGTACGGCACGTAGCGGCGCTCCACCACCTCGCCGCCCGGCGCCCAGAGCCTCCAGCGGCCGTCGTCCGGCCCGCCGAGCAGTGCGGAGAACAGGGCGGGAGAGTCGAAGCGGGGCAGGCAGAGCCAGTCGACGGAGCCGTGGCGGGAGACCAGCGGGCCGGTGCTGAGATCGGAGAGCAGTGCGTAGTCCTCGAGCGGTGTCGATCGGTGCGCCGTCATCGTTCCTGTATATCTGACGTGCCGTTCCCAGCCCAGGGCTGCGGCGTTACGGTGGGTCCATGAGCGAGTTGCGCACCCTGGTCATCCTGGGGGCCGGGGGCGACCTGACCCAGCGGTTGCTGTTGCCCGGGATGGCCACCTGCCTGGCCGCCGGGACGCCCGCACGGGGCCTGGCCGTGGTGGGGGTGGGACAGGGCGAGGACCCCGATTTCCCGGACGTGGTGCGGGGAGCCTTCGGCAGGGTGCTCGACGCCGACCGGATGGACCTGCCAGCCGTTCGCCGGACTCTTCACTCGACCCGCTGGGTCACCGCTGACGCGAGCAGTCCGGAAGACCTGGGGGAGCTGCTCGAGGACGTGGAGGGCCCGGTGGGGCTGTACTTCGCACTGCCTCCCTCGGTGACCGTGGCCGCCTGTGAGGCCCTGCGGGAGCTGCACGTCCGGGATCTGCTGCCGGCCGACGTCGTGCTGGTGTTGGAGAAGCCGTTCGGCACGGACCTGGACTCGGCACGGGAGCTGAACGCCCTGCTGGCCGGGTTCGTTCCCGCCGAGCGGGTCCTCCGGGTGGACCACTTCCTCGGCCAGCCCGGGGTGCTGGGGTTCGTGGGCCTGCGGTTCGCCAACCGGATCCTGGAGCCCCTGTGGAACCGGGATCACATCGAGCGCATCGAGATCGTGTTCGACGAGACGCTGGGGCTGGAGGGGCGGGCGGGCTTCTACGATGCCAACGGCGCCGCGCGGGACATGATCCAGTCCCACCTGCTGCAGGTGATGGCCCTGGTGATGATGGATCCGCCGACCCGATTCGACGGCGTGGAGATCCCCGCCAACACCGCCCACGTGCTGCGTGCCACGAGGCTCTGGCCGGAGTCCGCCGGGAATCCCGGCGGACTCCCCACCGTGGTGCGTGGCCGGTACACCGCGGGGGAGGTGGGCGGCCGGTCACTGCCCTCCTACGTCCAGGAGGAGGGCGTGGATCCGGGGCGAGGGACGGAGACCTTCGCCCAGGTGGTGGTGGAGGTGGACTCCTGGCGGTGGAGTGGCGTCCCCGTGGTGTTGCGCTCGGGCAAGGCCATCGGCTCGCCGCGGCAGGAGATCACCGTGGTCTTCCGCCGTCCGCCGCACCGCTACGAGCAGTTCCCCTCCGCGGATCCGATGCCCACGGACGTGGTGCGGGTGGGCTTCGAAGATGAGCGGATCGCCCTGGAACTCAACGCCGGTGGCCCCTTCGACTCCCGGGGCATGACCCGCACGGTGCTGTCCGCGGAACTGCCGGAACCGGGACTGACCGCCTACGGCTCCGTGCTCCGCTGGGTGTTCGAGGGGGAGCGGGCCTTCACCGTCCGCGGCGACGGCGCGGAGGAGGGCTGGCGCATTCTGGCCGAGATCGTGGACGCCTATGCCTCCGGGAGTGCACCCCTGCAGGACTACGAGGCAGGTTCCCCCGGTCCGGTGTAGCCGCGGTTCAGTGCTCCTCCACCGCGCTGCGGTCCCAGCCGCCCGCCGGATCCGCGGGGAGCCCCCTGACGGGCCGGGCCGGGGTGCCCACCGCCACCACGTTCGCCGGCAGGTCCTTGACCACCACGGAGCCGGCGCCGACCACCGTGTTCTCTCCGATCGTCACGCCGGGGCCCACGATCACCCCGCCGCCGAGCCACACGTTGTCCCCGAGGGTGATCGGCGCGGCGCCCTCCCACTTGTCCCGGCGGGGCCCCGGTTCCAGCGGGTGGGTGGCCGTGAGCAGCTGCACGTTGGTGGCGATCTGCACGTCCGAGCCGATGCGGATCTCTGCGCAGTCCAGGGCGGTGAATCCGAAGTTGGCGAAGAAGCGCTCGCCGATGTGCAGGTGCGCGCCGTAGTCCACGTGGAACGGTGGCCGGATCTCGATCACCTCGCCGACCGTCCCGAGCAGGTCCACCAGCAGCAGGTGGCGGAGTTCCCCCTCGGTGACCGAGGTGGTGTTGTACCGCTCGGTCAGCAACTGGGCGCGGGTGGACAGCGCGGCGACCTCCGGGCTGTTGGCCAGGTAGGGCTTGCCGGCGAGCATGCGCTCATACATGGAGCGGTCATCGGGGAAGAACGGGGAGCCGGCGGCATCGGCGGAGCTGGTCATGGACCCAGCCTGCCAGAGGGGACAGAATGGTCGCATGCCTGAACACGGAACCCGCGAACCCACCGGCACCCTCGTGGACGGACCGGAGGGGCGGACGATCCAGATCCAGCGGACGCTGAGCCAACCGCCGGAGGACGTGTGGGCCTACCTGACGGATCCGGAGCTGCTGCGCTGGTTCGGCACCTACACGGGTGACCCCGCCTCAGGCAGCGTGCAGCTGGCCATGGTGGAGGCCCCGGACCGGCCCGAGACCTGCGTCATCGAGGCCTGCGAACGCCCCTCCCGTCTGGAGGTGACGCTCACGGAACCGTCCGGTGCCGGCTGGTTGTTGCGCCTGTCCCTGGACGCCGGGGAGGCGGGGGACGGGACGGACCTGGTGTTCCGCCAGCCCGTGGCCGGCTCCGGGTCCATGGCCGGGGACGTGGGCCCCGGCTGGGAGTACTACCTCGACCGGCTCGCAGCGGCTCTGGAGGGCGAGGACGTGGAGGCCGTGGACTTCGCCGACTACCACCCCGCACTCCGGGAGCACTACACCCCTGATGCGGCGGCCGACACGGAGTCCTGAACCACGGTTGACCGGGTGGCGGAGTCCGTCAGGACCTACAGATCCACCTCGGTCGGATTCAGCACCCGGCGCAGGAAGTCCTGGGTGCGCGGCTGGGCGGGGGAGCCGATGATCTGCTCGGCCGGGCCCTCCTCCACCACCACGCCGCCGTCCATGAAGACCACGCGGTCCGCCACGTCCCGGGCGAAGCCCATCTCATGGGTGACCACGAGCATGGTCATCCCGGCCGCGGCCAGGCGCCGCATCACGGAGAGCACCTCGCCCACGGTCTCGGGGTCCAGCGCGGAGGTCGGCTCGTCGAAGAGCATCAGCTGCGGGTCCATGGACAGGGCCCGGGCGATCGCCACGCGTTGTTGCTGGCCGCCGGAGAGCTGGTCCGGGTAGCGCTCCTCGAAGCCCTCCAGCCCCACGCGGGCCAGGTTCTCCCGCGCGACGGCGGCTGCCCCGGCCTGGGGGCGCCCCAGCACCTTGGTCTGGGCCACCGTGCAGTTCTGCAGCACGGACAGGTGGGGGAACAGGTTGAACTGCTGGAACACCATACCCACATGGCGGCGCATGGCATTGAGGTCCACCTCCGGGTCCGTGGCGTCGAAGCCGCTGACGGTCACGGTGCCCTGGTTGGGGGTCTCGAGCAGGTTGACGCAGCGCAGCAGGGTGGACTTGCCGGAGCCCGAGGGCCCGATCAGGCAGACCACCTCACCGGGGGCAACGCTCAGGTCGATGCCCTTGAGGACCTCGTTGGAGCCATAGGACTTGTGGAGGCCGGAGATACTGAATCCGCCGGCTTGGATGGTCTCGTGAGTCTGATTCAACGTCGTGCCTCTCAGACGCGGGTGCGGTTGGTGCGCGATTCGAACCGGCGGGCCAACAGGGACAGGGGGACGGTGATGATCAGGTACATGACGCCGGCCACCAGCACGGGGGTCAGGCCGGCGTCCAGGGCGGTGATGCCGTCCCGGCCGAACTTGGTCAGCTCGTATTCGAACGCTGCCAGGCCGAGGACGTAGACCAGGGAGGAGTCCTTGGTCAGCAGGATGATCTCGTTGGTCAGCGGCGGCAGCACCAGTCGGAACGCCTGGGGGAGCACGATGGTGACCATGGCACGCCACGCAGGCATCCCGAGGGAGCGGGCGGCCTCCACCTGGCCCTTCGGAACGGCCTGGAGACCCGCGCGCAGGGTCTCGGCGATATAGGCCGAGGACACCATGCCCAGCGAGACCATCACCACCAGCGGGATGGGCCATTGGATGCCGAAGGCGAAGGGGACGCCATAGCCGAAGGCGATGAAGACCAGCAGAGCAGGCAATCCGCGGAACAGCTCGATGTACCCGGTGGCGAGCCAACGGTATGGCGGGAAGGAGGACAAGCGCATCAGGGCCAGCAGCATGCCGCCCAACAGCCCGACGACGAACGAGGAGGCCGTGTACAGCAGGGTGTTGCCGAGCCCGACCAGGATGATGTCCGGGAACAGTGGGCCGATCTCCGCGAAGTTGAAGACGGAATGGCCCAGCGTCTCCCAGTCCATGATCACCAGGAGGACCACGATCACCAGGACGAAGAGCCCGGCCTGCAGTCCCAGGGAGAGTTGCCGCTTGCGGCGGTTGGTCATCTTCCGCGGGGCGGCGGAGGCGGTGGTGCTCATTCGGTGCCCTCCGTTGCGCTCTCGCCGAACCACTGGGCCCGGGACTCGTCCAGGCTGCCGTCCTCTGCCATGCCCTGCAGCGAGGCGTTGACGGCCGAGAGCAGCTGGGCCTTGTCCGGAGCCACCGAGACCCCGAGCTGTTCGCCCGTGGGCAGCTCGGCCACCACCTCATAGTTCGGATCGTCCTTGACGTTGTAGAGCACCACGGACTGGTTGCCCAGCACGGCTTCCACGGTGCCGGCCCGTAGGGCCTCCATCTGCATGCCGCCGTCCTCGAACTGGACGGGGTTGAGTCCGTTCTCCTCGGCGAAGCGCTCGCCGGTGGTGGCGGCCTGCACCCCCACGCGCTGGCCGCGAGCGGATTCGAGGTCCGTGATGCCGGAGCCCTTCTCGGCCACCAGGACCAGGTCGTCATCCAGGTAGGGGTCAGAGAAGGCCATGACCTGTTGGCGGGCCTCGGTGATCGAGATCGAGGAGGCGTTGACGTCGCAGCCCGTCAGCGAGGAACCGGATTCGATGGCTTCGAAGGAGGAGTCGATGACGGACAGCTGAACTCCGAGGTCGTCGGCGATGCGCTGCACGATGTCGATGTCATAGCCGACCAGATCGTTGCCCTGTTGAAACTCGAAGGGCGGGTAGGGGATATCCGAGCAGACGGTGAGCTGGCCGGGATTGACCAGATCGAGGGTCTCGACCAACGGGTCGGCCTCGTTGGCGGCGGATTCGCCGAGCTGGGGCCCGATGAGGGCGCATCCGCTCAGGGACAGCGCGCCGACGCCCAGGACAGCCGCGAGGACTGCGGTGGCCGCATGGGGGCGGCGGGTGCGGGACGGGAGCATGGGGTTCTTCCGGTGCGGGGGCCTCCCGGCGGATTGCGGGGTGGCATGGAGACGGTCAGTTTACCGGCATGTGGTCGGATTCCGCCGGATCTCCGATCAGTCCGGAGGTCAGCCCTGGCGCTCCTCCTGAACCCCGGTGACGGTGGTCAGCAGGAACACGCTGTCCCGCAGGGCCTTCACTCCGTGGCGCTCCTTGGTCAGTTGGACCAGTTGCCCCGTCTTCAGGTGCACGTCCTCCCCGGGGCCGGCGGTGACCATCAGTTCCCCCTGCAGTACCTGGAGTGTCGCAGCCGGCGGGGCATTGTGGTCGGCCAGCGTGGAGTCGGTGGTCAGGGCGATCATCGACTGGCGCAGATGTCCGTCCCGCAGCAGCAGGTCCCCATGGCGGCCATGGGGGTCCTCCCGTGCTGCTGCCAAGGCGGCTCGCGTCAGGGTGGTCAGGTCATGGGGTCCCGGCGAGTAGCTCATGCGGCCACCGTAGCCCGCGGGGGGTGGTGAGCGGGAGGGGCGGCCATTCCCGCCGCCCTGCCCAGGGAGCCGAAAGGGTCTGGCGGGTTCAGCTGATCGCGTTGATCACTCCGTAGGCCAGCGCGCCGAACACCACCGCATAGAGGGAGATGGCCACGGCCTGCCAGACGATGACCCGGCCCTTCCCCACGCCGAAGGACGCCAGTGCGGCCGCGGTGAAGTAGGTGGGCAACAGGAAGGGACCGAGCAGGGAGACTCCGGGGACGCCGTACTTGTCCAGGGCCCGGCGGACCTTCTGCTGCTTCTCGCTGGTGGGCTTCGGGGTCTTGCCGTCGGCGATGCGCCGATTGACGATCCCGGCGCGGATCCTCTCGAAGGTCAGCACGATCAGGGCCACGAGGGCCACATTGGCGATGATGGCCACGGGGATGGCGATCCAGGGGTTGATGCCGGCGATGGCTCCGATGATGGCGGCGCCCTCACCCTCGATGTAGGGCACGAAGGCCGCCACGGCGATGCCGAGGAACTGCAGCGCGGACGGCAGGGACTCGGTGAAGGACTGGAGGTTGGACATGAAGTCCATGGTGGAGCCTTTCTCAGGGGGCGGACTGGGATGTTGGGCCGGTGTTCGGCCGCTGGTCGGTGGGGATGGTTCAAGTTTCACGTGCGCGGCCGCCCGGCGGCAGTGCCCGGGTGTCACCCCGGTGGCCGAAACCGTCACCGCCACCCCGTGACAGTTGTCATCGGCCTACTCTGGAAGCCGTGAGCCAGTCAGAACACTCCCCGAGCCGACGCTCCGGGCAACTCCCCTCGACGACGCCCGGCCGGTCCGCTCGCGGCGTGCGGGTCACCTGGTGGTACACGTACGCCTCGATGGTCTTCTTCGCCCTGTTCATGGCCTTCATCGGCGCGGCCCTGCTGCTGTTCTTCCACGAAGAGGCCGGAGGCCGGTCTGAGTGGCCGGTGGCGGTTGCCGCTGTGCTGATCGCGAGCAGCGGATTGGCCCACGCCGCATGCAGTTGGTTGGTGCGGCACGGCATGGGCCGCGGCTGGCCGCGTCCCTGGGCCACCGTGCTCCTGGCGGCCCCCGCGGGCATCGCCTGGGTGTTGACCCTGTGGGTGCCGGGAGGGGCCTTCCCCGGAGGGGTCTCACTGTGGATCTCCGTGAACATCCTCGCCATCCTGGTCCGCGGCATGACGAGGCGAGTGGTCTTCGCCGTGGGGATCGTCCTGTTCGTGCTCCATTGGTGGGCCGGGTCCCGGCTGACGGGGGTGTCCGCGCCCACCGCGGAGGCCGCACAGCAACTGCCGGGCATGGTCTTCTTCGTCATCTTCGTCCCCGTGGTCTTCCTCTTCTCCGCCTGGTGGTGGGACATCGTGGTCCAGCTGGACGCTGCCCGCCGGGATGCCGCCCAGCTGGCCGTGGCCCGCGAGCGGCTGCGATTCGCCTCGGACCTGCATGACATCCAGGGACACCACCTACAGGTCATCGCCTTGAAGGCCGAACTGGCCGAACGACTGCTGGGGGCCGGGAAGCCGGAGACGGCCCAGGCCAACATCCACGAGGTGCGCACTCTGGCCCGGACCGCCCTGGAGGAGACCCGCTCCCTGGTGCGGGATCTGCGTGAGGTCTCCCTCGAGGAGGAACTCGCCAACGCCAGGGACGTCCTGGCGGCTTCCGGAGCCGCGGTCAGCCTCCACGGGATCCACGTGCAGGACCCGACCGCGCGCACCCTGCTGGGGCTGGCCGTCAGGGAGGGGGTCACGAACATCCTCCGCCATGCCCCCTCGGCCACCGAGGTTTCCATCGTGCTGGAAGCCGCCGGCGGCGCCCAGACGCTCGTGATGAGCAACAACGGAGTCGAGTCTCCGAAGTTCGGCGGAGGCGGAGGCGGAACCGGCACCGGGGCGCCCGGGGCGGCCGGGCCGGCGTCGGGCACCGGGTTGTCCGGGCTGAGCCGGCGGTTCCAGGCCTCCGGAGGGTCGGTGGCAGGATGGCGCGACGGCGGCACGTACGTCCTCGAGGCACGGCTGCCGTTCCTGCCCCCAGAGGACACCGTCAGGCAGGGGACCCCGCTGACGGAGGAGACATCCGAGGAACGGGAGAAGAGCGCATGATCCGACTGCTGATCGCCGACGACGAGGTACTGATCCGCGGGGCGCTGGAGTCCCTGCTCGGCCTGGAGGAGGACTTCGAGGTGGTGGCCGGCGTGGACAACGGGGCCCAGGCCGTGGCTGCTGCCCGCGAGCTGGTCCCGGACGTGTGCCTGCTGGACCTGGAGATGCCGGAACTGGACGGGGTGGAGGCGGCAGGGCAGATCCTGCGGCAGGTGCCCACCAAGGTCATCATCGTGACCCGGCACGCAAGGCCCGGGGTGCTGCGGCGGGCGCTGAACGAGAAGGTGTCCGGATTCGTGCCGAAGTCCACCCCCGCCGAGGAACTGGCCAAGGTCATCCGGGACGTGGCCGCGGGCAAGCGGTACGTGGACCCGGACATCGCCGCCACCGCGCTGGGCGGGGAGCGCAGCCCCCTGACGGACCGGGAACTGGACGTGCTGCGTGCGGGCCGGGATGCCGCCACCGTGCAGCAGATCGCCGAACGGCTGCACCTGGCGCCGGGAACGGTGCGGAACTACCTGTCCTCCGCCATGGGCAAGCTCGGGGTGGGCACCCGGCGGGAGGCCTCCCAGGTGGCGTGGGAGCAGGGCTGGATCTAGACGTCGCGGCCGGCACCGGACTCGTAGGGGTGGCCCGTGGAGATCTCCCGGTCCACGGCATCGATGGACCAGAGCGTTCCTGCCTCGGCGATCCAGGGGCTCCTGGCCAGGGTGAGGGGTTCGCCGGTGTGCACGGATCGGGTCACGGCCCAGGCCGTGGTCCGCGCCTTGGCGGCGTCCTCGTCCAGGAACTCCAGCACCCTCCGGTGCCGGGTGCGCAACTGGAGGGCATCGGCCGCCGGCAGTCCGGCCGCCAGCTGCCGGCCGCGCAGCAGTTCGGCATCGAAGGCGGCGCCGGCCACCATGACGATGAAGCCCAGCCACAGCACCGTGAGGATCACGACGACGCCGTTCAGGGCACCGATGACCACGTTGAAGGTCCCGGACAGGTTGGCCAGCCAGCCCAGCAGCACGGTCATGGCGAACAGGGTCAGCACCGCCGCCAGGCCGCCCCAGGAGAGCCACCGGTACCGCGGCTGCACCACGTTGGGCCCGCGCTGGTAGGCGAGGGTGATGGCCAGGACCAGCACGGCGAGGATGGCCGGCCACTTCAGGATGTTCCAGGCCAGGACGGTGGCCGAGGTCAGACCGAGTGCCTCGCCCAGGCGCTCGGAGAGGCCACCGCCGATCACGATCAGCAGCAGCACGGCGATGAACGCGACCATGAGGACCACGGTCTCCACGAAGATCACGGTGCGGAACCAGAGGAAGCGCCGGCCCTCGCGGGTGTCATGGATGCGGTGCATGGCGCGGTGGAAGGACGCCAGGGCGTTGGAGGCCGCGATGATGGAGCCCACCAGGCCCAGGACCACGCCGACCACGCCCCCGGTGGTATTGGACAGGGCGAGCAGCGCGTCCGTGACCACGTCCGGGTTCACACCTGGCAGCAGTTCGTGAACCAGCTCTGCGGCGGTCACCACGGTCTCGTCCGCCAGCCCCAGCAGGGACACGATCGAGACCATGGAGATGGCTGCCGGAACCATGGACAGCAGGGTGTAGAAGGTCATGGACCCGGCCACGTCCCACACCTGGATGTCCACCAGCTTCATGATGGTCCGGCGGATCACGTGGAACAGGGTCACCCGGGGCTGCAGGTAGGTATGCGCCGGTGCCGGACGGCGGAGCTGTCGGCGGGGCATGATTCCGAGGGTACCGCCACGGGACAGCCGCGGCGCGGCCACGTAGCGTGATCCCATGAGCGAACGAGAGCCCCTGATCGAGACCCTGGACCGCCACGGGGATTCTTGCTGACCACGGCGGGGAAGCGGGGAAGTGGGTGGGAATAGCGGGTTCCCCGCCTGGGTTGAGTTAAGTACACTCAAGTCTAGATCGAGAACCATCAGAAGGGACCCGCATGGACGCCAAATTCACCACCAAGAGCCAAGAGGTGCTCTCCGGGGCCGCCATGAACGCCTCGACCCTCGGCAACCCGCAGATCGAACCGGCCCACCTGCTCAAGGCGCTGATGGACCAGCGTGGCTCCGTGGCGGTGGCCGTCCTCAAGGCCGCCGGCGCTGACCCGGACGTGGTCTCCACGGCGGCCAGCTCCGCCATCCAGGCGATGCCGGCCACCTCGGGCTCCTCCGTGGCCCAGGCTCAGCTCTCCCGTCAGGGACTGCTCGTGGTCCAGGCCGCCCAGCAGCAGGCCGAGGCCCTCGGGGACGAGTACGTCTCCACCGAGCACCTGCTGCTCGGGCTGGCCGCGGACGCGGGCCGGGCCGGCACCGCCCTGCGGGATGCCGGTGCCACCGTGGAGGCCCTCTCGGCCGCCGTCAAGCAGGTCCGTGGGGACTCCCGGGTGACCACTCCGGACCCCGAGAACACCTTCCAGGCCCTGGAGAAGTACGGCACCGACCTCACCGAGATCGCCCGCTCCGGCACGCTCGACCCGGTGATCGGCCGTGACTCCGAGATCCGCCGGCTCGTCCAGGTGCTCTCCCGGCGCACCAAGAACAATCCCGTGCTCATCGGCGAGCCCGGGGTCGGCAAGACCGCCGTGGTGGAGGGCCTGGCCCAACGCATGGTCGCCGGGGACGTACCCGAGTCCCTGCGCGGAAAGACCCTGATCTCCCTGGACCTGGGCTCCATGATCGCCGGGGCCAAGTACCGCGGCGAGTTCGAGGAGCGGCTGAAGTCCGTGCTGGAGGAGATCAAGGCATCGGACGGGCAGATCGTCACCTTCATCGACGAGATCCACACCGTGGTGGGCGCCGGAGCCTCCGAGGGTGCCATGGACGCCGGGAACATGCTCAAGCCCATGCTGGCCCGCGGGGAACTGCGCCTGATCGGCGCCACCACTCTGGACGAGTACCGGGAGAACATCGAGAAGGACCCGGCCCTGGAGCGTCGCTTCCAACAGGTCTACGTGGGCGAGCCCACCGTGGATGACACCATCGCCATCCTGCGCGGTCTCAAGGAGCGCTACGAGGCCCACCACAAGGTGGCCATCGCCGACTCCGCCCTGGTGGCCGCCGCCAACCTCTCGGACCGGTACATCTCCGGCCGTCAACTCCCGGACAAGGCCATCGACCTCGTGGACGAGTCCGCCTCCCGGCTGCGCATGGAGATCGACTCCGCCCCGGAGGAGATCGACCAACTGCGCCGCTCGGTGGACCGGCTGACCATGGAGGAGCTCGCGCTCGCGGACGAGAACGATCCGGCCTCCGTGGAGCGTCTGACCGCACTGCGTGAGGAGATGGCCAACCAGAAGGAGGAACTGGCCGGCCTCAACGCCCGGTGGGAGAGCGAGAAGGCCAGTCTCAACCAGGCCGGAGATCTCCGCGTGAAGCTGGACGAGCTGCGCTCCGCCGCGGACAAGGCCCAGCGCGATGGCGACCTCGCCGAGGCCTCCCGCATCCTCTACGGGGAGATCCCCGCCCTGGAGGAGAGCCTGGCCGCCGCCGAGGAGGGCGAGAACGGCGGGGGAGGGGCCGGCGTCGGCCATCACGAGCCGACCATGGTCTCCGAGGAGGTCACCGCCGATGACATCGCCGAGGTCATCGCCGCCTGGACCGGCATCCCGGCCGGGCGCATGCTCCAGTCCGAGCAGGACAAGCTGCTGTCCATGGAGGAGCACCTCGGTGAGCGGCTGATCGGCCAGCGAAAGGCCGTGTCATCGGTCTCCGACGCCGTCCGGCGCTCCCGTGCGGGGATCTCGGACCCGGACCGGCCCACCGGCTCGTTCCTGTTCCTCGGGCCCACCGGCGTGGGCAAGACCGAGCTCGCCAAGTCCCTGGCGGACTTCCTGTTCGATGACGACCACGCCATGGTGCGGATCGACATGTCCGAGTACTCGGAGAAGCACTCCGTCTCGCGGCTCGTCGGGGCGCCTCCCGGCTACGTGGGCCATGAGGAGGGCGGTCAGCTGACCGAGCTCGTGCGGCGCCGGCCCTACTCCGTGATCCTGCTGGACGAGGTGGAGAAGGCCCACCCGGAGGTCTTCGACATCCTGCTGCAGGTGCTCGACGACGGCCGCCTCACCGACGGCCAGGGCCGCACCGTGGACTTCCGCAACGTCATCCTCATCCTGACCTCCAACCTGGGCTCGCAGTTCCTGGTGGACCAGACCCTGGACGAGGCGGCGAAGAGGGAGGCCGTGATGGGGGTGGTCAACTCCGCCTTCAAGCCCGAGTTCCTGAACCGGCTGGATGACCTCATCCTGTTCGACCCGCTGTCCATCGAGGACCTGACGCGGATCGTGGACCTGCAGGTGGAGTCCCTGGCCGGACGCCTGGCCTCGCGCCGGCTGGCCCTGGAGGTGACCGATGCCGCGCGGGAGTGGCTGGCCGTGACCGGGTTCGACCCGGCCTACGGTGCACGGCCGCTGCGGCGGCTCGTGCAGCGTGAGATCGGTGACCAGCTGGCCCGGGCCCTGCTCTCCGGCACCATCGCCGACGGGGACACGGTCCTGGTGGACCGTGCTGGGGAGCGCCTGTCCGTCACCCGCAGGGAGGGCTGACCTCGGCCGACTCATCGCTGGGCGAGGGGTCAGTCGTCCTGGTGGTCGGTCCAGTCCTCGAAGGCGGGCTCGGCCACCAGGGTGGTGCTGAGGGTGCCCTCGTGGGCCACGGCGAGGCAGTCCACCCGGCGGTCGCCCTCCGCCCACGTGCCCTCGGCCGGGTGGGAGATCTCCACCACGACCTGCGCGTCCTCGGCGCTGTCCAGCTCGATGGTGGCGCAGAACCGCTCGGCGTCCGCCCTCATGTCCTGGGGAAAGGCGCGGCCGGTGGGCCACAGCTTGCGTCCCACCAACTGGGCCTCGTGGTCCCTGCTGCACTCCACCACGGTGGACGGCTCGCTCACGGAGTCGACGTCGGTGAGGCAGTCCCCGGGGTGGATCTGCGCGGGGGGCACCTCGCGGGCCACGATCCCGTCCAGCCCGGGTTCCGCGTTGCGCGAAACGGCGGGCGCGGACTCCATGGACTCGCCGGAGCCCTCCTCCCGCGGGGCGGTCAGCAGGGGGACGAGGACGAAGACCACGAGCGCGAGCACCACCACTGCCGCTGCCGCCAACCACCACCCGCGGCGGAGCGGCGAGGCCGCCGGAGCGGACTCCTCGGGTGACCGGGGCGGCAGGTAGGGGACGTGACGCTCGCCGGAGGCGCCGTCGTCGGGAGTGTCCGGGGTGCCGGGGGAATCAGGTCTTGACTCGTCCGGGGGCCCGCTGGGGCTGTTGTCCATGGTGGGGTTCCTTCCGGGGTCGCCACGCTGTCCGGCGGCTCCAAGGGGTGCTGAAACATGTTAACCTAGTGTCCACGAACCATCATGATCAGTGCGTACTCCTGACCAGCCCTGTCCAGGGGCTGACGGCACGGAGACAGACAACAAAGGGGGTCACGCTCATGGGGCGCGGCCGTCAAAAGGCAAAAGCAACCAAGCAGGCCCGGGACATGAAGTACTTCTCCCCGGCCACAGACCTGTCGGCACTGGAGCGTGAGCTCGCCGGCAGCAGCGGTTCCAGCCATGACGATGACCAGTACATCGACCACGCGGACAAGTACGCGGACTACGTGGAACAGGTCGAGGAGGACGACGACCACCGTCACCGGGGTTGAGCGCCGCCATGGCGCCTGATCCCGCGATGCCGGAGGTCCCCTCGGACACCTTGCGTCCTGGGCATCCCGCAGCGAACGGCCATCAGGCCGCGCTGCGCTCGATCGCCCGGATCGTGGAGGACGCGGCGCCGCCGCAGGATCCCGAGGAAGCCCGTAGGGGCATCCTGGGACTGTTGCGCACCCACTCTCCGTTGGTGATCACCGGAGCCGGTGTCTCCACGGACTCCGGCATCCCCGACTACCGTGGACCCCAGGGGTCGTTGCGACGTCACCGGCCCATGACGTACCAGGAGTTCCGGCACGACGCCGGCGCCCGGCACCGCTATTGGGCGCGGTCCTTCGTGGGCTGGCGGCAGATGGACTCCGCCAGTCCGAACCCGGCCCATCACACCCTGGCGCGCTGGGCCCGTGAGGGGGTCCTGGCCGGCGTGGTGACCCAGAACGTGGACGGACTGCATGCCGCGGCGGGGACCGAGGGACTGATCCCCCTGCACGGGGACCTGGACCGGGTGATGTGCCTGCACTGCGGCGCAGTGGAGGACCGGCGTTCCTTCGACGCGCGGCTGACGGCGGCGAATCCCGGCTATCTCGAGGCCGTGCAGGTGGATCAGCTGCTGGTCAATCCGGACGGGGACGTCACGTTGGACCAGCAGTGGGTGGAACGCTTCCACATGGTGGGCTGCCTGGTGTGTGGCTCCGAGGAGCTCAAGCCGGACGTGGTGTACTTCGGCGAGTCCGTCCCGGCCGCCCGCAAGGCCGCGGCGCGTGAGGTCTTCGAGCGGGCGGGTTCCGTGCTGGCCGTGGGCACCTCGCTGGCCGTGATGAGCGGCTACAAGTTCGTGTTGGACGCGGAACGGGCCGGCAAGCCCGTGGCCACCCTCAACGGTGGGCCCACTCGGGCGGATCCCAAGGCGCGGTACCGCTGGCGTACCCGCGTGGCCCCCGCCCTGGAATGGCTGGACGCCCAGCTCTGACCCTTCCCCGGCGCAAAGTGACCTGACCCGCACCTAAGTGACGTGGTCTCGTCACTTTGTGCCTGCAGTTGGGCTCAGGCGGAGGCGTAGGCCCCGGTGAGCAACACTGCGCCGCCGTCCACGCCCTTGGCGCCCTGCATGAAGTCCTGGCCCGCACCAGCGGCCTCGTCCGTCACGCGGCCCACCGTGCCGGCCACCCAGGAGGTCAGTCCGCGGGCGTTCAGTCGAGCCAGGGCGGCGTCCGCGGCCGCCGGGTCCACCACGGCCACCATGCCCACACCGAGGTTCAGGGTGCGCTCCAGGTCCGCCAGCGGAACACGGCCGAGTTGGCCGATCAGCTCGAACACGGCCGGCAGGGACCAGGTCCCACGGTCCACGGTGGCCATCAGGCCCTGCGGCAGGACGCGGGCCAGGTTGGCGGCCAACCCGCCGCCGGTCACGTGGGAGAACCCGTGCAGGGCGGCCTCGCCGGTGGTGGTGGCCACGGCGCCGGCGGCACCGGAGACCGGATCGCCGTTGAGGTGGCGCATCACGTCGAGGCAGTCAGCGGTGTAGATCCGGGTCGGCTCCAGCAGCTCCTCGCCCAGGGTGCGCCCCAGGTCGGTGACCTCGCGGTCCAGGGACCAGCCGGCGTCGTTGATCACGCGGCGGACCAGGGAGTAGCCGTTGGAGTGGATGCCGGAGGAGGCCATGGCGATGACCACGTCCCCCTCACGGACCCGCTCGGGGCCCAGCAGGGCGGAGGCCTCCACCACGCCGGTGGCGGCCCCGGCCACGTCATACTCGTCCACGCCCAGCAGGCCCGGGTGCTCGGCGGTCTCCCCGCCCACCAGGGCCGTGCCGGCCACGGCGCAACCGGAGGCGATGCCGCGCACGATGTCCGCGATGCGCTCGGGGACCACCTTGCCGCAGGCGATGTAGTCGGTCATGAACAGGGGCTCGGCGCCCACCACCACGATGTCATCGACCACCATGCCGACCAGGTCGAAGCCGATCGTGTCGTGCTTGTCCAGGGCCTGGGCGATCGCCACCTTGGTGCCCACACCGTCCGTGGAGGTCGCCAGCAGCGGCTTGGAGTACTTCAGCAGCGCCGAGACGTCGTAGAGCCCGGCGAAGCCGCCGAAGCCACCGACCACGGAGGAGTTGTGGGTGGCCTTGACGGCGTCCTTCATCAGGTCGACGGCGAGATCGCCGGCCTCCACGTCCACGCCGGCGGAGGCATAGGTGGTCGCTTCGGCTGATTCTGGCTGGTGCATGGTGTCCTCGGTCTCTCGCGGGAAGGGTCGGGGGCGAACGGTGCTGCCGTCAGGATTCCTGGTCCCCGGCCACGAACTCCAGGTACTCCTCGGTGACATCGCCGGTCACGTAGTCTCCGGTGAAGCAGGACATCTCCAGGCCGTCCCAGTCCGAGCCGGCCATGATGGCCTCGGCCATGTCCTCCACCCCGAGGTAGACGAGGTGGTCGCTGCCCAGGACGTCCCGGATCTCCTCCACGGTGCGGCCGTGGGCCACCAGCTCCTCGGCGTTGGGCATGTTGATCCCGTACACGTGGGGGTATCGCACCGGCGGGGCGGCGGAGGCGAAGGACACCTTCACGGCGCCGGCCTGATAGGCCATCTCCACGATCTGCCGGGAGGTGGTGCCGCGCACGATCGAGTCGTCGATGATGAGGACCTTCTTGCCCTCGAACTCGGAGCGCATGGCGTTGAGCTTCTGCCGCACGGACTTCTGGCGCACCGCCTGGCCGGGCATGATGAAGGTGCGGCCCACGTAGCGGTTCTTGTAGAAGCCCTCCCGGTACTCCTTGCCCAGGCTGTGGGCCACCTGCAGGGCGGCGGGCCGGGCGGAGTCCGGGATCGGCATGACGATGTCGAAGTCCTCGTCCGGGATCTCCCGCTGGATCGTCTCCGCGAGCTTCTCACCCATGCGCAGCCGGGACTCGTAGATGGAGATGCCGTTCATCACGGAGTCGGGGCGGGCCAGGTAGACGTACTCGAAGGCGCAGGGCACCAGACGGGTCTCCTCGGCGCACTGCCGCGAGTGCAGGGTTCCGGCCTCGTCGATGAACACGGCCTCGCCGGGAGCGAGCTCCCGGACCACCTCGTAGTTGCCGGCCTCCAGGACCAGGGACTCGGAGGCCACCACCCATTCGCTCTCGGGCAGGGTGGCGGGCAGGCCGTGGACGCCGCGGTACCCGGCAGCGGCCTCAGCGGTCTCCGGGGCGACATCCCGGCGGCCCAGGACCAGCGGCCGGATGCCCATGGGGTCCCGGAAGGCCAGCAACCCGTGGCCGGCGATCAGGGCGATGGTCCCGTAGGCACCGCGGATGCGGGAGATGACCTGCGTGACGGCGTCGAAGATGCCGTCCGCGTCCAGATGCCGCACGCCCACGCTGTCCTGCAACGAGGACGCCAGGACGTTGAGCAGCAGCTCGGTGTCCGAGGGGGAGTTCAGGTGCCGGAAATCGCGTTCCCGCATCTCCAGGGTCAGCTCGCGGGTGTTCGTGAGGTTGCCGTTGTGCACCAGCACGATCCCGTAGGGGGCGTTGACGTAGAACGGCTGGGCCTCGTCCAGGTTGGTGGCGTGGCCCTTGGTCGCGTAGCGGACGTGGCCCAGGCCGATGTTGCCGAGCAGCTCGCGCATGTCACGGGTCCGGTAGGCCTCGCGGACCTGTCCGGACTTCTTGGCCTGGTGCAGGGTCCGGCCCTCGGCGGTGGCGATACCGGTGGAGTCCTGCCCGCGGTGCTGCAGGAGCAGCAGCGAGTCGTAGACCTGCTGATTGACGGGGCCGGCCGAGAAGTGGCCAACGATTCCACACACGTGAGTGGCTCCTCAGATACTGTCAGTTCGAGGTGAACGGGGGTGATGCGCACACTCCCAGGACGCCATGGTGCTGGTGCCCCGCGTCCGGAATACGGCACCGGTCCGGGTGATGCGGTGGTTCCGCTGGGGCAGGCGGATCGGCTCGGGACGCGACATGGCCACACCAGTCTAGCCAGGCCGCGGCGTCCCTCCGCTATGCGTCAGTCCGATTTCTCCCACTTGTCCGTCCACTGCTGGAAGTCATGGTCCTGCACCGCGTAGTCCGCATCCTCGTAGTCCTCGACCACCTCGGCGGTCATGGTGCGGGTGTGCTTCCTGGAGCGGCGGTCCAACACGAGCCAGACCAGCGCACCGAGGGCGACGCCGGCGATCCCGAAGAGCACGAGGAGGTATCCGAAGAGCGCGCCGAAGGTGAAGTCCTCGTTCCCCCCGCCCACAGAGGCCGAGATCAGCGCGGCGATCATGCCCAGGACGGCGCCACCGATCAGGAAGACCTGGACCTTCGGGGCCCGACGGACCACGAGCGTGCGGTGCGCCAGGGAGGCGGCTTCCGGTGGGGAGGTGGGATCGCCCGGGGAACCGTCGGGGGGAAAAGTCATGGTCTCCATGGTACGGGGCGGGTGGGCCTGCGCCCGTTGCGTCACAGCGGCAGCCAGTCGCGGAGATCGGCCCTGGAACCGGAGGCCAGGACCTTCCCGGCCCCGACGGCGGCCTCCCACCCCACCAGCCCCGTGGCCAGTTCCAGCCAGGTCGCCGGATCCATCTCGATGACGTTCGGAGGCGTCCCGCGCGTGTGCCGGGGCCCCTCCACGCACTGGCAGACGCCGAAGGGCGGGACCCGGACCTCCACGGAGTTCCCCGGGGCCCGGGTGGCCAATTCCTCGAGGGTGTAGCGCACGGCGGTCGCCCGCGTGCTGCGGGGCAGGGCGGCGGACTCTTCAGCGCCGGCCGAACGGGCCCGAGACCAGGCCTCGAGGGCCGAACGGCCGTCGTCGGGGGCTATGCGTCGTCTGACGGACACGGTCTGCTCCTGATGCTCGCGCCGATGATCAGTCCAGCAGGGCCAGCACGGGCCGGGCCAGCTGGACCCGGCCCACGGGCGTGCCGCGGCCGAGGATCTTCGGTGCCACAGAATCCAGGACGCCCGGCAGTGCGTCCAGGTCCACCTGCTCGGGGGCGAACTGGGCCAGCAGCACCAGGGCCACGAGGTTGCCGGCTCGCGTGCCGCCGTCGAGCGCCTTGACCCGCCACGGAGGTTCCGTCACCGGCGGCCATGACCATCACGCCGTCCGCGCCGAGCTTGGCGAGCACGCCGAGCTCGCGGATGACCACCGTGTTCGTGTTGGTCTCCCCATGCACGGCCCAGGGGTGGTCCAGCATGGCCGTGGCCACGGCCGCAGCGTGAACCTCGGCATCCCGACGCAGCGGGGCGGCGGCGACCCTCCCGATCCCGCGGGCCAGACCGGTCAGGGACAGCACCGGGGCCGGTGCCCCGCAGCCGTCCACGCCCCAGTGCGCCACCGGCTCGCCGCAGTACTCCTCGAGGACGGCGGCCACCTCACGCTGCACTGGGTTCTCAGGATCCAGGTAGGTGCCCACGTCATGGCCGCCGTGCTTGGCGGCGGAGAGGAACCCGGCGTGCTTCCCCGAGCAGTTGTACGCCAGGGGGGTCTGCAGCGGGCCCCCGGGACCGGCATCCTGGGCCATCTCCAGCAGGCCGGCCGGGTCTGCGGGCCAGGCGGGTGGGCACTGCAGGAAGGTCTCGTCCAGGCCGGCGTAGGAGAGGATCGTGGCGGCGGTCTGGCGGTGCCGCGCGGTGCCGCGGTGCGAGCCGCAGGCCAGGGCTACCTGTTCGTCCACCAACCGGGCCCCGTGCCGCAGCGAGGCGATGGCCTGCAGCGGTTTGAGCGTGGAGCGCGGGTAGATCGGGGCGGCAGGATGGCCGAGGGAGGCCAGAACGGAGCCGTCCGGGGCCGTGACCACTGCGGAGCCGATGGAGCGGGACTCGATGAAACCGTTGCGGACCACGTGGACGAGTTCCTCCGCCTCGCCGACGGCAAAGGTGGCGGTCGGCTGGGTCGGCTGGGGCCGGGAGGGTTGCTGTGGCGGCTGGGATGCGGGCATGACACCACTGTAGGGGGCGTCCTGCCGAGGCCGGGCGGGCCCAGTGGGGGCCCGGGCGGGTTCGGCGGGGTTCAGGCGTCGAGGACCTCCAGGACGGGCCCCGCGAGTTCGGCCCGGCCCACCGGCCGGCCCCCGCCGAGGACGGTGGGGGTGACCACGTCCAGGACGCCGTTCAGGGCACGGAGGTCCACCTGATCCGGGGCGAAGCGCGCCATCAGGGTCAGCGCCACGAGGTTGTTGGCCCGGGAGGCCCCGTCCAGGGTCTTCACGGCCACGGCGGTGCCGTCCGGAGCGGCCACCACCAGGACGCCGTCCGCCCCGGACTTGGCCAGCAGCCCCAGCTCCCGCATGATCCGGGTGTTGGTGCTGTGGTGGCCCTGCACCGCCCAGGGGTGGCGCAGCATGGAGGTAGCCACCTGGACGGCGAAGTCGTCGATCGGCAAGCCCTGGGCGGCCCGCTCGGGGGCCGAGGCCACCCGGCCGATGCCACGCGCCAGGCCGGCCAGGGCGAGCCGCGGGGCCGGGCCGCCGCAGCCGTCCACGCCCACGTGCGTGGTCCGAGTGCCGCAGTAGTGCTCGAGCACCGTCAGCACCTCGCGCTGGAGTGGATGATCCGGGTCCAGATAGGTGTCCGTGTCCAGCCCGGAGGCCACGCAGGCCGCAAGCCACGCGGCGTGCTTTCCGGAGCAGTTGAACGCCAGCCGGTTGCGCCGTGGCCCGTCCGGCCGGTGGGTCCGCTCGGCCATCTTCAGCAGCTCGCGCCGGTCCTTCGGCCAGGCCCGCGGGCACTGCAGCGCGGACTTGTCCAGTCCGGCGCCGGCCAGGATCTCGCGGACGAGCCGCCGGTGGCGGGAGGTGCCGCGGTGGGAGCCCGAGGCGACGGCCACGTGGCGGGACTCCAGGACGGCGCCGAGCCGCAGAGAGGCGATGGCCTGGAGCGGTTTGAGGGCTGAGCGGCCGAACACCGTGGCATCCGGCGGACCCACTGCGGCCAGCACCTCGCCGGAGGGGCCGGTCACCACGGCGGCGCCGCTGTGGCGGGACTCCACCTGGCCGTTGCGGCTCAGGGTGACGAGCTCGGCGGCTTCCTGCGGGGCGAAGATCCCGGGCCGGGCCGGCTGAACGGGCGGGGACGTGGGGGTGGGGCTGTTCATGGTGCCCATGGTGCGGGACCAGGATGAGCGGGAGATGAGGCGGGGATGAGCTGGGTCTGTGAGTCTGCCCGGTCCTGGACTGCCGGGCATCACGGGCGTCACGGGCATCAAGTGACCAGACCACGGCACATCGGTGGGGGTTGAGTCACTTTGCGCCGGGGGAGGGCTCAGCGGCCGCGCCTCTTCAGCCATGTGGTGATGCCCACGGCAGCGGCCAGGGAGACCACCAGGGAGACCACGGCCACGGCCACGTCTCCGCGCTCGAAGCCGAACATCCGGGAGCCGAACCACAGGATCAGTGCCGTGACCAGCCACACCAGGATGAACCGGTAGACCGCGCTCAGGGCACTGCCGGCGCCCTGCGGGGCGCGGCCGTAGGGGTGGCCGTAGTGCTGCTGACCGTCGTCCGGTCCGGGGGTGCTGGACGTCATGCGTTCCATCGTACTGACGGGCCCGGCCGTGGACGGTCTAGGCTTGGGCACCGTGAAGATCCTCGTCCTCGGCTCCGGCGGCCGCGAACACGCCATCATCCGCGCCCTGCAGCGGGACCCCGACGTCCGGGAGATCCATGCGGCACCGGGCAACGCGGGCATCGCCCTCGATGTCCCCGTGCACCCGGTGGACGCCACGGACGCCACGGACGCCACCGTGCTGGCCGGCGAACTCGAGGCCGACCTGGTGGTGATCGGCCCGGAGGCGCCACTGGCCGCCGGCGTCTCGGACGCCCTGCACCAGGCCGGGTTCACCGTCTTCGGCCCCTCCAAGGCAGCCGCCGAGCTGGAGGCCTCCAAGTCCTTCGCCAAGGACGTCATGGCCCAGGCCGGCGTCCCCACCGCGGCCGCCCGCACCTGCGCCACGGCCGCGGAGGCCGAGGCCGCGCTGGACGAGTTCGGCGCGCCCTACGTGGTCAAGGACGACGGCCTGGCTGCCGGCAAGGGCGTGGTGGTCACCGCCGACCGCGCCGAGGCCCTCGCCCACGCCCGGTCCTGTTTCGGGGTGGGCGGCACCGTGGTCATCGAGGAGTTCCTGGACGGGCCCGAGGTCTCCCTGTTCGTCATCTCGGACGGCACCAACGCCATCCCGCTGGTCCCCGCCCAGGACTTCAAGCGGATCGGAGACGGCGACTCCGGCCCGAACACCGGCGGCATGGGCGCGTATACTCCGCTCGACTGGCTGCCCGCCGGCTTCACCGAGGAGGTCATGCAGCGCGTGGCCCGGCCCGTGATCGCCACCATGGCGGACCGCGGCACCCCCTTCGCCGGCGTCCTGTACTGCGGGCTGGCCCTCACCTCCCGCGGGCTCAAGGTCATCGAGTTCAACGTGCGCTTCGGCGACCCGGAGACCCAGGCCGTGTTGGCGCGGCTGCGCAGCCCGCTGGGCCGTTTCCTCATGGACGCCGCCACCGGCTGCCTGGCCCGGGTGCCGGAGCTGCAGTGGTCGGATGAGTACGCCGTGGACGTGGTGGTGGCCGCCGCAGGCTACCCGGAGGCTCCCGTCAAGGGCGGGGCCCTGACCGGCGTCGAGGCGGCCGAGGCGCTGGAGGGCGTCTCCGTGCTGCATGCGGGGACCGGCACCGGGCCCGACGGCGGACTGGTCGCCTCGGGCGGACGGGTCCTGGCCGTCGTCGGGCTGGGGGAGGACCTGGCCCAGGCACGGACCAGCGCCTATGCGGGCGTGGCGGAGATCTCGTTGGCGGGCTCACAGCACCGCACGGACATCGGCCTGCTGGCCGAGCGCGGGGAGATCGTGGTGCCAGGCGCCGCCGGCACCGAGGGGAAGGTGCGCTGATGGCGGGACTGGACACCGAGGTGCTGGAGCTGCCCGGCTGGCGTCACCTCTACTCGGGCAAGGTCCGCGACCTGTACGAGCCGGCGGACGCCGAGCCGGGTGAGGGAGACCTCCTGGTGGTGGCCTCGGACCGGATCAGCGCCTACGACTTCGTGCTGGACACCGAGATCCCGGACAAGGGCAAGGTGCTCACCCAACTCTCCCTCTGGTGGTTCGAGCAGCTCTCCGCCCCCACCCCCGAGGCGCAAAGTGACACCACCCCCACCGTGGTGACGCCTTCTGGTCACTCTGTGCCCATCCGGAACCACGTGGTCTCCGTGGACGTGCCGGAGGCCGTGGCCGGGCGGGCCATGGTGGTCCAGCGCCTGGACATGTATGAGGTCGAGTGCATCGCGCGCGGTTACCTGACCGGTTCCGGGCTCGCGGAGTACCGCCAGTCCGGGACGGTCACCGGGCTGGAGCTGCCCGCCGGACTGGTGGACGGCTCGAAGCTGGAGCCGGCGATCTTCACCCCCTCCGCGAAGGCGGAGGTGGGCGAGCATGACGAGAACATCACCTTCGAGCAGATGTCCCGCCTGGTCGGGGAGACCCCGGCCGCGCAGCTGCGGGACCTGACCCTGGACCTCTACACGCGGGCCGAGGGGATCGCCCGGGACCGCGGGATCATCCTGGCGGACACCAAGGTGGAGTTCGGGCTGAACTCCGCCGGGCAGATCGTCCTCGGAGACGAGGTGCTGACCCCGGACTCGTCGCGCTTCTGGGATGTGGACGACTACGAGCCGGGGCGCTCGCAGCCCTCCTTCGACAAGCAGTTCGTCCGTGACTGGCTGACCAGCCCGGATTCCGGCTGGGACCGGGCCTCCGGTGAGGCACCGCCTCACCTGCCGGCCGCCGTCGTGGCCAAGACCCGGGACCGGTACATCGAGGCCTACGAGCGCCTCACGGGGCTGACCTTCAGCGCCTGATCCGCCAGCCGGGTCTCACCCGACCAGGGAGTCCTCCCACGCCGCGTGCAGCTCGGCGAAGCGTCCGCCGGCGGCGATGAGCTCGGCGGGGGAGCCGTCCTCCACGATCCGCCCGTCATGCACCACGAGCACTCGGTCCGCGATCTCCACGGTGGACAGCCGGTGCGCGATGATCAGCGCCGTGCGGTCTCCCAGCAGCCGGGCCAGCCCCTGTTGCACGAGCCGCTCGCTGGGCAGGTCCAGCGAACTCGTGGCCTCGTCCAGGATGAGCACGGCCGGATCGGCCAGGAAGGCGCGGGCGAAGGAGACGAGCTGACGCTGGCCGGCGGAGAGCCGACCGCCGCGCTTGGTCACATCGGTCTCATATCCCTCGGGCAGGGACAGGATGAACTCGTGGGCCCCCACGGCCCGCGCCGCCGCCTGGATCTCCGCGTCCGAGGCGTCCGGCCGGCCCAGGGCGATGTTCTCCGCCACCGAACCGGAGAACAGGAACGCCTCCTGGGTCACCATGACCACGTTGCGCCGCAGATCGGCGGCGGAGAGTTGATCCAGCTCCACGCCGTCCAGTGTCAGGGAGCCGGAGGAGAGGTCGTAGAACCGGGCGATGAGCTTCACGAGCGTGGATTTGCCCGCACCGGTCTGGCCCACCACGGCCACGGTCTGCCCGGCGGGAATCGTGAGGTCGAACTCCGGAAGGATCACCGCCCCGTCCCCGTAGCCGAACTCGGCGTCCGTGAACTCGATCCGCCCCCTGGCCTCGGCCAGTGGCACCGGCCGTGCCGCCTCCTTCACGGTGGGGGCCTCCTCCAGCAGGCCGGAGACCTTCTCCAGGGCGGCGGTGGCGGACTGGAAGGCGGAATAGAACATGGCCACCTGCTCCATGGGCTGGAACACGCGCTTGCCGGCCAGCAGCAGCGCCACGAGCACGCCCACGGCCAGGGTGCCGTCCAGCACCCGGAGGCCGCCGAACAGCAGCATCGCCACCACGGTCAGGTTCCCGGTGATCACCAGGGTCGGCTGCAGGACGCCGAACAGGTTCAGGGACCGGACCATGTCATCGCGGTATTTGGAGGCCAGCTGGCGGTAGGTGGAATCGTTGGAGCGTTCCTTGCGGAAGGCCTGTACGGCGCGGATGCCCGTCATGGTCTCCACGAAGTGCACGATCATCCGGGCCGATGACACGCGGGATTCGCGGAAGACCGCCTCCGAACGCACCTGGTACCAGCGCACCGCGATCGCCACGGGCACGAACGCCACCAGCAGGATCAGGGCGGACCGCCAGTCCAGGATGACGATCGAGATGCCGGTGAAGAGCATGAACATCAGCCCGGACACGAGCGAGGACACCCCCTGGTCCAACAGCTCGCGCAGCGAGTCCAGGTCCGAGGTCTGCCGCGAGATCACCCGTCCCGAGGTGTACCTCTCGTGGAATTCGAGGCTCAGGCGCTGCGTGTGCCGGAACACCCACACGCGCAGGTCCAGCAGCATCGCCTGGCTGACCCGCGCGGTCAGCCACGTGTAGACCCCCAGCAACAGCCCCGCGGTCAGCGCGGCGGCCACGTAGGAGCCCCCGACGCCGGCCAGCACCGGTGCCGCGGATTCCCCGCCCTCCAGCGCGGAGACGGCCCGGGGCAGGCCCCAGTCGATGCCCCACGCGATGATCAGGGGGAACGACGCCCGGGCGGCGTTGGAGATCACCACGAGCGCCGCGGTCAGGATGAGTTTCCACTTCACCGGCCGCGCGAGGTCCTTCAGCAGTGTCCACGAGCGGGCCCGGACGTAACTGCGTTCCTCGCCGGTCAGATCCAGCCGTTCCTCGCCCCGGGTGCCGAGGAGGGACGGCGGCTGACGGTCCTGGCGGCGGCTCATGACGTCCGGCCCTTCTCGGTGGGCTGGTCGGTGGGCTGTTCGGTGGACTGGACGGGCAGCATGCCGGTGATCGCCCCGGAGTCCATGACCGATTCGATGGACTTGTCCTCCTCGAAGCTGGAGATGATGAAGCGGTACGCAGTGGAGCGGGCCAGCAGCTCGGCGTGGGTGCCGACGTCACGGATCCGCCCGTCCTGCAGTACCGCCACGCGGTCCGCCAGGGCCACCGTGGAGGGGCGGTGCGCCACGATCAGGGTGGTGGTCCCGGTGAGCACGCGGCGCAACCGTTGGGTGACCAGTTCCTCGGTGCGCACGTCCAGCGCGGAGAGCGGGTCGTCCAGCACGAGGATCTCGGGCTGGGCGGCGATGGAGCGGGCCAGGGCGATGCGCTGGCGCTGGCCGCCGGACAGGCTCAGCCCCTCCTCGCCGATCTGGGTGTCCACCCCTTCCGGCATCTCGTGCGCGAACCCCGCCTGAGCGGTGTCCAGGGCCAGGTCCAGCAACTCCTGCGCGGCGTCCGGGTCCGCGAGGATCTCGGCGGGGGCGCCGAGGAGCACGTTGTTCCGGATCGAGTCGGAGAACAGCGTGGCGTCCTCGAAGGCGATGGAGACCTTGCGGCGCAGCTCGAGCAATGCGTGGTCCCGCACGTCGACGCCGTCCACCAGGACCCGCCCGGCGGTGGCGTCGTAGAGACGGGGGACCAGCTGGACCAGGGTGGACTTGCCGGAGCCGGTGAGGCCCACCAGGGCCATGGTCTCGCCGGGCTCCAGGTGCAGGGTCACGTCCCGCAGGACGGACTCCGAGCCTTCGGCGGCGTCCGGGAAGCGGAACCCCACCGACTCGAACGCCAGCCCGCCCCCCGGCCGGGGCAGGGGCATCCACCGGCCGGCCGGCGTCGGGATCCGCGTTGGGGTCGGCAATGTCAACAGCCGTGTCCATGACGTCCAGGTGACGGTCGATCGCGGTCTTGGCGGACAGGGACATGCCCATCAGCTGACCCACGGACTCCACCGGACCGGCGAGCACCGCCGTGGTGGCGAAGAAGGCGGCGATGGCTCCCACGGTGAGGTCCCCGGTGGCCACGAGGTAGATCCCGGCGGCCAGGGACAGGCCGATCACGGTCTCCGGTAGGGCCACGATCAGCGCGATGAACTGGGAGAGCACGGTGGCCTTGTGGACCTCGGTGCCCCGCAGGGTGTCGGCCTGGCCACGGAACCCCTGCAGGGCCTCACCGCCACGGCCGAAGGCCTTGAGGACGCGGATTCCGTGGACGGATTCCTCCACCGTGGTGGCGAGGTCCCCTGCCTGGTCCTGGGACAGCCGGGACGCGGCGCGGAAGTCGTTGCGGAAGTAGAAGGAGCGCCACATGATCGGCACGGCCCCGGCGAGGTAGATGAGGCCGAGCACCCAGGAGGTGTTGAACAGCAGGACGATCCCGACGGTGATCGTGACGATCGAGACCACGAACATCACCGTGCCGAAGGCGATCCAGCGGCGCAGCAGGGACAGATCGCCCACGGAGCGGGAGAGCAGCTGGCCGGAGGGCCAGGCATCGTGGAAGGAGACCGGCAGGCGCTGGAGCCGGGTGAACAGGGCCGTCCGGGCGCGGTGCTCCACCCCGGCGGCGGGCGGCAGGATGAAGAAGCGGCGGCCGAAGATCAGCAGGCCCTCGGCCAGGCCGAGCCCGGTCATGATCCACACGGCGGTCCAGATGTCCGAGACGGAGCCGCCGGGGTGCAGGACCGAGTTCACGAGCTGCTGGATCACCTGGGGGATGGCCAGGGCCACCAGACCGGCCAGCATGGCGGAGACGAGGCCGGCGGCCCAGCGCCAGCGCACCCCGTCCAGATAGGGGGAGAGGCGGCGGATGGCCTCGATGAGGCTGCGTCCTGCCGCCGTCTCTGCCCTGCCCTCCTGGCCCGGCCGTGGAGTCGTGCGGGCGGGCGTGGACACGGCAACCCCTCCTGTCGGGAACATGAGGCCAGCACGCGATGTGGGGGCCGATCCACCATCCTACGGCTGTGCGAGCCGTCCTGAAAGATCCCTTTGAAAGATCCGGCGGCCCTGGCTGGAGGCCACGCAGCAGGTCAGGCCGGGGCGACGACGTCCAGCACGACCGCCTCGGGCCGGCAGGCGAAGCGGACCGGGGCCATGGGGGAGGCGCCGATCCCGGCGGAGACCTCCAGCGGTACGGTGCGTCCGCCCGCAGTCCATGAGGTCAGCCCGGAGGCCTGCCACCTGGGCAGATCACAATTGGTCACGAGCGCCCCGTAGAACGGCACGCAGATCTGGCCGCCGTGGGTGTGGCCGGCGAAGAGGACGTCCGCGCCGTCCTGGGCCATGGTGTCCAGTACCCGGCGGTAGGGGGCATGCGTCACGCCGATCCGCAGGTTGCGGGCGGGTGCCGAGCTGGCGCCCGGGAAACCGGGCCACTCGTCACGCTCCAGATGGGGGTCGTCCGTGCCGGCGAAGTCGAGGCGGATGTCCTGCAGGACGTGGGAGAAGCCCTGGTTGGAGAGGTTGAGCCAGCCGCGCGACTCGAAGGCGCCGAACAGCTCCTGCCACGGCAGTTCGCTGCGCCTCGGGTCCTGGCGAGAGGGCCCGGCGAGGTAGCGCAGGGGATTGGCCGGCTGGGGTGCGTAGTAGTCGTTGGAGCCGGGGACGAAGACCCCGGGCACATCCAGTAGGGGGCCGAGGGCCTCGAGCAGCGGGGGGACGGACGCGGCGGATCCGATGTTGTCCCCCGTATTGACCACCAGGTCAGGCTTCACGGCGGCGAGGGAGGACAGCCACGCCAGCTTGTCCCGCTGGGAGGGCATCAGGTGGATGTCCGAGAGGTGCAGGATCCGGAACGGCCGCCCGCCGGGCGGGAGGATCGGCAGCCGCTCGGTGCGCACCGTGAAGTTCCGGGCCTCCACCAGCGCGCCCCAGGCGATGAGCCCGGCTCCGGTGGCGGCCAGCGCCCCGGTGGCCGCCGCGGCGGTCCGTGCGGCAGTGGCCCATGGTGCCATGCGGCGGCCGGTCGCCCACCGCATGGCGGGGGCCTGAGTGGTTCCCATGCTCGCTGGCCTCAGTCCTCGGTCGAGACGACGGTGTCCGGATCGTAGTACGGCTGCGGCCCGGGGCGGTTGACCGTGATGGTCTCGCCGCCCTCGCGGCTGCCCTCGGTCCGCGGGTCGGAATCGGGACCGTCATATTCCGTGAACTCGTCGGTCGCGTAGTTCCCGGCCACCGAGCTCATGTAGTTGGCCCACATGGGCCCGGCGATGATGGAGCCCCAGACGTCGTCATAGGTGACTCCGCCGATCTGCTGCCCCTCCAGGGAGATCTGGTTGCGGAAGTTGCCGACCCAGGAGGCGGTGGTCAGGCCTGTGGTGGAGCCGATGAACCACGTGGACGAGGACCAGTTGTTGGTACCGGTCTTGCCGGCGACCTGGAACGGCATGTCCTGCGCGATGCGCTCGGAGGCGATGGCCTTGAGGGTGTTGTTCAGCTCGGCCACCTGCTGGGTGTCCGCCACCTTCTGGCAGTTCACCGGGGGGACCTGGTAGGAGTTGCCGCGGGTGTCCGTGACCTCGCTGATGACGCGGGGCTCGCAGTAGTTGCCGTCATCGGCCAGCGTGGCGTAGGCGGCGGCCATCATCAGGGGGGAGACCTCCTCCGATCCCAGCACGAAGGACGGGTTCAGCGGGTTGATCTCCTCACCGGTGCCGGCGTTCTGGATGCCCACACGGTCCAGGACGTCAGTGATGGCGCACAGGTCCTGGGCGTAGGCGGCTGCCACGGTGGCCGTGTTGATGGACCAGTAGAGGCCGTAGTCGGCGCGCATCGGCTTGTTCATGTCGGCGATCGCGTTGCGGACCGTCCAGCCGTCCCCCTCCACCCGGAGGGGGATGGTCCCGCCCTGGGCGCAGGAGCCCTGGAACTGGGTGTAGGTGGGGTATTCGTTGATGCGGGCGTCCAGGGTGTCCGTCATGGAGTTCCCCGCCTCGATCCAGGACAGGAACGTGAAGGGCTTCATGGTGGAGCCGGCCTGGAAGCCGTTGCCGCCGCCCATGGGCTTGTCCACATTGAAGTTCAGGGTGGTGTTGCCCTCGCCCTCGCGCACGTCATAGTTGGTGTTCTGCGCCATCGCCTTGACGTTGCCGGTTCCCGGCTCCACCGTGACGAGGGAGGCGCCCAGCTCGCCCTCAGTGCCGCTGTCCGACTCGAACACGGTGTAGGGGGCGTTCTCCTGTGCCTCCCGCTCCGCCTCCTGCTGGAGGGTGGAGTCCAGGGTGGTGGTGATCTGCAGCCCGCCGCGGTCCAACAGGCGTTGGCGGGACTCGAGGTCCGGGCCGAAGGCCTCTGAGGTCTGGACGGTGCGCTGGACGTAGTCACAGAAGTAGTTGCCGTAGTCGGCCGAGATACAGCCGGACTCTAGGGGGTTGACCTCCTGGGGGATGGGGGCCTCCACGGCCTCGTCGAACTCCTGCTGGGTGATGACCTCGTTGCCGAGCATGGCGGCCAACACGGTGTTGCGGCGGTCGGTGGCCCCCTCCGGATTGTTCACCGGGTTGTAGCCGTTCGGGGACTGCACCATGCCGGCCAGCAGGGCGGACTCGGGGATGTTCAGGTCCGCCGCGGTCTTGTTGAAGAAGTACCGGGAGGCGGCCTCCACACCGTAGACCCGGCCGGAGAACAGGACGATGTTGAGGTAGCCCTCGAGGATCTCGTCCTTGGTCATCTCCTTCTCCACGGCCACGGAGAGTTTCATCTCCCGCAGCTTGTCCGCCACGGACTTGGTGCCGGAGATCGTGGTGCGCTCGTTGTTCAGGTACTGCGCGTTGATCAGCACGTTGTTCACGTACTGCTGCGTGATGGTGGAGGCACCCTGGGTGGAGTCAGAGGTGGCGTTGTTCACCAGGGCGCGGGTGAGGCCGCGGGCGTCCACGCCGCTGTGCTCGTAGAACCGCTCGTCCTCGATCGAGATGATGGCGTCCTGCATGTTCTGGGAGATCTCGTCCAGGGTCACCGGCACGCGGTTCTCGGCGTAGAAGGTGGCCAGGATCTTGCCGTCCTGGTCCAGCACGCGGGAGGGGACGGAGAGTGGCTCCTCCTTCAGCTCGGCCGGCAGCTGGTCCAGCATGTCCCCGCCGGCCGTCGCGGTGGCTCCGCCCACGGCCGCCATCGGCAGGAGCAGTCCCGCTGCAAGGACACCACACAGCGCGCTGACACCGAGGAACGCGACGATTTTGCCCAGCGTGGTGGCAGTGTCGAAGAACGGGGACTTGCGATTGGCCATGGGGAGCATTCTACCGGCAGCCACCCCTGTGACAGGGGACCTCGGCGGCCCGTCCCGATCCGGTTAGGCTGGGCCCATGACAACCTGGGAATACCTGATCACCCCGCTGCCCCTGCACACGCCCAAGCAGGTGCTGGACATGCACGGCACCGAAGGCTGGGAACTGGTGAGCATCGTGACCGGTCCCGAGGGCGGATCCGTGGCCTACATGAAGCGCCCGAAGCCGTGAGCGCCGTCGAGGCCCGGCTGTCCGAGCTGGGGCTGACCCTGCCGCCGGTCGCCGCCCCCGTGGCCGCCTACGTCCCCGCACTCATCGATGGGAACCACGTCCACACCTCCGGGCAGCTGCCCTTCCAGGGCGGCCAGCTGCCCGCCACGGGGAAGGTCGGCGCCGAGGTGGATCCGGCGGAGGCCGCTGACCTGGCCCGGATCTGCGCGGTCAATGCCCTGGCGGCCGTGAAGTCGGTCATCGGGGACCTGGACCGCATCGAACAGGTCGTCAAGGTCGTGGGCTTCGTCTCCTCGGACCCGTCCTTCACCGGCCAGCCGCAGGTGCTCAACGGAGCCTCGGAGCTGCTGGGCCAGGTCTTCGGCGAGGCCGGCGCGCACGCCCGCTCCGCCGTGGGCGTCGCCGTGCTGCCGCTGGACTCGCCGGTCGAGGTCGAGGTCACCATACGGTTCAGCTGAGTCAGTCGGTCCACCTGACGATGCCGGCCCCGAGCCTCCCGTGAGCCCGTCCCCTGTGCCGCCGCGCCCGTCTCCTGCCCCGGAGTCGGCCTCGGAACCCGCGCCCGGCAGGCGCGTCGGTCTGGCCGTGGGACACGGGCCGATCCATCGCGCGCAGCGGGAGCTGCAGTCCCGGGTCTTCGAGCTGGCCGAGGGGGAGCTGCCCGCGGCCCGCAGCTGGTGGGTGCATGGGGAGCGCAGGCCGCGTGCCGCGCGCCGCGCCTCTTCCGTGGCCGTGGTCCGGGACGGGCCGAACGGGGTCGAGACGCTGCTGCGCTACCGGGCAGGGCCCACCCCGCTGGGTTCTGTGGCGTTCCCCGGGGGGTCACTTGACGCCTCGGACGAGGACGGCTGTCCGTGGTTCGGGCCCACGGCGGCCCAGTGGTCCCGCGTTCTCGGCGTGGGCGATCACCGCCTGGCCCGCCGCCACCTGACCGGCGCCCTCCGCGAGCTCTATGAGGAGACGGGGATCCTGCTGGCTGGCCCGGACCGGTTCTCGGTGGCGTCCAACCCGGGAGGCGGCGAGTGGCAGCAGGCCCGTACGGCCCTGGACCGGCAAGAGGTCAGCCTCCCGGAGCTCATGGGCCGGCGTGGTTTCGGGCTGCGGACGGATCTGCTGCGTGCGGTGGGCCGGTGGAACAGCCCCCATTTCTCCCACCGCCGCTTTGACACGCAGTACTTCGCGGCCGCCGTGCCCTACGGCCAGGAGGTGTCCCTGTTGGAGGGCAAGGGGCACTGGGCCGAGTGGCTGCCCGCTCGCCAGGTGTTGGCTGGCCGGGACACCGCGGACGTCGGGGAGGCGATCGGCCGCCCGGACACCGTCGGCCGGAGTCTCGGCCGGCTGACGGTGCCGGCAGTGGAATTGCTGCTGGAGCGGATGGCGGCCGCCGGCTCCACCGTGGAGTTCCTGATGGGTCTCACCGTCAGGGGCAGCGTGCCGGAGCACACCCCAGAACTGCAGGGCGCGCCGGACGGTCCCGAAGGCGGCGGATTCAACCTCGCGGTGGACCTTCCCGGCGGCCAGTGGGCCCGCCCCTGACCCCGCGTTGAGCAGTTGGTTGAGCCGTTAAGTGCCGTGAGGGCAGTACGCAGGGGTGCGTACTGCCCTCATCACCGGCGGAAGGTGTGCCGGCGGATCAGCGCGAGCGCTGGCGCAGACGCTGCAGGTCCAGCACCACCACGGCGCGGTTCTCCAGGCGGATCCAGCCGCGCTGCACGAACTCGGCGAGAGCCTTGTTCACGGTCTCGCGGGAGGCACCGACCAGCTGGGCCAGTTCCTCCTGGGTGAGATCGTGGGCCACCAGCAGGCCGTCATTGGCCGGGCGGCCGAAGCGGTCGGCCAGGTCCAGCAGCGCCTTGGCCACGCGGCCGGGGACGTCCGAGAAGACCAGATCCGCGAGGGACTCGTTGGTCTTGGACAGCCGCTGGGCCAGGGCCCGCAGCAACTGCATGGACACCTCGGGGGTGGACTGGATGACCTTGCGCAGGTTCTCGTGGCGCAGGCCGGCCAGACGGGCACCGGACACGGCGGTGGCGGTGGCGGTGCGCGGCGCGGGGTTGAACAGGGCCATCTCGCCGAAGACCTCACCGGGGCCGAGGATGGCCAGCAGGTTCTCCCGGCCATCAGGGGCCGTGCGGCCGAGCTTGATCTTGCCGGACATGATGACGTAGAGCTGGTCGCCCTGATCGCCTTCATGGAAGGCCGAGGTGCCACGGGACAGCTCCACCTCGGTCAGCTCGGAGGTCAGTGCTGAAAAGACCTCGTCATCCAGATTGGTGAACAGCGGGGCCTTGCGCAGTACCTCGAGATCCATGTGTCCTTCGTCCTCACTGTCGACTGGCATGCCGGACAACTTTCGACATGCGGGGCGTTACTGTGATCCATTCTGCCCCATCTGCGGCAATGGTAACGGTAAAGTGGGGACTTACGCGCGTACGGGGGCGGACGCAGGAAGGCAGATTCCTTGTTGATCGGACTGACCGTGCTGGACTGGGTCCTGATAGTGGTCCTGTTCGTGTTCCTCCTCGCTGGCTATCGGCGCGGATTCTGGGTCACGCTCGGAACCATCCTGGGGTTGGTGGCCGGTGCCGCCGCTGCCTTCTTCTCCATCCCGCTCGTCTCCGAATGGGTCCCCGATCCAGGGTGGCGGCTGGTGGCGATCGTGGCCGCCGCCCTGCTGCTCGTCCTTCTGGGCCAGGCGATCGGAGCCGGCATCGGGCGCGCCATCCGCCTCAGGATGGCGCTGCCCGCACTACGGGCCGTGGACCGGCTCGCCGGCGCAGTGGTCAACACGGCTGTGGCAGCCGCGCTCATCTCCCTCATAGCGTTCTCCGCCTCCTCCATGGGCCTGGCGCCGGTCACCTCGGCGATCTCGGATTCCCGGGTCATCACCACCATCAACCACGTGGTTCCGGAGTCCGCCAAGGCGATGGTCGCGCGGGTTCGCTCTGCCGTGGCCGGCTCGGACGTGGTGCCGGAGCTGCCCGTGCCGGTCACCACCGCCACACCCGCGGCACCCGAGGCCACGGCCGAGCCGGGCGAGGCCATGCAGGCGGCGCGCGATTCGGTGGTGCGGATCTCCGGGACGGCACTGGTGTGCGGACAGAACCAGACGGGGTCCGGCTTCGCCGTGGCGCCGGATCGTGTGGTGACCAACGCCCACGTGGTCTCGGGGGTGACCGAGCCTTCCGTGGAGTCCCTGGACGGCACGGTGCACGCCGGGCGCGTGGTGCACTTCGATGAGTCCCGGGACGTGGCGGTGATCGCCGTGGACGGGGCCGAGCTGCCGGAACTGGAGTCGGGCGGGCAGCTCGAGGACCAGGAGTCGGGCTACATCATGGGTTATCCCGCGGGTGGGCCCTTCCGGATGGACCCCGCCATGGTGCAGGCCCGCGGCGAGGTCACCGTCAACAACATCTATGGCTCCGAGCCCGGGCTGCTGGACATCTACCAGCTGAACGCGGACGTGCAGCAGGGCAGTTCCGGCGGCCCGCTGCTGACGGACGAGGGCGAGGTGGCCGGCATCGTCTTCGCACGGGCCACCGGGGACATCGAGGTGGGCTACGCCATCACGGGCGAGGAGGCCGAACAGGCCCTGACCGGTGCGGAGCAGATGGAGGACACGGTCTCCACCGGCCAGTGTGTCCAAGGACACTGACCTCCTCCGTCCCGCCCGGGAAGCCGGGCGGGCCGGCGTCGGGAACCTCCGGTTGACTAGTGAGAACCGGAGCGGAAATCGTGCGTTCGGTGCCTTGACTGGTCTACTGTGGCAGTCATCACATTCGCGCACCGCATCGCCGGTCCGCCGCCGCACCACCCTCAGATGCGGCCACGGGCCAGGCTGACTGGGTTACTGACCGGGAGGACCTCCGTGTCGACGCAGACCGCACCATCTACAGGGGGCAAGCTGACCCGCGAGCAATTCGCGGGTCGCTGGGCCTTCATCTTCGCCGCCGTCGGCTCCGCCGTGGGCCTCGGCAACATCTGGCGATTCCCCTACATCGCCTACGAGAACGGGGGCGGCGCCTTCATCGTCCCCTATCTGATCGCGCTGCTCACGGCGGGCATCCCGCTACTGTTCTTCGACTACGCGATCGGCCACCGCTTCAAGGGCTCTCCGCCGATGGCCTTCCGGCGGCTGAGCAAGTGGACCGAGTCCATCGGCTGGTGGCAGGTGCTGATCTGCTTCGTCATCGGCGTCTACTACGCCGCGATCGTCGCCTACGCAGCCGTGTACACCTGGTTCTCGTTCAGCGAGGCCTGGGGGGATGACCCGGAGACGTTCTTCTTCGGCGAGTACCTGAACGTGTCCGAGGGCTTCGCGCCAACGCTGGAGTTCGTCCCGGCGGTCTTCTGGCCGATGCTCATCGTGTGGCTCATCCTCCTGGTGATCCTCGGGGCGGGCGTCAAGAAGGGCATTGCCATGGCCTCGCTCATCGGTATTCCGGTGCTGGCCACCATGTTCATCATCCTGGTGATCGTGGCCCTGTTCCTGCCGGGGGCGCCCGAGGGGCTCAACGCCCTGTTCACCCCGAACTGGTCGGTGCTCACCGACCCCCAGGTGTGGATCGCGGCCTATGGGCAGATCTTCTTCTCGCTGTCCGTGGGCTTCGGCATCATGATCACCTACTCCTCCTACCTCAAGCGCCGTACGAACCTCACCGGTTCGGGCCTCCTGGTCGGTTTCTCGAACTCCAGCTTCGAGATCCTGTCCGGCATCGGCGTGTTCTCCGCCCTGGGCTTCATGGCCCAGGCGAACGGGGTGGACGTGGCCGATGTGGTCACCAACGGCATCGGCCTGGCCTTCATCGCCTTCCCCACGATCATCTCCCAGGCCCCGGCCGGTGCGCTGATCGGCGTGCTGTTCTTCGCCTCGCTGGTGGTGGCGGGATTCACCTCGCTGATCTCCATCCTCGAGGTGGTGATCTCCGGGGTGAAGGACAAGCTCGGCTGGAGCCGCTGGATGACCGTGTCCGTGGTGGTCGGCTTCGCGGGGATCGTCTCGCTGCTGCTGTTCAGTACCACCAGCGGCATCAATGTCCTGGACGTGACGGACGCCTTCGCCAACAACTTCGGGATCGTGGGCGCCGCCCTGGTGGCCGTCGTGGTGGTCTCCTGGGTGCTGCGCCGCCTGGACGGCATGGTCGGACACCTGAATGCGGTGTCCTCCTTCCGGGTGGGCATCGTCTACAAGGTCCTGGTGGCGGTGGTCCTGCCGATCGTGCTGGCGTACATGTGGATCTCCGACGTGGTCCTCAAGGCCCAGGACGGTTACGGGGACATGCCGAGTTGGTTCGTGGGCACCTTCGGTTGGGGCATGTCGATCGCCCTGATCGTGGTGGCCGTCCTGCTGTCCCTGCTGCCGTGGTCGCCGAAGTCCGCGCTGCACAGTGAGCTGAATGACAACTTCGCGGCAGCTCCCGGCGCCCTCGGGGCGTCCGACCAGCACGGCGGGGCCGGCACCGGCCATGGCCGCCATGCCGAGGTCCCGTCCCATCCCCAGAACCCCGAGAAGGGAGCCTGACATGGACCCGATCGCCATCGTGTTCCTGCTCATCGCCATCGTGGTGGTGTGGGGCGGCATGGCCGCCTCGCTCGTCCACCTGCTCAAGAACCCGGACCACCTGTCCGGAGACGAGGGCGCGACCGACCCGTCCTGACCCGGCCCAACGCCCTCCACTCGGCCCGAGGCGCTGAGTCCGCCCCGAGGCACAAAGTGACACCACCCCGTCCGTTTGGACGGGGTGGTGTCACTTTGTGCCTCTTGAGGGACGCTCGGAGGGGCGGGCGCGCGGCTCCGGAGGTCCTACTGCCGCAGCGACTCCGCGATCCTCTGCATGATCGAGGGATCGGCCAGGGTCGAGGCGTCGCCCGGATCGCGGCCCTCGGCCACGTCCTTGAGCAGGCGGCGCATGATCTTCCCGGAGCGGGTCTTGGGCAGCTCGGGGACCACCATGATGTGCTTCGGCTTGGCGATGGCCCCGATCTCGGCGGCCACATGGCCCCGCAGGTCCGCCTCGGCCTTCGACGGGTCCACCTCGCCGTTCGACTGGGCCTCCTCGGTGAGGATCACGAAGGCCACCACGGCCTGGCCCGTGGTGGCGTCGGTGGCGCCGACCACGGCGGACTCGGCCACCATCGGGTGGGACACCAGCGCGGACTCGATCTCCGAGGTGGACAGCCGGTGCCCGGAGATGTTCATGACATCGTCCACACGGCCGGTCACCCACACGTCCCCGTCCTCGTCCCGGCGGGCGCCGTCTCCGGCGAAGTACATGCCCTCGAACCGGGACCAGTACGTCTCCTTGTAGCGCTCAGGATTGCCCCAGATGCCGCGCAGCATGGCCGGCCACGGGTCGCGGATCACGAGGAAACCGGCCCCGGCGCCCTCAATCGAGACGCCGGCATCATCCACCACGTCCACCGTGATCCCCGGGACGGGGGTCTGGGCCGAGCCGGGCTTGGTGGCCGTGACGCCCGGCAACGGGGAGATCATGTGGGCGCCGGTCTCGGTCTGCCACCAGGTGTCGACGATCGGGGCAGGGTGCTCCTTGCGGGCCCCCGGGGTGACGGAGCCGTCGTCGTTCTTCACGCCCGCGCCGGCATTGCCGCCGATCACCTCGCGGTACCACATCCAGGCCTCGGGGTTGATGGCCTCGCCCACGGAACCGAGCACCCGGATGGAGGAGAGGTCGAAGGAATCCGGGACCTGCCGGCCCCACTTCATGCAGGTGCGGATGGCCGTGGGGGCGGTGTACATGAGGGTGACGCCGTACTTGGCCACGATCTCCCACCAGCGCCCGTTGTGCGGGAAGTCCGGGGTGCCCTCGTAGATCACCTGGGTGGCACCGTTGATCAGCGGGGCGTAGGTGACGTAGGAGTGTCCGGTGACCCAGCCGACGTCCGCGGTGCACCAGTAGACGTCCGTCTCCGGGTGCAGGTCGAAGGTGTCCCGGTGGGTGACGGCGCCCTGCACGAGGTAGCCGCCGGTGGTGTGCAGGATGCCCTTCGGCTTCCCGGTGGTGCCGGAGGTGTAGAGGATGTACAGCGGGTGCTCGGAGTCATGCCAGACCAGCTCGTGCTCGTCCGACTGCTCGGCCAGCACCTCGTGCCACCACAGGTCCCGGCCCTCGGTCCAGTCCACGTCCTGCTCATTGCGCCGGACCACCAGGACGTTGGACACGGTGTGGCCCGGATCGGCCAGCGAGGCGTCCACGGCGGGTTTGAGCATGGAGGGTTTGCCGCGGCGCCACGAGCCGTCCGCGGTGACCACGAGCTTGGCCTCGGCGTCATCGATCCGGGAGCGCAGGGCGTCCGCGGAGAAGCCGCCGAAGACCACGGAGTGCACCGCGCCGATCCGGGCGCAGGCCAGCATGGTGATGACGGTCTCGGTGATCATCGGCAGGTAGACGGCCACGCGGTCACCCTTGGTGACGCCCAGTGACTCGAAGGCGTTGGCGGCCCTGCGGACCTCGGCGGCCAGCTCGGCGTAGGTCCAGGATCTCGAATCGCCCGGCTCGCCCTCGAAGTGGATGGCCACCCGGTCACCCAGCCCGGCCTCCACGTGCCGGTCCAGGGCGTTGTAGGCCGCGTTGGTGGTGCCGCCCACGAACCACTGGGCGAACGGGGCGTCGGACCAGTCGAGCACCTCGGTGAAGTCCTGGTCCCAATGCAGCACCTCCCTCGCCTGCCGGCCCCAGTACGCCAGCCGGTCCGCGGCAGCGTCCTCGTAGCGGTCCGCGCCCGCCACGGCCTGCGCCGAGAACTCGGCCGAGGGTGGGAAGCTGCGGTGTTCGTGGGAGAGCGTGTCCATGGTGCCGCCGCCGTCAGCCGTTGCGGACGGGGTGGCCGGTTCGTTGGACGCTGCTGTGCTCATGCGTACTCCTTGGTGGCGCGGTCACGGGGCCGCCGCCTGGACGGGACTGTTGCTGTAATGCCCGTCACAGGTGGCCTGCGTCCTTAGACTAACGCTCCGATGCGTCGTGTGAAGTTCCCGAGGTTGCGCCAACGTTGCATGAGACCCTCCGGCTGGTTCAATGGTGCAGAGACCGTCCACAGGGGAACCGGCGACCACCGCCGGTCTGGATGCAAGGATTCACCCGGACGTCCCGCAGATGCGGGCGGACCGGGGATCACGGGAGGAATCACATGGGCACCGCACCGGATGCACCCGTCACCACGCAGGGCCATGGTGACTCGGGACTGAAGTTGACCAGCTGGGACGTCGGATTCCTCGCATCATCCCTCGTGGTCCTGGCCGGATCCCTGGTCCCGCTGATCACGGTGCGGTGGGGCGTGAACCTGTGGGGTGTCTACAACCTGTTCTTCCTGGGGATCGGCCTCCTGCTTCCGCTGACCGCCGCCGGCTTCCTGGTGGCCCGCGCTGCCTCAGGCCAGGGCACCCGGGACGCAGGGCCGCGGCTGGGCTCGCTCAGCACCGATCAGTTCGCCCACGTGGCAGCCTGGCTCGCGTTGGCCTTCTACTTCGTCACCTTCGCCACCACCTTGGACCCGGTGCTGCTCATCGGCCTGGCCGGCTCCCTCGGCCTCGTGGTCACGTCCCCCCTGCGTGGGCTCGTGGCGCCACTGGTGGCAGGCTCTGGCGAGACGCGGGCCACGAGCCATGCCCCGGCCGTTGCCCCGGGGACGACGACGGCCCCGGCACCGGGCGCCGGAGAGGTCCGGGACCCGCTGGACCCGGCTCACACCTCGGGGGATGCCGCCCCCGCAGGGGCGGGCCCCGACGCTCTGGACTCGGCCGCGGCGGCGTCCACCACGACTTCTGACGCCTGGCCGGCGGACGGCTCCGCGGCGGACTCCTTCCCGAGCCCGGGCTACGGCCAACCGGAGGCCCAGGGGTCACCCGGGTCCTCGGAGGATCTCCATTCCTCGTCCGAGGCCGGCAACACTGCCGGACACTCTCCCGAACAGGCGGGCGAGCGACCTGACGCAGGGCCCACCGGGTCCGAGATCGACGAAGAACTGGGGATGACCCGCGTACGGCCGCGTTCCACGGATGAGGCCGCCGCCTCGGCCACCGCCGCCTTCGGTGCGCCGGCGACCGAGGCAACCGAGGCCACTGAGGTCACCAACGCTGCCGATGAAACCGACGCCGCGGAGATGTCTGGGTCCACCGGCACCACCGGTCTGGCGGAGCCCGCCCAGTCCTCTCCGCGTGGGACGGAACCGGCCGACTACGAGGCCTTCTGGTTCGCGGTCGGCACCCGGCGCTCGGCCGTGGCCCCGGAGGACGGCAGCCCGGTCTTCGATCTGGAGCCCGGCGGGTGGATCCTCGCCCTCGAGGACCGCCGCCACGAGTTCCTGGTGCAGAACACCGACGGCCGCACCGGCGTGCTCAGGGACCTGACGGACATCGAGCGCGCATGACCGGGCGCCGTTCCGCCACCGGCGCCGGCACCGGCAGCATCACGGGGGAGAGCGCCCTGGCACTCACGCGCCGGGCCCGCAGGATCAACCGGGTGCTCGCGGAGGCGTACCCGTACGCGGTGGCAGAGCTGGACTTCACCAATGCCTTCGAACTGCTCGTGGCCACGGTCCTGTCCGCCCAGACCACGGACGTGCGCGTCAACGCCACCACTCCCGGACTCTTCGCCCGGTTCCCGGATGCCGAGGCCATGGCCCACGCGGACGAGCGGGAACTCCAGGAGATCGTGCGCCCGCTGGGCTTCTACCGCAACAAGGCCACGGCCATCCAGGGCCTGTCCCGCGCCCTGGTGGAGCACCACGGTGGCGAGGTCCCGGGAGAACTCAACGCGTTGGTGAAGCTTCCCGGCGTTGGCCGCAAGACCGCCTTTGTGGTGCTCGGCAACGCCTTCGGGATCCCCGGACTCACGGTGGACACCCATTTCGGGCGGCTGGCCCGGCGGCTCGGGTTCACCACCCAGCAGGACCCCGTCAAGGTGGAGCACGAGGTTGCCGCGCTCTTCGAACCCCGCGACTGGACCATGCTCTCGCACCGGCTCGTCTTCCACGGCCGGCGCGTCTGCCACGCCAAGCGCCCCGCCTGCGGAGCCTGCCCCGTCGCTCGCTGGTGCCCCTCCTACGGCGCTGGGGAGACGGATCCGGACGCGGCGGCGGCATTGTTGAAGTATGAACTGGCACCCGGCCGCGAGGACCTGCTGGCCAGGATGCTCGCGGGGGCGAGCCGCGCCGAGCTGCGGGCCGAGGGATACAGTCTGGGAGCATGATGCAGATCGACGGAGCGCTCGCGGACCTGCGCCGGCTCGTGGGTCGGTACGGCACCCTGGACCCGGCCCTGGCGGCCCGGTACGCGCAGGTACGGGACGAGCACCCGGTGCCGGACGACGACGGCCGAGGCTGGGACTTCGGCATCACCCTGGTGCCCCCTCCGGGTGGCGAAGCACCGGTGGAATCGGCGGTGCTCGTGTTGTTCGGGGCGCTCGACGACCAGCCGGCACACTTCCACTCCTCCGCCGTGCCCGAGGATCTGGACCTGCTGCTGACCCAACGGTCCCTCAGCCTGCGCCAGCACCCAGGGCAGATCGCCTTCCCGGGCGGGCGCAAGGACCCCGAGGACGTGGACCACGCGGCCTGCGCTGTGCGGGAGGCCGAGGAGGAGACCGGGCTGGACCCGGACGGGGTACGGGTCATCGGTACGCTCCCACCGGCGCCACTGACCGTGTCCAATTTCCAGGTGTTCCCCGTGCTGGGCTGGTGGGACCGGCCCTCTGACGTCTTCGTGGTGGACGAGGGCGAGGCGGCCCGCGTGTTCCGGGTGCCTGTGGCAGACCTGGTGGATCCCGCCAACCGCATCACCACGTCCCTGACCCGCGGCGCCGCGGGGAACGCACAGCGCTTCCGGAGCCCCGGCTTCCTGGTGTCCGGTGCCCTCGTCTGGGGGTTCACGGCGATCCTCATCGACCGGATCCTGGACCTGCTGGGATGGTCTCAGGACTGGGACCGGCAACGGATCGTGGACATCACCGACTGGGACGCGTCCATGCCCGTGCCGCGGGCCGACTCAGGATAGGCCCCGCCGGACGGCTCCTCCACAGGTGACCGGGTGTCCGGCCGCCCTCCACAGGCTGCCCCCTGCGGACCACACGGCCGGTGGCACCGGGCCAGTCTGGAGACATGGCTGTCCCTGCATCCGCCCCGCTGCCCGTCGTGTTCGTCTCCTCGCCCGATGCCGGGGCACCTCCGCCCCACGGGTTGATCGGGGGTGGTCGGCTCCACTCCGAGCTGTTGTGTGCCGAGGTCGCGGCCTGCGTGGCCGCGGTGGGGCACCGATTGCACGTCCTGACCCGGGCAGAGGCGAGTTCCGAGGACGCGATCGCGGCAGTGGGCCGTCCCACGGCCGTCCTGTGGGGGCTCGATCCCTCAGAGACCTCGTTGCCGGACCCTCTCCGGGGCCTTCCCCCAGGGATCCGGGCGCTACCGGTGTCCCTGGGCGGCTCAGCCGAGCCCCATGAGGGGCTGAGTCTGCCGGAGGACTCCCGGAAACTCTGTCGGACGCTGGCCCGGACCACCCCGGACGGTCGGCTCGGTGGGGCCCCGGGGCAGGCCGTGGTGGTGGTCCATCAGGGGCCCGGCTCGGACGGCGACGCACGGTGGCCCGGGCTGACGTGGGCCTTGACCCTGCTGTGGGGCGGACCCGGCCGCGGCCTCCTCGTGGACGCGCAAGGGCCGGACGGTGGTCTCAGCAACCGTCTGCGCCCCCTCGCACCTCTCGGCGCTGACCGCATCGGATGGCAGAGCGCCGGCGGAGTCCCGGTCCCGGGACCGGCCCTGGCGTCCCAGCTGCCCAGCGCCGGCGGAGTCCGCTGGTGGGGATGGACCGCGCCGAGGGGAACCCCTGGGGGCGGTCAGATCCTGTGGGACGCACCGGAGCAGTGTCTCGAGACGGCGCGGGAGTCGTTCGCCTGGACCGTGGTGGATGTCGGACGGGACGTCGCCCGGGCCCGTGATGCCGCGGACCGGGGAACACCGGTGGTGCTGTGCACCGAGGAGCCCCCGCCGGCGGACCTGCCACTCCACCCGGAGATGGTCCTGTGTGCCAGCGGTGCGCAACGTCGCCCGGGCACGGCTTCGACGCCCGTCCCGGGCACGGTGCCCACCACGGTTCCCCTCCGGGCCTCTGATTGGGCAGGGGCCTCGGTGGCCTCCTGGGGCCGATCGGCCCGCCGTGGATCCGGCCGACGGCTGGCGGCGGAGACCGGTTTGAGGCTGGAGCGGCAGGACGGGCAACAGGTCGACCAGCGGACCGGGACCGGGCACCGGGGCGAGCTGGCCGAGAGGATCCGTCCATGAGCGCCGGGTGGCAGCCGGAACCTCCGAGGCCGGCCAGACGTGGTCGGTTCCCGAGCCCCACCACCGGCCGTGCTGCTGCCGGGTCACCGGGGCGGTCATCGGGACCGGCAGCAGGCCCTTCCGGGCTCCGGTCTGTGGAGCAGGGGCGTGCCAGACGCTGGCTGGCCGGACGCCTGGCCGATCCCGCGCGGCAGCGCAACGGGGCCGAGGCGGCCAGGCCGGAAGCGGTGCCGCCGGAGCTGGCGGCTGAGGCGGTTCGCCGGCACCTGCCGGTGGTCACCCCACAGGAGGCGGCCGCGCAGATGCAGGCGGTGACAGATGACCTCACCGGGCTCGGGGAGCTGGCCGGCCCGGCTCGGACCCCCGGCGTCACGGACGTCCTCGTGGACGGGTCCGGGACCATCTGGACGGATGGGCTGGAGGGCCTGCAGGCCACGGGCCAGCGGGTGGAGGCCGGGGATGCCCGCCGGCTGGCGGTGCGGCTGCTGGCCCAGGGCGGGCGCCGGCTCGACGAGGGACAGCCGTTCGGCGACGCCCAGGTCACCGGGGCCCGGGTGCACGCCATCCTGCCCCCGCTGGCCGCAGGGGGAACCCAGATCAGCGTCCGGTTGGCGGCCCCGGAACCGCCAGGACTCGGCAGCCTGGCCCGCGGCTGGCCGCACGGAGAGATCTGGCTGACCGCGCTGCAGCATCTGGTGCAGTCCCGCGCCAATCTCCTGATCAGTGGCGCCACGGGGTCCGGCAAGACCACCCTGCTCTCTGCCCTGCTCGCTGAGGTTCCTGCCGACGAACGGATCATCACCGTGGAGGACACCCGGGAACTGCGTCCCCGGCATGGGCACGTGGTCTCCCTGCAGGCCCGGTCCGGCAACGCCGAGGGAACCGGCGGTGTGCCGCTGTCCGAACTCGTCCGGCAGGCCCTGCGCATGCGGCCCGACCGGCTCATCGTCGGGGAGTGCCGTGGCTCGGAGGTCGCCGACTTCCTGGCGGCCATGAACACCGGGCATCGGGGTGCCGCGGGAACGCTCCACGCCAATTCGGCCGCGGATGTCCCGGCTCGGTTGTTCGCCATGGGAGCCCTGGCGGGCCTGGGTGCCGAGGCGTTGGCCCTGCAGGCCTCGAGCGCGGTGGACGCAGTGCTCCACTTGGGCCGCACGGACGGCGGTCGGCATCCGGTGGAACTGGCCGTGGTGGACCGGTCCGGGCCACGGGAGGGAACCTTCCGCGTGGTCCCGGCCTGGACACTCGCCGGTGGTGCCCTGATGCCGGGACCTGGCCGGGACCTGCTGGAGGCACAGAGCGGTGCGACCGGCCGGCGCGGAAGGGGGCGTCATGTCCTGGGTAGCTGAGGCACTGCATGGGAACGGCGGGCACCGCGGGGAGCGCCGGGGATGGCGGTGGTGGCCCGGGCAGGCCAGACGCCGCCGGGAGCGGAACGCCGAGGCCTTCATCACCCTGTTGCGGCGTGCAGCGGCCCTGTTGCAGGCGGGCCGTCGTCCCGAGCGGATCTGGGCGGAACTGGCCGGGCTCTATCCGCCGTGCCGCGTGGCTGGCAGGACGCAGTCCTCGTGCTGCCTGCACCACGTTCTGACGGCGGCGGACGTGGAGGTCCTGCTCGGCGGCTCGCCCTTCGCCGAGACCCACGGTCCGGGGGAGGGCCGCCACTGGCGCCAGCTGGATGGCTGCCTCGGAGTCTCCCGGCAGGCCGGGATCCCGCTGGCCAGGCTCCTGGACCGTCTGGCGGACGCGCTGGAGGAGGGGCAGGATGCCCACCAGGCCCGGGAAGCCGCGGCCGCGGGTCCCCGCTCCACGGCGCGGCTGCTGGGCTTCCTGCCGCTGGCCGGGGTGGGGATGTCCGCCGCTCTCGGGGCACCACCGGCGGAACTGCTCTCCGAGCCCATCGGCTGGCTGGTGGTGGGCACGGGTGGTGCCCTGGCCGTCGTGGGGCATCTGTGGACCCGAGCGCTCATGCGGCGATCGGAGGCCTCCTCGTGACGCCGGAGGGGCCCGACCACCCCGACCGCCCCGACCGCTCGGCTCGCTCGGGCCGGCCCCTGTTGCCTCGGCAGGCTGGCGGGATCGGCGAGGACGAGACCGAGGCCGCAGTGGATGCCGCGGTGGCGCTGGACCTGCTGGCAGGCCTGCTCGACTCGGGCCAATCCCTGGTCTCCGGGCTCGACCTGATCGGTTCTCACCTGCCGGGAGCCGGGCCGGTCCGCCGGGTGGCCCTGCTGCTGCGGGTCGGGGTGGAGTGGGACGAGGCATGGACGGCGCACGAGCCGGAGGCCAGTTGCCCGGACCTGCAGGAACTGGCGGGAGAACTCCGCTTTGCGCACTTCACGGGAGCGCCCACGGCGGCCCTGCTGCGCTCCACCGCGGCCTCACTCCGTAGGAATCGGAAGCGGCGGGCCGAACAGCGGGCGGCGGAGCTCGGGACCCGGCTGGTCCTGCCGCTCGGACTGTGCCAACTGCCGTCCTTCATCTGCCTCGGGGTGATCCCGCTGGTCCTGGCACTCCTGCCCTAGCGGGACCTGCGGCCACTCGTCCACAACCGCTCACACCCACTCCTCCACACCTGACGGACAGGGCACATCCATCCAGATCCGGTACGGCCCGGACCCCATGACCTGCCCGGCCCGCGCAGGCTGGAACCAGGCGACCACCACCGGCCGCCATTGCGACGAATCGAGGAGACACCATGACTGCCATTGCGCATCCCGAGGTCCGGGACCAGGACCAGCAGGCCACCCAGGAACCGCCTGCGCACCGAGCCGTGTCCCAGGGGCCGGATTGGCGCGACGAGACCGGCGCGCAGACGGCCGAGTACGGGATCGTGACGCTTGCCGCCGTCGGCTTCGCCGGAGTGCTCGCCGTCATCCTGGCCGGGGCGGACGTCCAGGGACTGCTCCTGGGCATCGTCCAGGACGCCCTGAGCTTCGGCTGAGCGGCCCGCCGCCCGCCGGGGCCCGCCGCCTTCCCCCAGGCGGCGGTCCCCGGCCCCGTGCCCAGGTCATGGGCTCGAAGGCACCCCTGGTGCCACAGCACGGCAGACACCCACACATGACAGCCATGCGTGACCCCACCATCGAACCCCCATCGGACCACCATCGGAGGACCCCATGAACCGCCACGACCCGCTCGAGCGGGGATCGGTCACCGCCGAGTACGCCGTGATGCTGCCGGCGGCCGCCCTGGTGCTGGTGGCCGGCCTGCTCGCCGGTGCCGCCACCCTGCAACAGGTCCAGTTGGAGGAGGCGGCGGTGGCCTCCGCGCGGCAGTTGGCTCGCGGGGAGAGTGACGCGGAGGTCCAGTCCACTGTCCGCCGGATGGCCGGAGACGCCACGGAGCTGAGCAGCAGGCGGTCCGCCGGCTGGGTCTCCGTGACGGTGGAACACTCCCCGCCGGGGCCGCTGGCCTGGTGGGACGGTTGGCGGTTGGATGCCACCGCCCATGCACCAGATCAGTGGGCGGTGCCCCCGGCCGCCTCGGCGGCGCCATGAGCCGCGGCCGGCCTGGCGCGCTCGGCTCCCTCCGTGCCACCCGATCATGGGGGGAGGTGGGCGCCGGAAGCATCACGGTACTGATCACGGTGTTCGTGACACTGGTGCTGCTCGGGGCCACAGCAGCCCTGGGCACCTCGGTGACGGCTGCGGCCCGGGCGGCAGGGGCGGCGGACCTGGCCGCCCTGGCCGCCGCGGACGCCGCCCGCGGGCTCGTGGCGGCAGAGCCCTGCACGTTGGCGGTTCAGACGGCCCAGCGCCACGGGGCCACCGTGACCACCTGCGCGGCTGAGCAGAACGGGACGGTGCGGGTACGGACCCGCTACGAGTCGCCGCTGCCGTGGCCCGCAGACGGGACGTCCCGGGCCGGCCCACCCGCCCCGTCGATTCCCCACTCCTCAGCACCCGACCAATCACCGCCAGGACGGGGCACGCCCGGCTGACGCGTCCTGGCGCCGGCGGCCCGCACCCCGTTCAGCACGAAGGCCAGCAGGGTGGCGGCCCCGGCCTTGTCCAGGGGATTGTTCCGGTTGCCGCACTTGGGAGACTGCACGCAGGAGGGGCACCCCGAGGGGCAGGCGCAGGAGCGTACGGTGTCCAAGGTCGCCTGCAGCCAGGCCTCGGCCTCATGGAAGCCACGCTCGGCGAAGCCGGCACCGCCCGGGTGCCCGTCGTAGACGAACACCGAGGGCTGTCCCGTGTCCGGGTGCAGGGCCATGGACACCCCGCCGATGTCCCAGCGGTCGTTCGAGGCCACGATCGGCAGCAGGCCGATCATGGCATGCTCGGCCGCGTGCAGCGATCCGGGCAGCCGGTCCATGGTGAGTCCGGCAGCCACGAGCGTCTCGGAGGGACAGTGGAACCAGACGGCGGTGGTGAACAGGTCCCGGGCCGGCAGCTCGAGCGGCTCCTCGCCGAGGACCTCGCCGGAGACCAGGGCCTTGCGCTGGTAGGACACCACCTGGGTGGTCACCTTCACCGGGCCCGTGCACCACTGCAGGTCTCCCGCGTCCAACCGCTCCACGGTGTCCAGGACCTCGATCTCGGTGATGTCCCGGGCCTGCGTGAAGTAGTCGGGGGATGCCCGGGACACCAGCACAGCGTGGGCGTCCTCGTCCAGGTCCTCCACCAGGTAGGTGCGGTCCTGGTGGACGTACACGGCCCCGGGGTGGGCCTGATAATGGGTCTGCGGGGAGCCCATGGTGCCGAGCAGGGCCCCGGTCTCCGTGTCGATGATGTCGGTCGGGCCGCCGCCGTCGTCCCGCAGGGACACCAACCCGGCCGCGTGCTCGGGATGGGTCCAGAACCAGCCGGCCGGCCGGCGCCGGAGGTATCCCTCCTCGACCAGCTGCTCCACCAGGGAACGGACCTGCTCCGGGTCCCCGAAGGCATCGAGCCCGTCCGGGACCAGAGGGAGCTCCGCGGCCGCGGCGCAGAGGTGTGGGGCCAGGATGTGCGGATTGGCGGGGTCGGTGACCGAGTCCTCCACGGCCAGCTCGAACACCGCCTCGGGGTGGTGGACCACGTAGGTGTCCAGTGGGTCGTCGCCGGCCACATAGAGGGCCACGGACTCCTGCCCGGCCCGCCCGGCGCGGCCCACCTGCTGGAAGAACGAGGCGCGGGTGCCCGGCCAGCCGGCCACCAGCACGGCGTCCAGCCCGGCGATGTCGATGCCGAGCTCCAGCGCGGGGGTGGAGGCCACCCCCAGCAGGCGACCGGTCCGCAGGGCCGTCTCCACCTCCCGGCGCTCCTCCGGCAGATAGCCGGCGCGGTAGGCCGCCACGCGAGGCGGCAGGGACGGGTCCACCTCAGCCAGCTCACGCTTGGCGGCCGAGGCCATGGCCTCCGCCCCGCGGCGGGAGCGGATGAAGGCGATGGTCCGGGTTCCGGTCACCGCCAGGTCCGCCATCATCCCGGCGCCCTCAGCCGTGGCCGAGCGGCGTACGGGTGCCCCGTTCTCGCCCCGCCGGTCCGTCAGCTCGGGTTCCCAGAAGCCCACCGTCACCGCTCCGTGCGGGGATGCATCCCGGGTGACGGCCTCGGCCTCGGCCCCGATCAGCCGGGAGAAGGACCCGGCAGGGTCCGCGCTGGTGGCCGAGGCCCCGATGAAGACCGGCCCGGCAGCATTCCCGCCGTCCTCACCCCGGCCCGAGCGGTAGTGCGCGCAGACTCGCGCCAGCCGGCGCAGCAGCACGGCCACATGGGAGCCGAACACGCCCCGGTACACGTGGGCCTCGTCGACGACCACGTACCGCAGCCGGCGGAAGAACCGGGACCAGCGCTCGTGGTGGGGCAGGATCCCCACGTGCAGCATGTCTGGATTGGTCAGCAACACGTTGGCATGCTCGCGGGCCCACTTCCGGTCGGCGGGATCCGTGTCCCCGTCGTAGGGGGCCGGGCGCAACCAGGTGGCCCCGTCCCGGGCCAGGGCCCTCCAGGCCTGCAGCTGGTCCGCGGCCAGCGCCTTGGTGGGTGCCAGGTACAGCACGGTGCCCGTGGGGTCCTCGTGCAGGGCGGTGCCGGCAGCCAGCTGGTATCCCAGGGACTTCCCCGAGGCCGTCCCGGTCGCCAACACCACGTGGGTGCCGGCCGCCGCGAGGGCCGCGGCCTCGGCCTGATGCCGCCAGGGCTCCAGTACGCCGGAGCCGCCCAGGGCCTGGGCCAGGGCCGCCGGGGTCCTCTCCGGCCAGGGCACGGTGACGGCTCCGCGCTCGGGCATGTGCCGGACGTGGAGCAGCTGGGGCGGAACAATCCTGCGGCCGAGGGTGCGGGTCAGGGCCTCGGCGTCCCGGGGGTCGTCAGTGCGTGCCGCGCCGTCACCAACGGCGGGGTCCACTCAGTCGGCGTCCGAGTGGGACGGATTCGCGGTGTGGTCATCCGGCGCTCCGTACACGGTGACATCGGCGAGCTCGGTCCAGCCGAGATGGCCGTACAGCGCCTGACCGTCAGCGCTGGCCACGAGCAGCCCCTCCTCCACGTCATGCTCCAGGACCAGCGAGGCGAGGTAGCGCATCACCAGCGAGCCGAGTCCCTGGCGGCGGAAATCGGGGGAGGTCCAGATGCGGTCGAACACGGCGTAGCCGTCCACGGCCGCCACACGACCGCGCGCCGCCACGGCGCCCTCGCCCCGGGAGTGCTGGTCCGTGCTGGTGATGGTCACCAGGAACCAGTCCGGGTCGTTGCGCTGGACCTCAGCCTCGAACTCCTCGGGCACGATCGGGGCCTCGACGTCCTGGCCGCCCATGTCCACCACCATCAGCATCTCGCTCGTGGAGACCGCCTGGAGGGGGACGTCCGCGGGGACGGGTGGCGGAGTCCCCACCACCGTCAGCAGCCGGCCCGGGTGGCCCTGGACCTCGGCGGACACGGCCTTCAGTGCGGCCTCGTCCGGGTCGGCCAGGATGTACTCCCACTGCTGGCCGTCTCCGGTCTGGTGGCCGCTGCGCAGGGCGGCATGGACCACACCGTCATGGTGCACGTCATAGTTTCGGCAGCGGGACCACCCGGTCACCCAGGTGCTGACCAGCGCGTCGTTCAGGGCAGAAGTCATGGGACGAGACTAACCGCAGGGGGACCGAACCCGCACGGCCCGGAGCCGGCTCTCCGCCGGATCCCGCCAAATCGTCACCAGTCTGTAGCCTCCGGTCCACGGCCCAGTGGCCTCGGGTCCACGGCGCCCGCCCGGCTACCCTAGATGCGGTGAGCCAGTCCAAGATCGCCCTGTTCTACCGCTTCGCCCCGCTGCCGGACCCGGAGGCCGTGCGCCTGTGGCAACACGCACTGGCCGAACGCTGGGGGCTGACCGGACGCATCATCGTGGCTCCCCACGGGATCAACGGCACGGTGGGCGGCCCGATCGCCGCTGTGAAGCAATATGTCAAGACCACCCGCTCCTACGGGCCCTTCGCAGGCCTGGACGTCAAGTGGTCAGACGGCTCGGCGGAGGACTTCCCGCGGCTCTCCGTCAGGGTCCGCCCCGAGCTGGTGGCCTTCGGCGTCCCCGAGGAGGTCACCGTCACCGGTGCGGGGGTGGAGGGCACCGGCACCCACGTGGGGCCGGCCGCCCTGCACCGGCTGGTCCAGGAGAAGGAGGAGGCCGGCACCCCGGTGGTGTTCTTCGACGGGCGCAACGCCCCGGAGGCGCAGATCGGCCGCTTCGCCGGGGCCGTGGTCCCGGACACCGCCACCACGCGGGACTTCGTGACCGAGCTGGACTCCGGCAAGTACGACCACCTCAAGGACCAGCCCGTGGTCACGTACTGCACCGGCGGGATTCGCTGCGAGGTCCTCAGTGCCCTCATGCAGCGCCGGGGCTTCAGCGAGGTCTACCAGCTTGAGGGCGGGATCGCGAAGTACGGGGAGACCTACGGAGATGACGGCCTGTGGGAAGGCTCACTCGCCGTCTTCGACCAGCGCATGCGGCTGGAGTTCTCCGATCAGGCCGCCGTGATCGGCCGCTGCGCCCTCTGTGGGGGGCCAACGTCCGAACTGCGCAACTGTGCCGACCCGGGGTGTCAGACCCTGGAGGCCGTCTGTGACGGCTGCGCCGCCTCATTGCCGGATCGCCGATGCGGAGAGTGCACCAGAATGAGGCCATGAGCACCACCACCCCGGATTCCAACGCGGCACCGACAGCCCCGCCCTTCAACCGCGCCATGATCGATCCCCCGCCAGCCGGTGCTGGCTCGGTCCAGGCGCTCGCCACGGATCTACGGGCCCTCGGCTACACGGCAGACGGTGTGGGAACCCTGCTCGGGACGGCGGCCACCGCAGCTCTGGACCGAGAACAGGCCGAGCCGGCCCGGCACGTGGTGGCCCGGGTGATGGGCGACGACGGCGCCCCCGCCTCACAGCGCGCCCTCGCCGCCGTGGTGTCCTGCTGGATGCTCGGCGATCCGGTCCCGGTGGCGGCCCTGGACGGCGCCCTGCCGACCCTGGGGGCCGCAGGCGCCGCTGCCCTGAACCTGGGCTGGGTCCGTGAGGGGTGTCTGCATCCGGTGGTGGACCTCTCCCCGTATGCCGCCGACGATCACGGGGACCTGTGGGTGGCCAGTGACCAGACGGCCCTGCAGACCCGATCCGCCCTGCCGGCCTGGCATGTGGTGGGGATCGGCCGGGCGTCCCTGACATTGGCCGGCAACATCATCCGCCGGCCGGTGGCCCGCGCCCTGGACCTGGGCACCGGTTGCGGCATCCAGGCCCTGCACCTGCTGGCGCATGCCGAGCACGTCACCGCCACGGACCTGTCCGGACGAGCGCTGGAGTTCACGGCGTTCAACCTGGTCCTCAACGCCGAGGTACTCGGCCTGGCCGGCACGGACCCGCAGTGGGGACCGGGAGGAGACGTCGCCGAGGCGCTCTACGGACCGGGGGGACGGGTGACGCTGGCCACCGGTGACCTTCTGGAACCGGTGGCCGGGCAGCGCTTCGACCTCGTGGTCTCCAACCCACCCTTCGTCATCACCCCGCGCGGCGCGTCAGGCCCGGATCAGGGGGCACTGGATCCGGACCGCCTGAGCCCGTTGGCCGGCATCAACACCTACCGGGACGGGGGTCGCCCCGGGGACAGCCTGCTGGCCCAGCTCGTGGCGCGACTGCCCGAGCACCTGAAGCCCGGGGGCATCGTGCAGATGCTCGGAAACTGGGAGATCCATCACGAGGGACGGAGCGGTCAGAGCGGTCAGAGCGGCCAGAACAGCCAGAACGACCACGCCGCGGGCGCCGACCCAGACGATCGGAATGGTCAGCGCGAGCCGGACCAGCGGGTGCCCGGGGCTGCCAGCCCGCAATGGTCCGGCTGGGACGCCAGGCCGCGTAGCTGGGTCCCGGAGGGCACGGATGCCTGGTTCCTCCAGCGGGACCTGTTGGACCCGTCCGGGTACGCCGAGACGTGGCTGCAGGACTCCTCCGAGCAGTTGGACCCGGCCGGCTACGGGACCGGCTACCGCCGCTACCTGGAGGACTTCGAGGCACGAGGCGTGGCCGCCGTCGGCTTCGGCTACCTGTGGATGCGCCGCCCGGAGGCGGACCGGGATGGCCGGATCCGCACCGAGGTCCTCGAATCGGAGTTGCAGCAGCCGCTGGGCCCGGCCTGGGCGGCCGCGGTGGAGCGCTGGGACCTCGTGGCCGGCGCGGACGGCACCAACGCGGGATCGGAGGCCGCCGGGGACCTCGGGCACCTGCGCGCCCTGCACGTGCTGGTCCCGGGGGACGTGACCGAGGAACGCCACCAGCGATTCGGCGCGGATCACCCGGAGGTCATCCTGGCCCGTCAGGGCGGCGGGTTCCGGCGCACAGCCCACCTGGACACGGCCACGGCCGGATTCCTCGCGGCCGCGGACGGCGAGTTCACCGTGGGTCAGCTCGCCGGCGCCGTGGCGGGACTGTTGGAACTGGACGAAGCGGGGGAGGCGGCGCTGCTGGAGGCCGTCGCCGAGCTCCTGACGGACGGCTTCCTGGTGCCCGTCCCGGACGGCGACTCGGACTGAAGCCGCTCCGTTGTGTGACTGAAATCACTACGAGTGTGAATCAGGGCACCCGAATTGTGAAAGAAGTGCCTAGAATCTCTATCCATGACTGAACAAGACACCGCTCCGACCTCCGGGGGCGGAACGGCGCCGGGCGCCCGGACGCCGGTGGTCATCTCGGACCCCCAGGCCATCAGGGCGCTGGCCCACGAAGCGCGGCTCGAGGCGCTCGAGGAGCTGTTCGCCTCGCAGTCCACCCGCACGGCCACCGAGCTGGCCTCCCGGTGCGGCCTGACACCCTCGGCCATGAGTTATCACCTGCGAGCCCTGGAGAAGTACGGATTCGTGGAGCGGTCGCCGTCCGAGGGGGACGGGCGGGAGCGGCGCTGGAAGGCCGCCGGCTACTCGCTGCTGGTCAACTCGCTGAACCACTCCCCGGCATCCAAGCAGGCGTTCATCGACGTGCAGTTGAACACCTTCCGGGACCGGATCATGAAGGAGGTGGCCCGGCGCGAGGCGGAGGACCAGGAGGCGCGGGAGGCTGCTGAGCGCGCGGTGGCCGCTGCCCAGGATGACAACGCCGCCCTGGACGGGGAGACGAGCCAGCAGGGCCACTCCGGTGCGCCGGATGGGCCGCGCCCGCCGGTGCTGTCCACGGGGATGGTCTTCGTCAATGCGGAGCAGCGCGCGGAGTTCCAGCGGCGGCTCACCGCGCTGATCGACGAGTTCGAGGAGCTCAACCCTGCCTCGGAACGCTCCGTGGACGCCGAGCGTGTCTACTACCTCGTCTCGGTGCTGGCGGACCCTGCCTCGGAACCCCGGTAAACGGCCTCATCGGCGGGGAAAGTCGGCCTGCGTCAGGGACCGGTCCCGTGGTGCCGTTACATTGGTAGGGCACCGGGCGGTCCGCCTGGAACCTGAAGGCGGCCATCCGCCGGGCCAGCCGGGCCCGGTGGACATCCCCGTCCGGCGACGAATAGGAGCCTGAGTGTCCGAGAAGACGTCCAAGAAGACCACGTCCTCCGGTGACGGAACGAAACTGGTCATCGTGGAGTCCCCTGCCAAGTCCAAGTCCATCGCCAAGTACCTGGGCGAGGGATGGGTGGTGGACGCCTCGGCGGGCCACATCCGGGACCTGCCGCAGCCCTCGGACCTGCCGGCGGAGATGAAGAAGGGGCCGTACGGTCGTTTCGCGGTGGACACCACCAACGGCTTCGAGCCCTACTACGTGGTCTACCCGGACAAGCGCAAGCGTGTGGCGGACCTGAAGCGCCTGCTGAAGGACTCCTCCGCCCTCTACCTCGCCACGGACGCCGACCGCGAGGGCGAGGCCATCGCGTGGCACCTGCTCCAGGAGCTCAAGCCGAAGGTCCCCGTCTACCGGATGGCCTTCACCGAGATCACCAAGGAGGGGATCGCCCGCGGCCTGGAGAACGTCCGGGAGATCGACGCCGACCTCGTGGACGCCCAGGAGACCCGCCGCATCCTCGACCGCCTGTTCGGCTACGAGATCTCCCCGGTGCTGTGGCGCAAGGTCCGCCAGGGCCTCTCTGCCGGCCGCGTGCAGTCCGTGGCCACCCGACTGGTGGTGGAGCGCGAGCGCGAGCGGATGGCGTTCATCCCGGCGTCCTACTGGGATCTGGACGGCACCTTCACGGCCGACGAGGGCAAGGGCGCCGGTGAGTCCTTCACCGCGCGGCTGAACACGGTGGACGGCCAGCGCATCGCCACGGGCCGCGACTTCGACGACCGCGGCCAGCTGAAGAAGTCCGCCGCCGGCAAGGTCGCCACCCTGACCGAGGCCACCGCCACGGCGCTCGCCTCCGGCCTGCAGGGGGCCACCTTCACGGTCGACTCGGTGGAGGACAAGCCCTACACCCGCCGCCCGGCTGCCCCGTTCACCACCTCCACGCTGCAGCAGGACGCCTCCCGCAAACTGCGGTTCTCCTCGAAGGTGACCATGCAGGTGGCCCAGCGCCTGTATGAGAACGGCTACATCACCTACATGCGTACTGACTCGGTCAACCTCTCGGACGAGGCCATCACGGCGGCCCGCCGCCAGGCCACCGAGCTCTACGGCCCCGAGTCCGTCCCGCAGGCCAAGCGCGTGTACACGTCCAAGAACGACTCGGCGCAGGAGGCTCACGAGGCCATCCGCCCCGCGGGGGACTCCTTCCGGACCCCCGGGCAGGTCTCCGGATCACTCGGCGCTGATGAGTTCCGCCTCTACGAACTGATCTGGAAGCGCACCATCGCCTCACAGATGGCCGACGCCAAGGGCTACACCGCCACCGTCAAGCTCTCCGGCACCGCGCTGGAGACCGGCGGGGACATGGCAGGCCGCACAGCCGGCTTCAGCGCCTCCGGCACCGTCATCACCTTCCCCGGCTTCCTGGCCGCCTATGAGGAGGGCAAGGACGGGGAGTCTGACAAGCAGGAGGGCAAGGACAAGCGCCTGCCCGAGGTCGCCACGGGTGAGGCCCTCACCGGCGAGGATGTCATCGCCTCCGGGCACGAGACCTCCCCGCCCCCGCGCTACACCGAGGCGTCGATCGTGGCCGAGCTGGAGAAGCGGGAGATCGGCCGCCCATCCACGTTCGCCCCCACCATCTCCACGATCATGGACCGCGGCTACGTCTCCAAGCGCGGCAATGCGCTGGTGCCGTCCTGGACCGCGTTCAGCGTGATCCGTCTGCTGGAGGAGCACTTCGGCACCTACGTGGACTATGACTTCACGGCACGCATGGAGGACGACCTGGACCGGATCGCCGCCGGCGAGCTCGAGCGCGAGGCCTGGTTGCAGGCGTTCTACTTCGGCGCGGAGTCGGGCGCAGAGGGGCTCAAGTCCGTGGTGGACAACCTGGGGGACATCGACGCCCGGGCGGTGAACTCCATCCCGGTGGCGGACGGCATCACCCTGCGGGTGGGCAAGTTCGGCCCCTACCTGGAGAAGGATCTCCCGGCGGAGTCCCCGGAGGGCACCGACCCGGAGCGGGCCAACGTTCCCGAGGACCTGGCCCCGGACGAGCTGACGGCCGAGAAGGCCGTGGAGATCTTCGCCACCGCCGGCCCGTCCGAGGTCGCGCTCGGCACCGACCCGGAGACCGGTCGGAGCATCGTGGCCAAGGACGGCCGCTACGGGCCGTACGTCACCGAGGTCATCCAGGAGATGACCGAGGAGGAGCTGGCCGCCTGGATGGAGGCCCAGCCCACGGAGTACTACAAGAACGGCAAGCCCAAACCGAAGAAGAAGCCGGCCAAGGTCAAGCCGCGGACCGGTTCCCTGCTGAAGTCCATGACCCTGGAGACGGTCACCCTCGAGGACGCCCTGAAGCTCATGAGCCTGCCCCGGGTGGTCGGTCAGGACGCGGAGGGCACGGAGATCACCGCCCAGAACGGACGCTTCGGCCCTTACCTGAAGAAGGGCACGGACTCCCGCTCGCTGGAGACCGAGGAGCAGATCTTCACCATCACGCTGGAGGAGGCGCTGGCCATCTACGCCCAGCCCAAGCAGCGCGGGCGAGGGGCTGCGAAACCGCCGCTGGCCGAGTTCGGTGAGGACCCGACGTCGGGCAAGAAGGTGGTGGTCAAGGACGGCCGCTTCGGACCGTACGTGACGGACGGGGAGACCAACATCACCGTGCCACGGGCCATGGACCCGGAGTCCCTGACTGCCGAGCAGGCCTACGAGCTGCTGGCGGACAAGCGGGCCAAGGGGCCGGCCAAGAAGCCGGCCCGCAAGCCCGCGGCTCGCAAGGCCCCCGCCAAGTCGGCCAAGAAGTAGCGGAAGAAGAAGGCAGACCATGCGTCTGGGCGTCCTGGACATCGGCTCGAACACCGTCCACCTGTTGCTGGTGGACGCGCACCCCGGTGCACGTCCCTCCGCCTACGCGGACCACAAGCGATCCCTGTCCCTGCTGAACCACCAGGACGCCGAGGGCCACATCAGGGCCTCCGGGCAGGATGCGCTCGTGACCTTCATCAAGGAGGCCGTGACGTTCGCGGTGGCCAACGGAGCCGAGGACATGATCGCCTTCTGCACCTCGGCCATCCGCGAGTCGGGCAACGGCGCGGAGGTGCTGGAGCGGGTGACCCGGGAGACCTCGGTGTACCTCACCGAGCTCTCCGGGGACCAGGAGGCCGCGATGACCTACTTCGCGGTGCGCCGGTGGCAGGGCTGGGACGTGGGCTCCATCCTGAACTTCGACATCGGCGGGGGCTCCTTCGAGATCGCCTATGGCACGGACGAGCTGCCCAGTCACGCGGTGTCCATACCCCTGGGCGCCGGCCGGCTGACCCGGGACTGGCTGCCCGCGGACCCGCCCACGCCGAAGTCCATCAAGAAGCTGCGCAAGCACATCAAGGCCACCATCGCGGAGGCTGCTGCGGGGTTCCCGCCGATGACCTCACCCGTGCTGGTGACCGGGACCTCGAAGACCTTCCGCTCCCTGGCCCGCATCACGGGGGCCGCCCCCTTGGCCGAGGGGCCCTTCGTCAAGCGGCACCTGCGCCGCGAGGACCTGGGCCTGTGGGTCAACCGGATGGCCGCCATGACGGCCAAGGAACGGGCCGGACTGCCCGGGGTCTCCGAGGTGCGGGCTGCACAGATGCTCGCGGGAGGCATGGTGGCCGAGGCCGCCATGGAGCAGTTCAGGGTCAACCAGCTGGAGATCTGCCCTTGGGCGCTGCGCGAGGGGCTGATCATGCGTAGGCTGGACGCCCTGGTCCAGGAGGGCCTTCTGGGGCAGGACACCATTCCGGGCGTCGGGAACGTGGTCCTCAATCCGGACCCGATGCTGCCGGGCTTCTCCGTGGGGGTGACCAGTGATTGAGCACGCTGAGGACTCTGAGCACACCGAGAGCGCCGGAAACTCCACAGGGCACAGCGGGGGCCGTCCGGCGGATCCTGCGCGGACCGGTCCCTGGGGCGGCGTCGAGGCAGAGCGCGACTGCCGCCCGGCGGGTGTCCGGGAAGGCGCCGCGGCAGCCCTGGGTGGCACCGCCCACCCTGCGTTGGGCCCCGGCAGGCTGGCGGCCGCGCTGGAACCCGGCCGGTCCGGGGCCGGGCGTCCCGCCCTGGACCCGATGACCTCGATGGACCAGGAGCCACGGCAGGTCCCGGTGACCCTGTCCTCATCCTCGGTCTTTCCGCTGGGCACCCAGGACGTGTTCGCCACGGCCGCAGACCTCGGCTATGACGGCGTGGAGGTCATGGTCACCCACAACTCCTGGTCCCAGGACGCGGTGAGGCTGAACCGTCTCGCTGACCAGCACCAGATGCCGATCCACTCGATCCATGCCCCCACGCTGCTGTTCACCCAGCAGGTCTGGGGCTCGGCCTGGAACAAGATCGCCAAGAGTGCCGAGCTGGCCCGGGAGGTGGGCGCCGAGGTGGTGGTGGCGCACCCGCCCTTCCGCTGGCAGGGCAACTACGCCTCCGGCTTCGCAGAGGGCATCCGCGAGATCATGGACGCCACCGGGGTGATGATCTGCGTGGAGAACATGTACCCGTGGCGGGCCGGCGGCCGCGAGGCCAAGATGTACCTGCCCCACTGGGATCCCATCTCGCAGGGCTACGAGCATGTGATCTGGGATTTCTCCCATGCCGCGATCGCCCAGATGGACTCGCTGGATGCCTTTGCCGTATTGGGCGAGCGGCTCAAGCACGTGCACCTCACGGACGGCACCGCCAACGGCAAGGACGAGCACCTGCTGCCCGGGGACGGGGACCAGCCCGTGGCCGCCGCGATCGAGTACCTCGGGGAGATCGGCTGGGGTGGGGCCGTCTGCGTGGAGGTCGGAACCCGGAAGACCAAGTACGCCGGCGAACGCGAGGAGATGCTGATCTACTCTCTCGAGTTCGCCCGGAACCACCTTGCTGCCGGGGCCGCGCGTGCGGTCGAGGCGGCCGAAAGGAGCACCACAGCATGACTGCCGCACCGACCATCGCCCTGCTCGGACTCGGGAGCATGAACGGAGCCATCCTCGCCGGCCTGCTCGCCGCCGGGACGGCCCCGGAGTCAGTGTGCGCCACTGGCCACTCGGCTGCCAATGCGCGCCGGCAGGAGGAGCGATTCCGCGTCACTGTGACCGCCACCGAGGTCGACCCCGAGGCGAATCGCAACGCTGCGGCCGGGGCCGACGTCGTGCTCCTGGGGGTCAAGCCCAAGGACATCCTGGCCCTGTGCCGGGAGGTCGCCGGCGCCCTGCGTCCGGGGACCGTGGTGGTGTCCGTGGCGGCCGGGATCCCGCTGGCGGCCATGGAACGCCACCTGCCGGCGGAGCAGCCGGTGGTGCGGACCATGCCGAACACGCCGCTGACCGTGGGCCGGGGAGTGGTCGGAATGGCCGCCGGGAGCGCTGTCACCGAGGAACACCTGGACACGGTCACGAGGCTCTTCGCCGGCTCCGGCACGGTGCACCGCGTGGCGGAGGAGCAGATCGACGCCGTGGCAGCCGTCTCTGGCTCCGGGCCCGCCTACGCCTTCCTCCTCGCCGAGCTGATGGCCGCCGGGGGAGAGAGGATGGGGCTGGACGCGGATCTGGCCGCAGAGCTGGCTCGGGACACGGTGGCCGGCGCCGGGCGGATGCTGGCCGAGCCGGGAACGGATGCCGCCGCGCTGCGGAAGGCCGTCACCAGTCCGAACGGCACCACCGAGGCGGCCGTGGACTCGTTCCTGGCGGCTGACCTGGCCGGGATCATCGCCCGTGGGATGCAGGCCTCCGCGGACCGCGGCCGGGCCATCAGCGAGGAGTACGGGGGGTCCTAGCCACTCAGGGGCGCGCGGCGAAGCGTTCCAGCAGGTCCGTGTGGCCGGACACGATCAGGGTGTCCCGGGGGCCCACGGTGGTGTCCGGCTGGGCGTAGGTGAAGTCCTCGCCGGGGGTCTTCACCCCCACGATCGTCACGCCGTACTTGGCGCGAATGTCCGATTCGGCCAGGGTGAACCCCACCGCCTCCGTGGGCGGGTACATCTTGACGATGGCGAAGTCGTCGTCGAACTCGATGAAGTCCAGCATCCGCCCGCCCACCAGGTGGGCGGCGCGCACCCCGGCGTCGTGCTCCGGGTAGATCACGTGGTGTGCGCCGATCCGGCGCAGGATCTTGCCGTGGGCCGGGGTGATGGCCTTGACCCAGATGTGCTGTACTCCCAGATCCACGAGGTTCACGGTGATCAGCACGGAGGACTCGATCGAGGTGCCCACCCCCACCACGGCGGTGGCGAACTCCTGGGCACCGAGCTGGCGCAGCGCCTCGAGGTCGGTGGCATCGGCCTCCACCACGTGGGTCAGCACACCGGCCCACTTCTGCACCAGTGTCGGGTCGCGCTCGATCGCCATCACCTCGCGTCCCTGGGTGACGAGCTGCTCGCCCACGGCGGTGCCGAAGCGGCCCAGGCCGATCAGCAGCACCGGGGCGTGGGGATCCGGACGGTTCTCAGCCAATGATCGGCCTCTCCTCGGGGTACCGGAACAGGTTACGCCGCTGACGCAGGGCCAGCGCGGACGCGAAGGTGATCGTACCAACACGGCCCGCGAACATCAGGGCGGTCAGCACGTACTTGCCCGCGGGGGGCAGCTCTGCGGTGAGCCCGGTGGTCAGCCCGCAGGTGCCGAAGGCGCTGAGCACCTCGAACAGGGGCCGCTGCAGGGACTCTCCACTGATGGCCACCAGCGCCATGGTGCTGACCAGCACGAGCGTGGCGCCGAGCGCCAGCACCGAGATGGCCACGCGCAGGGACCCGGGGGCGATGGTGCGCCCGTGGGTGGTGACCTCGCGGTCACCGCGGGCCTCGGCCACGATGGCCAGGAACATCACGGCCAGAGTGGTGACCTTGATGCCGCCGGCAGTGGAGGCGGAGCCACCGCCCACGAACATCAGGGCGTCCGTCAGCAGCAACGTCTCGGCATACTGCTCGTTCACGTCATAGACGGCGAAGCCGCCGGAACGGGTCATCACGGAGCCGAACAGCGAATACTGGATCCGCTCTCCGACCCCGTACTGGCCGAGTGTGGCGGGGTTGGACCACTCGAAGAGCCCGATCAGCAGGGCGCCGCCCAGCACCAGGGCCACGGTGGTGGTCACGGTGAGCTTGGTGTGCAGGTTCCACCGGGACCACTTCCACCGCTGCTTCAGCAGCACCATCACCACGGGGAAGCCCAGGGCCCCGGCGAACACGCCCGCGGTGATCGTCCACACGATCCAGGGATCCTGCAGGAGGGAACCCAGCCCGTCCGCGTGGATCGTGAAACCGGCGTTGTTGAACGCGGACACGGAGTAGAAGATCCCGTGCCACACTCCCTCGGCCAGGGACCCGGCATGCGCCGTGAACCGCGGAATGAGCACCACGGCGAGGGCCAGCTCGAAGAGGAGCGTGGTGGCCACCACCACGCGCAGCAGGGACCCCACCTCGCCGATCCGGCCGGTGCTCATGCCCTCCTGGGTGATGAGCTTGGACCGCACGCCGAGGCGCTTGGAGACGGCCAGGGTCAGCAGCGCCGCCATCGAGAGGATGCCCAGGCCGCCGATCTGTATGGCCACGAGGATCACGAGCTGACCGGCGAAGCTCCACTGCTCGGCGGTGTTGACCGGCGTCAGGCCGGTGACGGTCACGGAGGAGGCGGCCACGAACAGGGCGTCGTGGAAGGCGGTGACGCGGCCGTCCCGGGAGGCGAAGGGCAGGGACAGCAGCGCGGTGAAGACGAGGATCACGAGCGCGAAGGCGAGCAGTGCCGTTCGGGCCGGCGAGGCACCGGCCACCCCGGAGATGAAGCCCCGCACGCGCTGGGTCACGCCGCGGAGCCCGACGCGCGGGACGAGGGCCCGGCGGTCCGCCGACGGTGCGCGGGTGACGGGGGCGGATGACGGAGTCGGGATCCTTCTGCCGGCCCGCCACCGGGGCAGGGGGCTGGGGGTGCGCTGTTGCCGCCTCATGCCTGCTGCCTCACGTCCCTTCTTCCGCCTCATGGCCTGTCTCACGGACCTCCGGCCTGGCGGCGGGCGCCCGGCCGATCCCCATCATCCACCATTCCGGGCCGGCGCCGTGACGTCATCCGCTGCCATTCGCTGCCCTCTGGTGCCGAAGGAAGCATAGTCTGGGCGGTGATGACCACCACACCTGAAGGATCCCTCGGCCCCGCGCCCAGCGGCGAGGCGGCCCCCCTGGGCTCCGCCGCCGTTGTCTGGGATGACGCCCTGCTGCAGTACAGGTTCAGCGCGGCCCATCCCATGGCGCCCGTGCGACTGGACCTGACCTACCGGCTTTCCGCGGCCTTCGGTCTGTTCGACCGGCCGGGGGTGCAGCTGCTCACGCCGGAGGTGGCCTCGGACGAGCTGCTGGCCTCCGTGCATGACCCCGAGTACATCCGTGCGGTACGCGCCGTCAGCACGGGCGAACGGGATGCCGACCTGGAACGCGGCCTGGGCACGGAGGACAACCCGGTCTTCCCGGACATCCACGAGTCCTCCGCCCGGATCCTCGGCGGCTCGGTGTCCGCCGCCCAGGCCCTGTGGACCGGCCAGGTGCGGCACGCGGTGAACTTCGCCGGCGGCCTGCACCACGCCGCTCGGGGACGGGCCAGTGGGTTCTGCATCTACAACGACTGCGCCGCCGCGATCCAGCGGCTGCTGGACCTGGGCGCCGAGCGGGTGGCCTACGTGGACCTGGACGCCCATCACGGCGACGGCGTCGAATCCATCTTCTGGAACGACCCCCGGGTGCTGACGATCTCCGTCCATGAGACCGGGGTCTCCCTCTTCCCAGGCAGCGGGTTCGCCAATGATGCCGGCGGACCTCAGGCCCTCGGCTCGGCCGTCAACGTGGCGGTGCCCCCCGGGACGGCGGACTCCGGCTATCTCCGCGCCGTCCACGCCGTGGTCCCGCAGCTGCTCCAGGCGTTCCGGCCGGAGGTGCTGGTGACCCAGCACGGGTGCGACGGGCACCATACCGACCCGCTGACCAACCTGCGGATGTCCGTGGAGGGCCAGCGCCAGCTCGCCCTGGACGCTGCCGACTGGGCTCGGGACTACGCAGGGGACCGATGGCTGGCCACCGGGGGCGGGGGGTACAGCCCGTTCTCCGTGGTGCCCCGGACCTGGACCCACCTGGTGGCCGCGGCGACAGGACAGCCGGTCAAGGCCGGCGCCGCGATCCCCGCGGAGTGGAGGGAGTACGCGGCCCAGGCCGCCGGGTTGGGGCCGGAGGACGGCCTGGACGGAATCCCTGCCACCATGTCTGACGGGGTGGACGTCTGGTGGCGCTCCTGGGAGGTGGGATATGACCCCTCGGACGCCGTGGACCAGACGATCATGGCGACGCGCAAGGAGATCTTCCCTTACCATGGACTTGACCCCTGGTTCGACTGACACGCCGTTGTATGCTCTGTAGGTGTGCCTCCCGTGGCGGGAGTGCGCCGAGTATTCGATAGGATGTCCGAGGAAGCCATGCTTGGCGCGGCGGGCGCAGAGTGCGTCAGAACATGCCAGGGCAGTGGAAAAGGGGAACGCACGTGGTAGATGCCGGTAATTTCGCGGACACCCGCTTCATGACGGTCACTGAAGTGGCCGAGATGATGCGAGTGTCCCGCATGACCGTGTACCGGATGATCCATGCCGGTGAACTCCCGGCCGTGCGCTTCGGACGGTCCTATCGCGTCCCTGAATCCGCCGTCGAGCAGATCCTGCAGGCCGGCTCCACGGACCTGCGTGCCACCGGAACGGACGGCAGCAGCAGCTGACACGGCCAGCCCTCCGGGGCGGCCCTCGGTCCCGGTTCGTCGCCACGCCCGCCGTCAGGGTAAGGTGTTAGGGATCGTTTTGACCACAGATCTGCGGATCGGCAAAGGACGCCTGTTGCCGTTCCACCAACCACTTAAGAGGTTTCCCTATGGGCTCAGTCATCAAGAAGCGCCGTAAGCGTATGTCCAAGAAGAAGCACCGCAAGCAGCTTCGCAAGACGCGCCACCAGCGCCGCAACAAGAAGTAGGCATCCACCGTACGAGGTGCTGAACCTCCCCGGGACCGTCCCGCCGCAAGGCAGGATGGTCCCGGGGCTTTTTAACACGGATGCGCTGTGACGCGCCTACCATGGAGCCGATGACTGACGCCCAGCCCCGTGGCTCCTCCCAGCCCCCAGTTCCCGTCGAACTCCTCGTCAAGGACGGGTGTCACCTGTGCGCTGACGCCCTGACCGTGGTGGATGAGGTGTGCGGCAGGCTCGGCGTGGCGTGGCGGAGCGTGGATGTGGCCCATCATCCTGAACTGGCCGAACGCCATGCCGAGGAGATCCCCGTGCTGCTGGTGGACGGCGTCCAGCGGGATTTCTGGCGCATCGACCCCTCCCGGCTTGAGCGGCTGCTGACGGCGGGGCGCGCGTGAGTGATCCGCGCCCGGTCCGGGGGGCCGGGCTCTCGCGACCCACCGTCTCCCGGCTGCCCGGCTACCTGCGGGCGCTGTCCACCCTGGCCGGGTCCGGCGCCGTCAGGGTGTCCTCGGCAGAACTCGCCCGGCTCACCGGGTCCAGCCCCGCGGTGCTGCGGCGCGACCTGGCCGGCCTCGGGCAACTGGGCCGCCGCGGAGTGGGGTACCCCGTGGCGACGTTGCAGCAGGCCATCAGCGGGGCCCTGGGACTCATGGAGGACCAGCCCGTGGTCCTGGTGGGCGCCGGTCACCTGGGGTCTGCGCTGGCTGGCTACGCCGGTTTCGCGGACCGGGGGTTGCGCCTGAGTGCCGTGCTCGACGCCGACCCGCGCCTGATCGGGCAGCGGCGCGGGGCAGTGGTGGTCCAGCCGATCGACGAGCTGGAGGAGACCGTCACCGCCGCGGCTGCGCGACTGGCGATCCTGGCCGTGCCGACCGAGGCGGCGCAGTCGGTGGCCGACCGGCTGGTGGCTGCCGGTGTCCGGGGCCTGCTGAACTTTGCCCCCGTGGACCTGGCGGTGCCGGCGGGGGTGACCGTCAGGGCCGTGGACCTGTCCACCGAGCTGCAGATCCTGGCCTTCCATCAGGCTGAACTGCGGCCGTAGCCAGGGGGTTCTGCAGCCGTGTCAGCGGCGCATGGCCTTCTCCCACGCCTTGGCGCGGAGGTACTCGCTGGAGGGCTTCAGGTAGGCGAACACCAGGCCGGCCACGCCCAGGGCCACGTAGACGAAGCCGGGGCCGAAGGCTGCGAGCAGTGACAGCACGGCGAGGATGGTGCCGAAGATCCGGGCGAGGTTGGAGCCGCGGCGGATGCCCGTGGCGATCAGCCAGTACAGGCCGGCCAGGATGGCTGTGAAGACCACGGAGACCACGCGGACCGCGGGCAACATGGACTCCAGGTCCACGCCGCTGACGCCCGCGGCGTCCATCTGCTCCCGGTAGGCGTCCATCATCTCCGGGGTCAGGCCCAGGTTGGGCGAGAGCAGGGAGATCAGCTCGGTGATGAGGAACGCCACGCCTGCCGCGATGATCAGCCAGTAGGAGCGATCGATGGTCTGGGGCTTCTCGATCGGCCCGAAGGGCTGCTGGGCTCCCTGTGATGGATGGCCGTAGGGCTGCTGTCCCGGCTGGGGCTGGCCCTGTGGGGGCTGGCCATAGGGCGACTGTCCCTGCTGACCCTGCTGCGTCTCGCGCGCCCGCCGTGCCTCTTCCAGACGGGCCTGGTGCTCGGCCTGCTGCTCCGGTGTCAGCCGGATCCCGTACTGGGGGCGGTCGTTCGGTTCGTTGCCGGGTTGCTCGGGGTGGTGATCAGTCATGGCGTGTCTCTCCTCCAAGGGATCGGGCGGACGCGGGGCTCCCGTCCAACGCTAGCGTCCGATTCTGACAGTATGGTCCTATGCCTCACGCCACCGTCCACCTCGTCCGCCACGGTGAAGTCCACAACCCGGACCGGGTGCTCTACGGCCGCATCCCCGGCTACGGACTCTCGGAGCTCGGGCACCGCATGGCCTCGGATCTGGGGGACTGGTTCGCCGGGGAGTCGCGGGCCTCGGGCCGCACCCCGGTGCTGCTCGTCTCCTCCTCGCTGCAGCGGGCGCGGGAGACGGCAGCACCCCTGGGGCACGCGCTGTCCCTCGAGCCCGGGGTGGATGACCGCTTCATCGAGGCCACCAACCACTTCGAAGGCGCCGCGCGGGTGTCCCGTCAGCTGTGGAGGCCCCGGCACTGGCCCTTCCTGATCAACCCCCTGCGCCCGTCCTGGGGTGAGCCCTACCGGTCCCAGGTGGCGCGGATGGTCGAGGGGATCACCCGGGTGCGGGACCGTGCGGTGGAGCTCGGCGGCGAAGGCGCCGAGGCCGTCGTCGTGTCCCACCAGCTCCCCATCTGGGTGACCCGCCTCTCGGCCGAGGGCCGGCCACTGTGGCATGACCCGCGCCAGCGCGAGTGCACCCTGACGTCCGTCACCTCGCTGCACTTCGAGCAGGACGGTGCCGCGCCGCGAGTCCAGTACCGCGAACCGAATGCGGCCCTGCTGGCCCAGGCCTCCAACCTCCCCGGCGCCTGAGCCCACCGCGGTATCCCGCGATTCCGCCCACTTCTACTACAGGCGGTAGAATCCAACGGACGCCCATCCTCCCCTGGAGTATCACGAGCCCTCATGACCGTTCCGCAGCACCCCCGAAGACCACGCAGCACCGGAGCCTTCGCCGTCCCGGCCTCCGGCGCCCGGCCGAGCCGTCGGCACGTGTTGGCGGGGCTCGCCGGCCTGGCCGCGGTGCCGCTGTTGGCGGCATGCTCGGCTGAGGATCCGCTGGCTGCCCAGGCCGGCAACGCTGACGGCAAGAACTACATCGCGGGGGACGGCTCCGTGCTGGAGGTGGCCCCCGAGGATCGCGGGGAGCCCGTGCGGTTCACCTCCACCGCGTTCACCGGCGAGAAGGTCGAATCGGCCGACTGGACGGGCAGCCCCGTGGTGCTGAACTTCTGGTACGCCGCCTGTGCGCCGTGCCGCGTGGAGGCCCCGGACCTGCAGTCACTCCATGAGGAGTGGGAGCCGCAGGGCGTCCGCTTCATGGGGGTCAACGTCCGGGACACCGCCGGCACCGCCGAGGCCTTCGAGCGCAACTTCGGCATCACCTACCCCTCCCTCGAGGACCGCGGGGGTCAGGTGCTGCTGGCCATGACGGACTATGTACCACCGCAGGCCGTGCCCACCACCATCGTCCTGGACCGTCAGGGCCGGGTCTCGGCCCGCATCCTCGGGGTGGCCGAACGGTCCACGCTCGGATCCCTGATCTCCACGGCAGCCGAGGAGCCTTCCGAGGCCTCGGCCGGCGGTCAGGCCTGAGCCGCCCCATGCTGCAGGCCACCCTCACCGCCACGGCTGTCAACAACCCCTTCGCCGAGATCGTCATGGACGGCTCGCTGCTGCTGGCCACCCCCATCGCCCTGCTGGCCGGGCTCGTCTCCTTCCTCTCGCCCTGCGTGCTGCCGCTCGTCCCGGGCTACCTGGGCTACGTGACGGGGCTGACGGGGGCCGACCTCCAGGACCAGCGGCGCGGCCGGATGTTCCTCGGCATCGGACTGTTCGTGCTGGGCTTCTCCGCGGTGTTCGTCCTCGTGGGCATCGTGTTCTCCCAGATCACCATCTGGCTGCAGGGGGACGGCGAGTGGCTGACCCGGGGGCTGGGCGTGGTGATCATGATCCTCGGCGTGGTGTTCATGGGAGGGTTCAACCTCCTGCAGCAGGACCGCCGGCTGCATGCGAGGCCGAAGGCCGGGCTGTGGGGAGCCCCCGTGCTCGGTGTCACCTTCGGACTGGGCTGGGCCCCCTGCATCGGTCCCACCATGGCTGCCGTCCTCGCCATGTCCACCGCCGGTTCCACCAATCCGGGCAAGGGCGCGTTCCTGGCCTTCGTCTACTGCCTGGGCCTGGGACTGCCGTTCCTGCTGATCGCCCTCGGGCTGCGCCGCGGCATGGGGGCCCTGACATTCTTCCGGACCCACCGAGTGGCCGTGATGCGCGCCGGAGGCGGTCTGCTGATCGTGCTCGGTGCGCTGATGGTCTCCGGACTGTGGAACGACTGGGTCCTGCAACTGCAGACCTGGTTCGCCAATGAAGTGAGGCTGCCGATTTGAGCCAGGAAGACAACGTGAGGGCCAGCCGCGCGGAGCAGGCCCAGTCCGGCGCCGAATCGGGCGGACCGCGGAACAACCGCCAGCGCGAGGACGTCGCACTCCCGTCCCTGGGATTCTGGGGCACCCTGCGGTTCATCTGGACCCAGCTGACGTCCATGCGCACCGCCCTGATGCTGTTGCTGCTGCTGGCCGTGGCCGCCGTGCCCGGCTCGCTGTTCCCGCAGCGGCCGGCCGGCCCGGAGATCGTCAACCAGTACCTCGAGGACCATCCCGTCCAGGGGGAGTGGCTGGACCGGTTCCAGATGTTCGACGTCTACTCCTCCGTCTGGTTCTCCGCGATCTACATCCTGCTGTTCGTCTCCCTGATCGGCTGCGTGTTCCCCCGAGCCATCAAACACGCCAGGGATCTGCGGTCCGCCCCGCCGCGGACCCCACGCCGACTGTCCCGTCTGCCCGAGTACGGCCGGGTGGTCCTGGAGCCCGCCGGTCCGTCTCCGGCCGACGCCGTGGCGGAAGCCGCGCGGATCCTCAAGAAGCGCGGCTACCGCACGGACATCCGCCAGGAGGCAGATGGTGCCTCTGTGGGCGCCGAACGCGGTTACGTGCGGGAGATCGGCAACCTCCTGTTCCACATCTCCCTGATCGGCGTCCTGGCCTTCATGGCCGTCGGCGGGCTGCTCAGCTACTCCGGGCAGAAGATCATCGTGGAGGGGGAGGGGTTCGCCAACACGCTGGTGGCCTATGACTCCTTCACCCCGGGCAGCGCCTTCTCCGAGGACCAACTGGCCCCGTTCTCCATGACCTTGGACGGCTTCGAGGCGGAGTTCGACCGCGAGTCCGAGACCCACTACGGCCAGCCGCTGGACTTCACCGCCCACATGACCGTCCAGGACGGGACCGGCGGTGAGCCCCGGCAGGAGGAACTCAAGGTCAACCACCCCTTCGACATCGGCGGCACCCGCGTCTACCTGGTGGGCAACGGCTATGCCCCGGAGGTCACGGTCCGGGACGGCAACGGGGACATCGCCTTCCAGGGGCCCGTGGTGGCGCAGGTCCAGGATCAGCTCTACACCTCCCTCATGGTCATCAAGGCCCCCGACGCCCAGCCGGATCAGCTCGGGTTCGTGGGCTTCTTCCTGCCGACCGCCTATACGGGCGAGGACGGGGTGGCCGTCTCGGTGGACCCGGAGCTGTACAGCCCCGAGCTGAACCTGAACTCCTACTCCGGAGACCTGGGCCTGGACGGCGGCGAGCCGCAGAACGTCTACGTCCTGAACACCGAGGAGCTGACGGAACTGAACAATCGCAACCTCGAGTCCGGCGGCATCACCCTGAAGCCGGGGGAGTCCTACGACCTGCCCCAGGGCAAGGGGTCCATCAGCTTCGACGGCGTACAGCGCTACGTGGGCCTGGACATCCACTACGATCCGGGCAAGTGGGGCGTGGGCTTCTTCTCCGTCCTGGCGCTCGTCTCCCTGGTGGTGAGCCTGTTCGTGCGCCGCCGGCGTGCCTGGGTCCGTAGCGCCACCGGACCGGAGGGGTCCACCATGGTGGAGTACGGACTGCTCGCCCGCGGCGAGGACTTCGGGCTCCGCGAGGAGAACGTGAGCCTGCGGCGCGCGTTCGAGAAGGCCTGGCCCGTGGTGGCCCCCGAGACCGAGGCTGAGAACTCGGCAACCACAACCTCATCCACCGCTTCAACCCCCCAGAATCGACCGGAGTAACCCATGCAGTCCATCAACCTGCAGTTGGCCAGCTACAGCGACCTGTTCATGCTGATCGCTGCGCTGGTCTACGCCGCGGCCTTCATCGTGTTCGCCATCGACATGGCGACCTCGTCCAAGACGATCCGCACGCTCGAGGCCGAACTGGCCGCGGAGTCCGGAACCGAGTCCGAGGCACCTCGGGAACAACTGGTGGGGGCCGGGTCGGTGGGCGCGGAGCAGGCATCGGGTCCGACGGCGGCACCCGCCTCCCGCGGGACCGGCACCACGGTGCCCGTCAGGGGCCGGGGCCGGGGCGCCGGCACCGGGGCGAGCGCGGGCGAGCCGGTACTCGTGGATGAGGACATGGCCTACCTGGGCGCCACCCGCCGCCCTGCCGCCAACGTGGCCGTGGCCCTGATGGTCATCGGCGTGCTGCTGCACGCCTTCGCCGTGATCGCCCGCGGGGTGGCGGCCCACCGGGTGCCCTGGGGCAACATGTACGAGTTCTGCACCACCGGCGCACTGTTGGTCGCCGCCGTCTACCTGCTGTTCCTGATCCGCAAGGACATCCGCTTCCTGGGCACGTTCGTCTCCGGGCTCGTGGTCATCATGATGGCCGCGGCCACCATGGGCTTCCCGACCCCGATCGCGCACCTGCAGCCCGCGCTGCAGTCGCCGTGGATCGTCATCCATGTCTCCATCGCCGTCCTGGCCTCGGCCCTGTTCACCCTGACCTTCTCCATGGGCGTCCTGCAGCTGCTCCAGCACCGCCGCGAGGCGACGATCCGGGCCGGGAGAGACGGCCGGCCCGCCTTCATGCGCCTGGTGCCCTCCGCGCTGAGCCTGGAGAACTGGTCCTACCGCATCAACGCCGTGGGCTTCGTGATGTGGACCTTCACCCTGATCGCCGGTGCCATCTGGGCCGAGGCCGCCTGGGGCCGCTACTGGGGATGGGACACCAAGGAGGTGTGGACCTTCGTGATCTGGGTGGTCTACGCCGGCTACCTGCACGCCCGCGCGACCCGCGGCTGGACCGGGGACCGCGCCGCCTGGCTGTCCATCATCGGCTTCGCGTGCCTGGTCTTCAACTTCACGATCGTCAACACGTACTTCCCGGGTCTGCACTCCTACGCCGGCATCCCGGAATAGGTCACTCCGGCAGTGGCTTGGGCTCGCCGTTGGTGAACTTCGAACGGTCGTCCTCCGGGTACATCGGGTCCGAGGAGCCGTACATCGGGTCCAACCCGGACCGGGTCATGACATGCCCGGCGGGCATCTCGAGGCACGGCGAATTCAGGCTGAGGCTCAACGCTGGCTCACCGGCTCCGGACCGATAGATCACGTTCAGGGTGATGTCGCCCTTGGACGCTCCGTAGAGGCGATCTCCGTGGGGCCCGTTGCCCTCCTTCGAGGTCCAGCCGGCCGCCTCTGCGGCCCGCTGCACCTGCTCCGCCATCTGGCCGGCGTCGGCCTCGGAGACCCCCACTCGCCCCGAGGCGGCGGTCCAATGGGTCTCCCGGGAAGCTTTTTCCGGGGCCGCGTATCCGAGGCAGCTGTTCTCCGCGAACGCGCCGATGGAGTCCCAGCCGGCCGCGCGAACCAGCGACGGCAGGTCTTCCTCGATCTGCCGCCCGTACCCGGCGGAGCGCTCCTCGTTCTCCTGTCTCTCCTGTAGTCCGCAACCGGTGAGGAACAACAGGCCGATGCCGGCGCACGCCATGGACGCGCGGTGCCATCTGGGGCTCACGGATGGGTCGTTTCTGGGATGCCGAGGTGGTGGGAGGGCATGTATTCAGTTGCCTTCGGAAGGTGAGTTGTCAGGTGAGCCCGGCAGGGGCTTGGGCTCGCCGTTGGTGAACTTCCAGCGGTCGTCGTAGGGGTACATCGGGTCGGATGAACCGTACATGGAGCCCAGCCCGGAGCGGTTCTTGGTGTGCCCCTTCGGCATCTCCAGACACGGGGAGTAGATGCTCAGAGACAGGGAATCCCCGATCTGTTGCCCGTGTCCGGCGGAGAGCATCATTTCAGTGATCTGCGGCAGTTGAGTCGTCAGGTGAGTCCGGCAGGGGCTTGGGCTCGCCGTTGGTGAACTTCGAGCGGTCGTCATTCGGGTAGAGGGGATCCGATGAGCCGTACATGGAGTCGAACTCGGACCGCGTCATGGTGTGGCCATCCGGCTTCTCCAGGCAGGGCGAGACCACTGCCAACCTGACCTCCGGACTGCCCCCGCGGTTGTTCGCATTGATGGTCAGGGTGAGATCGTCCAAGGTGGCCATATAGAGCCGCTCGAGGCCTGGGTGGCTGGCATCGCTCTCCTGTGTCACCCACCCCGTTGACTCCGCGTGCTTCTTCACGGCATCCGTGAGTTCCCGGGCCTCTTGCTCCGAGGAGACCGTGGTACCGGTGGCAGCCCGCCAGCGCGTGTTCCGGGAGGCGGTCTCCGGGTCCGGGCTGGAGGTGCAGCTCACCTCCCGGAGCTGGGGGACCGCATCCTGACCGAACGCTCGTGCCAGTCCGGGGATCTCTGCCACGACCTGTTCTCCGTGCTGCGCTGTGGCCTCGACGTTGTCGTCGTCCTGGCTGTTCATGCACCCTCCCAGTCCCAACACGCCTCCGACCAGGATCAGTGGAGTCGTCAGTCGAATGATATTGCGTGCTCGCATGGTCGTCAGTCTTCCAGATCGCCGACCGTGGCGAGCTGGTCCTCGTCCCAATTCCCGCCGCCGGAGAGCTCATCTTGCCGGTCCACGATGGGATCGGTCGTGGACGCGCTCGGCCCGGGATCGTCTACCTTTTCGTGGTAAAGGACGACCTCAGAGTCCCCTCCGTGGATGAGGGCCTCCAGGTTCAGCGCCGACGTGGAGTCGGGTTCGAAGTAGTCCGAGTGGCCGCCGGCGAAGCCGTCGTCCTTGCCCATCACGTCCCCGTTGTTCAGGTAGCCTGCCTCCAATCGGGTGGCACCCATGGCGCCGTCGATGTCCGAACCCTCCCACCAGGACGGGCCGTGGCCGCCGCCGCCCAGGTCTTGGGCATGGCGGATCCGGTCGTAGTTGGTCTGGATCCAGTAGCGGTTCGCATCTGGATTCGCGGTGTCCGCGGGGGAGCCCACCTCATGGCCCTGGCCGGCAGGAGCCACGTAGACGATGTTGTCCGAGGTCAGGCCCTCCGGCCCGCGCTCGGCGGTCCCCAGCATGGACCCGCCGGCAGAGTGCCCGATGGCCGTGGTGCGTGCGGACGCGGGGATGTCCAGGTCTGCGGCGTGGTCGAAGGCCGCCAGCAGGGGCGCGCCCTGTTCGTTGAACGTCGAGTCCTTGTTGTCACCGACCAATGACTGAGGGAAATCGGTCCCGGCCCAGTAGATGGACACCGTGCCCTCGGGGTCTGTCGGCCCGTCGATGGTGTCGAGCTTCTGGTTGTAGCCGTCCACGGAGGCGATGGTCGTCGAGGTGCCGGGAATGAACGTGGCGACCCGCTCCGTGTTGGCCGACGGAGTGCCGCGCATGGTGGCGATCTGTCCGTTGCCCGCCGTGGAGACGAAGAGAGTCGTGTAGCCGGGCTGCGCCTCGGGGTTCGAGGGGAACTGCTCGCGCCCGTAGGCGTCCCAGGCCTGATCCAACCCGTCCTGGACGGTCTCGAGGCGTTCGAGCTCGTCCTCCCACTGCCCCCGTTCGTAGGCATTCCCCGGAGCGTTCTGCGGCCTGTTCTCCCGGTGCTCGGCGAGGGTCTCAGCGGTCTGCTCCCGCAGCCCGGCCACCGTGATCTGGTTGGTCTGGCCGCGGGTGGCCAGTGGCACGCCGTTGAGGACGCCGATCACGCCGGGGTAGAGCAGCGCCATCCGTTCCCGTTCGGCGTCGGACAGACTCAGCCAGGCCTCCTGGATTCCCTTGATGCCGTCTTCAGTCAGGTGCGCGTCACCGTCCATCGCCGCATCCATGATGGACTCCGGGGTGCCGGCCGGCGGGTTGTCCTCCCACCGGTGCTCCGCGAGGGCCCGGGCAGCCTCCGGGTTGGCCTCGAGCCAGTCCCGCAGCTCGTCCTCGTCCAACCCCTTGAGGTCCTTCCAGATCACGTCCGGGTCGATCTCGCCGAACTTCTCGTCCAATCCACTGGTCATCTTCGACCAGTCCTGGACGCCGGTGTCCGAGTCCCGGTGCCCGGTCACGAGAGGAAGACCCTCGGTGGTGCCGATGCTGATGGCAGCCAGCGCGGTGGAGAGGGTCTCCTGGGCCGTCTCCCAGTCCGTGGTGAGTGCGGAGGCCCGTTCGTTGAAGGCGATGATGTCCGTGCGAACCTCCTCCACCAGCGACTCGTCATCCGAGGAGAGCGCACTGCTACGGCGGGAGGACAGCCCGGGCTTGGCCGTGTCCAGGGCCTCCCGCTCGGTCTGCAGTGGTTTGCCGGTCTCCACGAAGTCGTCGACGGCGTCCTGGGCGGAGGACAGCGCGCTGGCCCAGTCCTCGGCATGGGGGACCAGATCGTCCAGAGCGGTCCAGACCTGCTCCTGGGTGTCGGGGTGCTGGTATCCGGATTCCAGTCCCCGCCAGGAGGTCCGGGCCCCGTCCATGGCCTCCTGCAGGCTCTTCGACTCGGACTTCAGGTCCGCGGCCTTCTCCGTCAGGGTGGTCCAACTGGCCTCGGCGTCGGGGTAGGTCCCCAGGGCGGGCAGGCTCATGGGGTGTACCTCAGTCTTCCGTGTCCGGCGGAGCCACCTCGGTGATGGCGCCCACCGATGTCTGTCCCTGCTGCTGCATGGTGGTGTCGCCCTCCATGAAGGCGTCGGCGGCATCGGCCACGCACGAGGCCTGGTGCATCAGGATGTTGGCGATCCGCTCGCCCGTGTCCGAGCGGTTGGACCAGAACCCGGAGAAGGCCGACTCCGCCTCGCTGGCCGTGCCGAAGGCACCGGAGAGGGCCTCCCCGGCCGTCTGGGTGTTCCGGGAGGCAGTGTCGAGCTGTTGTCCGTCACCGGCCACCCGCACGAGGGCGGCGTGCACTGTCTCCGGCTTGATCTCGTATCCCACGCCCTCCACCCTGCAGCGGTGGGGCAGATGCTGCCATGGGGAGAACTCCCCATGGCCCTGCTCAGGAAGGGTCCGCGCCGCCGTCGGGCTTGGGGGTGTTGGACCCGCCGGGCTCGCCGGTGCCGTTGTCCTTCAGGCCACGCGCCTCCCGGGCTTCCCTGGCCTTCAACTCGGCCTCGCGGCGGTCCAGCTCGGCCTGCCGGGACTGCTGTTTGCGCTGCATGTCGAGCTGGCGCAGGAAGGCCGCATCGTCATCAGGGGACTGCGGGCGTACCGGCCGAGCCGGGCCGGAGCCGGGACCGCTGGCCCCGGCCGCACCACGACGCCGGCCCAGGAACAACCAGAGCAGGGCACCGACCAGCGGGAGCAGGATGACCAGCACGATCCACACGGCCTTGGGCATGGCGCGCACCTGGTGCTTCGGGGTCATCAGGCACTCGATGAGCGAGTAGATGATGATGCCGAGAGCGATGATGCCGAGGGGGATCAGGAAGCGGGGCATGCAGACCATTCTACGGACCGGTGCCAGCCCGGCTAAACCGGTGGATCCCGGTAGACTGCCGTGATGCGAGTCTTCAAGTATGCAGCGATCCGCCTGGCCGTCTTCTTCGTGGTCTGGGGCGCCTGCATGCTGTTGAATCTGGGCTGGATCTTCTCCACCATCGCGGCGGCCGTGATCGCGCTCGCCGCCGGGTACCTGTTCTTCAACGAGCTGCGCACGGGGGCCGGCCAGGACGTCGCCGGGGCCTGGCAGGGGCGGGGCAGGAAGGAGCAGTTCCGCTCCGAGCAGGCGGACGCGGACGCGGAGGACTCCTACACCGAGGGCCGATACTTCGAGCCCGGCAGCGGGCCGGACCGTGAGGAGAAGCCCTAGAGCACCAGTCCCACGGCGAACAGCACCGCGTAGACCAGGCCCAGCACGCCGGTCAGCTTGAGGACCGGGATGAGGTCCCGGCGCTCGGTGGAGCGGAGCATGGCGAGCGCCGGCTTCACCGCCACGGCGGCGGCCAGCAGTACGAGCCACAGCCACGGGTACTGTCCGGTGAAGAACAGCGGCAGCGCCACGGCCACCGCCACCATCCCCACATAGGACCAGCGCGCGGGGCCGTCCCCGAGGCGGGCGGCCAAGGTCATCTTGCCGGACTCGCGGTCCGTGGGGATGTCCCGGACGTTGTTGGCCATCAGCAGGGCCGTGGAGACCAGCCCGCAGCCCACCGCTGCGGCCCAGGCGGGCCCGGAGAGCGCCAGCGCCTGCGTGTAGGTGGTGCCCAACACGGCCACGAGCCCGAAGAAGATGAACACGAAGACCTCGCCCAGGCCCATGTAGCCGTAGGGCTTCCTCCCACCCGTGTAGTACCAGGCGGCGGCGATGGCCAGCACGCCGACGGCGATCAGCCACCAGGTGCCGGCCCAGACCACCAGCGCCAGGCCGGCGAGGGCGCCGAGGCCGAAGCAGGCGAACGCTGCCCGCTTGACCGCGCGCGCCGGCGCGGCCCCGGAGCCGGTCAACCGCAGCGGGCCCACGCGCTCGTCATCCGTGCCGCGGATGCCGTCCGAGTAGTCGTTGGAGTAGTTCACCCCGACCTGCAGGGCCAGGGCCACCACGAGCGCCAGCAGGGCCCGGCCCAGGTGGAACCCGTCCAGGGCGTAGGCGGCAGCCGAACCGATCAGCACCGGCGCGATGGCCATCGGCAGGGTGCGCAGGCGTGCTCCCTCGATCCACTGTGCGGCTGTGGCCATGGGTGAGTCCTTCCGATCTTCAGGGCTATCCGTCGAATTCGCGGGGGTGCTGGAGTGCAGCCCCCGACGTCGACTCAGAGTGGTGGGGTGAAGCGGGCGAGGAGGTCCTGGCGGTCGGTCTTGCCGTTCGGCAACAGCGGCAGCGCATCCACCACCAGCCACTGTTTGGGCACGGCGGGCGGTCCCAGTCGGTCCCGGATCGATGCGCGGGCGGCGGCCTCGCTGAACGCGCCCTCAGCCTCGGGGACCACGGCGGCGCACACGCGCTGCCCCCACTCGAGGTCAGGCACTGAACCGGCGAAGGCGGCATGCACCCCGGGAAGGGACTCGAGCACCCGCTGGATGGCCGCGGCGGAGACCTTCATGCCTCCGGTGTTGATGACGTCGTCCACGCGACCGGTGACCGCCAACCGCTGTCCGCCCGGTGCCCCGGGGGCTCCCTCCACGGTGCCGGTGTCCTCCGTGAGGTACCAGCGAGCGTCCGGATCCGCCTCGGTGCCGACTCCGAAGTGTGCGTGGGTGCGTTCCGGGTCATCGAAGTACCCGGGGGACACCATGGGGCCTGCGAGGCGCAGCCGGGGAACCCCGGACGCAGGATCGTGGACCAGCTCCGCGGTCACGCCGTCCAGGGGGACCCCGTCATAGACGCAGCCGCCGCAGGTCTCGCTCATGCCGTAGGTCAGGTGGATCCGCAGGCCGGCCTCCGCCGCGGCGTCGCGGAGCCGCCGGGGGACGCTGGCCCCGCCCACCAGGATCGCGTCGAAGGTGCGCAGTGCGTCCACCGCCGCGCCCCCGAATCCGGCGATCGGGCCGGGACCGTCGGTCGAGGAGCCGGATGACCCCGGGAGCAGGAGCCGGGTGAGCTGGGTCGGGACCAGGGAGAGAGCACGGAATCCGGTGCCGCGCTCCATGCGGTCCACTGCCGCGGCGAAGGACTGCGCGGTGAAGGGGCCGGGCTCCAGGGCGGCAGGTGTGGTGCCGGCGGCGATGGAGCGGGAGAGCACGGCCAGGCCGGCCACATAGTGCGGCCCGACCGCCAGCAGCCACTGGCCCTCACCGCCGATCCGGGCGGCGGTGGCTTCAGCGGAGGCAGTCAGTGCGTCGCGAGTCAGCAGGGTCTGCTTGGGGGTGCCGGTGGAGCCCGAGGTCCGGACCACGGCCACGACGCCCTCCGCGCCGCCGGCCGCCGGATCCGCGGCCTCGGGACGGAGGATGGCCCGGCCGTCCTCGGCGAACTCCACCGGAGGCCCGGAGCCGTCCAGGGCGGCGGCCAGCGCCCGCTGGGCGCGGTCGAGGTCAGCGGGGTTCACAGGCACGGATCGAGTCTAGTGATGCTCAGAAGTAGTGCGGGAAGTCGGACCAGTCCGGATCACGCTTCTGCAGGAACGCGTCCCGCCCTTCGACGGCCTCATCCGTCATGTACCCCATCCGTGTGGCCTCGCCGGCGAAGACCTGCTGGCCGGCCATGCCGTCATCCGCCATGTTGAAGGCGAACTTGAGCATCCGGATGGCCTGCGGGGACTGGCGGTTGATGTCCGCGGCATATTCCAGGGCCACCTCCTCGAGGCGCTCGTGGTCCACGGCCTCGTTCACCGCGCCCATCTCCACCATCTGCTCAGCGGAGTACTCGCGCGCCAGGAAGAAGATGGCCCGGGCGTTCTTCTGGCCGAGCTGGCGGGCCAGCAGGGCCGAGCCGTAGCCGGCGTCGAAGGAGCCCACCGTGGCGTCAGTCTGTTTGAACCTGCCGTGCTGCTTCGAGGCGATGGTCAGGTCCGCCACCACGTGCAGGGAGTGCCCGCCGCCGGCGGCCCAGCCGTTCACCACCGCGATGATCGGCTTGGGCGTGGTGCGCATCAGCCGCTGGACCTCGAGGATGTGCAGGCGGCCCGCGCGGGCCGGGTCCACCGTCTCCCCGGTGTCCCCGGAGGCGTAGCGGTAGCCGTCCCGGCCGCGGATGCGCTGGTCCCCTCCCGAGCAGAAGGAGTGACCGTCGTCCTTGGAGGAGGGGCCGTTGCCGGTCAGCAGGATGCAGCCGACGTCCGCGGTCATCCGGGCGTGGTCCAGCGCCCGGAAGAGCTCGTCCACGGTGCCGGGGCGGAACGCGTTGCGGACCTCCGGGCGGTCGAAGGCGATCCGGACCGTCGGCAGGTCCCGCACCACGGCCCCCGAGGAGTCCCGTTCCACCTGCCGGTGGTAGGTGATGTCCTCGAAGTCGAAGCCCTTCACCACGCGCCAGTGCTGCGGGTCGAAGAGGTCTGAGACCTTCTCGGGAAGGGCGTTCGGGGCTGCGGATGCGGGGGAGTTCTGCTCAGTGCTCACCCGGCCGAGTCTAGCCAGACCCAGACACCCCGACCCGCGGATCAGGCGAGCGGCGCACCCACCCGGGCGCCGTCGTCGGGATCCTCGGCACCCTCACCGGCCTCCGCGTGGTCCACGGCCACGCCACCGGCGCCGGTGGCGGCGGCCCGGCGGGCCTCATCGGCGAGGGAGAGCATCTCGGCCTCCTCCATGGTGCGCTGCTCGGGCTGGCGGCCCTCCTCCAGTGCCGTCTCCGCCGGGGAGCCGGGAACCACGGCGGAACCGATGGAGCCGGGGACCTCCGAGCCGCGCAGGGAGGCGCCGGCGGTCTCCCGCATGAACCAGGCGCAGACCAGACCCACGGCGCAGGCGCCCATCATGTAGTACGCCGGGAACCTCACGTCCCCAGTGACTCCGATGGCCCACTCGTTCACAAGGGCCGCCGTGCCACCGAAGACGGAGGTGGCGATGTTGTAGGTGATGGCGAAGCCCGTGAACCGGGACTGGGTGGGGAACATCGCCGGGAACGTGGCGGTGATGGAGGACAGCTGCGGGATGTACAGCAGGCCCAGCACGGCGAAGCCCAGGACGGCCAGGCCGAAGTTCATGCCCATGAGCATGAACATGGGGATGGGCAGCAGCAGCAGCCCGGCGAGGGAGAAGTACCAGGACGGCTTGCGGCCGAACCGGTCCGAGAGTCCGCCGGACCACGGCATCAGCGTCATCATGGCGATCTCGCCGATGAGGATGACCGCCAGGCCGGCTGCCGCCGGAAGCCCGATCTGCTGCTCCAGGTAGGTGGGCATGTAGGACAGCAGCGTGTAGTTGACCACGTTCACGGAGATCACCAGGCCGGTCATGACCAGCATCGGCTTCCAGTGGTCCTTGAAGACCTGGGGCAACGACGGCGGCTCCACGGCCTCCGCGGCCGGCTCGCCGTGCGCGTCCGGTGCGGTCGCCGCGACAGCCGGGAGGCCGGCGTCGGGACTCGCGTGATCAGTGCTCCTGGTGTCACCAGCGGTGCCGTTCATCTCCTCGAACACGGGGGTGTCATCCAGCTTGGAGCGCAGGTAGAAGCCGATCAGGCCCATGGGCGCGGCCAGCAGGAAGGGCAGACGCCAGCCCCACTCGGACATCTGCTCCGGAGAGAGGACCAGCTCGAGCAGCAGCATGACGGCGGTGCCGAGGGCGAAGCCACCCAGCGTGCCGAACTCCAGGAAGGATCCGAAGAACCCGCGCTTGCGGTCCGGTGCGTACTCGGCCATGTAGGTGGCCGCGCCGCCGTACTCGCCGCCCGTCGAGAAGCCCTGAACCATGCGTACGGCATGGCAGGCTGGTGACATGAGTGAAGGACCGCAGAACCCTGAGGCGGGAGCGCCGGTGCGCTGGGAAGGGGCCGTCAACGCCCGCCGCGTCCTCGGCGCCCTGTACCGCATGGGCCGTCAGGAATGGCTGACCGAGACAGGCTGGCGGCAGCTGCGCCGTGACGGCGTGCGGACGGTGATCGATCTGCGCACCGCGGCCGAACGCAGGCGCCGGCCCAGCGATCCGGAGGTCCGTGACGGCGCCGCTGCCGAGATCCAGATTCTGCACCGGCCGGTGGAGGATCCCGAGAACGAGGGGTACGGGGAGTACCTGGCGCCCGCGCTCGCTGCCGGTGCCCCGTACCCGAACCATCCGCAGTACTACCCTGCAGCCCTGCATCACTTCCCGGACCGGCTGGCCGCCGTCTTCCGAGCGATCGCCGCGGCTCCTGGGGGAGTGGTCCTGCACTGCTCGGCCGGCCGTGACCGGACCGGGCTGGTGGTCACCCTGCTGCTGTTGCTCGCCGACCGCCGCGACCTGGTCGCCCCGCAGTACGACGCCGGAGCGCGTGGCATCAATGACTGGCACCGTGTCAGCCCCGTACCGCACCCTCATGAGCGGTACCTCGAGGGCGAGGAGTTGGAGGGATTCCTGAGCCCCCGGCTGGAGGCGCTCCGGGACTTCGTCGATTCCCTGCCGGACGCCGGTTCCGTGGCTGAACTCCTGAGGGCGATCGGTGTGACCGATGCCGAGGTGGAGGTCATGCGGGCGAAGCTCAGCCCGGACGCGCCGTGAGTGAGCGCCGCGGGGTGGGCTTGACGCGTGACCTACCGGGTATGCATACTCAGTGTGCATACCCGGTATCCTCGCCGGGCCCCACCGGTCCGGGAGGCCACCGATGTCCGTCAAACACAGCCTGCTGGCCCTGCTCACCCAGGGACCGCGCTACGGCTATCAGCTGCGCGCCGCGTTCGAGGAGTGCACGGGCAGCACCTGGCCGCTGAACATCGGCCAGGTCTACACCACCCTGGACCGCCTCGAGCGGGACGGGCTGGTGGAGGATCTGGGGGACGACGGTGCGGGCCACCGCCACTATGCCCTCACTGCATCGGGGCGCGCCGAGGCGGCCGACTGGTTCGTTCAGCCCTCGAGGCCGCAGAACCCGCCACGCAATGAACTCGCCATCAAGTTGGCCCTGGCGGTGACCACCCCCGGGGTGGACGTGGAACGGCTCATCCAGGCCCAGCGCTCCGCCACCGTGCGGGCGCTGCAGGACTACACCCGCGCCAAGAGGACGGCAGGGGGCGGCGCCGAGACCGGAGGCGGGCCTGACACGGACCTGGCGGGGCTGCTCGTGCTGGAATCCCTCATCTTCACGGCCGAGGCGGAGATCCGCTGGCTGGACCACTGCGAGGCCGCCGTGTTGCGCGCTGCCCGTTTCGGGCGGCGGCCCGCTGCCGTCCCCCCTCATCCCCAGCCCTCGACGCCGGCCCCCTCCTCCCAGCGAAGGTCCCGGTGACCCCCATGAACGCTCGGCATGTATCCCCTGAACCCACTCTCCGTCCGGCCGCCCGGGGGATGCCGGCCCGGCAGATCCTCGAGCTGAGTGCGGTCTCCAAGACCTACGGGGAGGGCTCCACCACCGTGGCCGCCCTGCGCGCGGTGGATCTGGTGGTCCACGCCGGCGAGTTCGTGGCCGTCATGGGTCCTTCAGGCTCCGGCAAGTCCTCGCTGCTCGCCCTGGCCGGCGGGCTGGACACGGCCACGGGCGGGGAGATCTACGTCCGTGGCGCCCCGCTGGGCCGGATCACCGTGGCGGAGAAGGCCCGTCTGAGGCGCCGGGCCGTGGGCTACGTCTTCCAGGACTACAACCTCATCCCCTCCCTGAACGCCGCCGAGAACGTCGCCCTTCCCCTGGAACTGGACGGGGCCACCCCGGGCAAGGCACATCGCCAGGCCAAGGACGCCCTTCGCCAGGTGGGGATCGAGGACCTGGCCGGGCGCTTCCTGGATGAGCTCTCCGGAGGTCAGCAGCAGCGGGTGGCCATCGCCCGGGCCATCGTGGGGGAGAAGGCGCTGATCCTCGCCGACGAACCCACCGGGGCCCTGGACTCCGTCACGGGGGAGGAGATCATGGCGGTGCTGCGCCGCCGGGCGGATGCCGGGGCCGGCGTCGTCCTCGTCACCCATGAGGCCCGGCACGCCGGCTGGGCGGACCGGGTGGTGTTCCTGCGGGACGGCCGCGTGGTGGATCAGGCGCAGGCCGAGAACGATCCCCACTCCCTGCTCGCCGATGTGCCGGGAACCGCCGGATGACCGCGGACGAACACGGGCAGGTGGACCTCAGTCCACGCCCCGGAGCTGCCGCCGGCTCCCGCCGCTCGGCCGCCCGGATGGCCGCGCGTGACCTCCGCCGCCACCCCTGGCGGACACTGTTGATCCTGCTCCTGATCGGCCTGCCGGTGTTCGGTGTGGCCTTCGGGTCCGTCACCGTGGCCTCCACGGAGCTGCCGACGGCCGCGGAGGAACGCGAGCAGTTGCTCTGGGGCTATGACGGCTACCTCTCCACGGGGCACTTCGGCCCGGATGACCTGCAGTCGCCCACCGATCCCTTCGGTGCCCTCAGCGCCGAGCACGCCGAGGAAGGCCTGGGCGTGCCCGCTGGGGATGTGGCCGCCCTGAACAAGGCGGCGCAGGACTGGACCGTCTGCCCGCAGGGGGAGGGCTGCACCGTGCTGGATGCCGTCCCCGTGGGAACCGAGGCCACTGTCCTGACCTCGGGATCGGGATCCCTGACCGTGCCCGGGTCCACGGTGGACGTGCGACTCGTGGTGGCCGACTTCACCGACGAACAGCTGCAGAGCCCGGCCCGCCGCTTCCAGCTGATGGACGGCACCCTGCCCGGCGAGGGAGAGGTGCTGGCCAGCAGTGGCCTACAGGACGCCTTGGAGTCCGCTCAGGAACGCGCCACCGTCCGTGGCCTGGAGGCCGAGCCCACGGACCGCGTGGAGTTGGACCTTCCGGGGGCGGACTCCTCGGCAGCGACCCGGCAGCTGACCGTCAGCGGCACCCTGCTGGACCGGATCGACGTCTACCCGAGCATGATGGGCCTGTTCGGGCCCATCGAACTGTGGGAGTCGGTCCTCTACGTCCAGTCCGGCAGCGAGACGGCCCAGGCCCTGCTCGACTCCGGTTTCACCCACAGGGGGGAGGTCACGGCGTATCTGAGCGGGGACGTCCCGGACGACTACGCCGCCTACCGGGCGTACAACCAGGCCGGATTCAGCGTGCTCTTCAAGCCGGTGATGCTCCAGCCCGGTCCGGTGGGGTCGGCCTTTGAAGGCGAGTACTCCTCCGATCTCCCCTGGATGCTCCTGCTGCCCCTGTTGTTCGTGGGGACTCTGGCCCTGGCCGAGGCGGGGCTGCTGGCCGGGGCCGCCTTCGCGGTGGGTGCTCGGCAGCAGCGGCGGTCCACGGCTCTGCTCTCCGTCACGGGCGCCGAACCCGCCACCCTGCGTCAGACCATGGTCTTCTCCGGCCTCTGGTGTGGGCTGGCCGGCGCGATCGGTGGGGCTGTGCTGGGCGTGGCCGGTGGGGTGGCCCTCGTCTGGGCCGCTCAGGCCCGCCAGGTCCCGGTCTACGGTCCGCATGTGCCCTGGTGGCCCGTGGCAGCCGCCGTGGTGCTGGGACTGGCCTGCGCCGTCGTCGCTGCCTGGATTCCGGCCCGGGCCGTGGCCGGACAGAACGCCTGGGCAGCGATCAAGGGTGCCACCGGGGAACGCAGGCCGGTGAGCCGGCCGGTGCTCGTGACCGGGCTGGTCCTGACGGCAGTCGGGCTGTTGCTGGCCATCGTGGCGAGCATGGTGGGGATGGCCCTGCCGACCGTGGGGGCACTGAGCGAGGCCCTGCCGTGGCTGGCCGTGGCACTGGTGGCCTCCGCGCTGCTCCTGCTGGTGGGGGTGCTGATGCTGTTGCCGGGCACCGTGACCGGGATCGCTCACCTGGCCGGCCGGCTGCCGGTGTCCTTGCGCATGGCCGCGCGGGACGCCCACCGGAACAGGTCCCGCACCGTTCCGGTGGCCGCTGCCGTGGTGGCCGCCACGGCCGTGGGCACCGCGGTCCTGACGTCCATGGCACTGGTGGAGGCCAACACCGGGGAGCAGAACGGAGGCTACCGCCACGGCTCACCATCCCCGGACACCGGGTACCTGTGGGTTCAGGACGATGCCTCCATTGAGCAGATGCTGCGCCGGGAATCGCTGTACTCGGAGGATGGGCAGGAGTACACCGCCGCGGAGATCGGGATCTACACCGGCGGGGCGAGCGGTGCGGTGCGTCGGTTGCGGGCGGCCGAGGCCACCCCCGGCACCCCGCGGCTCGTGGAGCATTGGGAGGTGCACGGCGCCCGGCCGAGCTGCGAGGTGATGGGCACCAACGACTGCTCCGAACTGATGCCCGTGTATCCACGGGACTCCCCGTGCCGGGCCTCCGTGCCCACGCAGGAGATCGTGGAGGACCGGCGGGCCGCGGTGGACGAGGCGAGGTACGCGATGACCCGTGCCGAGGCGGCTGCCTGCGGGGCTGGTGGGGCCGGCGGGGCAGGCTCCAGCAGCCTGGCTCTCGAGGACCCGATGTCCACCCTGATGGTGGTGGATCCGCTCCGGCCGGAGACGGTGCCGACAGCGCTGTTCGGTGGGGATGCGGAGGCGATGGCGGCCGTGCAGTCCGGGAAGGCACTCGTCTTCGATCCGCAGTACCTGGACGGGGAGGATCGGTTCACCGTGGGAGAGTTCGCCACGGACGTGGACCAGGTCCCCGGGGTCTCCCTGGGGGACCAGGATCAGGCGTGGTTCGACGAGATGGAGTCCGATGGCGACTCGATCGCCGGAAGGATGGCGATCAGCGCCGCCCAGGGCCGGAACATGATCTGGGAGCCGGAACGGACCCGCACGCTGGACGCCCTGGTGGCCCAGGCGCCGGAGGGTGTCCATCCGATCGCCATCATTCCGATGACGGCTCTGGCGGGGATGGGCCAGGAGATGTCCCTCGACGGCGTGCTGGCCCGGTTCGCCGAGCCGGTCACCACGGATCAGGTGTCGCTGGTCAACGACCTGCTGTCCGTCGATGACCTCTGGTTGTCCTCCATGGCGACGACCGCGGGGGACCGGTTCCCGGTCCAGTGGCTGGTGGCCGGGTTGGTGGGCCTGCTGGTGATCTCCGTGGCCGGGCTGACCACGGGGCTGGCCCTGGCGGACGCCCGGCGGGACCAGGCGGTGCTCTCCTCCGTGGGCGCCCCGCCGGGGACCCGGAAGTCCATGGCGGCGGCCCAGACCTTCACCGGTGCCCTGCTGGGGACCGCGCTGGGCGTGCCCGTGGGGGCGATCGCGGTGGTGGGGATCGGGCTGATCCAGGTCTACTCCGCCGCTTGGATCCCCTGGCCGCAGCTGCTGGTCCTGGTGCTGGGCGTGCCCCTGCTGGCCGCGGCCCTGACCTGGCTGGTGGTGCCCGGCCGGCTCCCGGTCCGGGAGGCCGACCGCAATTGATGTGGGGGCCAGTGGCCTGTCAGAGCAGCTCCGTGGCCCCCAAAGCCGTCAGCAGGAAGGCGTAGTCCCACGCCCGGTCCTCCCAGGCCCGGTACCGTCCGGAGGCCCCGCCGTGGCCACCGTCCATCTCGGTCTTCAGCACGATCGGTGCTCCACCGTCCGCCAGGGCCCTCGACTGGTCCGAGGTGACCGTCCGGCGCAGCTGCTGGACCCACTTGGCCGGTTCCACATACAGCACGCGGGTGTCATGCAGAGAGGTCACGGCCGCCACCGCCGGGTAGTCCACGGCGCGCACGTTCTCGTACGGCGTGTACTCCTGCATGTACCGGTAGACCTCGGGGTCCTCGATCGGGTTGCCCCACTCCTCCCACTCCAACGCGGAGAGCGGCAGGTCCGGGTCCAGGATGGAGGTCAGCGTGTCCACGAACGGCACCTGGGCCACGCACGCCCGGTACAGCTCCGGGGCCAGGTTCAACACGCCGCCCATGAGGAGCCCGCCGGCCGAGCCGCCCATCGCCGCGATCCGGTCCGGATCCACCCAACCGGACTGCGCCATGAAGCGGGTGGCGTCCACGAAGTCCGTGAAGGAGTTCTTCTTCGCCAGCTTCTTGCCGTCGTCATACCAGCCACGGCCCAACTCGCCGCCACCGCGCACGTGCGCCACCACGTAGACCACGCCCCGGTCCAGCAGGGACAGCCGTGCCACGGACAGCGCCGGGTCCATGGACATCTCGTAGGAGCCGTAACCGTAGACCACGCAGGGGTTGGTCCCGTCCCACTCCGTGTCCCTGCGGCGGATCACGGTCAGCGGAATGGCCACGGGCCGCCCTCCGGCCCCAGCCATCTGCGAGGAGTCCGCCGGCGCCCACCAGCGCTCCACCAGGTACTGGTCCGGATCATGGCCGGGCACCTCGACCTGCCGGCGCTGGTGCAGTTCACCACTGGCCACGTCAAAGTCGAGGACCTGGGACGGCGTGATCCAGGAGGAGTAGGCCAGCCGCAGGAACGGCGACTCGAACGGTGCTCCGGCCAGCTCACAGGAGTACAGCTCCTCGCCGAAGTCCGGCTCCACCGGGTCCGCCTGGTGCTCGGTCGCCAGGCCGGTCAGCGGCAGGACCACGGTGCGCGGGGTGGTCTCACGGCGCACCTCGAGGGCCAGGTGGGTGGCGGTGACGGCGGCGCCGTCCACCTTGGTGGTCTCAGAATGTCCGACGACGGTGCGCCAGAACCGCGGGTCCGTCACCGTCTCGCGGGCGGCGAGCGAGACCATGTTGTTCGGGGCCGGCGCCGGGCCGTGCTCCTCGTCCTCCGCAGTGAAGTCCTTGTTGTGGACGATCACGTAGTGACGCTGTCCGTCCAGGGTCACCGGGTCCACGCCGTGCAGCAGCCCGAGGTCTCGGGAGACCAGCATCCGCAACTCGCCCAGAGGCGCTTCCGCCGTCTCCGGCAGGTCCATCGCGAGGGTCTCGGCCACCTCGGAGTTGCCCACGGAGATCAACAGCTCGGTGCGGTCCGCGGAGAGCCCGAAGCCGGACCACATGCCGGGATCGTCCTCCTGGAACAGCAGTTGGTCCTGCTCCACGGACGTGCCGAGGGTGTGGGCGAGGATCCGGTAGGGCCGCCACGAGTCGTCCGGGACGGTGTAGAACACCCGGGTGCCGGTGGCATCGAAGGCGATCCCGTAGGAGACGTTGGGGATCTCGTCCGCCAGTTCCTCGCCGGTGGTCAGGTCCCGGATGCGCAGGGTGAAGCGCTCATCCCCGGCGTGGTCCACGGCGTAGGCCAACAGCCGCGCGTCCCGGGAGACGGCCAGCCCGCCGAGGGAGAAGAAGGGCTGGCCCTCGGCCTCGGCATTGCCGTCCAGGATGACCTGCTCGCCTTCCACGGCCACGCCCGGCTCGATCACCGGCGGGGTCCAGTCGGCCTGCCGGTCCCCGGTGTCCGAGGCCTTCACCCGGCACTGGACCGTGTACTGCTGGCCCTCCTCGGTCCGGGAGAAGTACCACCAGCCGTCCCGGCGTGACGGTACGGAGAGATCGGTCTCCACCGTGTGGGCCTTGATCTCGCCGAAGATGGCCTGCCGCAGCGGTTCCTGGTCTGCCGTGACCGCGTCCGTGTGGGCGTTCTCGGCCTGCAGATGCGCGATGACCTCGTCCGACTCCTTGTCCCGCAGCCAGTCGAAGTCATCCGTGAAGGTGTGCCCGTGGTGTTCGCGGGCCACCGGCCGCGCCTCGGCCGCCGGGGGTGCGGTGACCGGGGGCTGGGAGGCGGGGGCCGTCGCGGTGGTGTCCGTGCTGGTCTGCGGAGAGCTGGCGGAAGTCATGGTGCCCATTCAACAGCACCTGCCCGCGGCGCGCCCCGGGGTCCGCTCACGGCCTATTTCGGGGCCATGCGGATGGCGCCGTCCAGGCGGATGACCTCGCCGTTGAGCATCCGGTTCTGCATGATGTGCAGGGCCAGCTCCGCATACTCCTCGGGCTGGCCGAGGCGGGAGGGGAAGGGGACCTGCTCGCCGAGCGAGGCCTGGGCGGCCTCCGGCAGGCCCTCCATCATCGGGGTCCAGAAGATGCCCGGGGCGATGGTCATCACCCGGATGCCGTGCCGGGCCAGCTCGCGGGCGATCGGCAGGGTCATCGCGGCCACGCCGCCCTTCGACGCCGCGTAGGCCGCCTGGCCGATCTGGCCGTCGAAGGCCGCCACGGACGCGGTGTTGACGATGATTCCGCGCTCGCCGTCCTCGCCCGGCTCGTTCTGGGCCATGGCCTCGGAGGCCAGCCGGATCACGTTGAACGTGCCGATCAGGTTGATCTGGATGGTCCGGGCGAAGGACTCCAGCTCGTGCGGACCGGTCTTGCCCAGAACCTTCTCGGCGGTGGCGATACCGGCACAGTTCACCACGCCGGACAGTGGCCCGCCCTGCTGGCCGGCCACCTCCACGGCGCGGGCCACCTGTGCCGGGTCCGTCACGTCCGTCTCCACCAGCACGGCGCCTTCCGGGGGTGTGCCCTTCAGATCCGCGACGACGACGCGTGCGCCGCGTTCCAACAGCGCCGTGGCCGTGGCTGCGCCGAGGCCGGAGGCCCCGCCGGTGATGAGGAAGGTGCGGTCGGTGAAATCCATGGATGCTCCCGGAGGTCAGCGGTCAGATCGTCGGTCAGGTCGTCGGGCAGATCGGTGAGCGTCCGCCCACCACCAGACGGTAGCCCAGGGCGGTGGTGGGGTGGGTCACAGGCCCAGCAGCCCCCGGAAGACGCCCATCCCGAAGTACAGGACGAAGGCCGCGGCCACCACCCACAGCAACGGGTGCACGTCCTTGGCCCGGCCCTGGGCGGTGCGGATGACGGCGTAGGCGATCATGCCGGCACCGATCCCGTTGGCGATCGAGTAGGTGAACGGCATCAGGATGAAGGTGAGGAAGGCAGGGAAGGCCACGCCCCAGTCGGACCAGTCGATCTGGACCACCTGGGTGGCCATCATGAAGCCGACGACCACCAGGGCCGGGGCCACGGCCTCGAACGGCACGAGGTAGATCAGCGGGGTCAGGAACATGGCCACCAGGAACAGGGCGCCGGTCACCACGGAGGCGAACCCGGTCCGGGCCCCCTCGCCGATGCCCGTGCCGGACTCCACGAAGATCTGGTTCGCGGAGCCCGAGGCTCCGCCGCCGGCCGAGACCGCGAGGGCGTCCACCATCAGCACGCGGTTCAGGTGCGGGATGGTCCCGTCGGGCGTGACGTTGCCGGCCTCGCGGGCCAGCCCCACGGAGGTGCCCATGGCGTCGAAGAACACGGAGAGCAGCACCACGAACACCAGCAGGGCGGCCATCAGGGGACCCA